>CAUSCO010000001.1:0-520791 GCA_963530265.1 uncultured Bacillus sp.
TGATACAGAATTGTACTTTCCTTCTTTCCGCCCCAATCAGATATGATTTGCAGCAACTCGTTTGTTCCTTCTGCATTTACACCCGCTAATATGCAGCCAAGAGTATCCAAGATGTCTTTCTTTGAAGCATCTAAAACGTTATATGGTATTTCCTCAAACGAGAGGGAATTTGCAATCTTAACGATTCTTTCTAAGTGATCCATATATATTTCCTCCTCGGGGATAAAATTGAAAATTTATATATATTTTAGAATCTTCGAGGGGCCATGTTGAAGCAGAGGAACTCAGCCCCTCGGTATGAATTTGTACTCGTGAAACCTCTATTAAACTAACTTGGTTTCAGTAACAGTTCCCGAAACTTTAACAGCGGCCCATTCTTCATACATTTTTACAATATCTAGCATTTCTTCATCTCCTTCACCTTTTGCAACTGGAATAATAAATAACTGATACACGATATTAGTACCATTAATCAAACACGATAGATGCTCTTGTTATTTCTCTTTTTAATGATTTGTTTAGAGCTGTTTCAATATCTTCAAACTTAAAATCCGCATCCACCAAATCAATAAACGGATATTTATTTATATTTCTGGATAAAAACTCCAATGCTTTATATAAAAACGAAGGTTGATAACGAATAACAGAATTAATAGTAATAGATTTTCTGGTCATTAAACCGGGATCAAATTGGGTAAATGCTCCAATTACGATATTTCCCATCGATACATATCTTCCGCCTTGTCGGATATGATGAATTCCTTCACTAAATGCATCCGGAACACCTGAGACCTCCAAGCCGACATCTGCTCCTTTATCATTAGTGATCTCCATTATTAATTCATTCCTTTTTTCCACGGTATCATATTCGCGTATATTAATTAGATGATCGGCTCCGAATTTCTTAGCCTGATTTAATCGTGCTTCTACCCCATCAATTATAATCACTTTAGCTCCGCTCTCTTTGGCCATGGCGGCTCCATAAAGGCCCAAACCGCCGGCTCCTTGGATCAGGATTGTTTCATTCACTTTAAGCTGTGCTTTATCGATTCCATATAAAACCTGAGATATGGCACAGTTTGCACTCGCTGCCACAGAATCCGGTATGTTATCAGGCACTTTATAAAAAAATTGATAAGGATTTACATAATAATGTGAGGAATAAGCTGCGTGAAAGTGGGGGAACTCTTCTGGCTGTCTATTTAAATTTTCTAAAGTATTTTCACATAAAATAAATTCCCCATTTGCACAAGCATTACATCTTCTGCATGCCTGAAAAAAGGTCACAGCTACACGGTCACCTACCCGAATCGGTTTACCCGAATGATCCGTAGTAACTCCTTCGCCGATTTCTTCTATTTTTCCTACCATTTCATGCCCCATGGGTCCCCCCTTTACGACTGGGTGAGCTCCATGCCAAATATGCAGATCAGAACCGCAAACATTGGCTCTTATAATCTTCAACAACAATGCACCTTTTTCTAAATTGGGCAATACATATTCTTGATATTCAATTTTTTGCGGTCCTACCATTACAGCTACTTTACCCTTCACTAAATAACCTCCTTGTGAATCGTAACATAAACTCCAGTCCTAAAAAACTCAAAAATATTAAGAACGAAAATTGAACGGATCGCTAATTTCATTAGAGAGTTCCATGATAACGCTCTTCGTTTGCATATAATCATAAATAGCTTCAATCCCGTTTTCTTTTCCAATACCGCTATTTTTAAATCCACCGAAAGGTGAGTTCGGTGTACTTGTACGGTAAGTATTGATCCAGACAATACCTGACTCAATCGCTCTTGCCATTCGATGGCTTCTTTTTACATCATTTGTCCAAATTCCAGCTGCTAGACCAAACTCAGAATCATTAGCCAATTCTACAACTTCTTTTTCACTATCAAATGGAATAACACATAAAACAGGACCAAACACTTCTTCTTGACAAATTCTCATGGAGTTATTTACATTAGTTAGAATGGTCGGCGTAAAAAACAAGCCATTTTCCAAATCGGGGGCCTCTGGTCTTTTTCCTCCTGCTACAACACTCGCCCCTTCATCTATTGCAATTTTTACATAATTTTCGATTTTATTTAATTGTTCTGGCGTTGCAGCAGGTCCCATTTGTGTAACAGGGTCCATTGGATCGCCTATTTTAATTGCATTAGCACGTTTCACTAATCGATCAACAAAATCATCCATAATTCTTCTTTCAACATATAATCGGGAACCTGCAACACACGTTTGTCCACTTGCCGCGAAAATTCCAGCGAGAACACCAGCTTCTGCTGCTTCAAGATCAGCATCTGCAAACACAATATTCGGACTTTTCCCGCCTAATTCCAATGTCACTCTAGCCAAGTTAGAAGCTACACTCATTGCCACCTTACGGCCCGTTGCTGTACCACCCGTAAATGCTACTTTATTGACCTGTAGGTTCTTAGAAATATGCTCACCTATTTCGCTGCCATATCCCGTCACGACATTCAAGGACCCAGTTGGAAAACCTACTTCATGGAAAACCTTAGCAAATTCCAATGAAGAAGCTGACGTATATTCAGATGGTTTCAGCACGATCGTATTCCCTGCTGCTAATGCTGGAGCCATTTTCCAGGTTGCGTTTAAAAGGGGAGAATTCCATGGAGTTATACAAGCAATAACCCCCAACGGCACTTTCATGGTGTAATTAAACAGACTTTCGCGTTCTAACGGAATCACCGAACCTTGTAGTTTATCTGTTAAGCCCGCATAATATTCAAACCATGAGGGAATAAGTTTTAATTGAGCCAGCATTTCTTTATACAATTTTCCGTTATCTTGTGTTTCAATTTTTGCAAGATGTTCCGCATTATCGGCTATTGCCTCAGCTAACTGACGTAATAATCTTCCCCTTTGAGCAGGTGATATACTTTTCCATTCTTTTGACTCAAAACATTGTCTGGCCGCTTGACAAGCTCTGTCTACATCTTCTTTTTGTCCTCGAGGTATAAGCGCCCAGACTTGACCTGAGGCAGGATTGGTTGATTCAATCACGGCACCTGAAATTGCATCTACGGACTCTCCCCCGATATACATTTGATATTGCTGTATTGTATTTGACTTTTCCATATAAATCCCTCAACTTTCTATAAGTTTTAATCTGCTTCTTGAACATGATTATTTAAGTTTGTCTATTTCTTCTTTAAACATTTCCAGTGCTTTATTAAAATCCTCACTGTCCTGTTTTTCCAGCCAATATTGTTCAAATTCAGTGAAGAAGTTTTGCCATTTTTGCTTTTCATCTTTTGATAATTCATGCATGTTAATTTCTTTGGATTCCAACAACTCTTCAGAGACTCTCGTATTTCCATCATCAATATATTTGGTCATACTTCTTCCTAATTCTTCACCCACTTGCATAATAGCCTCTTGTACATCTTGAGGTAACCCTTGATAAACCTCTTCATTTATGATAAGACCTAATAAGCCAGCTCCCATATTTAAATCTTTTGTTCCATACTTTGTAAATTCCCTGAGACTGAAAATATCAAAATCATTATAATTGAAATGAAGTCCATCAACTATTCCAGTGCTATACGAAGTATATATTTCACTGGCACTCGTTGATACGGGTACGGCTCCAAGATAGTTGAAGATTTCAGTAAATACACCAGGTGTTGCTCTTAGTTTAAATCCTTTTAAATCTTCTGGAACCTTGATTTCTTTTTTATTAGAAATGATGTTGTATAACGGAGTTAAGGTAGCAGATACGAGTCTTACACCGTTATTTAAAAATTCTTTATCCAATACCGGGCTTTGTTGGGCAATTTTATGATAAGCCTGTGCACCTTGGATAGTTGTTTCATACAATCCCGGTATACCAATCATATTGGCTCCTATGGGCATTTCACTAGGTGTATAATTGGGCGAGAAATGAGCAATATCGACTACACCTTTAGCCACCATACTTAATGAATCGCCTGCTTTTCCAAGTTGTTCCCCAGGATAATACTCAAACTGAACCCGGCCATCTGTTAAACTGGTTATCTTTTCCATAAACGGATTAAAGAATTCTGTAGTATAATAAGACTCTTGTGTATACCACGTTGCCACTTTTAATGTAATCGTATCTTCGCTTTCATTAACTTCACTTCCGGCATCTTTTGAATTTGAGCCACAACCTGCCATGATTAATAGTAAAACCATAAAACAGCTAATTAGAATTGAATATTTTTTCGATAACATATCAATCCCCCCCTGTAGATGATTTGGTATTTAGTTGGTGTGTCGTGTAGTATTTTATCAACGTATGAGTTATTACTTCATTAACACACCCTGCACTAATAGTGCAGGGGGAATCATAGGTTTTCAGACGTGACATATGAGCCTCCATTTGCTTATCTGCTAACTTAGGATTAATTAATTGAATATTACGAACTTTGAGATTCAATTTATGGACATGACAATTCATTGCTGGATGGTTTTGTTGTTTCTGAAACTAACTTGTTTTCAGTAATAGTACCCGAAACTTTAACACCGGCCCATTCTTCATACATTTTTACAATATCTAGCATTTCTTCATCTCCTTCACCTTTTGAAACTGGAATATTAAACAACTGATACACGATATTAGAAATAAAAGAAGGAACATGTAGGTCTTTAGCAACTTGGTTATATAATCCAAGATCTTTAGTCATTAAATTCAAGGAAAAATTATTTTTTTTATTAGGCAAGACATAATTAGGAAACTTATCCATCGTTGCAATATTTCTCCCCGAGCCAGTACTGATCACTTCCAAAGCTTTTTGAGGAGAGATCCCCGATTTTTTTATTACCATTATTGCTTCAGCAGTAGCAACGACCGCACAACCACCTAAGAAATTATTTACTAATTTAATTGTATGACCAGAACCAATCGGTCCCATATGAACGATCTTTTTTCCTATGACTTCAAAAATGGGGAGACATTTTTCAAATAATTCCTCTTTACCTCCTACCATAATTGATAAGGTTTGATTGATTGCACCTATTACTGCCCCAGATACGGGAGCATCTAGCATTTCAATTCCATTTTCCCCCAGCATTTGGCTTAACTTTTTAGTACTGCTGGGATCAGCTGTTGTTATATCAATAACAATAGTACCCTTCCGAGCGTTATTTAAAATCCCGTTGGGTGCTAATACTAACTCCTCTACCTGTTTGGAAGTTGGCATACTTATTATGATTATATCGCTCATTCCAACTAGTTCCTCTAAACTAGAAGCTCCTTTTGCCCCTTTTTCTAGTAAATCATTAATAACTGCTAACTTACTTTTGTAATCAGGTGCAATTAAGGAAAAACCACTACTTGCATCAATTTCCTTTCGATAAGTTGGTAAAACCAGAGAATAGTCATTTTTTGATAAACTGCAACATATCGGTAACCCCATAGTGCCCAGGCCCAAAAAGCCTATAACTTCTCTTTTCATATACTTTCCTCCCAATCGTATAGTAGTTTGAAAACGTTTTCAGAAAAATAACAAACAATAAACGCCGACTGTTTAATAATCCGTTTAATTGACAGAGTACTAGTCTTCCAACTGGGTACTTATATTTTTTGCGTGATAAATAGAAAGGTGGGAAAAATTTGATTCCGTATGGGCGCCATGCCAATGCTTTAGTCCCGCTGGAATGTAGACAATGTCGCCTACATTCACTGTCCATTCCTCATCCTCCGTTGCAACAATCCCTTCTCCTGCTGTAATGATGAGTATCTGATCGCTACTGTGAGTGTGAAATTTGTTGCGTACACCCTTGGGAAAGCTAACCATAAGCATGGTATATTCTTTACTTTCATCAGCAGACAACAAAAACCCACACTTAACCTCACCAGTAAATAGTTTCGTATTCATATTATCCAATTTCATTTCATTTGCTTTAATAACCTTCATATTCACTTGCTCCTCACTTGTTATTTTTTATCGTTCAGAACGCAGCTTTTTACTAACAAGGGTATACGTTCAATCATAAAATCGGTAGCTTTTCTGACATAGCATCATCCTTTAATACGTTTATGCGTTATTTTTTTGAACACTCATAAATAATTGATTTTGAGAAACATCTGCTAACCTCCATTATCGAAATTTATTTAATATTTGTAATTTAGTATATAATTAGATATTATTAATGTAAAATTGAAATAATAGATAATTATATAGACGTTGTCTATAGTTACAACTGGGAGAGTGGGGAATATGCGATTAGAGCAATTGCAATATTTTGTAGAGATAGCAAAAACAGGATCCTATTCACAAGCTGCAAATAATTTGTATATCTCTCAACCTAGCATTAGCCATGGCATAAAAAAATTGGAAGATACATTAAAAGTTAGGCTATTCGAACGTTCTCGAAATGGTGCTGTTCTCACAGAGATCGGCAAAAGCATACTACCGAAAGCTCAATCTGTTCTCATTACTATTGAAGAAATAATAGATGAAGCTAAAAGAGAAGAAGAGATACTTACGGGGAAATTATCCATCGCAACAATTCCAAGCTTAGGCAGATACATTACTGATACTTTGCTAGAATTTAAAGAAAAACACCCACGGGTTGATATTGAAATTAGTGAGAATGGAACAGATCAAATCGTTCAAGATATCTTGGATAATCGTGTTGAGGTGGGACTTACCTCTTATATCTCTGAGAACCATATTAATAATATGTATTTTGAGCGTTTATTCTCCGGAAAGATATTAGTATGCGTCGGTAAGAATGCTCCTTTTCCGCTTAACAATCCCTTGCCAATAGATTTAATTTCTAAACAACCGATCGTCATGTTTAAATCAAGTTACCTCAGTCATTTTTACTTTAAAAAAATCCTTAAAGGGCACGAATTGAATATTTTATTTTCATCTTGGAATAACGAGTTTGCAAAAAATATAATTTCATCTGGAATTGCAATTGGATTCTATCCAGATTTCTATATAAAAAATGATGATTCCGTAAAAAAAGGGGATATTATTCCTTTGGAAATTGAAGATAATCAAGAGGAAATTATGTTCGGCTGGATGCGGTCAAAAAATCAGTATTTTTCAAAACCAGCAAAAGAATTTGTAAAAATGTTTAGTTCAACTATTAAAAAGTATGATTTATAGGCAGATAAAGGTAGGATTGCTCAAAATCTTTGAGATATCCTACCTTTTTTGTTTTATAATTATTTTTGTCATAAATTATTTTACCATGACATTCTTATGCTTCCTGTTTTTGTAACTTACGAACAACGGTTGATTGGTTTACTTGCAATACTTCAGCTGCTTTATATGTATTCCCGTACTTCTCTATCGCCCTTTTAATAAGATTGATCTCATATTGCATAACCGCTTCCTTAAGCGAGGGAATTTCTTCCACATCCATCATATTTTCTTCTTTAGCTACTGTTTGAGATAGAAATAATGGAACATGAATTTCTTTCAAATTAATTGCATCCCCTTCAGATAATACATAACACCTTTCAATTACATTTTTTAATTCACGGACGTTTCCCGGCCAATTATATTGCAATAACATCTCATAGGAATCCGGAGTGAATTTTTTTGACAACCGGTAAAACTGATTTAATTCATCAAGGAACATTCTGGTTAACGGGATGAGGTCCTCTATTCGCTCACGAAGCGGAGGTACTATAACTGGAATTACATTTAGCCGGAAGTATAGGTCCTCGCGAAATTGTCCATTTTTTATTTTTTCTTCTAAATTATTATTGGTGGCAGCAAGAATTCGAACATCCACTTTTGTCGGCTCGGTTCCCCCGATTCGTGTCACTTCCCTTTCCTGAACAACCCTTAATAGTTTCACCTGTAATGGCAGGGGGAGATCTCCCACTTCATCAAGAAAGAGTGTTCCTTTGTCAGCCAATTCAAACATTCCCGGTTTACCTTTTTGGCCTGCACCAGTAAAAGCCCCTTTTTCGTATCCAAATAGTTCAGATTCAAGCAGATTCTCGGGGATTGCTCCACAGTTGATCGTAATAAATGGACCGTGACTACGTAAACTATTAAGATGTATTATCCTTGCAATTTCTTCTTTTCCTGTCCCGGATTCTCCTAATAGTAGAGTAGTAGAATCAAATGATGATAGCCTATTGACTAGTTGCAAAAGGTATTTCATTTTGGGAGATTCGGCTATAAAATCGATCCGTGACTTCAATTCCAATCGATATTGAGTTAGTTCTTCTTTATAACGCTCCGTTAATAATTTATTTTCTTCTACTTCCTTTTTTAACCGAATTAAGTCTGTAATATTTCTTACATTGACTACCATATATTCTACAGTGTCCTCAATGATAACTGGACTTAATGTAAAAATTAAGTTTATCCCGGATTCCTCCAAAACCTTAGATATAGTTAAAGATTTTTTTTCTTTCAAAACCGTCTTAATGATTTCGAATTTATCTGAAGGATTATTCTTAAATATATTTCTTTCGTACCGTTTGGAATACACCCATTCAAAGAGGTTTTCTACCGCTAGGTTACAGCGAAGATATTCTCCATTACAGTCTGTAATGATAATTCCATCATAGGAGGCATTAATAATAGCTTCCAGTTGTTTATTTAGTTTACGAACAGAGTCTAGTTCCTCTGATTTATTCTCAAGCTCTGAAATATCCTGATAAATGGAGACAACGCCGCTCACCTCTATTCCGTTCATAATGGGGGTTCGCGTTGCGATGCTTTTTCTATTTCCAACCCTATACTTCATGTCGACATGGGGTATTCCCGTCCGCAGGACTTCCATGACCTTATTATGAGGAACCACATCCGTCACAAATTTACCGATCGCCTCTTCTTTGTTTAGACCTGCAATCCTTTCTGCTGCATGATTCAAGGATGTAAATATTCCGTCTTTATCAATTGAAGCAATACCAACAGGAGCATATTCAAAAACAGCTTCCAACATCGACAAGCGAGTACGGATCATTTCAATATAGACTTCATTTAATTGTCTTTGGCTTATGATTCCAACAACCGATTTATTTTTATTTGGAACTAAATAATATGCTCTTTTCTTGTGAACTAATGCTTCGATAGCTTCTGTCTCTGAAACCAACAGATAATCTTGATTTAATAATAATTTTGAAATTTCACTTTCACCGGTCTGAATTGCACTTTTTCCGGTATGCCATTCCAAAATACCAATAATCTGATCCTGAATATTATAAACGGGAAGAGCATCCAGGTTGGATTGTTCAAATAATGGTACGACTTCTGTTGCAAGTTGATTCTCCATAATTCGAATGGAAGTTTTAACAGCTATTTCCCCACTTGTAAGCCTTTTCAATCAAAACACCTCCAATTACCCATATTAAAAACATTTCCCAATCTAGTAGAAAGAATTTTTGGACTTTTTTTAATTTTAAGATAGATTTGTTTTTATTTCAACATTAAACATATTCCCACTAGTTTGAACATCCCGGAAATTCCAACGAACCATATTTGGACTTGATTCAAGAATGATTCGAACAATAAAAGTTCGCTCACCTTCCACACATATTGACATAAAAAAACTCACGCCGCGCTGATGAGAATTCACCGTCAAGTTGCGTGAGAAATAGAAATATACAATTATTGCAAAAAATAAAATGAATTTGTTAAGTGATGCTTTTATTTACTTTCGAGAATCATATATTACGTGCTCCCAGGCTCTTCCCGCCATCAACATGCAGCACTTGCCCTGTTATATAGCGAGCTTCCTCTGATGTAAAAAACAAAACCGTATTTGCAACATCTGTAGGCTGACCGATGATCGGAGTAGGCTGGGCTTTAATTAAATTTTGCTGAACTTCAGGTTTAAGACTTCTAATCAATGGCGTATCAATTAACCCCGGCGCAATACAGTTTACCGTTATATTAAACTTGGCAAACTCCAGTGCCAAAGCACGAGTCAAACTTACTAATCCACCTTTAGAAGCGGAATAATTTGATTGACCTATTTGACCCAACCATGCCCGAGATGAGATATTGACGATCCGGCCGTATTCCTGCTGTTTCATTTGTCCAAGTACGGCCTTGGAACAAATCCAGGCACCTTTTAAATTCACATTCAGAACAAAATCAAAGTCTTCTTCCGGCATTTTTAAAATTAAGTTATCCCTTACAACACCAGTATTGTTAACCAATCCATCAATTCTTTGATAATGGTTAATAATGGTATCTACCATCTGATTCACTTGCTCTGTATTTGTTATATCCGCTTGTAAGCCGATAGCCTCAAACCCGTTTTCCCTTAATCTATGCGCCACATTTTCTGCTTTAGCTAAATCAATATCATTAATTATGACTTTTGCCCCGTTTGCAGCCAGTCTTGTTGCAATCCCTTCGCCAATTCCACTTCCCGAACCTGTTACTAATATGACACGATCTTTAACATTCATGTTTAACGTCTCCTCTCAAAATTCCAAAAACTTGTAGTATATTACCGACTATATTGTAGGCGCCTTTTCTGTTTTTCTTTTCATCATGATCGTCATCGTACCTTTTTGGACTACTTCTCCCCTTTGATTAATTAGATCTATATCCCTAACCAAAATTCCACGATCGGGTTTTGATGTCTCTCTTAGGTCGGCAATTTTCATACGAAAATGGATAGTGTCTCCGATATAAATAGGCCCTGAAAATTTCCACTCTAATCCCAAGAACCCCATGATGGTCCCATCAAACACACCAATTCGCGTAACTAAACCGGAAACGAATGACAGACCTAGCAGTCCATGAGCAACACGGCTTTTATATACACTCTCTTTAGCAAATTCCTCATTCGTGTGAAGTGGATTATAATCACCAGTTAAACCAGCAAAGGAGACGATATCTGACTCCGTAACCGTTCTACCCGGACTAATAAATTCCTCACCAATCTTAAATTCTTCAAAGTATCTTCCCATCGCTATTTACTCCTTTTACATTATAATCGTCTTTTGTTAGCATCTAATCACTTACTTCTTTAACAATATGCTTTATATTGTGTCATTTCGATTCATGTAATAATTTGTGAAATGCTTGACAGCAAGAATACAAGAATCGGCCGTTCGGTAAAACGGAAGCCTGCTATCCAGCAAAATTTCATAGCTTACTTCCATTTCCCCTGATAAGGAAGTCCACAGTGGAATAATCGGTTTATTCATTCTCTTGGCGACCTCCAACGTTTGTCTGACCATAATTTCCGAGTAATTTCCCAATTTGAACGAAAATGGAACTAAAATCACATCTAAATTCGGGTCATTTGCAAACGTTTCCAAATACTCTCTGAAAACTCCTAAATTCCGAATGATGGGTGGTGTAATATGAATTGGATTAGAGGCTATCCCCAGATCGGGTGCAAGTTCATATAAAAGGCTTTTGGTTTTATTATTAAGAGCGGGAACATCAAGGCCCGCCAACCTGCACTTATTAGCCAAATAGGTGTTAATCCCCGCTGAGTAAGAAAATATACCAATCCGATTACCTGCTGGAATTCCATGTGCGATAAAAAGCCATCCAATATACATAAACTCATCGAGATCTGTAACTGAAATGACACCTGCCTGATGATTTACTACTCCCATTTCCGGCTGACCTATGTTTAATACGATAAGGGGCTTTCCTGCCCTGTTCGCTGCTTCTGCAGCATTTCGAAACTTCTGCTGATCTTTTATCCCTTCCACTATTGCAAATATAACGTGGGTAGAGGAATCATATGCCAGATATTTGATAAAGTCGGCAACTTCTAAATCAACTTCATTTCCGGTATCTATCAAATAATTAAAACCTATCCCATGATCAACTGAATCTAGTATGGTTCTCCCTAATCCCCCATCCACTGTAATTAGTGATATTTTACCGTTTTGTAAGCGGTTCGGTTCATAATATATCGAAGAAGTGATCCCAAACGGTTGAACCATATTGAATAGTCCGTTACTATTAGGGCTTAAGCTTCGAATTCCCGTCCTATCAGAAAACGACCTAAGGGTTTTCCGTAATTCGGGCTGGACTTGAGGTAATTCAAAAAAACCAGTTAATAAAATTATGAACTTTACTTTCTTTTCCTCACATTCATTAAGCAACGTCAGAACGGAACCTGGGGCTTCAGTAATGATAACCGTATCTATCTGTTCAGGTATACTCATCAAATCAGAATAGACCTGAATCCCAAATATCTCATTGTACCCAGAGCAAACTGGATAAATTTTACCCTTAAAGCGAGACTTTTGAAGATTGATTAGCACTCTTCCCTCTATTGTATTAGTATCTGTAGATGCTCCCATTAATGCAACTGAACGGGGAAAAAGTAGATAAGAAAAATCAGGAGAATTATTTTCTGCCAATATTATCACCACCCATTTAAACAAATCAAAATTTGTTATTGTTAACTAAAATTATCCACGAACTAAATGATTGCCTTTTTCGAATTCTTTCATTAATTGACCCGCTATGATATTTTTCTGAATTTCCGAAGTTCCTTCATATATTTTCGTAATTCTTGCATCACGATAATATCTTTCAATCGGAAAATCCTTGATGTACCCTAGCCCTCCATGAATTTGCACAGCTTTATCTGCAATCCGGTTATATATTTCTGAACCCAAAAGTTTTACCATCGCTGACTCTTTGAGCACATTCATCCCCTGATCAACCATCCAAGCCACGCGATACGTCATAGTCCGTAATGTTTCTACATCTAATGCCATTTCAGCCAAATAATGCTGAATAATTTGTTGTTCAATAATTGGTTTATCGAATTGAACTCGTTCATGAGCATACTTCAAAGACAATTCCAATAGTTTTTGGCATGACCCCAGATTTCTTGCAGCCAGACCGGCGCGGCCATTTGCTAAAATTTTCAGTGCATTGATGTACCCCATTCCTTCTTGTCCAAGCACATTTTCTACAGGAACTTCACAATCTTCAAAGAAGACCTCAGCTGAATGCGATCCGCGCAAGCCCATCTTTTCTTCAGTTTTTCCGATAACTAAACCTTTAAAGCCCTTTTCTACGATAAAAGAAGTAATTCCTTTTGCACCCTTAGACCGGTCTGTTACAGCCATTACGGTAAACACATCAGCAATCGGTGCGTTTGTAATATAATGTTTTGAACCATTAATGATATATTTATCGCCTTTACGTACCGCTGTGGTCTTTAAATTGGTAGCATTGGAGCCAGCGCTAGGTTCCGTTAAGGCAAACGCACCTATAAACTCTCCGCTAGCCATTTTAGATAGATATTTTGCTTTTTGCTCTTCATTTCCCATCTCAACAATCCCTACTGAACCAATTGCATTATGACAACCAAGGACCGTTGTATATCCATTGGAAGTTCGACCTATTTCTTCATAAATTACACATTTTCCTACCATCCCGATCCCAAGCCCCCCGTATTCTTCGGGAATACTGAGCCCAAACAAACCCATGTCTTTGCTCATCTGTAAAATATGATCCGGAATTTGGTCCTCCCGTTCGATTTGATCCGCAATCGGATCTACTGTGTTGTCAACAAAATCTCTTACCGCTTTTCTCATTTCCTCAAGTTCATCACTAATTCTAAAATCCATCTTTTATCAAACCCTTTCTCACGAATTATTTTCAGTTTTATCTAATAACCTTATTTTCTATTAAACATAGGCTTACGTTTTTCATAGAAAGCATTTACACCTTCTTCTAAATCTTTTGATTCAAAACATAGCCCCTGAGCGAAACTTTCTAGTTCAAATGTTTCGTCAAGATTGGCGTGTATACTGCGGTTCACCAATTTCTTCGCAAACCCCATTGACATACCTGGACCGTCCACCAACTTTTGAGCTACCGAATATACGTCATCAAGTAAGGAATCGTTTTCAGTAATACGGTTAATAATCCCTAATTGGTAAGCTTGTTCTGCAGTTATCTGCTCCCCTGTGAACATTAATTCAAGCGCTCGCTGTCGGCCAATTAATTTAGGCAACAGGTGGGTAATTCCAAGATCTGGAACAAGACCCACTTTCGAGAAGCTTTGTACGAAAAAAGATGAGCGGGATGCAAAGACCATATCGCATGCCAATGCCAGACTTATTCCTGCTCCTGCTGCTGCCCCATTTACCGCAGCGATTACAGGTTTTTCCAAATTCAAAACAGCTTTGATCATATCATGGCCTAATCTTAATCTTTTCCTCCCAGATACAGCATCAATACCTCTTAGCGTACTTAAATCTCCGCCAGCGGAGAAGGCTTTGCCCTCACCCGTCAAAACAACTACTCTTATTTCATCATCACGGTCTATAGACTTGAAAAGCTCGATTAATTCTTCTCTCATTTCCACTACAATTGCATTTCGAATTTCAGGCCTGTTTAATTTTACAAGACAAACTTGATTTTCAACTGAAGCTTTAATATGTTGGAATTCCATTCAATCAATCTTCCCTTCTTATATTTGATTTCCCCATCTAACTAAAATAACATGCAAGAATTATGCCAACTCATCCCACTATGCCAATCCTTAAAATAAATAGTAAATTCAAAAAAGGGTCTGTATATACGCACGCTTCGTAAAGAAGTCATGCCCGTAGAGGCTCAATTTTCAATTGTGAAACAAACCTTTCCATATTGCTCTTTGATTTTTATGCTTTTTTGCATTAATTAATGCGCAATGTCATCATTATGCAATCATGCAATAGGCCGGTCGAAATTTTCAAAAACCATCCACTATGAATATTTTTAATGATGAAATTAAATTAATGTAGCAGTAGTGCATTAAAATGTAAACTTGCATTTTAACAATGAAAATATTCTACAAAATTCATCGAAATTAACTTCTTCAATTTGGCATAGTTTAGGTAAATGTCATTTACTGAGTGAGAGACAAAAATCAGATTTTGTAAAGGGAGGAAAAAATGGATTATGTGAAACTTGGAAATACTGGCTTGGATGTATCGCGGCTTTGTCTCGGATGAGTTTTGGTGAGAAGGAACGTTGGGTTCACCCTTGGGTAATTGATGAAGTGAGCAGTCGTTCCGTAATCAAAAAAGACCTTCATTTAGGTATTAATTTCTTTGAGAGAGCGAATGTCTATTCAGAAGGCACAAGTGAGGAATTTATTGGACGTGCCATTAAGGATTTCTCAAACCGAGATGAGATTGTCCTTGCCACGAAGGTTAAATTTCCACTAGGAAAAGATTTAAACAACAAAGGTCCGAACAGCAAAGGACTCTCCTGAAAGCATATCATGAGCGAAATTGATAAGAGTCTAAAACGCATGGGAACAGATTATGTAGATCTTTATATAATCCACCGTTCGGATTACAACACGCCCATCGCAGAGACAATGGAAGCATTACATGATGTTGTGAAAGCTGGTAAGGCGAGATATATTGGTGCTTCTGCAATGTATGCATGGCAGTTCCTAAAAGCATTGAATGTAGCAGACAAAAATGGATGGACTCGTTTTGTATCAATGCAGAACCACCTCAATCTCATATACCGTGAAGAGGAACGTGAGATGTTACCACTTTGTAAGGAGGAAAAAGTCGGGGTGACTCCATATAGTCCACTTGCTTCAGGAAAATTGACCCGTGATTGGTTAGAAACCACACTTCGTTCCGAAACAGATCAAACACAGAAATCAAAGTACGATGCGACTGCCCGTCGCACAAAAACCACTCTACACGAGTGCTTTTTACTTTGGAAAAGGGATAATTATGAACATGTGTATATGGAGAAAGCCCATCTTTAACATATTTGATAACATCCTATTCACTTAACTGTGCACCGTTTTCAAGCGAACAAAGGCCATTGGTACTTCACCCATCACTTCATCAGGTATACCTATAATGGCTGATTCCACAATTTAAGGATGAGTTGACAGATAATTTTAAATCTCAGCGGGATATTTCTTTCCTCTTATAGATATCTTACTTAGACAATTTTCTTGTTTTTCAATTCTATAATTTGTTCGGTAGAATATCCTAATTCAGATAAAACATCGTCTGTATGTTCACCTAAAAGTGGAGGGTGATGTCTCAAGATTGCTGGAGTTTCTGATAACTTTACTGGGAATCCCGGAACTTTGAGTTCATTTACGATTGGATGTTCAATTTCTAGAATCATGTCTCTGGCTTTTATTTGTGGATGGTTAAGAATTTGGTCAATTGAATGTATCGGACCACACGGAACACCAAACTTATCCAATGTTTCAAAAATCTCTTTGTACTCCATCTGAATAAATCGATCCGACATGATTGAAACGAGATCTTGGCGATTGGCTACACGGTCTATATTTTTAGTGAAGCGTGAATCTTCTAGTAAATCAATCCAATCTAATGCTTCGCAACACTTCTTCCATAATCCATCATTGGGAACTGCCAAGATGAAATCCATATCCTTAGCTCTAAAGGCCTGATACGGAGCAATTGATGGATGCGATGAGCCCATTCTTCCTGCAGGCTTTCCTGTTGCAAAATAGGCTGTGGCCAAGTAATTCAACAATGAAATTTGACCATCTAATAAACTGACATCAACAAACTGACCCTTCCCAGTTCTTTGAGCAGCTATCAATGCGCTAAGTGTTCCATAGACAGCGAAAAGTCCTGTCGACAAATCCACTATTGACATTCCGGCTTTTGCTGGCGGACGATCTGGGTCTCCAGTAATACTCATTAATCCTCCAAACCCTTGTAATAAAAGATCGTAACCTGCTCTGTCTTTTTCAGGGCCTGTCCGACCAAATCCTGAGATTGAAGTGTAAACAATTCGTGGATTAATTTCTTTTATTTTTTCATAACCTAAGCCAAGTTTATCCATTGCTCCAGTTCGGAAGTTTTCCACAAAAATATCAGCATCTTTGGCTAATTTATAAATAATTTCCTTTCCCTCTGGTGATTTCAAATCAACTGTAATTCCTCGTTTGTTTCGATTAGAACTTAGATAATAGGTTGCTTCCCCGTTCCAAGTAGGAGGAGTAAACCTTCTTGTTTCATCACCTGATCCAGGCTGCTCTACTTTTATTACATCCGCTCCCATATCGCCAAGCAGCATAGTGCAAAATGGCCCTGCTAGTGTCCTTGATAAATCAAGTATTTTTATACCTTCCAACGACTGCATTCATATCCACTCCCTAAGATACTTATTTTAAAAAATGGCAGTTTATATTTCCTATAATTTTCTAAGAGCTTTATACATTTCGTGCTCCCAAGTTCTTACCGCCATCCACATGCAGCACTTTGTCCTGTATGTGCTGTTTTCTCAGAATTGCAATAAATTGAAGCATATCACACCGGAAACAGGGATGATATGCTCAATAATAGATTCTGAGTCTTTACTTGCCAAAAAAAAGAGCAGTGTTGGCTGTATCAATTAGATTTTAGCTACTCCATAATCGGAATACCCTTTTTCACCTTCATATTTACCGATTTCACTCTGCGAAAGTTGAGTAAATAATTTAGCTGTATACCAAATCTGTAAGTATTTTAACATCACTATAGTTTTCAATATTTAACAATGTTTCATAAATATCTTTAATTTTTTCATCTGGTAGTTTTCCTGCAGTATATGTTTTAAAGATATCAATATGTTGTTCTCTTGTTAGTGGTTTTTCAGGGCCACCTAATGCTTGTTTAGCGCTCAGTTCATATTTTTTGCCATTTTTTAAAGTTACAGCTAATGTGGCAGTTCCAGAGTTGAATCCTTTTTGCCAATCTTCATTAATATTTACTTTAACTTTTGAACGTACCTTCTTATATCTTTCATCATTAATTGCTTTGTCTAGTGTAAAGTTGTCATAACTAATATCCCCTTCGATAAGGACCCCTGCTATAACATGCTGTAGGCTAAATCTACTATCTTCAATATCTACTGGATTTGGTCTATCAACACTAATTGCGTCAATTGTACCAACTTCTAGTTCGATTAAATCAACATCATTTGCATTAATATTGTTTTCATTTTTAATTGTTCTAATCATGTCGATTTGACGGTGAGTTGCGAAACAACAAGGATATTTTTTAATCCAAAAATTGTGAATAAACCACTTTTTACCTAAGCCTTTCGTAATTTCTTTTAGATCACAATCCCTACCTGACAGCAAGCTTTCTAGCCAAGCCTCTATGTTAGTTCCCCCAGTTAGGCCTTGTTTAGCCCATACAGCTGCTAAGTAACCGTCTCTACATGCAAGAGCAGACTCTAAGTAATGTGCATCAGTACCAAAATTAGAAATATAACCTGCTGATCTACCAATTGCTATTCCAATTGCTGACTTTATTTGTTCTTCATTTAAGTTCATTGCTTTTGCTGAAGCAACTGCTGCACCAATAACTCCATAGAATGGTAGGTCTGTTATTCCTAATGGCGCTAATTGATACTGTCCTATTCTATTCATTACCTCTAGTCCTAACGCGGACGATTCAAGAAATTGTTTACCCGTTAAATTGAGTTTCTGTGCTAAAGGAAATGTTACTGGAAAAATTGTAATATCGCTTGTAGCTGAAGGGAACTGATCATCTTCCAATTCTGCTACATGAGAAGTATAACCGTCTACAAAAATGGCCATTTCTAATGAACTTCTAAAATCAAAACCGATCACATTTACCTCAGGTGTACCCAGGTTTGATTTTGCATAATCAATAATCTGTTGAGTTGTAGCCATTTTTGATCCTGAAATCATTCCAGCCATCGTTTTTAATGCTAATTCTTTAGTGAATTCAAGTGTTTCTTTAGGAATATCCTCATAGTTTGTTTCATATACAAATTTACTAATTACGTCTGCAATTGTCATTTTAAAATCATCCTTTCAATATTAATTATGAAAACAAGCAAATTACATCTTTTATAATGATTGTGTATCTTACTTTCATCATATTTTCCCTTTTTAGATACAAATCCAACTTGAGCAGTGGGGCTCTGGCCTTCCTAGGTATACCAAGGCTTATTTAACGATATCATCTGCGAAAGTTGAGTAATAATTTAATATTTTCCCCATTCCTCTTGCCCCCTATTTAGTAACTTTCAAAAGTTTTTTTAGATTTCGCGTTTCTTTATAAAAGATACAAGTATTAATTTGTAATCCCCCCCCTTGTAACCGTTTTAAATTCTCTATAGGTGAATTGTAAACACATTAAATAATCATGCAATTATCATGCCAAGTATTATTTGTACATTTAAACTAAGCATTTGTTAAGAAAATACATAAAATAATTCCAGATTAGCTTGCTTCTAATGCATTGCTGCATTACATCGCGATGAATATTAATGTTATTTTGCATCTGATGATTCATCTAGCCAATATAGGCTGATTGAAATTAATCTAACTATAAACCCTCCAAAAAAGAGAATACGTTTTACACCAAAATAATCTACTAGTACCCCGGAAGGTATAGAGCATATTGCGCTTCCTAAAAGTAGCTGCGGCTGCTAAATATCCTATTTGTACCATTGATAAATGTAATTCCTGCTGAATAAAAGGCAAAATAGGAGGAATACCTAGATATACCATGGAGGACGTTAATTGCAAGAATAATAAAGATGTGTATATCCAAATCGGATATGAGTTTATATTTAACATTTTAAGCCCTCTTTTTTTAAGAAGAATATAAAAGCTTGAAAAACATATTGCTTTGTAAGGTTTTATGACATTTCTAAGGTATTTAATTCTTTAACATCCTGATCTATCTTTCTTTGCAAGCGATATAAAGCCACTGCTGAAAAAAACATAGTTCCTGCAAAAAGCATCCAGGGGATCGAAAAACCACCAAAAAGGTCATGCAAATATCCGATTATTGTGGCCCCTACCGTCGTGCCTATATAGCCCAAAGTCATAGTTAAGCCAATAGCAAAGCCTACATATTTTGTTTCTATTGCTTCAAGGACAATAACCGTATATATTCCAGTCCAACCCGATGCAGTCAGACCAATGAAGAAAGAAAGAATAGCAAGTAGGATAAAATTGTTAAATGGCAGCACCGCAAAGATAACCACGTTAAGGCAGATTGCAATACAAATCGATGCCAGTAAAAGCACCCTTCGGTGTAAAAACAACCTATCTCCCAGAAATCCGAACAATAACCGCCCAATAATTGCACCAAACTGTAAAAAAGCAAGTAAATATCCAGCATTCATCAATGGGATATCAAAACGTTCGTTCACATCTACCACAATATAAGTTGGAATTGTGAACTGAGCCATAAACATAAAGGGAATAACAAAGCATATTGTTTGAAGCTGCTTGTTTCTTAGAACATATACAAAATCAGTTCTTGTTAACTTACTTTTTGAAGAGTCTTTCATGTCACGACCTTCACCTTGAACATCCAAAAATAAAAAGGCTATAAAACTAATAACCATCAAGGAGCAACCAAGGAGCATAATCCCCATCTTCCAAGAATAATTTACAGCCATAAAGGGGAGCCAAACAGCCACAATTAAAGCCGAAATGCTGGCAGCCGTTTGCTTTATTCCAATAAGAGTACCTCTAACCCGTGATGGAAATAAAATTAAGATGCCCTTACTAAGAGCTGGATGAAAAATTGCATAGAAAACACCTATAAAATTGAAAGCAAACAGGATTAGCAAATATTCGTTTAGCCAATATAGACTGATAGATATTAATCCAACAACAAGCCCTCCAAAAAATAGAGAACGTTTTAAACCAAAATAGTCTACTAGTATCCCGGAAGGTATAGAGCAAATTGCGCTTCCTAAAAAAACTGCAGATGCCAAATATCCCATTTGTACAATGGATAAATTTAATTCCTGCTGAATAAAAGGCAAAATAGGTGTAACACCTGTATAGATCATGGAAGACGCTAGTTGGAAGAATATTAAAAATGTAAATATACCTATGGGATAAGTTTTGTTAATTAACATATAAAGACCCTCTTTTTATTGTATTTTTCCTTTGTATTATTCTTATTTCACCACCAATTAATTGAGTTCTATTTATTAATCTTTCATATATACAACATGCAAAAAACATGCCAAATCGAAAAGACTTATTTTTTATTCATTTATTAGATGATCTTCTTTTAAAAAATGCAAATTTTCAGTCTTTAATGTCGTTATACATTATTAAGATATATACACCTCAATTACAGAAGGGGCTGTATGTTAAGTCCTTTAAATAGGGAAAGTGGAGGAAATTTTCGTTTTTTCTCCACTTTCCTGTCAGTATGTTGTTATTAGGTATGGTAACTAAAAATATCAACGGACGTTTTCTTTTTAGACCCAAAAAAGGGAGGGTGACCAAAAGTTATGGGTGACCCTCAAAAAATTTTCTCTAAAACTAAAACTTTATAAAACCATTAAAGGCAACAGGAAAAGTATTATGCGTCAAGATTGAAATTAATCGTCTTTAGTTCAGTGAAAGCCTCAATACCCTGCCGACCGCCTTCGCGACCAAACCCCGATATCTTGACACCCCCGTATGGTGCATTTGGAATGGAAGCGTAACCGTTGATGCCAATGGAGCCAGTGCGAATCGCGCGCGCGACACGAAATGCGCGATTCACATCGGTCGTAAAAATGCTGCCTGCTAAGCCGTATTCACTGTCATTTGCAATTTGAATAGCTTCTTCTTCTGTCTCGAATGGAATTACACAAAGTACCGGGCCGAAAATCTCCTCACGGGCAATCTTCATCTTGTTATTAACGTTTACGAAGAGGGCTGGATTAATCCAATTTCCATTGACTAAGTCCCCGCCAGGAGTATCTCCTCCGAAAAGGAGTTCTGCACCTTCTTCTTTCCCACTTTCAATATAACCTAGGATTCGAGACATTTGCTTCTTTGAGATAATCGGCGCAGAGGTTGTCGCAGGATCGAATGGATCGCCAAACTGGACCTTTTTCACTTGTTCACGGGCATGATGCAGAAATTCATCCATAATTGAAGTATGTACTACCGCGCGTGAAGGGGTTGAACATACTTGGCCGGACAAGAAAGTGGAGCACAGACCCATAAGTGATGTGGCAGCCGTGGCCACACTCCTTGTATCAGGGAAAACCACCCCTGCACTCTTCCCTCCAAGTTCGAGCGAAAGTCTCTTCATATTAGAGCCACTAGCAGATAGTATCTTATTCCCGACCACCGGGCTACCCGTGAATGTCACCTTATCGACCCCTGAATGTGTTGAAAGTGCCGCCCCTGTCTCAGCCCCTCCGGTTACTAAGTTAATAACCCCTGGAGGTAAATCACTCTCAGCAAGAATCTCCGTAAGTTTCAGAGCCGCAAGATTTGTATATTCCGAAGGCTTCACAACCACTGTGCAACCACTTGCCAGTGCCGGAGCTACTTTTATGGCAAATGTCATTATTGGCGCGTTCCAAGGCAAGATCGCAGCAACAACACCCACAGGTTCACGGAAAGTCATATAGTGCATGTTTGACGCTTCAGAAAAATGAGGATAGGTCTCACCATTGAGCTTATCGATCCAACCGGCAAAGTAGTCGAATACATCCGCAGCTGCACGTCCCGAGACACGAGAGTTACGGCTGAAATTGATTGGAATTCCGTTGTCAAGTGTCTGTAGATAGGCTAGCTCTTTTTCTGCTTTATAAATACGATCAACAATTCGTTGAATTATCCTCTTACGCTCTACGGCAGGCATGTGCGGCCATGGACCTTGGTCAAAAGCCCTCCGTGCTGCGGCAACTGCCAGGTCAACTCCGTGTCGGCCCGCATCGGCTATGTTCGTAACAATCTCGTTTGTAGCCGGATGAATCTGATCAAACCGATCGTCGTTCCAAGTTTGCCAGTTACCGTCAATAAAGAGCTGGCCTGGGCGAACTCCCAGTTCATCCCGAATAGGATTAATACTTACTGTACTTACTGTCATCAACTCTACCTCCTTCGAATTCATTGCATTCATATGCTGGATTTTTAATTATTAATTACTTTGCACAAAAACCTCCATCAACCGGAATAACGGTTCCAGTGACATAATTTGCTTCCTCTGATACCAAAAATAGCGCCGCTTGTGCAATATCTTCTGTTTTTCCTTTCCGTCCCATCGGTGTTCCTGTTAAAATTCCTGTCTCATATTCATCAGGTGTGATCAAGTCTGGATCCCTGCCCATGAAATCGTTCCACAATCCAGTTTCAACTGCTCCTGGGGCTATACAATTCACACGAATATTCTCTTTTCCTAATTGGACAGCTAAACATCTTGTCAACATTGCTAAAGAAGTCTTTGCCATAGCATACACTGGTGAACCTGCTGAAGGCTTTATACCACCAACCGAACTAGTGAACAAGATTGATCCACCACCTGACTTCCTTATCTCAGGGATAGCAAACTTAGCCCCGAAAAATCCTCCCTTGACATGGATAGACATAGTACGATCAAATTGCTCCTCGGTAACCCGGGCGATATTCCCAGGGCCAGCATCTCCTGCATTGTGCCAGAATATATCTAGTTTTCCAAATGTTTCAACGGCGTGCTTAACCATATTTTCTACATCTGAAACTACACCACAATCTACATGAACAAAACTTGCTTCCCCGCCTTTATTTCTTATGTTTTTAACTACTTCTTCCCCATTTGCAGCATTAAAATCAGCTACTACCACACGGGCTCCTTCTTCGGCAAAAAGATAGGCAGCTGCACGGCCAAAACCTGATGCAGCACCGGTTATTAAAGCAACCTTCCCTTTTAATCTCATCCTTTTCATCTCCTAAAATAATTTTAATATCTTTACAATTTGTCTTACACCATTTGTGGTTCTACCTTAAAGATGGACTTATATAGTGTATTCTTTCAGGGCGATCACCACCTCAACTTCCGGATTTTACAAATCTAGAGAATGTGATATAACTGTGCGTAATGTCTGTTTATGTCCTTCACCCCCTACTAGTTTGTTAGTTATATATAATGCAAAATTCATGCGTTAAAAAATTGCTAGTAAAAGCTAGATTATCATGTGCCTAGACCTAAAATTTGCAGCTCGGGTATTTATGAGGTAACCACACACCCAAAACCCCTAAAAAAGGTTGTGACATTGTTACCTCAATTAGTTTAATAGGGAATTGCACTCACAAAAAGTTACATTAACGCTGGCAAAAACAAAACAATTTGCGGAAAAAGAATCAATATGATAATTGAAAACAATAAAACACCAATAAACGGTAACGAACCAATAAATACTTTATGAACCGGTATGCCTGAATGTTGACTTGTTATAAATAAATTCATTCCTACAGGCGGAGTGACGAGACCGATTTCGAGAAGAATTACCAGTACAATCCCAAACCAAATTGGATCATAGCCAAGCCCAATGATTAATGGGTAAACAAGCGGCAAAGTCAATAACATCGCCCCTATCACTTCCAGAAATAAACCAACGATCAGATAAAGAAGAATAACGAAAAGCAAAATAACCCAAGAAGGAAACCCACTATTTGAAATCGATTCCAAAATAGCATTTCCAATCCTTGTCAAAGTGATATAATAAGCAAAAACCTGGGCACCGACGACAATGACAAAAATCATGGCTGTTTGTTTGACCGTGGTCATTAAAGCTTCTATAATTTGCGAAACCTTTAATCTTTTTAAACTCAAACCGATAACAAGTGCACCAAAAGCTCCAAAAGCTGAAGCCTCTGTCGGTGTTGCTACACCGGAATAGATGACAGTCATAACAGTTAGTATTAATAGAACAGCAGGCCATATTAATTTAAGTGACAACATTCTTTCTTTCCAGGAATATTTTTCAGTTTTGCTGTTGTTCTTAATCCCTAATAAAACAACGGTTATTGACAATAACAATGCAACTAGTAACCCTGGAATAATACCTGCCATTAGCAGTTTTCCAATCGAGTTTTCAGTTTGGATACCGTATAAAATCAAGGGAATACTAGGTGGAATCAATGCAGCCAATGTACCCGTAGATGTAGCGACTAGTCCCGCTGCTAAATGTGGTGGATATTTGGCCTCTATCATTTTAGGAACTGCTATTTCCGACATAACAGAAGCCGCAGCGACACTGCTTCCCGAAAGTGCACCAAAACCTGCACTTGCGAAGACTGTTGAAACCCCAGCTCCTCCCGGTGTATGCCCCACCCATTTCAGTACACAAGCAAATAAGTCATCTGCAACTCTACTTTTCGAAATAAAATGAGCCATAAGGATGAATAACGGCACCGCGCTAAAAACAAAGCTATTCACACTGCGGTATGCAGTTGTTGACAATATGCCTTGCAGCGTATCATACCCTATTGTCAAAGATATCCCTAATGAACCGACCGCTAACAACACAAAACCGATTGGCATTCCGATAAATAACAATATGAGCAATAAAACCATATTGAAAATAAGCACCTTATCACCTCTGTTCAGTTTGTATGACTTCTATGAATCTAAAAAATACGATGTTTACTGGAATTCCTTTTTATCTCGTAAAATATTAATCGAATCAATGAGTAATCGAATACACATTATTAATATACCTAAAGAAATGATCATCAGAGCCGGAGCTAGAGGATAATCAAGTATTCCAACAGAGCGAATGTCCTTTTTAATATATTTCAGTCCTTCTTGAAAATTATTATAGGATAATATAATGAAAAGCAATAAGGCTATGAGATTAGTAAACACCCCTACAATTCTCTTTGTGCCTTTAGAAAACTTATGATACAGAAAATCAACAAATACATGCCCGTTTTGTTGCTGTGTATAACTAACAGCTAGGTAAACCATAACAGGCAATAAGTACTCTCCGGTAATTTCCATTGTTCCAGGAAGAGGGCTATGAAAAAAATATCTCAAAATAACATCGATAAATATCCATACCATCATTAAAAATAATGTGCCTGCAGATATGAGCGCCAAGAAATAATCAACTTTATCAAGCCATCTATTTAACAGTTTCATCTTCAACCTCCCGTGAAAAGTCACTCTTATTCATCTGTATATATATTATTTTGTATCTAAGAGTTACGAATAAAGTCCTTCCCATATCATGTTTATTTAAGCTTTTCTACTTCCTCTTTAAACAAATCCAACGCTTTGTTAAATACCTTACTGTCCTGTTTTTCCAGTATATATTTTTCAAATTCATCGTAGAAGTTTTGCCACTTTTGCTTTTCATCTTCTGATAATTCATGGGTGGTAATTTTTCCGGATTCTACCCAATCTTTATAGACTCTTGTACTTTCAGTATCCATATATTCAGTAAGTCTTTTTCCTACTTCTTCGCCCACTTGCGTGATAACCTCTTGTACATTCTGAGGTAAACTTTGATAAACCTCTTCATTTATGATAAGACCATATATTCCTGCACTCAATTTAAGATCTCGTGTTGCATACTTTGTCAACTCACCGATACCCAATCCTTCCACAGAAACATAGCTATAATGAAGTCCATCAACAATTCCCGTACTAAACGCATTATATACATCACTGGTAGGTATGGATACGGGAGCGGCTCCAAGATATTTAAAAATTTCAGTAAATATTCCTCCTGCCACTTGTTGTTTAAATCCTTTTAAATCTTCTGGAACCTTGATTTCTTTTCCGTTTGTAAAGATCTCGTAGAAAGGAGTCATGGTGACAGATAGAGGTCTTACGCCGTTATTTAGAAATTCTGCTTCCAATACCGGGCTTTGCTGGGCAATATTATAATAAGCCGTTGCACCTTGGATAGATGTTTCATACAATCCAGGTACACCAGGCAATGTTGCTCCTATCGGCATTTCACTAGGAGTAAAAACGGGCGCAAAAACAGAAATGTCGGCTATACCATTAGCTGCAATACTTACTGTATCGGCTGATTTTCCAAGTTGCTCTCCCGGATAATACTCAAACTGAACCTGACCATCTGTTAAACTAGTAACCTTTTCCATAAACGGTTCAAAAAGTTCTGTAGTAAAATAAGATTTTGCTGGAAAAGGCGTTGCTAATTTTAATATGATCGGTTCTTCGCTATTTTTATTACCATCATTTTCTTTAACTTCACTCCCTGCATCTGCTAAATTATTTGAGCCACAACCTGCCATTATTAAAAGTAAAGCCAATAAACAACTCATTAGAAATGAATATTTTTTGGATAACATTTTACATCCCCTTTATATTTTTATAGCTTTTCGGAAATTATTTTTAGCAATATCTAGACTTACCATAGAAAAAGAATTCCAAATATCATTGAAATCTTAAATTTATGACTCGACTTTCTCATGAGGAGATATTGTTTGTTATTAATAATGCAAAATTCATACCAACAGAAATGTTAATAGTTATACTGGATTATGCTGAGTCTCGATATAGAAGTAATGTAATTTTGCATTTTTTAATTTAGTCTTGCATAAAAGAGTCACTCGTATTATCTGTACATGTATTATTTGATTCTACGAGTGACCATTTAAAATCCATCCCATTTTTTATTTAATTTCGATAACGTTTTCAAGATGTAATTTGATTATTTATGTTTTTCTACTTCTCCTAAAAATACTTCCAGTGCTTTATCGAAATTCTCACTATTTTGACCTTCCAATATTTCCTTTTTAAATCCATCGTAGAAGTTTTGCCACTGTCCTTTTTCATCTTCTGATAATTCATGTGCGGTTATTTGTCCAGATCCAACAAATTCTTCATAAATTTTTGCATCTTTTTCTTCGTCATATTGGCTTATACTTTTTCCCATTTCTTCTCCCACTTGCATGATAACCTCTTGTATATCTTTCGGTAAACCTTGAAATACCTTTTCATTTATGATGAGACCATGTACTCCTGTCCCTAATTTTACTTTTGTTACATAATCTGTCATTTCCTGGAGGTTGTAGGTTTCTACTGTACTTGCGCTAACATGAACTCCATCCAAAACTCCCGAACTATAAGCCGTATATAAATCAGCCGAGGGCATTGTTACGGGTGTGGCTCCAAGGTGCTTTACTATTGAAGAAAGTACCCCACCTGCCCCCCTTATTTTTAATCCTTTTAAATCTTCTGGAACCTTGATTTCTTTTACACTATTAAATATATAGTAAAACGGAGTTAACCCTGAAGATACAAGTCTTACACCATTATTTAAATAGTCTGATTCCAATACTGGGCTTTGTTGGGACATTTTATAAAAAGCCTGTGCACCCTGAGTAGTTGATTCAAATAGTCCTGGTATACCGGGAATTGTCGCGCCTATCGCTGTTTCACTAGGTGTATAAACGGGTGCGAAATGACTAATATCGGCTACACCACTAGCCACCAAATTCAGTGAATCAGCTGCTTTCCCCAATTGTTCCCCAGGATAAAAATCAAACTGAACACGACCATCTGTTAAGCTAGTAACCTTTTCCATAAATGGTTTTAAGTATTCTTTAGTAGTAGTTGACTCTGCAGAATGCCATGTTGCCAATTTTAATGTGATCGTATCCTCGCTAGCTTCGCCTCCTACTTCTTTTGATTTTGAGCCACAACCTGCCATGATTAAAAGTAAAACCATTAAGCAGCTAATTAGAATTGAATATTTTTTCGATAACATTTATTTACCCCCTGTGATGATTAATATTTCATACCTATGCTTAGATCGAATTATTAAAATCTATTTAGAGTTAATAGGTTAGTAATTTCTGTGATGTTATTTTCTTTCTCCAATTCTCCAATTCTTCTAATTACCTCATTAATATTTTTTTCCGGAATTTCATTAGGTGTTAGTTTGGAGCATTTCTTAAACTTATCGACTATCTCTTCGAAACTCATACTATTTTCAATACTGCCGAGTGGATGGTCAACTCTTCTCTGATGAACGTTACGATCCTTTGTAACAATAGATACGATGGCCGGGGAAATTCCCCTACCTGCCAAACTATTATCATATCTAGTTGTCACTTTATTAGCTATATTTAGAATTCTCTGATCAGCAATCGCTGCTTCCGTAAAATCTTCAACAAACACTTTCCCCTTTACCAAAGCCACTGCTACTGTATATGGAATACTAAATTGTGCATCTACAACGACTTGCGGTCTTTTTCTTCTTTCAACCGGTTCACATACAACATTTGCATGAGATGTAACATCTACTGAAATTTCCACGATGTCTTCTGGGTTCATGTTTGTTTCCTCTCGTAATTGCAATGCTGCATCAATTGCCGGGTGGGTAAACCGACAACAAGGGTAAGGCTTAAAGCTTAAATTTTCACTTTCGAAATTTTCCCCATATGAATCGATTAATAAATCGTAGTCAAAATGATCGTTTAAGTAAACTTTTGGAAAACTAAATTTACCATTGAAAACATTTCTGGCACCAGTTATACCTTGCTTTGCAAGAATAGCAGCGGTTACCCCTGCTTGTGCACCGAAAGCTGGTTGAATCCGCTTTGTTAATGCTGCATCTGAAACTGCTTGTACCGTACCAGCGACTTGGCTCATTGTTATTCCTATAGCATTCATCAATTGTTCATCATTTAGCTTTAGGATCAAACCAGCTGTCAGGGCCGATGCAAAATAAGCAAATGTGGAGGTATAAACAAGACCTATCTCAGTGGCTCCAATCTTTGTTGCTTTCCCTAATCTGCATAAGAAATCCAATCCTAACGTAACCGCTTTCAAAAATAATCTCCCATCACATTCCCCTGCTCTTTCGGCTGCAGCTAAAGCGGCGGGAATAATCGAAACTCCAGCATGAAGAACTGCCTCATCATGAGTATCATCAAAATCTCTTGCATGGGCCATGGTTGAATTTACTAAGGTTGCAAATGGGGCAGGTACCTTTAATCCATGATACAGAATTGTA
Organism: uncultured Bacillus sp.; assembly: GCA_963530265.1. GTDB lineage: Bacteria > Bacillota > Bacilli > Bacillales > Cytobacillaceae > Neobacillus. Next base: position 29,667 of record CAUSCO010000001.1, read on the forward strand.
CTTTCCTTCTTTCCGCCCCAATCAGATATGATTTGCAGCAGCTCGTTCGTTCCTTCTGCATTTACCCCCGCTAATATGCAGCCAAGAGTATCCAAGATGTCTTTCTTTGTAGCATCTATAACGTTATATGGTATTTCCTCAAACGAGAGGAAATTTGCAATCTTAACGATTCTTTCCAAGTGATCCATATTTATTACCTCCTTGGGGTTAAGGTTGAAAATTTTCCAAGCTTAAATAACAATTTAAAACTAAATCTAGTTTATCCACAGAAGCTTTATCGTGTCTCTAAAAAAGAATGACATAAACCCTTACATTTTTTATAACAAAATAACATTGTAACCATCTAATATATAGTCAATATTTTCTGTCCGCTAATCCCCGCCTCGTTAAGGTGGGGTATCAGCGAAATAAAATATAATTCTTCAACTATTAATATGATCTTGGCATTCCCAAACAGTGTTGGGCAACATAAGCTTTAACCATTTCATTGTTAATCGGTGCAAGTCTTGGTAAACGAATTTGACGATAGAATCTCTCAATATTATATTCTGTTGCATAGGAATATCCGCCAAATGTTTGCATTGCAGCATCAACGGCAGCAAATCCTGCTTCTGACGCTCGTAGCTTGGCCATATTTGCCTCCGGACCGCATGGACGGCCATTGTCATATAACCATGCCGCACGATAAGCCAATGCCTCGGCAGCTTTTAAATGTGAATATGCATCTGCCAACGGAAATTGTACCCCTTGATTTTTTCCAATTGGTCGTCCAAAGACTACGCGCTCATTTGCATATTTAGCCGCCCGTTCAATCGCACAATATCCGATACCAATAGCTTCAAAAGCAACAAGAATTCTTTCTGGATTTAATCCATCTAATAAATATTTAAAGCCTTTCCCTTCTTCTCCAATCAAATCGGAGGCATCAACTTCCAATCCCTCTATAAAAAGCTCATTGGTATCGATTGCATTACGACCCATTTTTTCAATTTCTTTGATTGTAATGGCTGATCGATCATTCGGTGCAAAAAACAATGACATTCCATCTGTTTTCTTTGTAACTTGATCATATGGTGTCGTTCTGGCAACTAGCAGAATTCGATCGGCCTTTTGCGCCTTTGTAATAAAAACTTTATGTCCATTAATAATATACTTGTCGCCCTCACGTCTGGCGAAAGTCGTAATTCTTGTTGTATCTGTTCCGGCATTAGGTTCTGTAACTCCGAAACAAACCTGGAGTTCCCCGCTTGCAATGCTAGGCATATATTTTTCTTTCTGTTTTTTATTTCCATGGAAAAATAATGGGTTCGGGCCAAAGATTGATGCATGGATAGTTGAAGCGCCATCAAATCCTGCCGGCGATTTTGCAATTTCATGCAAAATGAGCGCTGCCTCAGTTACCCCTAATCCTCCACCTCCATACTCTTCCGAAATCATGACACCGATTAATCCCGCATCTGCATACGCATCATAGAATTCCTGTGGAAATCGATGTTCTTTATCAGCTATTCTCCAATATTCATCATCAAATTGACTTGCGATGTCCCGGGCTGTTTTTCTTATCATTTCTTGTTCTTGCGTAAATTCATAACTCATAATCTATAACCCTTCTTTCGTAAAATTTATTTCTTATCTTGTGGAATGGGTGTCTATACAGATACAGATAATTTTTTTTTCATTAAAGAGGTACGACGACATTGCATGACAACTGTACCATGTTGGTTTTTTGCACGATGTTCAAAAAATACAAGTCCATCGTTTGGTCTTGATTTGGATTCACGTTTATTGATGACTTCTGTCTCTACATAAATCGTGTCACCAGCAAAGACTGGATTCGTAAATTTAATGTCTTCAAAACCAAGATTTCCTTCTGTTGTTCCCAGGGTCGTATCGTTGACAGTAAGTCCCATCGCCACTCCAAGGGTAAATAAGCTGTTTACTAAAGGTTTTCCATACTGTGACTTAGCAGCATGTTCTGCATCCAAATGCAATGGTGCTGGGTTCATTGAAAGGGTAGAAAACAAAATATTGTCATAATCATAAATCGTGCGTCCTGTTTCGTGTTTAAAAACTTGCCCAATTTCGTATTCTTCATAAAATAATCCAGCCATATATACTCTCTCCTTTTTCGTAATAGATTCTCATTGATTAATTTTGTGTCATGGGTGTCTTTTCAGAAAATTTTTTTTTCATTAAAGAGGTACGACGACATTCCATTACAACTGTACCATGTTGATTTTTTACACGATGTTCAAAAAATAAAAGCCCATCGTTTGGTCTTGATTTGGATTCACGTTTATTGATGACTTCTGTCTCAACATAAATCGTGTCACCAGGGAAAACAGGATTCGTAAATTTAACGTGTTCAAAACCAAGATTTCCTACTGTTGTTCCCAGGGTCGTATCATTGACAGTAAGTCCCATCGCCACGCCAAGGGTAAATAAGCTGTTTACTAAAGGTTTTCCATACTGTGACTTGGCAGCATATTCTGCATCCAGATGCAATGGTGCCGGGTTCATTGTAAGGGTAGAAAATAAGACATTGTCATAATCATAAATCGTGCGTCCTGTTTCATGTTTAAAAACTTGTCCGATTTCGTATTCTTCATAGTATAATCCAGCCATATATAACTCTCTCCTTTGTCAATATGCATTCTCTTTGAATAATTTGGTCAATTTAATACCAAGCCAAAAGTCCGGGCTCTTTCTACCACTTCCTGGGCAGTCTTCAAGTGGGCGATGTCAATGAAAGTATCTCGATAACGTACTGCTGATGTTCCTTCTGCCTCGGCCTTCTTCATCGCTTCGATTATTCCCTGTGAGAATTCAATTTCTTCAGGGGATGGTGAGAAGATTTCGTTCAAAACTGGGACATGGGTAGGATAGATTGTCATGCATCCGGTGAAACCGAGTTGCTTGCTAAAAAGTGCATCCTCTCGAAATCCATCGAAATCATCAATCTCGGTCCAAACTCCTCCGATGACACTCTTTAGACCAGCCGCCCTTATATCAAGCACCCTCTTTGATCGCACATATAGCGATTCTGTACCTTCTTTCGTCCAAATAAATCCGACGTTACGTTGGAGATCGCCGCCCTTTGCGTTACCTGCGAATCCCGCCTTTACCCTGTTTGACGCTTTACAAATATCGTAACAGTCTCGAATTCCTGCGGCCGTTTCTAATAGTGGAATAATCTCAATCTTCCCCTGTTGGAGCCCCCGCCTCTCCTCTAAGAATGACAGGATGGTGTCCACTGTCTTTATCTGCTCTACAGAATCTGCCTTAGGTATCACAATACCATCGAGGTGCTCATCGGTGATTGCCTCCAAATCAGCATTGTACAGATCTGTTTCAAGATCGTTAATTCGTACATAGACGCCTTGGTTTTGTTCCTTAAGTGTGCTAAAGCACTCCTTGACAATCTGCCTTGCTTCTTGTTTCTGATTAGGAGGTACCGCGTCCTCCAAATCTAAAATTAAAGCATCTGCTTGATATTTTTTCGCTTTTAGAATCCAGTCACGCTTGTTTGCTGGTATAAATAACATTGAGCGAATCGGCTTCAATTTTCATTTCCCCTTTCAGTGTTTCAGTTTCGAAGTAAATTTTGGGATTAAGGTTACGATATTACTAGACTCTTTAAACTAGTAGACTCAGAGCGCTTTCATTTCTTGATCCCCCACACCCTTTAACTTTTATTAATGCAAAATTCATGCCAACGAAAATTACTAATAGAAACCTAATTTACCATATCGAGTCCTTTAAATTTAATGTATTTTTACATTTTTGATGTATCTTCGCATGATAGTAGAGATTTTTTAAACAGATGATCAACTATTAATATGACCTTGGCATTCCCAAACAGTGCTGGGCAACATAAGCTTTAACCATTTCATTGTTAATCGGCGCAAGTCTTGGTAAACGAATTTGACGATAAAATCTCTCAATATTATATTCTGTTGCATAGGAATATCCGCCAAATGTTTGCATTGCAGCATCAACGGCAGCAAATCCTGCTTCTGACGCTCGTAGCTTGGCCATATTTGCCTCCGGACCGCATGGACGGCCATTGTCATATAACCATGCCGCACGATAAGCCAATGCCTCGGCAGCTTTTAAATGTGAATATGCATCTGCCAACGGAAATTGTACCCCTTGATTTTTTCCAATTGGTCGTCCAAAGACTACGCGCTCATTTGCATATTTAGCCGCCCGTTCAATCGCACAATATCCGATACCAATAGCTTCAAAAGCAACAAGAATTCTTTCTGGATTTAATCCATCTAATAAATATTTAAAGCCTTTCCCTTCTTCTCCAATCAAATCGGAGGCATCAACTTCCAATCCCTCTATAAAAAGCTCATTGGTATCGATTGCATTACGACCCATTTTTTCAATTTCTTTGATTGTAATGGCTGATCGATCATTCGGTGCAAAAAACAATGACATTCCATCTGTTTTCTTTGTAACTTGATCATATGGTGTCGTTCTGGCAACTAGCAGAATTCGATCGGCCTTTTGCGCCTTTGTAATAAAAACTTTATGTCCATTAATAATATACTTGTCGCCCTCACGTCTGGCGAAAGTCGTAATTCTTGTTGTATCTGTTCCGGCATTAGGTTCTGTAACTCCGAAGGAAACATGAAGTTTCCCACTTGCAACGCTCGGCATGTATTTTTCTTTCTGTTCTTTATTACCGTGGAAAAATAATGGGTTGGCGCCAAAGATTGATAAATGGATGGTGGAAGCACCATCAAATCCTGCCGCCGATTTTGCAATTTCGTGCAAAATGAGAGCTGCTTCAGTAATCCCTAATCCTGCACCACCATACTCTTCAGCAATCATGACACCGATTAATCCCGCATCTGCTAGGGCATCATAGAATTCCTGTGGAAATCGATATTCTTTATCTGCTCTTCTCCAATATTCATCATCAAATTGACTTGCGATGTCTCGGGCTGTTTTTCTTATCATTTCTTGTTCTTGCGTTAATTCATAACTCATAATCTATAACCCTTCTTTCTTAAATTTACTTCTGATTTTTCTTTGTACCCAATAACTTTCAACTGATACATCAGAATTTTCGATTAATTAATTGGCTTGTGGGACAAGAGGCTTTATATTAAGGCATCTTTTGCGATTCATTATTTAAATATACTATTCCTTCTTTTGTCATATCATTGATTTGATAGGATGTATATCCAATTTCTTGTAATATCTCTTCTGTGTGTTCTCCAATAAGCGGAGGATGTTTCTTTACTTCCCGTTTAACGTTTTGAAAAGATACTGGATAGGCTATCCCTTTTAAATCACCTAGCTTTGGATGAGTGTACTGTAAGATCATTTCTCGATATTTAACCTGTGGATCTTCTACCACTTGATCAATTGTATTAACCGGTGCACATGGAACCTTTACTTGCTTAAGTACTTCCAACCATTCTTGCGTACTTCGAGTCTTTATTACTTCTTGAACTATTTCTACAGTTTCATTAAAATTTCTTACTCTATCGGGATTTGTTTTAAAGCGCGAATCATCCATGAAATGCTCTAAACCAACAGCTGGACAAAATCTCCGCCATATAGTGTCATTACCAACCGCAATTAGAATATGTCCATCAGCTGATTCGAACACCTGATAAGGACATAATGTTCCATATCCGGTACCCATACGTTCCGGAACTTTTTGCGTTGCCCAATAGTTTTGAGCTTGGTACCCTAAAAATGCCACTGCAGTTTCCAGCAACGATACTTCAAGATATTGTCCCTCGCCAGTTCGATAGTAATTGAGCAAAGCAGCTAAGATACCGGTTACAGCATGTATTCCTGTCGTTTGATCAATTGGAGAAAAACCAGCTCGAAGTGGCGAACCACCCCTCTCACCTGTCAAACTCATAATTCCGCCATAAGCTTGCAATGCATTATCATATCCTGGTAATAAACTATTTGGACCTGTTCTACCATAACCTGAAATGCTGCAATATATTATTTGGGGATTAATTTCCTTAAGAGTTTCATAATCAACACCCAACCGTTTTGTCACACCAGTTGCAAAACTTTCAACCACCACATGTGACTGCTTTACCAGCTTTCTAATTATTTCTTTGCCTTCTTCACTTTTAAGATTCACTGCAATACTTCTCTTGTTTCTATTTGCACTTAAAAATACAGTACCTTCGTCTCCTACATAAGGAGGCCAGTCCCGTGTATCATCGCCAGAGTCAGGATGTTCGACTTTAATAATTTCTGCTCCTAAATCACCTAAATATTGTGTGCACAAGGGTCCAGCCAAAATTCTTGACAGATCCAGAACCTTTATCCCTTCTAACATCATTGGTATTCACTTCCTTTTCAAAAGTATTTTTGGCGGGTGTCATTTTTTTTGTGGCCTGGGTGTTTATTCAGCGAATTTTTTTCATTAAAGAGGTACGACGACATTCCATTACAACTGTACCTTGTTGGTTTTTTGCACGATGTTCAAAAAATACAAGCCCATCGTTTGGTCTTGATTTGGATTCACGTTTATTGATGACTTCTGTCTCAACATAAATCGTGTCACCAGGGAAAACAGGATTCGTAAATTTAACGTGTTCAAAACCAAGATTTCCTACTGTTGTTCCCAGGGTCGTATCATTGACAGTAAGTCCCATCGCCACGCCAAGGGTAAATAAGCTGTTTACTAAAGGTTTTCCATACTGTGACTTGGCAGCATATTCTGCATCCAGATGCAATGGTGCCGGGTTCATTGTAAGGGTAGAAAATAAGACATTGTCATAATCATAAATCGTGCGTCCTGTTTCATGTTTAAAAACTTGTCCGATTTCGTATTCTTCATAGTATAATCCAGCCATATATAACTCTCTCCTTTGTCAATATGCATTCTCTTTGAATAATTTGGTCAATTTAATACCAAGCCAAAAGTCCGGGCTCTTTCTACCACTTCCTGGGCAGTCTTCAAGTGGGCGATGTCAATGAAAGTATCTCGATAACGTACTGCTGATGTTCCTTCTGCCTCGGCCTTCTTCATCGCTTCGATTATTCCCTGTGAGAATTCAATTTCTTCAGGGGATGGTGAGAAGATTTCGTTCAAAACTGGGACATGGGTAGGATAGATTGTCATGCATCCGGTGAAACCGAGTTGCTTGCTAAAAAGTGCATCCTCTCGAAATCCATCGAAATCATCAATCTCGGTCCAAACTCCTCCGATGACACTCTTTAGACCAGCCGCCCTTATATCAAGCACCCTCTTTGATCGCACATATAGCGATTCTGTACCTTCTTTCGTCCAAATAAATCCGACGTTACGTTGGAGATCGCCGCCCTTTGCGTTACCTGCGAATCCCGCCTTTACCCTGTTTGACGCTTTACAAATATCGTAACAGTCTCGAATTCCTGCGGCCGTTTCTAATAGTGGAATAATCTCAATCTTCCCCTGTTGGAGCCCCCGCCTCTCCTCTAAGAATGACAGGATGGTGTCCACTGTCTTTATCTGCTCTACAGAATCTGCCTTAGGTATCACAATACCATCGAGGTGCTCATCGGTGATTGCCTCCAAATCAGCATTGTACAGATCTGTTTCAAGATCGTTAATTCGTACATAGACGCCTTGGTTTTGTTCCTTAAGTGTGCTAAAGCACTCCTTGACAATCTGCCTTGCTTCTTGTTTCTGATTAGGAGGTACCGCGTCCTCCAAATCTAAAATTAAAGCATCTGCTTGATATTTTTTCGCTTTTAGAATCCAGTCACGCTTGTTTGCTGGTATAAATAACATTGAGCGAATCGGCTTCAATTTTCATTTCCCCTTTCAGTGTTTCAGTTTCGAAGTAAATTTTGGGATCAAGGTTACGATATTACTAGACTCTTTAAACTAGCAAATTCAAAGCGCTTTCATTCCTTGATCACCCGACTCCCTTTAACTTTTTTTCTCTAACATTTATTAATGCAAAATTCATGCCAACAAATATTACTAATAGAAACCTAATTTACCAATATCGAAAAATTTAAATTTAATGTTTTTTTACATTTTTGATGTATCTTCGCATGATAGTGATGTTTTCCTAATGAGGATTTAGTCTTTATCCAGCTTTCTAAAAATGAATGGGGTCATATGTAAAATCATATAGATGTAGGCTATCACCTCCTTGAAATTTCTCTAAGGTTTCTACATATTCAGTCAAAGGGTTCACTCTCCTAACTATTTTTAATAATTTCACTATCTACTAAATTCTTTTGCAATAAACGTGCCAAATTATACAGCTCCATTTTCACTACAATTTTTTGAAATATTCATACAAAAAATGCAATACTCCATTTAATCCAATGTAAAATTACATTAATAATGCAGAAATTGGTTCATCACCTAAATAAAGTGTGATAGCTAGAATTACTGGAATTTGACAGAAAGACGGTTAGGAAATAATAAGAAAGAGATTGAAGAAAGAAACGATGAGATACATACGGGAGAATTGAACCAACTGAAGAGCCATCGATTCCTGCTATTTATGCAGCTTTTACATTAAATTGATGTGTTATTTGCTTTGTTTGTTAGAAATGTTGCTTGTTATAATAATAAATAAGCACGACTGTAGTTTTTTAATTACCACAATTCGTGCTTACTTTCTTCCTATCTATAAATCAATTAACGTGTGCAAACTGTATAAGCAGCTTTTTAGATCGCTTTATTACAATTTTCTTCATGGTATGATAACATGAAATCTTTGAAATAGAGCGAAGCTTTTGAAATAAAACCCTCTTTTTTATGAATTAAATAGATTGTTCTCCAAACATTAAAATCGGAAATCGGTATCCTCGCAACATGACTGAAATTTTGGATAACTGAATCAGGAGCAAGTGCAACCCCCATGTTTGCTGCAACTAAACCGATAATACTATTAATTTCTAATCCATCATATGCAATATTTAAGTTTATATTTTTTTCTGAAAAATGTGTATCTATTAATTTTCTTAATTCAGTATCAGAATTGTAATGAATAAAGTCCTCGTTCGTTAGGTCGCCCATTTTAATACTTTTCTTATTTACAAAATGATGATCCCACGAGGTAATTAATACAATTTTTTCTTTGAAAATTGGGTGATAGGCTAAATCGGAAAAAGACTTAAATTGAGTTGCAAAGCCAAAATCAATTTCATTGGTTAATAAATCATTTACAATTACCTCTGCGTTATCTTCTCTTAATGTTATAGAATGACCAGGATTCGTCTTTTGAAAATCTATAAGTAACGTGGGAATATAGTGTAATCCAAGGCTATGCACAAATGCAATGGCAATATTTCCAACATTGGGATGTACAAGTTCTTTTAAGTTTTCTTTTGAGATTTCTACTTGGTTTACAATTTTTTTTGCATCCTCTAAAAAAGCTTTGCCGTATCTGTTTAATAAGATTTTTCTATTTTTTCTATCGAATAAAGGGACACCCAACTCACTTTCTAGTGATGTAATGGAACGACTTAAAGCAGATTGAGATAAGGATAGAATCTCAGAAGCCTTTGTCATATGTTCCTGCTCAGCAGCAACGATAAAGTAATGTAATTGCATGATATCCATTTTCTTCCCCCAGGTTCTTTTTAAAATATTAATTAGTTATCACTATTTATTAATGCAAATAACGTGCCAAAATTTAATTTTGAAGAAAAATTAAGTAGATAAATCAACACTAAAAAAAGTCGGGCTTACTGTTTAGCTATTAGAAATTAGGTTGGAAAAGAAGGGGAGTAAAATAGGAATAATCTTAGTCTTGCTTATTGATTTGTTTTGGACATTTTTGATGATTGATTTCGTATCATTTGGTGGCAGCTACACTTTGATATCTTATATTAAGATGGAAGCAACTAAGCAAGTAGAATTTCTTTAGAGGAGTTTACATATGTAATTGTAATTGATGATTTGTCCGTGGAATCGATAACAGTGCCATTTTTATCGGTTTTTAAACTGCAGATCTTCCTGGTGAAATCTTTCACCTTAAGGTATGGTTTTGTCATTATCATTAATTATCCCTTTAATCGCATCCTTTTTTAACGCTTATAAATCTGCATCGGGATCCCTCTCCCTTCTTTAATTAAAGCTGTGATGTAGTAAAGATAAATAAAAGAATCTTAGTTCGACAGCTAGATACTAAGATTCGGGATTTTGTAATTTTTTAAAGTATTACATTTTTAATGTGACTTTGCAAATCTATTTTTCTTATTTTCACAGCGGCTGTTCTCGGAAATTGCTCCATGAAAATAATCTTATCCGGAACCTTATAGTCTTCGATTTTATTTTTAATAAAATCTTTTAGTTCTTCTTTGGAATTCTTTGATCCCCTACGAAGTCTAATACAGGCACAAGGTATGTCGCCCAATGATGAATCTTTTAATCCGATAATCGTAACTTCAGCAACATTAGGATGAGTGAGGAAAATTTCTCTTGTGGAAAAATATTGTAGGCTCCTTTTTTAATCACTTCATTTTTTCCACCAATTATGCGGATATACCCTGCTTCATCAATAGTAGCCAAGTCCCCTGAATAAAACCAGCAATCTCTCAATAACTTCTCTTGTTTTTTCAGGCATAGCATAATATCTTTTCATAAGTCCAAAGCTGCGGCAAATTAATTCTCCAGCCTCACATTAACCTACCTCATTTCCAAAATCATCAACGATTTTATTTTCTACTCCTGAAAGTGGCTTACCAACCGTTTCAGACCGTAATGTATCATCGTCCTCAAAATCGGTAAGTGTTAAAGTCGTGGACATTTCTGTCAACCCATATCCTACCAAAACGTTACAGTTCATCTCAGTCCGAATTCGATAAACGATTTCAATCGGTCAGGATGAGCCACCAATCTCCCCTGTTCTTAGTGAAGTTACATCATACGAGGAAAATAATAGATGATTCCGCTCCAAGATAAACAAAGTTGGAATACCTGGGTGTACGGTCACTTTTTCTGTTTCTATTAGTGATAAAGCGAGTTCAGATTTATATTTATCCATTAATATTAAGGAAGCATTAGAGGCAATCGCTCGGAACAAAAAGTTAATGCCCATCGCATGATATAAAGGCATTGACATTAAAAAGACATCATCACTATTGCACTTCATCTAATGGGCTGTAACAATTGCAGTATGGACGATATTTTTATGGGTGAGCATGGCACCTTTTGGCTTTCCTGATGTTCCTGAAGTATAGAGTATCGAATAAATGTCATTGTTACTATCACCTCTAACAACTCACAACCTTGCTTATAAAATGGTTTATTTATAATAATAGTACTTATTATTAACGTATAATTTCTTTATTTCACCATTTTGTACTAGATATTCCAAATGGGACAATGTTTCAGGAAACGCAAATCGAACTATGATCGACTCAGGTAAAGGTCCAAACAATTCCATTGATATATCCAAAGCTGATATGCCGTTGTTGGTTCCTTCTTGTTTATTCATTAAGATATTTTTAACCAGTTCTAGCCTATGACCATGGTGATCAATTATCTCATCCACTCTTTTATCAAGGTTGGTAATTAATTGCCTATGTCCAGGTAATGTTATAGCCGCCGGAAGATTTCGAACACTTCTTAAAGAAAAAAAGAAATCACTTAAAGGGTTGACGGCAGAGTTGGCAAGGTATGAAATATTAGGAGTAATTTCGGGCAAAACAAGGTCATTTGAAATAAAAACAGCTTCCTTCTCACACCAAAATGTCATTAAACCCTCAGTATGCCCCGGGGACCAAATCGTTTTAAAACGGTAATCTCCCAATTGGATTTCATCCCCATTTGATAATAGTGTAATATCTTTGGGATGTGGTGTGATGTTTAAATAACTACTATTATAATGATTATCAATATCCAACACAGCTTTTTCCGGCATACCATATTCCATAAAAAATTGCTTTAATTTTGATGGATAAGATTTATCAAGCCAATTTCGCTCTATAGTATTTTTCTCTTTATCAAGCAACAGTACTGGAGCTCCGGTTATTTCTTGGAGCCAGCCTGCAGCCCCATAGTGATCAGGATGAAAATGAGTAACAATAATTTTTGATATATCATTGTAATCAATACGTAATTCTTCAAAGACTTTATACCAGGTTTTTTCACTTTGTTGATTATGAAAACCGCAATCCACTATACTCCAACCATCCTGCCCTTTAATAAAATAAATGTTAATAGCTTTAAGGGGAACAGGTATATCTAAGGAAAGTTTGTATATATTGGGGTATACTTCTTCTATTAATTTTTGCATTTTTAATTCTCCTATCCTCGATTTAGAAAAAGTTAGCTCTTTTCCCCTAAACAGAACTGGGAACAAATTATGAAATATCAACGATATCCAATGTTGGAACTTGGTCTTCCACTTCTTTTGCTTTTGTACCGTCGCTGATCATCGTTAAGCAAAACGGACAACCGCTTCCGATCATCGTTGGATTTGTTTCAAGAAAGCTGCTCTGTTCTTGCCTCGTTAATTCGTGTTCCCATGTCTTCCTCTGTCCAAATCCGTCCGCCACCTGCTCCACAGCACATTGAATTTTCACGGTTTCGTTCTGCTTCAACAAGTTTTAATCCTGGAATTGATTTTAAGATTTCACGTGGTGCATCATAAATTCCATTGTAGCGTCCTAGATAACATGAATCATGCCATGTAATGATTTCATTAATTTCCTTCATAGGTGCTAATTTACGGTCCCTAATCCATTCATATTAGCAATTCTGAATGGTGGTGTACTTCCACACCCTCAAGTCCAAACTCAGGGTACTCATGTTTAAACGTAATAAATGCATGTGGATCAATCGTGACAATTTTCTTCACGTTATACTTTTGAAATGACATGATATTATCACGTGCTAATCCCGGAATAAAAAGTCATTTCCGATCCGACGTGGTGTATCTTCAGAGTTTTTCTCTTGATTACCTAAAATTGCAAACTTTATGCCAGCGATATTCATTACACGGGCAAAGGATTGCGCAATTTTTTAACTGCGGTTATCATAAGAACCCATTGACCCTACAAATAATAAATACTCAAACTCCTCATCGGCTTTTTCGACCTCTTTTACCATTGGAACCTGAATATCCTCACGGCCTTCCCGCCAATTTTCACGTTCCTTACGGTTAATGCCCCATGGAGGCTACCGCTTGCATACCGGAACCGCATAGGCGATTGATGGTAAAAGCTGTTGCGCTATCTGGAATGCCGGCACGAAGTGCGGCTACTCTAGCCACAATCGAAGACTCTGTGGCTTGTCTTACTTCACCCATAACCACTTCATCTACCATTTCATTTGATATGCCAGATCTTCGTATCGCCTCTTAATAACTGTAGCTGCAAGATTTCTGAGTTTACTTCTTTTAGTGACCCGCCGAACTTTCCGATTGCAGTTCTAACCGCAGATACAATAACTACGTTTTCCAAACCTTTCCCTCCCTTTAGCTATCACAGTAAAAATAGACTGTACCTTGTCGCTCTTCCTTCTTAATGAAACCAGTAGATTCCATATAAGTTAGATTAGTAATCGTTTGTAAAAATGGAGCTGCACTGTAGCGATCCGTTATTTCTTTATTGCCATAGACATTTTGAGAAATTTCATATGCAGTAATTCCTTCTTTAGGAATTAAGCCTTGAATCTGCTGCCATTTTTTAATATAATTAGCCCTTATTTCGGCAATTCGATTAGCAAGATTGCCAATCAATTCTCCATGACCTGCTATAACGTACAATACGGATTTATTTTCAATACTCTTCAAGGACTCAAAATAATCATTTAAGGAATTTTCTCCTTCTTGTTCTGTTAGGACAATTGTATTAAAAGAATTTACTACATGATCCCCAACAAACAAAATTTGCTGCTCTTGGTTATAAAAACAAAAGTGATCAGGAGTATGACCCGGGGTCCATATGCTTTCAAGTACGAGATCTCCAGCCTGAATTTTCGAATGGTCTTCGAATAAGATGTCGGGCTCAAAGTCGTAGTCCTCCAGGCTACGCTGAAAAACTTTTACAGGGACCTTGGGTCCTCCATGCATTCGTAAAAACGAAAATATCGGATTCAGGTTCGAATTTAAAAAATAGGACTGGATTTTTTTTAACTCAATAAAACTTCTTCTAGACAATAATACATACGCACCAAACTGCTCTTTAAACCACCCTGCTAATCCCCCATGATCCGGATGTGCATGTGTCAGAACGACCTTTTCCACAGATGTATCATCCGATAAAATTTTCGTCCACACCACCTTGGCTTCCTCGGTGTTAAAACCCGTATCGATAATTGTATAACCGTTTTGACCTTTAATTAAATAACAATTGACTTCATTCATACCCACTGGAAATGGAATTTTAGCTTGATATACCTTATCCGTAATTTTATTCAACATTTCAAGCGACACTTCCCTAAAATTAACGAATTTGCTTTTTTTCTTTTAAATATTTATTTTCAATTTTTGTTTCAATCTGTTGGAGTAAATTCTTGTCTCTCTTAATTTCTATAATATTTTCTAATACCAATTGATTAAAATTGCTGGGTTTCCTTTTTAATCTAACCATATTACCCTCCCTTTCATAATTCCAGTTAAAAAAATTTCTAATTTAATTCAATGCAATAATTGTGCCAAAATAAATAGAGAGTAAACTCTCTATTTATTTAAATTATTCTGAATATTAATGTAATAAATCATTACTTTAATGTAAAATTACATCTACCTGATGCACACAAAAAATATGAATCAAACTCATTATTAACTAACAGACTGTATTTTGGTTCATTTTGAATCCATCCCTAGGGCCAACTGTGGTACAAACACCATGAATGAAAATACGGTGATCATATCAAATTGGAATATTTTATAAAAAATAAAAGGAACACAGAGTTAATACTGTGAACCTTTTTCAAAATGAATCCAACCTTCTCTACTTCGTTAGTGCGGAATAGCCTTTTATTCCGCCACTTACCTACTGAACTTTTAAGATTTATTGTTTACTAAGCAGTACAGCAATCTACCCGGAAATCTATCCACATCATTCCGCCCCATGCGCCACGGCACATCGCATTTTCAAATTTGGCAAAAGGGGCAAAACCACCAAAACCAGTCAAACGAGAAATGAAGACTTATAGTGCTGAACAGCTGAATGTATTGCTGAAAATCGCTAAGGAAAAAACACCGGTGTATTTCCCCGTAATCTATACCGCAGTTCACAGCGGAATGAGGAAAAGCGAATTAATGGGATTGACCTGGGAAAACGTGGATTTTAAAGCCGAGAAGTTCCATATCAGGCAAACTATTACCGAAGCAAATGGAAAATATTTCTTTAATTCAATTCCCCAAAATGGGTGACCTAGAGGAATAAGGTTAACTACCGAACTGACAAAGTTAATGGTTAAACTAAAAGATGAGCATGATCATCGAAGAAAAATCCTTGGCGAAACATTTAACCCACATAATCTGGTCTTTTGCAACTCAAAAGGAAATATTATGATACCCTCTGAATTATCGAGAGCGATTAAGAGAGCATTGAAAGCAGCTAACCTTCCTGACATCCGGTTTCATGATTTGCGGCATTCCCACGCGACAATGTTGCTTAAGGAAAATGTACATTCAAAAGTAGTCAGCGAACGATTAGGACACTCCAAAATTCAAGTTACATTGGATACTTATTCCCATGTAACTGATTCCATTGAAGGCATCGCAGTAGATCACTTAAATGGATTGCTTGAATAAATATCAAGGGCACCAAAATGTGAATGGTACCATTTGGGCACCAATCAATAAAAAAAGACCGAGTGCCCTATGGTCTATGTACAAGAAGAATTCATCAGAACCCTTGGTATTATTGAGTTGGCGGGACTGCGTGGGAATCGAACCCACCAGACCTGGCACGCAGGTCTCAAGCAGTTTTGAAGACTGTGGAGGACACCAGTACCCCATTCAGCCCCATAAGATGTAGTATTTTTAAGATAAAAGAACTATAATTTCTGAGTCTATTTAACTTGAAAAAAATTATTTATTCTTACCTATCATTTGTCCTCATATTACAATGGAATATAGTATTAATCAATAATATTAGCCTTTTTGTCATTTTTTCGACAAGGTTTTCATTTGTCTAAATTCTCTTAAAAATCTAATGCTGCAAAAGGTTTGACTCCAAAATTGTGACGATAACTTGTCATTTTTCCTGAAAACAGACTATAATAGGAAATAATATCGTATTTTGTAGGTGAATAGCATGCAGCTTCAAGGTTGGTTTTTATGGTTTATTCTGTTTTGGGTCGTTTTTCTCATCACCATGTTTTCCATCGGCGGCTTTTTTATGTTCCGAAAGTTTTTGAAAAAGATGCCAAAAACTGATGGCAAGTCCGTGATGGATTGGGAAGAGCATTATGTGAATGAATCCCGTCATTTGTGGGGTGCTGAAGAAAAAGCTCTTCTAGAGGATTTAGTCAGCCCTGTTCCAGAGCTGTTCCGCGATGTGGCCCGGCATAAGATTGCTGGAAAAATAGGCGAGCTTGCTCTAAAAGAGAATGCACCAAAAATTACACAAGAACTAGTGATTCGCGGCTATATACAAGCAACACCTAAACGCGATCATAAATTTTTACGCAAAAAGCTTTTTCAAAATCAGATTGATGTTGCCCCATATGAACATTTATTCTAAACCGTCTACCAGGACGGTTTTTTATTTTGCCAAAAAGAAAAAACACCGTTTCTCAACGAATCAGTGTTTAAGGTTTCTACTGTGAAGCTCATTATAAAGTTTCATATAAGACCGATACATGGATACCCGCCATGGGACAATCATACTGAAGGCAAGCAGGAAGAACATACCACTAAGCTGACCAATATCAATCGTACTGCTCAAGATCCCTTTTAATACAAGCCGGACCACTAACAACCCCACTAATATAAAAATGAACGCCTTTGATCGTTGTAAATAAATATCATTTTCACGAATTTCAAATTTAGAGGTCTTAATCAACAGGATTGAAAAAAGCATCCCTAAAACCACTGCTTCGACAATTTCCATTGGCGTTAACCTAAATTGAGGGATCACATACATCAATGCCCCACTGGCCATAAAGAAGGGTGGTAATATAATTTTTTTTGCATTTGTAGGCTTCTTTGCGGCTTTCATGCGAACAAACAAAACAAAAAAGCCCATAAAAACAGCTCCGATAGAAGAAACAACAACGTAGTTCATTGGATCATTCGTCCCTTATCTAATTATTTACTCACCCATTATATCTCATATGATGACTTTTGAGAAAAATTATTCACTGTTTTTATGTTTTCAATATTTATATGCTAAGGCGATAAGAAATACTGTTTCCTAGAAAACTACCATATTTCTAAGAAATTCATTTCTTCAAGTTATTAAAATCCAGTAAATCCGCCAAACAAACCTGAAAAAACAGTGATAATTTTCGTCATCCAGTCAAAGAAGAGGACAATCCCCATGATAATCATGAGGTAACCACCAATTTTCATAATCTTGGCACTGTGTTTCCGAATTGATTTCATCCGGCCGACAAAGAACGATAGAATGAAAAATGGAATCGCAAAACCAAGTGAATAAGCAAGCATGTATACCACCCCAGAACCTGGGTTCGATGCAGCAAGCAAAATTACAGCTGAAAGAATGGGACCCGTACAAGGTGTCCAGCCAGCCGCAAACGCCATTCCGATTAAAACGGAACCAATATAGCCTGAAGGACGATTTTTAAATTCAAAACGGCGATCTTTCATCATAAACTGTGGGTTTAAAATCCCCACAATAATTAATCCAAAAAAGACAATAAAGATCCCGCCAAGCTGACGGATCAGGTCCTTATATTCTACGAAGAAGCGGCCGACAAAGAAAGTTGTTCCAAAGCCAATCGCCACAAAAATGATTGAAAAGCCTATTAGAAAAAATAAAGTATGTAGCATGCTTCGCTTTTGAAGCATGGCATTTTCACTTTTTATTTCACCCACAGACATACCAGTGATGTAAGATAAAAACGCTGGATACAGTGGTAAACAACATGGTGAAATAAAGCTTAAAAAGCCTGCCCCTAATGCTAAAAATATATTTACATCAGACATATTAACACTCCCACTATAGTCGATACCCCTTCATTCTAACAAAACATTGGCATAAAAGATAATGATTATCATGAATATTTTGTGTCTCCGCTTCACACTTCATAATACTTTCATTTTTCCTAATTCATGCCCAGCTTGTTTGGATATTTTTTTACAAATTTCTTTTGAAGTAATTTACAATATAGGTTATACTAGTAAAATAGCGTCAATTGGGAAGTCTTGTATTCTAGTATTTCACTTTAAATTTAAGAGTTACTCCGGAAAGGATATTGGCCGTGATGAAACAAGATTTAATAACTTTAATAGAAAATAAACGTGCTGAATTAATTCAAGTCGCCATCACCAACGGCTTTACTTCCTCCGTGGCAATTTGTTACAGTCAGGAACTTGATAAACTTATAAACGAATATAATAGAATTTATATAAAAAAAGCTTCAGCACCAGCCTAATAGGATTTACCTAAAAAGGCAAATAAAAAGTCTGGCACACCAATGCCAGACTTTTTCTATTAATTAACAAGATCCTCAAACTGTTCAACCACTCCGTTTTGCAGAAGGAACATTTTATAATATAGCCCTCTAAGCGCAAGAAGTTCTTGATGTGTTCCCCGCTCGACAATCTCCCCTTGATGCAAGACTAAGATTAATTCAGCATCCTGAATCGTCGACAAACGGTGGGCAATCGCAATTGTTGTTCTACCTTTACGCATTTTTGCCAACGCTGTTTGAATGGCTTCTTCTGTTTCGGTATCAATGTTAGCCGTTGCTTCATCCAATACTAGTATTTTAGGATTAGCCGCAATCGTCCTCGCGAAGGCAATCAATTGCCGTTGGCCGCTCGAGAAAGTGGCTCCCCTCTCCACCACTTTATGGTCAAACCCATCCTCAAGTCTTTCAATAAACGTGTGGGCTTGAACGAACTTTGCTGCCTCTACTACTTGTTCATCGGTCATCGCTTGTTTATGGAGGCGAATATTGTCCTTGACCGTTCCGTAAAATAAAAACGGATCCTGGAGGACAAGGCCCATCTTTTCCCTTAGCTCATGTTTTGTATAATTACGGATTGATTCACCATCAATCAGAATCTCACCACGTTCAAATTCATAAAAGCGCATCATCAGATTTATGATGGAACTCTTACCGCTTCCGGTATGACCGACAAGTGCAACGGTTTCTCCCGGATTTGCTATAAAGGAAATATTTTTTAACACATCACGTTCGTCATCATAGGAAAAACTTAAATTCTTAAACTCAATCTTTCCTTCAACGATGGAAATGTCCTTCTCTTGATTCTGAGTTGGAGCCAATTCCTCCTCATCTAATAACCTAAAAACCCGGGAGCCTGCAACGATGGCTTGCTGGTATAAGGAAAGCCGCATCATCATTTGGTTGACTGGTTCAAAGAATCGATCTAAATAATTGATAAATGCATAGATTACCCCTATTTCTACGCTGTGCTGGAAGGATGTAATTCCGAAATAGCTTAGAACGATTATTAGGGAAAAAATATAAATTAAGTCAATTGCCGGTCTTAATAGTAAACCATCTATTTTTATATTTTTCATTCCAGCGTTATAATGCTGCTCATTGATGTGCCCGAATTCTTTGCGCAGGCGTTTTTCCTGACGAAAAACTTGAATGATCGCCATACCTGATAGTGATTCGGCCAACTTGGCATTCAACTGGCTAAGTCTTTCCCGCATATCGAGGTAATACCGCGAACTCATTTTTCTATATAAGTTCATCACGAATAATAATATCGGGATGATAATCACACAGAACAAAGCTAGTTTCACATTCAAGATAAACATAGCTATGAGAATGCCAGCTAGTAAGAATCCCCCTTGAATAAAGGTTGCAATAACGGTAACAAACATATCCTTTATCGCTTCCGTATCATTGGTCACCCTTGATACAATACTACCAGCTGGTGTCTTATCAAAATATTTTAGCCCGAGTGACTGAACCTTTGAAAAAACATCAATCCGTAATCGCTGGATGATAAAGAGGGCAATCTCCTGAAATTTTACAAACTGAAAGAACATCAGGATTGCTTTTATGACTTGTATTCCCATATACAGAGAACCAAGCAACACTAACGGCTTAAATGCCAACTTCCCCGGTGTTAAATAATCATCAATAAAAATTTTCACTAATAACGGCAGTACGATATCCCCAATTGTTGTTAAAATCAACAGGACAAAGGCAATGATGATGATTTTTTTATGGGGCTTTGTATAGGAAAGGAGACGGAATAAGACCTTTTTTTGTTCACGGTCAGACAGCTGTAATTTCTCTTCCATTTTATTGTCCTCCATGCTCGACTAGCTCTTCTAACTGCTGATGTAAATACATTTTCTTATACCATCCATCTACTTTCATCAGTTCTTCATGGGAACCTCTTTCGATAATTGTGCCCTCCTCAAGGACAAGAATCTGATTAGCGTGCTGAATCGCACTTAATCGATGTGAGGTGATGATGGTTGTTTTTCCTTCACGATTCTGTCTCAAAGCTGAAAGAATGTCTTCCTCTGTTTTTGCGTCAACAGCTGACAATGAATCGTCTAGTACTAATACCTCTGGATTCATAAGCAATGCCCGAGCAATCGAAATTCTTTGCTTTTGACCTCCTGATAACGACACACCCCGTTCCCCAACAATGGTTTGGTAGCCATCCGTAAATTGCAGTATATCTTCGTGGATATTCGCTAATTTTGCCGCCCTTTCGATGTCCTTTTTTGAAGCTGTCGGCGCTGTAAAGGCAATATTTTCAGCGACTGTAGCCGAAAATAAGAAATGATCCTGTGGTACATAGCCAATCGCTTCACGTAATTTCTCGAGTTTATAATCTTGCAGTGGTTTTCCTCCAAAAAGAATTTCAACTTGATCACCTTCAAACTCACGAATAAGCAGTTTCAACAGCGTGGTTTTACCCGAACCGGTTTTACCAACGATTCCGAGTGTCTCCCCTTGATTAAGCGAAAAAGACACATCCTTTAAAATGGGACTCGATTCTCCTGGATAAGTAAATTCACCGATTCTGTAATGAATATCACCAGCTGGCACAACATCCAACGCACCCTTGTTATCAATGATTTCGACTTTTTCTCCTAGTAGTGCAGCGACACGGTCATAAGAGGCACGCCCCCGTTCCACAATGTTAAACAGCCATCCAAACGCTAGCATTGGCCAAATTAATAAACCTAAATAAGTCGTAAACGCAATTAACTCCCCGATGGTTAACTCGCCATTTAGTACATACTTGGCCCCAAATGTAATCGATAAGAAAAAGGAAATACCCACGATAATAGAAATGGTCGGATCATAGAGGGAATCAATTTTAGCAACGACGATGTTTTTTTGTACGACATCCTCTGAAAGCTTGCGAAAATCTTCGATATCTTCTTGTTCCTGCCCAAATGTTTTAATCACCTTAATCCCTGAGATACTTTCCTGTGTTTTATCATTTAATGAGGAAAAGGCTTCTTGTGCTTTATGAAAACTTCTATGTAACATCGTGCCAAACCAGCTCGTCAGCATCGCCATAAACGGCAGTGGAATCAAACAAATTAACGTCAGTTTCCAGCTGATGGTAAAGGCCATCGCAAGAATCACAAATCCACCCGTTGATAGTGAGTCGACAAGCGTTAAAACCCCTGCTCCTGCTGTTTGCTGTATGGCTGATAAGTCGTTTGTGGCATGGGCCATCAGGTCGCCAATCCGGCTTTTCTGATAAAACGCTGTAGACATTTTGGTAAAATGCCGGTACAAGCGATTGCGTAAAATTTTACTAAGCTTAACGGATGAACCAAAAATCATAATTCTCCAATAATATCTAAGGACATACATCGCGAGCCCAACGACAATCAGAACACCTACCCATTCGATGAGCATTCCTTTTGTAATCGTCCCCTCGTTAATATGGTCGGCAATAATTCCAATTACCTTTGGTGGAATTAACTGTAATAGTGCAACTACTAATAAGATGAGAACCCCTGATATGTACGCTTTTTTCTCCTGTTTAAAAAACCAGCCTAAATCTAAAAATACTTTCAAGAACACACCCCCGTAACATAAGAAAATCGAAATTCTTTTTCCATTTGTATGGAAAATTCTCCTTTATGCTGAAGGTCTATTTTATCAAATATTTCTAAAATAATAAAGATTAAGAAATTGTTTTCAGGCAAGAAAAAAGCACCCATCTACATGAGTGCTTGTCCGTTTTATTTAGATTGCTGCTTGTTCATGGCTGACATCATTTGGTTGATCTTCTTTTGCGAAGGTTTCATACCCATTTGCATCATCATCATTTTTAACATTTGTTCATTGATTGGCGGATTTTTCTTTAAGTAGCTCATCATATATTTACGAGCAATGAAAAATCCTAGTGCTACACCGACTACTAATGCCAGTATACCAACTAGAATGTAATAACCCATTAGACTTCCTCCTTCATGTTGTCTACCATACAGTTTACTAAATAAAACGAAATAAGACAATATCTCGTTTTAGATATATTTTCTTTCTTTAATTGGTTTTAACCAACCATACCGCTCATGTTCAAGATCAATTGCTAAAAAAGAAGATTCAACCTTTCGAAGCACTTCAAAAAAGGCTGTTTCCGCTTCATAGCTTCCCACTGCTTCCACGGTAATTAAGTCTTGAAAAACTTCTACCCTTGCCGTGCTTAGTTTTCCGCTTAATTCAATTGTGTATGCACCATGATCTGCTTTAAATCCCTTATTTTTACCAAGCTGTTTTTGAATTAATTGGTGAATCTTTAACACTTCTATCCTTTTCGTTATATACGAAATTTGTTTTGCTGTTATAAATTTAAGTTCGCCGTCAGATTGTTGATTTTCTTGAAAAAGCTGAAAAAATAATCGCTCTCTTCCGAAGTAATGGGCGGCAAATTCATCTTCTATTAAATATAGCTGATATTTTCTCACCACTGTTCTCTCCTTCGTTGAAACCCTTTTTACTATTATAAGAAAATTCAAATAAAACATTTGTCTTTCGACGGCAAAAACTTTCACTATTTTTGTCGATTACAAGCTAAATTAAGTAATCTACTATCAATTCGGAAGAATTATTGAACATTCCTTTCTAAAACGCATTTGTTCAAAATATTGTAAGAATTATGTAACAAACTTACAATTACTTTGTTATGTTTTGGCACAAGAATGGACCTTTATAGCTGATTTTTCAATTTACTGGTAATAATATCATTTTATCCCAAAAATACATAAATAAAAGGAGAACGGAAATTCCGTTCTCCTTCACATTCCATAATATTATTTTTGCAATAATGCCTTCATACGAGCGACTACATTATCTACTGTAAATCCGTATTCTTCCATTATTTTTTCTCCTGGTGCAGAAGCCCCGAACTTGTCGATAGCTAATACATCGCCTTCATCACCAGTGTATTTGTGCCATCCGAAGGAAGCACCAACCTCGATACCAAGACGTTTTTTCACACTCTTTGGTAAAACAGAGTTTTTATATTCTTGGGATTGTTGCTCGAAGCGATCCCATGAAGGCATGCTCACAACAGAAACGTGAATGCCCTCGCCAGCAAGAGCTTTTTGGGCGTCAACTGCAAGACTTACTTCTGAACCAGTCGCTAACAGCAAGGCATCAGGAGTTTCCCTCTCTGAAGGTGAAACAACATATGCACCTTTTGATACACCCTCATATGCCCGTGTATCTGTACCTTTTAATGTAGGTAAATCTTGACGAGTCAAGATCAGCGCTGTTGGTTTGTTGGTTGATTCAACTGCCAGTTTCCAAGCAGCAGCGGTTTCATTACCATCTGCTGGACGGATGATAGACAATCCAGGCATTGCTCTTAATGCCGCAAGCTGTTCAACTGGTTCGTGTGTTGGACCGTCTTCCCCAACTGCAATACTATCATGTGTAAATACATATGTTACTGGTAGTCCCATTAATGATGCTAAACGAATCGCTGGACGTAAATAATCAGAGAATACAAAGAATGTACCACCGAATACTTTTACACCGCCATGAAGGGTAATACCGTTCATCGCAGCACCCATTGCGAATTCACGAACACCGAACCAGATGTTACGGCCTTCGTAAGAACCCGGCATAAAATCCCCAGACCCTTTAATTGCCGTTTTATTTGAACCAGCAAGGTCTGCTGAACCACCTATAAAATAAGGCAGGTTTTTCGCAATCGCATTTAGTACTTCGCCTGAAGAGGCACGGCTTGCGAGACTCTTTCCTTCTGGATAAACGGGTATATCTTTGTCCCATCCTTCAGGAAGTTCATGATTCAATGCTTGTACAAGCTGAGTGGCTAATTCAGGGTATTCTTTTTTATACTGTGCAAAAAGGTCATTCCATTCTTTTTCCTTTTTCTCACCATTTTCAACGATGAGTTTTTGGAAGTTTTCATAGACTTCCTGTGGTACATGGAAATCTTCTTCGAATGTCCATTTGTAAGCTTCTTTTGTTAACTTTAACTCATCTGCTCCAAGTGGGGCACCGTGAACGCCTGATGTTCCGGCACGGTTCGGTGAACCATAACCAATGATGGTTCTAACTTCAATCATTGTTGGACGGTCAAGGTCACTTTTTGCTTCTTCGAGTGCTTTGGAGATTTCTTCAAGATTATTGCCGTCTTCTACTCGAATATATTGCCAACCATACGCTTGGAAGCGGTCTTTAACACTTTCAGAGAATGATTTATTCAATTCTCCATCAAGTGAAATATCATTAGAATCATAAAGAACGACTAAACGACCTAATTTTAAGTGTCCAGCAAGTGACGCGGCCTCTGCAGAAACACCTTCCATTAAGTCCCCATCACCACAAATACTGTATGTATAATGGTTCACAAGTTCAAAATTATCCTTATTATATACACTTGCTACATGACGCTCAGCCATTGCCATCCCAACAGCCATCGCAATTCCTTGACCTAGTGGTCCTGTTGTTGCTTCAATGCCTTCAGTGTGGCCGTACTCAGGGTGTCCAGGTGTTTTACTACCCCATTGACGGAATTGTTTAATATCATCCATGCCCAAATCGTAACCAGATAAGTGAAGCATGCTGTATAACAATGCTGAACCGTGTCCTGCAGATAAGACGAAACGATCACGGTTAAACCAATGAGGGTTCTTTGGATTATGATTCATAAATCTTGTCCATAATGTATAAGTCATTGGAGCTGCACCCATAGGCAACCCAGGATGTCCGGAGTTTGCTTTCTCGATTGCATCAATAGAAAGCGTGCGAATAGATGTTACGGATAAATCATCAATAGTATTAAACATGAATTACATCCTTTCTTAATCACTAATACTAAATACATTATTTATATTATATTGCTGTTGATATTAATTCAACTAATAGACCTAAAATAAGAAACAAAAGTCACTTTATTTCTTATTCTGTCAAAGATATCTCCTATGTATGTAAAAAAAAAGAAAAAACTCGCCAGATAGCGAGCAATCTTTTTAGTGAATCCAAAATAGTCAAACTTTTAATGAAGTCTATTTTTCTTTCTGACTTTTAATTTTTCAGGAGTTACATCGTTACCTAACGGATCAATAAACTTTGTATTTGTTAATGTATCGAGCATATTAGAACGGAAAGTTGCCAAATATTCACTTCTTAATGCTGATTGTTCTTTTGCTTCAACTTCTGTTAATCCTGAAGATTTTGATTTTCTTGCCAATTCGTTAATTCGTGCCATTTTTTCTTTTGACAGCATATAGGTACCATCCTTTCTAACTGTTTGAGACACTTGATTTTACTAAAAAAAAGACCTTCTGACAAGGCAGAAGGTCTATTGATCTTGTGATTCCATATATTCTTGGTATCTTCTATGTACGGTTGCTTTAGAAATTTTATACCCAAAACCTCTAAGTGTTGCGGCAATTTCTGCAAAGGTTAAATCATTTTTTCGTAACCGGATAATTTGATCAATTGGAACCTCAATTTTATCTCTGCCTGAGCCTTCTCCAAGGTTTTTTAAATTTTCTTCCGGTTTATATCCTTGCTTGATTGCTCTCTTCATGCCCCGCTTTATTTTTACATTATGAAGCTTCCGTTGATATTCTTCTACCATGCTGACAATTTTCAACACCATTGAATCCGATTCGGATAGTTCTAATTCTCCATTATGGGAAATACTATAGAGCTTGATATTTTCTTTTAATATACAATGCAAGAGGGCAATTTTGGCATTTCCTCTGCCAAGCCGTGTTTCGTCCTGGATTAATAATGCCTGCACCAGTGGATCTTTTATTCGTTCTAATACCTTTAGTATTCCTTCTCTTTCAAAATCATAACCGCTTGCCTGTTCTCTTATTACAGAATCAATTTCAAAATGATACTGATTCGCAAGTTGAATCAGTTCCTCTTCTTGACGTTTTAAAGATGTTTCCTGCGTTTCTTTATTTGTACTGACGCGGCAGTAAATAATTGCTTTCAATTTGGAACATCCTTCCTATTCTTCGAGGGCACTAGCTAATATTGTTGTGGTTGAGGAAGCTTTTTTACTAACGGGAATAATAATTTCTTCGCCTGGAAAAATTTGATCACTAATGTTTTCATTATGATTTTTTACCCAACTGACAAATTCATTATTTGATAAAGAATGCTCTTCGGCATATTCATCCGCCATTTTCCAAAGTGAATCACCTTCAGAAACAGTTACTTTTAAATATTGTTCCTGGTCATTGGAATGGTTTTTAACTGATAATATGAAAGCTAGTGAACAACTTAATATAATAAGAGTAATAGCATATGAGTATTTTTTCCATAATTTTTTCATTTCCATGCACCTCGATAGGAATATATGTTCTCTTTTGATATTTTTATTATAGTCCGAACACTTGTTTGTTGTCAACTATATTTTCGAACTTATGTTTGTATAAAATAAAGGAACATGCTATAATTAAGACAACATTAACCAGGCGAGGTGCATTTTATCATGGTAAAAATATCTAAACGGCAGCAGGATATCCTCGATTTCATCAAAGATGAGGTTAGGAGTAAAGGGTATCCTCCTTCCGTCAGGGAAATTGGCGAAGCAGTTGGACTTGCTTCCAGCTCTACTGTTCACGGTCACTTAGCACGGTTAGAAAGTAAAGGTCTTATAAGAAGGGACCCTACTAAACCGAGAGCTATCGAAATATTGGAAGCAGATGAAGCGGCCAACATTCCTAGAAATAAGGTTGTTAATGTACCAGTGGTTGGTAAAGTTACGGCAGGTATACCCATAACAGCTATCGAAAATGTAGAAGAATATTTTCCCCTTCCAGAAAGTCTTGCTCCAGCTGATGAACAGGTTTTTATGCTAGAAATCATGGGTGAGAGTATGATAGAAGCTGGAATCCTTGATGGTGACTATGTTATTGTTAAGCAGCAGCAAACCGCTAATAACGGTGATATTGTTGTTGCCATGACAGAGGAAGACGAAGCAACATGTAAAAGATTCTTTAAAGAAAAGGACTATATCCGTCTGCAACCAGAAAATTCTACTATGGATCCTATTATTTTAAGAAATGTATCGATTCTCGGAAAAGTAATTGGTGTTTATCGACATATTCACTAAAACAAAAAGAGCTGGCTTCAGCTCTTTTTTATATTGGGATTTTAAAAATGATTTGCATAATAATTGAAAATTCAGTATTTTTACTCATGCTTATGTTGTTAATATCAACTATACTAGTAGTACACCATGATTTACCTTAGGTCCCAAAAAAATTGACTTAAGGAGTGTGGGAAACAGTGTTGGCGGACATTATTTTCTCGTTAGTGATTGGTGGTTTGGTTGGAGTCCTTGGACATGTTCGGAAGAATGGAAAAATTATTATGCCACGGAAGACAAAAAAATTCCTTTATCTCGGTTTTCTGGAAGAAGTGCTCCTGGGTGCATTAACTTCGCTTCTCCTTGTTCTGTATACGGCTCCTAATTCATTTGTCGAGATTCTTATTTTTTCAATCATTGCTGCAATAGCTGGTGATACCGTCCTTATTAAAATTAAACTATTAAACCGGGACGGTGAGAAGTAAATATATATTATGACCCGGTAAAGATTGATTCTTACTGGGTCTTTTTGATGAAGATCCTTTTATTGATGTCTCTACTTAGGGTTTTTGAGTAAAAATCCCTTCAAATCCGTATGTAGACACCCCTCCTACGTCAAAGTTTCACGATAAAAATCCTCGCAATTCCCTTGTAGCTTTCAACCACTAAGAGTTTTTATAGTAAATACATAAAAATAAAAAAGCCCTGACGCATAGTGCGCCAAGACTTTAAAGAAATTAAAATACGTTCATGTATTGATCGCGTTCCCATTGGTGAACGACTGTACGGAACATATCCCATTCAATTTCTTTTGCTTCAATAAAATGTTCTAGGATATGCTCTCCAAGACCGGAAGTAATTACTTCATCAGCTTGAAGTTTTTCTAATGCATGGGCAAGTGTTGCAGGAAGATCGATGATACCATTTTCTATTCTCTCGTCTTTGCTCATAACATAGATGTTACGGTCAATTGGTGCTGGAGGAGTTAATTTATTTTTAATTCCATTTAAACCTGCTTTTAATAGAACAGCCATTGCAAGGTATGGATTTGCTGCTGGGTCAACACTACGTACTTCTACACGTGTGCTTAATCCACGAGATGCTGGAATACGGACTAATGGTGAACGGTTCATTGCAGACCATGCAACATAACAAGGTGCTTCATAGCCTGGTACTAAACGCTTATATGAGTTTACAGTAGGGTTTGTTACCGCTGTAAAGGCTTCCGCGTGGTTAAGGATACCAGCAATAAAATGACGAGCATTATCGCTTAATTCAAGATCACCAGTTGGCTCGTAAAATGCATTTTGATCACCTGTAAATAATGAAAGGTTCATGTGCATGCCAGATCCATTTACACCGAATAATGGTTTTGGCATGAAGGTAGCGTGTAAACCATGTTTACGTGCAATAGTTTTAACAACTAGCTTAAATGTTTGGATTTGGTCACAAGCTGTTAAAGCATCAGCATATTTAAAATCAATTTCATGTTGTCCTGGTGCTACTTCATGGTGTGAAGCTTCAATTTCAAAGCCCATTTCTTCTAGTTCTAGAACGATATCACGACGGCAGTTTTCACCTAAATCTGTTGGCGCTAAATCGAAATAACCGCCTTGGTCATTTAATTCTAGGGTTGGTTCGCCTTTTTCATCTAATTTAAATAAGAAGAATTCTGGTTCAGGTCCGAGGTTAAAGTTTGTGAATCCTAACTCTTCCATTTCCTTTAACACTCTTCTTAAGTTATTACGAGGGTCACCCTCAAATGGCTTTCCTTCTGGAGTATAAATATCACAAATTAACCGAGCAACTTTCCCTTTTTCAGCTGTCCAAGGAAATACCACCCATGTGTCTAAATCTGGGTAAAGAAGCATATCAGATTCTTCAATTCGTACAAAGCCTTCAATTGAAGAACCGTCAAACATCATTTTGTTGCCAAGTGCTTTTTCTAATTGGCTAATTGGAATCTCTACATTTTTGATTGTTCCAAGAATGTCAGTAAATTGAAGACGGATAAATTTTACGTTCTCCTCTTGAGCCAATCGTTGAATATCTTCTCTTGAATACTTTGCCATTTTAATTCCCCCTATTTTTTTAAAAAAGAATCATCATGTTTTTAATGGAAAAATCGAGACATATCGCCTTGGCGTAATGTGGATCGATTGTTTCTGCCGGAATGCATTAATTCGTTGCGTAAAAGCTTTCTCAGTTGTTCGTCTGTTAATTCATGTTTTACTTTTTCAGTTTGCTTCTCAACCATTTGTGATTGCTGTTCTTTGACCAAGAATAGTTGCTTAATTCCTGCCATGTTTACACCTTGGTCAATTAGATCTTTAATTTCTAGTAGTCTATCAATATCATTTAAACTAAACATACGTCTATTGCCATCTGTTCTTGCAGGAGAAATCAACTGGTGTTCTTCATAATAACGGATTTGCCTTGCAGTTAAGTCTGTTAACTTCATGACAGTTCCGATTGGAAACAATGGCATAGAACGACGAATTTCTTTTTCGCTCACCAAATTTCTCCTTTCTTTCGTAAATCATATTGCTATTATATTGTGTGTAAGAAAAGATGTCAATCATATGTTAGATTTCCTCACATGATTTTTTTAAAATAAAATTAGACAATCATTTCAGCACTATCCTATTTTATAAATACCTAATTTAGTTGAATTAATTCTTTGTCCACTAACTCGTCGATGGCTAGACAAATTGCCATTTTAACATGTGCATAGGTTAAACCGCCTTGTACGTAAGCGACATAGGGTGGTCTAAGTGGGCCATCCGCTGTGAGCTCAATACTTGCACCTTGAATAAAAGTTCCTGCTGCCATTATCACATCATCTTCATATCCAGGCATATAACTTGGGTGCGGCGTCACATATGAATTTATGGGTGAGGCAAATTGAATGGCCTGGCAAAATGCAATCATTTTATCTCGGTCATCAAACTGTACAGATTGGATTAAGTCTGTTCGGTTGGCATTCCATTTTGGAGATGAATTCATCCCCAATTTTTCCAACATTGCAGCCGTAAATACAGCTCCTTTTAATGCCTGTCCGACCACATGTGGGGCAAGAAAAAAACCTTGATACATTTCTTGAAGGCTATAGAGAGAGGCACCAGCCTCTGCCCCAATCCCTGGGGACGTCATTCGGTAGGAACATGCCTCCACCCATTGTTTTTTTCCAACGATGTACCCGCCTGTCTTTGCCAGTCCGCCGCCAGGGTTTTTGATGAGGGATCCTGCCATTAAATCTGCTCCTACATGACAGGGTTCCAGTTCTTCAACAAATTCCCCATAACAGTTATCTACAAAGACGACAGCGTCCTGTTTAATTTCTTTTACAAACGAAATCATTTTTCCTATTTCTTCAACAGTGAACGAGGGTCTTGTGGCATAGCCCTTCGAGCGCTGTATGCCAATCATTTTCGTATGTGGTTTAATTTTTTCAGCCACTTCACCCCAATTAATACCACCTTCATCGGTCAATGCGACACTATCATAGGTGATCCCGAATTCTCTTAATGAGCCAACCCCATTTCCACGAATCCCGACTATTTCTTCAAGCGTATCATACGGTTTTCCCGTTATATATAAAAGTTCATCACCCGGTCGGAGTACACCAAACAAGGCAATTGAAATAGCATGTGTACCCGAAATAATTTGCGGTCGAACTAAACCTGCTTCTCCGCCAAACACATCTGCATAGATTAATTCCAATGTATCTCTGCCAATATCGTCATAACCATAGCCTGTTGAAGGAATAAAATGTGAATCACTGACACGATGTTTTTGATAACTTTTTAATACCCTAAATTGATTAGTTTCAATTCTTTCGTCTATTTCTTTATGTACATCAGCAATTTGTTTTTCAACTTCCTTGACAATTGGCTGAAGTCTATCCCCATATTTTAACTGTTCGAACATATTGTTACCCCTATCTACATTGTGAAATTCTGTAATTGTCCTGTTATTTGATGATCCTTTAGCGAGTAACCTTTACATCGATAAAATTGACCTTTTTCATCAAATACAAGTGCTCTTAAGATGGTCTCATTTTTTAATTGTGAAAGCAGCTTTCCCTCTGTCGATGGAATCTGGACTTCGTAAGGCTCCATCATTTTCATGATTGCATTCTCCATTTGTTCTTTTAAGGCATGACGGTCCCGTTCATCAAATGCACTAATAAATGCTGTAGGTGTATCAGCTGTTGGGACAAAATCAGGATGCTGGATATCTTTTTTATTATATACCGTTATTTGTGGGATATCTTCCACTTTTAAGTCATCTAGCAGCTTTTTAACGGTTTTCTCGTGCTGAAAATAATCCGGATTCGACATGTCGACCACATGGAGAAGTAAATCCGCTTCTTTTACTTCTTCTAGTGTTGAGCGGAAGGCAGCGATTAAGGTTGTCGGAAGATCCTGAATAAATCCAACTGTATCAGTAATCAAGGCTAAAAATCCACTAGGTAAAATTAATTTGCGTGTCATCGGATCAAGTGTTGCAAACAATTGATTTTCTTCGTACGAATCTGCTTCAGACAACCGATTAAACAAAGTTGATTTTCCGGCATTCGTATAACCAACAATAGCGACTTGAAAGGTCTTATTTTTCTTTCTTCTTTCACGGTAGCGTTCCCGGTGCTGAACGATAACGGAAAGCTGGGTTTTAATATCATCAATTCTGCGGCGGATATGGCGGCGATCCGATTCCAATTTTGTTTCCCCTGGGCCTCTCGTACCGATCCCTGCACCAAGACGGGATAACGCCGTACCTTGACCGGCAAGCCTTGGCAGTATGTATTGCAGCTGTGCAAGTTCAACTTGCAGTTTCCCTTCCTTAGAGCGGGCCCTTTGTGCAAAAATATCTAGTATAAGCTGGGTGCGGTCAATAATCCGTGCATTTATATTTGATGCAAGATTTCTTTTTTGACTTGGTGATAGCTCATCATTAAAGATCACGATATCTGCTTCAAGTTCCTCCACGAGTGCATTCAGTTCTTCCACTTTTCCTTTACCAATATAGGTTGCTGGATGAACACGATCTCGTTTTTGGACTAAAGAAACCAACACATCACCCTGTGCTGTTTCTGTTAATGCCGCTAATTCTTCCATTGAATATTGAAAACGCGATTCCTCAACCCCATTGGTTTGACAGCCAACGAGAATCGCTTTCTCTTTTGTATCCTTTTGTTCCACAAGGCACACTTCCTTCCCATAAAGCTCTATTGTTCATCATATCAAAAATCGCATGGATAATACTAATTTCCCCATTCTATACTAAAAAAATCGGCAGGTTCTATACCAGCCGATTTCTTTTTCTTAGTCTTCCTCAAAGACAAGGTCATTGCTTCTTAGAGTCATCAATTCATGTCTGTCATAGCTATTCAGCATTAATAATCGCATGGCTTGTGCCCGAACTGATTTTTCAATCACGTTGCGAACGTATCTGCCGTTTGAAAAGCTATTCGGGTTTAACACAGCTTTTACCCAAATTAAATGGTCTCGTAATTTTTTTTCAGCCTCATGGCTTAATGTGTACTCTCTTTCGATTAACATTCTGCTGGCAATATCCATCAGCTGATCGATATTATAGTCTGGGAAATCAATTACAAGTGGAAAACGGGAATGAAGGCCAGGATTCAAGGTTAGAAAGTACTCCATCTCTCGGGAATATCCTGCAAGTATGAGGATAAATTCGTGCTGTTTATCCTCCATGTGCTTCACAAGTGTATCAATGGCTTCTTTACCAAAATCCTTTTCCCCGCCACGTCCTAATGAGTAGGCTTCATCGATAAATAAAATTCCACCTTGGGCCTTCTTCACTAAATCCCTGGTTTTTTGGGCGGTATGACCGATATACTCACCAACGAGGTCTGCTCGTTCTGCCTCAATTAAGTGCCCTTTTGTGAGGACGTTCATTTTTTGAAACAATTTTCCAATTAACCTAGCTACAGTTGTTTTTCCTGTTCCAGGATTCCCTTTAAACATCATATGAAGGGCCTGCTTTCTCGCCATTAGCCCCATTTCCTCACGCTTCTTGTTAACGTAGATCCAGGCATAAATTTCTTTTATCATGCGTTTCATTTCTTCCATGCCCACCAAGGCCCCGAGCTCCTCTTCAATTTCCTTTAGTGCAGTATGCTCTGGGGGAATGACCTTTGGAACAACTTGAAAGTCAGGTACCTTTTTTGTGAGTGATTTCCTTTCTTGTGAGTGGAGTACCACTTTTATTTGACCGTTAGTTTTCATACGTATCGGTTGATCCAAAGCTTTCACCTCTCATTTTAGCAAACAGTATACGTAAGGTAGCAAGATTTAAGCTACTCAGAAGTGTTTTTGGGTAAGCATAATCCTTCATTCTATATGTATTCACAACACTTGAAATTCATTAAAAAGATTTCACTGCAAATGATGCCTTTCTTGAAAAGAAAAGAGTCCATTGATAATGGACTCAGTTTAGATCAAGTATTTTATTGGTTTTCCAATTCAAGCTGAACATTTCTTTGAGGTGCAAAGGTTGAGATGGCATGTTTAAATACTAACTGTTGTTTCCCTTCTGATTCAAAAAGAACTGTAAAATTATCAAAGCCCTTAATTTGGCCTCTTAATTGAAAACCATTTAGAAGGAACACCGTAACGTTCATATTGTCCTTACGGCACTGGTTTAAAAACTGGTCCTGAATATTTATTGTTGTTTTCATTTGTATATCCTCCTCTTTTATCTCTACTAATATGTATTCGATTTTACTTGAAGCTTTCCTTCAACATAATGTGAAATTTCCGCTATTTTTTTTGAGAAATTCTTCAAATCTGTCATATCAAACCATTGTACATCCATTTTGTTCCGAAACCAAGTTAATTGCCTTTTTGCATATCTTCTTGAATTTTGCTTTAGATGTTCTACTGCTTCATCTAAAGTCACTTTACCATCTAAATAATCATAAATTTCTTTGTAGCCAATTGCTTGGATCGATTGATAATCACGTAGACCTTGATCAAATAAGCTTTTTACCTCATTGATAAGCCCATCGGCAATCATCAAATCCACTCTTAAATTAATGCGTTCATACAGCTTTTCCCGTTCCATTGTTAAACCGACAAGTGCCGAGTTATATAAAAGGTCTGGCTGTTGTGTGCTTTGGAATTCCTGCATCGTCTTTCCAGTCAGATGGAATATTTCAAGGGCACGGATCACCCTTCTGACATTATTCGGATGGATTTGTGCAGCACTGCCTGGGTCAACCTCTAATAATTCTTTGTGCAGTGCTTCATTTCCAATTTTCTTTACTCTTTCCTCAAGCTTAAAACGTAGTGTTTCATCTCCAGGAACATCAGAAAATTGATAGTCATAAATGACGGACTGAATATACAAACCTGTCCCGCCGACAATGATGGGAAGCTTTCCCCTAATGGCAATTTCATTTATTTTAGCACGGACAAGAAGTTGAAATTCAGCAACAGAGAACGTTTCAGAAGGTTCCTTAATATCGATTAAATGGTGGGGGATACCCTCCATTTCTTTTTCGGTTATTTTGGCCGTTCCAATATCCATGCCCCGATAAATTTGCATGGAATCTCCGCTGATAATCTCACCTTTATAACGCTTGGCCATCTCGATGCTTAATTTTGTTTTTCCGACTGCGGTTGGACCAATGATCACCAATACCTTTTGTTTTGAATCCAAAATTTTCACACTGCCTTATACTATTTTAAGTGAAAGACTTTGATACTTCCACCCCTACATCGTAACACAATTATAAAAAGCAGTTGAACATCAAACTAGTATATACAAAAAAATTCATTTCTATGCGTTTCACATCAGTGTATTTTTTTATACCTAATTATTACATTTGTGAGAAGTATTTCTTGTAAGTTTACAAATCTATAACGGTTCATTTACAAACGAGATTCAACCCCCACATTCATGTTAGGCTTAAGCGTAGATTATGTTGTATTAAAACTAAGAAAAAGGTGAAAATAATGCTTTCTAACTTTGATATTGGAATTGATTTAGGAACTGCAAATATATTGGTTTATAGTAAAAACAAAGGAATCGCCTATAATGAGCCATCAGTAGTGGCCATCGATACAGATACAAAAAACATTGTAGCCGTCGGGCTCGAAGCAAAAGTAATGATTGGTAAGACTCCAGAAAAAATTGTTGCCATTCGCCCATTAAGGGATGGAGTCATTGCTGATTTTGATGTGACCACTGATATGTTGAAGTATGTGTTGAAAAAGGCAGCAAAAAAAATTGGATTTGGTCTTCGTAAGCCGAATGTGGTGGTCTGTATTCCATCTGGTTCTAATAGCGTGGAGCGGAGAGCGATTCAGGATGCGGTAAGGAATGCTGGTGCTAAGAAAATCGCTTTGATTGAGGAACCAGTAGCGGCAGCGATTGGGGCAGGCTTACCTGTGGATGAACCCGTGGCCAACG
Organism: uncultured Bacillus sp.; assembly: GCA_963530265.1. GTDB lineage: Bacteria > Bacillota > Bacilli > Bacillales > Cytobacillaceae > Neobacillus. Next base: position 65,747 of record CAUSCO010000001.1, read on the forward strand.
TAGTAGTGGATATCGGCGGTGGCAGCACAGAAGTGGCCATTATTTCCTTTGGAGGCGTCGTTGCCTGCCATTCGATAAAAATCGGCGGCGATCGCCTTGATGACGATATTATTCAACATGTTCGCAAAGAATATAATGTGTTAATTGGTGAACCAACAGCTGAAAAGATTAAAATGGAAATTGGTTATGCACTTGTTGACCATGAAGAACGTTCTATGGAAGTCCGTGGACGTGATCTTGTAACAGGTTTGCCAAAAACAATTACTCTTTCATCTTATGAAATTCGTACTGCTATGAAAGAAGCTCTGCTGCATATTTTAGAAGCTGTTAGGGCAACTCTTGAAGATTGTCCTGCTGAACTTAGCGGTGACATTGTCGACCGGGGTGTTATATTAACAGGTGGTGGAGCATTATTAAATGGCATGGAGCAATGGCTTAGCGAGGAAATCTTTGTTCCCGTTCAACTAGCACCAAATCCACTTGAATCAGTCGTTATAGGTACCGGACAAGCACTTGCGTTTATGAACAAGGTGCATGCTGCGGTGAAATAAGACAAAATTTACGGTTGTGATCATAATTAAACATAAAAAGAAGAGGCTGTCGGTTATTTTTACCCTGCAACCTCTTCTTTTTTTTATTGTGACCGTGGGGCCTCTTTTTCCTCATCCTCGGTCACAATTACCTTTTTTTGTTACCATGAACCCTCTTTTTTCTCTTGCACGGTCGCAATTAACCTTTTTTATGACCGTGAACCCACCTTTTTTGGATCCTCGGTCACAATAACTTACATTACCCGTTTAAACATTTTCTCCATCTCATAAATCGAATAATGGACAATGATTGGTCTTCCGTGCGGACAAGTGAACGGGTCAGATGCTTTCCGTAAATCGTCCAGGAGTGCTTGGATTTCATCATTTCGAAGATGGCGATTCGCCTTAATCGAGGCCTTACAGCTCATCATGATGGCAGCTTCCTCACGGAGTTTTTTTATATCCACTTTTTTCATGGATAAAAGCTGTTCAATCATGTCTTCAATGATCTGTTTTTCGTCGCCTTTTGGAAACCATTGCGGATGTGAACGGACAATGAAACTATTCAACCCGAATTCCTCGAGAAACACGCCAACCTTTTCAAGCTCACTTAAATTTTCCGTTATTTTCACAAATTCATCTGTTGAATATTCGAAGGTTAATGGGACGAGCATTTCCTGCAATTCAGAATAAACCTGTCCCACTTTTTCCCGAAAATACTCATACTTAAGTCGTTCTTGCGCGGCATGCTGGTCGATAATATATAAGCCATTTTCATTCTGTGCAAAAATATAGGTGCCATGCATTTGACCAATCGGATATAAGCGTGGAATCCTACTAGTTGTTTGATCGTTATCGGTACTAGATTCGATTATTTGTTTATGTTCAAGTGTTTCCTCGTTTGTTTCAATTGGTTGTTCAAAACCAGTTTCATGAGTCTGGTAAAATTGATTATTTGATTCCCATGCTGGTATTTCATCCAGCATTTCAGACCGATTAGACACATTTTCAAATGGTGAAGACGGAGTTGTTCGAGTCTCCTGGATTGTTTGTTGAGGAACAGTCCATTCCCAATTCGACGCTTTACTGATATTATCCTTCGGTGTGCCCTCATCCAAAATTAACGAGGTTTGCTCCGATTTTGCTTCTTCCTTTTTCACCTGTGTATACGCTGTAGGAATTAAGATTTTTGATTTAAATACCTCTTTTATGATGGATGTGACAAGTTCATTCAATTCGGCTTCCTTACTGATTCGGACTTCCATTTTCGCGGGATGAACATTCACATCCACTAGCAATGGGTCCATCTCAATATTTAGCAGGACAATGGGAAAACGGCCAATCGGAAGTAAGGTATGATACCCTTCCTGAATGGCTTTAGCCAGTGGATAATTTTTAATAAATCGGCCATTAATCATTGTTGAGATATAATTTCTTGATGCCCTTGTTACTTCTGGCATAGACGCATATCCACTAATCGTATAATCGAGTGACTTCCCGTTTATAGGAACAAGCTGCTTAGCTATTGCCATCCCATAAATCCCTGCCAGCACTTGACGAACATCCCCATTTCCATTTGTATGCAGCAGCTTCCGCTCATTATGGATCAAACGGAAAGCAACCTCAGGATGGGACAGGGCCAGCCGGTTGACAACATCGGTAATATTACCTAGTTCTGTGTGAATAGTTTTCATGTACTTTAAGCGGGCTGGCGTATTGTAAAATAGATCACTGATCGTGATATCAGTTCCACGTCTCGCTGAAGCTTTTTCAAATGCCTCGACTTTCCCACCTTCAATCACCACTCGGTTTCCCGCACCTTCGCCAGTCGAGGTCTTCATTTCCAGTCTGGCTACAGAAGCAATACTAGGCAGGGCTTCACCACGGAATCCAAGCGTACGAATTCGGAACAAATCATTTTCATTCTTGATTTTGCTGGTGGCATGGCGTTGGAAAGCGAGTAAAACGTCCTCTTCGTCAATGCCATAACCGTTATCCGTAATACGGATTTTTGCAAGACCTGCCTCTTCTATCTCAATTTCAATCACGGTACTGCCGGCATCAATCGCGTTTTCCACGAGTTCTTTCACAACGGAGGCGGGCCGTTCAACAACTTCACCCGCGGCTATTTTGTTTGACAGGGCATCATCTAATTGAATAATTTTCCCCATAATATATGGCACCCCCTACTTTAACTTTTTCTGGAGTTCATACAGCAGGTTTATCGCCTGTAGTGGTGTAACATCTAATAACTCTAAATCTTTTATTTTCTCTAAAACTCGTATCTCTTTAGAAGAAGGTTCCGCTTTTTTCGTCTCTACTGGTTCATCGAAAAAGGATAACTGTGCCGGTTGTTCTTCTACCAAAACGATGTCCTTTTTCTTAGGAGCCGGTTCGACTTCCGTCTGTTCCAGGGTTGTTAAGATTTCACTTGCCCGGCGGATAAGTTCAGCAGGTAATTCTGCCAGCTGTGCGACATGAATCCCGTAGCTTTTATCGGCAGGACCTTCTTTAATTTTATGAAGAAAGACCACCTTGCTATTATGTTCAATGGCACTGACATGTATATTTTTTAACTTGGATAGTTCCTCATCCAAAACTGTTAGCTCATGATAGTGAGTCGAAAATAACGTTTTCGCGCCAATCCGTTCATGAATATATTCAATAATGGCTTGTGCAAGTGCCATGCCGTCATAGGTGGAAGTTCCTCGGCCAATTTCATCAAATAATATTAAACTATTTTGTGTTGCGTTTGTAATCGCATTTTTCGCTTCGAGCATTTCGACCATAAAAGTACTCTGACCAGAAATAAGATCATCCGCTGCACCAATTCGTGTGAATACCTGATCAAAAATTGGCAGCACAGCCTCTGAGGCAGGAACATAACAGCCGATTTGCGCTAAAATGGCTATCAAAGCAATTTGCCGCATGTACGTACTTTTACCCGACATATTTGGTCCCGTAATCAACAAAACTTCACGGTCACTGTCCATCAAACAGTCATTTGGAACATATTCCTGGGCATTCAATACCTTTTCGACAACAGGATGGCGCCCGTCCTTAATCACAACTCTGCGCTCCTTCGAAAATTGCGGTTTTACATAGCGGCGCTCTTCACTTACCTGGGCAAAGCATTGCAACACATCCAGTGCACTGACGGTTTTAGCCAATGCTTGCAGGCGCGGAATTTGTTCCTTAACAATCTCACGGATTTCGGTAAATAATTCATACTCCAACTCGCCGCATTTTTCTTCTGCTTGTAAAATTAGCGCTTCTTTTTCCTTTAAGGCTGGTGTAATAAAGCGTTCTGCATTCGTTAACGTCTGTTTCCGCTCATACTGCCCTTCTGTTAAAAGGTGTAGGTTTGCCCGTGTAACCTCAATAAAATAGCCAAATACACGATTATAGCCCACCTTCAGCGATTTGATGCCGGTCTTCTCCCGCTCCTCACGCTCAAGCTGTGCAATCCATGACTTCCCATTCCTGCTGGCATCACGGTATTGATCGAGTTGGTCATTATATCCATCGCGAATGATATTTCCTTCTTTTAATGATAACGGTGGATTTTCAACAATCGCTTGCTCTAGAATATCTGTAACCTCTTCACACGGGTCAAGCAACTCCACGATCTCGTTCATTTGCTCATTTTGCATACCCTGAAGGATTTGCTTTAAAAATGGTATCTGTAATAAGGAACGTTTTAACTGGACCAAATCACGGGCATTGACATTCCCAAAAGCAACCCGGCCTGCTAATCTTTCTAAATCGTAGACTTCTTTTAATTTTTCCCGAAGCTCCTGTCGCTCAAAATAATGATTCATTAACACATCAACAAGATTATGGCGGTATTCAATGTCCTCTTGCATAATCAACGGTCTATCAATCCAATGTTTTAACAGTCTTCCGCCCATGGCAGTCTTCGTCTCATCTAAAAGCCATAATAAGGAGCCTTTTTTTCCTTTGGATCGAATCGTCTCTGTTAATTCAAGATTTCGTTTCGAATAATAGTCAATTTTCATATATTGATGAATTTGATAGGTGGTAACAGGCTGAAGATGGTCCAGACTTCTTTTTTGTGACCGGAATAAATAGTTAAACAACCTTGCCACTGTTTGTTTTAATTTATCTTGGTTAAGGTCTTCGAGCAGCTGGGAAAAGTTCATATCTATTGAACTATTATCCTCAAACGAAATTGCAAGTACATCGCGTTCGCGCATCTTCTTTTGCAAATCCCCGTCAAAATTGCTGGCAACTACCACTTCTTTGGCACTTAATACGGCCAATTCATTGAGCACCTCATCAAAATTATTGGATAAGAGTGTCACCCGACTTTCACCTGTTGAGATATCATTGTAGGCAAATCCATAGGTTTGATCGTCAAATACTGTAATGGAAGCAAGGTAGTTGTTCTCTTTATCTGTTAATCCTTTTCCATCCATAACGGTCCCTGGAGTGATTAACTGGACAACTTCCCGCTTAACCATGCCTTTAGTTTGTCTTGGGTCTTCCATTTGCTCACAAATCGCTACTTTATAGCCTTTTGAAATTAGTTGTTCAATATAGTTAGCAGCGGCATGGTATGGAACACCGCACATCGGAATTCTTTCATCCGAACCACCCTCGCGGCTCGTTAGGGTAATCTCTAACTCTTGTGATGCTTTTACGGCATCGTCAAAAAACATTTCGTAAAAATCGCCTAAGCGAAAAAATAAAAAGGCATCTTGATAATCTGCCTTAACGGTTAAATATTGCTGTATCATCGGCGTATAAGCAGCCATAATGACCTCCACGGTTTTAATCAAATTTGTAAATTTATCTTTTTAAACTTCTAAATTAGTAAAGCTTCCACTTATCATATTTCGATTTACTTCGACAACTATTATATCACATACCATGGGTGCCAGGCACTTGTCGAATATTTGCCAAATTAAAAGTAAAACAAAATTGTATACCTATCTACTCTTAATGCTCCAAGGTTTATTAATCGCATTAAGTTTAAACGTATTGGTTATTTACCGAGAAAAGGCTGTAAAAATAGAAGAAGTAGTCAGCAGCCAGCCCATTCCATGATATGATATGAACTTTTTATTGACCTTTTTCGATTAAATCATTATAATAAATAACGTTCCTATTTAACGTCTCAGTAGCTCAGTAGGATAGAGCAACAGTTTCCTAAACTGTAGGTCGGAGGTTCGAATCCTCTCTGGGACATACAAAAACCTTGATAATTCAAGGTTTTTTATTTTAGTTTAAATTGAAGGTATAGTCTTTGCCGAAAATTTGCATGGCATCTAAATTTATTCACTGCAATTAACTTCTTACAACAGCATTAACCCTCTCCTTAAAAAACTTGTAGTTCACCATTTTGAATTGCTAAATTGACTGCACACCCTTGTTCACTTCCATGAGTACAATCAGAGAATTTACAAAATTCTGATAGTAGCTCAACATTTGAAAATGTTGAACTACTATGCTCTTCACTACCCCAAAGCTGGAGTTATCGCATCTCAGGTGTATCAATAACCACGAAGGGTGATATAAGTAGTTACTTTTTAGGTTAATCGTTTTCATAAAATTTTAGTATCTTGCATGCTGTATGATATAGTTACCTTTGGTAATTATATAGTTATCAAAGGTAACTAATGGAGAGGGGATTTAGTTTGGAAGGTTATTTACAGCGTTTTTTAGCTTTATATAGACCGGTAATTACGAGATTGAACGAGCTGATGAGTAACTATGGCATCACGTATTCGCTATGGATTGTCATTTATCATTTGAAACATCGTGGAGCTTCTACATTGGTCGAAATTGCAGCTCGACATGAGGTTGAAAAACCAACCATTACAAGACGGGTCAAGAAATTAATGGATCTTGGCATCGTTGAACAAATTTTAGGTAATGATAAACGGGAAAAAATTATTCAATTAACGGATTTAGGCGAGAACATTTATCGCGATGTACGTAAAGACATCACAGAGCTTGAATTTCGTATTATGGATAACATTCCAGAGCATGAACGTAAAATCGCTTACGAAATTTTCCCGAAAATTAGTGATAATATTAAGAAAGAAAAGGAGCTTCATTAATGCAACATACGAAATTATGGACAAAGGATTTTATTATTGTCTCACTTATTAACTTTCTTCTTACATTAGTTTTCTATTTACTCGTTGTAACCATTGCGACATATGCGATTGATGAATATCATGCAACGATTAGTCAATCTGGGCTTGTCAGTGGTGTATTCATCATTGGTGCACTGATTGGCCGCTTCGTCTGCGGCAGCATTATCGATAAAATTGGGCGCAAACGACTTTTAATTATGGGTGCTATTTTATTTATTGCGATGACAGCACTATATTTCGTGCATCTTGGCATCGGCTTTTTAATTTTATTGCGTCTCCTTCACGGGATTACACACGGGATGGCAAGTACAGCTGCTGGTACAATCGTTGCACAAATTATTCCGGCGCCTCGTAAAGCAGAAGGGATCAGCTATTATAGCATGAGTACAACGCTTGCTACAGCGCTCGGACCATTTATTGGTCTTTATATGCTGCATCTTACAACCTTCCCTGTTATCTTTACATTATGCTTAATTTTAGGTGTCATTAGTTTTATTATCAGTATCAGTTTAAAAGTGCCTGTTGCTATCAAAAAAACACCAGCACAACAAAAAGAGGAAAAATCAGGCATCTCGATTAAAAACTTTATCGAACTAAAAGCGGTACCAATTGGGATTATCATCTTACTTCTTGGCTTTGGTTATTCAAGTGTTTTAACTTACATTAACTTTTACGCAACGGAAATTAATCTTGTTAGTGCCGCAAGTTTCTTCTTTCTTGTATATTCCATTATAGCGCTTGTTTCACGTCCGTTCTCAGGACCTTTAATGGACAACAAGGGCGCAAATATCATTATGTATCCAGCGTTTATTTTATATGCGATTAGTATGTATACGTTAAGCGTTGCGGGTAGTAGTTGGGTACTTCTTCTTGCCGGCGCCATTATGGGCCTAGGCTTTGGGAACATGCAATCTGCTACACAAGCGATTGCCATTAAAGAAACGCCGCCAGCTCGAATGGGACTTGCAACGTCAACATACTTCATCTTCTACGATGCAGGACTGGGTCTTTCACCTTATTTACTTGGCTACATTACGCCATATACAGGTTATGCGAAAATGTATGCCATTATGGTTGTGGTCATTCTTGTAACTGGCGTACTTTATTTCTTCCTTCATGGCTTAAAAGAAACAAATCGTCGAAAATTAGCAAATTTGAATTTCTCCTCGTCAAGTAGACAGGAGAATTAATAAAAAAGATAAACAGCTTGAGCCTTGAATTTCTAAAGGGCTCAAGCTGTTTCATTTTTGATCTCAATGTGGGTCCTGCCACATGACCATCTTTGCAACATTTGGTACAAAGTAGCATCTGAATGAAAAAAACAATCAAGTTAGTAATAGAGAATATAACGATAAACAAGAAATTAATAGAAAGGTTTATAAGAGGAAATATAAATATGAAGAAAAGAAGCCAAAATAAACAGGTGGCGATTGGACAAGGTTTTTTTATTTCCTAGCATTTATTTTCCGGAAAAAATTATCCAATAATATTAATCAAGAATCTTTGCGAGGACGCCTGCAATAATAACAACAATGATGGCACCAATCAGTGCAGGTACTAACGAAAAACCCGCTACCATTGGACCCCATGTCCCAAATAAGTGCGGACCAATCCATGCCCCAATGAAACCCGCTACTATTGCTCCAGCCCAGCTTCCAGGCATACTTACAGGTGATAATTTATCAGCCACAATACCAATTACCATTGCCATAATAACAGTAAGAATCAACGTTACTACACTCATTTACTAAACTCCTTTTTGCTATCTTATTCCAACTGTTTACTATTTGTTCGAATACAATAAGGAATCCGCAATGTATATAGGGCTTTGGTTTTCTAGATTAACGCTTTACATAATAAATACTTGTGGCCTGGCACAGGATTACGGAAAATGAGCAGTTCTACAACAATAAAACGCTGGGTCATCGAATTGTTAATCAACAATAACGTGACACAGCATTTTATCATTAAGTATTTAATTCAACCTATTATTAAATTTGTGCTTCCACTCTTCCTATCAAGTTTCTTCAACTGTATTGCTTGCCCTCTTTCTAGCTTTTAAGAATTTGACAATGTTTAACACAATCGTTTTCGATACGGCATAGGTTGGGACGGCTAATACCATTCCGAGTACACCGGCTAGGTTTCCGGCAGCAAGTAAAATTATGATGATCGTGGCTGGATGGGTATCCAGGCTTTTACCAAGAATCATTGGTGACAAAAGATTTCCTTCAATTTGCTGAGCGATTAGTATCACCACCACAACAAGCAACGCCTTTGTCGGTGAATCGAATAAAGCAATTAGGACTGCAGGTGCACCACCCAATATTGGACCGACATATGGAATGATGTTGGTGAAGGCTACGATCATAGCCAGTACCAATGCATAGGGCATATCAATAATCAAGTAGCCGATTAATGACAGTGTTCCCACAGCTAAAGCAACCGTTACCTGTCCTTGAATATAAGCGGAAAGTGTTTCACCTGTTTCTTTTAAAATCGACAGACCTTCCTCCCTGTATTCTGCAGGAATAAACTTGGCGACAGCTTTGGGAAAGTTACGACCGTCCTTAAACATGTAAAATAACAAAAAGGGGACAGTCACCAAAATAATCGCAATATTGGCTATGACTCCAATAATATTCCCAAGTCCGTGTGTAATATTGTTAGGCAGGGTGTTTGCAAACTCGATGAGCCGTTTTTGGACCGTTCCAATCAGATTGCTTTGCTGGTCAAGGAAACGTTTGAATTCCGATGATTGTGTCATTTTGTCAAAAAAGCCCATTGCCTTATCAGCATAGACGGGGATTTCATTGGCAAGTGCTGTGACCTGCTTGGTAATAGCAGGTACCAAATTTCCGATGACCAGCACAAGAATTCCTGCAAATACGACATAAATGATGATGATGGCCACAATTCTAGGCACTTTCCGACGTTCAAGAAAATTCACAACTGGATTCAGCAGGAAAAACAGGAAGCCCGTAATTAGAATCGGAAAGAAAATAGTTGAGAAAAAAACACCAATCGGTTGGAACAAGAATGAAATCTTTGTTGCAACAAAAAGTATTGTAAAAATGAGTAAAATTTGTATGAGCCAGTATTGTAATTTTGACTTTGGCAAAGTATATACCTCTTATTCTTTTTAATTAGTTAAAGTATAACAAACACATGGTTTGCGACACAATTTATTCAGTACTAATTATGTAATTATTAACAAAAACTTTACGACAGAATCATTTCAAGATGCTAGGTTTTCATAAAAAATGACTCATGAAGGTTCATGAATCATTTTTCCACTTGTCATTTGGGTTAGCCTTCTTTACAGCTATTTAATTCTAGCAATATGTTCGGGTCGTAGTTTTGACAGCAATGGTCGTCCATTTTCCCAATATACCTTAACAGGAAGATTGAAATAATCGGTCAGCTTTTCACTTGATATCATTTCATTGGTATCTCCAACTGCATAAACTTGTCCATCTTTCAACAATAATGTCTTACCGAAAGCTGGCAGTATTTCTTCCACATGGTGTGTTACATAAATGATGGTCGGAGCCTCCGGATTTTTCATAATGCTTTCAATTGACTCTAACAGCTGTTCTCGAGCAATAAAATCCAGTCCGTTCGTTGGTTCATCCAGAATGAGTAAGGAAGGATCCGCCATTAATGCTCGTGCAATGAGAACCCGCTGTTTCTCCCCTTGCGATAGGGTATCATAGTTTCGATTCGCGTAGATTATACATCCTAGCTCTTCAAGAAGAGCAATCGCTTTTTTCCTCATTTCATCTGTTGGTGTTTCATAAAGGCCGATTGAAGCATATGCACCACTTAAGACGACTTCAAAAACGTTATCATCTGGGTAAAATTTTTCTTGAAGCGAAGACGAAACGAAACCAATCTGCTTACGAAGTTTTTCTCCGAGGTACGTTTTTCCAAACTCCATTCCCAAAACAGTTATTTTTCCTTTTGTCGGAAAATTGTAGGCATTGAGCAAATTTAAAATTGCTGTTTTTCCAGAACCATTTAAGCCAAAAAGAACCCAGTTTTCTCCCTTATTAATTTGCCAATTAATATCTTGTAAGATCCACTTTCCGTCTCGAATTAGGGAGACATTTTCTAGTTGGACAACCAAGTGAATTACCCCTTTCAAACAATTAATACAATAATAATATCAAAATTTTCAGAAATAAACATATAAAATAAAGAAAAAGAACCCATTTTATTTATTAAGCCGTTCTCTTTTGGAGTACCCACATAGGAAAAATAAAATATAAAAGCAGTGGATTTCACACCTGAAATCGCACTGCATTTAGCATTTTTATAAGCAAATATATGGTAATATTTCTAGAGGAGATGTTTCAACGAACAGAACAGAGCAGGTCAGTACAGAAGGAAATTTAAATTATTAACACAGAAACATAGCTTCTAGAAATAAACTTACTAGATTGTAGTCTTAAAAATCTATAGATAAGAGAATACAAAGGGTCTTGAAATTGTTCAAGAAAGTGAGAATGATGTATGGAGAGACAAATAGAGCTATTTTCATCAGAAGGAATTTCAATTGAATATTCAATTATGGGAAAAGGGGAACCTATATTAGTCATGCACGGGGGACATTCAAATTGTAATGAAGAATTTGGGTATAAGGCTTTAGTTGAGAATGGTTTCTCAGTAATCACACCCTCACGAGCAGGATATGGAGGGACATCTAAAGAAATTGGAGAAAGCCTTTCAATAGCATGTGAGTATTATTTGAGAATAATAGACCATTTAAGCATTGAGAAAGTTCATATACTTGCAATTTCTGCTGGTGGTCCTAGTGGAATTTATTTTGCCTCCAAATATCCAGAACGTGTTTGTTCGCTTACCATGCAATCTGCGGTTACGAAAAAATGGCTTATGCCGAAGGATAAAGAATACAAAGCAGCAAGGATTTTATTTCGACCAAATGCTGAAAAGTTTACTTGGGGTTTGATATCTTCAATGAATAATCTCTTCCCACGTTTTATTTTTAAACAAATGTTTCCATCATTCAGTAAACTAAAGTACAGTGAAGCAAAAGATAAAATCGGTAAGGGCGATGTTGAAGCTATTAAAAAAATGAATAATCGCCAACGGTCAGGTTTTGGGTTTTTCATAGATTTAACACAAGTAAATGAGATAACTATCGAACATTTACGAGCTGTTACATGTCCAACTCTTATTATGCATAGTCAATATGATGCCTCTGTACCTTTAGAGCATGCATATTATGCTCATGAAAACATTCCTTTTTCAGAACTATGTGTGCTTGAATCATGGGGACATTTAATATGGCTAGGCAAATCATCCAATGAAACAGATGAAATCATTAATAAGTTTCTAAAAACTTATAAAATCTTATAATTGGTAGAATTTATAGTGATTTTCTTCAACTACTTGTGCTTATTTTTAATTAGAAATTTTAATGACGACAGTTATCTGTCGTTTTTTAGTTATGAAATTAGCCTACCAATTCTCAACTCAAATAGCAGAAGTATAATTTTTATTATGCTCTTGCTAATTAACCTGAGTTTTTTGATGTTAATTTTGGTATAAAAATCTTCATAAACCCTACAAATCAATGAAATAGCAGAGCTCATTCATTTGCGAATTACTCTGCTATTTTAGCTGCTTTTTTATGTGTTTTTATAGATGCGGTTAGCTCAAAAGAGAACGGCTTATCTTAAAATCTGGGTTCCTTATTTTTAAACTAGCACTTTTTTTAGCTTTTCGGTTAGAGCCGGAATGACAGTCTTGTAATCGGCAATCACACCAATATTAGCACGTTTAAAGATTGGTGCCTCAGGATCAGTATTGATTGCGACTACCGTTTTCGCATTAGTAATTCCGGCCAAATGCTGACTGGCACCGGATATCCCAACCGCAATATAAAGGTCTGGGGCTACAACGGCACCAGTTTGCCCAATCTGCAGATTTGACGGAGCCCAGCCGGCATCGCATGCAGCACGAGATGCCCCCACCGACCCGCCAAGTATATCTGCAAGAGCATGTAAATCCGCAAAACCGTCAGGACCTTCAAGACCTCGACCGCCGGAAACAATAATCGACGCATCCTCAAGGCGAATATTAGACAAGGCAGATTGAATTTTGACGACAAGCTTTGTTAGCACGATTTCTTCGGAAGGTGTGTAGTCAACCGGAATGATTTCACCCGTACGAGATTCATCTGGGACAGCTTGGTCTTGACTTTTCTGGCGAATGCCCACGATCACTTTGGGACGTGTGGCAGTATACTCCCCCAAGGCCTTATCCCCATATATTGGACGAATCCATGTTAGTTTTTCACCTTCCGTTTTATAATCAACAACCTCTGTAATTGCTGATGCTCCAACACGCGTAGCCAAACGGCCTACTAGCTCTTTGCCAATTCGATCAAAAGATAGGAGCATTACGTCAGCACCAGACTGTTGAAAAACGGTATAAAGGATTTCTACATACAGGTCAACCTGATACTCAGCAAGCAATGGATTGGCTGCATAATATACTTTGCTGGCCCCAAGGGCAATTGCTTCCTTTGAATTTGACACAGCAGCAGGGCCAACTAAAACAGCTGCCACTTCTCCGCCAGTAGAACCAGCAAGCGTGCTGGCAAATGTCAAAGCTTCCCGGGCACCCGAACTAATCGATTCTTCCTGCTGATTTGCAAATACAAGAATTTTGGACATAATTTGACCCCACCTTCTAAAAAATCTTGAGTGCCAAGAGCTTATCAGCGAGTTCCCCCGCAAGTTCTTCTCCATCCTTACCCGGCAGGACTTCACAAGAAACATCCCTGTTTAAGACATAGGCACGCTGGAGTTTGACCCCGGATTGACATCGCTCCTGATCTAATTCAATATCATCCGACTCGAATAACTTGATTGACTTTGAGCGTGCCAGCCTAATATCCTTTACTTTTGGCAGTCTTGGAACATTGATCTCCGAGCTGATAATTGTGAAAACTGCAGGCATCGGCACACTTATTACGGTATAGCCATCCTCTGCCTCACATGTAGCTTTCACATGGTCCTCTTCTATTTCAAGTCCAGAGACAAGGGTTAGGCAAGGGCTGCCCAATTCTTCAGCCATAACAGGCCCTACCAGTCCCTCCTCAATATCACTAGCTTGATAGCCTGTTAAAACAATCTGTGCACCTCCCAACGTTTTAATGGTTTGGGCCAAGATATGTCCAACAGCTTGACCATCTATATCTTCCCACTCTTCATCCCAAACTCTAACGGCATTATTGGCCGTAAATGCCAGGGCACGGCGAAGGACTTCTTCCGATGATTCTTCCCCCAAGCAAAGGGCCGTCACTGTTGCGCCAGGTGTTTTATCGCGGAGTTGAATGGCCAGTTCAAGGGCATTCTCTGCGAAAGAGTCCAGCACCATATCCGTGTCTGCATTTTCCGGGCGATTTGTTTTGGGGTCAATCTTAAAATAGCGTGGTGTAATCTCCGGATCATAAGCCTGTTTAAGGCACACAACGATATGCATTTCAAATTCACCTCTCAATTTTTCTATCAAATGATAAGAATTATTTTTTGAAAAATAATCCAGTATATTTAGTTAGTCGTTTGAATTTCGCTCCCTCTAGCAACAATTCCGCGATCGTCCTTCGGATCTGGTGAAGGTTCGAGTCTGTATAGTTCTCGAAGCCTTTCTACGGCTTCTGCAGGTGGTTTGGCATTGAAATATCCACGTCGGGTCATATAGACGCCAGAGTTTTTTCGAAGGTCGACCAATGACTCACACATCTTAATTCCCGCTGCAAATGAATCTATGACAGGCACGTCGCCAATTCTTGAAATACCATGAGTAGCCAAGAACACATTCATCGGTCCCTCACCTGGAACAATAACATCTGCTCCTTCTGCGATTGCTGTTTCTGCGGCCTTTTTAAAAGAATTGATCACAGGCTCAGGATCCTTAAATCCAGCCAATACTTGGTCAAACCCCACTTCCGTTTGGACAATGGGACCGAGCTTACTGCCCAGACCATACCTGGCTGCATTTTGCCTTAGTTCATCTGCTAAGGGTCCTAGAAAATTGACAACGCCAATATTGTCCCCCAGCATGGATGCCATATGGAAAGAGGCTTGGCCATAGCCCACAACCGGGATATCTACAAGCGTCCGTGCTTCCAATAGACCAACATCTGGTATGGTGGCAATGAACATAGCGTCATACCCGGCTTTTTCCGCGATCAACGCAGCTCTTACAAACTGCTCACGATGGAGGTTTTGCAGGTACGAATACGTAATAAAATGTCCAGGATAGTGTGTTGGATAGGTTTCTTCAGACATCCCATGCAGAACCACTTCCACACCTGGACGGGCAACCCTGCTCACATGATTGATGATTGCATCGCGATATTGCGGCACACGATTGATTGATGTAAGGCTTTGATGCCAGATTTTCATGAAAAATACCTCCTTTATTTGATAATTTTAAAGATAATAATCTATTTGCTTTATAAGAATTGTTTTTTTCATGATCAAAAACTATAAAATTCAAGATTCCAGTCGGGTATTTCATGGTAAAAAAATGTTTATCAGCGAGTATAAATAGTTTATCAGCGATTTTACTTGTTTTATCAGCGAATCTAAAACATTGTATTTTATTTTAATTAACCGGTACCTCTGCCAACGCCTCAAGTGCCGCGATTCTCCCAAATACGGCAGCCTTTCCTAGCGAGCTTCCGGTCATGTATCCGGCACCGTGGAATCCACCGGTTACCTCACCTGCTGCATATAAACCTGGAATCGACTCACCATAAGGATTCACCACTTGTGCGGCCGGATTTACAGCCACGCCTGCATATGTAGCCAGCATCGCAACGGTTGACTCAAATGCATAGAAAGGTGTTTTTTCAATCGGGGTCGGTTTGCCATAGTTATGTGTCAGTGACTTTCGGCCAAAATCGGTTTCTTCCCCTTTTTCAATGCCTTGATTGTACCTTGTAATTGTGTCTTCCAATACTTCTAGCGGCACATCGATGCAATCTGCTAAATCCTCCAATGTATCAGCCACATATAAAAGACGTCGGCGACGAAGCAATTCCAAATCATAAAGCGGGTCATCAGCCACACTTTTGTCCATGACGGTTTGATCCCAAACTTGATAAGTGATTTTGTCAGGCTGTTCGAACGCTGCTTTTCCCAATAACTTATAGGAAATCGATTCATTCACAAACCTTTTTCCTAATTGGTTGACCATTATGCCACCCTTGTAAAAGGCCAACCCTTGCGTTTTTACCGCTCCAGAGGCGGTTGGATGGAAACCGTATGTTCCATTCAAATATGGAAGATCCCGCACCCATGCACCGTGCTCCCAAGCCATTAAGATTCCATCTCCATGATTTCCACGACCGCCAATCCGTAGTGCCCCATTTAATTGGGGGGCAAATTGCTCAAGCAGTTCTTCACTTTTCGCAAAACCCCCTGAAGCAATCACTACACCCTTGGAGGCTAAGACGGTTAGCTCTTCCCCGCCGAACTCATACCGGACTTGGTTCACGCGGCCATCTTCGTTTTTTACCAGACGTTTCGCAGGTGCGCAAAAACGGACGGTTACATTGGAGAGCTGTTTTACCCGCTTATATAAGACCTGAATCGCTTGATGCGGGTCGATTATGTGACCGCGCGGAACACTGTGTCCACTCACTGCCTCTAATGAACGAAATTCCACACCATGGGTAAGTAACCATGTATACGTTTCAAGTTGATGCTTTCCATATGCAGACACTAACGAATGATCATTGACGCTGCCACCCACCTCTATCAAATCATTTAAAAGTGATTCGGTAGAATCAATGATTCCTTCCACATCTTGCATATCAGTTCCCGCAAACGCCATATATCCTGAGCTAAGCACAGTACTGCCGCCAAGTTCGTCTTGTTTTTCAAGCAAGAGGACACTGGCACCTTTTTCACCAGCCTCCACTGCTGCACACATGCCGGCTAGTCCGCCACCTAAAATAATCAAATCATAGGTTTCCATTGAATTACACACCCTCTTACTCTAGGTTATTTAACACTTCTAATGCTGCCTGGCATACCTGCATATCGTGCGTATAATGTCCACCACTTACCCCTACGCCGCCAATAAGTTCGTTATTGATTTTGATTGGATAGCCGCCGCCAAAAATAACGAGTCTTGGAGTGTGAACAATCCCATGCAGCAATGGCGGATCATCCTTTAATCTGTCGTACCATTCATGTGTAGCTCTATTATAGGTAGCCGCAGAAAATGCTTTATTTTGGGAGATTTCCAAACTTAAAACAGGTGCACCATCCATGGCCGCAAATGCTTTTAAATTTCCAACCCGGTCCACAATCGTTATGCTAAATGGCATACCAAGTTCTTTGCCCTTTTCCAATGCTGCTTCTAACATTTTATTTGCTAGTGCTAGACTTATATTTTTTGACTCAATTGCTGGTATCAATTTTTCCATCTTAAATTCCCCTTTTCATATTGTTATAGATTAACAGGTCGTCCGTTACCAAATGCTTCAATAGCAGTAGCCGTAATGGCTTTCATCTTCGGCAAACATAAATCGACAATGACATTAGCGAGGTCTATCGGACGTAACCAATTGTCTTTATTTACATCAGGTGCAAGATCCTCCATCATTTTCGTGTCAACAGGACCTGGACAAACCGCATTTACTCTAATATTGTAAGGTTTTAATTCTTCACCCAACGCTTTGGAAAACCCAATGACCGCATATTTCGAGGCAATATACGCACTTCTGTCAGGGCCGCCTTTTGTTCCCCAGATTGATGATAGATTAATGACTATGCCACTTCTTTTGTTGATCATTTGCGGGACAGCTGCACGAGTGCATAGATACACGCCACGAATATTTACATTCTGCACAAAATCCCACTCCTCGACAGTGGTTTCATTAAACGGCTTGAGAAGCATCACACCCGCATTATTAATTAAAATATCAATTGAACCTAATTTTCCTTGTGTTTCTTGAACCGCTTTATTAACGTCGTCTTCCGAACAAACATCACCAACTAAGGAAATAGCTTCTCCACCGAGTTCTTTATTTATATAATTTGCTGTATCTTCACTTTCGGATTGATTATTGGAAAAGACAGCCACTTTTGCACCTTGTTTCACTAAGAGAAAACAAGTTTCTCTGCCAATCCCTCTACCGCCTCCAGTGACGAAAGCCACCTTGTCACTTAATTCCAACTGACTCACCTCTTTCATCAAAAACTTTCAAGTTTATTTAACTTCAATTTTATTTGAATTTGATACGTACGATACCGCATGTTCACCAGCACGACGGCCAAACACAAGACCCCTTAATACAGATGTTCCACCAGGGTATTTTCCATAATATAAGCCCGCTGTTTCACCTACAGCATACAAACCAGGGATCGGATCCTGATCTTGAGATAAGACCCTGCCATTTGTGTCGGTAGCTAAGCCCCCATTAGTGAAAACATTCGAGCAGACAATCGGATAAGCGATATAGGGTGCCTGATCAATTGGGATTGCCCAATTCGATTTTGGCGGGGTAATGCCAACTGCTTGTTTTCCATCCTTTTTATCCCAGTGAAATTCACCCGGTTGAACAGCCGCATTATACGACTCAACGGTTGCTATTAATTGTTCGGCTGGAATGCCAAGTTTGCCTGCCAATTCTTCAAGTGTTGTTGCCTCAATTGCCGGTTTATCAGTTTCCACGGCACGTTCATAGTTCGGAATATCATACATCTTTTGATCGCCTATCATATAGGCTATATGGCCTGGAAGGTCGTGAAAAATGGTTCGGGCCACTTCTTCATATTGCTCGTCGACGGTTGTTTTTCCCTCATCAACAAACCGCTTGCCATTTTGATCAACCAAAATAAAGTATGGGTAGGTCATTACAGCTGCCTCTTCCCGCTTACTTCTCGGATCGACCGGTTCAGCATGGAAGGAATCAAACTGACCAGCTGTTTTTGCCCCGATTGACAATGCCATCCGAATTCCTTCGCCTTTGTTGAATAAACCTCCCTCTGCAACGGTCCGGACCTTGTGTGCATCCCTGCCCACATATTGGGCCATCATTTCCTGATTTCCCTGGAATCCGCCAGAAGCTAATACTACTGCTCCAACCTTTATTTGGAGGGATGTTCCGCCTTTTACACGGATCATTAACCCATTGACGATACCTTCATCATCAAGAAGTAATTTCCAAGCAGTCGCCTCGTAAATAATTTCAACACCCAGCCCACCTGCACGGCGCGCTAATGTGTCAACAATTGCCCGACCGCCGCCCACTGGCAATAACCGAGGTCTTGAGGCCGTTAAAAACATCGTAGGCAGGTAGTCAAATTCAACCCCTTTTTCCTCTACCCACCTCAGTGTGCTGCCGGCGTTCTCGGCAAGTGTTTCTATGTACTCCCGGTCGGAGTAGTGGTCTGAAAAAGCCATCATGTCATCTACAAAATTGTCGGCTACTTCATCGAGGTTTTTCATCCGCATATACGAAGCTGTCCAACGGGAGTTACCACCCCTATGGTCATAATCTGCTCGTTCAAGGATAGCAATTTTTAAGTTTTTATTTTCTTTCTTAGCTGTTTCCGCAGCAGATAATGCTGCTGAGGTACCAGCCACACCACATCCAATGACTACAATGTCATAATCTACCTCTCTCACCATGTCATTATCCTCCTCTAAAAAAGTAATTTACTTGTTTATAAACGACTGATTTTCTGAATACTTATCTTCCCATTCTTTAATCTGATCGAGTTTAAAAAGTGATTGTCGCTCTTCCCAAGTACAAATCAAATTGTGAATATTTTCTTGGGACCCATCTGCTTGTAATCTTTTTAAAGACTCCGTAATTCCTTTAATCGCTGAGCGAAGGACTGTATTTGCACAAAGCATAATCTTAAATCCAATTTCTTCGGCCTCGTTTAAGGAAATAAGCGGTGTTTTACCGCCTTCTACTAGATTAATAATCTGGGGAATGCCGGTTAAAGAACTGGTTATTTGCTTTAATTGTTCAATTGTTGTTGGTGCCTCAACAAAAATCACATCTGCTCCAGCTTCGGCATACGCATGGGCTCTTTCCAATGCATCCTCTATACCATTGACAGCTAGTGCATCCGTACGGGCAATGATCGTCAACTTTTCATCTTGCCTAGTATCCACTGCGGCTTTAATTTTCCCAATCATTTCTCCTTTAGAAATAACATCTTTTCCATTAAAGTGGCCGCATTTCTTTGGTGAAACTTGGTCTTCCATTTGAATGGCTGCTACCCCGGCTCGTTCAAACTCACGAACCGTCCGCATCACATTTATGGCATTTCCAAAGCCGGTATCGGCATCGACGACAATTGGAATAGTTGTTACATCTGCCATTCGCGTAACGATATCAACCACTTCTTTTAAGGATGTCAAACCAACATCGGCCCAGCCTAATTGAGCATTAGATATTCCAGCCCCCGTGGCGTAAATTGATTTAAACCCGATTTCTTCTATTAATCTAGCAGACATCGAATCATATGCACCAGGCAGGATAAATGATCCTCGTTGATTCAAAAGTTCTTGGAACTTTTTTGTTTTATTCATTGTTTGGATCTCCTTTTTTATTTATGCCTATTTAAATTTTAGATAATTAAAATATTATTTACAAAGGTAAAAACTATTTAACTTTTGGAAATTTTCCAATAATTTTTATTAGTTCTTCTTGAAAAATCAATTTAATTGTTTTTTGAAGAGGTGAAAAATTATTAAAAAGTTCAAAGGGTTTCTTTTATTTACTCCAACTTTATAAAAAATCGAACCTAAAAGGCAGGGAATTTCTCACTGATTACTATCGAAATTAATTGGGGAGTAGAGGTAATTTATTTAATAAGTCGTAATCAGGGTTATTACTTATCGTTTTCCATATCTCTTCAGCTTCATTTATGTTTGCAAATAGACAACATTCTATAAATTTTTTCTTAACTTCCTCAATAGTTACTATAGGAAGACAACGCTCTATATGTCTTTTAGTTCCTTGGGCAGTTTTGACCTCAATATCACCATGAGGCAGCCCAATCGTATCAGGTTGCGTGTATTTAATTTTTACAAGTTTCGTTAAGTCTAATACTTGTGAATCCATAAGAGCTTTATCCGTTAGGTTATTCAAATTGACACTTCCATGTATAAATGTAAAGGCAACAATAAAAGGTATGCTAAATTTAGCATCTTGTAATGTTTTGGGACGGCAACGCTCCTCTATTGGATGACACAACATATTTGCCGTTTCATTTACACCGATTACAAGGTTTTCGATTCGAGTGTGTTTTACTTCATTACGAAGGAGTAGCGCCGATTTTATATAAGGGTGTGAATAACGACAGCTAGGGAAAAGTTTAATAGATGTATCTGAAAATGCCCACGTTTCAGTATCTAATAATATTTTCCGTTGACCATCGCTTAGATTTTCCCCAAAGTAGTTTCGAAATAGACCTGTTTTACCATCCAAACTACTTGCAGGAGCCGTTACCCCCTCTCGTGCCAAAAATGCTGCTTGAACACCTCCCATAGACGCAAAGGCAGGATATATCGATCTAGCTTGAGAACCTACACCTACTCCTGGCTCTTTTCCACCGGCTAATTGCATGTATGCAAGACCTAATGCATTCACCAATTCAGAATCATCTAACCCAAGTACAAGACCAGCAGTGATTGCGGCACCAAGATAACCAAAAAGTTGACTTAAAAACCATTTTGAATCAGCTCCCGTACCTCTAGGCTCAATAGCATGCCCAAGTCGACAAATTAACTCATTTCCAAGTCCTACCGCAGTGACAAGATCCGTAGCTCTAGATTCTTCGATGTCAGCTGCCGCTAATGCAGACGCTAAAATAATTGGAGTAGGATGTATTCTCGCTAAATCGTTTATATCGTCATAATCTAGTGCATGTGCCAAGGCAGTATTGGAAAATGCGGCATAGGCAGGAGGTAATCGATGTCCACTTCCAATTACCCGGCCAGCACCACCTTCTACTCCCAAAGATATCCCAGCTATCGATTGTAAGGCTATAGGTGCTCCTTTATGAGCCGCCAATGAGATTCCTATCGTATCAGAAATATGAAGTATTACCTTTTTATAGACTTCTTCTGGCAAACCACGATTTTGTCTTTGGCGAATGGCATTTATAATATCAAAGCTCAATGATGACAAAAATAGGCCCTCCCAGATATTTCTTTATAATAGTTTTCCAAATACTAATTCCTCCCCGCATGGAATAGCATCCATGTGTATCGGAAAATCTTATATATTTTAATTCCAGTATTAGTAAGATGCGATCTGCTCTTTTTCTGGTTCTTGAACTAATAAACAAGCTGTTAAGCTGTTTAGGGAAGTTGGTATTAAGGCAGGTGCAATACTTTTGCATTTTTCCATCGCCACTGGACAACGAGTATGAAAATGGCAGCCTTTTGGAGGGTTTGAAGGACTCGGCAAGTCACCCTTTAAGATAATACGTTCTCTTTCCCTCATTTCTGGATTAAGTTGAGGTACAGCTGAGAACAGTGCATTAGTATAGGGATGGCGTGGAGATTCAAATAATTCCTCTGTCTCGGCAAATTCAATAATTCTTCCAAGATACATTACAGCAATTTTATCGCTAATATGTTTAACGGCTTGGATTCCATGAGCAATAAAAATATAAGATAATCCTAAATCTTGTTGAATTTCTTTTAATAGATTTAAGATTTGAGCTTGAATGGAAACGTCCAGGGCTGAAACCGGCTCATCACAAACAATGAGTTTCGGCCCTAAAGCAAGCGCACGTGCAATCCCAATTCTTTGCCTTTGTCCTCCGGAGAATTCAATAGGGTACCGAGTGCCATGGTAGGAAGCGAGCCCAACTCTTTCGAGTAATTCATCCACCCTTTTCTTAATTTCTTTTTTTGAGCCTAATTTATGCAGAAATAGCGGTTCAGCAATAATATTGGCTACTGTCATTCTTGGATTCAATGACGAGTATGGATCTTGAAAAATCATTTGTAGATTTTTTCCTAATTCCTTTTTGTTTTTGTAATCACTTAATCTTTTTCCTTCAAATAGGATTTCACCACTGGTCGGTTGGCTTAATCCAACAATCATTCTTCCTGTCGTTGACTTTCCACAACCTGACTCTCCGACTAATCCAATTGTCTCACCAGGAAAAATATCAAGACTAATACCATCTACTGCTTTTACAATTTGATCTTTTTTTCCGAATAGTCCGCTGCCAACAGGGAAGTGTTTAGTTAGGTCTCTAAGAGACACTAGAGGCTGCTGCATAATTCGAACTCCCTCCTTCCTTTACAAGGGGATTCCAACAAGAAACACTGTTTCCTTTAGAATACCTCACATGTACGGGCGCTACTTGTCTGCACTTTTCCGTTGCATATGAACAACGGGTAACAAAATTGCAGCCGGATGGTAACTCTAATGGATTCGGAACGACACCAGGGATTGTTTCCAATACATCCATCCTGGGCCCAGTTAATTCGGGAACACTCTCCATTAACCCTTTGGTATAAGGATGACGTGGATTTTTGAATACTTCTTCGACTGTACCTTCTTCGACAATTTTACCGCAATACATTACTTGTACACGATCTGCTATTTCAGATACAACTCCCAGATCATGAGTAATTAAAAGAATAGAAATACCAAATTCATGTTGAAGATTTTTTAAAATATTCAAAATTTGTGCTTGAATGGTAACATCAAGTGCCGTTGTTGGTTCGTCAGCAATAAGCAGTTGTGGATTACAAGCAAGTGCCATCGCAATCATAATTCGTTGTCTCATCCCGCCTGACATTTGATGTGGGTAGTTTCTTAATCGTCGTTGTGCATCAGGAATTCCTACTTTATTCAATAAATCTAATGCAATCTTTTCAGCTTCCTTATACTTAATTTTTTTATGAAGTATAATAGACTCTACAATTTGCTTACCAATCTGGTGAACTGGATTAAGGGAAAACATTGGATCTTGGAAGATCATAGCTATATCATTTCCACGTATTTTCCGCATTTCTCTTTCTTTCAATTTCAATAAATCTTGCCCATTAAATAAAATAGAACTTCCAGGTTTATATTGAATTGCACTAGCATTGAGTCCCATTATAGAGAGAGAGGTAACGCTTTTCCCGCTCCCTGACTCTCCTACTAAAGCCATAATTTCCCCTTTTTGAATAGAAAATGAGACATCGTTGACCGGTTTGATTTCACCTTTAGGTGTTGAAATATAAGCTTGCAAATTCTTTACTTCTAGAAGTGGTGTTGTTGGTTTCATACTTCTGTCCCCCTTTGTTAGGCCTTTTTATACTTCGGGTCAAGTGCTGTCCGTAGACCATCTCCAAGAAAGTTCCCAGCAAGTACAGTTAGCATGATCGCAAAACCTGGGTAAACAATCATCCATGGGTTCATATTAATCATGCTGTATGCCTGTTGTATCATATTTCCCCAGCTAATTTGAGGAGACTGTGCTCCCATGCCGAGGAAACTAAGAGATGCTTCAACAAGAATGGCATAGCTTAAATTAAACGATGCTTGAACTATTACCGGCGGAGCAATATTCGGAATAATATGTTTTACCATAATCCAACTTGCTCCAGCGCCAGAAATTTTGGCTGCTTCAACATATGGCTCTGTTCTAATTTGTAATGTTTGTCCTCTTGCAAGTCTTGCAAATTGGGGAATCGAGACTATTCCAATGGCAATCATGGCATTCCATAAGCTAATACCTAATGCTCCTGTTATTCCAAGTGCCAATAATATGGAAGGAATAGCAATAATTCCATCTACAATTCTCATGAAAATATCATCAACAATCCCTCCTAAATATCCTGAAAGAATTCCCATGGGCACTCCAATAAAAAGTGGAATCAGGATAGCGAACAAACCAGCTTTGATTGCAGCTTGAGATCCGATTATTAATCTGCTAAAAATATCACGTCCAAGTTCATCTGTGCCTAACCAGTATTCGGTATTAGGACTAAGCAAAACCTTCGTTAAATCTTGCTTTAACGGATCATGAGGAACAATATAAGGCCCAATTACTGACATGATTATAAGGAAAACTAAAAAGAAAAAACTAATGAAGGCCATCCTTTCGGACATTAACCTTTTAAAGATAGTTTGAAAACTCATTGTCACAACCCCTCTACTAGTACTCGATCCGTGGATCTAAAAGTGCATAAACGATATCAGTAATAAAATTAATGAGAATGACCATGACAATCATAATTAGGACAACCCCCTGAAGCATAGTGAAATCACGCTGTAATACCGAATTTACTGCAAGCTGTCCTATACCAGGGATGGCAAATACAGTTTCAATAACAACTGTTGCACCTAACAAATGACCAAATAAAATCCCAATTGTCGTAACAACGGGTAGCATTGCGTTTTGGATACCGTGTTTTAGAATTGCTTGCCAACGATTAACCCCTTTAGAATAAGCTGTTCGTACATAGTCCGCACTCATTACTTCCATCAATGATGATCGTAAATGCCTTGTAATTTGAGCCGTTCCAACTGCACTAAGTGAAATGGCAGGTAACAATGACGCTTTAAAAAATTCAACAGGATTCTCGGTTATACTGGTAAAACCTGTCGCTGGAACCCAACCAAGATGTAGACTAAAGAATAATATAAGCAGCATTGCGAGCCAAAAATTTGGTAGTGCCGTTCCAAGTGTTCCAAAGAACCTTGAGACATAGTCGATCCAACTATTTGGGAAAAATGTAGATGAAATAGCAAAAAACATTCCACCAAAAATCGAAATAATCATTGC
The DNA here is from genome assembly GCA_963530265.1 of uncultured Bacillus sp. Lineage (GTDB taxonomy): Bacteria > Bacillota > Bacilli > Bacillales > Cytobacillaceae > Neobacillus. The sequence goes on from CAUSCO010000001.1 coordinate 91,214, forward strand.
TACTACCACAAGTTGAAATGTAACGGCCAAACGTTCAATTACTGCTTCATGCACAAATTGTCCTGTAAAAACAGATCGCCCTAAATCCCCCTTTAAAGCATTTATTAGCCAATCGAAATATTGCGAAATAATCGATTGATCTAGCCCCAGTTGCTGGCGCAACTGGGCTATTTTTTCAGGGGTTGCATTCTCTCCAAGCAACGCTAAAACGGGGTCGCCTGGTATTAAAAGGATAAAAGAATATACGATGAGCGTTGTTATAAATAACATTGGAATAACGTATAAGATACGTCGAAGTAAAAATTTTAAAAACACTTTTAATCGCTCCCTTTGCCGTTTATTCCGTTTTCCAAAGTGTTGAGAAAACTGGTTTTTCTAATTTATTTGGCACATATCCCTTAAGTGATTGATTCATGATAGCCGTCCTTGGCGTAAAAAATAATGGTATTCCAATTGCTTCTTCTAAAATGGCTTTCTCACTAATTTGCATATATAGTTTAGCTCGCGCTTCTTGATCATAAGTTTTCCCTGCTTCAGCAATCAGCTTATCAATTTCAGCCGTTGTATGGCCTGTATTGTAGTAGCTCCCACTAGAATATAATGCTTTTATTGTAATTTGCGGATCTGGGCGGGCTGACCATCTTCCTAGGAAGCTGTTTGCTTCTTTTTCATCCCAAAAGTTGGCTAACGCAGCCTGCTGCTCCATTGCTTGCAGCTTAACATCAATTCCAATTTCTGCCAATTGGCTTTTTATCGCTTCAGCAACCCTTTGATCATAGGCCATTGAATGATGAACCAAATTAAATGAAACCTTGGTAAGTCCGGCTTCTTTTAGAATTTGTTTTGCTTTTTCCGGGTCATACTTAATTTTTAAGTCTTTATTTGCAGCCCAGTATTCTTTTGGAAATGGCTGATATGCAGGTTCCCCAATTCCAAAATTAATCGCTTTAATAAGTGCTTCTCGATCGATACCAAAATTAATAGCTTGTCGCACGGCTTTGTTATCTAACGGAGCTTTTGAATCATTCAAATACAACATTTTAAATGGCAACGAGATTTCTTGAACCACATTAAGGCTTTTATCATTTTTTAAGGAAGAAACAGTGCCAGGAGAAATGTTTTCAACAAAATCCACTTCACCTGATTTTAGTGCATTTATTCTAGTAGTTTCATCCTGCATAATTTTAACAGTCATTTTATCCAGATACGGAAGTTTTCTATCCCAATATTCTTCGTTAGCCTCGTAAACAATTTCACCATTTGGCACATGTTTTGTCATTTTAAATGGGCCTGTCCCAATAGGTTTCTCAGCATAATTTCCTTTGTTTTGTTGCACAGCAGTTGGTGAAACCATCATCCCAGCTTGATCCGAAAGAGCTAATAAAATTGCTGAATCTGGTTGTTTTAAGTTTAATTGGACCGTTTTTTCATCAATCACTTCTACACTTGCGATATTTTTCAAATCGGTTAACATAGATTCTTCAGAGTTAATTCGATCAATATTGAATTTTACTGCTTCTGCATTGAAAGGAGTACCATCGTGGAACTTAACGTTCTCCCTTAAATTAAGTACTAATGTCGAATCATTTGGATATTTCCAAGACACAGCCAATCCTGGTTCAGGCTCTAGTTTAGGAGAAAAGTGAATTAATGTGTCATAGACTGGAAGCAATAAAGGAAAATTAATTCCTCCGCTTGCCTTAATTGGATCAAAATTAGCTACATCCGTTTCATAAGCAATTGTTGCACTTCCACCTTTTTGAGGGGTACCTTCATCCACCTCTTTTTTACCGTTTTCTAAAGCTTGTGTGTCAGTCTTTGAGGAACAAGCCCCTAATACGATAGTAAATATAAATAATAATAAAACTATAAAACTCATTTTAAATTGTATTTTTTTCATATTGATTATTCCCCCTATAACTTGCAAATTGAGCTGCATTCTCACCGGCAATTTTTCCAAAAACAGACCCTGCCATTAACCCAGCGCCCCCAGGGTAGTTAAAATAGAAGAGTCCACCTACTAGTTCTCCCGCTGCATACAATCCTGAAATAGATTGAAGTAATGTATCTTGAACCTCAGAATTAGAGTTAATCCGTAATCCCCCGTATGTGAAGGTAATACCACATGTAACTGCATACGCTTCAAATGGAGCCTGCTCCAAAGTGTTAGCCCAATTTGATTTGTTTATTGATAACCCTTCTGTACATCGACCGTCTTTAATATTGGGGTTAAATGGTTTGTTGTTACGAATAGATGCATTGTATTGCTTTATTGTTTGTATAAGACCATCAGGATCAACATCATCCATTTTTTTAACTAATTCTTCTATTGAATTTGCTGTTACCTTAGTAACCTGTTTACGTTTATATTCGTCACGTAAAAGATGAGATACCTTGTTATCAAAAATTTGCCAGGCAAATTGTCCGGGTTGTTTTAGTATTAGTTTTCCAATATTTGCGTAGGTATAATTGCGAAAATCAGAACCCTCATCTACAAAACGCTCACCCTTTGCATTTACTATGATTCCGAAGGGATAGCTTAGCTTTTGAAAGCCTTCACCATATTCTGGTGCATAGCGATCTCCACCAACCGCATGTGCTCCGGACCAGTTCCCATGAGAAACAGCACCAATTTCTAATGCCATTTGGATACCTTCCCCTGTATTAAAGCGACTACCCCTAACCTTTGCTATATCCCATTTCGGACCTAAATATCGGGTTCTCATTTCTGTGTTTGCATGAAATCCTCCAGATGCTAAAATAACTGATTTTGCATAAATTTCTTTCGTTTCGCCATTATGCTTAAAAACAACTCCATGGACACCCTTATCATCATGTATAAGCTTTGTAGCCATTGCATTGTATAGTATGGGAATACCTAAAATTTCCCCTTCATTATGAAGAGTTTCAATTAAACCATTACCACCACCTACTGATTCTACAATCATCCCACCCCAAAATTTGAATTTTCCATCAACTTTAAATGCCTGACGGCCATACATAGGTACAAATCTAACCTTATGGGATTTAAGCCACTTCATCGTTTCAAAACTTTTACTTGCTAAAAGTGAGGATAATTCAGGGTCCGTCCTATATTCACTTAGTCGACATAAGTCATCGTAAAAATTCTCTTCAGAGTAACTTCCGAAGTCAGTATTTTCTATTTCCTCCGTTGTAAGGTCAGGTATAATTTGTATTAAATCTTCTACACCGTTATATGCGAACCTAATGGATCCATGGGTGTAAGCGCTGTTTCCACCTTTTTCATTCTCAGGTGACTTTTCTAGGACAATAACGTTGGCTCCGTGCTCCCTTGCTGAGATAGCAGCACACATGGCAGCATTTCCCGCTCCAACAATTACAACATCTGTTTCATATATCTTGTCTTCATTCATATTTTTTCCCTTCCTTCATAAATTTCTGCCAAATTTTTCAGGAACTAATTAAGCTGCCAATACAGTACACTTTCATTTTTTTTACCATTAATTTTCTATTTACAGGATGAATCCTAAAAATTAACTGGTCTGCAACCTCCCATTACATCAATCGTAAAATTTGTAAACGCCTTCATATTTGATAAGCATAAATTAACTATTACAATTGCAATATCTATTGGGCTAAAATCCAATTCCCTTTTTAATGGTTTCTTCCTACCACATATCCTCATGGGATATTTAGTCGAACGCTAACGGTTATCTGTCTATTTTAATTATTGTGAACATTTTATTTATTTTATAAGAGCTCAGTTTTGAGCTCTTCATAGAGGCTATTATTCAGTGGTTTCATGAATATTTTGTTGAAGATGTACTTCAATTGTATGAACGGCGGCCTTTAAACTATTGTTAATATGTTCTCTCATTAATTTTTCAGCTTTATCGGGGTTTTTATTGGAAATTGCTTCAAACATTTCTAGGTGTTCTTTTGCGGCATTTCTACTTCTCTCATTATTTTTAGTAGGTCCTAACCTTCGGTATCTGGAAATGTGATCATTAATTTGATTTAAAATTTTATTTGCAGTTTTATTTTTGCTAATTTGATAAAGATAGGAGTGAAATTCACTTCCATAATAAACCACTTCATCTCCTCTATCATTATTAGCAGCAGCTACAAGAAGTTGAGTAAATTGACCTAACTTTTGTATATCCCTTGATGTTGCTCTTGTCGTTGCTTCCCTAGCTATCAGCCCTTCAAGTAAGCTTCTAACATTAAAAATTTCCTCAACCTCTTGAATTGAGATAGGCGCTACTTTAAGGCGTCCATTTGGTAATCTAAGGATAAGCTCTTCAATTTCTAGCCTTTGTAAGGCTTCTCTTATGGGTGTTCTGCTTATGTTGAGTTCAGTTGCTAAATTCTCTTCATTAATTGGTTGGTCTGGTGCTAAAATACCCTCTATAATTTTTTTCTTAATTTCGAAATAAACAAAGTCCTTAGTAGATAACCTCCGATTCATTTGAGATGAATTCAGCATTATTACGCTCCCTTTTTAGTTAATTTAATAATTTCAGTAATATCACTAGTATAATGTATAAAAGTACTTTTGTGTAATTGTATACAGTTTAATAGGTTAGTCTAATTTTATTTCATATAAAGACTAATTGTCAATATATTTTTAATAATCAATCAAAGGCTCTTATTTACATTTTTAAATAAGTAAACTTCCGATATGCAGTTTGTTTTATAGTCCCAAAATAAAATAGGACAGATCATGATGGGATACAAGCATTAATAACCATTAAAATAAAGAAAAACTTGGTGGTTAGCTTCCTGTAAATTACAGAATGCTTACCACCAAGCAATCAGTATTATATTTTAGTCCAGCCTTTTGGGGTCGGACCAAAATTCACTTTTTTAATCGAATATTTTTATAAAAATATTGTTGTTGCCTTAAAATTATAGCTTCGAATATTTTTTAAAACTTATGATCCACTCCAAACAAAACTTAATTTCGAAGGGTGTAACCATTTCTGTTCGGCAGTAGACTCTTTTACTTCATCGCTGATTCGCTGGTGCCAAGTGACTGAAACAGCCTTTTCACTGTTTACGACTAGTTCGGAAATACTTAAAAGCGGAATTAATTCTTTCTTACTTGTGACGACCACATCCGTCTCTTGAGAATAACTACCAACAGATAACGTAACCGCATATCTCCCAGGAGCAGGCATGGTATAGTAAGGCTTAATCCGTAGGGCACCGCCATCCCATTCGCAACTCACTTCATATGAATGCCCTAAAAAGGCAGCCAAGTCTTCCACATTTCCCTTTGATAATTTTTCCCGAATACACGTTGAACTAATTTTCTCTCCACGGCATTCGACTTTATTGACTTTCGTAACTTTGAGGATTCCGCCTGAATCACGTTTCAAGCGATCCATATTCCCTTCACCGCGAAAGCCATACGTATAATCAAAACCAGCAACTGCATGGACGACACCGAGATCGAGTAAATATTTAGCAGCAAACTTTTCTGGCGACAGCGATGCGAACTCTCGATCGAATTCAACAATATAAAAAATATCGACACCAAGTTCAGAGAACAGTTTCTCTTTATTAGGTAACGGCATTAAATAATCTACTTTTGTTTTTCCATTTGATAAAACGGTTTTGGGATGCGGAAAGAAACTCATTACCGTTAAGAGTAGATTTTCCTCTTTTGCCTTCCTAAAAGCTGTTTGTATAACTTCACGGTGTCCTATATGAATGCCATCAAAAAATCCTAGCGCCATGACGCTCGGTTTTGCCTTTTGCTGCCAGTGCGTCAGATTATCGGGATTCAAATAAATCGTTTCCATGCAGGTGCCTCCTTCTTATTTCTCTTATGCTTCAATGGTAATATTATTTTCTGGTTTGTCCTGAACGGAATCATCCCGTATTATCGAGTGGAATATCGCGAAAATGACGGGATTGGAATTTACCATCAATCGGATTCCGAAGTATCCCCATGTGGCGTGAAGGGAACAGAAGAAAAATGGCCGATAGCCTTACCCATTAATCGAAACGTCAAAGCCAAATTGTGTCTTTCCAAACGCTTCAACCGAGTCTTCGTAAAGATTGGATCGATGTGTACATACTGCCAAAAGATCGCGTATGAACATTTCAATTGGATCTCCTTTAAACATCGAAAATCCGCCAAGTGTCAACAAAACTTTCACTGCAATGTCCGCAACGTTTTTCGTGATTTTTGCCCTAATTGCAGCAAATTCACCGCGTTTATCTTCTTTTCCCATTTCATAGTTTTCTAATAATGAAATATATTTGTCTAATAGACCTTCTGATTCGTAATATTTAATCGTTAATTCTGCTAATACCCCCTGATGACGGGAATCTTTAGCAGAATTCCCTCCTAATCGGACCCGATGCTCCGTCCGTTTCTTAAATTCCTCCAATAATCGCTCCGCGCCGCCTAGCGCGACCATAGGGAATCCGATACAAAAGGATGAGAAAAATGGAACGTCATAAAGAGGATAGTCTTTATCATAACCTTCAGGTGGTCTGCCCGTACGATCTGCAACAGTAAGCCGTATAAGATGATGCTTTGGAACATAGACATTATCGACAATCACCTGGTTGCTTCCCGTCCCCCTAAGTCCTAACGTATCCCAATTTTCCACTATTTGTACTTCAGATACCGGTAATGTCAGCATGCATAGTTCATTCTCTTCATTGCCGTCTATTTTTATTTTCACTGCAAGAGACACCCAGTCGCTATATAAGATTCCGCTTACAAAACTATACTTACCGGTGATCCGAAAACCATCCCCATCCTTTTCCACTTTCCCTATAGGAGCAAAGATATCTGCGATTAATCCCCCCTGATTAATCACTTCTTCTGCTCCCTGTTTCGTCATAAAAGCTACTAAACTATTATGAATGGAATATAGAAAAGTTAACCAAGCAGCAGAGGTATTATATTTTCCAACCGTGCGGATAATCTGGGAATACTCTCTTAAATTTACTTGAGGCTCTCCGTATTTTTTCGGCAGTAATAACTTGGATAGTCGAGCTTCTTTCATCGCATCAATGACATTTTTTGAAACGGTTTTGTTCTGATCTGCTTCGAGCGCTTCCGATTCTGCAATTTTTCCAACCATTTCTGCCCCTTTTAATAACAAGCTCAAATCTGATTTGTTTTCATCCAATACATTGTTTACCATATTTCGCACCCCTTTTTCATTTTATCTCCAGGTTTATTTTTATGAATTGTCATTCACCAACTTACATCTTCAGACCTTCTCTTTCCCTTACCTTGTGGATAAATCGTGAAGCATTATCACCAGCAATTTTTCCAAAAACGGAGCCTGCCATTAAACCGGCACCACCAGGATAATTAAAGTAGAATAAGCCACCCACAAGCTCACCTGCGGCATACAATCCCGGAATCGATTGGTATAAAACGTCCTGCACCTCTCCCTGCGGATTTATTTTCAACCCTCCAAAAGTAAAGGTGATACCACATGTAACAGCGTAGGCTTCAAACGGACCTTCATCCAGCGTATTTGCCCAATTGGATTTCCTTACCGCCAGCCCTTCTGTACACCTGCCATCCTTGATATTAGGATTAAACGGAATATCACCCTGGACTGCTTCATTGTACTCCTTCACTGTTTGTAAAAATCCTTCTGGATCTACACCGTCAAGCTTCTCAGCCAATTCTTCCAATGTATCTGCTTTCACTTTCGTTACTTGTTTGCCACGATACTCTTCTCGTAATAGACCGGACACCTTTTGATCGAAAATCTGCCAGGCAAATTGCCCAGGCTGTTCAAGAATCAGCTTGCCGTATTTTGCATACGTATAGTTGCGAAAGTCTGCACCTTCATCAACAAAGCGGTTACCTTCCGCATTTACGATAATGCCAAATGGATAGCTTAGTCTTTGAAAGCCTTCTGTGAATTCCGGCAGGTAACGGTCTCCGCCCACCGAATGGCACCCTGACCAGTTTCCATTGGCAATCGCACCAATATTTAATGCCATTTGAATCCCTTCACCCGTGTTATAACGGCTGCCTCTTGCATGAGCTAAATCCCATTTCGGACCTAAATACCGCGTCCGCATTTCTGGGTTGGCATGAAAGCCCCCAGAAGCTAAGATTACTGCTTTGGCACGGACTTCCGAAGTTCTCCCTTTATGTTTAAAAATAACCCCATGAACTCCATCGTCATCATGAATCAGTTCTGTCGCCATGGCATTAAATAATACTTGCACACCTAACCGGGAGGCTTCCTCGTGCAGGGAGCCGACTAAACCTGGACCGCCGCCGACCGATTCAGCAATCATACCGCCCCAAAATTTGAATTTACCGTCCACTTTAAAAGCTTGACGGCCATATATCGGCACAAATCTTACCTTATGGGATATGAGCCATTTCATCGTTTCAAAACTATTGCCGGTTAGGAGTGAAGCAAGCTCCGGATCAGTACGATATTCCGTCATACGGCACATATCTTGAAAGAATTCCTCTTCCGAGTAGGATCCAAAGTCTGTGATTGCAAAATCTTCCGCTGTCAGGTCAGGCATGATTTGTTTTAAATCTTCTTCGCCGTCATAAGCAAACCGGATGGAACCATGTGTGTATGTGCTGTTTCCGCCTTTTTCGGATTCGGGGGCCTTTTCAAGAACCATGACCGAAGCGCCATTTTCCCGTGCTGAAATGGCTGCACACATTGCGGCATTACCTGCTCCAACAACCACTATATCTGTTTCAAACTTTCTTGTTTCAGTCACAAACCTCTCCCTTTCTTTTAAAAAAGCTGACTCAATCTGGTGATGAGTCAGCACTTTATTTAAGCTTCAATGGTCGGCTTATTCATTTCCTTATCCATAACGGAATCACCCCAGTAGGTATTGCCAATCGAATGCTCTTCCTCTGTCCATTCAACAGGCTCCCAATCGGGCTCAAATATTAAATAGGAACCGCTAAACAATTCCACTCGGCAGCCGCTGCCAGGATCTAATACATAGAGATAAAAAGCTTGAGATACACCATGCTTCCCAGGTCCGATAAAATTTATCCCGTTTTCTTTTAAAATATCAGCAGCCCTTAAAATGTCTTGGGCGTTATCATGCCAATACGAAATATGATGAAGCTGATTTGGAGTTTGCGCCTGTGGTCTTGAAATGACAGCAATATCGTGAACCAAAGGAGTGACACTCATCCAACCAGCTACGGTATTACCATTATTATATTTAACATATTCACGAAGCTTAAAGCCTAACTGGCTTCCCAGATAGTCAATAATTTCACCAACATCCATCGAAGTAGCAATATTGACATGGTCAAACCTTCTAGGTGAACAGCCGCGGGCCCAGGCTTTATAGGTCTGGTTTTTCAAGACGGATCGTCTCTTTTCATCCGCTTTTGGTTTTTCAACGTCATAATAGATTTCGAATGAATGCTGACTTGGCAGTTTAAAACGGATTGCTCTTCCTTGCCCGGTCTCTTCTCCGGCCTCGATCCACCTGACTTCCGTTCCCGCTTTTTCTAACAGCTGGGCAAATCCTTCCACATCATCAGGCCGCTTCGTTCTCCAGCCGATATGGTCGATATAGCCCCGATCACCTGCTGTCAAGGATAGTGAATGATGCTCAAAGTCTCCCCATGCCCTCAAATAGTACGTCCCGTTTTTTTCTTCGGTTACTTCTAAACCTATTACATCGCGGAAAAACCACAGTGATTTTTCTAGATTAGGTGTCACGAGGGCAACATGCCCCAATTTTGCAATCTCTGGTAAACTCATTCCCTTAACCTCCTTTAGATCTTATTTGAAAAATAATCTTGGATTAACTGATTAAAGCTGTCTTTCTGTTCTATTTGCGTCCAATGACCGGTTTGGCCATAGACATGGAGCTGGACGTTTGGTAAATAGGAAAGCAGGTAATAGCTTGATTCAATGGAGCAAACCATATCGTCTCGTCCGTGCACCAATAAAATCGGGTTTTGAATTCGTTTTAAAGCCGTAACCGGTACTGGAACAGCAGCAGTCGAAAAAATCGCATCATTTGAACGCTGAATTTCCGGCCGCATCGCTGTTTCATAACGAGTTTCGGCAAGTGCATCAATTTCTGGTGCTAGTTTCTCAGCATCATAGACAAACCAGCTCATAATTTGCCGCATTTTCTTTTCAGATGGACTATCATAAAATCCTTTCGCCCGGCCAAGCTCCGTGCTTATTTTCGTATTTGGCGTCCCGCCAGGTCCCATTAATACCACTCGATCAAATCGTTCAGGATGCTCTAGCAGCAATTCAAGGGCAATTGAGCAGCCTAACGAATTCCCCACTACATGGGCTTTTTGAATTCCCAGTTCGTCCAACAATTCGATAATTTGATTGACCCAAAGATTGGACCACCCCTGCCGGTTCTTTGGCAGTGTTTCGGGATGACTGCTATTGCCAAATCCGAGCAGGTCTGGAGCAAGGCAGTCATATTGTTCACTGCAAGCTTGGAGTGCATAGCGCCAGTTTGCCCAAGCAAACACTCCTGGTCCTGAGCCATGTAGGAACAAAATTACTTCAGAATTTCCCTCACCTGAGCGATTTAAGTAAGTTTCAAAATGACTCGTTTTAATTAACTGTTGTGTGATATTTGACAATTTTTATTCTCCTCCTTTATTTAAGAGCATTTCTAAAGTTTGTTGATAAAATGAAACCCTTTACATTTATGATTGTTTTAATTTCTACTTAAATATTAGAAAATTCAAGCTACTATTTCTAGAGAAAAAATCATCTGATTTAACCTTATTTTTAAGTAATTTTTATTAGTTTTTAATCAATAGATTAAGATACGACGATCTCTTCACCTATATCTTTCGGTTTTTTGGTTCCAATTTTTAATGTTGTGAGGGTGATTAAACTGATAAGTAAGAATGCCGCAATGATAAACATAGCCTCCTTAAAACTAAATACACCCATAATATATGGACCCACGAAACCTCCTAAAGAGGAAAGGGTGCTTACTAATGCAATTCCGGCTGGTGCTGTTTTTTCAGAGAAAAAGAAAGTTAAATAGGCATAAAACGTACCAGATATTCCATATAATCCGGCAGATGTTATCGAAAGCATCAAAACCATTAGCGGCAGACTTGTTACCATCGCACATCCAAGGAAGCCGATCATGGCAATGGACACACTTGCTGCTAAGTGCAGTTTGTGGGAATTTGTTCTGTCAGCATTCCAGCCCGTAAATAAAATGGACGGTATCGCAATTATGGAAGGAATCATTGCTAACCAGCCAATTTGAAGGTTAGACGTTCCTGATACAGATAAGGATTTTATAATCGTTGGCATCCAGTAGGACAGGGCATTCACTGCAATAAACCCTGCAATATTAAACAAAGATAATTTCCATAATTTTGAATCCTTTAACATACCAAGATGGGAGGTTTTATTTAATGTTGAACTTTCCAATCTTTCTTTTCCTAATTCATCTTCAAGCCATGCCTTTTCCTCTGCTGTTAACCACTTCGCATTGGCAGGTTTATTCGTCAAATAAAACAATACAACGATTCCTAAAAGCACAGCAGGAGCTCCTTCCAAGATAAACATCCATCTCCAGCCTGCTAATCCGCCCCACGTTATCGTATCCATGATCCATGTCGATACTGGTGCTCCAATCAAGGCACTTAATGGCAAGGCAACGAAAAAAAGAGCGGTAGCTTTCCCTCTTTCTCGTGCTCTGAACCAATACGTTAAGTAAAGGACAACCCCCGGGACAAAACCAGCTTCAGCAGCACCTAATAAGAAGCGTAAAATATATAAATGGGTAGCTGATTGAATAAACCCTATTAAAATAACGACAATTCCCCATGAAATCATAATGCGGGAAATCCACAACCGTGCACCAACCTTGTGTAATATTAAATTACTTGGAACCTCAAATAAAAAATAACTTATAAAAAATAACCCTGACAACAAGCCGAACACTTCTGCGGTTAAGGCCAAATCTGCATTCATTTCCAAGGCAGCATAGCCCATATTAACCCGGTCCAAGAATGCAACAACATATAAAATTAAAATAAACGGTAAAATTCTTCGCATCGTTTTCTTTACAGTACTTTTTTCAATGTCATTAATTGACTGTGTTTGACTCAAATAAATCCCTCCATTAATATTAAATTTTCGCCATGAACTTACATTTTTAAATTTTAGAATATTAAATATATTTATGCTAGAGTAAAATTCATTTGATTTTTCACTATTTTTAGGTGGTTAATATTGAAAATTTATTTTCGGTAATTTTTATTGGTTTTTTTAAAACTAAGAGCCTACCATCTCTGGAAGGCTCTTAGAAGTTTATAGTTGCAGCTCTCCCATAGCCAACAGAGAGTTTAGAATTAGTAAGAGCTGGTAACTTTGAGATGAATCCCGCAGGTCTTTATTGATAAGTGATTCAATCTTGTTTATTCGATACATTAAGCCGCTCATGGACAATGAAAGGTCTTCCATGGTTTGCTGAAGCTTTCCTCCATTTGATAAAAAAACATAAAGAGTTTTTAGTAATTCTTTTTGTTTTACTTCACTGAGCTTGTAAAGCGGACCCAATTCTTGCTTGGCAATTTTCTTAATTCCGCCTATATTTTTAGAATTAATCAAAACACCGACAATACCTAAATCTTTAAAATAAATGATTTTCTTTTCCGACGACATCCTTAAAGCAATCAGGGATTCTTCAAAAAAATCTACCACACTTTCAATCTCATCAGCTTTATCACTTATTCCCAGTTTAAATTGTTGGGAGGAATGCGTGGTTTCTAGGTGTTTAAGGAGTTTCCCAAGATTAATTTTCTCTGTTTCTGGTATTAACATGATGATTTGACCCTCGTACAGACCAATCAACGCTTTACATCCTTGAATATCTAAATATTTGGCAATTGACTCGAGTATTTGATCATATTGGTCCTTGTTATTATCTTTTGTGGTTCCAATCTCTTTAAAATCAATTGCGGCAATATAGTATGGTTTTTTTAGATCAAAGCCCATATACCGCCCACGATTGATCATTTCCTCTCTCGAAGAATATTGACCTTTTAATATTTGTTCCAGGAAATAGCCCTTCATTTTTTCCAGTGCTTCAAAACTGGTTTTCTCATTCAGTAGATATAAGGAAGCGGCGTTGGCGACTCGTTCAATAAACATAATATAATTTTCTACATTTTTCAGTGTAATGGTTGAGTAAATGAATGTGCAATAGCCAATGACCTTTTTTTGTACAACAATAGGAGTGATTAACCGTTCTTGATTTTCTGTTTTTAATCTTGTGGTTTCATAAAATACTGAAAGGGTTTTGTTATTTCTTCTATTCTTTCGGATTAAACTCTCGATTAATTCTTTATTAAGTACATTAAAATCTGTTTCTTTTATCCCGGAGTATGCAATTTTATGAAAACTCAAATCTTCGATTGAGATTGGAATTTGCAGCAATTTATGTGTTATGTCGGCAATGTCTTGTAAATTGCTTCCATTTGATATACTTTCCGTTAATTTTTTATGGAATGTTGACACCTTATCAATATAATTTCGCTGCTCTAAAAGTTGCTCATACGTATACTCTAATTCTTCAATAATATTTGTTTCTTGATAAAATTTAATTTCCTCCCGAATTTCACTGCCCCAATCCTCCTGAAGTCTTGCTTCAAAACGGCATTCTGGATCACCTTTTGCCATGCAGCTGACTTCCTTCACAATCACACTATGCTTGCAAACGGTGGACATGTATCCACTGGCATACCCGGTCAACGTATGGCAAGCTGGCATGTCTGATTTTCCATGATGTTTAAGATGCTCCCGTGCTTCAAAGGAATCAATCCACTTACCTTTACCAAGAATAGATTTAATCGTGTCTGCATCCTTCATTTCAACAATTCTTTCAGACTGAATATCTTTTATATGCCCTGTGCTTAAATGTAGAATAGACGCTTGCTTTAGAAGTTCATCAATTGATGTATTCGTCAACATCGCTTCTTTTGCATCGCTGACACCTAAGCTCCAACCGTACCGAAGAAGGAATCCCTTGGCTCGTTTTGTTCCTAAGTTTTCAATTATTCCTTTACGTAATATTCCAAAGGCATTTGTGGTCGTTAAAATTTTTTTATTTCCTTCTTCCGCACTGACTGGTTCAAGTAATTTCGCCAGGCTGTCTGTCATGTTCTCACCCTTTTCCTTTAAGGATTAGATTGGATTGTCCACCTGTGGATTAGGGGTCTAAAGTGGACCGTCGCGGTTTGCTTCTATAGTCCAATAATTACGTGTACTTAAAATAAAGACTCCTTATGTTTTAAAAAAAGGAGTCTTTGTCATGTAATTTTATATAAATGTTGCTGAAACAGACCCTAACTGGTCAAATTCAACTGTAAATGTGTCTCCCTTTATAACCTAGTTTATAACCGCTGATTCTTCTGCCAGTGCCCGGTAACGTCCGCTATAGAAAATAAGTGGTTCCACATCTTCAAGATGAATATCGGTTACACGTCCAATAAACAGGGTATGATCTCCTTCTACATGCTCAGCCGATACCTCGCAGGCAATCTGAGCTACAGCACCAGATAAAACAGGCTTTCCATCAAGACGATCAAAAACAACTTCCCGATGTTCCTTTAACTGGCCTGCAAAAATCATCGAAAGTTCTTGTTGATCAGCAGCAAGAATATTGACGGAGAAGGTATTGCTTTGTTTTATTTTTTCAAGAATGCGGGCATTTTCACCTATTGAAATGACGACTAACTTCGGAGTAAGTGACACCGACATGAATGCATTGGCTGTCATACCGTGCACGTCTCCTGCTACATCGGTTGCAATAACCGTTACTCCTGTTGCAAATTTCCCCATTGCGCTTCGGAATTGACGATCATCCATTTTATGAACCCCTCTCTAGTAACTTATTTTTAATTTACTCTAGCCAATTATTAAACTAAAAACTTCTACGCTTCAATGGTTGGATTGTTCTCAGGCTTAGTGTCCATTTGATCGCCCCAGAAGGTAAAGCCGATATCCATTTCATCGATTGTCCATTCGATAGGCTCCCAATCTGGTTCAAAGATTAAATAGCCATTTGTAAACAATTCAACACGTAATCCGCTTCCAGGATCAATTGCATAAATGTACATGGCCTGTGAAATACCATGCTTACCTGGTCCTTTGAAGAAAATACCATGTTCCTTTAAGATGTCCGCTGCCCTAAGAAGATCTTGAGCATTATCCAACCAGTAGGAAATGTGGTGAATTTGATGGGTCGTTGGTGAAAACGGGTCATGGCTGACCGCTATATCATGGACCAATGGTGTGACACTTAGCCAGGCACCTACTAATGAGTCATCAGGTGCTTTCACATATTCACGCATTTTAAAGCCTAACTTTTCCTTTAAAAAATCAGAAATGACATTTGCTTTTAATGATGTAAGCAGATTAACGTGGTCTATTCTTCTTGGTGATACTCCACGCGCCCAAGACTTATAAGTCTGATTTTTTAATACGGACCGTTTGGATGCCTCTGCTAATGTTTTTTCCATATCATAATAAATTTCAAAACGGTGTTCACTTGGCAGTTGGAAGCGGATGGCTCTTCCTTGACCAGCCTCTACACCTGCTTCTATCCAGGATACTTCTGTACCCGCTTCCTCAAGCAGTTTTGCAAATCCCTCCACATCCTCAGGTCGCTTTGTTCTCCAAGCAATATGATCTAGATAGGACTTGTCACCAGCTGTAACCGAAAGGGTATGATGCTCAAAATCACCCCAAGCACGTAAATAATGGGTACCGTCGACTACTTCTGTCTCTTCTAAACCAACGATTTCCTTATAAAACCATAATGATTTCTCTAAGTCTTCCGTAACTAATGCAACGTGCCCTAACTTTGCAATCTCTGGTAAACTCATCTTGAATCCTCCTAATATTGTTTAATAAGAAAGCCCTTTCATTTTCCGTTAAAAAAGATATTTTACTAATTTTATATCAAGTTACATTCAGAAATTAAACAAAATACGAATTCGGTTCCTGTCCACACAGAACTCTTCCGTATGTTTCTATTAAACTTGATGGAGTGATGAATCCATGTAAGTGCATCGTTAAAAAGTCACGGTATACTCTTTGGATAGGATTTGTTTCATAAGTGAACATGGAGCCGACTCCAGCGACTAGGAGATCAATCGCTTCCTTACACAATTGATTGACATAGCCAAAGTCTGCCTTCACTTTTACTATTTCTTCAGTACCCATTACTTCGCCGCGTTCAGCATATGCATCAATTTTGTCAACTGCTCGATAGAGGTGCATCTCTGCTGAATCAATTTTTAGTTGTGCTTGGGCAACCTGGAGATGTGTAACAGGTGCTTCGCCTTGTTTATTGTAGAAAGTATTTCCAATGCCAGCTTTCGGAAGCCTTTCCATATATAAATCCATTGCAGCCTTTGCAAGACCTAAAGCCGGTGCAACAATCGATAATGTTAGAGATGGAACAAAGGACGATCGGTACAGTGCCACATCTTTTAGCGGCTCAATTAAGTAATGACCTTTACTCGCTAACCGATCCAACGACACTCGGTGATCGGGTACAAATACATTTTTAATTTTACAGCTATTACTGCCTGATCCCTTTAGACCCATAACATACCAGTCGTCAAGAACCTCTAATTCGTCGCGTGGAATCACCATAATCGCCATTTCTACGCCACCGTTATCATCTACAACTGGGAATCCAAAGTAACACCAGTCTGCATGGGGACTTCCTGACACAAATGGCCACTGTGCTTCCTCAATATAGTACCCGCCGTCTACTTTTTTGATATCACACTTAATTGGTTTGAAATTCCCGGCTAAAACCACTTCTTGACCTGGTTTATAAATTTCGCTCAGTGCTTTTTCGCCAAACGTGTAAGAAATCATATAATCTCGAATATTACTAAGTGCCACAAACCAGCCTGCAGACCCGTTGCCGCGAGAAATTTCTGTGACCACCTCTGTATACGTGCGCATATTTGTTTGATATCCGCCAAATAAATGGGGACGTAAGACCTTTAGTGTACCTTCATTTTGCATGGCATCAATGATCGATTTTGGCAAGGTATTGGTTTTCTCAATTTCTTCACCATGTTCCCGTAACTTTGGTATAAGTGCCCGAGCCTTTTCCACTAATTCTCTTTTAGTTTCTAACACACTTTGTTCCATTAAAGTTCCTCCCCAAAAATAGTTGTCGTCCTTTTTTCCTTTATCGTGTGACCATTACTAATTAAGAACATGTTGGTTTAAATTAATATCCTGATATTTTTCGCCCACTAATTTTGCTACACGGCGCATATGTTTTTCCATCAAACTTTTTGCCATTTTACTATCCTTTTCTTTAAGAGAGTAAAAAATAATCCAATGTTCGATCTGGGATTGTCTTCTTCGTTCTGCTGAAAATAATTCCTCTGGATTTCCTACATAATTTAGGTAATCCCAAAGCTGCTTTGCTAGGTTAAAAGTATAGGTTAACTTGGAGGCTTCGTAAATTGTGCGATGATAGTCAATGTTGAGGCTTGCATAATCGTCTGGTGACAATTCCGGATGATCCATCTGTACTAAAATATTCTCTATATAAACAAATTCTTCTTCGTCCAGGCATAAAGCCGCCTGCTCGGTCATTAACGCATCTAGATTGGCACAAACTAATAGACGCTCTAGTACCTCTTCGGGATCCGGTCGTTTTACAAAAACGCCTACTTGCGGAATAATGGAAAGAAACCCTTCCTGTTCTAACTTTGATAATGCCTTGTGTACCGGTGTTCGACTCATATTTAGTTTAACAGTGATTTCATTTACATTGATTGCGGTTTCTGGTTCCCAGATCCCCTCAATGATTAATCGTTTAATATAGCGATATGCTGTTTCAATTTTCATTCAATACACCTGCAATTTTTCTAGGATTCATTACCCCTATATTTGACCATTTTCTAATAAAAAAGCTATTATCATATAAATAGATACTAGTATTTTACTAACCGATCATTATTAGTGGCTCAACAGTGTATACATTTCTATATCTCACCATTGAAAAAATCCGTTGTTAGTTTAATAAATCTTTCTTTTTGCTCTACCTGTGCCCAATGTCCACAACGTTTAAAAATATGTAGCTGTGCATTTGGCAAATAATCCATCACATAAAGGCTGCTCTGCAGCGGTACAAATCGATCTCCATGTCCATGAATCAATAAAATCGAATGATCCATTTGTTGAAGGGCTGATGGTGGGACGAGCATATCCGATAAATGTGATTTTGAAAAATTTTCTTCATATGATTTGCGAACTTCCGGCTTCAAAAACATCTCTAATCGCTCAGAGACAATTTTGTCCAGTTCATCTTCAAGTAGACTTTTATCATATAAAAACCAACTTAATAGATTTTTAAACGCTACTGGATTTGGATCCTTATGAAAATTAGATAATTTTGCAAGTTCTGGGGTTGGTTCTGTTAAGCCGCCGCCGGCACCCATCAAGACAACTCGCTCAAAACGCTCTGGTGCATACATCAATAAATTAAGAGCTATAACACCACCAAGTGAATTTCCCACTAAATGGGCTTTGTCAATCTCCAACGTATCCATTAATGTTAAAACCTGTTTAACCCGTTCATTCATCCATTCTGCACCATTCTTCGGATAGGTTTCAGGATGTTCAGTTTCTCCAAATCCGAAAATATCGAGTGCCACCACATGGAATTGTTCATTCAAACGTGGTAATATGTGCTGCCAATTTGTCTTCGCACTTGCACCTGGTCCGCTTCCATGGAGGAAAATAATCGTTTCTGAGGTTTTGTCTCCCCCTTCGTGAATATATGTGTGATAGTTTCCAGTCTGAATTTTTCTTGTTTCGATAGATGTCATATTCTTACCTCCACTTTGTAAAGAATGAAAAGAATGAGTCATACTCTTTTTTCTACTAAAATTTCAGTATTGTATTTACACTGTAAAAATAGTGGAAAATTTGATAAAAAAGCGCTTTCTTTTACTAACTATAATTTTACCTTTAGGCAATACTACTTGTCAATTAATTCTAAATATTTTATAAATTATATTTTTAGGGTTAAACTTAGCCTTTTAAAATAAGTGGCCTTTTAATAACCTCCATAACCTCAGAAGCTGGTATGTTATTTTCAATTAGTTGAACCATTACTTTCATATAACGATGAATATGGTAAAAGTATTTTTTATATCCAGCACATAAATAGTTTAATCCAGGTTCTCCATCTGGCGTTTGAAGAAAGCGGTGTTTTGGACATTCTCCATTGCAGGCAAAACGTACTTCACATGTTTGACAATATTTCGGAAGAGATGATTTTTTATTTTCGCCAAATTCTCTTTGCTTGTTGGATTCAATCATTTGAACAAATGAATCTTCGAAAATATTTCCCAGCTGGTAATCAGGATACATAAAGTGGTCGCACGAATATACATCACCATTATGCTCGACTATAGCAGCCCTTCCACAGGTTTCAGCAAAAATACAAGTAGTCGATGGAAGTCCAAGCCAAGAGGTAAGTGATTGTTCAAAGTTCATGACATGAACTTTTCCAACATCTTTTCTAACCCACTCTTCAAAAATAGTAATTAGAAAATCACCGTATTTCTCCGCTTCTACTGTCCATGAAGAAACGGTTTTCTGAACTTCCTCTTGATTTACGGAAGGAGGTGTGGCATGCCTTAGCCCAAGTTTTATGGCCTCCATATCCGGCATCCGTTCCACAATTGGAATGAATTGAATAAACTCTACTCCTTCCTCTTTAAAAAATCGGTAGACTTCTAGCGGATAATTAGAAGAATTTTTCGTTACACAGACCAAAACATTAAAAGCAACTTTATGTTTTTTTAACAAATG
The DNA here is from genome assembly GCA_963530265.1 of uncultured Bacillus sp. GTDB lineage: Bacteria > Bacillota > Bacilli > Bacillales > Cytobacillaceae > Neobacillus. Next base: position 111,052 of record CAUSCO010000001.1, read on the forward strand.
TAAAGCCTTTAGTACCTTTTGGAATGTTGGTTCTCCCCCGCGATCGACTCTATATTGATTATGAAGGTATTCTGGACCATCAAGGCTAAGGCCTACAAGGAAATTATGCTTTGCTAAAAATTGACACCATTCTTCATTTATTAAAGTACCGTTAGTTTGCAGTGAATTGGTAATTCGCTTTCCTTTACCATATTTTTTTTGTAATTCTATTACCCGTTTATAAAATTCAAGACCCATTAAAGTTGGTTCCCCACCCTGCCAAACGAAGGGAATTTCAGGAACATCTTGTGCAGTTATGTACTGGCTAATAAACTCCTCTAAAGCCTCATCGGACATTCTAAAACGATTTTCCCCAGAAAAGAGAGCCTCTTTTTCAGTATAAAAACAATAATGGCAATCTAGATTACAAATCGGACCTGATGGTTTGGCGAGAATATGAAATCCTTTAGTTTGTTCATTTTTCATTTCTTGTTCCCCCTTGTTTTCTAGAATATAAGCCAGTATCCATTTTGATTGGCACTGGCTTATTAAAAAGTCTAATCTATAGTTTAATTCAATTCATAGACTACTTTTTCAATTTCCCCTGAAAACTCAAATGTTCCTTCATTTTTGTAATCTGAACTTACTGGATAGAGAGTGTCCTTTCCAATGTCCAATCCTTCAAAGGCAATTTTATATTGGTGTGTTTTGTCAATGTTACCTTCTCCAACCTTTTGTCCATTAATAAAGATACTTCCTATCCCTTGGTTCGTTCCGCTCTTATTAAACTCAAACCGAATTGTTGATTTTCCCAAAGGTACATCAACATTCGATTCTATTCGATAAATTGTATTTCCCATGTTGTATTCATAAATTAGCTTCTTATTTTTAATATAAAGTGTGTAACCACTCTCATACCCTCCTAATGCTACGAGAACTCCATCATCTTTTAAACTATCACGTTCTATTGGCACTGTAATAGAATAGGAACGGTTGATAATGAATGGTGAAGCTGCCTCCGACAACCGGGACATTCCCGGATAAAATGTAAAGATATTTCTTGCACGAGATGAATCCTCAGGGATGGTTAAGAAACCTTCTCCAGCAATATCTGTCATTGGGAATACACCGTATTTCCTGGCTTCCTTCTCCCACAACTTTTCCAATTCCTTTACCTTTTCTGGATATTTAGCTGCAACGTCATTCTTTTCAGAGAAGTCTTCGGCAACATGGTAAAGCTGCCAGACATCCTTTTCATAAGGATCTCCTTTCTTATGAAGAGTTAGAGCTTTCCAGCCATCATGATAAATAGCCCGCTGTCCGTTATTTTCATAATACTGTGTTGCCCTTCCAAGTTTTTTGGCATTAGCAAATGTATCGGCAAAGCTCTTACCTTGGAGGTCCATTTGTTTTACACCCTTTATCTCTTTTGGTACATCTATGTGCAATACATCATACACAGTAGGTGTAATATCACTGACATGTACATACTGATTACGTATCGCTCCCTTATCCTTAATCACTTTTGGATAATAAACGATAAGTGGTGTATGAATCCCTGCTTCATAAGTGGTAGCTTTATAGAATTTAAATGGCGTATTACTAACTTGTGCCCAGCCTGTAGGAAATTCTGCACCAACACGGTCACTTCCTATATCATCAATATGCTTGACAATTTCGTCTATTTTTTCAGGTACATCGTTGTATGGAAGTGTGTGGTTTATCGATCCGGTAGTTTTACCCATTGAACTGGATCCGTTATCTGATAAGAAAACAATCATTGTTTCTTCCAATTCTCCAACGGAACGTAATTTGTCAAGAAAACGACCTATTTGTTCATCGGTGTGCGTTAAGAAACCAGCATATGTTTCTTGAAAACGGATGAATGCTTTTTTCTCATCTTCTGTGAGTTGTTCCCAAGGCTTTACTCCAGGGTTAAGCCCCGGTAATTCTGTTTCCTTAGGTATAATCCCTATTTCTTTCTGTTTGTTGAATCTTTCTTCACGAATTTTTTCCCACCCCTTGTCATAAACACCTTTATACATATCAATGTATTTCTGTGGAACTTGGACTGGCTGGTGCTGTGCCCCAAAGGATAAATAGAGATAGAAAGGCTTATCGGGGTTTACTGAAGCCTGGTCGGTCACATACTGATTGGCACGATCTACTATGTCTTCAGAAAAGTGATAATTTTCCTTATCTGGGACATCTACCGGACTATTATCCTGTATAAGTTCAGGTTTATACTGGTCACCAGAGTCCTCAAGAAAACCATAAAAGCGATCAAAGCCTTTACTGAGCGGCCAATTTTCATAAGGACCTGCAGGCGTTACTTGGTGAGCAGGAGACAAGTGCCATTTCCCTAATGCATAATTATTATATCCGTTTTCACTGAGAACTTCGGCAATCGTACCAGCTTCCGGATAAATTCGCCCCCGCTTGTTAGGATATTCTGGACCCATGTCAAAATTGGCGACTGTTGACATTCCTATGTCATGAGGATTTCGCCCAGTAAGCAAAGAAGCGCGTGTTGGTGAACATACAGGTGTAACATGGGAATTGTTGTAGCGAAGGCCGTTCTCAGATAACCAGTCAAGATTGGGTGTTTTTATTTCCGATCCAAAACTTCCAATATCTGAAAATCCTGAATCATCTAAAACGATATACACAATATTAGGTTTTGGTGAATTCTCTCCATCTTTTTGCATACTCTTCGTTTTTTGATTAATAGAATTTGGCTTTAAAGATTCAGCTTTAACCTCCTGCCCTGTAAAGTTTTTATAAGAGCAACCTGATAATAACGCTAAAGTCGAAGCTAAAACGGTTAACTTATGGTACGGTAACTTGCCAACAACTTTTAAACTTTTATCCAATCTTTACCCTCCTCTTATATCACTCATATAATAAAATTAATCGAACTTTTGTAAACTGAATAATGAATTCTCCTTCTGATTTAACTCTCCATATGTCTGATCTCTAACCTTAACTTTCTTGATGAAATATAAAAAGCTAAAATGACAAATATTCATTTATCATTTTAGCTACATTCTATGTCATTGACTTACGGTAATCCCTAAATCCTTATTCGGTTTTCTAACCGTGATTGCCCAAATGAAAGCTAATATGACCAGACCAACTGCACTTACAGATAATGGGAAACGACCGATATCTTGGTTAAAAATGGTTTGAATTAACTGGAAACCAAAAGGACCTAAAATTCCGCCGATACCTTGACCAGCAACCACTAAACCGATACTCGAAGTAGCACCAACCGGGGTAAGTTCAGAAACCCTAGTAAATACTCCTGGAAGGCCAATTCCCATCCCAAAACCACCTATTACACTTCCAATAAAGATCATCGTTAGACTTGGCGAAAAATAACAGACGGCCATTCCTAATCCTGTCAATAATATTGCTAAAGGTAAATAGTAATTAGGAAATTTATGTTTAATTCTTCCAAATAAAAATCCTGCAAGCAATGTTCCGAATGTAAAAATAGAGATAGCCAATCCCGCCTCTGTTGCATTACCCAATTTATCTGCTTGGATCACGACGGAAATGTTTGTCACATAGCCAAAAATCATTGCTGAGTAGAATACCTGTCCTAGACTTACCCAATATATTGATTTTGGCTTTTTAATATTTACACTAGCTAAAGATCCTTCGACTTCTGATACCTGCTTTTTCTCAGGTTCTGGTAAATAAAGAATCGTAAATGCTAGTATCCAGATTGGGAAAAGGTATGTTAAAAAACCGTAGTGCCACCCATACGAATCAGCTAAAATCCCACCCACTAATTGGAAGAAAATAGCTCCAATACACGCAATCGTGGATGTTCCAAAACCAATCAAGAAATCTCTTTCTCTACCTTCGAAGAAATCTGTTATCACATCTACGGATAATGGCATTGTAATCCCAACACCAAGCCCCAAAATGCCTCTCATGACAATTATTAACCCAAGGTTATCAATAAAGGTCGGAAGAACTCCTCCAATGATAAAAAGGCTTAAGCCGAAAAACAATAATGATCTCTTTTTAAATCGTTTGGAAAGTTTACCATAAAAAAGTGCGGGAACAATTTGAATTAAACCTGGAAAGGTAGCAACTAACATGACGATCGTAGGGTCATATTGAGGGAATGCATTAATTATATCGGCCATGATTGACCCTGCTACCCCTGCAGCTACATCTTGGAATGCAAGAATGACAACCAAAAACTTAAGAAAATTTCTGCTGATATTCTTTACTGCCATTGTTAAACCTCCCTTATAATCAATAATATTTTTTAACCAGTGACTCAAAATAACTAGAACTAAATAATGAATCCGCTTTCATTTCAAATAAATACCCCATCCATTCAATTGCTTTTGTTGGCCATCAAAAGCAACTGATTAAAATTCCAGTTCTTCTCGAGCTAAAATTTTAACTTTAAAAATTATTGCATTTTTACTGTTAAAAGTAGTAAAAAAAGCGCTTTCTTTTACTAACTGTAATTCTACAGGCCCTGTTATTACTTGTCAATCTATTCTAAATATTAAATATTTTTAGAAATATTATTATTATTTTGCGAAAACACAGAAAAAATGCGCTGAATTTTCAGCGCATTTTTAAGAAATCATTTTCAAGTAAAATTTTTCTGCAATTTTTTGCAAATTAATTCTTTTTTTAAAACTCGATAAAAAAAACCGTAAAAAACTACCGTATTGTATTAAATTCCAAATCACTCTTCGGCCAGTAATCTATATTTACCACTATAATAAATAAACGGCTCAGACTCTTCAAGCTGGGTGTTATAATGTATTTAAAAATTCTCTTACTTGGTCTGCAGTTTTGGCATTAGCACTATGTAAATGTGCAAGCTTTTCACCATTTTTAAATACTAATAAAGATGGAATACCCATTACTGTTTGTTCTTCAGCAAGTTCAGGGAACTCATCTTTGTCAATTTTAAACCATTGCTTGTCTTGATTTTCTTCTACAATTTCATCAATATACATATTCAGACGTTTACAGTCAGGGCACCAAGTAGTTGTAAAAATCCCCACTGTTAATTGATCATCTGATATTTGATCCCGATATTCTTGCTCTGTTTTAATTTCCTTCATGTCAAATCCCCCTATATATAATTGCTCTCTTATTATACAAGAATAACCACTACCTTAAAAATCTTTTGATTTGTTTAAGATAGATTAAGTTCGTTTTCTAGGGAAATTCATAATACTATTCACCGTAGCTTTGAATTAAATTTGCAATATGTGCGTATGCACCCCCAGCTAGTTAAGTGGAAGCTATTTAGATTTTGAAACAAATGCCATTCTTCCATTTACAATTTGCTGTGGGCTTTTTAACTGAAAACTATTAGCTGCTTCCGAAAAATCAATTATTAAATCTTCATCAAAATAAATGAGTTGTGATTTCTCCATTAAAATTGGACCATTGTTTGTTTCAAATAAAACATCATCCGATTCATCAATTGAGGAGACAAATGTCAAGGTAGGTACGCCTGCACCGCAAGTTCCGCCTACCATTTCGTTCTGGATTTTTACATATCCTTTTTGTCCTCCAATTTTTTCAGACAGTACTTTTATCGCATTTTCAGTAATTGTGATATTCATTTTCCATACCTCCCTTTTTTTATTATTCCCTTTATATTTACTTCTTATCATTATTCTATCATTCTGCTTCTATCTTCTTTACCTAACATTTGGTACAATAATTATTTTACCAATGTAATTTACAATTAGCATTTAAAATGATTGACACAGGTAAGCCATCACGATTTAATTATCAGTGAATAAGCCTTCGTAAATTTGATTTTTAACTTAAAATGATTAATAAAGTGGGAATGAAATCGATGAAGGATTTAATGCCACTCAAAAGGAGGACCAATCATGAATTTTTCTATCATACTAATAATAGTAATTTTAATTATAGCAGTGGTAAGTACACTGTCACTGACAGGAAAAAATGATGAAAACTATACCACCTCAACCAAACAAAATACTCTCAGATTAACTTCCATTTATATCATCGTCATTTTGTTAGCCCTTGTAGGATTAGCTTGGTATATTTTCTAAAACTAAGAAGTGGAAACGCAAGGATGAAATCATTCTTGCGTTTCTATTTTTTTGAAAAGTTTTAGAATAAGCTAGTTGGTTAGGATTCATTTTCCTTTTTTCTTTCTCCATCTGCGATACCTCCTATATCCCTTTCGAACTCCGTCAACAACAAAGAATGGAATACGTGGATGATACTTAAACAGAAATGGTCGATAAATCTTGTAATAACCTTTTTTCAGGTCATTCCACTTCCTGCAATAGCCCTGTTTATAAAAATCAGATACATCAACGATATACCCTCTACCTTCAAACATAACAACGTTTTTGCCATGAACATCAAAGGGATTTAAACCAATGGACCGAGCGTATTCTAAGCCAGCATCAATATCCTCAATGACACGATTAGGGATTTGTACCCCTTTTATCACTGCATTAAATAATGTGATTCCCTCAAGCCTTCTTAATACTAAATATTTTTCACCATAGGCAAGTAATCTTGAAAAGGATTTGTGATTTCCTAACTTTTTATAAACTGCAATTTCCTTTTCAAGCTCTTCCGGGCTGCGACCATATACTTTTACAACCCAATCCGGGCAGGAAGGGTGATAAAAAACTCCGGCGTAATTGCCACATCCTATTGTTTTCCATGAATTGGAGCGATTGTTCACGTTGATAGGGTCAAATGGGCTTCGGACAGTTAAATCTATTTTTGGCAGTAATTCTTTTTCTATTAAATTTACATACTCATTAATATTCATTTACACACCTTCTACACTATAGACTCTCTTTATACTATTAATTGAATCCACCATTAGTACGTTCTCTTTTCTGAATTTACCGATATAAAGTAAATAATAAATCTAAGTTGCAAATTATCATAGAAATTTCAATTCTGCCAATATACAATAAAAGAAATAATTCGAATCATAACTAAGTGTAAAAAACATGAATGAATGTCCACATGGTATAAAGAGAGGAGTACCCATGACTTTCCCTATTTTAGAAACCAAAAGATTAAAATTAATCGAACTAACTCATCTGCATGTTAATGCCCTTTTTGAGATATTATCATTAGAAGCAGTGACTCGCTTTTATGGAACTAATTCTTTTACACTACAAGCAGAAGCTTCTAGATTAATTGAATTATTCCACAAGAACTTTGTTGAAAAACGAGGGATTCGCTGGGGAATCAAATTAAAGAAGAATCAAAGAATTATTGGCACCGTTGGTTTAAATGGTTTACATCTACCCAATAAACGTACCGAAATTGGCTATGAATTACATCCTTCATTTTGGAAAATGGGCTTTGCTACAGAGGCAATTACAGAAGTACTCTCGTTTAGTTTTACTAAATTGGATTTAAATCGAATTGGGGCAGTTGTATATCCTGAAAATGCTGCGTCTTTAGGGTTATTATTGAAGCTAGGATTTGCTAAAGAAGGTTTACTTCGAGACTATATCTACCAAAATAATCAATTTCACGATACATATGTATTATCGCTGCTAAAGTCAGAATGGAAAGAAGGCCAGGAAGATTAATTCCCGGCCTTCTTATTCTTCAAAATAATCCTTTAATGCCTTTGGGTTTTTAACCTCTTTATTTTGATAATAAGGATTATCTTCCTCAGCATCCTTTGGGTCCAGATTCGTTTTGATGACTAGCATGGGTGTTGACGGACTATTAGCAATCATTCGATCATTCAGTTGATCAAAATCCGGCATGTTTTGATTTCCAGGTTGTCTAGGCTCCAATGAGAACACCTCCTAGAACTAGCTTGCTGAGTTTATCAGTTAATCATTCATTGAAATTCTTAAATTTGATATGACCGTATTCATCAACACCATGCTCCATCCCACTAGATCTCCGATTGTGATGTCGCCTCTCTGCCAATAAGGTCTAAAGTCAGAATACACACATAAAATAATAAGAAAAGAAAAAAACTAGGAAGTATTACCTTCCTAGTGTTCTTATTCCTCTTCTCCGCCGACTAAGAAATCCGGATTTAGTTCCTCAAATTCTTCGTCGTCAACATCCAATCCCCAGTCATCATCATGGTCTTTGCATCCTTCAGAGCTTACACGAACACAAACCTTGGTCTCACCAATCACTTCTACTAGGAATTCCCTTTCGACATGGACGATGATGCGATTACCATTAGGGGAAATGACAGCTTCACAGCAGTTAGGCTGTTGCAGCACTCGAGCACAAATTTCATTGTCATCGAGGCAGTCATTGTCGCGATACTTTAACTTGATGACATCAGTATATTGAACACGTTCAGTTACTACTTCTGTTTTGGTATTATCATTAAAAGAGTACCAAACGTTAATGTCATACGAGCCATGTATTTCTACATTCTTGCCAACCTTTTTCGCGTTGTATTTATGGTTGATGATCCAACAGCCAAGAATACTTGTTGGACTATGCGCCGGGCTAATTGTATGATTGGACTGGGTGAATTTACGTCCTTTCGCTACTACGGCCTTCGTAATTATCTCTCTATATTCTCCCATTTCGCGCGAACCCTCCTCATTCATTTTCATTTCATCGTATGCTAATTTATAGACTAGTGTGATATATATTTTAACGAATACTGGTTAAAAGTTTAGTCATAGTTCATTTTATGCGGGATTTATAGGTGTGTGCCTTTTAGGCGTGTAATTAAAAAAGGAGATACCTATGCAGCAGATTGTTTTGAGGAATATGACGAAGATGTAAATATAGAAAATAAAAACCAGACTTCGTTAAGAAGCCTGGTTTTTATCTTAATGTTCGTGATCGCAATCGTCGTGGCCATCACAAGCCCCGCCGCCGTTTTTTAAACTAGAGCCTGTTTCACCTGCTAATAGGTCTCCACCTGTTGAAATAATAATTTCGTCCGTAACCGTATTAGAAATAGTCGAGGCAATCAGCTGAAGCAGTTCATTCACTTCTACTTGCGATTGTTTGAAATCTCGAACAACAGGGATTTCATCCAATTCCTGTTCAATGGAATTGATTTTTTCTTCCACCTTTTTTAAGGCCTCTGGTTTTCCGTAATGCTGAAGGTTCACTGCTTGCTTTTGTAAACCCTTTATATCCGCAATCATGGTATGAACTTTATTATTTTCGTTTAGTTGAGCTTCAGCTCGTTTGAAGAAATCCACTTCTTCTGTTTCTGCAATCATCCGTGCCAATTCAGCAGCACGAGTGACGATATCGTCTTTTGTATACTTCGCCACTTTAGTTCACCTCTACTGGTTCTAATTCTTCCACCATTTCTCCGTTTAATGACCAAGTTCTCGCTTCTGTAATTTTCACTTTAATTATTTTGCCAATTGCTGATTGTGGTGCAACAAAGTTAACAAGTTTGTTCTTTGTTGTGTAACCAGCTAAGACGTTAGGGTTGTTCTTGCTTTCTCCCTCAACAAGTACGTCCACTACATTTCCTTCGTACTTTTTCATAGCTTCTAAAGAAAGCTCATTCACAAGTGCATTTAAGCGCTGTAAGCGTGCTTTCTTCACTTCCATTGGAACATTATCCTCCATTTTTGCTGCAGGTGTACCTTCCCGTGGAGAGTAGATAAATGTGTAGGCTAACTCATACCCTACTTCACGATAGAGGGACATGGTTTCTTCAAACTGTTCATCTGTCTCGTTTGGATAGCCAACAATAATATCTGTTGTTAACGCAACATTTGGAATCGCTGCTTTGATTTTTCTAACAAGCTCTAAATATTGTTCTCTTGTATATTTTCGAGCCATAATTTTTAACACATCTGTTGAACCAGACTGGACTGGTAAATGGATATGATCCATTAGATTACCACCCTTTGCAAGGACTTCAATCAGATGATCATCAAAATCACGTGGATGGCTTGTAGTAAAGCGAATCCGTGGAATATCAATTTTACGTAATTCATCCATAAGGTCACCAAGACCATAGTTCAAACCTTCTAGATCTTTACCATAGGCATTTACGTTTTGACCTAACAGGGTAACCTCCTGATAGCCTTGGGCTGCTAACTGACGGACTTCTTGGATAATCTCCTCTGGACGTCGACTCCGCTCTTTCCCGCGAGTGAATGGGACAATACAATACGTACAAAACTTATCACAGCCGTACATGATATTTACCCATGCCTTAATTTTTCCACGGCGAACCTTTGGAAGGTTTTCAATCACATCGCCTTCTTTAGACCATACTTCAACCACCATTTCTTTTGACATGTATGCTTCATGCAAAATATTTGGTAACCGGTGTATGTTATGGGTACCGAAAATCATATCCACTTGATTATAGGTTTTTAGAATCTTTTTGACAACAGTTTCTTCTTGGGACATACAGCCACAAACACCTATAAGTAAATCAGGCTTTTCCAACTTCAAATGCTTTAAATGGCCAAGTTCTCCGAACACTTTGTTTTCAGCATTCTCACGGATTGCACACGTATTCAAAAGAATAACATTGGCATCCTCAGTACTGTCGGTTGGCTCATAACCCAAAGCTAAAAATATTCCTGCCATTACTTCCGTATCGTGTTCATTCATTTGACAGCCATAGGTGCGGATATAAAACTTACGTCCCTCTCCCATTCCACGGAATTCTTCAGGAATAGCAAAGTCGTCATGATATTTAACTTCTTCTTTACCACGTTTTTTAGCTTCTTTAAGGGATGGTGCAGTAATCACTTGTTCAAAGTATTTGCTGTAATCCTTGGCGGATTTTTTGTCCGAAGAATTAGCAGTTTCTACTTTCTGACCATCTAATCTTTGTTTTTCATTCATTTGTACAAAATCCCCTTTCTATAAAAATCAGATTGTACGTCTATTAGATTCTCTAATGTTATTTTTTACCATGCAGCAAAAAGTCATTATCTGCACATTATAATAGTATAAAGGTTTACCTAAATGAAAACAATAGAAATCCCTGTAAACACGCGTGTTTACAGCCATACAATTATCAACAATCCGCCAAAGCACTATATAAAAAACCCCGAGGAAATGTATTCCACGGGGATTCCTAAATTATTATTACATAAACTCTGCAACTAATTTATCAAAGTGTGCTTGATCGAGACTTAAATCTGCCTCTACCAATGGTTCTTCAGAGTATCCCGTAATAAGTTCCTGATAGGATGGACGCTCAGTGTTTTGATAAATAAGTCCAGTAACTAAGCCGTTATGCTTCATTACTGTTTGCATCGCCATTTCACGGTTTGATGAGTCATATCCTTCGACATCAGCAAGTTTAGTTAGATTTTCTTTAAACCAGTCGTATGTGTTGACCTTATTATAGGTTACACATGGGCTGAATACATTTATTAACGAAAATCCTTTGTGTTTAATACCCGCCTCAATTAATGCAGTTAGATCTTTTAAATCAGTAGAAAAACTTTGGGCAACAAATGTTGCTCCTACTGATAATGCCATTTCCATTGGTGAAATCGCTTGTTCAATTGACCCCATCGGTGTAGATTTTGTTTTAAAGCCTACTGCCGAACGTGGCGAGGTTTGCCCTTTTGTTAAACCATAAATTTGGTTATCCATAACAATATAAGTAATGTCAACATTACGGCGAATGGCATGAACAGTGTGTCCCATCCCTATCGCATATCCATCACCGTCACCGCCTGAAGCGATAACTGTTAAATCACGATTAGCCATTTTAACACCCTGGGCAATCGGAAGTGAACGACCATGAATTCCATGGAAGCCGTATGAGTTAATGTATCCAGAGATACGACCTGAACAGCCAATCCCTGAAACAACTGCTAAATTTTCTGGTTGTAAACCAACATTAGCTGCCGCACGTTGCATTGCCGCTTGTACAGAGAAGTCACCACAGCCGGGGCACCAGTTCGGTTTTACATCATTTCGAAAGTCTTTAAAAGTGGCCATTTAGAACAACTCCTTACATTTTGAATGAACTTCGTGTGGTAAAAATGGGTTTCCATCATATTTAACAAATTTTGTGATTTTTTCAGCGTGACCAACATTCATTTTCATAATATTTGCTAATTGTCCTGTCGCATTGTTTTCTACAACGATAACTTTTTTCGCAGAACGTACAAGTGGCAATACTTCATCCGTTGGGAATGGATAGATTAAACGAATTTGGGCATGATTTACTTTCAATCCGTCTTTTTCAAGACGACCCATTGCTTCTTCAATTACACCACGAGTAGAGTTAAACCCAACAATTAGAAGGTCTGCATCTTCGTGTGGTGCATTTTTATATACAGGTGTATTAAATCGAATGTTTTCAACCTTTCGCAAACGTTTGTCCATTTGAGCAATCCGATTTGGTGCAGACTCAGAAGGCTTACCAGTTTCGGCATGTTCAACACCCGTAACATGGTGAATACCATTTTTCATCCCTGGAACTGTACGAGGTGAAACTCCATCTGCCGTTACTTCATAGCGTTTGAAATAGCCTTTATTTTCAATCTCTGGTAATTCTTCCGTAACAAGCTTACCGCGTCTAATTTCCACTTTGGAATAATCTAGTGGATCTACAGTCTGTTTTCCTAAAGATAACTGAAGGTCGGATAAAACGATAACTGGGCATTGGTACTCTTCTGCAAGGTTAAACGCTTCAGCAGTATCATAAAATGCTTCTTCTACAGTACTAGGAGCCAATACAATTTTCGGAATTTCTCCATGTGTACCATAAATCATCGCCATTAAATCTGACTGTTCTTGTTTTGTTGGAAGTCCCGTCGATGGACCTCCACGTTGTGTGTCAACAATGACTAGTGGAGTTTCTGTAATCCCAGCAAGTCCAATAGCTTCCATCTTTAAGGATAATCCAGGACCTGAAGATGCTGTAATAGCACGGACACCACCATAGCTTGCACCGATTGTCATTGTACATGCTGCAATTTCATCTTCAGTTTGAATAACTGTTCCACCCACTGCAGGTAATTTTTTAATTAAATATTCCATAATATCAGAAGCAGGAGTGATTGGATAAGCTGCCATGAAACGGCATCCAGCTGCTAGGGCACCCAATGCTATAGCATCATTTCCAATCATAAACATCCGGCGTTTGCCATCTGCTTTTTCCAGCACCATCGTTGGTACTGCCGCATCCATTTTTTCCTTCATGTAATTGAAGCCAGCTTGAATGGCATCCATATTTTTTGCAACAACCTTGTCGCCTTTTCTACCGAAAATCTCACGAACTACTTCTTCAAAAACATGAATATCCAAATCTAAGACTGCAGATGTGGCACCGATGGCAACCATGTTTTTCATTAAGGAAGTCCCGAGTTCAGTGGCGATTTCTGTAAATGGAACCGCATACAATGAGGCTTCAGTGTCTTCTGGTTTCTTTGGATTAAATTTGGCATCAGCAAGGATTACGCCGTTGCTATGAAGTTCTTTGTAGTTAACATCAATCGTTTCTTGGTCAAATGCTACAAGGATATCAAGGTCATCAGAAATAGAGCGAACTTCTGTCGTACTTACTCTGATTTTATTATTTGTATGTCCGCCTTTAATACGTGATGAAAAGTGACGGTAACCATACAAGTAATAACCAAGGCGATTCAGTGCGATTGCAAAGATTTCCCCAGTACTTTCTATACCTTCTCCTTGTTGTCCGCCAACTTTCCACGAAAGTTGATTGATCATTCCCTTACACCCCTTTGGATATGTAAAAAATATAGTAGATTTTAAATCATTTATTTGTGTAGCACACTTTTCCAAGTAATTCGTTAAAAATTAGCCTAATATCATGTATTAAAGACTAAATAATCTGAATCAAGGAGATGTACTAAACGCTTACAATTCTAGACCTAAGCACTAAAAATTGCAACCCTTTGGCTCGAAATATTGTCTAAAATATGAATATTTTTTTATTATTTGCAATTTACTATTTATCTATGAGGGAAAATTAACCTACAATTTGGCATAAACATTCATGTACCAATAGGTTATAAATATTATTCTTATTACTATTAACTTAATTTTTGTATTTTCCCTTTATCAGAATAATATTTTTATTATTATTGTTAATTGGGATTTTTATAGAAAAAGATAGAGTTTCAATACCGGAATAGGCACACAAACAAAAAAACCCACCTGGCGCATGCCCAAGCAGGTTAATTTAGTACCTTTAGTTTTCCACCTATAAAAAGTCTATCTCTTTCACCGTGGTTCGACGATTAGCTTAATAGCCGTGCGTTCTTCCCCGTCAATCAAAATATCGGTAAACGCAGGAATACAGATCAAATCCACTCCGCTAGGTGCTACAAATCCTCGTGCAATAGCTACTGCCTTTACGGCTTGATTCAATGCACCCGCACCAATTGCCTGTATTTCTGCTGCACCTCTTTCACGCAGAACCCCAGCAAGTGCACCAGCTACAGAATTAGGATTAGATTTTGCTGAAACTTTTAATATTTCCATTCCTAGCTCCCCCTTAGAAAATCCCGATCCCGCATGAGCAGTTTCATGAACAAATCAGGTTATAACATTCCACTGCTACTATATTCAGTTGTGAAAAGACATATTCCGGCTTGGACAAAAAAAGTCAAGATATTCGCATTCACAATAAGAAAAGCGGAAGCGCCCTGTTCAGCGGCGTATGGCCTGAAGCGCTCCAACTGAGATAAAGGAAACACGAAGAGCCGGAGGTGTTTCGATGTTGACTTATCGTAGGGCGGAGAGCGAAGGCGTCTCGCCGCTAGGACGCTGGAGCTGGACATTGTACAAAGTTAAAATAATAAATTCTAATCTTATAAAGAAAAAAAGCCTCCACTTGGAAGGTTTTCTTTAACTACAAAAAAAAGCAGTGCTTTCGCACCGCTTTATTTTGCGTATTCAACAGCCCGTGTTTCACGAATCACTGTTACTTTAATATGTCCCGGATAATCTAACTCTTCTTCAATCCGCTTGCGAATATCACGTGCTAATCGATGTGCTTCAAGATCATCAACCGCATCTGGTCTTACGATAATCCGCACTTCACGACCTGCTTGAATAGCAAAGGATTTTTCAACACCCTCATAGGATTCTGAAATTTCCTCAAGCTTTTCAAGACGACGAATGTAGTTTTCAAGTGTCTCACTACGTGCACCTGGTCTTGCAGCAGATAAGGCATCTGCAGCGGCAACAAGAACGGCAATAATTGATGTAGGTTCTGTATCACCATGGTGTGATGCAATGCTATTGATGACAACTGGGTGTTCCTTGTATTTTGTTGCAAGTTCTACCCCGATTTCCACATGGCTTCCTTCCACTTCATGGTCGATTGCTTTCCCAATATCATGAAGCAAGCCCGCACGGCGAGCCAGCGTTTCATCCTGACCAAGTTCAGCAGCAAGCATGCCCGAAAGCTGTGCCACTTCTACTGAATGCTTTAATACGTTTTGACCGTAACTTGTACGGAATTTCAACCTGCCAAGAATTTTGATAAGATCTGGATGGAGTCCATGAACACCTACTTCAAAAGTGGTTTGTTCACCAACTTCTCGAATATACTCATCCACTTCTCGACGAGATTTTTCTACCATTTCCTCAATTCGTGCTGGATGAATCCGACCGTCTTGGACTAACTTTTCTAGTGCTAAGCGAGCCGTTTCTCTCCGTATTGGATCAAATCCTGATAAAATAACAGCCTCAGGAGTATCATCAATAATTAAATCAATACCGGTTAATGTTTCAAGTGTACGAATGTTTCGTCCTTCACGACCAATAATACGGCCCTTCATTTCGTCATTTGGAAGATTGACAACAGAAACAGTAGTTTCTGCGACATGGTCAGCAGCACAACGCTGGATTGCTAACGAAAGAATTTCCTTAGCCTTCTTGTCTGCTTCCTCTTTCGCACGATTTTCGCTTTCCTTTATCATTATGGCAGTGTCATGGGTTAATTCCTGCTCCATTCTGTCAATAATGATGGTTTTCGCTTCCTCACGTGTTAAGCTTGATATTCGTTCGAGTTCAGTTTGTTGTTTTCGTACCAACTCGTCCACTTTGCTTTCCATCTCTTCAATATGCTGTTGTCTTAGGTTTAGAGAATCATCCTTCTTTTCTAAAAGATTATCACGCTTATTTAACGTATCCTCTTTTCGATCTAAATTCTCTTCTCTTTGCACTAAACGGTTTTCTTGTTTTTGCATTTCATTTCTTCGTTCACGAACCTCACGTTCAGCTTCAGTCCGAAGCTTGTGAATTTCATCCTTTGCTTCTAGCAAAGCTTCTTTTTTCAATGAATCAGCATCACGTTTCGCATCTTCAAGAATCTGATCTGCAGCATTCTTTGCACCTGCTACTTTTGCATCAGCAATGGATTTATGAACAAAATAGCCAACAACGGCACCGACGATAAGGCCAAGCAAAATGGAGATGATAGTAATTAAATCCAATCGTTACACCTCCTCTTGCTATGAACTTTTGTTACAATTTTTTAAGTGTCGGCATGTACATTGTTTAGACTCAATATACAGCAAGCACCAAGGCTTTTCGCAATGTAATATTTTCAAAAATGTAAAATATACATGTTAATTGTAAAGGTGTGAATATTTATTGTCAAGGTTTACTACAATGACCGTTTTTTGAAGTTTTCAATTTAACTTTGTCTATTTACTTATTTAATAAAATAACATGAGATTATTAAAGTTTAATTTTATTTTTATTTATATTACAAAAAAAGCAAAACCCACTGTAGGCTTTGCTAATCAACACTAATCTAGTAAGTTAAACTGCTCATCATTATCTTCTTCTGTAACGGTAACTGTTTTTTCTCCGTCTAAACCATAATGCTCGCGAATTTTTTGTTGAATTTCTAGACGAATACTAGGATTTTCCTTCAAAAATAGCTTCGCATTTTCACGGCCTTGTCCGACTCTCTCACCGTTATAAGAATACCAAGAACCGCTCTTTTCAACAATATCTAATTCAGAGCCAATATCGATGATTTCGCCCTCTTTAGAAATACCTTCGCCATACATAATATCGACTTCTGCTGTACGGAACGGTGGAGCAACTTTATTCTTAACAACCTTTATTTTTGTCTTATTACCAACAATATCATTTCCTTGCTTTAATGCCTCGGCACGACGTACTTCAATACGGACAGTGGAATAAAATTTTAATGCACGTCCACCTGGTGTCGTTTCAGGGTTACCAAACATGACTCCAATTTTTTCGCGAATTTGGTTAATGAATATGGCGATTGTCTTGGATTTGTTGATGGCACCAGATAGTTTACGCAGTGCTTGGGACATCAAGCGAGCCTGTAAACCCATGTGCGAATCTCCCATTTCCCCTTCAATTTCGGCTTTTGGTACTAAAGCTGCTACTGAATCGACTACAATTATATCGATTGCACCACTTCGAACTAATGCCTCTGCGATTTCAAGTGCTTGCTCACCAGTATCAGGCTGTGATAACAATAACTCATCAATGTTTACACCCAATTTTTGGGCATATGCTGGATCGAGGGCATGCTCAGCGTCAATAAACGCAGCCTGTCCACCATTTGCCTGTACTTCTGCAATTGCATGTAAGGCAACAGTTGTTTTACCAGAGCTCTCAGGGCCATATACTTCAATAATACGGCCTCTCGGATATCCACCCACTCCAAGTGCTGCATCAAGTGCTAAGGAGCCGCTCGGACTTGTATGAATCTGCGTATCCGTTTTCTCTCCCATTTTCATTACAGAACCCTTACCAAATTGCTTTTCTATTTGTTTAAGCGCCATTTCTAAGGCGGCCTTTCGATCACTCACAAATAGTTCCTCCTTTTATTATACGAAAAATAATTATTATTTTTTAATCTAGCAAAATAAAACCTATTACTAATATAACCTCTTTTTGCCTATTTGTCGAGAAAAAACACGAACATTTATTCGACTTGTTTTTAACAATTTATACTAGAAAAACAGCAAAATCATCTCACATTATGACTTTTCAGTGGAATTTTGTACTTAAAACGTAATGTTTGTATTTTTGTCTGAAAACTTAAATCTTAATTATTAATTTCCTTAAACAAAAAGAATCACAGGACACTATTTAGCATTCTGTGATTCTTTTAAAAGCTGCAGTAAGAAATAACAGCCATATTTAACCGTTCGCGTTCGGTTTGCTTCTCTAGTTCCGGCAAGTACAATTTTTTCGGCAATCGTTGGTTTCCCTTTAATTGCAATTCCAATATAAACGGTGCCTGCTGGTTTGCCTTCCAGCTCATTTGGACCCGCTACACCTGTAAAACTAATACCAATGTCGCTATTGATCAGCCTAGAGGCGTTTTCCGCTAATTCTAATGCACATTGGGCACTTACCGCACCATGTTTTTCAAGAGTTTCTTGTTTCACTTGTAACACCTTGTGCTTTACTTCATTTGAATAACAAACAATTCCACCTTTAAAAATAGAACTAGCACCTGAAATCGACGTTAACTCCTGCTGAAACAACCCGCCTGTTAAACTCTCAGCTGCCGTAATAGTTAGGTTTCTATCTTTTAAAACTTTCAATAATTCTTCTAATAGTGAAGTGTTGTCATACCCATATAAAAACTTACCCACACGTTGATTAATCGTATGTTCTACTTCATCAAGCATTGTTTGTGCAATAGTTTCATCAACATGTTTTGCCGTCAGCCTTAAAGTAACCTCTCCATCCCCTGCGAGTGGAGCAATTGTCGGATTACTTTGCGCATCAATTATATCAATAATCTCTGTTTCCAATGCTGCTTCGCCAATTCCAAAAAATCGTAACACTCTCGAGACAATTTTCTCGCGGGCCAGATTTTTCGAGGATAGTGCCTGATACCCATATTGGAGAAACATTGGTTCCATTTCCTTTGGAGGACCGGGTAAAAGCATATAGGTACGACTGTCGTTTTCTACAACCATGCCCGGAGCCATTCCATGATCATTTGGAAGAATGGCAGATCCTTCTAATACAAGTGCTTGCTTGCGATTATTTTCCGTCATCACACGGTTTGTCCGATTAAAATAATGCTCAATCGACTGTAATGCCTCTTCTGCCATAACTAGTTTTTTTCCTAAATGACGGGCAATCGTTTCCTTCGTCAAATCATCCTTTGTCGGTCCTAGCCCTCCAGTAAAGATGATGATGTCGGCACGTTCTTCAGCAGCTTTAATCGCTGACTTTAATCGATCAGGGTTATCACCAACGACCGTATGATAATAAACATTAATACCCATTTCCGCTAATTGCTGTGATAAAAAGCGTGCATTTGTGTTCACAATTTGCCCTAGTAATAACTCTGAGCCAACTGCAATAATCTCTGCATTCATTATTCAATCGCTCCTTCTTTACCACTATTAGTCTTATTTTGAATTTTTTAATACACGACTGTTTTTTGCAAAATAATCCCAGCCAGACCAAATCGTGAAAATTAAGGCTACCCATAATGCCAAAACATCAAATCTGAATGAAATCATAGCAAAAATAATATTATGCAGTAAAAGGGATGAGATTGCGATAATTTGTGTCCATGTTTTAATTTTACCAAGCATATTAGCAGCTACAACCTCACCTTCCCCGGCAAGTAAAAGGCGAAGGCCTGTTACCGCAAACTCCCTGCTAATAATAACAATAACAATCCATGAAGGTGCATACACACCATTCATTTCAACGAGAACAATTAAAGCTGCCGAGACAAGCAATTTATCCGCGAGTGGATCAAGAAATTTACCCATATTGGTCACAAGGTTATATTTGCGGGCATAATGTCCGTCAATCCAATCTGTTGTGGAAGCTAAAATAAAGATCAGTGCTCCAACAAAATGTGTTACAGGCATGTCAGCTCCCAAAAGGTGCATGTTCCCCCAATCAAATGGGGCTAGCATAATAATCAAGAATATTGGGATTAATAATATCCTTGATACGGTTATTCTATTTGGAATATTCATAATTTCCCTCCGTGTCATGATTGAAAGTGAAAAATAGTCATCAGCAGATGACTATTGGGTCTTCAGAACATATTGAATCGTGATGTTCTGAACATTCGCAGTTGCTGGTATAGCATACTCAAGCTTTTGGTCATTCACATAAATTTCAGTGTCTGCTGCATTTCCTAGCCTTAAGACTGCCATACTTTCTGTAGATAAATCCTGTGTATAGGACTCGGTAGCACCAATTTTAAGGGAACCAGCAAAAAAGGTTTTCCCTTTCCCATTTTTAATACTAACCCAGGTGTTTCCTTTAGAAACCAATTTCACAACAAACTTATCTGCATTTTTCAATTCATATGTGGAACTAGTCCCTTTGCTTTGAACGACTGTTAACTCTTGCTTTGGAGTTTCTACCACTGGCGGCTTTTGCTCAGCCTGCTTAGTGACGTCCTCTTTAGTGTTATTTTGCTGATTTTTTTCAACTTGATCTGCTGGCAATTTTTCTAGACTTGTTGATTTCTCAATTTTAACCTGCTGACTATCCTTACTAACAGAATTCTTCGCATCGCTGCCCGTATTTTTTGCTATGTAATAATATAAAAGACTAGCAACACCAAGGACAAACACAGCAATTAAGACTTTAGGCAGGATATTAAAAATTTTGGAATTCCCATCTGTTAGTTCTTTGTGTGTTTTTACCCTTGATAATTGCTGAGGTAAATCCTCATTATACGAGGCAGGAATTTCAGATTTATAGGTTTCAAAAATTTCATCTGGATTTAAGTTTAATGCTTCTGCATATTGTTTAATAAAAGCGCGGACGTAAAAATTCCCGGGCATACTGGAATAATTACCCTCTTCAATCCCAATTAAATACCGTTTTTGAATCTTTGTCATGGTTTGCACATCATCTAAGCTTAATCCTTGGGCTAATCGGGCTTCTTTTAGTTGATTCCCTAATTCCGTCAACTGTAACACCTTCCAATGTATTAAAAATCAAAATCTCCAAAATCAGATCCGGAGAACATATTATGCTGATCAACCATCTCGTATGTAATCTCTTCTTCAGCGTCATTTCTAAGTTCAATGATATAATCAAAATCATCAAGCGTATACTCCGAATTTTGAACGAAAATATCAGGATGCTCTATTACTTTTACAGCAGGCAAACGCATAATTTCACGGACAAGCTGCCAGTGACGCTCGTTTGCTCGTCTTGTTGAAACAATGCCATCCAATATAAACAAATTATTAGCATTGTACTCATCTTCAATGAGTTGATTGCGGATTGTTTGTTTCAAGAGAGTGGATGACACAAATAACCAGCGTTTATTTGCACAAACACTTGCTGCTACAAGTGATTCCGTTTTACCAACTCGAGGCATTCCGCGAATACCTATTAGCTTATGTCCCTCTTGCTTAAATAATTCTGCCATAAAATCAACCAATAATCCAAGTTCATCCCTTACAAACCGAAAAGTTTTTTTGTCATCTTCGTCTCTTTGAATATAGCGCCCATGTCTAACTGCAAGTCTATCACGCAGTTTTGGCTCTCTGAGCTTGATTAATTTTATTGTGTCCATTGTATGTAAAATTGACTCAAGTCGTTTAATTTGGTCATCATCTTTTGCTAGTATAAGCAATCCCCGTCTACCTTCATCAACACCATTGATGGTTACAATATTAATAGCAAGCATTCCAAGCAGCGAGGAAATGTCACCCAAAAGACCAGGGCGGTTTTTTTGGATTTCATATTCTAAGTACCATTCTTTTTTCATTTAAAAACCCCCTTAAGAAGTTTCGACAAATTTTTCACAATGCCACATCTATTCCTTATAATAAATGATTTCGATTGAAGATGAAAGAGAAAACCATGATAATCACCTTTTTATAAAAAATCTTCCCTGCACAGGTTCAAAAATGTTCGGAATATGAAAAAGAGAGAGACCCTCAGGTCCCCCTCTTTTAGCGACTACCGTTATTTGAAACCAGTTTTAGCATAATATTTGCAATGGCTTGCTGTTCATCCTTGTCAGCTACCGACCAAAGATCAGAAAGAATTCTTTCTTGTTCATTTTTCGGCTCAACTTGGTTGGCTAGGTAATCACCAATTTGAAAAGCAAGATTACTTACGGCACCCTCACTCATTCCTTCATTTTGCGCATGGTGAAGACGATCAGCTAAAAAGTCTTCCCATTGTTTCCAATTCTCTAAAACAGACATATAGTTACCTCCTTTAGAATAGTACAAGGTTATTGTGTGAAGAAGGTCGATGAACTATACATAAATAACTTCTGAAAATTATCCTTATGTGTACCAGCCGCCGTTTATTGAAATGACCTGCCCTGTCATATAGGAAGACTCATCGGATAATAAGAATGCTACACTTGCTGCAATTTCTTCCGGTTTTCCTATTCTCCCCATTGGAATATCAAAAGAAATCTGCTCCATCTCTTCCGGGGTAAAGCCTGCCATCATTGGTGTCTCTACCGCACCTGGGGCAATCGCATTAACGCGAATGCCATTTAAGGCTACTTCCTTACTCAGCGCCTTTACAAAAGCAATTTGAGCTCCTTTAGCTGCTGAATAGGCCACTTCACAAGCAGCACCCGTTTGGCCCCAAATCGAGGTAATGACGATAATATTTCCGGCACGTTTCGTTAATAATTTGGGAAGTAGTTCTTTCGTTAGCATTATTGGATTTAAGACATGAATATTCAGTAACGCTTCTGCTTCTTCCTGCTGCAAATCAATTAGAAGCCCATATTGACTTTTTCCACCACAATGAATAATGGCATCTAAAGAAAAGATTTGCGAGATAATGGATCTGTATCCATTTGCCGTTGTAAAATCAGCCTTAATTGGAATATACTCACCGCCAAACGGTGCAAGCTTGTCTAATAATTCCCGAATCGTTTGTTCATTACTATTGTAGTGAAGATACAAATGATAACCTTTTGCTGCTAAATGCAGCGCTACCGCTTGCCCGATCCCACCGCTTGCACCTGTTATCAATACATACTTTTTCATAAGACCACTCTCTCTTTGATACAAACATAAAAAGGAAAAAAGCGCCGATTAAACGACGCTTTTAAGCCTGTTTCTTTTTAGGCACCACTTGGCATACAGAGAATCGTTCCTCGGAAATAACTTCTGATGCTAATTTCTGAACATCCTGTAAGGTTATTTTTTCAAGTGTAGGCACAACATCGAATAAGTTCATATCATTAAATGCGTAACGTGTAAACTGATTGGCAATATATTCAGGTGAATTTACGGATCTTAAAAAAGCACCAATTTTTTTCTTTTTTGCTCTTTCTAATTGTTGCTCATTAAAAATGGTTCCCTTCTTTGCATCGAGAAGCATTTTTTCAAGCTTTTCGGCAAGTTTATCAGGTTCACCCGTATCGCCGCCAATCATAGCAAAACCAAACCCTTGCTCTTGTGTATAGTCATAAGAGAAGGTTTCATCAATAAGTCCCTCATCATATAGTTGATTATAATGTTCGGAACTTCTCCCAAATAGTAAATCGAGTAGCACATTCATGGTTAATTCATTCTTAAGTAAAACTTCACCCGTTTGGTCGACGTGCAGGGCTTTGATGCCAATAAGTGATTTTGACGTTTGGACATTCATTTCAAGCACCTGCTTTTTTTCGGCTGCTTGTGGAGGCTCTGCTTCAAATTTACGTTTTATTTCAGGCATTTCCTTGTAATCTTTCTTTGCTTGGTTTTCTCTTACTTGATTCATAATCTGTTCAGGGTCGACTGGACCAACAATAAATAATAGCATGTTGCTTGGATGGTAGAAAGTATTGTAGCACTCATAAAGCCAATCTTTATCAATTGCAGCAATAGACTCGATTGTACCTGCAATATCGATTTTAACTGGATGGTTTTGATATAAGTTTTGAATTAAGCCAAAATATAACCGCCAATCAGGATTATCATCATACATGGTAATTTCCTGGCCTATAATACCTTTTTCCTTTTCAACGGTTTTTTCAGAAAAGTATGGACTTTGAACAAAATCAATGAGCGTTTCTAAGTTTTTTTCAACATCAGCTGTACTAGAAAATAAATAGGCTGTACGTGTAAAGGATGTGAAAGCATTGGCAGATGCCCCTTGACGACTAAATTGCTGAAATACATCGCCGTCTTCTTTTTCAAACAGCTTATGCTCTAAAAAGTGGGCAATCCCATCTGGAACCTTGACATACTCTTCTTTTCCAAGAGGAACAAATGTATTATCAACCGAGCCATACTTTGTTGTGAAGGTGGCAAACGTTTTATTAAATCCTTTTTTAGGCAAAATATATACATTTAGGCCATTCGCCATCTTTTCATGAAAAAGCTCTTCTTGAAGCTGGTCAAACCTAATTTTCTCCATTAATTGCCCGCCTCCGTTCCCGTTAAGAAATAAATCGTATCAAGGTCTATTTTATTGGCAACTGCAATAATTTCCTCTTTGGACACCTTTAGCATTTCAGTTAACCATATATCTAAAGAAATATCGTCATTTGCCACCACATTATGATAAAGCAATTCCGTTAATCCCCGGGCTGTGTCAACTGTTTCCAAAATTTGATTTTGAATAACTGCCTTTGTTTGCTCTAACTCCTGATCGGTGAAATCGCCTTTTTTCATTGCATCCATTTGCTCATGAATGATTCCTACGGCCTTATCATAGTTCTTTAAGTCGATTCCTGCCATGACTAACATTAAGCCTTTATGACTTTCAAGACGACTGGCTGCATAGTAAGCAAGACTTGCTTTTTCACGAACATTAATAAATAACTTAGAATGGGAAAAGCCCCCGAAAATCCCATTAAAAACTTGAAGGGCAAAATAATCTGAGTCGCCATATACGATATTTGTTCGATAGCCGATATTTAATTTTCCTTGCTTAACATCCTGCTCTTCTTTAACTTCGTTAACCTCTGCTTTTTTGCTTATTCTTTCTTTCTTGACCTTGTTTGGTGTGCGACTTTCAAAGTGAAGCAGCTCTGTTGCTAGTTTCTTCACCTCATTTTCTTCCACGTCACCAATGACATAAAGATCTAGTTCGTCTTCTAAAAAGGCGGTTTTATAATATTCGTATAAATTTTCGGCAGTGATTTTCTCAACATCCGCGGCCTCTCCATTTACCTGCAGGGCATATGGTTCACCTTTACACATTTCTTCTAAAAGGCGGACACTGGCATAACGCATTTTATCATCAAAAACAGACTGGATTCGCGATTTGAGTGTACGCTTTTCCTTCTCAACTGTATCCCTATCAAAGGATTTTTCCGAAATATTTGGATTTGTCAAAATTTCCGCAAGTAATTCAAAACCCCTTTTCAATAACGGATTAGGATCACTTAAAAAATTTTCATTGGCAATTTCCAAAGTGAAACTCATAATATGGTATTCGCCTTTTTTGGATAGATCGACATAAAAGGTCGCACCATATAGTTCATCTAAATATGAGCGCAATGCCGTAGTGGATGAATATTTAGCGGAACTGCTTTGCAATACCTGCGGAAGAAGTGCCCTTTTGGTTACATCCTCTTTCGTCAAAGGCGCTTTCATTCTCCATACAAATGTATTAGTTTTGTATTTCCCTGTTTTAATGACATGAAGTTTATACCCCTGCAATTCAGTTATATTTTCGGCAGTTGCAATTGCGTCCATTTATTTTCCTCCTTTTGATAAAGAGTTCTACTTTAATAATATGTAAACATTTTTCTTTATATCTTTTCCTTCTGAATAAAACCTATACTTCTTACTATAATTTGACTTGCTTGTTTAATACAAGTAAATACCCTTTAAATATACAAAAAGAACTCCCAGCAACGGAGAGTTCTTGAATTAAATGATAAATTTCGAGCTCCTGTGCCATGAACAAGGCTCTTATTATCTGCTTCCCTTGATATAATGTGTTCCACTTGCTTTTGGAGCATCCGCACGGCCAATGAATCCTGTCAAAGCTAAAACGGTAAGGACATATGGTGCAATTAATAAATATACATTTGGGATGCCTTTTAAGAAAGGTAAACTTGATCCGATAATACTGATACTTTGAGCGAATCCAAAGAATATTGCCGCTCCTAAAGCACCTAGTGGATGCCATTTACCGAAAATCATCGCAGCGATTGCCATGAAACCTTGACCACTGATTGTGGAATGGCTGAAGTTAGATGTGATTGATTGTGCGTAAACTCCTCCTCCAATACCACCAAGGGCTCCTGATAGAATGACACCCAAATAGCGCATCTTTGTAACATTAATTCCCATGGTATCGGCAGCCATTGGATGTTCACCCACTGAGCGTAACCGAAGCCCAAATGGTGTCTTAAACACTACATACCAAACAATAATTGCAACAATTATAGCTAAAAAAGAGGTCCAATATGTGTTTTGGAAAAGGATTTTACCGATAATAGGGATATCTTTTAAGAACGGTATATCTATTTTATTAAAGCCATTACTAATAATATCTGTTTCGCCCTTGTCATAGATTAACTTAACCAAGAACAAGGTTAATCCTGTTGCCAGCAAGTTAATGGCAACACCTGAAACAGTATGGTCAGCACGGAACGTAATAGCTGCCACTGCATGTAAAATAGAAAATATTGCACCTGCAACCATTGCAACTAAAATAGCGATCCAAGGAGTCCAACTTCCAAACGTTTCAACAAATGTAAGGTTAAAAACGATTGCTGAAAAGGCGCCAACCACCATTAAACCTTCAAGTCCAATATTTACTACCCCAGAACGCTCCGAGAAAATACCGCCTAATGCAGTGAAGACAAGTGGAGCTGCCCATAACAATGTAGAAGGAACGACGATCATTAAGATTTCCATTAAGCTCAACTTACTTCACCTCCTTCTTACTGATTCGGTCAAGAAACACTCTTATTATATAGCTAGAGGCAACGAAGAATACAATTAGTGCAATGATAATATCAACTAATTCATTGGGCACGCCCGCTTCAAGCGGCATGTTTAATGCCCCTACTTTTAAAGCCCCGAATAATATTGCCGAGAAAAATACACCTAATGAAGTATTGCCGCCTAATAAGGCAACGGCAATTCCGTCAAATCCAACGCCAGTAAACCCACCCTTAACAGTGGCGTAACCAAATGTTCCTAGGCCTTCCATTGCCCCTGCTAATCCAGCAAAACAACCAGAAATAACCATCGACATAATAATATTTTTATTTACACTCATCCCTGCATACTGTGCAGCATGTTGGTTAAACCCAACTGCTCGTAATTCAAATCCTCTTGTTGTTCTTTCAAGTAAGAACCACATGAAAATACAAGCAACAATCGCAATAATAATCCCCCAGTGGAGGCGTGAATAATCCGTTAGACTTTGCAGCCATTCAGACCTTAAAGTGGCCGATTCTTTAACTAAATCTGTTTTATCTTTATGATCAGTAATGACATTTTTAATAATATAATTCGTAACATGCAGTGCCACATAGTTCATCATAATGGTAACAATTACTTCGTGGACGCGAAAACGTGCTTTTAAAAGTCCAGGTATATATGCCCAAAGCGCGCCCGCTACCATTGCAGCTAAAACTGCAAGTGGTAAATGAATAATCCGAGGAAGATCAAAGGAAACTCCAACCCAAACAGCTGCAAGCCAGCCAACCAAGAATTGACCCTCAACCCCGATATTAAATAAACCAACTTGAAAGGCAAAGGCTACTGCTAAACCAGCGAGTATATAAGGGGTTACCTGTCTAACAACTTCCCCTAAATAATAGACATCGCCAAAGGCCCCATTCCAAAGTGCTGTAAAAGCAGCGATCGCGTCGTACCCACTTACCACCATGAGAATAGTTCCTACAATAATACCTAATAGAACGGCAATAATTGGTGTTAAAATCCCTTTAAACCGCTTAGACATTGGAGTGTTCACCCGCTTCCTTTCTATTTGACCCTGCCATCAACAATCCAAGCTCCTGCTCTGTTGTTTCCTTTGGATTTACAACAGCAACGATTTTCCCCTCATAGATAACGGCAATCCGGTCACTTACATTCATTATTTCATCTAATTCAAACGAGACTAGTAGAACAGCCTTTCCATGATCTCGCTGCTCGATCAACCGTTTATGAATAAATTCAATTGCCCCGACATCTAAACCACGAGTCGGCTGTGCAGCAATTAATAAATCTGGATCACGGTCTATCTCCCGTCCAATAATCGCTTTTTGTTGATTACCGCCAGACAGTGCACGTGCCAAGGTGTACTCACTCGGTGTCCGAACATCAAACTCACTTATTAATGTTCTCGCTTTTTTATATATTTCTTTAAAATTTAGTATCCCGTTATTTGAAAATGGCTTTTTATTATAGGTTTGTAAGACCATATTCTCACCGATTGGGAAATTTAAAACCAGCCCATGTTTGTGACGATCCTGGGGAATATGGGCAACGCCTGATTCAGTAACTTTCCGTGGTGAATGGTTAATTAATTCCTTACCATTTAATTTAACACTGCCGCTTTCTGCTTTACGTAACCCTGTTATCGCTTCAATAAATTCTGTTTGTCCATTTCCATCGACTCCAGCGATTCCAACGATTTCACCAGCTTTAACAGAAAGATTTAGACCATTAACGACAGTTACCCCACGCGTGTCTTTTACAACTAAATCATGAATTTCAAATACATCCTGTTTTGGTGTCGCTTCCTTCTTTTCGGTTTTGAAGACAACTTCACGGCCTACCATTAAACTTGCAAGCTCATTTGGGTTTGTTTCACTTACATTAACCGTACCAATCCCTTTACCTTTACGGATAACTGTACACCGGTCAGATACTTCCATAATTTCTTTTAACTTATGTGTTATAAGAATAATTGATTTGCCTTCTTTAATAAGTGTTTTCATAATTTGGATTAATTCTTTGATTTCTTGAGGTGTTAATACTGCGGTTGGTTCGTCAAAAATAAGGATTTCCGCTCCACGATAGAGGGTCTTCAATATTTCTACCCTTTGCTGCATACCCACTGTAATCTCAGATATCTTTGCTTGTGGATCAACAGCTAAGCCATAGCGTTCAGAAATTTCGCGAACCTGTTGTTCCGCCTTTTTAATATCAATTTTTCCAGTAGAAGTAATTTCTCTGCCAAGGATAATATTTTCTGTGACAGTAAAAGTATCGACAAGCATAAAGTGTTGATGAACCATCCCTATACCAAGATCGTTGGCAATATTAGGATTTGAAATTTTAACAGGCTTCCCTTTTACGCGGATTTCGCCATCTTCAGGCTGATATAAACCAAAAAGTACGTTCATTAAGGTAGACTTACCTGCACCATTTTCTCCTAATAATGCATGAATTTCTCCCTTTTTTAATTGCAAGGTTATGTTATCATTCGCAACAAAGCCATTAAACTCTTTACGGATGTTAAGCATCTCGATAACGTATTCCATCTTTTCTCACTCCCTTGTTAAGATAAAAGGAATTTTTGACCAGTAGTAGTAAGAGGTCAGACCTTTCAGACTTTTAAAAAAACGGGGAACACTTCCCCACTAAAATCTTAAATGAAAAGCAGAATAACAATTCTACGCTTCAGTTAGGATTTCATTACATTAAGAAGGAATAAGCAGGCGGTTAAACACCCGCTTATTCCTCAAAAAATTATTTTACACTAAATGTTTTTAATTCAGCTCGTGTCCCTGGAACTTTTACAGTTCCGGCTTTAATTTTTTCAATCCAGTCTTTTACTGCTGCATCAATTTCTGCTTTCTTAGGGGCCTTTTCGTTAATTGGAGCTAATCCAACTCCATCTTCAGCAAGACCATATAATGCAACTTCTCCACCAGGGAATTTACCATCTTTTGCTTTTGTAGTAAGGTCATATACGGCATTATCAACTCGTTTTAGAGCAGATGTAAGTACAACATCTGGACCCATGTTTGCTTGGTCACTATCTACACCGATTGCCCAAATTTCACGAGCGGGATCTTTTTTCTTAAGATCTCCGGCTTCTTTAAATAATCCAACACCCGTACCGCCAGCAGCATGGATAACTACGTCTGCTCCTGAAGAATACATTTTGGAAGAAATAGTTTGACCAAGTTCAGCCTTATCAAATGCTCCTGCATATTGGATATCCACAGTTGCCGATGGATTTGAAGCTTGAACTCCTGCTACGAAACCAGCTTCAAAACGCTCGATAACATCACTTTCCATACCGCCAATAAAGCCAATTTTGTTTGTTTTAGTAGTCATTCCAGCTGCAACACCTGCAAGGAAGGATGCTTCTTGTTCTTTAAAAAGAAGGCTTGCTACGTTTGGCTCCTTAACTTCAGCATCCACAATTGCAAAATGCTGGTCTTTTTGCTGTTTTGCGATTTCATCAACTGCACCTTGCATCAAGTACCCAATTCCAAATACTAGGTCAAAACCTTGACGAGAAAGGGTATTTAAGTTTGTAGCATAGTCTGCATCGGATTTTGATTGAAGGTAATCATATCCACCTTTAGCCTTTTCCAATCCGTTATCTTTACCATATTTTTGAAGACCTTCCCACGATGATTGGTTAAATGATTTGTCATCAACCCCGCCAACATCAGTTACCATGGCTACAGAAAATGCTTTTTCTTTCCCACCGCCGCTTTTAGCTGGTTCTTTGGTTGTGTCATTGCTTTTTCCACAAGCACCTAAAAGTGTCCCAGCAGCAAGAACTAACGAGAGCGCCATTCCAATTTTACGTTTTTTCAAGGTATTGCCCCCCTATGAATGTTGTTTGATTTAGTAGAAATGTTTGAAAAGCTAGACTGTTTACGTTTACATATATTAGTAAAAAAAATTAAATTCTTTTTCTTAAAACATGGAAACTAAACTTATCGGCTTTAAAATAGTTTACTGAAAATAGGACAGGTTCATCCATTTCGTCGAAATGCATCTGTTTTAAAACTAACAAAGCGGTTTCGGGATCACATTCTAGAATTGGGGAAATTTTTTCATGGTAGCCCAAAGGCTCAATTTGAGCGACCGCGTATGTAATTTTGCGATTTGCCGCTTCATCCAAAATATGAAAAATAGATTCTTCCTCATGGGAAATGGTTTCTGGCAAAATGCTTTCTGGTACCTTGTCGATGCAATAGACAACAGGTTCTCCGTTTGCAGTTCTTACCCTCTCCATGACAAAAATCTCCTCACTAGTAGAACATGAGAAACGACGAATATCCTCTTCAGTTGCACCTTGTGTTGAAGAACTTAAGAAAATCGTTCCTGGTTTCATGCCAGCATGTTTGATCATGTCAGTGACACTATTAAGTTGTTCAATACCTGAAGTAAACATTGGCTTTGCGTTAACAAAGGTACCAACACCATGGCGCCTAATTATTACGTTTTCTTCCTCAAGGATGCGCAATGCTTCCCTAAGTGTAGCCCTGCTAACTCCAAGCTGTTTGGCAAGATCAAATTCTGAGGGCAGCTTTTCTTTCTCTTTATATAACCCTTTTTCAATATCTTGCTTCAACCGATCAATGACTTGTAAATATAAATGCCGGTTATCTGACTTTATAGACATGCTGTTTCCTCCAGCCTTTTTCCCTAAGACATCAGACATCTGATATCATTCCTACTAATCGGTTTTTATATTAACATTTTTTTAGTGATAAATAAATAGGAATTCAAAATTTCGTCGAAAAAAGGCAGAGAGATGAAATTCGCCATAATATCAGTCAATTTTCCATGTGGAAATCTGATATAATTAAATATCAAAAAAGGATTTTAGCCTGTTTATTCAGGTATTTTTACATAGTCTATGTAAATACCTCTAATTACTATAGTATCGATTTTTCCAATAAATAGTCTAAAAAAAGAGCCAATTGGCTCTTTTTTAATTCACCTACACTTGTTATTTTACTGTTCCTATGAGCTCTGTTCCTCTTTTGGTTTTGTTTGCAGCACTGTTCGAGGTTTACTTCCTTCATATGGCCCTACGACACCGCGAGCCTCCATTTCATCAATTAGCCGTGCTGCTCTTGTATAGCCGATCCGGAAGCGGCGCTGCAGCATGGAAACAGAAGCTGTTTGCATATCAATTATTAATTCTACTGCATCATCATATAATTCATCATCCACCGCTCCCGTTACTTCAGGAATGTCATCGGGAATCATCTCTTCTTGGTATTGAGCCTTTTGCTGACCAATTACAAATTCGACTGTATCTTCTACCTCTTGATCTGACAGGAAGGCACCTTGAACCCGAACTGGTTTTGATGACCCTACAGGCAGAAATAACATATCACCACGGCCAAGCAGTTTTTCCGCACCACCCATATCTAAAATTGTCCTTGAATCAGTTGAACTTGAAACGGCAAAGGCAATTCTCGATGGGATATTTGCCTTAATCACACCAGTAATAACATCAACAGATGGACGTTGCGTAGCGATGATTAAGTGAATACCTGCGGCACGAGCCATTTGGGCTAATCGGGTTATCGAGTCTTCCACATCCGAAGAGGCAACCATCATTAGATCGGCTAACTCATCAACGATGACGACAATGTACGGTAGTAGGGGCTGCTTATCATTTTCTTCAAGATTATGTTTTCTTACATGGTCATTATAGCCTTCGATATTTCGGGTACCTGTATGGGAGAACAATTCATACCGTCTTTCCATTTCATTTACTACTTTCTTCAATGCTTGTGACGCTTTTTTAGGATTTGTCACTACAGGTGCAAGTAAATGGGGAATTCCGTTATATACATTGAGCTCAACCATTTTTGGATCAATCATCATTAATTTTACTTCATGAGGTTTTGCCCTCATTAAAAGGCTTGTTATAATCCCATTGATACAAACACTTTTCCCACTTCCAGTTGCACCAGCAACAAGTAAGTGAGGCATTTTATTTAATTCAGCCAGCACTGCTTCCCCTGTAATGTCCCTGCCAAGACCAATTAAAAGTTTGGCATCTGGTTTATCATTTTGGGTTCCCTCTAGTACTTCCCTTAGCGAAACCATCGCGACTTCTGAATTTGGAACTTCAATTCCGATGGCGGATTTCCCCGGGATAGGCGCTTCAATTCGAATTCCTTTGGCTGCAAGTGCTAAGGCAATATCATCACTCAAGCTGACTATTTTACTTACTTTAACCCCCACATCTGGATGTACCTCATATTTGGTAACAGCAGGTCCTAAATGCACTTGTGTGACCCGGGCTTTCACGCCAAATGATTGAAAAGTCCTTTCCAGTTTGGCTGCATTTGCATGGATTAACTCATATTCTCCACTTTGGTCTGTTTTCTTTGGCATCTTTAATAGTTTTAAAGGTGGTAGTTCATATGCGACATTTTCTACTTCAGTAAACGTAATTGGCGGGGTATTGTCATCCTCGACTTCTTCAGTTTTCCTTTTTTGTTCCTTCGGTTGTTCTGGATGTTTTTCACTTGGAGTCCCGTCAACATATGCCCTATCTGCAAAACTTGAAATAATCGGTTCCGGAATGGTCTGTTCTTCCGGTTCAGTATGATGTTGATTATGTATAACAGGCACACTCTCGCTTTGTTGATTTTCTTTTGCTTGCTGCCTTTGTGATCTCTTCTCATTTTTCCGCTCTACCTGTTTTTGTTTCCAATCAGACATATCTGTTTTAAAGGCTTCCCATTGACTTTTTGAAAAATCAAACAGGGTAATCATCATTTTTCCAACAAGATCTCCAAAGGATTTTCCAGTTATTAAGATGATCCCAATGATAATAAAAATAAACGCAATTATTTTCGTTCCTGTTTCAGCGAATAAATAATGGAACAATGCAAACAATATTGCTCCGAGAATTCCACCACCAAGATCATTAGTGCTTGTCTCTCCTCTAAGCTCCATCATAAATAATTCCCATGTGTTACTAATAACACTGGGGTCTTTAAAGTTCCCATTGTTCGTCAGCAAATGAAAAAGCGTTACATGACTTAACAGCAGGATGGCGGAAACAATAAAATAACTTCCAACTAACTTCGTATGAAAGAGAAATGGGATACTACGTTTCCACATTAAATAAACACTTAAAATCACCAATCCAATTAAGCCCAGCATATACCATTCTCCCATCCAAAAACGGAAGAATAGGACTGTCGCTTTTCCAACAGCACCCAGTTTCGCAATCGAAATAATGGCCAAAGCCAAAATTGCTAATGCTGATAGTTCGTATTGAACGGTCTTTTTTAAATGGTTATCTCTCTTTTTTGGTTGTCTTCTCTTTCTTTTGGCCATTTAATCACCTTGTACATTATGTTTTGGTATATTTTATTTCCAATAGTATAACTGACTAGTAAGATTGATAATAAAATATGGATAAAAGGAAAGCAGCCAGTTTGGCTGCTTTTTTCTTAACACCATAATTATACCATAATTTCCTATCACATTGCCGTTATTCCCCCAAGGTTAGCAAAAGAAATTTTGCTGCCAGGACAAATCTGTTCATTCATATAATGTTGCGGATCGCTGCTTAAGATGCGAATAACCTGAACATGTTGTTGATCGGCAAGCTCAACTAATAGCGGTATACCTTGATAGGTTATCATTTGTTGTTTGCTCTCGGCTTCTGGTTCATATGGAAAAATAAGTTCATTTGGCATCATCGTATATAGAATCATTGAATCAGCACCTCATTCTCTTCTTTACGAAGATCAATTAACTCATTTAATTTTTTCATGGCAGGCCCAAGCCCGCCGACTTCATCTATTAATCCTGATTTTACAGCATCAATCCCAATTACATTTGTACCAATATCTCTTGTTAAATTCCCCTTAGCAAACATTAAATCCTTAAAGGTTTCCTCTTTAATTTTGGAATGCTTGGTAACGAAATTAACGACGCGTTCCTGCATTTTATCCAAGTATTCAAAGGTTGCTGGCACGCCAATCACTAGACCCGTTAAGCGAATGGGATGAATCGTCATTGTTGCTGATTCTGCAATGAAAGAATAATCGCATGAAACGGCAATCGGGACACCAATTGAATGTCCCCCGCCTAATACAATGGAAACAGTTGGCTTGGAAATTGACGCAATCATTTCGGAAATGGCAAGTCCTGCTTCCACATCCCCGCCAACCGTATTTAGAATAATGAGAACCCCTTCAATTTTTGGATTTTGTTCGATAGCCACAAGTTGTGGCAGAAGGTGCTCATATTTTGTTGTTTTATTTTGCGGAGGCAGA
Organism: uncultured Bacillus sp.; assembly: GCA_963530265.1. Lineage (GTDB taxonomy): Bacteria > Bacillota > Bacilli > Bacillales > Cytobacillaceae > Neobacillus. Next base: position 146,123 of record CAUSCO010000001.1, read on the forward strand.
GCTAAATGTCCTTCAATTTGGCCAATTATGGTTAAACAATGAATTCTTGAATCAGCCGATAGCTGGGGTACATTTGTTTGACCAAGCTGCTGAATTTTTTCTATTAGTGTGGAAGAAGGTTTATCCTCTTTTTGAGGTTCTTGCCCTTCTTGATTATCGGTATTGTTTATTTGAAAATCGTTACTCATCCTAATTACTCCCTTCAAGCATGATATATTTTAGTATTGACCTATGAAATGATTTCATGCTTTCCCAATGCAAAAAGGTACCAGGAGAATCCTAGTACCTTTCTTATTGTACATTTACGCTTCCATTATAATTGGTAGAATCATCGGTCTTCTTTTTGTTTTATCAAATAAGTAACGATTTAATTCATCTCTTATTTCTTGTTTTAAGGTAGACCATTCAAACGAACTTTTTGCTGTATTTCTTTCAACAATTTCGTGCACTAATCTTGTAGAATCATCCATTAATTTTTCTGATTCCCTAACATAGACAAATCCTCTTGAAATAATTTCAGGACCAGCTGCAATTTTCTTTTCTTTTTTCGTTAAGGTGACCACTACGATAAGAATCCCATCTTGTGATAATAATTTTCGATCTCTTAATACGATATTTCCAACATCCCCTACTCCAATCCCATCAATCAGAACATTGCCAGAAGGAACTTTTCCCGTAATCGATAAGGTTCCTTCCTTCCATTCGACTACATCCCCACGGTCAGGGATGAGGATTTGTTCATCAAGAAGTCCGGAGTCCATGCCCACTTTTCGGTGTGCTTTCAGCATCCTAAACTCCCCGTGAACAGGAATCAAGAATTTTGGTTTCATTAAATTAATCATAAATTTCAATTCTTCTTGACTACCATGGCTCGATACATGAATCGCCCGTTTGCCGTAAATGACATTGGCACCTGCTCTAAACAGCATATCGACAGTTTTGGATAGAAACACTTCACTTCCTCTTAATGGTGAGGCAGCAATTAATACGGTATCACCCTGCTGAATATTTAGAAGCTTATGTGTTTGCTTAGCCATCTTTTGCAGTGCCTCAATTGGTTCACCTTGACTTCCAGTCATTAAAATAACCAATTCTTTATCTGGATAGTTTCTAATTTCACTGATAGGAATAATCAATTCTTCCGCTACTTCTAAGTACCCTAAATCGAGGGCAATATGATAGATTCGTTCAAGGCTTTTCCCTACTACGGCGACTTTGCGGCCGTTCTCACTAGCTGCATCAAAAATATGTTGAATCCGATTTATATCTGATGCAAAACAGGCAGCAATAATTCGACCCTGAGAATAATAAAAAGCATTAGACATTTCACGTTCAACGATGGCTTCAGACATAGTGTAACCTGGTTTTTCAGCTTCGGTACTGTCAGAAAGCAAACATAATACCCCTTGTTCCCCGATTGTTGCCATTTTGCCAATTTCTGGTTTATAAAGTTTAGTGGCCGCTTGATCAAATTTAAAATCCCCCGTATAAACGATAATACCTTCAGATGTATGGATACAAATTCCAACTGAATCAGGAATACTATGATTTGTTCTAAAAAAGCTAACCTGAACCGTATCTAATTCTACGATTGTTGTTGAATCAATCTCTATAAAATTAGTGGCATCATAAAACTCCTGTTCCTTTAATTTTGCTCCAGCAAGGGCAAGTGTCAGTTTCGTTCCATAAACAGGTACATTGACTTGTTGAAGAACATAAGAAAGAGCACCAATATGATCTTCATGTCCATGTGATAGAAAAATGGCTTTGACTCGGTCCTTATTGTCTTTCAAATACGATATATCAGGAATGACCATATCGATACCAAGCATTTCTTCCTCGGGGAACATTAAGCCGGCATCAATGATAAATATGTCCTTGTCCACCTCCACAAGATACATATTCTTTCCGATTTCTCCTATACCACCAAGTGCAATAAACTTGATGGAAGTATTTTTATTCTTTATCAATTTCCGTTTCCTCCTACTTGATGTTTAGCCGATCGAGATCAGTTATGACTATTATACTTGATTGTGGAAAACCTTTACAACCAATAATCGTTTTTTTGCTAAACACCATACATTTACAGAAAAAAAAAGAGCCCTCCAAAAATTTTTTTGGTGAGCTCTTACCTATCGTTTACCTATAAATTATTAATCTCTTAATAAAGAAATCAAAGTGGTCCGTTCTTGTTCAGTTAAACCTACAAGCGGCAGCCTAACCGAACCTACATCCAATCCATTTAATTGTAATGCCGTTTTAACTGGTGCTGGATTCGGAGCAGCGAACAACCCCTGCATAAGTGGAAGCAACTGCTGATGCAACTTTGCAGCCTTGCTAGTCTCTCCATCAAAAAATGCTTTAATCATTTCCTGCAATTCGTTACCAATCACATGTGAAGCAACTGAGACAACACCTGACCCACCGATTGAAAGAACTGGGATCGTTAAACTATCATCGCCACTGTATAAAACAAAATCATCAGCAGTATTGGCAATGATGTGTGTCATCGCATTTAAATCCCCACTTGCTTCCTTTACAGCTACAATATTTGGGATTTGGGACAGCCGAATAACCGTCTCTGGAAGAATAGAAACAACAGACCTGCTAGGAATGTTGTACATCAAAATCGGAAGGGACGTAGCTTCTGCAATCGCTTTGAAATGTTGATATAAACCTTCTTGATTTGGTTTATTATAATATGGTGCCACAACCATTATGGCATCCACACCGAGCTGCTCAGCTTTTTTTGTCAATTCTATTGAGGCATAGGTATTATTGCTCCCAGTACCCGCAATTACTGGAACCCGTTTTTTTACTACTTTTACGACATGATTAAATAAGGCCAGTTTTTCTTCTTTAGATAATGTTGGTGATTCACCTGTGGTTCCTGCGATCACAAGGGATTCTGTTCCATTTTCAATTAAGTAATTAACCAATTGTGTAGTTTTTGTAAAATCAATATGCCCATTTTTATCAAATGGGGTTACCATTGCTGTCGATACTCGCCCGAAATGAACCATTTTCCGACTCCTTTCAATACACACGGATAATCTAAATAAACCGTTGTACCGTTTTCATACCATTTCATCCATGCAGCATCTAACCTAAAGTATCATTTCTCTTTTTTTAATCTAAAAAATTATATTCTATCGATTCATCTTCTAATTGAAAGGCATCATGCAAGGCATTAACAGATTTAACTAAGTCCTCTTGTTTTACAAGTACCCATATGGTGGTATGACTGTCTGCTGATTGTAAAATTCGAATTCCCTGATCTGATAGTGCCGTAACAATTATAGAGGTAACTCCAGGGACACCTGCAATGCCTGCCCCAACAACAGAAACCTTTGCACAATGATGCTCGATGACAGGATCATGACCCAATTGCGTTAAAACCTCGATAGCCCGATTTGTCATTTCTTCCGTTACCGTATAGACAACACCATTGGGCGATATATTGATAAAATCTACACTTATTTTTTCATTGGCCATCGCTTTAAACACTTCTGCTTGAAGGTTATATTGATCTTTTTTTGCAAAAACCTTTATCTGTGTAATGTTTGAAACGTGAGCAATCCCTGTAACAGTTCGCTCTTTAATGTCGCTGCCGCGATTATCTTTATTTAGTGTTGTTACTAATGTTCCTAACCCATCTGAATAAGTGGAACGAATCCGAATCGGCACTTTAGCTTGTTCCGCAATTTCTACCGCTCTTGGATGAATGACCTTTGCACCCTGATAAGCCATATTGCACACCTCTGCATAGGTGACAACAGAGAGTGGCCTGGCATTTTCAGCAATACGCGGATCAGCTGTCATAATGCCCTCCACATCTGTAAAAATATCAATCCATTCAGCATTAAGAGCAGCTCCTAGGGCAGCTGCAGAAGTATCACTGCCCCCACGCCCAATCGTAGTCACATCACCATTTTTCGCCGCACCCTGAAAGCCAGCTACAACAACAACATCGGCAATTTCTAGCTCCCGTAAGAGCCTGTCACATTTCATTTCGTTGATTTTTGCATTTGTATGGTCATTGTTCGTACGGAAACCTGCTTGAGCACCCGTTAAAGCTACTGCATTAATTCCGCTCTCCAATAACATATTTGTAAAAACAACGCTTGAAATAATCTCACCACATGACAATAGTAAATCGTGTTCCCGTTTTGAGATTTTGCTTAAATTGCCGCCGATTAAAGATAATAGTGTATCGGTTGCATATGGGTCTCCTTTCCTTCCCATTGCGGAAACAACCACAACTACTTTATATCCTTCTGCTAATGCTTTTTCAATATGACCTTGAGCGTGCATCCGACTTTTTTCATCTTTAACAGATGTTCCGCCAAATTTTTGAACAATAATTTTCATGATGACACCAATACCTGCCTTTTTTGAACAAAACTTTATTTAACTAATCCTAATTCCACTAATCTTTCAGCAATTTGAACGGAATTCCAGGCCGCACCTTTAAGCAAGTTATCTGAAACAACCCACATATGGAAGCCGCGGTCTTCATCGATGTCTTTTCTAATACGTCCTACAAAAACATCATTTTTCCCAACACAATTTGCCGGCATTGGATAAATTTGATTTGCTGGATCATCTTGCAAAACAATTCCAGGTGCATCCTGTAAGAGGGCCTTTATCTCACTAGCACTTACACCTTCTGCATCAATTTCAAAATAAACTGATTCCGAATGTCCAACTGCGACAGGCAGTCTAACGCATGTTGCAGACACCTGTAATTCCGGCATATGCATAATTTTCTTTGTTTCATTAATCATTTTCATTTCTTCAAATGTATAGCCATTTTCTTGGAATTTATCAATTTGTGGAATGGCATTGAAAGCAATTTGATAATGGTTTTTTTCTGATTTCACAGGTAAAATTTTTGGGTCTACAGTTTCTTCAGCTAAAATTGATTTCGTTTGCGCCATTAGTTCCTCAACTGCTTTTGCTCCTGCACCAGAAACTGCTTGATAGGTTGATACGATAACTTTCTTCAAACCAAATTTTTGACGAATCGGTTCAAGAGCCACAACCATTTGAATGGTGGAACAATTGGGATTAGCAATAATGCCATTATGTTGATGCAAGTCCGCTTCATTTACTTCTGGAACAACCAACACTTTATCAGGATCCATTCTAAAGGCACTAGTGTTGTCCACGACGATGGCTCCACGTTTTACGGCCTCAGGGGCAAGTTCCAACGAAACACTGCCCCCGGCACTAAATAAAGCAATATCGACTCCCTCAAAGCTTTCAGGTTTTGCTTCTTCAATGGTTATTTCTTGACCATTTACTTCTACTTTTGTCCCTGCTGACCGTGCAGAGGATAAAAGGGTTAATTTACTAATTGGAAATTCTTCTCTCACTAATGTTTGAATCATTTGTTGTCCAACTGCTCCTGTTGCCCCTACGACGGCTACATGAAATCCTTTTTGCTGAGTCATTTATAGTTCCCCTTTCAATCTTTCAACCTGTATATCCCGGTTATTTTAGTGCTGTTATTTTTTAAATTAATTTGACATCAGAAGGGAGAGCCCCTCTGATGAAAGATTAATTTATTTTATCATATTCTTAGCAAGAAATAACCTTTTTTGCCGAAAGAGGGAGGAAAATTAGTCTTGATCTTTATATCTTTCTACAAGTACAGGTTGGATTTGGAACCCTTCAATTGCGGCTTCCACTGTTTCAGATAAAAGTGTCATTCTAGCAACCATAGAATTGGGTTTTTTCACAGGATCATCCTGACCATATGGAATAAAATATATGTTTTTTGTTGCCATAAGCCTCATCAAGTTAACACCATTTAAACCAAGTGCGTCATTAGTTGAAATCCCTAGAACCACAGGTTTTAAATTTCTTAGCGTTGCTTTAGCAGCCATTAAAACCGGGCTATCATTCATGGCATTGGCAAATTTACTCAACGATACACCTGTCATCGGAGCAATTACCATACAATCTAGCGGAATTTTTGGTCCTAATGGCTCTGCTTTAACAATTGAATCAATCACTTTATTTCCAGTTAAATCTTCAATACGCTGGATCCAATCTTCTCCCTTACCAAAACGAGTATTAGTATTTTGAACGGTATAACTCACAACTGGCATTACTTCGGCACCAGCCTGAACTAATTTTTCTATCTCTGGAAATACAGCATCATAGGTACAATGTGAGCCAGTTAAACCAAACCCAATTCTTTTTCCTTTTAAACTCATTTTACTTTCCCCTTTCGCTTTCTATGATCATCTTGGAGTATTTGGGCTAGAACATTGGCCAAAATTTGACCAGCTGTTTTCGGAGCCACAATTCCTGGCAACCCAGGTGCAAGCAATGCTTTTATTCCTCTTTTTTCAGCATATCTAAAATCTGTTCCACCAGGTTTTGAAGCTAGATCAATAATGAGCGTATGGGTAGGTAATTTGGATATCACCATTGCAGTAACAATTAAATGTGGTGCAGTATTAATTAAAATATCGGTATTCTTCACTTCATTTACCAAATCATTCAAATGAAAAGCGGTTAAACCCATTTCCGTAATTCTTGCTAAATGCTCACTTTTTCTGGCTCCAACTTTTACCTTTGCTCCAAGTGCTGCAAAAGTTCTCGCTACACTCATCCCAACTCTTCCTAATCCTAAAACCGTAATATTTGAACCATGAATCGTAAAATCGGTATGCTGGATGGCCATCATAATAGTTCCTTCGACAGTCGGAATGGAATTATAAATGGCCACATCATCCCTTTCGAATAATTGGATGAGAGTTCGTTTCGCTTCCTTCGTTATCCCATTTAAATATGCATTACTAATTCCTGAATAAATGGAACAATGTTCTGGGGTTTTACTGAGCATGTCAACTGTCAAAATAACCTTTTCATTCGAAAAGATTGTTTCCACCTGTCCTTCTAAATTCGTACCCGGTACAGGTAAGATGATTGCATCAATGGTTGAAAAATCGACTTCCTCCAATTTTTCCTTGACCGCACCAGTGAAGGCATGATCTAATTGTTCAAAACCAATAAGCGATAATCTCGCATCTAATTCAGTCAACCTACGGATGATTTCCAGCTGTCTGGCATCCCCGCCAATTACGGCTATCTGCATCCCTGTCAGCATGAAAACATTCACCTTCTTTTTTATAAAAATCCAACTTGGTATTCCTTTTTCATTTCCTAACGCAAGCAGCACAGCGACTAGTGGACTTCATGCTTCTCACTACGATAAGTCAACATCGGTTCGGTTCGGTTCGCTTTGCTTTTCTGTTTATCACTCCAACATCTTATGTAAGATTGCATCATTAGGTGAGTTTTCCACTAAATGAAATGAAAAAAGCCCAAGCAAACCGTTATTTGCTTGGGCCTTTTTCATTTCATTCCTCTTCCGGTACATCAATTATGATCATATCAGAACCAATTTTTTTAATATGCTGCCATGGCACCCTGACTTCCTCTCCTTGTTTACGGAATCCAAACCATTTTAATGAAGGAATGAGTAACGCTTGAATTTGACCCGTACCTTCATTAATTTCTAAATCTGTTTGACCGAGTACACCAAGACGTTCTGCCCTCTTTACGTCAACAATTTCTTTTCCACTTAATTCACTTAGCCTCATCGTAAAAGCCCCTTTCATTTCCCCTTGATAATAGTTTATAAGAGAAAGCTTCTATTTAGACTAGAAAAGAGGTACCCACAATCGTGGCATACCTCTTAATTTTAAGATAATTTAGTTGGAAATTCTCCGTCAGGACTAATTAGGGTGACCGAGTATTTGTCAGTAAACACGGCCTTAGCCATTTCGTCCACACTTTTTTTCGTAACAGTATCAATCTGTTCAATAATTTCATCCAGAGTGCGATGGCGTTTTAAAAGAAGTTCATTTTTACCGTTCCGACTCATCCGACTATTTGTACTTTCTAAACTTAGCATGAGGCTGCCTTTTAACTGCTCTTTACTATTTGTCAATTCCTTTTCACTAATCCCATTTTGCTTCAAGTTTTCAAGAGTTTCCTGTATTGTTTCAAATAAAACATTCAATTGCTTCGCACCCGTTCCTCCATACACAGTCACAATGCCGCTATCTTGATAAGCAGAATGGTAGGAGAAAACTGAATAAGCTAAGCCACGTTGTTCTCGGACTTCTTGAAATAGTCTAGAACTCATACTGCCACCTAATATATTATTAAGAGTAATTAGACTATAAATATCCTCATGACCAACCTTTAAACCTTCAAACCCGATACATAAATGGGCTTGCTCGGTATCCTTTTTTCTAGATATACGGTTGGAATGAAACGCAGGGACGTTTTCAGGGGTTTCTTTTGAACCTCCCTGATAGGATCCAAAGTAATTTTCAACTTCCTGGATAAAACTTTCAGATACATTTCCAGCAATTGAAATGACAACATTTTCAGGAGTATATCTTTCATGGATATATTCCTTTAGTGTATCACCTGTAAATGTATTTAGGGTCTCTTCCGTCCCTAATATTGGGTAACCAAGTGGATGGTCTTCAAATACTGCCCTGCTCAATAAATCATGAACAATATCATCCGGCGTATCCTCGTACATCTTTATTTCTTCTAATACAACATTTCTTTCCTTGTTTAATTCCTCTTCGACAAATGTAGAATTGAAGAACATGTCAGCTAATACATCTAAGGCAAATTTAGAATGTGTATCAAGAACTTTTGCATAATAGCAAGTATACTCTTTAGAAGTAAAGGCGTTTACCTGACCACCAATACTATCAAATGATTCAGCAATATCCTTAGCAGAGCGGGTGGTCGTTCCTTTAAAAAACATATGCTCAAGAAAATGGGATATCCCATTCGTTTGTGGGTCCTCATTTCGAGAACCTGTTCCAATCCATACCCCAATGGCAACCGAGCGGACGGTTGGGATATTTTCTAATACAATTCTTACTCCATTTTGGCATGTGTACTTATTAATCATTGACTTCCTCCTGACTATAACAGCAGATGCTACTACTCCAATTATTTATTATACTTTCTAATAGGTATTTTCTCCAATTTCTGATATATCTTGCCTAAATTATTTTATAATTCTTTCCTCGTTCATTAATTCACTAACCGTTCCAATTTGTAAGTCCTTTTGCTCAATTAAGGTAATTAAACGATCGAGTGATTTTGCTGTTGATTCTGTGGGATGCATAAGTACCATAGAGCCCTTATCCACTTTTGACATAACCCGATTGATGAGGGCTTCAGGTGAAGGTTTTCTCCAGTCCACTGTATCTACCGTCCACATTATCGTTTTCATGTTTAATTCATCAGCGATTTTAATGGTTTCATCTCGAAAGCTCCCACTAGGCGGGGCGAACCATATACATTTTTCCCCAGTAGCGGCTTCAATAATCTCGTTGGTTTTTATTATTTGCTCCCGCGCTTGTGCGGCAGTCAGCTTTTTCATATCTGGATGGGAATAGGAATGATTTCCTACTTCATGGCCTGCACTGACAATCATTTTTGCCAGTTCAGGGTTCTTTTTGGTCCAATTTCCTTCAAGGAAAAAGGTTGCTGATACATTGTGGTTCTTTAAGATTGCAAGCATATCGGATAAATATTCGTTTCCCCACGCCACATTAATAATAAAAGAAACCATCGGTTTTTCCGGATGACCTTTATAAATTGGCGAAGCCGGCAAATCGCTTAGATGTACCCTTGGTTTTGTCTGGACTAAAACAAGTTTCTTTTCATCAAAAATGCCTTTTTTCTTCATTTTTTTATAGGACGCAGCAATATCAATTTTAAGTCCGTTATAACCTGGAATGGCCTTCCAAACAGAGTCAATCTTCGCATCGGAGGGTGGAATTTCATATGTAGAAGCATGTTTTATTATATTTTGATATAGGGGATCTGCCTGCTTCGCTACTGGAAGTGCAGATTCCTTTAAAGTGGTTACATACCTACTCACAATGGGATTGTTAACAGCTACCACTGCAGCTATACAAATTAAAATGATAATCATTGCCTTTTTCATCAACTTTCCCCCTTCCATACAGATTATGTATAAGGGGGACAAGGTAGAACATTGAAAAGCTAAAGGACTTTACGAAGGCATAGGATTTCTGTCCAATACGCAATAAAACAAAAAAAGTCAGGAGGCAGCCCCCTGACTTCAGAATTACAGTCTGAGTTATTAATTAATGTTTCTCTTCAGCCTTTTCCCGCTGTTCTTTTAATACAGCTTTGCGAGATAAATTTACGCGTCCTTGTTTATCAATTTCAGTTACCTTAACTAAAATTTCGTCACCCAATTTCAAAACATCCTCCACTTTTCCTACCCGCTCTTCAGCAAGTTCAGAAATATGAACGAGGCCGTCTTTTCCAGCAAAAATTTCCACAAAGGCACCAAATTTTTCAATCCGTTTTACTTTACCAAGATACATTTCGCCTACTTGAACTTCACGAACAATATCTTCGATAATTTTCTTCGCTTTTTGGTTCATTTCTTGATTAGTTGAGGCAATAAAAACAGTACCATCCTGCTCGATATCAATTTTAACGCCTGTCTCTTCAATAATTTTATTAATTTGTTTTCCGCTCGGTCCAATGACATCACGAATCTTATCTGGATTAATGGCCATTGTTAAAATTTTCGGTGCAAATTGTGAAAGTTCAGTTCTTGGCTTAGCAATAGTCGCTAACATAGAATCTAAGATGTGCATCCTGCCTACCTTAGCCTGCTGCAAAGCTTCCTCTAAAATCTCACGTGATAGACCGTCAATCTTAATATCCATTTGAAGTGCTGTTACCCCTTTTGCTGTTCCAGCAACTTTAAAGTCCATATCACCAAGGTGGTCTTCCATCCCTTGAATATCAGATAAAACAGTATAATGATCACCTGATTTTACTAGTCCCATTGCAATACCTGCTACAGGGGCCTTAATTGGAACACCTGCATCCATCATCGCCAATGTACTGCCACATATACTTGCTTGTGATGTTGAACCATTCGATTCAAGTACTTCTGATACAAGACGGATTGTGTATGGAAAATCTTTTTCAGATGGAATAACAGGTTCTAGGGCACGTTCACCAAGCGCTCCATGTCCAATTTCACGACGACCTGGTCCACGAATAGGACCGGTTTCCCCAACGCTGAAGGAAGGAAAGTTATAATGGTGCATAAAACGTTTTTCTTCCTCTATGCCAAGACCATCAAGAATTTGTACATCACCCATTGCCCCAAGTGTACAAATACTTAAGGCCTGAGTTTGTCCACGTGTGAATAATCCAGAACCGTGGGTCCGTGGCAAAATACCAATTTGTGAAGATAATGGACGAATCTCGTCAATTTTACGTCCGTCTGGACGAACTTTTTCTACCGTAATTAAGCGACGAACTTCACCTTTAACAATCTTGTCCAAGATTTGTTTCACTTGTTTCATGTCTTCATCTGTTGCTTCGTGTTCTTCATATTTTGCAATAACTCGGTTTTTCACTTCTTTAATAGCATCCTCACGAGCATGCTTTTCCTGCACCTGAATCGCATTTAGCATATCAGCTTCACACAGTTCTCTTACTTCTGCTTCCAGTTCTTTATCAATTTCGTAAAGTGTGATTTCTCTTTTTGGCTTACCAATTTCTGCAATAATTCTTTCTTGGAATTCAATTAATTGTTTTATTTCATTATGACCAAACATAATCGCCTCAAGCATAATTTCCTCAGGCACTTCTTGTGCTCCTGCCTCAACCATGTTAATTGCGTCTTTAGTGCCAGCCACTGTTAAGTGGATATCACTTTTTTCTGCCTGTTCAACAGTTGGGTTGATGACAAATTCATTGTTTACTCGTCCTACAACCACACCTGCAATAGGTCCTTCAAACGGAATATCCGAAGTACTTAGTGCAATCGATGACCCAAACATAGCAGCCATTTCTGTTGAACAATCCTGATCCACACTCATTACGATACTAATTACTTGAACATCATTACGGAAACCATCAGCAAAAAGCGGTCGAATCGGACGGTCAATCAGACGGCTAGCAAGAATAGCCTTTTCACTAGGGCGCCCTTCCCGTTTAATAAAACCACCAGGAATTTTACCAACAGCATACAAGCGCTCTTCATAGTTAACTGTTAAGGGAAAAAAGTCTAGGTTCTTTGGTTCTTTTGACGCTGTTGCGGTACTTAAAACAGCAGTATCTCCATAGCGAACTAATGCTGCCCCGTTTGCTTGTTTTGCTAATTGGCCAATTTCAACAGTTAGTTTACGACCAGCCCAGTCCATAGAATATTCATGTTTCGTTTGTTCCATATTTTTACCCCTCTCTATCTAAATCCTTTAGAAGGATGATACGAAAGAATGCTCTTTCACTATAATCATCATATTTCTTACTAATATAAAAAAAGCTTAGAAAGCTTAATTGTTCAATCAAATTATATATAGTATGCACATAAAAGCCCAGACTTAAAATTATGTATAGAAAATTCATTTTTATTTTCGTCTAACTTTTTTTGGCTAATAAAAAAGCGGGAAAAATCCCGCTTCTGTAGACTAACGACGTAGACCAAGCTTATTAATTAACACACGGTAACGTTGAACGTCTTTGTTACGAAGGAATGTTAAAAGATTACGACGTTTACCAACCATTTTTAAAAGACCGCGACGAGAGTGGTGATCTTTCTTGTGAGTACGTAAGTGCTCGTTTAAATTATTGATTGATTCAGTAAGGACAGCGATTTGAACTTCTGCAGATCCAGTGTCGCTCTCATGAGTTTTGTACTCAGCGATAAGTTCATTTTTACGTTCTTGAGTGATTGCCATCCGGTTCACCTCCTAAAATTATCATATCCCCTGTTACCGAGCAAGCGTCGGAGACTCGACTTGCCAAGTAAAGGTTTTAATACGTATTTAAGAATACATGGTTTTACGTCAAAATGCAAGTTAAAACCTGATTATATTGTAAGAAAAACTTCGTTCAAGCGGCAATATTAAGAAGATTGTCGATTTTTTTCAAAGTACTGAAGGGCATTTTGTTTATCTTTTTCTATTTGTGTAACAAGTTCATCAATCCCTGAGAACTTTTGTTCTTTACGCAAGTATTGATGCCATTCGATAACGACATGTTTCCCATAAATATCTTGATTAAAATCAAACAAATGAACCTCAACTGACACCGTTAGTGAGTCTTTATTAAATGTTGGCTTAACCCCAACATTACACACCCCATCATACCAAACATTTTGAAGCTTCAATCTTACTGCGTATACTCCAATAGGAGGGAGAATATATTCATCTTCGTTGTTAACATTTGCAGTTGGAAATCCGATTGTCCTGCCGCGTTTGTCTCCATGAATGACGATCCCTGATGTGGTATAAAATCGTCCAAGAAGTGTAGGAAGTTCATTGGTTTTCCCTTCCAGTAAAAGGTGGCGGATTCTGGATGAGCTTACCTTTTCATTATCATATACAAGCTTTGGTATGACTGAATAAGAAAATTTATCTCGTGAGTGAAAAGGTAAGGTTTCCATTGTTCCTTTCCCCATTCGCCCATAAGTAAAATCAAATCCTGCTACAACGTGTTGTACATTAAGGTCAATGACATATTGATCAATAAATTCCTGAGGCAGCAGGTTAGCGAATTTAGTGGTAAAATCAACAATAAACAGGTAATCGATGCCCAACCCTTCAATAATTTGAATTTTTTCGTTTAATGGAGTTATATACTGAACATGTTTTTGACCTTTTCCTAAGACCACCGATGGATGTGGATCAAAGGTCATCACAGCACTACAAATCCCCTTATCAACTGCTAGTCTTTTTGCTTCAAGAATGACTTTTTGATGGCCAAAATGAACTCCATCAAAATAGCCAAGGGCAAGCGTTAATGATGGAAAATTATTTTTTTCTATGTTAAGTGGATAACCAAGTCTCTTAATTTCCAAATGAAACTCACCTTTTCTATTCGTAACCGTCTACACTATATCATTTCTAAGTACTTTAACGGGTTTAAGAAGGTCTGGTTTGCTAGGGTGTTTTGAATAAATGGCAAGTGCCCTGCCTTCCTTCGTTTCAGCGATAATAGGACTGTTACTATTTTTTAAAAAATCTGGTAAATCTAAAAGTGCACCATTTTTCACTTTCTCTGCTACTTTATCATTAATCAGTAACTTCGGCAAATGTGAAAGTGCAGATTCTAATGGCCGCAACACACTAGAAATCGTTCCTTCTTCCATATGTCTTTCAATTTCTTCAAATGTCAAACAATCCTTCAATGAAAAGTCAGCCGATTGGATTCTTTGTAAATATGACATATGGGCAGGAAAGCCCAGAATTTCACCAATCATAACTGCCAATGTTCGAATATAGGTTCCTTTACTGCAGCTTACTCTAAAGCGAAATGAAACAATTTCCCCTTCAAATTGTTCCCTCTCGTCAAGTAGTTCGATGGAATAAATGGTTACTTTCCTCGTCGGACGTTCAACTTCAATTCCTTTTCGGGCATATTCGTAAAGTCGTACACCGCCAACCTTTACGGCTGAAAACATTGGGGGAGTTTGTTCGATTTCACCTGTGAACGAATGTAAAGCCTTCAAAATTTCTTCTCTTGAAATCATGCGATTTACGACTTTTTTTTCTACCACTTCACCTGAAGCATCTTCAGTAGTCGTTGAAAAGCCAAGTGTTACTTCCCCTTCGTATGCTTTACCAGCATCGGTTATGTATTCAGCTACCTTAGTTGCTTTTCCTATACAAATAGGCAGTACACCGGTTACATCAGGATCAAGTGTGCCTGTATGCCCTACTTTCTTGGTTTTAAGGATCTTTCTTAATTTAAAAACACAATCATGTGAGGTAAGCCCTGCAGGCTTAAATAATGGTAATATACCTTCCATTTTATCACTTCCTTCTCCATTCTATCTTAATTTATTGTTTTCCTTCAGATTGTCAATTAAAAAAAAGGATAGACAATTGTCTATCCACTATTCTTCTTCATTTTTTTCTAACGGTTTATCATCTGTATGCAGTGAATGAAGTAGTGTTTCAATTCGATTTCCGTAATCGACTGATTCATCCCATTCAAAAAGAATTTCAGGTGTTTTTCGAAGGCGAATACGTTGACCAATTTCAGTCCGAATGAACCCTTTTGCTTTAGCTAGGCCTTTTAATGTATTCTCCCTTTGCTCTTCATCACCTAATACAGAGATGTAAACTTTGGCTTGTTGAAGATCTCCAGTAACTTCAACATCGGTAATCGTTACAAAACCGATCCGAGGATCTTTAATTTTACGACTGATGATGTCGCCAAGTTCTTTTTTCATTTGTTCTCCAACACGATTTGCTCTGTGACTCATCACATTCACCTCTTAACTTAAAACCATTCAATCTCGGTGATCGTTCTTTCTATTTCAGGAAACGAGTCAACGAATTTCAAAGCATTTTGTAATTCATGCTCGGTCGAAACACGAGTGGATGTAACTACAGCAATGGCAATTTTCGTTCGCTGCCACATATCCTGAAACCCGACTTCTGAAACAGAAACATTAAATTTCTGCTTCAACCGAGTAAGTATTCGCTGCAGGACTGCTCGTTTTTCTTTTAATGAATGGGCATCATAGATTATACATTCACAAACGGCAGTTCCAATTATCATTTCCGCTCAATTTCTTCCATTACAAATGCTTCAATGATATCTCCTTCTTTTACATCATTAAAGTTCTTGATGGTAACCCCACATTCGTAACCTTGGGCAACCTCTTTGGCATCGTCTTTAAATCTTTTCAGTGCGTCAATATGGCCTTCAAAGATAACTACGCCATTCCGGATTAAACGGATTCCACTATCACGAGTAATCTTTCCATCCGTTACATATGAACCGGCAATTGTTCCCACCTTAGAAACTTTGAATGTTTGACGAACTTCTGCTTGACCGATAATTTTTTCTTGGAATTCAGGGTCTAGCATACCCTTCATTGCGGCTTCAATTTCTTCAATTACTTTATAAATAATGCGGTGAAGTCGAACATCGACCTTTTCAGCTTCCGCTGCACGCTTGGCATTAACGTCTGGACGTACATTAAAGCCAATGACGATAGCATTAGATGCTGCTGCAAGGGTAATATCTGATTCATTAATGGCACCTGCACCACTATGAATGATTTTGATGTTTACTCCTTGAACGTCTATTTTTTGTAAAGAAGCAGCCACGGCTTCGGCTGAACCTTGAACATCCGCTTTTAAGATGATGTTAAGATCCTTCATTTCACCTTGCTTTAATTGGTCAAACAAGTTTTCTAAGCTAACAATGGATTTTTCACCACGGTGGGCCACCAATGCTTGTTGTGCACGTGCTTCCCCAACATGACGAGCCGTTTTCTCATCTTCGAACACTACAAAACGATCTCCTGCTTGCGGTACATCGTTCAGTCCTGTGATTTCAACAGGAGTGGATGGACCAGCCTCTTTAACACGGCGGCCTTTGTCATTCACCATTGCACGAACACGTCCATGGGTACTGCCGACAACAATTGGATCACCTATTTTTAACGTGCCGTTTTGGACTAATAAAGTTGCAACAGATCCCCGGCCTTTATCTAATTGGGCTTCGATAACAGTCCCTAGAGCCTTCCGGTTTGGATTTGCTTTATATTCCTCTACCTCGCTTACAAGAAGAATCATTTCAAGAAGGGTATCAATTCCCTCACCTGTTTTTGCGGATAGTGGAACAAAGATAGTATCCCCACCCCAAGCTTCTGCTACTAATCCATGCTCTGTTAATTCTTGCATAACGCGGTCGGCATTTGCCGCCTCTTTATCCATTTTATTAACAGCGACAATAATTGGAACCTCTGCTGCTTTTGCATGGTTAATGGCTTCTACGGTTTGAGGCATAACACCATCATCTGCTGCTACAACAAGAATGGTAATATCCGTAATTTTTGCACCACGAGCACGCATTGTAGTGAATGCTGCGTGACCAGGTGTGTCAAGGAAAGTAATTTTTTTACCGTTTTCAACGACTTGATAGGCTCCAATATGCTGAGTAATCCCACCAGCTTCCCCTTCCGTTACCTTGGTATTACGAATGGAATCAAGCAAGGTTGTTTTACCATGGTCAACATGTCCCATAATCGTTACAACTGAAGGTCTTTCTATTAAGTCCTCCGGTGCGTCTTCGGTAAAATACACTTCAAGGTCGGTTGTATCTACTTTTATTTCCTCTTCCACTTCGACGCCATATTCACTAGCAATCAATTCAATTGCATCTTTGTCTAAAACCTGATTTATAGTTGCCATCACACCAAGTAAAAAGAGCTTTTTAATAATTTCTGAAGGTTCACGATAGATTTTTTTCGCTAGCTCTCCAACGGTTAGAGATTCACTAAAAGTAATTTTAGCAGGCAGCTCTTTCTCTTTCTTTTTCACAGGCTGTGCCTGCTGCACTGGTGTATGGGCCTTTTTCTTTTTATTATTATTATTATGATTGTTACGGTTTTGGTTATTATTATAGGGCTTAGCCTTAGCTTTATCAGCATTACTAAACACTTTGTTTTCTTTTGATTGATTTTCTTGGTTTTGCTTTTTGCCTTCCACCTTTGGAGGTGAGACCACTTTTACCTTGGCAGGAGCAGCATTTTTATCAGCAGCTTCCTCAAATGCCTTTGGTGATTTAGCCTGTACTTGAGGCTTCTGCCCAGATTGAGCCGATCTTTGGTTTTGGCTGTTTTGCTGCCCGGCAGGACGGGTGTTTGAGCGGTTTTGCTGCCCATTATTTTGTTTTTGTCCTACAGGATTACTAGTATTTTTATTGAACGTTGCATCAAGTTTTTTGATTTCTGCATCTTCGATTGTTGCCATATGATTGCTGACCTCTATATTCATTTCTTTTAATTTATTGATAATTTCTTTGCTTGAAATATTGTGTTTCTTTGCGTACTCATAAACACGGATTTTACTCATTTTATTTCACCCCCGCAAGATTTAATCGAGCAACGTTATCAGTTTTTTTGCAAATCCATCCTCTATAACAGCTACAACAACGCGGGCTTCTTTGCCAATTGCTTGACCAAGAAGATGACGATTTTCCACCATTTTTAATGGAACATGATATGAATTACATTTATCTGTAATTTTTTTAGTTGTATTTGCAGATGCATCTGCAGCTAATATAACGAGCTTTGCTTTTCCGTTTCGAATTTCCTTAACGGCAAGTTCCTCACCCGATATGATTTTACGCGCTCGATTGGCTAAGCCAAGCAATGACATCCATTGATTTTGTTTCATTTGGATAGTCAGTTCTCCTTCTCTAGTAGCTCAAGTAGTTCTTCATATATCGAATCATCAATCGATACATCTAAATGGTTTGATAAGGTGTTTTTTTTCTTGGCTAAAAGAACAGCTTCTTTATCCTTAGAAAGGTATGCACCTCTGCCCGATTTTTTTCCCGTTAAATCGATGGATACTTCCCCTTCTTTGGAGCGAACGATGCGAACGAGTTCTTTTTTCGGTTTCATTTCACCGGTTGCAACACATTTGCGCATAGGAACTTTTTTTCTAGTGTTCACACGTATCACCTCACCTAATCGTCTAACTCTTCTTCAAAATCAAAATCGGTATCAACTTGATCGTCAAACAATCTAATTGTTTCTTCACGTGGATAAATGCCTAGTTCACGTGCTTCCGTTTCCGATTTGATATCAATTTTCCAGCCAGTTAATTTAGCTGCAAGCCGGGCGTTCTGTCCACGTTTTCCGATTGCCAATGAAAGCTGATAATCTGGGACTACAACTGTGGTTGCTTTTTCATTCTCATTCACCATGACGTCGAGCACCTTAGATGGGCTTAGTGAATTTGCGACAAAAACAACAGGATCGTCAGACCACTTGACAATATCAATTTTTTCACCTTTTAATTCATTGACTACAGCCTGAACCCTTGTTCCTTTAGGCCCAACACATGATCCGACTGGATCGACCTCGTGATTATCAGAATGAACGGAAATTTTCGAGCGGTCGCCTGCTTCACGGGCAACAGATTTAATTTCAACGGTAGCATCGTAAATTTCAGGTACTTCTATTTCAAATAAACGTTTTAATAATCCAGGATGGGTTCTTGAAACAAATATTTGTGGACCTTTTGTTGTTTTTTCTACTTTGGTAATAAATACCTTAATACGATCGTGTGGTTTATATCGTTCATTTGGCATTTGTTCATTAGCAGGTAATAATGCTTCAATTTTTCCAAGGCTGACATAAATAAATTTGGAATCAAGCCTTTGAACAATACCTGTCATGATATCTTCTTCACGGTCAATAAATTCAGAATAAATAATTCCTCTTTCCGCTTCTCTTACACGCTGTGTAACCACTTGTTTTGCAGTTTGCGCAGCAATTCTTCCGAAATCCTTCGGCGTTACTTCCATTTCGACTACATCTTCTACTTGATAATTTGGATTAATGCGCTGGGCATCTTCTAATGAAATTTCAAGACGAGGATCAAATACCTGGTCAACCACTTCTTTTCGTGCAAAAACACGCATGGTACCAACTTGTAAATTCAAGTCAATACGCACATTCTGGGCCTGATTAAAATTACGGCGGTATGCTGAAACCAATGCGGCTTCGATCGCATCAACAATGATATCTCTGGAAATACCTTTCTCTCTTTCCAGTATTGATAGAGCATCTAATAATTCGCTGCTCATTTGCTTGTATCCCCCTAATCCTTCTTAATTTTTTTATTCTATTCTTTTACGAAAAAGTAACCGCTAATCGTGCATTCGCTACTTTTTCATACGGAATTTCTATGGATTTCTTGCGAGTTTTAATCTTTACTTCAATTTTTAAATGCTGACCATCAAATTCGAGTAAGGTTCCCTCGAAGCTTTTTTCCCCATCAATTGGTTCATAGGTTTTGATAAAGACATTTTTACCGATTGCCTTTTCGAAGTCTTTTTCTTTTTTTAATGGACGCTCTGCACCTGGTGATGATACTTCAAGAAAGTAGTTATGGGGAATGGGGTCAATTTCATCGAGTTTTTCACTTAGTCGCTCGCTTACTAGACCACATTCCTCGATATCAACACCTTTGTCTGAATCAATATACACACGAAGGAACCAATTTTTTCCTTCTTTCACATATTCAATGTCCACTAATTCCAACCCTAGCTCTTGAAAAATTGGTGCAGCCAGCTCTTCAACAACTTCCGTTACTTTGCTCATGCTTACCCTCCTTTTCTATATTAGTTCACCCATATTCTATGTAGTTCACGGAAAGTTTTATCAAGTAACATTAATAAACATTAGTAAACAAAACCAAGTTGCATGTACTCTACAGCTTGATTACATAACGAAAGAGTGGGTTTCCCCACTCTTGAACACGAGAGTATTTCTTAGTATTTCCAATAAAACTATACCATAACCATCATTTATATGCAAATGAATCCAAAAGCGGTAGCACCTAGGAGCTGCATTTAGACGTCAAATAATTCATTCACTAGAACAGTGAAAGTTGGTTTTGTTCTGGAAGTGCTGAAAGACATCCTTGATTATCTAGATATTCAAGAATAGTCTTAGAAACCTTTCCGCGCTGTTGTAAGTCCTCTTTTGATAAAAATTCCCCAACTTCCCTTGCCTTAACAATATTATAGGCAGCATTAGTCCCTAATCCAGGAATGGAATTGAATGGAGGAATTAATGAATTTCCCTCAATGATAAAATCTGATGCGTCCGATTTGTATAAATCATAATTTTGGAATGTAAAACCTCTTTCGGTCATCTCAAGCGCTAGTTCTAAGACCGTTAATAAATTTTTCTCTTTATTTGATGCCTCAAGACCCTTAGCATTAATTTCTTCAAGTTTTCCTCGAATCGCTTCTGGTCCACGCGACATGGCTTCAATGTCAAAGTCCTCGGCACGGACCGTAAAATAGGCAGCATAATAAATGAGTGGAAGATGTACCTTAAAATAAGCAATCCTGATTGCCATTAAAACGTAGGCAGCAGCATGGGCTTTAGGGAACATGTATTTTATTTTTTTGCACGAATCGATGTACCATTCTGGCACTTCGTTTTTCCGCATCTCAGCTTCCATTTCTTCACTTAAGCCTTTCCCCTTACGAACAGATTCCATAATTTTAAATGCAAAGGATGGTTCAAGCCCTTGATAAATCAAGTAGACCATAATATCATCACGACAGCCGATTACTTCACTTAAGATACATGTCTGGTTATGAATTAGTTCCTGTGCATTTCCTAGCCATACGTCTGTACCGTGGGATAAGCCAGATATTTGGACAAGTTCAGAGAAGGTTGATGGTTTTGTATCTTCAAGCATTTGCCTTACAAATCGTGTTCCAAATTCCGGGATACCTAGTGTACCCGTTTTACACATAATTTGCTGTGCTGTTACACCTAATGATTCGGTGGTGCTAAAGATTTTCATGACTTCAGGATCGTCTGTTGGAATGGTCTTCGGATCAATTCCACTAAGATCCTGAAGCATCCGGATAACGGTCGGATCGTCATGTCCTAGTATATCTAGCTTTAACACATTATCATGGATGGAATGGAAATCAAAGTGAGTGGTCTTCCATTCAGAATTCCGATCATCTGCAGGGTATTGAATCGGTGAAAAATCATAAATATCCATATAATCCGGAATAACGATAATACCACCTGGATGCTGACCTGTGGTTCTTTTAACTCCCGTACATCCTGAAGCTAGTCGTTCAATCTCTGCACCACGTAATTGTAAATTGTTATCCTGCTGATAGGCTTTTACATAACCAAAAGCCGTTTTATCTGCGACAGTACCAATCGTACCAGCACGATAAACATTGTCTTCACCAAATAAAACCTTCGTATAGTCATGGGCACGAGGCTGATAACTACCGGAGAAGTTCAAGTCGATATCAGGAACTTTGTCTCCCTTAAAGCCTAAGAACGTTTCAAAAGGAATATCGTGTCCATCTTTACGGTATTTAGCTCCACATTGTGGACAATCCTTATCAGGCAAATCAAATCCAGAACCCACCGAACCATCATGGAAAAACTCGGAATGCTTACAGTTTGGACACACATAATGCGGTGGCAATGGGTTCACTTCGGTTATTTCTGTCATCGTTGCTACTAATGATGAACCAACAGATCCCCGTGAACCAACTAAATACCCATCATCTAATGATTTTTTTACGAGTTTATGTGCAATCAAATAAATAACCGCAAAGCCGTGGCCAATGATACTTTTGAGTTCTTTTTCCAAACGTGCTTCCACAATCTCAGGAAGCGGATCACCATAAATTTGATGGGCCATTTCATAACTCATTAGACGCATTTCATCTTCCGCACCTTCAATACGCGGTGTATATAATTCATCTTTAATTGGTTTTATAACATCAATCATATCAGCAATTTTATTGGTGTTGGTTACAACAATTTCTTTTGCCTTTTCTGCTCCTAAAAACGAAAAGCAATCCAGCATTTCGTTCGTTGTCCTAAAGTGGACATCTGGCAGTTCATGACGGTTTAATGGGTTTGCCCCACCTTGTGAGTTTATCAAAATTTTACGATAGATTTTATCATTTTCATTTAGATAATGGACATTTCCTGTTGCCACAACAGGAATTCCTAATTTATCGCCAAGGTTGACAATTTTACTAATGATATCTTCCATCGCTTTTTCATCTCGTACTAATTCCATTTCAATTAACGGAGCATTGACTTCCTTCGGCATAACTTCAAGATAGTCATAAAAACGAGCATGCGATTCGACTTCATCTGGGGATTTTTGCATCATCCCTTCAAATACTTCGCCTTTATTACAACCTGAACCAACTAGAATTCCTTCCCTGTACTTTTGGAGAACGGACCTTGGAATTCTAGGTACTCTATAAAAGTATTTGATATGAGAAATGGAAACAAGTTTAAATAAGTTCTTTAAACCTACATCAGTTTGTGCTAAAAGTGTGCAATGATAGGGTCTTGCCCGTTGAAAGGCATTTCCTTTTCCCATGTTATCGTTTAATTCATCATGGTACTCAATCCCTTTCTCAAGGGCATCCTTAAGCATTTTCAAGAGTAAATAGCCTGTTGCCTCTGCATCATAAATAGCACGGTGATGCTGGGTTAATTCAATATCAAACTTTTTCGTTAATGTATTTAATCGATGATTTTTCATTTCTGGATATAGAAACCGCCCAAGTTCGAGCGTATCAATTACCGGATTTTTTGCCTTTTCCAATCCTATTTTCTTATATCCGACATTGAGGAAGCCCATATCAAAGGAGGCATTATGGGCAACTAGAACGGCATCTTCTGCCCAGTCATGAAAATTCTCAATGACTTCTCCAATTTCTGGGGCATTTTGCACCATATCATCAGTTATACCGGTTAAGTTAATCGTTGTTGCGGAAAGACGATGATGTGGGTTTGCAAAGGACTCAAATCGGTCAATGACCTCCCCATCTTTCACCTTCACGGCTGCAAGCTCGATAATCGTATCATATACCGCAGATAGTCCCGTTGTTTCAACGTCAAAAATCACAAACGTATCTTCTGCCAGTAAGCGGTGGGCATCATTATAGGCAATGGGAACACCATCATCAACAAGATTCACTTCAACCCCATAAAGAATTTTTATATCATTCTTTTGTCCGGCTCCATATGCTTCTGGAAATGACTGTGCTCCTGCATGATCTGTAACCGCAATGGCTTTATGGCCCCATTTTTTTGCCTGTGCAATCAGGGTACTAACAGGTGTTACTGCATCCATCTGACTCATCGGGGTATGAAGATGAAGTTCGACTCGTTTTTCATCATCTGATGCGGTATCCTTACGGCCAACTGGCTTAATTTCATTTATATCGTTACCAATCATGACAAGATCTCGAACAAAGGTATCGTTTTGAATGCTGCCGCGTACCCTTACCCACATTCCTTTTTTTACATATTGGAATAGGGCTGCATCCTCTTTATCTCGCGAAAACATTTTTACAATGATTGAACTTGTGTAGTCGGTAATCTTAAAGGTTAGTAATGAACGTCCACTCCGCAATTCTCTTATTTCAGCATCAAAGATATAGCCCTCAACCGCTACTCTTCTCTCTTCATCAACAATATCAATTAAGCTGCGAAGGTCATGAACATCCTTAATCGTTAAACCGATTGTAAGTGGACCAACAGGACCATCACCAGATTGATCTTTTTCTGCTTCTTTCTTCTGCATCTCAACCACGGCCAAGTGGGCCCGTTCTTGATCTTCCTTTTGTTTAGCAAGTAAGAATTGTTGATATTCATCATTTTTTTCATCACTTTTGATATTAGTATCAATAGCAAGCAACGGAAAACCATAGGATTGATAAATATCGCCAATGACTGAACCATATTTCCGTTTTAATGCAAGACCTTCTGCATCATTTCGGACGGTAATCGTAAGCTTATTCCCACTAACTTCAGGCACTTGTTCATTTAATAGCTTTATAAGTGGCGGCGAAATTCCATCAATTTGTTGAATACAATGATTCCAATAATCTCGTATCAATTCGGGTGTAATGATTTGATTTGTAACATGGATATCGTATGAAATGGCCGCAATGTTCGAAAAAGTTCTTTCAAGTTGTGTCGTAAACTTAAGATAAACATTATAGGGAAGGATTTTTTCAAGTAAAAATTGAAAATGCCATTTCCTCGCTTTTTTTTCAACTAGAAGCCTTTCAATTTTCGCATTATTGAAATGTACCACTACAGCATCCTCTACCAATTGCAGCTGCTGGAGCAAGAGTTGGAATCGCTCTTTATTGCCTAAGGCATGTTCGCTCATCGTCTCTCTCCCATCTATTCAAAATCTCTTTATTAGTCTTTATCAACATTTAATTATATCATATGATACACGATGAATCGGCTTATTTCGACAGAAAACTTCATCCATTTTAGTTAATTGACTCCAAGCTAAAAATAAATTGGGACCGCAGGTGCGATCCCAATAATGGTTTAATAAAATGTGAAATTAACTAATATCCTAGAGGAAGAATCTCTGAATATCATTCCAAGTGACAACGAGCATTAGTAACATAAGGAGGGCAAATCCGATAAAATGAACCATTCCTTCCTTCTGACGGTCAATTGGTTTTCCTCTGACTGCTTCGACTGCAAAAAACATCAATCTTCCACCATCAAGGGCAGGAATTGGTAAAAGGTTCATAATCCCTAAGTTAATACTTAAAATTCCGGCCCATTTCATTAAGTAATAAATTCCTGACTTGGCTACTTCATCCGTTGATTTATAAATCCCTACTGGTCCAGACAGAGCATCAATTGAAAACTGTCCAGTGATCAATTTTCCAACACTTACAAAAATTTGCTTTGTCCAGAAATAGGTCTCTGTGAAACCCGATTTAACAGCTAGAACAGGTGATTTTTCTACAGGGCTGTATACCCCGATAATGCCCATTTTCTCACCCTCAACTGTTTTTTCTTGTGGTGTTATAGCGACATCCTGTTCATTGCCAGCACGAATAATGGAAAAATCAAGTTTTTCATTTGGATTTTTCCGAATAACTTCTACGACATCTGACCAGCTTGAAATTTCTGAACCATTTATACTTTGAACGATATCCCCCTCTTGCAGTCCTGCAGATTTAGCAGCACCATCAGGAGTGATAACACCAAGTTTTGGTTCATTCGATGGTACACCTTGTAATAAAGCAATAATGATAAAGACTATGAATGCTAATACAAAATTCATCATTGGACCAGCAAAAATAGCCATAAATCTTTGACCTAATGTTTTTGAGGCAAATTGACGATCAAGTGGGGCAATTTGTGATGCAATGCCATTTTCAACAATAACTGCTTTAGGATTAACGATAAAGGTTTGCAAACTTTCATTTTCATCCTCTGGGTACCCCTTAATGATTAAATCCTTTTCAATATCTGCATACTCTACTTCAACAATCCGACAATTAGGAAACTTTTCTTTATTATTTAAAATAATTTTGGTAACTGAATTTTCTTTGTCAAATAAGAGTCCAATTCGGTATCCAGGCTTAATTTCAACCATTTCAGGGTCTTCACCTGCCATGCGGACAAATCCACCGATAGGCAATAAACGAATCGTATAGGTCGTTTCACCTTTTTTATGTGTGAACACCTTAGGTCCCATTCCAATTGCAAACTCCCGGCAAAGTATCCCTGCTCTTTTAGCAAAAACAAAATGTCCTAATTCATGAAAGAAGACGAGTGCGCCAAAAATCACTATAAAAGCAATAACTGTTGTCAATTTAAAAACCTCCTTTTTTTCAAGTTAGGGAAGTATATTTTAACGATAATTTTTCTAGAAAGCGAGCTTCTCTTTCCTAGGTCGTCAGCAAATTGCTCTTGCATTCTTTATAGAAGTGACTTTACAAATTGTCTCGTTTCCTTATCAACCTCTTCAATCATGGACAAACTTGGATTTTCCATGGTTTGATGAGTACTTAATACCTTTTCAATTACATCCTCAATCTGCAAGAAACCAATTTTACCATCCAAGAATGCACCAACAGCGGCTTCATTGGCAGCATTTAAAACTGTTGGCATTGTTCCACCTCTTTTACCAGCATAATAAGCAAACTGTAAACAGCGGAACCTGTCAACATCCATTTTTTGAAAGTGCAATTTTCCGATACTCGCCAAATCCAACCGTTTTCCAGAATGACGCGGCAGGCGGTCTGGGTATGTAAGTGCAAATTGGATTGGCACTCTCATGTCTGGTGTTCCTAGTTGAGCAATGACACTGGAGTCATGAAATTCCACCATCGAATGGATGATACTTTCTTTGTGGAGCAGCACATCAATTTTCTCATATGGCATATCGAACAACCAGTGTGCCTCAATAACCTCTAACCCTTTATTCATCATCGTTGCTGAATCAATTGTAATCTTTGCACCCATTGACCAATTTGGATGGTTTAATGCCTCTTGGACCGTGACATGTTCTAATTCACTTCGAGTCCTATCACGAAAGCTGCCTCCAGAGGCGGTTAGGATTAATCTTTCGATATTTTTATCCTTTTCTCCCTGCAGGGCTTGAAAAACGGCTGAATGCTCACTGTCAACTGGAAGAAGCAGAACATTATTCTTTTTAGCTGCTTCAATTACTAAATGTCCTGCGGTTACAAGTGTTTCTTTATTGGCAATTGCGATAATCTTCCCGCATTCAATTGCTTGTAATGTGGGATGCAGTCCGACACTGCCGAGAACAGCATTTACCAGAATATCAGATTTCTCAAAGACAGCAACCTCAATTAATCCCTCGCTGCTAAAGGTAATCTTTGTTTGCGGGAATTCTGTCTGTAATGTCTTACAATCATTATATTCTTGTACAGAAACAAGCTGTGGTTTAAATTCCACAATCAATTTTCGAGCCATATCGATATTTTTACCAACAGAAAATGCAGCTAATGTAAATTCTGTTGGATTCTCGCGAATAATATCGATGGTTTGCAGCCCAATAGATCCTGTGGCACCCAATAAACTAATTGTTTTCAAAAAAATTCAACTCCTATATGAAAAGCATCAGCGGGAGATGAGAAAAACCCACTGATTTATACCCAAAGGTGGAATAAGTGCAGGATTGGCCACACAAATAATAGGCTGTCAAATCGGTCAAGTATACCACCATGTCCTGGCAGGATATTACCAGAATCTTTGACATTAAAATGACGTTTGAATGCAGATTGAACAAGATCGCCAATTTGTCCAAAAACAGAGAGGACAACAGTAATTCCCATTAAGGTGATCAGATTCGAAGAAATAGAGTAAATAAGTACAAATAGCACTGATACTATTACCGCACATACCACCCCGCCTAATGAACCTTCTACTGTTTTATTCGGACTAATTTCTGGCCAAAGTTTGTTTTTCCCTACGGCCTTTCCTATAAAATAAGCACCGGAATCTGTTGCCCAGATAATAAATAAGGAATAGAAAATATAGACAAGCCCTGCCTCACGTGTTTCCATAAAAAAATAAAAACCAATCCCTACATACAGGGCTGACAAAATTGAAAAAGAAACATCCTCAAATGTAAAGCGATTTTTTGTAACCACCGTAAATGCCAATAATAAAAGAATTAATACAATCGAAATTTCAGTTTTTGAATAAAAAAAGGTTGAGAAAACATCATTATATTGTTCCGGGATCATTAGCACCCAAAGAAATAAAAGCGATAGCAACCCATTTATAGAAAAAATAGTTAAATTTTTCATTTTCAATAATTCATACAAACCAATTGCAGCAAGTAAGTACGTTAACAAAACAAAAGGTAGTCCACCGAAAAATACTATTGGCACGAATAATACCGCTGCTATGACTCCTGTTATGATTCTTTGCTTCATCTACTAGTTCAACACCTTTATTGTTCTACTGAAGGGTAAATAGTTATCTGTGTTTATGCCCAGACAAATAAATACTAAACCCCGCCAAATCGACGCTGTCGTTTTTGATAGGCTTGAATCGCCTCAAGCAAATGTTCTTCATTAAAATCCGGCCATAATGTTTCCGTAAACCAAAACTCTGAATAGGCTAATTGCCATAGCATGAAATTACTCAAACGAATTTCCCCACTAGTTCGGATTAATAGGTCAGGGTCAGTGAACTGGGAAGTCATTAAATAAGAGGAAAAGACCTGTTCATCAAGATCCTTCTCCTTCAGTATACCATTTTTGCTATCATTTATAACATGTTTGACCGCATCGAGAATTTCCGCCCTGCTTCCGTAATTCAAAGCGAAATTTAAGACAAGTCCAGTATTATTCTTCGTTTCTTCTATTGCCTTTTCAATAGCATGGAGGGTATGAATTGGAAGCTGATCTTTATATCCCATCATTTTGACTTGAACATTATTCTCAATTAATTCTGGTAGAAAAGTGCCTAAAAATTCTTCTGGAAGCTTCATGATATATTCCACTTCATTTTTGGGACGTTTCCAGTTTTCAGTAGAAAACGCATATAATGTTAATGCCTTAATACCAAGATTATTTGCAAGCATGGTTGTTTTACGAACTACCTTCATGCCCTCGTGGTGACCAGCGATACGAGGTAATGCTCTTTTTTTTGCCCAACGCCCGTTTCCATCCATGATAATGGCAACATGCTCTGGTACAGGCAATTCTTTTATTTCATCTATTTTATCTCGGAGTGTGGAAGAGTTTTTTGACCTCTTCCAAAGCCTAAATATATTAAACATAACATTGCTCCTCAAATAATTAATCATTTTCCTCCGATAATAAATCATGCATTCAAAACCATATACAGGTATGTAAAAGACTTTTTAAAGTTAACTGGTTTAATCATACCAAAAAAACTCAAAGATATCTCTAATAATAACTTATGTAAAATAAAAGGAAATAAGAATAATGTTCAGAACATTTTCCAGGACAATCTACCACATTGAAAAAACCCGAAAATAGTGAAAAAAACCCCCTAAAAAGAGGGTCTGATCATCATAACAATCAAAAGCACCTTGGTTAATACGAACCTACGGCACTAGAAGAACAATGCTTATACTTCTAGAATTTCTTTTTCTTTATCTTTAGTGATTTGGTCAACTTTTTGAATATATTCGTCCGTAAGCTTTTGGATATCATCTGAATAGCCGCGAAGGGCATCTTCCGTAATTTCCCCATTTTTCTCTAGCTTTTTCAAATCATCATTGCCATCACGGCGAATGTTTCGGATGGCGACTTTTGCTTCTTCTGATTCTTTTTTCACTAATTTCACAAGCTCTTTCCGACGTTCTTCTGTCAATTGTGGGATGGCAAGACGAATAACAGTTCCATCATTAGTTGGATTTAATCCTAAATCAGATTTCAGGATCGCTTTTTCAATGTCACCAAGAATAGATTTGTCATATGGCTGAATAACAAGAAGTCTAGCTTCTGGTGTAGAAATACCGGCCATTTGATTAACTGGAGTAGGTGCACCATAATAATCGATCGTAATTCTATCAAGCAGTGATGCACTAGCTCTTCCAGCTCGGATACTTGCAAGTTCACGTGAGTAGGACTGAATCGCTTTTGTCATACGATCTTTTGTAGAAGAAATGACTTGTTTTGGCATTAATTTTTCCCCCTAACAACTGTTCCAATTTTTTCTCCCATAACCGCTTTTTTAATATTACCTTGTTCCATAATTGAGAAAACAATAAGTGGAATATCATTATCCATACATAAGGAAGATGCTGTCGAGTCCATGACTGCTAATCCTTCTTTGATTACATCTAGGAAGGAAAGATCATCATATTTAGTGGCATTTGCATCGATTCTTGGGTCTGCAGAATATACTCCATCTACATTATTTTTTGCCATCAAAATGACTTCTGCATCAATTTCAGCTGCTCGGAGTGCAGCCGTAGTATCTGTTGAAAAATAGGGATTTCCTGTACCAGCCGCAAAAATTACGACCCGTTTCTTTTCAAGATGTCTAATAGCACGACGTCTAATATACGGTTCAGCCACTTGGCGCATTTCGATCGATGTTTGCACACGGGATTCAATCCCTAAGTGTTCCAAACTGTCTTGAAGTGCAAGTGAATTCATAACAGTTGCAAGCATGCCCATATAATCGGCGGTTGCTCTGTCCATACCCATTTCACTGCCGATTTTTCCGCGCCAAATATTTCCTCCGCCCACAACAACGGCTACCTCGACTCCTAGCTCAGCAATCTCTTTTACTTGAATAGCAATCGACTTGATTACAGAAGGTTTAATCCCAAAGCTAGACTCACCCGCAAGTGCCTCACCGCTCAATTTTAATACCACTCGTTTGTACTTAGGACTACTCATATAAACCTCCGTATGTATAATTTTCATCATTTTCTTGAAAAATAGGGAACACACTGTGTCCCCTATTCAAAAAACTATTACAGTAACATTCCCTTAAAACCTGTTATAACTTAATCTAGAGAATATTTGACTATTGTTTATTTACTTGGTTCATAACTTCTTCTGCGAAGTTATCTTCACGTTTTTCGATGCCTTCGCCTACTTCGTAGCGTACGAATTCACGAATAGTAGCACCTTTTGATTCAACAAATTGACGTACTTTTTGATCAGGGTTTTTAACGAAAGTTTGGTCAAGGACACACACATCTTCAAAGTATTTGCCAAGACGGCCTTCTACCATTTTTTCAACAATTTTTTCAGGTTTGCCTTCGTTAAGCGCTTGTTGTGTTAATACTTGACGTTCGTGTTCAACTTCTTCTTGTGATACTTGATCACGAGAAACATATTTAGGTCTTAATGCAGCGATGTGCATGGAAATATCTTTCGCAGCATCTGCATCTGTAGAGCCTTCTAGAACTGTTAATACGCTGATACGTCCACCCATATGAAGGTATGCACCAAAGGCATCATTATCAGTTTTTGAAAGAACGGCAAAACGACGAAGAGTAAGTTTTTCTCCAATTTTTGAAATTGCTGCATTGATGTAATAATCAACAGTTGCTCCATTTTCCATTGTTTGTGCAAGTGCCTCTTCCACAGTAGCAGGTTTGTTTTTAAGAAGATGTTCAGCAAGTTCCTTAACAAGTGTTTGGAACCCTTCATTTTTTGCTACGAAATCCGTTTCAGAGTTTACTTCAAGAATAACAGCTTCATTCCCTGCTGTTACGATAGAAGTTAAGCCTTCAGCTGCAATACGATCAGCCTTATTTGCCGCTTTTGCAATCCCTTTTTCACGTAAGAAATCAATTGCTTTTTCCATATCACCATCTGTAGCTGTAAGAGCTTTTTTACAATCCAACATACCTGCGCCTGTTTTTTCACGAAGTTCTTTAACCATTTGAGCAGTAACTGCCATAATCATTTTCCTCCTTTAAACTATGTACTATACACATATCTTAGCCATTCAAGCATAAGATAAACATTTCTTAAAAAAAGGTGATAAAGGGTCTCCCTCTTATCACCTTTTGAATTAATCCATAAGCTTAAGCTTCTTGTTGAACTTCTTCACCTTGTTTTGCTTCAAGGATTGCATCTGCCATTTTACCAGTTAAAAGCTTAACCGCACGAATTGCATCGTCATTCGCAGGAATAACTACATCAATTTCGTCTGGATCACAGTTAGTATCAACAATACCTACGATAGGAATGTTTAATTTTTTTGCTTCAGCAACTGCAATACGCTCTTTACGAGGGTCAATGATGAACAATGCATCTGGAAGTTGTTTCATGTCTTTAATTCCGCCTAAGAATTTTTCAAGACGCTCTTGTTCTTTCTTAAGTTGTACTACTTCTTTCTTAGGTAATACTTCAAAAGTACCGTCTTCTGACATTCTTTCAATATCTTTTAAGCGGCCAATTCGTTTTTGAATTGTTTCAAAGTTTGTTAATGTTCCACCTAACCAACGTTGGTTAACATAGTACATACCAGAACGGCCTGCTTCTTCTTTAACAGAATCTTGTGCTTGTTTCTTTGTACCAACAAAAAGAACTGTTCCGCCGTTACCAGCAAGTTCTTTAACCCAGTTATAAGCTTCTTCAACCTTTTTAACTGTTTTTTGAAGGTCGATAATGTAGATACCGTTACGCTCAGTGAAGATATATTTCTTCATCTTTGGGTTCCAACGGCGAGTTTGGTGTCCAAAATGTACACCAGCTTCAAGCAATTGCTTCATTGAAATGACTGACATGTTTTTTCCTCCTAGTGGTTTGTTTTCCTCCGCTCATCTCATTTTTAAACAGAAACTGTTCTCAGACAGCACCGTCTGTTTAAATCAACGAGCGTGTGTAATAACACCATGAAATAATATAGCACATGTAAACACAACAATCAAGCTATACTTTAGAAAAAATAAAAAATCCCCAGAGTGACAGGGGATTAAAATAATTATTTAGATCTTAATTTATCAAGTTCAACAAGAAACTTATCATTTAAAACTTTAATATAAGTTCCTTTCATACCAAGAGAACGTGATTCAATTACCCCTGCACTTTCAAGTTTTCTTAACGCATTAACAATAACAGAGCGTGTTATACCGACACGATCAGCAATTTTTGAAGCTACAAGTAAACCTTCAGAGCCATTTAGTTCTTCAAAAATATGTTCAATCGCCTCTAGTTCACTATAAGATAATGAACTAATTGCCATTTGAACAACCGCTTTGCTTCTTGCTTCTTCCTCAATTTCTTCAGCTTTTTCACGTAAAATTTCCATACCAACAACCGTTGCACCGTATTCAGCTAGGATTAAATCATCATCATGGAATTTTTCTTGCAATCTTGCAAGAATTAATGTTCCAAGACGCTCCCCGCCACCAATAATAGGAACAATTGTTGTTAAACCTTCATGGAATATTTCTTCGTTCTCCACTGGGAAAGCTGTATATTGGCTTTCAATATCAAGATTTGATGAAGTTTCTTGGATATTAAACAAACTCTTTGTATATTCTTCAGGAAATTGACGATCTTCGAACATCTTTTTCATTCTTTCATTTTCAATTTGCTGATAAATTGAAAACCCTAAAAGCTTACCGCGACGGCTGACAATGTAAACATTTGCTTCAATTACTTCACTCAATACTTCCGACATTTCCTTGAAATTAACCGGCTTGCCAGCAGCCTTTTGCAATAAAGCATTTATTCTTCTCGTTTTTGTAAGTAAATCCATCTGTTTCTTCCTCCTAATTAACTATAACCATTAGTAAATTTTATTATTGATAATACAATCATTAAGATGTATTAGGTATTTATAAAGTTTGGAATTCCCAATTACTCAGAAAAAAACAACCATTCCTATAGAATAAATTGTGATAAATCTTTATTTTTGGAAATAGCCCCGAGTTTATCATCCACATACTGTGGCGTGATTGTGATTTTTTCCATCGTGATATCAGGTGCTTCAAAAGATAAATCTTCTAATAGCTTTTCTAATATCGTATGAAGACGTCTTGCCCCAATATTATCAGTATTTTGATTAACTTCGAATGCTACTTCTGCAATTCTACGAATAGCATCGTCAGAAAATTCAATTTGTATACCTTCAGTTTCCAATAATGCTTGATATTGCTTAATTAAGGCATTATCTGGTTCAACCAAAATCCTGTAGAAATCCTCTACAGTCAGCTTTGTTAACTCAACCCGAATTGGAAAGCGTCCTTGAAGTTCGGGGATTAAATCGGATGGTTTAGCAGTATGAAAGGCACCTGCTGCAATAAATAATACATAATCAGTTTTGATCGAACCATACTTTGTTACGACTGTTGAACCTTCGACAATCGGTAAAATATCTCTCTGAACACCTTCTCTTGAAACATCTGCTGAAGACCCGCCAGTATTTTTGCTTGCGATTTTATCGATTTCATCAATAAAAATAATCCCATTTTGTTCGGCACGATAAATAGCTTCTGATGTTACTTCTTCCATATCAATTAGCTTAGCGGCTTCTTCATTTGTTAATACTTTTCTTGCTTCACTGACAGTAAGTTTTCTTTTTTTTCTTTTCTTTGGCATAAAGCTGCTAAGGGCATCCTGCATGTTCATCCCCATTTGTTCAATTCCTGAACCCTGTAGCATATCAAACATGGAAGGAGTTTGCTCTTCTACTTCAACCGTAACCATTTCATCTTCTAATTGACCAAGTGCCAGTTTCTCTTTGACAATCTTCCGTTTTTCCTGAACAGTATAGTCTTCTTGAAGTGGTTCTTGCTCAGTTTGAGAATTCCCTCCGCCAAATAACATTTCAAGTGGATTTTTATAATTATTCGGCTTTTTAGCAGTTGGAACAAGTAAATCAACAAGCCTGGTGTTTGCATTCTCTTCGGCCCGTTCCTTTACATTTTGCATTCGTTCCTCTTTTACTAAGCGAACAGATGTTTCAACAAGATCCCTGACCATTGATTCAACATCACGACCGACATAGCCTACTTCTGTAAATTTAGTCGCTTCAACTTTAATGAATGGTGCACCAACAAGCTTTGCCATCCTTCTAGCAATTTCTGTCTTCCCAACCCCGGTTGGTCCAATCATTAAAATATTCTTAGGAATAATTTCTTCCCTGAGCTTGTCAGATAATAAGCCCCTTCTGTAACGATTCCTTAAAGCAACAGCAACAGCTTTCTTGGCATCCTTCTGTCCAATAATATATTGATCAAGTCTTTCGACAATTTGACGGGGTGTTAAATCGGTTGTCTTTGCCATACTTTTTGGTCTCCTTCCCATTACAGCTCTTCAACGATAATGTTGTGGTTCGTAAATACACAAATATCTGCGGCAATTTCTAAAGAAGCCTTTGCTATTTCTCTTGCAGTTAATCGTTCCCCTGCAAATTTTTTTAACGAACGACCAGAAGCTAATGCATAATTTCCGCCTGACCCAATTGCGAGAATACCGTCGTCAGGTTCGATAACTTCCCCTGTACCGGAAATTAGAAGCAAACTTTCACGATCCATAACAATTAACATCGCTTCTAATTTGCGAAGCATTTTGTCGCTTCTCCATTCTTTAGCGAGTTCTACTGCCGCTCTTTGAAGGTTACCATTATACTCTTCTAATTTACCCTCAAATAGTTCAAATAGAGTAAACGCATCTGCAACTGAACCAGCAAAACCTGCTAATACCTTACCATTAAATATCTTCCTAACTTTTCTTGCTGTGTGTTTCATCACTACTGAATTTCCTAATGTTACCTGACCATCACCCGACATTGCACATTCACCGTTATGATGGACTGCAAATATTGTGGTTGCATGAAATTCACCCATACTAACTTCCTCCTTTTGGAGTAATTTCGATTTATTATTATAAAGATATGTACATAATTAGGTAAGTAAATTCAGGTCTCTATCAATTACTCGAAATGGGTATAACGAAATCACTGAAATCAAGTTGATAATGTTCATTTGTTTATTTTGCGTAAATTCTCTATTTTTGTAAACAGCATTCCAAAAACTTTAATAAAACATTCACATATATCATACTATTTACCTGACAAGGGCTTTTAAATCGTATCATACTTCTTTTGCACTTGCAATAAAATTTACAAAACTTTCACAAAGTTCTGAATTGTGTCTAGAACTCGATAGCTTGCTAAAAATTATCTGAATCACCCATTTTTGATTTAAAAGTACTATAAATATACCTTACCCACAATTCAGTCCAACTTGCATTGTACTATACGAATGACAAACAAAAAAGTTTTTTGATTAAGAGAAATTCGGGAGCACCCGTTTGACACTGGAGCTGGACAATTCTCATAGTACATTCTTTCAAAATAAAAAGAGTGGAATTTACCCACTCTTTAACTCTGCGATTCTTCTTTGTAATCACATGATGTACATTGGACTTGAACACCTTTTTTGAGTTTCTTTTCTACGAGCATGCCTTCACATTTAGGACAAACTCTTGGCAGTGGTTTATCCCAGGAGATGAATTCGCACTCGGGATATCTAGTACAGCCATAAAACAACCTCTTTTTCTTACTTTTACGCTCAATTACCTGTCCTTCTTTACAATTAGGGCACGTAACACCAATTTCTTTCACTATCGGTTTTGTATTACGACAGTCAGGGAAATTACTGCAAGCCATGAATTTTCCGTATCTACCCATTTTAAAAACCATTGGACTGCCACAGTTCTCACAATCCTCACCAGCGGGCTCATCCTTAATCTCGACGGTTTGCATTTCTTTTTCAGCCTTTAGCAAATTAACTTCAAAATCAGAATAAAATTCATCGATTACTTGAACCCAGCTTACTTTACCTTCTTCAACATTATCTAATCCCTGCTCCATTTTTGCAGTAAATTCTACATCAAGAACTTCTGGGAAAAATTCAAGAATCGCTTCATTAATTATTTCACCTAATTCGGTTGGTATAAAGCGTTTATTATCTAATGCAACGTAACCACGTTTTTGAATAGTATCCAAGGTTGGTGCATATG
Organism: uncultured Bacillus sp.; assembly: GCA_963530265.1. Taxonomy (GTDB): domain Bacteria; phylum Bacillota; class Bacilli; order Bacillales; family Cytobacillaceae; genus Neobacillus. The sequence goes on from CAUSCO010000001.1 coordinate 183,011, forward strand.
TAGAAGGTCTGCCGATTCCCAGTTCTTCTAATGTTTTAACAAGTCTAGCTTCCGTGTACCGCGGTGGTGGCTGTGTGAAGTGTTGTTTTGGTTCGATATCCTTTTTAAACACTTCATCCCCTTCTTTGAGGTCAGGAAGCATTTTATTAGGACCATCAACTTGGTCGTCAGACCCCTCCACATATAGCTTCATGAATCCAGGAAACTTGATTTTAGAGCCTGTAGCACGGAAGATAACATTACCATTTTGTAAATCTACACTCATGGTATCCATAGTGGCCTGTGCCATTTGACTTGCTAAAAAACGCTCCCAAATTAATTTATATAACCTTAGCTGATCCCGAGAAAGAAATTCTTTTAAGCTATTGGGCTCCCTTAGTGCACTTGTGGGACGAATTCCTTCATGAGCATCTTGGGCATTCGATTGCTTTTTTTCCTTCCTTTGTTCTTCCTTTAAATAATTTTCTCCAAATTCTGCTTTTATATAACTTGCAGCCTCTGCTTGAGCAACCTCAGAAATACGAGTAGAGTCTGTTCTCATATAAGTAATAAGACCAACTGTTCCCTCTTTTCCTAGTTCAATTCCCTCATATAGCTGCTGGGCAAGCATCATCGTTTTCTTGGCCCGGAAATTTAACTTTCGTGCCGCTTCCTGCTGTAGTGAGGAAGTTATAAATGGTGGCGCTGGGTTTCTCCGCCGTTCTTTTTTGGTCACTGAAATTACTTTAAATTTATTATCTTTCAATTGCCGTAATACAGCTTGAACATCTGCTTCTGATTTTAGTTCTTTTTTATCTTGATCAATTAAAGAATTAAAAACGGCGCTGAATTGCTCTTTTCCCTTTAAAAACTCGCCTTCAATTGACCAGTATTCTTCAGGGACAAACGCTTTTATTTCTTTTTCCCTATCAATGATAATCCGTACAGCAACAGATTGAACTCTTCCCGCACTTAGCCCTTTTTTCACCTTTTTCCATAGCAATGGGCTGATATTATAGCCTACAAGTCGATCTAAAATTCTACGGGCTTGCTGCGCATCGACGAGATCCATATTAATGGCCCGAGGATGTTTAAAGGATTCTTTTATAGCATCCTTTGTAATTTCATTAAAAACAACACGGCAATCTGAGTCAATTTCTACATTTAAACTGTGTGCCAAATGCCAGGCAATTGCTTCCCCCTCACGATCCGGGTCAGCCGCTAGATAAACTTTTTTCGCTTTTTTTGCTGCAGATTTTAATTCCTTTAAGACAGGACCTTTGCCACGAATTGTAATATACTTGGGTTCAAAGTTATTTTCTACATCGACCCCCATTTGACTTCGCGGCAAATCCCGAACATGCCCCATCGATGCTTTAACTTTATATTTATTACCTAAATATCGTTCAATTGTTTTCGCTTTTGCCGGCGATTCAACAATTACAAGATAATCTGCCATTCTATATCCTCCTTAAGAGGGAAAGTGTAAAAGCGCCTCGAGCTTTCCAAAACTACTTCGAAGATGCTCACAAATTTGAGAAGTTTTCCTAAATTCAGTTTTAACAACCTGAACCGGAGAAAATACTTTACAAAACTGTCTTATCCCAAAAAATATCAATTATATGTTAACTGCAATAATCTCATTATTTATTTCGAATATCTGATGGAAAATGTATAACATAATAGAAATTTTTGCAACCTTTTTTAGCTAATTTCTCCATTTTATCGAAAAAACCTTCAAAAAAACAACTTTTTTCTGTAGTAATTAACATAATCTAGAGTGTAATCTTAATTCTTCCAAAATATCCTCTGCACATGTAACTAGTTTAGCCCCTTGCTGGATTAGTTCATTTGTTCCGCCAGAATAAGGATTAAGAATACTCCCAGGGAGTGAAAAAACCTCCCGTCCTTCATTTACGGCATAATTAGCTGTAATAAGCGAACCGCTTTTTCGCTTTGCTTCAATAATAAACGTTCCGTCCGCTAATCCGCTAATAATTCGATTCCGGGCAGGAAAATGCCATCTGAGAGGCTTTGTATCGGGAGGATATTCCGAGAGGACTAGCTGCGTTTTCATCATATTTACTGCAAGACTCATATTTTCTTTTGGGTAAATATTGTACAAACCACCAGCAATAACAGCGATGGTTTTTCCGCCATTTTTTATCGCATATTCATGAGCCAGAGCATCAATCCCTCTTGCTAAACCACTTACAATAAGAATATCATTGTCAATAAGTTCTGGGAAGATAAGACGAATCGCATTTTTCCCATACTGCGTCGCTTGACGCGATCCTACTACAGCAAGCTTTGGTTCTTTTTCTAATAGTGATACATCCCCCTTAGCAAATAAAGCCCATGGTGGCTGATATATTTCTTTTAAGAAGTGAGGATATTCTTTATCAAAAATAGTAATGACCTCAATTTCATTTGTCTCATAATTTCGGATTTGTTCATGAATGAGTTCAGGAGAATAAGTATTTGTTGATGAAAATGTGGAAGAGTATTCGTGGTTACCAGAAGGAAAAAGGGTATTTTGCTTAAAAGACTGTATTGGAAATTTAGATAACGACTGGAGCGTAGGATCTTTCTTTAACATTTGATAAACAGTACTCCAAGAGATATTAGGGTAGTGCAGCAAATGAATTAGTTTTTCTTTAAAATCATCCATGTTTAAACCAGCCTCCGTTTATAATTAAATTATGAATAAATAGCCCCTCAAATTATGAGGGACTATCTGAACCATTCAAAGGTGTTTATTAGTGTGTTTTACACTTATCATATAATCCTTGTTCTTTTAATACGCCGATTAGAGTTTCACCCATCACTGATGGCGTATCTGCTACTTTAATGCCACATTCATTCATGACGCGGATTTTTTCATCTGCTGTTCCTTTTCCGCCAGAAATAATCGCACCTGCGTGACCCATGCGCTTTCCAGCAGGGGCTGTACGTCCACCGATAAAGCCAACCACTGGTTTTGTCATGTTTGCTTTTACCCATTCAGCAGCTTCTTCTTCTGCTGTTCCACCGATTTCACCAATCATGATAACGGCATATGTTTCCGGGTCTTCATTGAAGGCTTTTAGAACATCAATGAAGTTTGTTCCGTTAACAGGGTCTCCACCAATACCTACTGCTGTTGTTTGGCCAAGTCCTGCTGTTGTTAATTGATGTACTGCTTCGTATGTTAATGTTCCTGAACGAGAAACCACGCCTACATGGCCTTTTGTATGAATGTAACCAGGCATGATACCGATTTTACATTCATCAGCAGTAATCACTCCAGGACAGTTTGGACCTACTAAACGAGTCTTCTTGCCTTCCATATATCGTTTTACTTTCACCATATCCAATACTGGAATATGCTCCGTGATACAAATAACAAGATCTAACTCAGCATCAACTGCCTCAATAATTGAGTCAGCCGCAAATGGTGCTGGAACATAAATGACAGAAGCGTTTGCACCTGTAGCGTCAACAGCGTCTTTCACTGTGTTAAATACAGGAACTCCCTCTACTTCTTGACCGCCCTTACCTGGTGATGTGCCGCCGACAATTTTTGTCCCATATTCAAGCATTTGCTTTGTATGAAAACGGGCAGTACCGCCTGTAATCCCTTGAACAATTACCTTTGTATCTTTATTAATAAAAACGCCCACGTTAATTCCCCTTTCTCCTCGATCCTATTTCACTAATGAAACGATTTTTTGTGCACCGTCAGCCATGGATTCAGCAGCAATAATGTCAACACTTGACTCTCTTAGGATTTTCTTACCTAAGTCAACATTTGTTCCTTCTAAGCGAACAACAAGCGGTACACTAAGTCCAACCTGCTTAGCTGCTTCAACAACACCCTCAGCAATAACATCACACTTCATGATTCCACCAAAGATATTTACGAAAATACCTTTTACGTTTGGATCAGAAAGGATAATTTTGAATGCTTCTGTAACTTTTTCAGCGGTTGCACCGCCTCCGACATCAAGGAAGTTAGCAGGGTCTCCGCTGTAATGTTTAATAATATCCATCGTTGACATAGCAAGTCCGGCACCATTAACCATACAACCTATGTTTCCATCTAAAGCAACATAACTTAAATCGTATTTAGATGCTTCAATTTCTTTTGCATCTTCTTCTTCAAGATCACGATACGCTAGAACGTCTTTTTGACGATATAATGCATTAGAGTCAAAGTTTAACTTTGCATCAAGTGCCATCACTTTCCCATCGCCCGTCACAACAAGTGGGTTAATTTCAGCTATAGAGCAATCCTTCTCGATATAAGCGTTATATAGACCTGTCATAAACTTAACCGCTTGATTAACTAACTCTTTTGGAATGTTAATATTAAAGGCAATGCGTCGTGCTTGGAAAGGCTGTAAGCCAATCGCTGGATCAATTTCTTCTTTAAAAATTTTCTCTGGTGTTTTAGCAGCTACTTCTTCAATTTCAGTACCGCCTTCTTCAGAAGCCATTAATACCACACGTGAAGTGGCGCGATCCAATACTAAACCAACATAGTATTCTTTTTTTATGTCGCAGCCCTCTTCAATTAACAAACGCTTTACTTCTTTACCTTCAGGGCCTGTTTGGTGTGTTATTAAAGTTTTTCCGAGGATTTCACTTGCATATGTACGAACCTCATCAAGGTTTTTAGCCACTTTCACTCCACCGGCTTTCCCCCGTCCGCCTGCATGGATTTGTGCTTTTACTACACAGACTTGTGTGCCTAGTTCTTTAGCGGCTTCTACAGCCTCTTCAACCGTAAATGCCACTTTTCCATTTGGAACCGATACCCCATATTTTCTGAGGATCTCTTTCCCTTGATACTCATGGATATTCATTTCCCATCCTCCTCTTTCAAACTCTTCAAAATATTGACTCCGTTTTCATTTTATATAATGGCATGAACCTTGTCCACCATTATGCTGAAAATTATAGTCATCTTTAAAAAATTCAGAATAATAAATTTACACAGTTATTATAACATAGGAATTACTCCTACGAATATAGTTAAAATAATTTTTTACAATAATAAAAAACAGGTTAAAACCTGTTTTTTAATTTGAGTTATCTATTTTAATATAATCTTTGACCGGAGCGAAGCTTTTACGATGCCAGGAAATAATCCCCTGCTGCTGTATTGCTTGGATATGTTCTTTTGTCCCATATCCCATATTATGTTGAAACCCATAGGCAGGATAAGTTACCGAAATCTCTTTCATCAATTCATCTCTAGCTACCTTCGCAACAATTGATGCGGCCGCAATCGAGATACTTTTTGCGTCCCCTTTAATAATCGATTCTGATGGATAAGGGGTTTCGAGTTTCATTGCATCAATTAGTAAAAAATCCGGCACTGGTTTTAGCGAGGCTATCGCCGTTTTCATAGCTTTTTTGGTCGCTTCGTAAATATTAATCTCATCAATTTCATCGGCATGAATCATTGAAATACTTACCGCTAGTGCTTCACTTCTAATGACTCGGTCAAATTCTTGACGTTTTTTTTCCGTAAGCTTTTTCGAGTCATCAATCCCAGCTAAGAAAAAATCCTCAGGAAGAATGACAGCTGCAGCGACAACTGGGCCTGCAAGCGGTCCTCTTCCCACCTCGTCAATGCCAGCAATGAATTTGAACCCTTGACCACGAAATTTCCGTTCATATTCATTCATTTGATTAAATTTAGCCTTTAGGAATTTTTCTTGTTCCCTTTGTCTTTTCCACTTGTTAATGCAGTGCTGTACACCTTTTCTATCATCCCCTTGTAGTTCAACAAGAAAGGAATCTGTTTCTTCTAAAATAGTTGCCAGCTTTTCTTCAATTTGTGCGATTGATAATTTTCCCATGTGATTCACCTTACATATTTTTTCGAAAAATTAAGCTCCCCGGACGGAGAGCTAATTTGATTTATTTTTTTCGTCCGCTAATTGAAAATCATTTGGTCTTTCAAAAGTAAGTGGGCCGAACTTTTCCGTGCGAAGTTCCCTGATGACCAATTCTGCCACTTTATCATAATCAACCATGCCACCGCCAGTTAGACAGCCCCTTAGCTTTCCAATGTGATCAAATAAGGCAACAACATCCTCTGGTATTTCTGCTAGCTTGTATCGTTCCTGTAATCGCTTTGGATAGGCACGTTCTAAAAATCTTAGCGAGTAAATAGTTAAGTCATGCAGGTTTAATAATGTATCTTTTATCGCCCCTGTAATGGCTAACTTCATTCCAACCTCTTGATCCTCGAATTTTGGCCATAATATTCCCGGGGTATCAAGCAGCTCCATTTCTTTACCTACTTTAATCCATTGTTGTGCTTTTGTTACCCCTGGTGTATTTCCCGTCTTTGCAAGATTTTTCTTTGCAAGACGGTTAATCAGTGTCGATTTTCCAGCATTAGGAATACCGACAATCATTGCACGAGTTGCTCTTGGTTTCACTACTCCTCTTGCTCTTAAACGGTCAAATTTCTCTTTCAAAATTTCGTTTGAGGCTTGGACAATGTTTTTCATGCCTTCACCTGCTTGAGAATTGATTGCCAATGCCTTTATTTCTCTTTCCGCAAAAAAAGAAATCCATTCCCTTGTTGCATCTTTATCAGCCATATCAGCTTTATTTAATAAAACTAATCTAGGTTTATGTTGGATAATTTCATCAATCATTGGATTTCTTGAGGAATACGGAATTCTCGCATCAACCAATTCAAAAATGATATCCACTAATTTCAACTTTTCTGTGACCTCTCTGCGAGCCTTTGCCATGTGGCCTGGAAACCATTGGATCGTCAAAGCGCCACCTCCTATTTCTATTTCACTGTAACAATATGTGCATCCTCTAAGGGCCAGTAAACGATACTGGTTTTACCAATTACTTTACTCAATGGGACGGTACCAATATGCCTTGAGTCTTTGCTAAACCGGCGATTATCCCCCATAACAAACAATTCACCTTTTGGTACTGTCTTACGGCCAATTTTTTCTTCCAAAGTAAATGAACCAGTTAAAGGACCGTCATCTACTTGTTTCTTATATTCATCTAAATAAGGCTCTTTATACGCTTTTCCATTAACATATAAAGTATCATCCTTATACTCGATGACATCACCTGGCAGACCAATCACACGCTTTATGTAATCCTTTTTTTCCGGGGCGTGGAAAACTATGATATCAAATCGTTTTGGCTTCCCAATATCATAACTGAATTTATTGACAATCATTCGATCCTGATCTTTCAACGTCGGCATCATGGATAATCCATCCACAACAATTGGAGCAAAAAGAAAGTACCTGATGACAGCAGCTAAGACTACCGCAATCAATAGGGCTTTTGTCCATTCCCATAGTTCATTCTTCTTCTTTTTTGTCATACAATCCCCACCAATCACTAAAAAAAATGTTATATACAGCTTATTTTACATAACTTAAACATATTTAACACGATGGGATGAATTTTTTAATCAAACTTTAATATTTTAAGTAGTTCATCGGATAATTCAATAATACGCATTTACAACTTTTAAATTGTTATGTAAAGAAAAAGAGCCTGCTTTTTGCAGCAAGCTCCTTTCTTTTCTTATTATCGAATCTCTTTAATTCTTGCTTTTTTACCGCGAAGGTTACGCAAGTAGTAAAGCTTAGCACGGCGGACTTTACCGCGGCGAATTACTTCAAGCTTCGCAATTTTTGGTGTGTGTACAGGGAAAGTACGCTCAACGCCTACTCCGTAAGAAATTTTACGAACTGTGAAAGTTTCGCTAATTCCACCACCACGACGCTTAATCACTACACCTTCGAATAACTGAATACGTTCACGAGTACCCTCGATAACTTTAACATGGACACGTACAGTGTCACCAGGACGGAACGCAGGAAGATCAGAACGAAGTTGTTCTTTTGTGATTTCTTCGATTAATTTATGCATCGTTTTCAACTCCTTCCAACAGATGCTCATGCACAACAAATTTCCTTAAATCTTGCAGCGGAACATCGTTATAAGACACAATCTGATAAGTATCAGCTCAAGTCACAAGAAGTATCATACCATAATTATTACGGGCTAGCAATATTACTCGTAATCTTTTTTTACTTCTTCTAACCATTTCTCCTGTTCTGGAGTCAGATCGATTTTATCAAATAAATCTGGCCGCCTTAAAAGTGTACGCCTTAATGCTTCTTTATTTCGCCATTCCTCAATTAATTTATGATTTCCAGACATTAGCACATCGGGAACCTTCATTCCCCGAAAATTAGCTGGCCTTGTGTAGTGAGGGTGTTCTAAGAGCCCTGTGCTAAAGGAGTCCTTCATATGTGATTCTTGATTTCCCAGCACCTCAGGCAAAAGACGGACCACACTATCGACCACTACCATTGCTCCCAGCTCGCCTCCGGTTAGGACATAATCGCCAATTGATATTTCGTCCGTTACCACATGCTCCCTGATTCGTTCATCATAGCCTTCGTAATGACCACAGATAAAGATTAAGTGATCTTCTTTCGCAAATTCTTCGGCTTTGCGCTGCTCATACCGTTCTCCTTGCGGACAAAGGAGGATGACCCTTGGTCTGCTGCCCTTTGCTTGTTCCTTAAGAGCGGCTACAGCATCAAAGATAGGCTGAGGTGTTAAAACCATACCAGCGCCGCCGCCATAGGGGTAATCATCCACTGTAGAATGTTTGTTATCGGCAAAGTCCCGAAAATTAACGACATTATAATGTACGGCGGATTTTTCCACGGCCTTTTGCAGCATGGATTGACCTAGTACACCAGAAAACATTTCTGGAAATAACGTCAGAATATCAATCTGCATCATGAAAGTAATCCTTCCATTGGGTCAATTAAGATGACTTTCTCTTTTATATCGACTTTTTTGACTACATCATGTATATAGGGTATAAGTATTTCTTTACCTCCATTGCTTTTCACGACCCAAACGTCATTGGCACCCGGAGATAAAATCTCCGTTACTTTTCCAATTTCTTCTCCTTTGGTTGTGGCAACAAGGCACCCGATAATTTCATGGTAATAAAATTCGTCTTCTTCTAATTCGTCAAGCTGTGATTCTGGAACTTTAAGAATGCCATCTCTAAACTTTTCAACTTCATTGATATTGTTATAACCCTCAAAGGTAAGTAAATCAAAATTTTTATGGGTCCGATGGCTTTTGACTGTCAATTCAATCGGCTTGTTACTATTTGGCATAAATAAATATAATACATTCCCAGCTTTATACCGTTTGTCCGGGAAATCTGTTTTCGAGATAACCCTTACCTCGCCTTTAATTCCTTGAGTATTAACTATTTTCCCTACGTTGAACCATTTTTCCATTTTTCTTTTTCACCTAATTTCCTCAATAATTCCATCTCTAATGATGATTGTAGATTGTTCTAGCCTCTCGTCCCAAGTATCGCCAACTTTGACTTCAACCAGAGCCTGTACTTCCTTTTCCTTTAATTCACTGCCTAATGGTAGCATATGTAATTGTTCGATTTGAAACTCTAGGAGCTTTTCTTTTTCCGTACGCTTATTGAGTTCTTTTTCAAAATGATTCTTTAGTGCACCCGGTGAATAGCTTTTCGTTTTTTCCAAGCGCTTTAATTCAAATTGTAGTTGATTGCATTCCTTTTGTAGCTGCAGCTTTTGAGCATGATAATGATCGAATAATTTTTTCTTGCTATTTTCCGTTAGAATTTGTTTTACCACAACAGTTTGAATAATTTGCAAAGAAATGCCTCCCTCGAGCTTCCCTTTTCTCCTTCCAGCGCCTAGTATACTTCGCAAAATGAGCGCCTACGCTTTTCTTATAGCAAAAAAGGGAGGAAAAAATCCCTCCCTTTTATCTAGATGCAAATAGCTATTCACCAATCTCTAGAAAAATTTTCTTTAGTTGTGATGATCCTGCTGCATAAACAACAGTTCTAATGGCCTTTGCAACTCGCCCTTGCTTTCCAATCACTTTTCCCATATCAGTTTTATTAACCGATAACTGATATGTTACGCGATTGTCATCCTCTGTGACACTAACATGAACGTCCTCTGGAAAATCAACAAGTGGCTTAACAATTGTTTCGATTAATTGTTTCATAATCGACTACAATTACTTGTTTAGTTTTGCATTATGGAATTTTTCCATGATGCCTTGTTTTGAGAAAAGGTTACGAACTGTATCAGATGGTTTCGCACCATCTTTTAGCCACTTAAGAACTAGTTCTTCGTTGATTTCAACTTTAGCTGGTTCTGCAACTGGATTGTAAGTTCCAACGATTTCAATGTAACGTCCATCACGTGGTGAACGAGAATCTGCTACAACAATACGATAGAAAGGAGTTTTCTTAGCTCCCATACGTTTTAAACGAATTTTTACTGCCATTTTAAATAAGCACCTCCGAATAGTTTCACACAAGATAGTATAATATCAATTCTTTTATAGTTTGTAAAGTGTTTTTTCTTTACATATAGTATTACCAATTTTTTTTTGGAATAAAACAAACTAGAAAGGTTTAAAAGGGAATTTAAATCCGCCTTTTTTCTTACCTTTTTGCTGCATGCCTGTCATTTGTTTCATCATTTTTTTCATGTCTTCAAATTGCTTCAGTAAACGGTTCACTTCCGTGACAGTCCGCCCGCTTCCCTTGGCAATCCTTGTTTTCCGTTTTGAGTTCAAGATTTCCGGATTATTCTTTTCTGCCTTGGTCATGGATCTGATGATAGCTTCGACATGTCCAATTTGCTTTTCATCGATTTGAAGATTATTCAAACCTTTGATTTTGTTCGCACCAGGCATCATTTTTAATAACTCATCCAGTGGTCCTAAGTTTCGCACCTGACCAAGTTGCTCCAAAAAGTCTTCAAGCGTAAATGTTGCTGTTCGCATTTTCTGCTCTAATTCTTTAGCCTTTTCTTCATCAACATTGGCTTGTGCCTTCTCAATCAAGGTTAGAACATCACCCATACCAAGAATCCTTGATGACATCCGTTCTGGGTAAAATGGCTCCAAAGCATCCATTTTCTCCCCTAGCCCGACAAACTTAATCGGTGTCTGCGTTACGGCACGAATAGAAAGTGCGGCACCACCCCTTGTATCACCATCAAGCTTTGTTAAGACAACCCCGGTTAATCCTAGTTGTTCATTAAAGCTTTGGGCAACATTGACAGCATCCTGTCCTGTCATAGCATCGACTACAAGGAAAATTTCATCAGGTTTCGTTAGCTCTTTAATGTCTTTTAGTTCACCCATTAAAGCTTCATCCACGTGAAGACGGCCGGCGGTATCAATTAGAACATAATCATGATGCTCTTCTTTTGCTTTTTCAATTGCTTTTTTGGCAATTTCAACAGGACTCACTTGATCACCAAGTGAGAACACAGGCATGTCTAATTGTTTTCCCAGAGTTTGAAGCTGTTTAATTGCGGCAGGACGGTAAATATCTGCTGCAACAAGTAAGGGTTTACGATTATACTTCTTACGAAGCAACAGCGAAAGCTTTCCAGTTGTCGTTGTTTTACCAGCACCCTGCAGTCCCACCATCATAATCACTGTCGGTGGACGATTTGAAACTGCAATCTTGCTTTGTTCGCCCCCCATTAACGAAGTCAATTCCTCGTTAACGATTTTAACGATTTGCTGACCTGGAGTTAAACTTTTCAGCACTTCTTGCCCAACAGCTCGTTCACTAACCTTTTTCACAAAATCCTTAACAACTTTGAAGTTAACATCTGCTTCAAGCAAGGCAAGCCGTACTTCACGCATCATTTCTTTTACGTCAGCTTCTGAAACCTTGCCTTTTCCACGGATTTTTTGAATTGTATTCTGCAGTCGGTCGGCTAATCCTTCAAACGCCATTCATGCCGCCTCCTAATCTAATTTCTCAAGCTCATTAATCGTTTCTAACATAGCTTGCTTTGAAGGGTTACCTTCATTAAGCAACTCTTTCATATGCCTGATAAGCTTTGTGCGCTCTTGAAATTTATGAAATAAGAGCAGCTTTTCCTCATACTCTTCGACCATTGCTTCTGTCCGTTTTATATTATCATACACGGCCTGACGGCTGATGTCATACTCCTCGGCAATTTCTCCAAGTGAGTAATCATCTAAGTAATAGAGAGACATATAGCTTTGCTGCTTTGGCGTTAACAACGAATTGTAAAAATCATAAAGATAGTTCATTCGTGTTGTCTTTTCAAGCATCATGCCAGTTCCTCCAATACCAATGTTAAGTGAAAAGCCTTTACAAAGTAAAGTTTACAGGGTCGGACAATTTCTGTCAAGAAAATACCTTTACATCCTTATTCTGTTTTTTCTACTTGATCGGCAAACAGCCCGTACACATATTTTTCTGCGTCAAATTCTTGGAGGTCATCCATTTTTTCACCAAGACCAACAAATTTCACGGGAATTTTCAATTCGTTGCGAATCGCAAGAACAATTCCGCCCTTTGCCGTACCATCTAATTTTGACAGGACAATCCCGCTTACGTTCGTCACTTCTTTAAAGGTTTTCGCCTGAATAAGAGCATTTTGACCCGTAGTGGCGTCAAGAACTAACATCACTTCATGTGGTGCCCCTGGTATTTCCCGTTCAATGACACGTTTAACTTTTTCTAACTCTTTCATCAAGTTCACTTTGTTTTGTAAACGCCCTGCCGTGTCACATAGTAAAATATCAGCCTTGCGGGATTTCGCTGCTTGTATGGCATCAAACATGACTGCTGCCGGGTCAGATCCTTCTGCCTGCTTAATAACCTCGACACCGACCCTTTCACCCCACACCTCAAGCTGTTCAATCGCACCTGCCCGGAAGGTATCACCTGCTGCCATTAATACTTTCTTACCCTCACTCTTAAACTTATGACCTAGCTTGCCAATGGTCGTTGTTTTCCCAACTCCGTTAACCCCTACAAAAAGAATGACGGTCAGACCATCTTCCTGGATGTTTAATTTTGAGGATTGTCCTTCACCTGCATTGTAAATCTCGACGAGCTTTTCAGAAATCACACTTTGGACATCTTGCGGATCTTGAATGTTTTTTCGTTTTACTTCCATCTTGAGTTCATCGATCAATTGCATAACTGTGTCAAAGCCGACATCGGCCTGAATTAAGATTTCCTCCAGTTCTTCAAAAAAATCTTCGTCCACTTTTCTGTATCTAGCGACAAGATCATTCACTTTTCCGGAGAAATTGTCTCTTGTTTTGGTAAGTCCATCCTTAAACTTTTCGGTAACAGCATCTGTCGATTTCGAAATCTTTTCTTTTAGTTTTTTAAAAAAGCTCATTTTTTCACTTCCTTAAACTATAATTCAACTAGCTCTTTTGTATCCTCTAAACGGACGGATACAAGCTTTGAAACACCTGATTCCTGCATGGTAATACCGTAAAGGACATCTGCTTGCTCCATTGTTCCCTTACGGTGCGTGATCACAATAAATTGCGTTTCATCACTATAGCGCTTCAAGTATTGGCTGAAGCGGTACACATTTGCTTCATCCAAGGCAGCTTCCACCTCATCTAAAATACAGAAAGGCACAGGTCGTACCTTTAAGATAGAAAATAATAGTGCTATAGCTGTTAGTGCACGTTCTCCTCCTGATAATAGCCCTAGGTTTTGCAGCTTTTTACCTGGTGGCTGCGCAACGATTTCTACACCAGTATTCAATAAGTCTTCTGGTATAGTCAAGACTAAATCGGCTCTTCCCCCTCCGAACAGCGTCCTGAATGTCGGTTCGAAATGTTCACGAATCCCCTCAAAGGTTTGTTGAAAACGCCTTTTCATTTCCGTGTCCATTTCCTCAATAACCTGGTAGAGGGTATCTTTTGCTTCTTGAAGATCTGTCTTTTGTTCATTAAGAAACTCAAAGCGCTCTGAAACACGTTCATATTCCTCTATGGCACCAAGATTGACATTCCCAAGTTCATCAATGGCCAGCTTGATTAATTTGACTCTTTTTCTTGCTTCCTCAACAGGGATCGTTAATGGATACTGTTCTTTTGCCCCTTCAAATGATAAAAGATATTCTTCTCTTAATTGTGCAAGGCGATTTTCAAGCTCAACATCCAAACGGTTAATTTTTACTTCTTCATCCTTTAAAACAACAACCAACCCTTTATGGAGTCTTTTTAGCTCTTTAGCATCCAACTCTATATCTTCTAGTGAATCCTGCAAGGACAAGCGTTCTTGCCTTCTTTCAGTAATTAACTGTAAAGTATCTTCTTTGTCCTGTTGTTTTCTCATCGCAGCTGCTTCTAATTGCTCTTCCCCTGATGAGCTGCTGGTCATTTCTGATGTTAGAAGGTGAAGATCTTCTGTAAAAACAGCCAACTTTTGCTCACTTTCTTCTAATTCTTCGTTTAGAAGTGTCAGGCGTTCTTTCACATGTGTAAATTGTTCATTTTTGGCAGCAAATTCTACCTTCAATTCATTTATTTCGTTGGTCAGAGTTTCTCTAGATGTTAAATTAATTGTTTTTTGTTCTGAAAGTTTTAGAATTTGCGCATCAAGATCAGCAATAGTTAGTTTGTAAGCTTCGATTGCCTCTGATAATTCCATTTTCCGTTTAAACAGCGTTTCTTTTTCATCAGAAAATTGCCCTTTCTCAAGGTCATATATGGCTAAACGGTCATTGATATTCTTTTCTCCAAGTTCCGCTTCGCGAAGGTCACCCTTTTTAGACTGTTCACTTAGTCTTAATTCCTCACCATTCTGACGAATCTCATCAAGCTTTTGCTCGGACTGTTGGACTTCTGCTTTTAAGTTCTTAACAATTGTTTCTAAATCTGCTGTTTTTTCTTCCATCATGACAAGCTTTTCTTTTAAATTTTCAAGTTCACCTTTTCTTGTTAACAGTGATGTTGTTTTTTGTTTCATGGCGCCACCGGTCATAGAACCGCCCGGATTGACAATATCACCATCGATTGTCACTAGTCTGCAACGATACTGAAGGATCTTCGCTAATTCATTAGCTCCTTTTAAATCTTTCGTAATCACTACATTACCAAGAAGGTTACTGATAACTTCAGCATACTTTGGATCAAACTTAACTAAGCTGACAGCTGGACCAATCAGGGATGGATGGTTTTGAATGGAAGCTAACTGGGCTGAAGATAATGACCTTCCTTTTATTACACTAACCGGTAAAAAGGTTGCCCGGCCAAAAGAATTCTGTTTTAAATATTGAATGGCTGTTCGTGCATTTTGCTCGTTATCGACAACAATATGCTGTGTAGCACCGCCCAAAGATGTCTCGAGTGCCGTTTCATACTCTTTTGGAACGGTTAGAAGCTCAGCAATGGCACCTTCAATTCCCTTTAGCTTATTGTCACGAGCCTTTAGTACTTCTTTAACACCTTGGAAAAAGCCTGCATAATCTTCTTCCATTTCTTCGAGCATTTCTTTTCTTGACTTAGCCTGTTGAAGAAGCTGATAGGCCTGATATAGTGTTTTTTCTTGCTTTTGATAATTATTTTTTACTGTTTCAAGCTTTCGCTGCTGTTCGCGAAATTCAAGCAACTGATCCGCTAACTTCTTTTGAGTCTCAACTAAGGCAGCTTGTATTTCAAGCTTTTGGGTTTGGGCAATTTGACGATCTTGTAGATATTTTTCATTTTCTCCGTCAAGGCGTGCACTTTTTCGCTCTTGCTGCTCCAATTGTTGGTCAATATATTTGATTTCATTTTTGGCACCGGCTTGATCATTCAATAGCTCGATGTATTCACTTTTTAAGCTTTCGATTTTTTCTTCTATATTTTCAATAAATAATGGTAGTTTTTCTTGTTTTTCTTTTAGCTCTGATTGCAGTATTTTAACCTGTTCACTAAGTTGTTTTACTGAATCGGCCTGCAAGTCCCGATTATTCTTTAATTGGCTAACCCTGTCGGTTAGTTCAGAGATATTTGCTTTTAATTGTTCTTTATTTTGGGCTGCATTTTTCTTGCGTTCCTTTAAGACTTCTTTTCTTCCTTCTAGCTTTTCAAGTTCTTCACTTGCATGCAGAAGAACATTTTGCAGGTCTGTAATCGATTCATCTAATGCCGATATCTTGTCTCTTGTTTCGACAATTTTTGCTTCTTTTCCTTGCAGCTGAGAAGAAAGCTTCAGTTCTTCCTGTTGATGCTCTTCAAGCTGTTTGGATAGCCTTTCCCATTTCTGGTGCAGGTCTTCTATTTCAAAAACTGTTAATGCAACTTCGATTTTTTCCAGTTCCTCTTTTTTTTCCAAATAATCTTTTGCCATCGATGCTTGAATTTTTAACGGCTCAACTTGGCTTTCAAGCTCATGTAAAATATCATTGACACGATTTAAGTTGTCCTGTGTCTCAAATAATTTAACCTCTGCCTTTTTCTTACGATTTTTATATTTTAACACCCCTGCTGCCTCTTCGAAGATTGTTCGGCGGTCTTCAGCTTTACTATTTAATATTTCTTCTACTTTTCCTTGGCTGATAATCGAAAAGGCTTCTCTGCCAAGACCTGAATCCATAAATAAATCAATAATATCCTTGAGCCGACAGGATTGCTTATTAATAGAAAATTCACTTTCCCCAGAACGTGAGACCCTTCTCGTCACACTAACTTCATTAAAGTCAATCCCTAACCCTTGGTCAGAATTGTCTAATGTAAGCGTAACTTCAGCAAAATTAAGAGCTTTTCTTGAATCACTTCCAGCAAAAATGATATCTTCCATCTTGCTGCCTCTTAAAGACTTTGCAGACTGTTCACCTAAGACCCAGCGGATGGCATCGGTGATATTACTTTTTCCGCTGCCATTTGGACCTACTACTGCGGTTACACCAGGAACAAAATCAACTTCAATTCGTTCAGCAAAAGATTTAAAGCCAATAATGTCCAACCGTTTTAAAAACATTTCATTATCCTCCCTATGTTTCACGGGGATTTCTCCTGCAAACATCGTCATTTCTAAGTTGTTTTTGTTTTTAATACCTCTAGTGCCATTTGGGCGGCATGCTGTTCGGCTTCTTTCTTTGATTTTCCCGTTCCAATACCTAATTCATCTCCATTTAGGGATACTCTAGAAACAAATTCCTTACTGTGGGCAGGCCCTTTTTCTTGAAGGACACGATATTCAATCATACCAGCTCCATCTCGTTGAATAAGTTCCTGTAATTGACTTTTAAAATCCATCACATGAGAAAAAGCACCAGCATTTATTTTAGGAAAGACAACTTTTTCAAGGAAATCAACGACCTTGTCGATTCCTTGGTCTAAATATAAAGCCCCAATGAATGCTTCAAATACATCTGCAAGTAAAGCGGGGCGTTCTCGACCGCCTGTCATCTCTTCTCCTTTGCCAAGTAGAATGAGTTTTCCAAACTCGAGCTCATTTGCGAAAGCAACAAGTGCAGGCTCACAAACAATGGCAGCACGCAATTTCGTTAATTCTCCTTCGGTCATCGTAGGATATTTTTTGAAAAGAAATTGTGAAACTGTAAGTTCGAGGACGGCATCTCCTAAAAACTCGAGTCTTTCATTATCTTCGAAAGGCTTTCTGCGATGCTCATTCACATAGGATGAATGTGTAAAAGCTTGTTTTAATAATTTTTCATTTTCAATCGTAATCCCGATTGTGACTTGAAAATCCTTAAATTGATTTTCTTTTGCGCGATTCAATTCTGTTTCCTTACTGTTCTTGCGCATGAAAGTTCTCCACCTTGATTTAAATTTACAAACTACCTTACCTATGAGTTTAAAAAAGTTTTTGTAAAAACGCAAAGAAACTTGGCAGATAGTTTGCTGCCAAGTTCTATCATACAGGAATAAAAGCTGATACGCCATGGCAAGTAGTTAAATCCAAAGAGCCCTTTGGCGCAGCAGCTAGACATAATAAAACTCCGTTTGAAAACGGAGTTTTAAATTAATCCAACGAGATTACTTTAAGTTATTTATGTAAGTAACAGCGTCACCAACAGTGTTGATCTTTTCAGCATCGTCGTCAGAAATTTCCATATCGAACTCATCTTCTAATTCCATTACTAGTTCAACTACGTCTAGGGAATCAGCGCCAAGATCATCTTTAAATGAAGCTTCAAGCTTAACTTGAGACTCATCAACGCCTAAGCGGTCAACGATGATTTTTGTAACACGTTCTAATACCTCTGCCATGCTTGTTCACCTCCCCTCAAGCTATTATAGAGTATTTCTGCCAAAAGATAAATCTAAAATGAAATAAAATTACATTACCATACCGCCGTCAATATGAAGCGTCTGTCCTGTGATATAGGAAGAGTCATCAGAAGCAAGGAATGCTGTAAGTTTAGCAATATCTTTCGGTTCACCTAAACGAGCCAAAGGAATTTGTTTTAGCATTTCCGCTTTTACATCCTCAGGTAATTTATCCGTCATATCTGTAGTAATAAAGCCAGGCGCAATCGCATTTACCGTTATATTTCTCGAAGCTAATTCTTTAGCAGTTGTTTTGGTTAAACCAATGACACCTGCCTTTGCCGCAACATAGTTAGCTTGTCCTGGGTTTCCGCTTACCCCAACAATCGAGGCAATATTAATGATGCGGCCAACCCGTTGCTTCATCATTTGCCTTGTAACTGCTTTCGTACAAAGGAAAACACCTTTTAGGTTGATGTTCAACACATCATCCCATTCTTCTTCCTTCATCCTCATAATTAAATTATCTCTCGTAATACCGGCATTATTAACGAGGATATCAAGCTTACCAAAGTGGTTAAGCGTTTCCTTAACCATTTCTGTGACTTCTTCAGCATTTGAAACATTACATTTAACAGAAAATGCATCCCTGCCAAGGGCCTTAATTTCATCTACAACTTCGCCCGCTTTAACTTCGCTCCCAGCAAAATTAACGGCTACATTCGCACCTTGTCTGGCTAATTCTAAGGCAATCTCTCTGCCGATACCACGCGATGCACCTGTCACAAGGGCTGTTTTTCCTTCTAAATTCATAGTGTATCCTCCTTTAAAGCTGCAATGACCGCAAGAGCACTTTCCTCATCCGATACAGAATACGTTTTAACTGTCTTATCGATTTTTTTTATTAAACCTGACAAGACTTTTCCAGGACCGATTTCAATAAATGTATTCACACCAAGGGAAATCATTTTTTCAACTGAATCTTCCCATAACACAGGTGAATAAAGTTGTTCGATTAATTTATCCTTAATTTCAAAAGCAGTGCTAACAGGTTCTGCGGTAACATTTACTACAACAGGAATGGAAGCATTCTTCATATTCATCCCATTTAAGACTTCAAGCAATTGGTCTGCAGCTGGTCTCATTAATGTGGAATGAAATGGACCGCTAACTTCTAACGGCAGCACTCGTTTTGCCCCAGCCTCTTTCGCTTTGACACCTGCTCTCTCGACCCCTTCTCTTGATCCCGAGATAACAATTTGCCCTGGGCAGTTTAAATTTGCTAATGAAACAGGAAAACCTGATTCACAAATGTCATTTGTTACAGCTTGAAGTGATTCACGGTCAAGCCCTAATACTGCAGCCATGGAACCTTCACCATTCGGAACGGCTTTCTCCATAAACTCTCCCCGTTTACGAACAGCATAGACTCCATCTTCAAAAGATAACACCCCTGCTGCAACAAGGGCAGTATATTCCCCTAAACTATGACCAGCGACAAAATCGGCTTTAATCCCCGATTTTTGAAAAAAGTCTAAAATAGCAATACTAGTGGTTAGTAATGCAGGCTGGGTATTGTAGGTTAAGGTCAATTCTTCCTTTGGTCCTTCAAAGATAAGCTGACTCAAGGGAGTATTTAGCTTTTTATCTGCCTTAACAAAGTACTCCATTACCTCGGAATGATTTTCTGCTAATTCCTTACCCATGCCAACCGTTTGCGATCCTTGTCCCGGAAAAACAATTGCTATTTTACTCATATTCACACCCCTTAACTTTCTATTTTGGCAGTCTTAGACTCTTCAACCGTCTGTTTAATTACACCTACGACATCATTACTGACCATTTCCCTTGTTTGTCTAATGGCACTAAATAGGGCTTGTGCATTGGATGATCCGTGAGCCTTTATGACTGGCGCTTTTAGCCCAAAAAGGGCAGCTCCGCCATATTCTGAGTAGTCCAATGTATTTTTCAATGTCTTTAGGTTTGGCTTCAATACTGCAGCTGCCAATTTACTTTTAAAGTTGCTCATTAAAGCTGTTTTTAACATTTTAAACATCGCTGAAGCTGTTCCCTCGATGGTTTTCAAGACCATATTGCCAGTAAAACCATCCGTTACGACAACATCTGCCACCCCATCGAGCAAATCTCTTGCTTCCACATTACCAATAAAATTCAAATCAGCAATTTTTAAGAGGTCAAAGGCATGTTTTGTCAGCTCATTGCCTTTCTTTTCTTCAGTCCCAATATTTAACAATCCTACTCTTGGCTTTTCGATTCCTCTTACTTTTTGACTATACACGGAACCCATGATAGCATTTTGAAGTAAATTTTCTGGCTTTGCATCTGCATTTGCCCCAACGTCGAGAAGCAGGAAGCCCTCTCCGCCGATTGTTGGAAGTGTTGGTGCCAATGCTGGTCTGTCAATTCCTTCAATTCTGCCAACCACAAAAAGGCCAGCAGCCATCAATGCACCGGTATTACCAGCAGAGATGCACGCATCAGCTAACCCGTCTGCTACCTGCCTGGCTGCTAACACCATCGAGGCCTCTTTTTTCCTACGAACCGCTTTTACTGGTTCATCTGTTCCAAGAATCACTTCAGTTGTATGTAAAACAGAAATTCTCTCGTGACTTGTTAAGGTTTCATTAATTTTAGTTTCATCCCCAACAAGGGTAATATGTATATCTGAATAAGTCTGAACAGCTTTCATCGCACCTAAGACGATCTCTTTAGGGGCATTGTCTCCGCCCATTGCATCGATTGCTAGTTTCATTTGGTCTCATCCTTTATCGATTTTTCGAGCGGTACATTTCAAATTCTCCTGTAAAAACAAGTTCATTATTAACAAAACTTTTCACTTCAACAAACGTTCGATCGACATTTTCATGAATTTTTGTTATTCTCGCTTTGGCAATAACACGTTCACCCAATTTAACCGAACGATTAAATTGGATATTTGCTTTAGTTGTTAATGCTAATTCATCATTTATTACTGCAACAGCAAGGGAATTAGCCTGTGCGAATACATGATGCCCACGGGCGATATTATTTCGTTTAAAGACATGTTCTTGTTTTACATCAAAAATGGAAATGGCACTATGATCTAATTCTATATCAATAATTTCACCAATGACTTCATCAAGTGGTAAGGAACGTACTTCGTCTTCAAAGCGTTTCTCAGCGACCGTTTTAATCCGTTCACGTAGTTCTGGAATCGATAATTCTAAGCGGTCGAGACGAATCGTTTGCACACTTACTTGAAATTTTTCCGCTAACTCTTCATCGGTAATAAAGGGATTTTCTTTAATGGTTGAGGTTAATAACTGTTGGCGTTCCTTTTTACTTCTTCTCATTTTTTTCACACCGTCCGACATCTTATGACTAGGTACTAAGAGTAGTATAAAATTTAAAAAAGCAGATTGCAAGATTAAATTTTCAATCTGCACGTGTATTTAGTATCGTAATAAGTGTTATTTGGGTTTGGATAAACAGTTAATCTAATTTTTCTCCCTCTAAAACACCGGACTCTTCAAGCGTATTTCTTAAATATTGATATTCAGGACCATTCCAAAAAGTCTTTGACTGAATAAGCATGGCCGCATCATTTCTCGCTGTTTCTAGTGCACGATAATCATGAATCATATCGGCCACTTTAAATTCGGGAACCCCGCTTTGTTTTTTGCCAAAGAAGTCGCCGGGTCCTCTAAGTTCTAAATCTTTTTCACTTAACACAAACCCATCGTTTGTTTCAGTCATAATCCTCATTCGCTCTTGACCGACTTCTGATTTTGGACTTGCTAGTAAAATGCAGTAGGATTGATCGCTGCCACGCCCTACGCGTCCACGCAGCTGGTGCAGTTGTGAAAGTCCGAACCGTTCAGCATCATAAATAACCATCATGGTTGCATTGGGTACATTTACCCCAACCTCAACCACAGTTGTGGAAACAAGCACCTGAACATCATTTGTGCTAAATGCCTTCATGACAGAATCTTTCTCATCTGAGGTTAATCGGCCGTGCATAAGCCCCACTTTATAGCGATCTTGAAAATAGTGACTCAAGGTAGTATGCACATCAATGGCATTTTGGACATCAAGCTTCTCTGATTCCTCAATTAATGGACAAATAACATAGGCTTGGTGCCCCTTTTTTAATTCTTTTTCGACAAAGGCAAGGACACGCTCAAGCATTTCTGGTTTTGCCCAATAGGTTTCAATCGATTTTCTACCTGCTGGCATCTCGTCTATAATCGAAACATCCATCTCACCAAAGACGGTAATGGCAAGTGTCCGAGGAATGGGAGTTGCCGTCATAAATAGGACATCTGGATTTTCTCCTTTTTCCCGCAACACTCTTCGCTGCTCAACACCAAAGCGATGCTGTTCATCTGTAATTACAAAACCCAGTTTGTTAAAGGTTACCTCTTCTTGAATGAGGGCATGCGTTCCAATTAAAATATCAATTACTCCTTCAGCCAGACTTTGCAGAATTTCTCGTCTCCGTTTTCCTTTGACAGAGCTTGTTAACAACTCGCATTTCACCTCAAAAGGTTCTAATAAACTCTTTAATGATTCTGCATGCTGCTCCGCGAGAATTTCTGTTGGTACCATTAATGCCCCCTGATAGCCCGCTGTTACAGATGCATACAAGCCAATTGCCGCTACAACCGTTTTCCCTGATCCGACATCCCCTTGTAAGAGCCGATTCATACGAATAGGTGATTTTAGTTCTGCTAACACTTCATTTACCACTCTTTTTTGGGCATTTGTTAACGGAAAGGGCAGACTATTGATAAATTCCATCACTTGCGACAAAACATATTTTTGTTGGATGCCAGGAGCATGCTCCCGTTCAAACTTCCGTAATGCCTGCATTTTTAATTGAAATAAAAGAAATTCTTCATAGACAAACCGTCGTCTTGCCTGCTTCACTTCTTCAGGATTATTGGGAAAATGCATTACTTTAATGGCAGCTTGTCTGTTTAGGAGACGATATTTCTTTAGAAAAGTATCTGGAAGAGTCTCTTCAATAAATTGTCCATATTGTTGAAAAGCAAGATGGATAAATTTTCGCATTCCTTTTGTCGTTACTTTCCCTCGTAAAGAATAAACAGGTTCAAAATCGTTGGTTTTCTTGTTAGGACTTGCTTGCATTTCATTTGCTGTGATTGTTTGTCGGTGGGCATCCCACTTACCTGTTACCGTGATTGTTTCATTCATGATGATTTTACTTTTTAAATAAGGCTGGTTAAAGAAGACCACTTTAATCAAATAGGCCCCGACAAATAGTCGAATGGTCAGTTTTGATTTCTTCCTGCCAAAATAGACAAGAGAAGGCTCACTGTGAACCTTCCCCTCTACCGTCACTTTCTCATCATGTTGTACTTCCGTTAGATCCCTAAGCGAATAGTCTTCATACCGGTAAGGGAAATATTCTAATAAATCATGAATGGTAAATATTTTCATTTCTGCAAATGATTCAGCCGTTTCTTCCCCTATTCCCTTTAATGCTGTGACCGATTGATTTAGATTTGCATTCATTTTTCTGTGAGCGGTATACCGAAGATTTTGGCTTCGAGTTTTCTGCCGGTCGGTGTAGCCGCCAACCCTCCCTGCCCTGTTTCTCTTAGTGAAGTCGGCATTGCTTGACCGATTTTATACATTGCGTCAATCACTTCATCACATGGAATCCGGCTAGTAATTCCCGCTAATGCCATATCGGCTGCAACCATGGCATTAGCTGCCCCCATAGCGTTTCGTTTTACACATGGTACTTCAACGAGCCCTGCCACTGGATCACATACCAACCCAAGCATGTTTTTCAATGTGATCGCCATCGCATCTGCACATTGCGCTGGCGTTCCACCTGCCAATTCTACTATTGCCGCTGCTGCCATTCCCGCTGCTGATCCAACCTCCGCTTGACAACCGCCGGCTGCACCGGAGATAGAGGCATTATTTGCAACTACAAATCCGAACGCACCGGAAGTAAAGAGAAACGAAATCATTTGTTCTCTTGTTGGATTAAGCTTCTTTTGGACTGCAAACAAAGTCCCAGGAACGACACCTGCAGACCCTGCTGTCGGGGTGGCACAAATCGTTCCCATCGCAGCATTTACTTCATTTGTTGCGACTGCTTTACTAACAGCATCAAGGATCGTTTCACCTGTTAAAAAATTCCCCTTTTCGATATACTTTTGCAGAAGAACGGCATCTCCGCCCGTTAATCCCGAGTGAGAGGTTACACCTTTTATTCCTCTTTCAACTGCTTGTTCCATTACTTTTAAGTTTCGATCCATAAATGCCAATACTTCTTCTCTAGAACGGCCAGTTACGGCAACTTCTTGCTCTATCATTATTTCGGATATTTTTTTATTTTGACTATTAGCCAGTTCCACTAATTCTGCTACATTACGAAACATTGACCTTCCTCCTCTTTTCAATATTTAGCTCCAGTACAATATGTGCAAAAAGGCACTTCTATTTTTATATTAATCAACAATTTTCGTTACTTTAAGGATGTTTGGAAGCTGTTCAAGCTCGAGGAGAATTTTATCGTCAATGTTTTCATCCACTTCAATGGTCATTAGTGCCATCTTTCCGATCTCCTTACGAGCAACCTCCATATGACCAATATTCAATTCATATTTTGCCAGTGTATTTGCTACGTTTGCAATCGCCCCAAACCGATCATTATGAACGACAAGGATGGCTGGATGGTTTCCGGATAACTTTAATTCAAAGCCATTTAATTCAATAACCTCGATTTTTCCGCCACCGATGGAGATTCCCACTAATTCAAGCTCTCCATTATGATCACCAATGATAATTCTCGCGGTATTCGGATGATCGGTAATCGCATCTTCTTCAATAAATCGGAGTTTCATCCCTTTTTGCTCAGCAATATCAATGGCACTAATAATTCTTACGTCATCAGTATCAAAGTCCAATAATCCACCAACGATTGCTACATCCGTTCCATGTCCTTTATACGTTTTTGCAAACGATCCATACAAGGATATGTTTGCCCATTTGGGCTCGCGGCCAAATAAACTTCTTGCAACCCTGCCTATTCTTGCCGCTCCGGCAGTATGTGAGCTGGAAGGACCAATCATGACAGGACCGATGATATCGAATACACTTCTGTATTTCATTAGTTTTCTCTCCCTTTGTTTATATCTCTCTAGAGAACAGGTAAAATTCTTAATAAAGGTTTTCTTTAACTACGTAAATGAAAAAAGAAGGGTTTGCTCCAAAGCTCCCCTTCTATTTTAGCCGTTCCTTATTCAATTGAAAAGATAAATGAGTATAATGGCTGACCGCCATTATGAATTTCTATTTCCACATCTGTATAATTTTCCTTAACAAATTGAGTAAGTTGGTTCACTTCTTCTTCGTTTACGTCTTCACCATAAATGATTGTTAAGATTTCTGAATCCCCGTCAATCATTTTTGAGAGAAGGTCTGCAGCTGTTTTTCCTTTGTCCTTGTTTTTAACGACGATTTTACCCTCAGCAATCCCCATAAAATCATTTTTCTCAATTTCTAATCCATCAATTGAGGTATCACGGACAGCAAAAGTGATTTGGCCAGTCTTAACATGCTGTAAAGCTTCCTTCATAGCGTCTTCATTGGCGTCCACGCTTGCAGAAGGATTGAATGCAAGCAGGGACGAGAGTCCTTGTGGAACAGTCTTAGATGGAATGACAATGATCTCTTCATCCGAAACATCTCTCGCCTGTTCTGCCGCCATAATAATGTTTTTATTATTAGGTAGAATAAATACCTTTTTAGCGTGAACTTCTTTTACGGCTTTCACGATATCTTCCGTACTTGGATTCATCGTTTGCCCGCCTTCAATGACTGCATTTGCACCAATGCTTTTGAATAATTCAGCAATACCAGAACCCATTGAGACTGTAACAATCCCGTATTCCTGCAGTTCCTTTGGGGCAGGAGATGGTTTTGATGCAGTATAAGATTCACCCACAATATTGGAATGCTGCTGACGCATGTTTTCGATTTTCATATTAATTAAGTTGCCATAACGCTGAGCATAGGTTAAGACTTCTCCTGGCTGTTCGGAATGAACATGTACTTTAACAACATCTTCATCCGCAATTACTAGTAAAGAATCCCCTAATTTACTCAAATCATTTCGGAATTCACTTTCATCAAACGGATTCTTCTCCACTTTATCCTGTTCAAAGCGAACCATAAATTCTGTACAGTAACCGAACACAATATCCTCCGTACTGATGTGACCTTGGATACTTTTATGGTGTTCTGCACTGACCAATTCTGTCATGGATGGAAGCAAATCAGATGTTTCAGGTAGCTTTTCCCCTTTTAGAACCGCAAGAAAGCCTTCATAAACAAGAACAAGACCCTGGCCACCGCTATCCACAACGCCAACTTCCTTTAATACTGGAAGAAGGTCAGGTGTTCGCTTAAGTGATGCCTTTGCTTCTTTTAAAACCTCTTCCATAATCACGATTAAATCATCTGAGTTTTGAGAGGCTTGAACACCCTTTTTAGCCGAATCCTTTGCAACTGTTAAAATAGTTCCTTCGACAGGCTTCATGACTGCTTTATAGGCAGTCTCTACCCCTGCTTCAAATGCGTTCGCAAAATCTTTTCCGGAAATTTGGGCTTTCGTTTCCACTGCCTTTGAAAAACCGCGAAATAACTGAGAGAGAATCACCCCTGAGTTTCCACGTGCTCCCATTAGTAACCCTTTAGACAGAGCCACTCCTACCTTACCAATATGTTCCTGAATATTATTCTTTACTTCCTTAGCCCCGGAGGTCATTGATAAATTCATATTTGTTCCAGTATCACCGTCGGGCACAGGAAAAACGTTTAACGCATCAACCATTTTTGCATTTGCAGCTAAATGATTGGCACCTTGGATTACCATCTCAGCAAAACGTTTTCCATCTAATGCTGTTATTGACACAAACTTTCCTCCTCACTACGGGTTCGTCACACGAACTCCTTGAACGTAAATATTAACCGAGTCAACGGCAAGTCCAACAGTTTTGTCGAGGGTATATTTAACCTTTGATTGCACGTTGTGGGCAATTTCGGAAATTTTCGTTCCATAGCTGACAATAATGTACATATCAATATGTATTGCGTCATCTTCTTGGCGCACAATCACACCACGAGTAAAGTTTTCTTTTCGTAGTATATCCGTAATACCGTCTTTAATTTGACTCTTAGAGGCCATACCTACGATTCCATAACATTCAATTGCCGCTCCTCCAGCAATTGTCGCAATTACTTCGTTTGAAATATCAATTTGTCCGTACTTCGTTTTTAATTCAATGGACATGAATCGTTCCCCCTCCTGAAAAATTGCTCCTTGACTACCGTCATTTTACTATAGTCCTTCCAATATTGAAAGTCATATCTGCCTCATCCTATAACACCACTTACTAATTACCTATGTCAAGGTTTTTTTCTTGAAAGGTTTGTACACAACTATTGCAATCAATTTGGTTGTATGATAAATTATTAAGGTATCTCATGACTAGAAAATTTATCGATTAATTTTCTATAACCAGATGAAACATCTAAAAGATTGCTTTATAAAGCTTTTGGTAGTTAAGGAGGGAAATCATAATGCCACGTAAATGTGTAGTAACTGGAAAGAAAACAACAACTGGTAACGCACGTTCTCACGCTATGAATGCTAATAAGCGTACATGGGGTGCTAACCTACAAAAAGTACGTATTCTTGTTGATGGTAAACCTAAGCGTGTTTGGGTTTCTGCAAGAGCGTTAAGATCCGGTAAAGTTGAACGGGTATAAAAAAGATGCGAGCATCCTAAATTAGGATGCTCTTTCTTTTTGAACTACTTAACAAATTCAAGAACATTAGGGTGCACCTGCTCAATTTTGAACAAAAAAGCACAATTTATTCGCTCATACTAATATTTTACCCAAATAAGCTAAATAAAAAGCACCCATTATTTATGGGTGCCATCAGATTACTGAAAAATCGCCAACAAATTATCTTTTCTTTTTCTAGGTCTATTCATCCTTCTTAAACGCACCAATCATCGCTCGGACAAGTCCGCCTAAAAATTTCGGCAGTTTAATTGTATAAAATTTCATACTGTCCCTCCTCACAAATCTCCCAGCTTATTTAACGCAACTTTTTTCCGCACGCACTACATCTTATTCAAACGAACGAAATCAGTTCTAATTAGAGTTGCAAATTAATCATCACTTCTTATCACTATTAATATGCCTTCGGAAAATGAAAAAGTACCATAATCACTAATAAGTTCATTACTAATACATAGTGTGGATCCGAGAGAAATATGACGGTTTTTAAGTGGGAATTTAAAGCCCTCAAGTGTAAGATTAAATACATCAAGGGTTAAAGGTATAAAGGATACATATTTTTTTGCTGCCATTTTTTCAATGGAGTACTGTCCTGGCCCTTTTAAAAAAACAATATTTTTACAGTCAATTAAATAGACAGAGGTTGGATTATTTTGTTTAAGTGGGTTCAGCAAGAGATGAAGATTGGCTAATAAGTGGTCAAGCCGTCCACCGGTTGCTCCAAATAATCGAATTGTCGTTGCTTTCTGTTTTAATGCCCAATTAAGTGCCAGCTCCATGTCAGTTTCATCTTTTTCTGGCTTATATCGATTTATTTCGGTTACATGTTCTTCAATGAAGGTCAATTCTTCCTTCGTGACAGAATCAAAATCACCAAACGCTCTCAGTGGATAAATATTCCTTTTTAAAAGATGAAAAACACCACGATCAACCCCAACCCATAAAGCGTCTTCCTCATCATAGTTTGTCAAATCAGGAAGTAGGTTTTCCGGTCCCCCGGCAAGAATATTAATAATCACAGCATTTACTCCTATCTATAAAGAAAAAGCCAGCTGGATTGCCGGCTTACCCTCTTATTTGCGAAATAGCCTTCGCATAATTATTTTGATTGTAAATAGCTGAACCGGCAACCAGGACATTTGCACCAGCTTCGATGCAAAGTTTTGCTGTCTCCGGATTAACACCGCCATCAATTTCAATTTCAATGGCAAGTCCCTTTTGATCAGCTATTTCTTTAACTTTTCTTATTTTCGGTAAAACCTCTGGAATAAATGTTTGCCCGCCAAAGCCAGGATTAACTGACATTAATAACACCATATCAATGTCCCCGATGATGTGTTGAATGGTTTCTACTGGTGTAGCAGGATTTATGACTACACCGGCCTTGACGCCAAAGGATTTAATAATTTGGATAGTGCGGTGAAGATGACGAGTTGCTTCAACATGAACCGTAATATAATTAGCCCCGGCCTTCGCAAAGGCCTCAATATATTGATCAGGATTCTCAATCATTAAATGAACGTCTAGCGGTAGTTTTGTAACCGGACGAATTGCTTCTACTATAAGGGGTCCAATGGTAATATTGGGAACAAAATGACCATCCATGACATCTATATGAATGTAGTCAGCTCCCCCTTTTTCAACAGCTAAAATCTCTTCCCCCAATTTTGAAAAATCGGCTGAAAGAATGGAAGGTGCTATTTTCACCATGCTAATACCTCGGCTTTCTCTCTTTAATTTCCTGCAGAAAATCCACATAATGTTCGTAACGAAATGACGGAATTTCACCTAATTCAACAGCTGACTTTACACCACATTTTGGTTCCGTCACATGCAAGCAGCCTCGGAATTTACAATTCTCACTTGCCCTTTGTATTTCCGGAAAACAGGCTGTTAAACTTTCTACTTCAATATCTGTGAATTCTAGTGAACTGAAGCCTGGTGTATCTGCAATAAGTCCATTTCCAATCTTCATTAGTTCAACATGCCTTGTCGTATGCTTCCCCCTGCCTAAATGTGACGATATGTCATTGGTCTTCAACTCGAGATCAGGTCTTAGTACATTTAGCAGTGAGGATTTCCCCACCCCTGATTGACCAGCAAAAACAGAAATCTTATCTTGAACATGCGGATTTAACTGTTCTATACCTGTTTCTGTTTCCGAAGAAGTTAGAATGACTTCATAACCTGCAGCTTTGTAGTGGTCAGCGTATTTTGCTATTTTCCTCATTTGGTCCTCATTTGTAAGGTCCATTTTTGTAATACAAATTAGCGGTTCAATGTGATTATATTCTACCAGAACAAGAAAACGATCCAAAAGCACTGTACTAAAGTCTGGTTCTAACGCTGAAAAAACGAGTATTGCCTGATCGACATTTGCAATTGGTGGACGGATTAATTCGTTTTTTCGCTCTTTCACTTCTAATATATAGCCTTCTAAGTCATTTTCAGCTTGGAAAACGACTTCATCACCAACAAGAGGAGTTACTTTGTTCTTTCGGAAAACACCTCTTCCACGACATTGGATTAATTTGTCATTCTCAAGAACATAATAGAAGCCGCTTAATGCTTTAACAATTTTTCCTTGAGGCATAGCCACACTCCTTGCCTTTCGGTGATTTTTCTTTATTCAACATCATCATAATTAATTGTCTCTTGGGCAACAACCTCGTTACCAACAAAAACTCTGTAACCTGCTTTTTTTCCATATGCAATCATGAGTTCAATTTTTTTATTAGTATTTTGTGTAATAGTAAATGTTTCAGCCGGTTCTGTCATACTATGATCCATATCCTCAATATAGATAATAACCTCCTGTTTCTGAGCAGGTTCACCTGGGACCATCGGTTCAAATGGGATTGGTATATCTCTGGTTACTTTTTTTGGAGGTTCTTGACCTTTTGAAATGACAACCGTTAGTTTGTCACCCTTATTTAATTCCGTTCCCGGGGCTGGAGATTGCGAAATAACCATGCCAGAAGGAATTTTTTCATCAAATTTCTCTTCTGTAATTTGAAATGACAGTCCGACTAATGAAGCATAGTCTTGTGCACTTTTTAAACTGTATTGAGATAAATCCTTCAATATAATCTTTTCTGGTCCTTTACTAACTTCAAACTCAATGACTGTCTCTACTGGAATAACCTTTTCTCCGGCGGGTGGATTCTGGCTAATAATTGTTCCTGGGTCACTGTCATCCGTTATCTCGACTTTCTTTATATCTTTAAAGTTCTGATTATCTAGTAAACGCGTCACATCCTCATATTGTCGGCCGACATAATTAGATAGTTCGTATTTTTCTTTACCAGTGCTGACATATAACGTAATTTTTTTATTTTCTTTTACCGTACTGCCAATTTCTGGATCGGTCTTGATAACACTTCCCTCTTTTACCATTTCATCTGTTATTTCAATTTTTTCACCAACATCTAATCCTTTTAACTTAAGCTTGGAAATGGCATCATCAACATTCATACCACTTACATCTGGTATTTTCACTTCCTTCGCGGACAGCAATCCAGGTAAAAAGGTAAAAGTTAATAATCCAAGAATGACCAGGACAAGAAAGGTAGATATTAAAACCATCGGCCATTTTTTTCGTTTTTTTGTACCATTCTTCTCTGTTTTATTTTTAGCTGATTTGTTTTGTTTTTCTACGGTTTTTTCGCTAGTGTGAACCAATGTTTCATCCAAATTTTTTAAAGGATGGTTATCCGTTATGATAGGAATTGCCTTTGTGGCCTCGTTATCAATTGGGATGACAAACTTAGGCTCATTCATTCGTTCCGGATCTAGTGCAGTTCGTAAATCCTCTTCCATTTCGTCAACGCTGTTATAGCGATGAAATGGGTCCTTAGCAGTTGCCTTTAAAACAATATTTTCAACACTTTGAGGAATATCTGGATTCCATCTTCGTACAGAAGGTGTTTCTGACTGAAGATGCTTCAAGGCTATCGATACAGCTGACTCGCCTGAAAACGGCAGCCTGCCTGTCAAAAGCTCAAACATAACAATTCCCAATGAGTAAATATCAGACTTTCTGGTCGCCATTCCGCCTCTAGCTTGTTCAGGTGATAAATAATGAACAGACCCTAGGACAGAATTAGTTTGTGTAATACTTGTGGCACTTAGAGCCATGGCAATACCGAAATCAGTAATTTTTACATTACTATCGTGGTCCACCAAAATATTATGTGGCTTAATATCGCGATGAATAATATGGTTTTGATGGGCATTAGAAATGGCGGAGGTAAGCTGTCTCATAATCCCAATTGAATCTTCAACTCTTAAAGGAGAATTTTGCTGTATGTACTGCTTTAATGTCTGACCATCAATAAATTCCATGACAATATAATAAAGATCATTTTCCTCGCCCACATCAAAAATATTAACAATATTTGGATGAGCAAGACTCGTTGCTGATTGTGCTTCTCGGCGGAATCTCCGGATAAATTCTTCATCATTTGCAAAATCGAGGCGCAGCATTTTTACCGCTACATCGCGGTCAAGGATCATATCATGAGCTAAGTAGACATTGGCCATGCCACCTCCGCCAATCATATCCAATATTTTATAGCGGCCACTTAATCTTTTTCCAATCATCATTTATGCATCACCCTCGCTGACATCAGAAAACTCTACAATAGCCAGTGTAATGTTATCCTCTCCACCATTAGCATTTGCTAGGGCGATCAGTGTGCCAGCTTTTTGTTCTAAATTGTCTTGATTTTGAAGAATTTCCATCATTTCTTTTTCATTTACTTTATTGGATAGACCGTCAGAGCATAGTAAAAGGATATCTCCTTCTTCAAAAATTATCGTTTTTATATCCATTTCTACTATCTTTTCTGTACCTAATGCCCGGAGTAACACATTTTTCCTCGGGTGGTGTTCAGCATCCTCTTTAGATATTTGTCCTGACCTTACTAGTTCATTAACTAGAGAATGGTCTTCCGTAATTTGTTTGAAACCAGTTTCGTTTAATAAATATCCACGGCTGTCGCCAATGTTTGCAACAGTCGCAAAGCGGTCAGTCGCAATAGCAGCAACGATGGTTGTTCCCATCCCATCACATTCGGAATGATTCGTGGCATGTTCTAATAATAAACTATTTACTATCGTAATTTGTTCCTTAAGCCAACGCTCAGCCTCATCCGCAGTAATAATTCCCTTCGAAGCTTCCCATTCAGTTTTCAAATGGCTTAAAGTCATTTTACTTGCCACGTCACCAGCACGGTGACCGCCCATCCCATCGGCAACAATAGCCAGGCGGTTACCATCCTGATTGATATACACACCACCAGCGTCCTCATTATGAAGACGCACTTTCCCTCGGTCTGTTTGAAATACTTCTTTCATCCCTTCACCTCGTCTCCTCTTTCCGCTCCTTTGCACGAAGTTGTCCACATGCTGCAGCAATATCGGAACCCTGCTCACGGCGAATTGTTACATTAATACCTAAGTTTTTCAATGTTTTTTCAAAAGCGAAAATTTTATCTCTTGGTGTACGAACGTAATCCCTTTCAGGTACATAATTGACAGGTATTAAATTCACATGACATTTTAACCCATTTAAGAGGGCAGCTAATTCTTCAGCATGCTCTGTTGAATCATTTACCCCGCCAAAAAGACCATATTCAAAACTGATTCGGCGTCCTGTCTTATCGATATAATACCTCACTGCTTTCATTAAGTCATCAAGTTTATATGCCTTATTAATTGGCATCAATCGAGTCCGTAATTCCGTATTTGGTGCGTGGAGCGAAATAGCAAAATTAATTTGCATGTTTTCATCTGCAAATTGATATATTTTTGGAACAATCCCACTTGTTGAAACGGTAATATGGCGTGCTCCAATATTTAAGGATTTATCATGATTTATTATCTTTAAAAAACTGAGCATATTATCATAGTTATCGAATGGTTCACCAATTCCCATAATGACAACTGAGTCGACCCGCTCATCTGTTTCATCAAGGGTCTGTTGAACCTTCACAACCTGGGCAACAATTTCCCCAGCTTCCAAATGCCTTTTCAACCCACCGAGCGTCGAGGCACAGAAGGTACAACCGATGCGGCACCCTACCTGGGTTGTAACACAAACGGAATTTCCATAATCATGGCGCATAAGAACAGTTTCAATGGAATATCCATCATGAAGTTCAAATAAGAATTTAATTGTCCCGTCAGTAGAGGTTTGTTGAATGACTGTGTTTAAGGTAGTTAGGTCAAAATGATTTGCAAGCTTTTCTCTCAGTTCTTTCGAAACATTACTCATATCCTCAAACGATGTTATTCTTTTTTTATAAAGCCATTCATAGATTTGTTCAGCCCTGAATGGCTTTTCACCATTATCTTTCAGCCATTCCTTTAATTCTTGCAATTGTAATGAATAAATTGATTTTTTCTTGATCTCTATGGTTGTGTTTGTCTCAGTTGTATTTAATTGTTCCAACTGTTACACCTTCTTTCTATTGTCTAGCGCGAGTAATTAGGCGCTTACGCTTTTCGTAAAACTGCGATATAAAATCCATCTGAACCAAAGTCTTGTGGGAATATTTGCAAATCATATCCGGTTATTAATGGTTGAATGGCTTCAGGCATCCGGCTTTTAAACGTGCTATCTCCTTGGAAGTCCGGATTATTCTTCAGAAACGTTTTTACCGTATATTCATTTTCCTCTTTATCAACCGTACATGTACTATAAACAAGAATGCCCCCCTTTTTCAATAATGGGGTTACAGATGTTAAAAGGTCTTGCTGAATCGCACTTAAGCGTGCTATATCATTTTCTGTTTTCGTATATTTCATATCAGGCTTTCTTCTCATTACTCCAAGACCAGAGCAAGGGGCATCGAGAAGAATTCGATCGAAGGATTCAAGCTTAAATTTTTCCTGTAAATGTCTAGAATCAGCTACACTAGTTATGATGTTCCCTAACCCTAAACGCTTGGCATTATCATTGATTAATCTTACTTTGTGTTGATGAAGATCAACCGATATCACTTCACCAGTATTGTTCATTTTTTCAGCAATATGGGTACTCTTGCCTCCTGGCGCCGCACAGGCATCAAGAATATATTCGTTTTGAATCGCCCCCAATGCGTAAGCAGTAAGCATTGAACTTTCATCTTGGATGGTGAACATTCCATATTTAAAGGCTATTGTAGAAGCTAAGTTCCCCTTTAACGACCTTATTGCCTCAGGGATAATCGGACTTTTTTCAATTTGTAAACCATCTTCTTCTAACATTGCAATACATTCATCTGTAGAAATTTTTGTGAGATTAACTCTTGCCGTTTGCATTGGTGCAGTTAAATTAATTTCACACATTTTTTTTGTTTTATCATATCCAAATTGGTTAACCCATCTAGTTACAAGCCATACCGGATGACTGGTTTCGAGTGATAATCTTTCGATTGGGTCAGATACATCATTCAAAGATGGGAGCCCATTTCTCTGAATGGTCCGGAGCACCCCATTTACCAGACTCGCAATTCCTTTATGCCCTCGGCTTTTCGCTATTTCAACAGCTTCGTATATAGCTGCTCGATCCGGAATTCGATCCAAGTAGACCATTTGATAGAGCGTAAGTCTTAGTAAATGATGAATCCAATTGGCTAGTTTTTTATTATCTTTGATGAAAGGCTTTAAAAAGAAGTCCAGGGCCATACGCCTTTGCAATGTTCCATAGGTTAATTCTGTTAATAGTCCGACATCTACGGCGGACAATTCATTTTTTTCAATTGTGCTATTAAGAAGCAAGTTACTATATGATTGGTTTTTTTCTATCGTTACAAGAAGATCCATTGCGATTGCACGGACATTATTTTTCGTTGCGGTCATCTTATTCTCCTAGCTTGGTGCCTACTGATATTTTTGAACCAGCACCCCTTAAAAATTGTTCACTCAACATTTTTGTTTTACCAGAAGGCTGTAGTTCAATTATTTTAATAGCCGTCTCATTACCAGTACTCACGGTAAATCCATCTGTTTCAATGTTTATAATCGTTCCCGGTTCTTGTTGCTTTAGTCCAAATTCTTTTTTGGCCCGCCATATTTTTAAAATCTGACCCTCCATTGTAGTAAAGGCAACAGGCCACGGATTTAACCCACGGATATGGTTATAGATTTCTTCACCCGTCTTCTCCCAAACAATCTTTTCCTGCTCCCGCTTAATGTTAGCTGCAAAGGTGGCCTCCGCCTCGTTTTGTTTTTTGGGGGTAATCCATCCTGCCGTTAAAAGTGGTATTGTTTCCGACAACAATTTAGAGCCCGCAGCACTTAACTTCACATGGAGGGTACCAACATTATCTTCTTCCGTAATAGGTATTTCCACACTAGTTAGGATATCACCGGCATCTAATTTCTCAACCATATACATAATGGTCACGCCCGTTTTCTTTTTCCCTTGTATAAGTGCATAATGGATGGGTGCACCGCCACGAAGCTCAGGCAATAATGATGCATGAACATTAATACAACCAAATTTGGGTGCATCCAACAGCTGATTAGGTAAAATTTGCCCAAATGCGGCCGTAACAATCAAATCAGGCTTTAATGAAAGTATTTTTTCAAGCTCATCTTCCTGACGAATTTTTTCCGGTTGAAAGACGGGAATCCCGTGTTTCAATGCCTCAACCTTTACAGGCGGTGGAGTTAACACTTTTTTTCTTCCTACCGGCCGATCAGGCTGGGTTACCACTCCAATGACCTCATAGCCATCATCAATAATTTGCCGTAAGACAGGTACGGAAAAATCAGGGGTTCCCATAAAAATAATTTTCGTCATTCAGTTTCTACTCCTTTTAACTCTTCATCCTCTAAGTATCTAGATACTTTTGTTGTAAATAGAATCCCATCAAGATGATCGATTTCATGCTGGATTGCTCTAGCTAAGAAATCCTCAGCTTCGAGTGTGTATTTTCTTCCTTTTCGGTCAAAGGCTTCAATCTTAACAAAATTGGGCCTGGTCACTTCACCATAAAGTCCTGGAAAACTTAAGCAGCCTTCTGGTCCAGTTTGTTCGCCCGATGTTTCTAAAACACGAGGATTAATCATTTCAATCGTTCCATGTTCATCGTCGATATCTACAACCGCAATGCGTGCATCTAGTCCAATTTGCGGGGCAGCAAGTCCAACCCCATCATATTCAATCATTGTGTCGTACATATCATCAAGTAATTTCACAAGTTTTTTATCATACTTCACCACTGCCTTGCATGATTGTTCAAGGATTTCTGCCGGGTGAAAGACTATTTTTCTAATCGCCAATTCTGTTCCTCCATTATGCCAGTACTAGTTAGCTGTTTTATTAATATTTTGGTTTTTCATTGTACTTTGAGAAATGGCCAGCTCCAGTGCCAATAAAATAAACGGACGCTTTCGCTTTTCTATTCATTGTCCAGCTGCAGCGCCTAGGGGCTCGGGTCATAAGCCAATCCGTCAAAAAGGTTAAAGAACAACCTTCTCGCCGGCTCGTCTTATGCCTGTCGCCCCTGGGCAAGGCGCTTTCGCTTTTCTATTCATTTTCACCCAAAATTCTATATCATAACCTTTTTGTAACCTGAATTCCTTTTAGCTTACATTAAGATGAATGGATTTACATCTATTGAAACCAGTAAACCGCTTTTCGTATCTTTTTGGTATTGATCTAACACTGTTTTCAGTGTTTTGGAAAGGTTTGTTTCCCGCTTGTATTTTATCAGACATTGGTAGCGATATCTATTTTTTATCCTGGGTATTGGTGAGGCTGCTGGTCCTAAAACAACCGCTTCATTTGAAAGTTGCGAGCGAACATATTTTACAATCTTCTCTGTAGCAGAAACGACTTTAATCAGATCCTCATGACTGACTGTAATGAGAGACAGATAATAAAATGGTGGATAATGATGTGCCTTTCTCATCATCATTTCATGCTGATAAAATTGATCATAATCGTGATGACTCGCAAGTTCAACGCTATAGTGTTCAGGTGTATAGGTTTGAATGATGACTTCTCCTGGCAATTGATGCCGTCCAGCCCGCCCACTCACTTGGGTCAGTAATTGGAAGGTTTTCTCGGAAGCCCGGAAATCAGGCAAATGGAGCATTGTATCTGCTGAAAGTACACCTACCAAGGTGATATTGGGAAAGTCCAGACCTTTTGCTATCATTTGCGTACCTAATAAAATATCTGCTTTTCCATCCTTAAATTCTGTTAAAAGTCGTTCATGTGAACCTTTTTTACCTGTTGTATCAACATCCATTCGAATAACTCTTGCCTCAGGAAGAACTTTTCCGAGCTCCTCTTGTACCTTTTGGGTTCCAGTTCCAAAATAGCGGATATATTCACTATTACATTCAGGACAGTGCTTTGGTACATAGCTTTCATATCCGCAATAATGGCATTTCATATGCTCATTAACGCGATGATAGGTAAGCGAGATATCACAATTTGGACAATTCACAACATAGCCGCAGTCTCTACACATAACAAACGAAGAATGCCCGCGCTTATTTAAAAATAATACAGACTGCTGCTTTTTCTCGATTCGGTCTTTTAACATGTCAAATAGCTTGCGGGAAAACATAGAACGATTGCCCTCACGGAGCTCTTCACGCATATCTATAATTTCAACGGATGGCATTTTTTGATTGTTCATCCGGCTTGGTAATGATAAAAGATGATATACCTTTTTTTGCGCTCTGGCAAAGGATTCGAGAGAGGGGGTGGCACTTCCAAGCACAACTGGACAATTGTATTTTTTCGCCCTTTCAACCGCCACATCTCTAGCGTGGTAGCGGGGCATTTCTTCCTGCTTATAGCTTGTTTCATGCTCCTCATCAATAATAATAATTCCGATATTTTCAAATGGGGCAAAAATTGCTGACCTTGCTCCTACGACAACTTTTACTTCCTTACGCTGAATTTTTCGCCATTCATCATACTTTTCCCCGGCTGACAAGCCACTGTGTAAAACAGCCACTAAGTTCCCAAATCTCCCTTTAAACCGATGAACCATTTGCGGTGTAAGTGCGATTTCCGGTACAAGGACAATGGCTTCCTGGCCTTTTTCGATAACTTCCTGAATAGATTGTAAGTAAATTTCGGTTTTACCACTACCAGTAACACCGTAAAGTAAAAACACCTCGTGCTGATTCATTTCAATAGCATTAAGGATTGGCCCGATTGCTGTTTGCTGGGAATTTGTTAAAGGAAGAGGTTTGGTACGTTCGAAGGTTCGATGTTCGAAGGGATCACGATAAACCTCCCTTTCATACTCAGTCAGCAGCCCTTTTTCAACTAGTGCTTTTACTGATGAGTTTGAAACAGTTACATCACTAAGCAGCTTTTTTAATTCAATCTCATGGAAGTGCTCGACAAAATAGATTAATACTTGCCTTTGCTTTTCTGCTTTTGCTGGGACATTTTCAATTTCTTCTTTTAACTGTTCTAGGTTTTTGGTTGGGCGGACAAATTTCAGTTGTTTTTTCTTGATTCGCCCCTTGACTAGGTAAATAACTTCCAAATGACCTTTAGCTGCCTCTTTTTGTAACAGGGGAACGATACCATTTATCAGAGCATCATCCCAATTTAGCATGCCGTCATTTCTAAAATAATCCTGCAATTGTACAGGTAAATCTGTTAGCACAGACTCGTTCGCAAGCTTGACCTTTTTTTCGTATTTTGCCTTAAAGGCCGCTGGCAGCATGACTTGATAGGCAGAAATCTTAAAGCATAGCGTACTCTCGGTTAGCCAATCACCCAGTTCTAATAATTCCTTATTTAATACTGGTTCTAAATCCATTGGCTCAATGATTTCTCTTAACTTGCTA
Organism: uncultured Bacillus sp.; assembly: GCA_963530265.1. Classification (GTDB taxonomy): domain Bacteria; phylum Bacillota; class Bacilli; order Bacillales; family Cytobacillaceae; genus Neobacillus. Next base: position 222,767 of record CAUSCO010000001.1, read on the forward strand.
AATTCTGATTCCGTTTTTAAACCAATGACAAATCCTTGGATCTTCCTTGGACCAAATGGAACGATTACTCTCATTCCTGGTTGAATCGTTCCAGTCAATTGGTCTGGAATTAAATAATCGAAGGCCCTATCCGTTTGTTTTGTCGGAACGTCGACAATCACACTAGCAATTTCCATTTTTACCCATATCCTTCAAAAGGGAAGTAATTTCTTTAATTATCTTTTTGGCTACATCATTTTTTGATAAAAGCGGCAATTCTTGCTTGTCCCCTGAACGCTTGAAAAATGTCACAATATTTGTATCTGTTCCAAATCCTGCCCCAGTGGTTTTCACATTGTTAGCCACAATTAGATCTGCATTTTTCTTGGCTAATTTTTTGCGAGCGTATTCTTCGAGATTTTCTGTTTCTGCTGCAAAGCCTACCAGAACTTGATTCTTTTTCCTTTTTCCAAGCTCGTACAAAATATCTTTTGTTCTCTCCAGTTCAATCGTTGCATCATCAGACTGCTTTTTCACTTTATGCTCAAAGGTAATTTTGGGACGATAGTCAGCCACCGCGGCTGTTTTAATCACAACATCAGCTGAATCATAATATTTCATGACGGCGTTGTACATTTCTTCGGCACTTTCGACCTTTACCAACTCTACACCAGCAGGAGCTTGCATTTGGACTGGTCCGGAAACTAGAACCACATGGGCACCCGCTTTGATTGTCTCTTCAGCAAGGGCATACCCCATTTTCCCGGTTGAATGATTAGAAATAAAACGAACAGGATCAATTTTTTCTCTCGTTGGGCCTGCAGTTATCACGACAGTTTTTCCACTTAGTTGTTTTTTTTCTGTGGTTCCAAAGAACTGTTGAATTAATTCAACAATTTTCTCAGGCTCCTCAAGGCGTCCTTTGCCTACATAACCACAGGCAAGATACCCCTCGCTAGGTTCAATAAATTGGTATCCATACCCAGCCAAAATTGAAATGTTTTTTTTCACTGCTGGATGATCATACATATGCACATTCATAGCAGGGGCAATCCACACAGGGGAAGTGGCTGCAAGCAATGTTGTGGTTATCATATTATCAGCAATTCCGCCTGCTAATTTTCCAATCGTATTGGCGGTTGCAGGGGCTACTAAAATTAAATCTGACCAATCAGCCAAATCAATATGGGCTATTTTCTGCGGATTTTTTTCATCAAAGGTATCAATATATACTTCATTGCGGGATAATGCCTGAAAGGTTAGCGGGGTAACAAATTTTTCAGCAGATTCACTTAAAATGACCTTAACATGTGCTCCAGCTTGAATAAGTTTGCTTGTTAGGGCCGCGGCTTTATAAACAGCTATACCTCCTGTAACACATAATAAAATATTTTTATCCTTGATCATCATTGACTCCCCCACTTCTCGTCCTTACTTAATCTATCCTCCTATTATGATAGAAAGAGTATAATTTTTCATCTTTTTCCTACCTAAAATCGACAATATTCAAGTCGATCCATAAAAAACAAATAAAAAAGGCTGACATTTAGGTAATTTTCCTTTTTGTCAGACCCTCTTTCCAATTTTTACTTGTGTAGATTATTCGCCAGAGTTTTCAACTTTTTTGGAAACACGATAAGTAAGCTCGCCACTATAAATTTCCTCTAATGCTTTTCCCACATATTTATAGGAAACATATTTGGGTAATCTTTCATCTTTAAGCTGCGACATAACACGAGCGCGCTTCGCCGCAACGGAAACTAGTGAATACTTAGAATCGATTCTTTCTAACAATGAGTCAATAGATGGATATAACATTATTCAACCTCCAACAATTTTTTATAGCGATATTCTACTCTTTCTCTGCGGCAATGTTCTGCCGTTACAATAGCCTTAACACGTTCGCATGCACGCTGAACTTGATCATTTTCAACTACATAATCATATAATTCCATCATTTCAATTTCTTCGCGGGCTGATAACATTCTATTATGAATGATATCCTCCGTTTCGGTTCCTCTCGTTACAATCCGGTTCTTTAATTCAGTCAAACTTGGGGGCATGAGAAAAATAAATAATCCTTCAGGAAACTTTTCTCGAACCTGACGAGCACCCTTTACTTCTATTTCTAAAAAGACATCTTTTCCGGCGTCTAAAGTTTGGCGGACATAATCGACAGGAGTGCCATAGTAATTGCCGACAAATTCGGCATATTCCAACAGCTTACCCTGCTCAATTAATTGTTCAAACTCATCTCTTGATTTAAAAAAATAATCAACCCCATCTACCTCACCCTCCCGAGGAAGTCGGGTGGTCATGGAGATGGAATATTCGAAAGCTGTATCTGGATGAGAAAATATCTCTTTTCGAACTGTTCCTTTTCCAACCCCGGACGGTCCAGACAAGACAATCAACAATCCTTTTTCCTGCATGTTAGAACATCCTACCCTTCATCAATAATTTCATCACGGTCGGTTAAGCGATGGGCAACCGTTTCTGGCTGTACAGCTGATAGGATCACATGGTCACTATCCATAACAATGACTGCACGTGTACGCCTTCCATATGTAGCGTCTATTAATGATCCCCGATCACGTGCGTCTTGAATTATTCGTTTTATTGGGGCTGATTCAGGGCTTACAATGGAAATGATACGATTGGCAGAAACGATATTTCCAAATCCAATATTAATTAATTTAATCGACATGGTTACTCATCCAATCATCAATAATATATTTTGACCGTGTTAAACAGTTTCTAAACAATCATTATTCAATATTCTGAACCTGTTCCTTCAGTTTCTCTAGTAAACTTTTTATCTCAACAACAGTTTTAGCAATATTTGAATCATTAGCCTTGGAACCTATGGTGTTTGCCTCTCTGTTCATTTCTTGAACAATAAAATCAAGTTTTCTTCCGATCGGTTCACTAGTATTTAAAGTTTGCAGGAATTGCTGAATATGACTTTTCAAACGGGTAATTTCTTCGTTGATATCAGCTTTATCAGCAAACACAGCTACTTCTGTTACAATTCTTGTTTCATCCAATTGTCCATTTACAAACTCCTGCATCCTCTTAGTTAGGCGCTCTTTAAAGCATTGAACAACAATAGGTGCATATTTCTGAAGTTCAAATACATTTACCTCTAGTTGTGAAGAAATCGCAAGCAAATCATTTTTCAATACTTCCCCTTCAGCCAGACGCATTTGTTTTAGTAAGCTTACTGCCTCATTGGCAGCTGTAAGGACAAGATTTTCAATCACTTCATTGCCAGCTTCACTTTCTTCAATATGTAACAAGTCAGTTCGATTCAGCAAATCCTGAAGGGTAATCGTTCCTTCAATCCCATACCTGCTTCTTGCCTCATTTATGAATTGATAATATTCCTCAATCAGCTTCCAATCAGCGTGAATCTTTCTGGTGACGATTCCTTCACCTTCAACACTCACATAAACCTCTACCCTGCCCCGGCGGATATGCTGGCCCAATATTTTTTTTATTTTATCTTCTATTTTTAAAAGTTGTCTTGGCATGCGGATATTTATTTCAGAAAATCGGTGGTTGACTGTTTTTATTTCAACATTTACAGAGAATGAACCCGATTCGGTCTTTGCTCTGCCAAAGCCTGTCATACTTGTAACCATTAGGTGCACATCCAATCTATTTAAATGATCGGCTTCCTTTTCAATAAAAGACAAAAGGTAATAGATTCGAATCTATTACCTTTTGGATTATAACACACTTTATTTTGTTTTTCTTAACAAAAATGATCCAGCTAGTAAAAAAGTTGGAATCGATGATAAACCTAAAATCAACAGCCAATCCTTTACGGCTATAGGCAGCGTGTGGAAAATAGGCTGGAATGGAGGATAGTAAATGGCAACTAGCATTAATGCTAAGGACGAAAGAACCGCCCAAACAAGATAGGGATTCCCAAATGGGTTCCTCGAAAGAACTGATTTTTCACTACGGCAATCAAAAACATGGATCAACTGGGCCATAACAAGTGTCGCAAAGGCAATTGTTTGGGCGTACCCTAGTTGACTTGGATCGTTATGGTACACAATCATAAAGGCTAAAAGTGTAACAAGACCAATTAAAAATCCCCGCGATACAACCTTCCATCCAAGGCCCCGAGAGAAAACTCCTTCATTCGGACTGCGCGGTCCTCGTCTCATGACATTTTCTTCAGGGCGATCAAGACCTAGTGCCATCGCCGGCAGTCCATCTGTGACTAAATTCACCCAAAGAATCTGAATGGGTACCAGTGGCAGCGGCAGTGCTAAAATCATTGCGAACAACATCACCAAAATTTCTCCAACATTAGATGCCAGTAAATAGCGGACAAATTTGCGGATATTTTCATAGATGTTCCTGCCCTCTTTAATGGCTGCCTTAATAGTTGCAAAATTGTCGTCCAATAAGACAAGTGCCGATGCTTCTTTGGCAACATCCGTTCCAGTTATCCCCATCGCCACGCCAATATCCGCAGCTTTAATGGCCGGGGCATCATTTACTCCATCACCTGTCATGGCAACGATATGGCCCCTATTTTGTAGTGCCTTAACAATTTTTAGTTTATGTTCTGGTGAAACTCTGGCAAATACTGCTACGTCATCAACAACTTCCTCAAGCTGTTCAACGGACATCATAGATAATGCTTTCCCATCAAGCACCTTACTTTTGGTCTTCAAAATCCCAAGTTGAGATGCAATGGCTTTGGCGGTGATGACGTGGTCACCTGTAATCATCACCGTTTTAATGCCCGCTTCCTTACATTCTTTCACAGCAGTTTTTACTTCAGGTCTAGGGGGATCAATCATACCTTGCACACCAATAAAGGTTAATTTTTTCTCTGCTTCTTGCTCGCTTAAAATGACAGTGTTAGCTGCAATGGGCTTAAAGGCAATTGCGATCGTTCGGAGCGCTTGTGCTGCTAGTCCATTGACGGCTTCCTGGACTTTTCCTTTTGACTCATTATTTAAATATTGTGTGCGATCATCCCAAAGAACCGATTCACAAATACCTAATATAACGTCAGGCGCTCCTTTGGTGACAATAAAATGCCGCCCTTGTTTGTCTTTCACATGGACACTCATCATCTTTCTAGCAGAATCAAAAGGAAACTCATGGAGGATGGTAAATTCATCAAATAATTTCGTCCGATTAAAGCCTGCCTTCATTGCACTAACTAACAAGGCTCCTTCGGTAGGGTCACCATCAAGTGTGAATTCATCCTCCTTAACAACTAAATCGGAATGATTGCATAACATACCGAAGATTAGCATTTGCTGTAATGCTTTTTCATCTTTAGGAAAGACATTTTTTTCATTTCGATAAAAATTACCTTTTGGCTGATATCCAACACCATCTACAGTCCATGTTTGCCCGCCGCTCCATAAATGAGTAACCGTCATTTTGTTTTGCGTCATTGTGCCTGTTTTATCGGAGCAAATGACAGAAGCACAGCCAAGTGTTTCAACTGCCGGCAGCTTTCTGACAATTGCATTTTTCTTAATCATTTTTTGCACACCAAGTGACAATGCCACGGTCACAATTGCCGGGAGGCCTTCAGGTATGGCCGCAACGGCAAGAGAAACACCAGCCAAAAACATCTCATAAAGCTCATGTCCCCGTAAAACTCCGACCACTACAACTAGTACAGTCAACAACAAGGCAACCGTAATTAATATTTTTCCAAGTTGTTCTAAACGACGCTGTAATGGTGTATCTTGAGATTCTGCGCTTTGGAGCAAGTTCGCAATTTGTCCCATCGCTGTAGTCATTCCGGTTGCAATAACAACTCCTAATCCACTTCCCCTTGTGACCATCGTGCCCATAAAAGCAATGTTTTCCATATCGCCAATTCCCGGGTTAGGATTCGTTAAGCTATCAATATGCTTTGAAACTGGAACAGACTCACCCGTTAGAGCGGATTCCTCTATCTCTAAACTTCTTGATTCAATCACACGGACATCCGCTCCAATTCGGTCGCCCGAGGCAAACTTTAAAATATCGCCAATCACGATTTCTTTTGAAGGAAGTTTAATCCATTTCCCTTCACGTAACACTGAAACTTGTGGAGCCGACAATTCCTTCAGGGCCTGGAGTGATTTCTCGGCACGTCGTTCTTGGTAAAAGCCAAGACACCCATTTATAATGACTATGGCGATAATTGCAACCGCATCAATATATTCACCAAGTAATCCCGAAATCAATGTTGCTGCAAGCAGTACTATAACCATAAAGTCTTTAAATTGACTAAAAAATAAGAGTAAAGCCGATTGCTTTTCTCCTTCGTCTAATTCATTTAGTCCGTGCTTTTTAACCCTTTGCTTTACTTCTTCCTGTGATAATCCAGAAGAAAAGTCGGTTTCTAAGGCCTTTTCTACTTGATCTATCTTCATTTCATGGAATTTCATCCGACCATCTCACTTCCCCCTATAATAGACATTCTCTAAGGAAAGCTTATTCAGGGTCGTCCAAAAAAATGCTAAATGAAAGTGATTCGTGGGTAAATTAAGACAGATTTTAGCCAGATAGGATATAATTGAAACATATGCTTGCAGAAAAGGATGTTTTTTCATGTCATTTGATGGTTTAGTTACGAAAGCAATGGTCGATGAACTTGTTCGTACCTTAAAGGGCGGGCGTATCAATAAGGTCCATCAACCCTATAAAAATGAAGTGATCCTCACAATTCGTGCGAACGGAGTAAATCAAAAGCTGCTGTTATCCGCCCACCCTAGCTATGCAAGGGTACAGTTCACAAACGAAGCCTATGATAATCCGAGTGAGCCGCCGATGTTCTGTATGCTGCTTAGAAAGCATATTGAGGGGCATATTTTAGAGGACGTATATCAGGTTAAAAATGACCGGATGATTATTTTTGAAATAAAAGGTAGAAATGAGATTGGCGATATTAGCTATAAACAATTAATTATTGAAATTATGGGACGACATAGCAATATTGTACTGGTAGATAAAACACGCAATATCATTCTTGATAGCATCAAGCATGTCTCCTATGCTGTTAATAGTTACAGAGCAATTTTACCAGGACAGCCTTACATATTTCCCCCAGAACAGCATAAGTTAAATCCATTTGAAGCTGTTGAAGAGGATGTTTTGAAAAAGGTTGATTTTAATGGAGGCAAACTTGATAAACAGCTCGTGGAACATTTTGCAGGGACCTCTCCACTTTTTGCAAAGGAAGTTATTTTTCAAAGTGGTCTGGCAAATCGAGCGACCGTGCCAGCTACATTTATTCGTTTGATTAATAGGATCTCTGCTGGTGATATTTCTCCTTCAATTATATCTGCTGGCGGCAAGGATGCCTTTTATCTATTTCCTCTAGAACATTTAAAGGGTGAAATAAAAACCTTTCCTACACTTAGTGAAATGCTGGACCGATTTTATTTTGGGAAAGCAGAACGGGACCGAGTGAAACAACAAGGGAATGATATTGAACGCTTTATTAGCAATGAAAAAGAAAAAAATGAAAAGAAAATTGAAAAATTAAAGGATACGTTGAAGGAAGCAGAAAAAGCAGAACAATATCAACTATTTGGTGAATTGTTAACGGCCAATCTTTATGCAGCCAAAAAAGGGATGAAGGAAATCGAGGTTGTCAATTATTATGATGAACACGGTGGGACGATTGTGATTCCGCTTAATCCAAGAAAGACACCCTCGGAAAATGCCCAAAAGTATTTTTCCAAATACCAAAAGGCTAAAAATGCACTTGCAGTTGTTGAAGAACAAATTCAATTAGCCCTTGCTGAGGTTACTTACTTTGATAATTTACAGCAGCAGGTACAAGCAGCCTCTCCAAAGGATATCCAAGAAATTCGTGAGGAGCTGGTTGAGGGCGGTTATATTCGTGAACGACAGAAACGACACGGTAAGAAACTACAGAATGTCAAGCCTGTTTTGGATCACTTTATTTCCTCTGATGACACGGAGATTATTGTCGGGAAAAATAATAAACAAAATGATTATTTGACCAATAAGCTGGCGGCACGAGATGAAATTTGGTTCCATACCAAGGACATCCCGGGATCACATGTGGTCATTCGCAGCAAAGAACCATCAGATGAAACAATTCGGGAGGCAGCGATACTAGCAGCTTATTATAGTAAAGCGCGAAATTCTAGCTCGGTGCCTGTAGACTATACTAGGGTCCGTTTTGTAAAAAAACCAAACGGCGCGAAGCCTGGGTTTGTGATTTATGATAATCAACAGACAGTGTATGTTACCCCTGATGAAGAATTAGTGTTGAAATTAAAAAAATAGAAACAAAGAAGGCATCCAATCTAAATTGGATGCCCTCTTTTTGATTTATCAGCGGTTTTTTAGAGATTATCAGCGAATCCACCTGATTTATCAGCGAATATTGATTTTTATCAGCGTATTTTAGAGTTTATCAGCGAATCAGTTTCCTCAAATTGTTTACTCCACTCAGTTGGATCCTTACTCCAGGATAGTAGGCTTTCCTGGTTTTCTGCACTAACATATCCTTTTGAAATAGCTACTTCTATTAATGTTGCAAAATCAGTTAGTGAAAGAGTCCTAATTTCTTCTCGCTGGAGTAATTCTTTTCCCTTTTCAAGCCCATATGTAAAAATAGATACTACCCCTAGAACCTCACAGCCTGCTTCTCTTAATGCCTGAACAGCTGTAATCACACTGCCGCCAGTTGAGATTAAATCCTCGACTACCACTACTTTCTGACCTTGTTCCACTTTCCCCTCAATCTGATTGCCCTTGCCATGACCTTTTGCTTTGGAACGTACATAGCACATCGGTAAATCCATCAGCTCACTCACCCACGCAGCGTGTGGAATACCGGCAGTTGCCGTACCAGCAATGACTTCTGCCTCCGAAAAATTATCTAGTATGAGTTTTTGCAGTCCAGCGGCAATTTCTCTTCTAACTTTAGGGTACGATAACGTAAGACGATTGTCACAATAAATGGGGGAACGGAGTCCAGATGTCCAAGTAAATGGATCTAGTGGTTTTAAGGCCACCGCATTGATTTCTAATAATCTTTCAGCAATTACGTTTTTCATAGTTGTACTCCCTTCCATGCCTCCAACCAATTTTTATAGCTTTTTAACGGGTCAGCTGACCTTGTAATCGAACGTCCAACCACAATGGCACTTACCCCGGCATTTCTTGCAAATTCTGGTGTAGCGACACGTTTTTGATCCCCGGCTTGATCAGACACCATTCTAATTCCTGGGCATACGGTCAGAAACAATTTGTCAGTTTTTTCCCTAATAAAAGCTGCTTCCCATGCAGAGCAAACGATACCATCCAGCCCGGCCTCTTTTGTAAGCAGAGCATAATGCAAAACGGATTCTTCCAATGTGACAGGAATAAGCTGTTCTTTATTCATTTGCTCTTCCGATGTGCTAGTCAACTGTGTAACGGCAATGCAATTAGGTCGTTTCCGTCCTGCAGCCGTACCTGCCTCCAGCCCTTCAAGTGCAGCCTGCATCATTTCTTGTCCTCCGGCAGCATGGACATTCACTAAATCACATTCCATTCGGGCCAGCCCCTTCATCGCACTTTTCACGGTGTTTGGGATATCATGAAGCTTTAAATCCAGAAAAATACGATGTCCTTTTTCTTTTAAGTGATGAACGATGGAAGGACCTTCCTGGTAAAATAACTCCATACCCACCTTCACAAAAAGTTCCTGCCCCTCAAATGGTTCCAAAAAGCGATTAACTTCATTGCCATTGGCAAAATCAAGTGCGATGATAAGCGAGTTGTCCATGCTTCTTCCAGCTCCTTCCTGTACATTCACTGATGTGTTCAAATCCTAGTTTTTCAAGTAGACCTGGTAATTCTTCAATAATGGTTGGACAAACGAATGGGTCAACAAAATTGGCTGTCCCCACCGCTACCGCACTCGCCCCGGCATAGAAAAACTCCATTACATCGGCTGCGGACTCTATTCCACCCATTCCAATAATCGGAATGGAGACCGACTGGCATACTTCATAAATCATCCGTATTGCAACAGGCTTTATCGCTGGACCTGATAGACCACCTGAACGATTGGCTAAGATTGGTTTTCCCGTTTTTAAATCTAATCTCATCCCTACAAGTGTATTAATCATCGTTAGACCATCAGCACCACCGGCTTCAACAGCTCTTGCCATTTCGACAATATTAGTAACATTGGGTGACAGCTTGACATAGACAGGTACCTCGGAAACTTCTTTTACCTTACGGGTTAATTGCTTGGCTACATCAGGGATGGTACCAAAGGCAATCCCGCCTGTTTTTACATTTGGACAAGATATATTAAGTTCCAATGCATGAACATTAGGTGCTTTGGATATTTCCTTCGCAACTGCAATATAGTCTTCTTCAAAAGAACCGGCAACATTCGCAATGATCGGGACATCGTATTGGGATAGCCAGGGTAATTCGTCACTGAACACCTTTTTAAGTCCAGGGTTTTGCAAACCAATTGCATTTAACATCCCTGAGGAAGTTTCTGCAACCCGTGGTGTTGCGTTGCCAAACCTTGGCTCAAGGGTGGTCGCTTTTATCATAATAGCACCGAGTACACTCAGATCATAAAATTGACTGTACTCCCGTCCAAACCCAAAACAGCCAGAAGCAGGCATGATTGGATTTTTCAGTGTTAATCCAGGTAATTCAAGGTTCAAACGGTTCATATTAACACCTCCCCGGCACGAAATACCGGTCCATTGCTGCATACTTTTTTATAGGAAATTCCTGTTGGATCATCTGCCCGTTTACAAACACAGGCAAAACATGCCCCGATACCGCAGCCCATACGTTCTTCTAGTGATAAAAACACTTTTTTATCGGAATAATTTGTTTCAATTGCCTTTAACATTGGGGTTGGTCCACATGTATAGATACAATCAAACTGTAAATCCTTCATAACATCTGTTACAAAGCCTTTACTCCCATAAGAACCGTCAACAGTAGTCACGTAGGTTTCCCCATTTTTTAAAAATTCTTTTTCATAAAAGACAGCAGATTCTGTTTGAAAACCGAGGACATGGATTACCTTTACACCTTTTTTGCTTAATTGCTTTGAAAGCTCATATAGTGGAGGAACACCGATTCCGCCCCCGACTAGCAAGGCTGTCTCTCCTTGGCTGACTTCATCCACTGGAAAGCCATTACCTAATGGTCCCAGAATGTCCACGAACATCCCTGGGACCTTTTTCGCTAACATTGATGTTCCTTTTCCTTCCTTTCGATATATCATTGTTAATTGCTTTTCGTTTTTATCAAAGGAAGATATACTAATTGGTCTTCGTAAAAGCAGATCCCCTCCATCTGTAACACGAAGATGAAGGAATTGACCGGGTGCACTTATTTGGTTGACTAATTCTCCTTGTACGGTAAGTTCATAAATGTATGCTGCAATTTCTTGATGGCTGTTGATTTTGCATAACTCTTTTCTAATCATGCAAAGACAGCCTCCTTTTGTCCAGCATCCATCGCTTCTGCAGAGAAGTTCATGGATTCAATTACTTTTAAGATGGCAGCAGCGGTATCTAAGGATGTTAAGCATGGTACCCCATTTTCAACGGCTTCGCGGCGAATTCTAAACCCATCACGCTCCGGCTGTTTTCCTTTGGTCAGGGTATTAATGATGAATTGTGCTTCACCATGATGAATCACGTCCAATAGCGTCTGCCCTTCAGATCCAATTTTTCCGACCACTTTAACTGGCAATCCAGCTGACTCTAGGATAGCAGCGGTTCCACTCGTTGCCATTAAACGATATCCGTTAGCGGAAAAACGCTTCGCCAGCTTTAGAGCCTCCTGTTTATCTTTATCTGCCACTGTAAATAAAACTGTGCCAAACTTTTGGATGTTCATACCAGAGGCGACCAATCCTTTATAAAGTGCTTTTTCAAGTGTAATATCCTTCCCCATCACTTCACCAGTTGACTTCATTTCTGGTCCGAGTGTAATATCCACACTTTTAAGCTTTGCAAAGGAGAATACAGGAACCTTAACGAATACCCCTTCTTTTTCCGTGACTAGACCTGGTATATACCCCTGATCCACAATCGATTCTCCTAAAATCGCCTTTGTTGCGATTTTTGCCATCGGAATATTCGTGATTTTGCTTAAAAATGGAACCGTCCGGCTTGAGCGCGGATTGACCTCAATCACATATACTTGGTCACCTGCTAATACGTACTGGATATTTAATAATCCAATTATGTTTAAGCCTCTTGCCAATTTTTCTGTATACTCCACTAGGGTTTGTTTCACAGACTCTGACAAAGTTTGCGGCGGATACACGGCAATCGAGTCACCAGAATGAACTCCAGCACGCTCGATATGCTCCATAATTCCAGGTATTAATACATTTTTACCATCACAAATGGCATCTACTTCGATTTCTTTCCCAGTTAAATAACGGTCAATCAAGACGGGATGTTCCGGATTTATTTTTACCGCGTTTTTCATATAGTGAAGCAGCTCGTCTTTGTGATAGACAATTTCCATTGCCCTTCCTCCAAGTACATACGATGGGCGGATGAGAACGGGATATCCGATTTCGTTTGCAATTACCAGTGCTTCATTAACCGACAAAGCTGTTTTACCCAAAGGTTGTGGAATATCTAGCTGTTCTAACGCACGTTCAAATTTATCTCTATTTTCAGCCCTGTCTAAATCCTCGAGGCTTGTTCCAAGGATTTTTACCCCGTTTTCAACAAGCTTAGAAGCAAGGTTGATGGCTGTTTGCCCGCCAAATTGAACCACAACCCCAAGTGGCTTTTCTAGCTCAATGATGCTCATCACATCTTCAATGGTGAGCGGTTCAAAGTAAAGCTTATCGGAAATACTGAAATCGGTGGATACCGTTTCAGGATTATTGTTGATAATTATTGCTTCATAGCCCGCTTCCTTAATAGCTTTAACAGAATGAACAGTGGCATAGTCAAACTCAATCCCTTGACCAATGCGGATTGGCCCTGAGCCGAGAACAATGACGCTTTTTCTATCTGTTACCACCGATTCGTTTTCCTGTTCATAAGTGCCATAATAATACGGAGTTTCCGATTCAAATTCTGCCGCACAGGTATCAACCATTTTGTATACAGGAATCATTCCATGTTTCTTCCGCAAGTTTACTACATCATTTTCTGTCACATTCCATAGCTCAGCAATTTTTTTATCAGTAAAGCCTTTTTGCTTTGCTTCCATGAGTATTTCTATATCATAAGGATTGGCAGTGAGTCTGCCTTCTAATTTTATAATCCCTTCCATTTTCTTTAAGTAAAATAAATCTATTTTGCTCCAGTGGTGGATGGTTTCAATGGTTAGCCCACGTTTTAACCCTTCTGCAATGTAAAAGAGCCGCTCATCTCCAGCTTTACGAATTCGTTTTTCGAGTAGTTTATCATCGATTTCCTCTGCACCGTTCAATTCGAAATGGTAAACACCGGCCTCAAGTGAACGAATCGCTTTTAATAAAGATTCTTCAAACGTACGGCCTATTGCCATGATTTCTCCCGTTGCTTTCATTTGCGTACCTAGTGAACGGTTACCCGATTCAAATTTATCAAACGGCCACCTTGGAATTTTTGTCACAATATAGTCGAGAGCTGGTTCAAAGCTAGCATAGGTTTTTCCGGTAACAGGGTTCAACATTTCATCAAGTGTCAAGCCAACGGCAATCTTTGCAGCAAGTTTAGCAATTGGATAACCTGTTGCTTTTGATGCTAATGCCGAAGAACGGCTAACTCGCGGATTTACTTCGATAATATAGTAATGGAAGCTGTATGGATCCAAGGCTAACTGAACATTACAGCCCCCCTCTATCCCTAGAGCCCGAATAATTTTAAGGGAAACATTTCGGAGCAGCTGGTATTCGCGATCACTTAATGTCTGGCTTGGTGCGACAACAATGGAATCCCCTGTGTGAACTCCAACCGGATCAATGTTTTCCATATTACAAACAACAATGGCATTGTCATTTCCATCACGCATGACTTCGTATTCAATCTCCTTGAAGCCAGCGATACTTTTTTCGAGCAAGCATTGATTCACTGGGCTGTGCTTTAAACCGCTAGTAACGATTTCCTCTAGTTCCTCCTGATTATGACAGATGCCGCCTCCCGTTCCACCTAGAGTATAGGCAGGACGGACAATGACTGGAAAGCCAATTTTTTCAACAAAGGCGTTTGCTTCCGATAATTTATGGATAATTTCACTATCGGGTACAGGTTCATTTAACTCTTTCATCAAGCTGCGGAACAAGTCCCGATCCTCAGCTTGTTTAATTGCCGAAAGTTTGGTTCCTAGAATTTCGACCCCGCATTCTTCTAGAACACCAGAATTGGATAATTCAACAGCCAGGTTAAGTCCAGTTTGACCACCGAGTGTTGCTAAAAGAGCATCTGGTCGTTCTTTTCGAATGATTCTGCTGACAAATTCGACCGTTAATGGTTCAATATAGACTTTATCGGCAATTTCTGTATCTGTCATGATGGTAGCAGGATTAGAGTTAACTAGAATAACACTATAGCCTTCTTCTCTCAGTGCCATGCATGCTTGTGTGCCTGCATAGTCAAATTCTGCTGCCTGCCCAATAACAATAGGTCCTGAACCGATTACTAGAATGGAGTTGATATCTGTGCATTTAGGCATGGGTGGTAACCTCCTGTTTGTTTTCTTCCATCATGGCTAGAAACTGATCGAATAAGCTGTTCGCATCTTCCGGTCCCGGAGAGGCTTCTGGATGATACTGAACAGTAAATGCCTGATAATCTTGATGTTTTAGACCCTCAATCGTACCATCATTTATAGCAATGTGAGTGATTGACAATTTTGTTTCTTTAATAGAATCCGTTTCAACTGTATATCCATGATTTTGTGAGGTAATGGCAATTTTTCCTGTCGCTAGGTCTTTGACAGGGTGGTTGGAACCACGATGACCAAATTTCATTTTTTCGGTATTGGCCCCGCATGCAAGAGCAAACAGCTGATGACCAAGGCATATTCCAAATAGTGGAACTCTCCCTAAAATCCCCTTTACCATATCAATTGCTTCTGGTACGTCCTTGGGATTTCCTGGTCCATTTGAAAGCATGATTCCATCTGGACTTAATTGGAGAATTTCATCTGCTGTTGCATGATAGGGAACCACAATAACATCACAGTCACGTTGATTTAATTCTCGTAATATCCCGTGCTTCATTCCAAAATCAACGAGAACTACTCTTTTCCCTCGCCCTGGGCCTGGATAGGCGTTTTTAGTGGAGACTTGCTTTACTTGATTGATTGGGAGCGTTGTTCTTTGCAGCTGCTCCACTATCTCGCTCGGATTTTTTTCAATCCCGCAGATTGCGCCTTTTAGTGTCCCGTGCTGGCGGATAATTCTTGTCAATTTACGTGTATCGATTCCAGCAATCCCCGGTATTCTTTTCAATTCTAAGTATTCATCTAAGGTATATTCACTACGCCAATTGGATGGGAGGTCAGCAGCTTCCTTCACAATGAGACCCTTAACTGCCGGATTTATTGATTCGAAATCGTCCCGATTAATCCCGTAGTTACCAATAAGTGGGTAGGTAAGTGTAACAATTTGTCCGCAATAGGATGGGTCAGATAGAATTTCTTGATAACCGGTCATTCCAGTGTTAAATACCACCTCGCCAATGGTTTCGGTATCACCGCCAAACCCTTTACCAATAAAGATTGTACCGTCCTCTAATATAAGCTGTTTTTTCATGCGAGTACACTTCCTCTTTCCCAAGCTATTTTTCCACTGACAATTGTCATCTCTGGCCAGCCCTTACATTTCCAGCCGCCAAATGGGGTATTTTTGCCCTTGGATAAAAATTCTTCAGGGTTAATTTCACGTTCTTCGTCTAAGTTTAAAAGTACTAAATCTCCTGGTGCACCAACTTCTATTTTTCCAAATGGAAGCCCAAACGCTTCTGCAGGTTTTACCGTTAAAAATTGAATTAATTGCTCAAATGAAATTGTATTTTTTAAAACAAAGTGGGTGTAAAGGAGCGGAAAAGCTGTTTCAAGTCCAACAATTCCAAATGGCGCAAGTACCATTCCCTCACTTTTTTCTTCTGCCGTATGTGGTGCATGGTCGGTTGCAATAAAATCAATCGTACCATCAAGCAGACCTTCAATTAAGGCAGCTCGGTCATCCTGACCCCGAAGCGGCGGATTCATCTTGAAATTAGCATCAAGTCCTGGAATATCGTCTTGTGATAATAATAAATGATGCGGTGTTACTTCTGCAGTGACACTAATGCCAGCTCGCTTGGCATCCCTCACCACTCGGACCGATTCCTTTGTGCTAATATGGCAAACATGGTAATGGCAGCTTGTTGCTTCTGCAAGAAGGACATCTCGAGCGATTTGCACAGATTCACAAACGGATGGAATACCATTCAACCCATTTTGCTTTGAAAATGTCCCTTCATGAACGCATCCCTTATTTATAAGGGTGTTTTCCTCACAATGGGCAACGATTGCCATGTTAACTTCTGCCGCATTACGCATTGCTTTAAGCATCATACTTGCAGATTGAATCCCAACCCCATCGTCGGTGAACGCAAAGGCTCCCGCTTTTTTTAGTTCATTAAAATCGGTTAATTCCTCTCCAAGCTGTCTTGTCGTGATAGATGCATATGGCAAGACCCTTACCATAGCAGATGCTTGAATCCGCTTTTGCAAGTCGTCCATATGGTTTTTGGTGTCAGGCACCGGACGAGTATTTGGCATGGTGGCAATGGTGGTAAATCCACCTTTTGCTGCGGCGAGTGTACCGGTTGCGATGGTTTCTTTTTTTTCGCCGCCAGGCTCACGCAGATGGACATGTAAGTCGATAAATCCAGGTGAGACCACCATGCCTGCTGCATCAACCTTTCGATCTGCAGGCATATCAATCTTTTCTTCTATTTTGGTGATAATGCCATCTTCTATTAAAATATCAGCTTGTTTAGTTTCTCCATCAAATTCTATGTAACATGCGTTCTGGATAAGTAGTTTCATATTTTTTTCCTCCTTCAAGACTTTCGATAGACCTCTTAATAGCTGCCATTCTGACGTAAACCCCGTTTTCCATTTGCTTAAAAATTCTTGATCGTTTACACTCTACAAGACTATCGGCTATTTCTACATTTCTATTTACTGGAGCAGGATGCATAATAATGCTCCCCGGCTTCATCATTTTTTCTCTTTCTAATGTGAGCCCAAATTGTTTATGGTATTCATTGGCCGTAAAGCTGCTTTTATGTTGATGCCGTTCATGTTGTACACGGAGCAGCATGACAACATCAGCTTCCTGGATTGCCTGATCAATGGGACTGTACCTTGAAATATCTACACTGCGAGTATCAAACCATTCTTCCGGACCAGAAAAAACAACTTCAGCGCCTAGTCTCTCCAAGACATCGGCATTGGAACGTGCTACCCTGCTGTGACGTATATCGCCTATAATAGCAACTTTTAACTTCTTAAATGTGCCAAATTCTTGGTGAATGGTCATTAAGTCTAGCAGTGATTGTGTAGGATGATGTCCGCATCCATCACCCCCGTTAATAATGGGGATGTTCACCTTTCCTACTAATTCATCGAAGTAGCGATCCTGCTCATGACGGATAACGATTGCATTTACACCTATTGACTCTAATGTTTTCACCGTATCGTAAAGTGTTTCACCTTTTTGGACACTCGATGTCAGCACTTCAAATGGGATTACCTCTAAACCTAACCTTCTCTCCGCTACTTCAAAACTGCTCTTTGTTCTTGTGCTTGGTTCAAAAAATAGGTTTGCTGTAAACATTAGTCTATCAGGGTGCCACTTCATGCCGTTTTTAAAGCTTTCCGCATCTGTTAAGATTTGATTAATCTCCTCTACCTTTAATTCATTAGTGGTTAATAAGTGATTTATCATCCTCTTACCTGCCTCTCCATTTGTATAAAAAACACCCTGATCTTTTAGACCAGGGTGCATTTAGCATACTTAACAAAGGTGTGAAAAGTAATTTCACTTACCCAAGTTTCAAGTATTACACCCTTATAAGTCTCTCTGGACTTCCTTTAAAAGGTTAAACTTGTGATTATGCGGTTTTATGATCTGCAGTCGTTTCTTTTTCAAACATGTTTTCATCTGCAGATTGTTTACCAGGCAGGATTAGGTTTAACAGTACACCAATGATAGCTGCTAAGGCCATTCCTTGGATTTCAATATTAAAAGGCAATTTTACGATAGCACCACCGATTCCAACAACCAAGATGACAGACGAGATTACAAGGTTGCGATTATTACCGAAATCGATTTTGCTGTCAACTAACATTCTTAACCCTGATGAAGCAATAATTCCAAAGAGAAGGATGGATACGCCGCCCATAACAGGTGTTGGGATTGTCTGAATTAAGGCCGTTATTTTTCCGATAAATCCGAAGATAATCGCGAGCACCGCTGCTCCAGCAATAACATAAACACTGTACACTCGTGTAATGGCTAGGACACCAATGTTTTCACCATAAGTTGTTTTAGGTGGTCCACCAATTAGGGCTGAGATCATCGTTGCTGTTCCGTCACCAAGAATGGAACGATGCAGTCCCGGTTCTTTAATGTAGTCACGTCCAACCACTTTACTTAGGACAAGCTGATGTCCGATATGTTCTGATAAAGTTACAACAGCAACTGGTACCATGAGTGCAACTAAATCCCATGTAAATTTCACCTTATAACTTACAAACGGAATCACGAATTCTGGCATTTCAAACCAATTTGCTTTTAAGACTGGACTGAAATCAACAATTCCTATAAAAAATGCATAGATATAACCAACAATAATTCCGGCCAAGATTGGAATTATACTTAACATTTTTTTTGCATATATGGAGAAAATGATTGTAGCTGCCAAAGTTATAAGTGCCGCTGAGAAATGAAGCATACTGTACTTTCCAGCTGGGTTATTCATTGCCATTCCTACCGCAGTTCCTGAAAGAGCTAAACCAATTACGATAATAACCGGGCCGACAACGATTGGGGGAAGTAAATTCATAATCCAACGGTGACCCGCCTTACTTATTATAAGGGCTACCATTCCGTAAACGAGGCCAGCTAGAAACGTTCCTACCATCGCTGCTCCAGGTCCGCCTGCAGCTTTTGCAGCGATAATTGGCCCGATAAACGCAAAGGACGATCCAAGATAGGCAGGTACCTTCCCCTGTGTAATAAGAATAAATGCCAACGTCCCAAGTCCACTTGAGATCAACGCAATCGCGGGGCTTAATCCAACAAGATATGGCACAAGGATGGTAGCACCAAACATGGAGAATAAATGCTGTAAGCTTAATGTCAGCCATTGGGCTGGTTTAGGAATATCTTTTACGTCTAAAATTGGTTTGTTATTATTCATTTTGATTTCTCCTAATTTTTTTATTGTTTTTTCTGTATTATCTGCTATTTAGCAAAAAAAACCCTTTTTGTCCAATAGGTACAAAGAGGGTTTAGAAATGCCGCATATAGAATATCTCCACGGCCTTTCCCCTTTGTCAGCCTCACAGGACTGCCTTTTAAAAGGGCTGCTATTTATTTATCAAAAATACTTACTTGATCCACCTGATCTACTTCTGCCAACTCAACGACAATCTTTTCATCACTTGACGTCGGAACATTCTTCCCTACATAATCAGCTCTAATTGGTAGTTCACGATGGCCCCGGTCCACCAAGACTGCAAGCTGAATAGCTGCTGGCCGTCCAATATCCATAAGTGCATCTAGACCTGCCCTCACCGTTCTTCCTGTGTATAGAACATCGTCTACCAAGATGACTATTTTATCGCTAATCTCAACTGGGATATCCGAACCTTTCACAAGTGGTTCTTGATTATCCGTTTTCTTGGATAAATCATCGCGATAAAGGGTAATGTCAATTTCACCTACTGGAATGGACTTTCCCTCAATTTCTTCAATTTTAGCTGCAAGTCGTTCTGCAAGGTAGATGCCTCTTGTTCGAATGCCGACAAGTATGCTTTCATCGATTCCTTTGTTCTTCTCAATAATTTGGTGGGCAATCCTTGTCAACGCCCTGCCAATTGATTGTTCATCAAGGACAACTGCTTTTTGGCTCATATGACACCTTCTTATTAAAAATAAAAAACCTCTCACCGATTTTGGTGAGAGGTAGACGAGTTAATTTTTAGTTATAGGCATTGCAGCCTATTCACTTAACCGTTTCCTTCTCAGCCTCACGGGACCGAATTAAAGGGCTTATTAAACTATAGTCATCTTACATTAAATTTGTGTGTACGTCAACGATTATTTCGCAGGTAGTCGAGCAAGCGTTCAAAGTCCTCGGGTAATGGTGCTTCAAATTCTAAATATTCGTTTGTTCTTGGATGGACAAATCCAAGAATCCCCGCATGCAAGGCTTGTCCGTCAATATCTAAGGTCTTTTTCGGACCATACTTAGGATCCCCTGCAAGTGGATAGCCAATATATTTCATGTGTACGCGAATTTGGTGAGTTCTACCTGTCTCCAATTGACATTCAACGTAGGTAAAGTCCTTAAAGCGATCTATAACCTGAAAATGGGTAACTGCATGTTTTCCATTATCAACTACAGCCATGCTTTGACGATCTTTTGTATCCCTGCCCAGCGGGGCATCAATCGTACCAAAGTCATGAGGAATGACACCGTGAACAATGGCTTTATATTTTCGGGTAACTGTTTTTTTAACCAATTGATTAACAAGACTTTCGTGAGCCAGGTCGTTTTTAGCAACCATTAGCAAACCGGAGGTGTCTTTATCAATCCGGTGAACAATACCTGGCCTTAACACCCCATTAATTCCAGATAAGTCCTTGCAGTGTGCCATTAATCCATTTACCAATGTTCCCGTTAAATGGCCAGGAGCAGGATGAACAACCATCCCTCTTGGTTTATTTACCACTAAGACATCTTTATCCTCATAATAAAATTCTAAATTAAGTTCTTCAGGTACTACATTCAAATCCTCTGGGTCTGGAATAGTAATTTCAATCTCATCATTCACGCTGCATTTATAATTAGATTTTACAGTCTGTCCGTTTACCAAAACATTCCCATCTTTAATCCATTGCTGTACCTGTGTTCGTGACCATTCTTCATCTAAACTAGCGATGGCCTTATCGATGCGATCACCTTTTTGTTCTTCAAGAATGGTGTGTTCCATTTTCTCCATAAGATTTCTCCTTTGTTTCTCTCTCATCTAAAAGCATTTGAATCATTAACATAATAACTCCAATTACTAAAGCAGAATCAGCTATATTAAAGACCGGAAAATTATAACTAAAAATATACGTATGAATAAAGTCAACTACTTCTTGTCGAAGGACACGATCAATAAAATTCCCAATAGCACCACCAAGCATGAAAGCTAATGATACTCCTAGTAACCATTTACCCTTTGCGGCTTTGTAAAGATAATACATAATGGCAACTATCACAACTATGGTAATAGCATAAAAGAGCCACATTTGTCCTTGTAAGATTCCCCAGGCCGCTCCACGATTACGGTGAGAAGTTATATACAAAACATTATCAATAATGGGTATACTGTCTCCTAATTCCATGTTGGTTACAATTAACCATTTGGTGAACTGGTCTAATAAAATAACAAAAATAGCGATTAAGTAATAAAACACTAAGAATACCTCCACATTAGCCTGACTTACTCTTAGCATTTTAGCACACTTAATCGCAGAACGACAATGTTACATCATAAAAAGAAGTTGATATCGGCTTTTTGCAATAAAGTTCCAAATTTTCATAATCCTTTACTGATTTCAGTGTTGGTATCATTTCCAATAATTCTTCTGGCAAAAATTCCCCAGAAATTTCACATTGGCCGAAAATTCCATTCTCAACCTTTTTTATTGCAGCATTAATGTCCGCAAGTTCTTCTTGTAATATCATCGTAAACCAGTCTTGCTTTTGTTTGTTTTTCAAGGAGTTTTCAATATCTACTTTTGTTTGACGGAGTTCTAAAAACAGCTTATCCTGCATGGCAGTCATACTTGTTACCTCCGTTTTTTGTCATTTGTTTTATTATCTCCGTCAACACTATCCTGACACGGCAAAACAATTGACAACCGCTACAACAATTAACGAAAAAGGTAATTTTTATAAAGAAAAAGCCCTGTGCAATTTGCACAGAGCCATTTTTTTATGCCAAGTGTGAATAGTTTTCTTTTACCACTTCAGCACAACGCGAGCAAAGGGTTTTATGTTCTGGATCATGACCAACATCTGTTGTAACAGTCCAACAGCGTTCACATGTTTCCCCTTCCGCTTTTGTCACCACAATCGCTGCCATCTCTAATTTAATAGCATTTTCAGGAGCTTGATCATAGGTTCCAGCCACTTCAAAGCCTGAGACAATCAACAACTGGTTCATATTCTCATTAATTGAGTCCAAAAGCGCTTTTGATTTTTCATTTACATATAAAGTAACTTTAGCTGTTAATGATTTACCAATTACCTTTTGATTTCGGGCTTCTTCCAGTGCTTTTAAGACATCATCACGGAGGGTCATGAATGCAGTCCACTTTTCTTCTAATTCTTTCGCACCAACTAGTTCTTGGTATTCTGGAAGATCGGTTAACTGTACACTTTCCTCTTGAACAGCCGGAATAAACTTCCAAACTTCATCAGCAGTATGGGAAAGAATTGGTGAAACCAATTTTGTTAAAGCGAGTAAGGATTCATATAAAACCGTCTGAATCGCACGACGCTCATGATTGTCTGCTGCCTCAATATAGAGAACGTCTTTTGCAAAATCAAGATAAAATGCACTTAAATCAAGAGTACAGAAATTGTTGACAGCATGATAAATGCCAGCAAATTCATAGTTCTCATAGGCATTACGTACATATTTGATTAATTTATTTAATTTAACAAGCATAAATTGATCCACTTCACGCAAATTTTCGAAAGCAACCTTATTTACAGTTGGATCAAAGTCCGCTAAATTTCCAAGCAAGAATCGGAAAGTATTACGAATTTTACGATAAACCTCTGCAACTTGTTTCAAGATGGGGTCAGAGACACGAACATCGGCTTGATAATCAACGGAAGCCACCCAAAGGCGTAATATATCAGCACCTAATTGATTCATTACTTTTGCCGGTAAAACTGTATTTCCTAATGATTTACTCATCTTTCTGCCTTCACCATCAAGGGCAAAACCGTGGCTTAATACGCCTTTATATGGTGCTTTCCCAGTTACAGCTACTGCAGTGGACAAGGAAGAATTAAACCAGCCGCGATATTGATCTGAACCCTCAAGATAAAGGTCAGCAGGACGGACTAAATCTTCTCGCTCATGAAGGACAGCTTGGTGTGAAGATCCAGAATCAAACCAAACATCCATGATATCCGTTTCCTTTGTAAAAATACCATTTGGACTGCCAGGATGTGTAAATCCTTCTGGAAGTAATTCTTTAACATCTCGTTCAAACCACACATTGGATCCATATTCACGGAAAAGGTTAGAAACATGATTGATGGTTTCATCTGTAATAATTACTTCACCGTTTTCAGCATAGAACACTGGAATTGGCACGCCCCAAACACGCTGACGGGAAATACACCAATCGCCACGGTCACGGACCATATTAAATAGTCTTGTTTCTCCCCAAGCAGGAACCCATTTTGTTTCCTTCACTGCCTCTAATAATTCATTACGGAAATCTTTTATGGACGCGAACCACTGGGCCGTTGCACGGAAAATAACTGGCTTCTTCGTTCTCCAATCATGTGGATAGGAGTGAGTAATAAACGAAAGTTTTAGCAAGGCACCTGCATCTTCTAACGCCTGTGCGATTGGCTTATTGGCTTTATCATAAAATAATCCTTCGAAGCCTGGTGCTTCACTTGTCATGACCCCTTTATCATCCACAGGGCAGAGCACATCCAAGCCGTATTTTTGACCAACATAAAAGTCATCTTCCCCATGTCCTGGAGCGGTATGAACACAGCCAGTACCAGCATCTGTGGTAACATGTTCACCTAACATGACTAAGGAATCACGATTATATAATGGATGAGCAGCAACGATATATTCTAAGTCCGCACCTTTTACTTTTTGAACAACAGAAGGGTTTTCCCAGCCAATCTCTTTTGTTACTGCTTCTAAAAGAGCTTCAGCGACAAGGTACTTGTTCCCGTTTACTGACACAACCACGTAGGTTAAGTCAGGGTGCACAGAAATACCAAGGTTTGCTGGGATCGTCCATGGTGTCGTTGTCCAGATAACAATTTGCGTATCAGTATCAAGGACACTCTTGCCATCTTTCACTTTAAAGGCAACATAGATAGACGCTGAACGTTTATCTTGATATTCAATCTCAGCTTCAGCAAGTGCTGACTCACTTGATGGTGACCAATAAACTGGCTTCTTGCCTTTATAAATATAACCTTTTTTCGCCATCTCGCCGAATACTTTAATTTGTTGGGCTTCGTACGCAGGCTTAAGCGTAATATAGGGATTATCCCAGTCGGCTCGAACACCAAGACGTTTAAATTGTGAACGCTGATTATCAATCTGTTCAAGTGCATATTTTGTACACAGTTCACGGAATTCTGCAACAGTCATTTCTTTTCGTTTAACACCTTTATTTGTTAATGCCTGTTCAATCGGTAAACCATGAGTATCCCAGCCTGGGACATATGGTGCGTGAAAACCGCTCATTGATTTATAACGAACAATCATATCTTTTAAAATTTTATTGAGGGCATGACCCATATGGATGTCTCCATTAGCATATGGAGGACCATCATGCAGCACAAACATTGGACGTCCTTTTGTTCGTTCTTGTACTTTTTGATAAATATTCATTTCTTCCCATTTTGCCTGAATTTCAGGTTCTCTTTGGGGAAGGTTGCCACGCATTGGAAATTCCGTTTTTGGCATTAATAACGTTTCTTTAAATTCCATTTCTTCTTCCTCCTGTATCCTAGTCATCTAACAGATTAGCCAATAGACAAATAAAAAAACCCTCTCATCCCAAAATAGGGACGAGAAGGTTTTATTCCCGCGGTACCACCCTGATAGATAATACCGAAAAGTACTATCCTCTTTTACCATTCGTAACGTGAATCACACGCCTGAGCCTACTACCCCTTTAGGGATTCGGTCCGGAACTCGGGGGCGATATTCCAACTTTTCAGCTTTACCGGGCTTTCACCACCCCCGGCTCGCTTATAAAAGCAATTAGAAAAATTGTACTGTCCCTTTCATCGTCAATTCCATCTATACAACTATTTAAAAATTATATGCTAATAAAACGCACTTCGTCAAGCTAATGAGTCTTCTTCTTGATGAATTTTTAATTCTGTTGCATCGACTTCATACTCTAATAAATGATCCCAATCATCCGTGTTTAGCATATCTAGTTGTGCTTCAATCAACATTTTAAAACGAGTGCGGAAAACTTTTGACTGTTTCTTCAAATCCTCAATTTCAAGGGCAATTTTCCTTGCTTTTGAAAGTGATTCATTCACAATTCGGTCTGCATTTTTCTCAGCCTCTTTAATAATTAGCTTTGCTTCCTTTTGGGCATTACGTTTTACATCTTCGCCCGCTTCTTGAGCAATGATGATTGATTTGTTAAGAGTTTCTTCGATATTCACAAAATGACCTAGGCGTTCATTCATATCATTCAAACGCTCTTCCATTTCCTTCTTTTCTCTGAGAACTAGTTCATAGTCCTTAATGACTTGATCAAGAAATTCATTCACTTCATCTTCATCATACCCGCGAAATCCCTTATTAAACTCTTTATTATGAATATCTAACGGCGTTAACGGCATTCATGCCACCTCCATACAATCTGTACTTCCATATGTATAAGCAAATATTCGACAAGATTTTCGAAAATCCTGCTTAAAAAGCAATTATTTTTGTTTTCCGACAGTTATTCGCCACTTGTCTTTTTTTGTTTTTCCATCGATATTAATAATTTTTGCTCTTCCATGGCCCCTAACTGAAACCATGTCCCCTAATTCACAAGTAAAGGCAGGGTTTTCAATTAATGTCCAATTAACCTTTACAAGGCCATGCTGAATTAGTGTAAGGGACTTTTGTCTGGATAAGCGATAAATCCCCGATATAACCGTATCAAGTCGTAAGGAAGATATTGTTAGGTCATCTTCAACCCATAACTCATTTGAAGATATTGCATTTTCAATACTGGTTTCAATTAATTTTACCCCTGCCCTGCCGATTGATTCGACATTGCTTTTAATATAGTCACTAATTTCCTTGGCGGCGAAGAATTGAATCTGATTATCATGAATTAAGATGTCACCAAATTTACCACGCTTAAGTCCTAGTGACATTAGTGTCCCCAGAACGTTTCGGTGTTCAATTGTAACGAACTTTTGTGGATAAACGATTTCAAACAAACTAATTTGAAAGTCATCTTCATTAGCAGTCAAATAATCAGGGAATATAAATGTCCTTTGCCGTTCTACACCAAGACTTCCTCCAAAAAATTTGTAGTTCACCTCACCATTTTCGCCTATTACCATTTTTAAAATATGTTGTTCTCGTGGATCAAGAAAATCAGTTAATTTAGCTGAATATTGGGCCGTTACTTGGTCTTTCCAGTGTATGACCTGGTCAATAAAATCTCGTTCTTCTGGCCGAAAATGCTGATAAATGTTCATAGACGAAAACACAACCTAAATGTTAATTTCTCACAAAAGCCAAAGATAAACACTGCGTAAACCTTTACTGGCAAAGTTTAAAACAAGGAATGCAACAATTGGGGAAATATCCATCATCCCAATTGGTGGAATAATTTTTCTAAATGGCTCTAAGTATGGTTCACAAATTCTTGCCAAAAATTGACCTATTGCAGATCCTCTTGCATTAGGAAACCATGACATTAATATATAAATGATTAATGCCCATGAATAGATTTGGATAACCTGCTGCAATAAATTAAAAACAAAAGCCATTTACATTACCACCTTGTATTTTGATTTTCGTGGTCAGGAATAAGATCTGAAATATTCCCAGAAACTTCGACATTATCAGGCGTACATAAAAAAATACATAGACCAATTTTTTGTATGTCTCCTCCTAGTGCGTAAACAATCCCGCTTAAAAAGTCGACAATTTGTCTGCCTTGTTCATGATCAATTCGCTGTAAGTTAACAACAACGGCACGGCGATTTTTTAAATGATCAGCAATTTCCGTTGATTCTGAGTAGGAACTCGGCTCCACTAATATTACCTTTGACGATTTAGACGGATTCAAAGAACTTGAACTTGATGTCTTTTGGACGCTCTGCAGACTAACTACATTTTGACTTTTCACTGGCTTCGTTTTTTGTTTTACTGGTTCAACTGCCGCAGCATAATCATCATCATTATTATCATCATATTCATCATCTAAAAAGAAAAATGTTTTTAGTTTTGATTTAATCGTCATAATTTTCTCTCCTAACCATCTTCGCCGACAAGTGCTGTGCCTATTCTAACCATTGTTGCCCCTTCCTCAATTGCAATGGTAAAATCGTTTGACATTCCCATTGAAAGCTCAGTGCACGGAGCAAAATCTACATTTAAGGCTTGGACTTGGTTGCGAAGTTTTCTTAATTTTTGAAAACAGGCACGAAGAATTTGTTCATCATTCGTGAATGGTGCCATTGTCATTAAACCTTCGACGCTAATATTTTCAAGAGGCCTAAGGGATTCAATAAAAACTATTGCTTCTTCTGGTGATAAGCCATGCTTTGATTCTTCACCAGAAACATTCACCTGAACAAGACATTTTATCTTGTGAGTCGCCCGCTTATTGATTTCCTCTGCAAGTGATAGGCGGTCCAAGGAGTGAATATATTCAACTATATTAATTATATTTTTCACCTTACGAGTTTGAAGTGTACCAATATAATGCCAATTAGGCTTGTCCTTTAACACTTCCCACTTTTCTAGAAGTGCGTCGTCCCGGTTTTCACCTAGATCGCTGAGCCCGGCCTCAAGGGCTTCCCGTGCTCTTTCTGTACTAACATATTTTGTAACGGCTATCAATCTCACCTCAGCAGGATCTCGCTCTACTTTAAGGCATGCCTTATTTATTTGTTGATTAATTTTTTCAAGTTTTTCTGCTACTCTCATTAACGTTTCGCGGTCTCCTTCCAGCCAATAAAGCTTAACATTCTTCCAGTTTTACCTTGGTCACGGCGGTGTGAATAAAATTCTTGGTGATTGCAGCTAGTGCAAAAGCCTGTTTGAAGGATATTTTCATCTGGAATACCCGCTGCAAGAAGAATTTGCCTATTTAATTCTTGTAAATTTAACGAATATTGCCCATCACTAATTAAATTATATGGCAATACACTCACATCTTCTAGTAATTTTTCGACTAAGTTTATTACATGTTCATCTACAATATAACATTTTTCACAAATAGACGGTCCAATTGCAACAAAAATCTGTTCAGGTTTAATTCCTTCCCTGCCCCAAGCAGAAATCATTTGTTTGCCTATTTGCCCGACCGTTCCCTTCCAGCCAGCGTGGGCTGTACCAATCATCTTGGTTTCAGGTGCAATAAAAAAAAGAGGGACACAATCAGCATAGCAAAGTGTTAATAGGACTCCCTCTTCATTCGTATAAAAACCATCTGTGCCTTTAAAGGAATGTTCATAGGAATTAGACCCATTTCCACGATCTGTTTGTGTAATCTTTTTCAGGACAATGTCATGGATTTGTTCTGCCCCCACCCAATTGTTTAACGGGAAATTGAGCAACTTTGCAACTTTTTCTCTGTTCGCACAGACATCTGCTAAGTCATCACCAACGTGAAAGCCAAGGTTAAGGGTTTCATAGACGCCATTGCTCCCGCCGCCATTTTTTGTGGTAAAACCAACAATTAATTCAGGAAAGTGCTTGCTCCAGTTTTCAATTGTAAAATAAGATTCATTTTTTAAAACAAAGGGTTCCATTTTAATACCTCTTATGTTTTTCTATAGTTTATCATGAAAAGAATATTTGGTCACCGGAATTACCTTTTGTCAAACCTCAGTTTGTTCACTTATCTGTTCGCTATTCCCTCTATACCTTACCAATATAACATCATGACCAATTTTTAAAATATTTTTCCAAGGTATAACAATTTCTTCATCTTTTCCAAAAAAACCGAGTACCCTGCCATTGCCAGAGATGACGATCGCTTCAATTTTACCAGTTGATAAGTTAATTTCAATATCGCCAATATTCCCAAGCCGTTTTCCGTCTGATACATTGACGACATCTTTAATCTGGAATTCCGAAATCTTAACCACTATGCACCACTCCCATTTACATTACTATTATCAACATATGATGGAAGATGACATTTTATCTATAAAAAATAAAGCTGTCCGGTTGGACAGCTTTAGCTTTGAATATTTTTATTCATTTGTCTAATGGCCGCTTTTTCAAGACGTGAAACTTGGGCTTGAGAAATGCCAATTTCATCAGCCACTTCCATTTGTGTTTTTCCTTGAAAGAACCGCTTTCGTAAAATTAATTTTTCTCGATCGTTTAGCCTTCGCATTCCTTCCTTTAGGGCAATTTCTTCAATCCAATGAATATCCTTATTTTTTTCATCACTTAATTGATCCATTACAAAAATCGGGTCGCCGCCATCATTATAGATTGGCTCAAACAGGGACACTGGATCTTGGATTGCATCAAGGGCGAAGACAATTTCTTCATGTGGTACTTCTAATACCTTGGCAATTTCTTCAGCAGTCGGTTCACGTGAGGTTTCACTCATCAATCGTTCCCTAACTTGAAGGGCCTTATAGGCAATATCACGTAAGGATCGAGAAACGCGAATCGGATTATTATCACGTAAGTACCTTCGTATTTCTCCTATAATCATTGGTACGGCATAGGTGGAGAACTTAACATTTTGACCTAAATCAAAGTTATCAATTGATTTCATAAGTCCGATACAGCCAACCTGAAATAGGTCATCAACAAATTCGCCACGGTTATTAAACCGCTGAATGACACTTAAGACAAGGCGTAAATTACCGTTGACGAGCTTTTCACGAGCAGTTATATCGCCCTCTTGCATTTGCTTGAAGAGTATTCTCATTTCTTCGTTCTTTAAAACAGGAAGTTTTGATGTGTCTACACCGCAAATTTCAACTTTATTTCGAGTCAATCCTTTTCCCTCCTCATAGGAGTTGCTGTACAAAAAACAGTATCTCCTCGAGAAGGAAAAATATGCACCTGTCCTCGACTCTAGACAGGTGCATAATGTCGAAAAATGCAATTATATAACGAATCAATTGGGGTTTTCGGGTTGGAAAAAATTTTCTTTTTTCATGACCGATAGGAAAGTTTAACTTACCTATCGGTCATAAGTTCAACTACGCCTCATGAGCTGCCTTAGTGGCTCGCCAATCGGAGATTTTTCTTTAAAAGATAAGAAAGTATAAAATTTTCTACTTTGAGAATTGTCCAGCTCCAGCGCCCAGCGGCTAGTGTACTTCGCTCTTTTCCCTACGATAAGTCAAGCACGGAATAGCTAACGCTCTCCGTGTTTCCTTTATCGCGTTTAACGGGCAGTAGATTCTCAACTGCCCGTAAGAACCCGATCGGTTCAACTAACAATCAGCGAGAAGAACGTTCGCTGATTGAAGTTTCACCTTATCTCAGTCAAAGCGCTCCACAAGGAAGGCTTCGGCAGCATAGGCATCGCACGAAGGAAAAGCGTTAGCTTTTCCGAGGAGTCCATACGCCGCTAAACGGGCGCTTCCGCTTTTCTTATCTAAACCATTTTATTGAATTCTTTTCGTAATCTTTTTATAATTCTCTTTTCTAATCTTGAGATATAGGATTGAGATATACCAAGCATGTCTGCGACATCCTTTTGCGTTTTTTCTTCCCCATTTATTAATCCAAATCTAAGCTCCATAATTTGCTTTTCCCGATCTGTAAGTTGGTGTAAGGCCTTTGATAGCAGCTTTCTGTCCACACTTGCCTCTAGGTCCTTTGTAATAATATCATCATCCGTTCCTAATACATCGGATAATAATAGCTCATTTCCATCCCAATCAATGTTTAATGGTTCATCAAAGGATACCTCTGACCTTATTTTATTATTTCGTCGTAAGTACATCAGAATTTCATTTTCAATACATCTTGATGCATATGTAGCTAATTTTATTTTCTTTTCAGGATTAAACGTATTTACCGCCTTAATCAAGCCAATTGTCCCAATACTAATTAAATCTTCAATATTTATTCCTGTATTTTCAAATTTTCTGGCAATGTAGACAACAAGTCGAAGGTTACGCTCAATTAAGATTGATCTGGCTGCTTTATCACCGCTAGGAAGCTTTTTCAATAACAGCTCTTCTTCATCTTTATTCAAAGGAGGCGGTAATGCTTCGCTTCCGCCAATATAAAAAACTTCATCCGTTTTTAGTCCTAGTTTAATTAACAGTTTATACCAGTAGTAGGCTAAGTGAAGTCTCCATTTTTTCATGTATGTTCCTCCTTCTAAATTATAATTTTTCTGAGTATAGTATATTAACTTACCTTCACAGAGCCTCCTTCAAGTTTTGGTCCCGTCAGCATCTTTGGATGAACAATACATTGAAAGGCATCATCCGCAGATAGTTGCTGTGTCGTAAAGGAAACAAGACCCTTTTCAAATAAATATTGAGTACCATTATGATCAATATTTATGAAATCAGTTTTCACCCCGACAATTAGCTGATGCTCTTGTCCAACTACCCGACAGGGAATGATTCTTATCCTGTGCTGCCATTCATCGGGGATTTCTTGCACCCCCATTATGAGTGGTTCAGGCTCGACCAAAGCTAGCTGTTTAATTGATTTTGGGAGGACCTCTAATTGGTTTTTAATAGAGACAATCATGACAGGGAGCTTCGACAATGGATCATACAGTTGATTTCCGCTATCCACTAATCCCTTAACCTCGATACTTTCACCTTCAATATTGACCTTTACGTTGACGATTTGATCAAATTGGATCTTCGTCATCTCCATGCTTTCGACATTTTTTCTTGCAAAATGCCAGGCAGCAGGAAAGCCAATTAGGACAAAAAGCCAACTTATTGGATCACCAAAGCCTTTTACACTTGACATGAGAACCTTTGTAGACAAAACTAAATCCGATTGAATGAAATAGTGTGTTCCCATTAATGCTCCTCCAATTAAGAAGGTTGCAACATAAAGTGTCATTAATGCTTTTAAGAAAAATCTTAACCGCTTGTAGCCAAATGCTATTAAAACCATCAGGATGGAACACATAAGTTTTGAAATTGGATGGCTTGAATAGACATTTAATGACGTAAAGGATAATAGAATAATCAATGAGCCAATAAACCCCCCAGCGAGTATTCTCCATAAACGTATTCTTCTCTTTAAAAAAATAGCTGTTAAGTAAAGAAGAAGGCTATCAAATAACAAATTAAGAGCCCAGATTACATCTAAATAAACAGACAAGGGAGCTTCCTCCTTTTACTTGCTACCTGGAAAGGTATTCAGTAATTCTATTCTTCTGTTTACGAAAAAGTATAACGTATTTTACTAGCGGAAGTGTGTCACTTTATGGAATCAAAAAAACAGAAATTTTCACTATATGCAACAGATTTTGTCATACTTATTACTACATACATAATAAAAAAGGCGCAGTTCCATTTAGAACTACGCCTTTTTTATAGATTATTAGAATTTATTACATTGAACTTCGATAATAGTCCAGCTTCCTAGAGTTATCTTCTACGATTGCGATTACGAAGGAAGGTAGGAATATCTAATGCCTCTTCTTGGGATGCATTTGTATTGCGAACTGGTTCCTGTGGTACTTCTTCACGTTTATGCTCTCTCTTTGCAGTTCCAACAGGAGGTTTCGCTTGGCCAAAGGAAGGACGAGTTACTTTTGGCTGTACAACCTCTTCATTAAAACCAGTTGCAATCACAGTGACAATAATTTCATCTTTAAACGTTTCATTGATTACAGAACCGAAAATCATATTTACTTCTTGGTCTGTTGCAGTTGCGACAATATCTGCTGCTTCTTGAACCTCATAAAGACTCAAGTTTGATCCACCCGTAATATTCATTAATACACCCTGTGCTCCATCAATAGATGTCTCTAATAGCGGTGAATTAATAGCCTTTTTGGCTGCTTCGGTTGCACGGTTTTCACCTGCAGCAATCCCTATCCCCATTAAAGCAGAGCCTTTATTCGACATGATGGTTTTTACATCCGCAAAATCTAAGTTAATTAATCCAGGTGTGGCGATTAAATCGGAAATACCTTGAACACCTTGGCGAAGCACATTATCTGCTTCACGAAATGCTTCAAGCATCGGTGTGCTTTTATCAACAATTTCAAGTAAACGATCGTTTGGAATAACAATAAGAGTATCGACTGCTTCTTTCATCGACCCAATTCCACCAGAAGCCTGGTTCGAGCGCTTTTTACCTTCAAAGGTAAAGGGACGTGTAACGACACCTACCGTTAATGCACCAAGATCACGTGCAATTTGAGCAATAACTGGTGCAGCTCCGGTACCTGTTCCTCCACCCATTCCAGCAGTTACAAACACCATATCTGCACCACGTAAAGCTTCTTCGATTTGTTCTTTACTCTCCTCAGCAGCCTTTTTACCTACTTCAGGATTAGCCCCTGCCCCAAGCCCGCGAGTTAACTTAGCACCTATCTGCATTTTCACTTCTGCTTTAGAAAGATTTAATGCTTGTGCATCCGTATTAACAGCAATAAATTCAACACCTTGAACGCCATGTTCAATCATGCGGTTTACCGCGTTATTACCACCACCGCCAACTCCGATTACTTTTATAGTTGCAAGAGAATCTAAATTTGTATCAAATTCTAACATGACAAATCCTCCTAATTCGTCGATTTTCCTTTTCGATTATTCGAAAAAGTAACCAAGGAATTTTTTTACTTTTGATGACATCTTTTCTTCCGGATGTTTTTCTACTTTTGCTTTAGGTTGATGCTGTTTTGGCATTCTTTTTTCGATTGGCTCAGATACCGCTGACGTCGACCCCTTTGTTCCACCGGGTAATCTAGCATTCTTGTAAGCATATTTAATTAAACCAACCGCTGTTGTATATTGAGGTTCTCTTACACCAATATAATCTGGTGAGGCAATACGAACTGGATTTTGGAACATATCCTGAGCAAGCTCCAGAACACCTTGCATTTTTGCTGATCCTCCTGTTAAGACAAAACCACCTGGCAAGTCATTTACCCCTAATCGCTTTAATTCATGAGCAATTAGTTCAAAAATTTCTTCCATTCTTGCTTCAATAATTTCAGCAAGATATAGCTGGTTAAATTGTTGATGTTGATCGCTTCCGATGATTGGTACGCTGAAGAACTCATCTTCTGAGGCATTATCATAGAAAGCATGTCCATATTTTACCTTAATATTTTCTGCATCCTCGGTAGAGGTGTGTAAAACTTTGGAAAGATCATTCGTGAGAAGATCTCCACCAACTGGTATTACACCTGTTGCTTTTAAAAAACCTTCTTCAAACACTGCTATTGTAGTAGATCCACCGCCAATATCAATAAGGGCAACACCAAGGTTCTTTTCATCCTTAGATAAGGCATAATCCCCAGCTGCCAATGGCTGTAAAATAATATCTAATATTTCAAGACCAGCACGTTCAACACAGCGCAATGTATTAATGATTGTAGATTTTGATCCTGTAATCAGTGTTCCATCCATTTCTAAACGAACACCAATCATCCCACGTGGATCATTAATTTCATCCTTACCATCTAAAATAAATTGCTTACGAATGACACCGATGTTTTCTCTTTCTGGTGGAATGGAACCTACATGTGCTGCTTCAATGACACGAATGACATCCTCATTCGTAATTTCTCGATTTTGGCTTGAAACAGCAACAATACCGTGACAATTCTGAAGCATGATGTTGTTCCCTGAAATTCCGACCACCACTTCACGAATTTCCATCCCAATCATTCTTTCCGCCTGCTCAATCGCACGCTTAATTGAATGAACGGTATCGTCCATGTCAACAATCGACCCTTTTCGTAAGCCTTCAGAGTTCACATTGCCAACACCAATTATATTTAACGAGTCCTTACCCGAGTCATTGACCATTTCACCAATGATTACTTTTACACTGGATGTACCGATGTCAAGACTAACATATATTTCATTGCTGTTCATTCTTTGGCACCTCCTTTTAATCTCCTTAGGTCGAACAACAATTTACTTGTTCAATAAAAGTTTCATAAGTAATATACTAAAATTATTCGTCACAATTACATATTTCCCTTTAAAAAAATCAACTTTTTTCTATTTTTTCTTTGTTTGTTGACCATCTTGTCAATAATATTCGTCTTATGACAGCGATATTTTGAAACAATCTGACACCAAACGCAAAAACTGCTGCTAAATACAAGTCTACACCAAGATGAACACCGAGAAAAGCTAAACTTGCAGCAAGCATAATATTAAAAAAGAAGCCAGAAACAAACACCTTTTCATCATATATATTTTGCAGGTATGCCCTGATTCCACCAAAAAGTGTGTCGAAGGCTGCTAGTACAGCAATCGACAAATAATTGGAATATTCCTCTGGAATACGAATTTCTGTTAATAAACCTAGAATGATTCCAATAACTAACCCCATAAATGGAAGCCACATCAGGAACCACTCCCTTCTTTTATCGGTTCCATGAACTTAATCCGTATCGGTTTATCATAGGCTGGAATCATAGTATTTGGAATTGGTGCTGATACACTTAACCTTAAACTTTCAGTAAAAAATTCATCTCTAGCATTAGAAACCTTCATCCGATTGGATAATTTTTCAGCAGTACTCAGGTCATCAACGCCTACTTGAATCTCAATCGGCACACCCTTGATTGTATGCCCATCAATTTTTGTTTCTCCATTGATATCCCTAATGACCGTGGTATTAATGATCCTTTGACCATCAATGGCCACATATTTCGCTTCATACATATTCAATTCATTCAATAGCCTTTTTAGAAGGTCAGGCGAAACGACCTTCGTAACGGAAGCCCCCAGCTGAACATCCTCAATAACTGGTTCGATCTGTAATGTTATACCAGGTCCAGATACCTCAGTTAATCCTGTTTCTACTTTCAATTCCTGTAATGTATCCTTTAAAGTCTGTTCCTTACTTTGTTTACGTTTAGATTCATAGACTGCTAGTTTTTCCTCATTCGAACGAATTTCGCTTAATAAGTTTGACTGCAGTTCTTTTTCTTTTAGTAATGCTGCGCGGAGCTGCCAAACATCCCGTGTGTCGCGTTCAACTGGTTTTTTTACCGTTTGGAATTGAATTGCAATCATGAATCCAACCAACGTGGCAATCAAAGTAAAACTCAAATTCATTTTCGGCTTGTCCACTTTTTTCACCTAACCTTTTAATATAATCATCATGTGGACACAGATTAGCTTCCTAAAACGGGATTTAACACAATTTCACTTTCTTTTTCCAGTGTAAAAACAATGTTATCGTTGACTAATTGATCCTTTACTCCGCCTGACAGGTTTAAAGAAGAAAATAAAACATCTGGCTCCCCAATAGCATTAATAATGAATGGTGCAGGGTGTGGAACCCCGTCAACGGTAATGACCGGACCATTACAAACAATATAGGAGTGACTCGTCAACCTTTGTCCATCGATAGCAACAGCCGTCGCACCAGAGATATATAGTTCATTCACCACTTTAAAAACATGCTGTTCATGAACAAGATAATTGTTAATATTATCTTCCTTCGGGTCATAAGCCCCATCAGATAAAGTAACCTTTACACCTTTTCCTTTTACTTTCACCTTCCCAAGAAACATCCGGTATTTTTCGGTATCTTCGGCAAGGTTAAGGAAAACCTGCGCCTCCTTAGCAAGATTTTTTTCATTTTTAAGCACTTTGTCTTGCTTTTGATTTAATTCTTTTTGAAGTTTACGGTTAATCTCCTCTTGAGCAATTAATTGATCCCTTAATGCAAGGGTCTTTTCATATTGGCTGCCTGACAAGTCCTGCTTTTCATTTTGTTTTTCTATTTTGGTAAGATGATAGGAAATGGCGATCATAAATCCTAAAACCAGGAAAACGAGGAACAAGATAAAATGTCTTCCCTTAACCTTAATTTTTTTCAACTTGCTTATCCTCCACTTTCGGTTCAAATGCCTTAAAATACGAACCTACTTCCAAGTCTATAAGTCCTTTTTTGTTAGGCTCTAATTGACTAATGATGGAGGGATAATGAACCATCTTTTCCGAAAAACTTCTAAGTGTAGCACTTACCTCAAAACCATCATTCATAAATAAGGAAATATGATACTGATCTGTTTTTTTCGGAGAATAATGAATTTCAGAAATGGAATTTAAAATTTCACTAGGAAGATTTTCTAACTCTTTTACCATTAATTTAAGGACTGAGCCTTCTTTGAATTCGAAAAGAATCGGAGAATTAACTGGAACGATTTCTGTTTTTCTATCATTCAGGATTTTACCATTTTCCGTAATTGGGTAATAATTTGTCTCTTGTTTTAGATAAGCAACTCGTTTATGTTCCTTTACTTGAATTTGAAGGGTGTTTGGCCAGCGAATCTTTATAACTGCATTCTCTATTTCGGATAAATCCTTTAAATTTGAAACAATTTCACTTTTTCTTACTTTCCAGATATTCGTTTTATATGTAACTCCGCTCGCTTTTACCAGTTCTTCATCTGAGTACGTTTCATTCCCTTTTACCGTAATTGTTTTCACATGGCTTAATGGTGATTGGGAATAGGCGATAATCACAATCATTGTAAAAAACAATATTAACAGGAGCACAAGCCGTCTATTAGCCTTTCGCCTTCTTTGCTCCTTAAGCTTAGGAATACGGTCCTCAAGAGCAACGATTTTACCTTTTTCCATTCACGATTCCTCCAAATAAAAAGCGGTTGCCCTAAATTAACCACAATAAATATGCTTGTCCTTTATCCATGTTTATGGCACCATGAAAAGAGAAACAACGGCACGAAAATTCATGCCGTCACTCCTTTTCTTCCCAGTTTCCACCTAATATATTATCAGTAATTATAACACAATATCTGTCATTCGTAAGAGATTTCTTACAAGAAAAGTAAGTTTTACATTTAAGAAAAGCGGAAGCGCCCTGTTCAGCGGCGTATGGCCTGGAGCGCTCCAACTGAGATAAAGGAAACACGAAGAGCCGGAGGCGATTCGATGTTGACTTATCGTAGGGCGGAGAGCGAAGGACACTAGCCGCTAGGGAGCTGGAGCTGGACAATTCTCAACGTCAAAACTTATAAATTCCTATCTTGTAAGAAAATTATTGCAACTTTTTTTTACTTTCGTCCAATTATTTCAACCTCTGTCTCCATCTTTACCTCATATAAATTGTAAATTGTTTCTTTCACATACTGGATTAAGGCAAGTACATCCTCCGCAGTAGCATTTCCGGCGTTAACTATAAAGTTTCCATGCATTTCTGATATCTTAGCCCCACCAATACTATAGCCCTTCAATCCGGCGGTCTCGATTAATTTTCCTGCATAATTGGGAAGAGGGTTTCGAAAGATACTACCTGCACAAGGAAAATTCCATGGTTGTGTCTCTTTCCGATAATCCTTATTTTTTTGCATTTGTGCTACTATAGCAGTTCGATCCCCTTGAGCTAGCTGAAATACAGCCTCGACCACAATTCCGGGGCGTTTTTTTTGGAGGATAGATGTTCTGTACGAGAACTCCATTTCTTCATTCGACAGCCATTCCAAGGCTCCATCATCAAATAGAATATGTGCTTTTGTTAATATCTTGCTTATATCTGAGCCATGGGCACCAGCGTTCATATAAACTGCTCCCCCAACAGACCCTGGGATACCGCTGGCAAACTCGAGACCAGCAAGTCCTTTTTTGCTTATTAATGTGGATAGACTGACAAGTGAATGACCACTGCCTACAGTTATTTCGGTTTCATTAATCTCAAGATGATTTAGTCCGGACCCAAGCTTTATTACTGCCCCTTCAATTCCTTTGTCAGAGACTAAAAGATTAGAACCTCTGCCAATTGCCCGCCAATTAATATGGTGTTGCACTAATACATCCATAACCTTTTTTAAATTTTCTACGGATGTTGGCTCAATAAAAAGGTCTGCAGGACCTCCAATTTTTATTGTCGTGTGATTAAGGAGAGGTTCATCCTTTTTCACATTACCAATATTTAAGTTTTGCAATTCCGTTGCAATTGCGTTCAAATTTACCACCCTAACTTTTCAAGATGCTTTTATCTTTAGTTTATGCCAAAAATGAATTTGGGCTACCTTTGATTTTTTTCCACAAGCTCTTTCATTAATAAATATAGTCGGCTTGCTGAATCAGGAACACCCATTTTTTTAGCTTTTATTTTCATTTCCTTTAAGATTTCCTTGTTTAAGAGAATACGATCAATATGCTTAACAAGACTTTTATTATTTAGGTCTTTTTCTAATAATAATTCAGCTGCCCCATTATCACTTAACGATCTGGCATTTTTCTCTTGATGATTGTTTGTCACATACGGACTTGGGACAAGGATACTCGGAATTCCAAGGGAGGTTATTTCTGCAAGAGTTGTTGCACCTGCTCTTGAAACCACTAAATCAATACCCGCAAGAACTTCGGGCATATTATGAATAAATGGTTTTATCACAACATTGTTAGGATTCCCTACTAATTCCACTTCTTTTTGGACATCCTCAAAATGAACGTCACCCGTTATATAAAGGATCTGGTATGGCTTTTCAGCTAACTCAGCAAGGGATTTAACTACTGCTTCATTAATTGGCCTTGCACCACGGCTGCCGCCAAAAATTAATACCGCTGGAGTAGTTGTACTAAGTCCAGCAGAAAGCCGCCCCTTTATTCCATCCTTGCCAATCACCTCAGAAGCACGTGGATTTCCCGTAAAAACAGTCTTATCACTTGGGAAATAATCCTTTGCCTCTTCAAAACAGATGGCAATTTTATTTACATACCTGCTTAAAAATTTATTTGTTAGTCCAGGGACACTATTTTGTTCGTGTATAATCGTTGGTATTCGAAGGCTGGCTGCTGCATAAACAACAGGACCGCAAACATACCCTCCCGTTCCAATCACAATGTCAGGCTTAAACTCTTTTAATAGTTTTTTACTATCTTTTACCCCTTTTAAAAAGCGAAAAATAGTTTTAACATTTTCAAAAGAAAGTTTTCTTTTAAAACCAGTAATATGAATGGATTTAAAGGCGATATTCTCTCTAGGAACGATTTTACTCTCCAAACCATTTATTGTACCAATATATAGAAACTCTGTATCTTTGTTCTCTTTTTGAATTTCTCTAATTAGTGCGAGTGCAGGATAAATATGTCCACCTGTCCCGCCGCCACTTACTACTATTTTCATTTTCTCACCTCTATAAAGTTGCTAAACACATTCTACTATAAAATCAACACAAAAAAAGCGAAAGAAAAAAGAATGTTATGTAATTGTAATGAAACAATAAATATATGGAAGGAATTACTTAAATACCCTAGATAGAGTAAGACATTCATTAAATAAAAAGAACCCTGCAATAGAACAGGGTATCATTTTTATAATCTTGAATAACGGCTAATATTTAGGAGAACACCGATTGCGATTAACATCAAGGTCAATGACGATCCCCCATAGCTTAAAAATGGTAATGTGATACCGGTTACTGGCATAAGTCCTGTGACGACACCAATATTAATCATTACCTGAATAGCCACCATAGCAATAATTCCAACCGCTAGAAAGCTGCCATATAAATCGGGGGCACCAAGAGCGATGCGGATTCCCCGCCATAAAAGAAGAGCAAATAAAAGCAAGATAAATGAACCGCCAATAAATCCAAGTTCCTCAGAGAGAATCGCAAAGATGAAATCCGTTTGTGGTTCTGGTAAGTAAAAAAACTTCTGCCTGCTTTCACCTAGTCCTAGTCCAAATAATCCTCCAGGACCAATGGCGTAAAGCGACTGAATAATTTGAAATCCACTTCCTAATGGATCTGACCAAGGGTCGAGAAATGAGGTAATTCTCTTAATACGATACGGAGCAGAAGCAATCAACCCAATAAACCCAGCTACACCGAGTAATCCCAAAAAGGCAAAATGACTAATCCTGGCACCGGCGATGAAAATCATCACCACACATGTACCCATCATAACTGTTCCAGTTCCTAGGTCAGGCTGTAGCATAATCATGGCAAAAGCTATAAATGCAAGACCTAAAGAAGGAATTAAGCCTTTTTTAAATGAGGTGATAACTTTTTGCCGTTCTGAAAGGTATTTTGC
Organism: uncultured Bacillus sp.; assembly: GCA_963530265.1. Lineage (GTDB taxonomy): Bacteria > Bacillota > Bacilli > Bacillales > Cytobacillaceae > Neobacillus. The sequence continues at coordinate 264,160 of CAUSCO010000001.1, forward strand.
TAAAAAAGCAATCATGGCCAATTTCATAAATTCAGATGGCTGAATTGAAAATGCACCTACACCAATCCAACTTCTTGAACCATTTCGAACATTCCCGATTCCCGGAATCAGTACAAGCACTAATAAAACAAAACAAACAATTAGTATGGTCTTCGCCCATGTTCTCCACGTCCAGTAATTGATGTTCATAATAAAAAACATGGCAGCGATACCTACCCCTGCAAACAAGGTTTGCCTCTTTGCAAAGAAAAAAGAGTCTTGAAATTTATATTCAGCCCAGATAGCACTTGCACTGTAAACCATAATGAGCCCTATAGCCAATAACGTAAAGGTTACAATCATTAAAATAAAATCAGGAGTTGTTCTTTTTGTCGGCACCTCAATCCACCTCAAGTACGAGTTTTAGGGCCCCGTTAGATCAAAAGTTATAAGATTAACTTCGATATGTGTCCAGCTCCAGCACCCAGCGTGGAGACGACTTCGTGCTTCCGCTTTTCGTCTTGGACAAGCCCTTACTTAAGCTTATGCACCGCTTCGATAAAAATGTCTCCCCTGACTTCAAAACTTTTATATTGATCCCAGCTTGCACATGCAGGAGATAACAAAATGACGTCACCTGGTTCAGAGTATCGATAAGCTTCTGGCACTGCCTTTTCAACATTATCGACATGGCTGATTAGTTTTATTCCCGCAAGGCTTCCGACCCGCTTTATTTTATCGGCTGTTTGGCCGAATGTAACCAATGCCTTTACATGTTTTAAATAAGGAAGCAGTTCATCAAATTCATTGCCGCGGTCCAGCCCACCTGCAAGGAGGATGACAGGTGCCTTAAATGCAGCCAAAGCATTGATTGTAGCTAAAATATTGGTTGCTTTTGAATCATTATAAACCTTCCTACCGTTTACATCATCCACATATTGCAAACGGTGCCTGACACCAGTAAAAGTTCTCAGTACTTCTTGAATAGCACTATTTTCTACTCCAGAAAGTTTTGCTGCTGCCATGGCGGACAAGATATTTTCGAGGTTATGTACTCCTGGTAGGGCGATCTCACTGATTTCCATAACCCTTTCTTGATTAAACATGATCCAGCCGTCGCGAATAAATGCACCTTCTGGCAACTCCTTTTTTGTGGAAAAAGGAATGATGCTGGCATTCGAGTTTTGAGCAATCGCCATTGTTTCCTCTTGGTCTGCATTAATAATTAAATATTCCAGCTCTGTTTGGTTTTTCGTGATGTTTGCCTTTGCTTCAATGTAATCTTTTCTAGTACCATGATAATCTAAATGGGCATCATAAATGTTTGTGATAATCGCAATTTTCGGATTAAACGTGGCGATACCCATTAGTTGGAACGATGATAATTCAATCACAATTGTATTTTCATTTGTGGCTTCTTGAGCCACACCAGAGGCAACAGTTCCAATATTGCCGGCAATTAATGGATGCTTCTTTCCTTCATTCAGCATTTCGTAGATTAGTGTTGTCGTAGTTGTTTTTCCATTTGTTCCAGTAATCCCGATAAACGGTGCTTCCGATATTTCATAAGCAAGCTCCACCTCTGTAATGACCGGTATTCCCTTTTCAAGAGCTCCTTCAATCATTGGATTATAATACGGAATACCCGGGTTTTTCACAATAAGTTCGAACCCTTCATCAAGAAGTTCAATCGGGTGTTCACCACATATTACTTTTATCCCCTGCTCCAATAACCCTTGAGCTTCAGGGTTTTCCGATAATGGCTTCATATCATTAACCGTAACAAATGCTCCAAGCTTATGTAACAAGGCTGCTGCCGTAACACCACTTTTGGCTAAACCAAGTACAAGAATTTTTTTATGACGGTAAGAATTAATCTGTTTCAATTACAACCACACCTCAATATAGATTCCTAGTATCGCAAATATTAGACCAACACTCCAAAATGTTACAACTACCCGCCACTCCGACCATCCCACCAATTCATAATGATGATGCAAGGGACTCATCCGAAAGATTCGTTTCCCCGTAGTCTTAAAGGATGCAACTTGAAGAATAACAGATAAAGTTTCGATAACAAAAACACCGCCAATAATGATCAGCAGGATTTCCAGCTTAGTTAAAATAGCAATGGCTGCAATTGCCCCACCAAGTGCGAGTGAGCCTGTATCACCCATAAACACCTTGGCAGGATGGGCGTTAAATACTAAAAATCCTAAAACTGCCCCTACTACTGCAACTGAGAAAACGGCAATTTCAAATTGATTTTGATTCCAAGCTAAAACTGCAAATGCTCCAAAAGCGATAGCCGCTGTTCCTGAAACCAAACCGTCTAGTCCGTCCGTTAGGTTAACTGCATTTGAGAATCCAACGAGCCAGAAAATAATTAAGAACACATAAGACCAACCTAAATCAAAGGAGTAATCTCCAAAAGGAAGTCTTATTTCTGTGGATTGACCAGTATGTCTATAGATTAGATAAAAAATTACAGAAATAATAATTTGACCTAGTAGCTTTTGTTTTGATGTTAATCCTAAGTTACGTTTCAATACCACTTTAATAAAATCATCTAAAAAGCCAAGCAACCCGAATCCAAATGTTACAAACAACAGTAAAAACGCTGTAACCGAGGTTTGAGATGAGTATTTCCCAATCATGACTAGTGTGGTAATGATGATGGAGAATAAAATCATCACTCCACCCATCGTCGGTGTCCCAGATTTTTTTTGGTGCGATTTAGGACCTTCCTCCCGAATGCTTTGTCCAAATTTCAATCTTCTTAAGAAGGGAATAAAAATCGGAGAAAGTAACACTGATATCAGAAAGCCCATAATAATTGTGAAAAAAATAACTTGCTCTTTCAATTTTATCCCCTCCTTCCATTATCATTAATCAGCTTAGCTAATATCCCAGCTATATCATATGTTTGTTTATTTTTAGTAAGAATTTGTTTATTTGATAATTTAAAGTTAGTAATCTCCATTTGCTTATTCGTTTCTCCATCCAATTTTTCTCTATATAGTATTATTAAGTCTTTCATTGCTTCAGCCAAATCATTTGTAAAAAATATAGGAAACTGGCTTGGTGTATAACGCGGAACCTTTTTTTCATTATCCCAAATAGCTGCAATTGCTCCATTTGCAATCGCATCTAAAAGTTCTCCAGACTCCTCATTTATTGGCACAAATAAGCCTTTGGGCTGAACAGTCTTTGCTTGATCTGCAACCGTGTAAAACAAGATGTCATCTTGGATTCCCTGGTACTTTTGAAACAAACCTGCCAAGTCTTTCAAAGCTAAAAACATACCTATCTCCCCTCGATTGCTTGCCTAGCCACAAGCCGATCATCAAAATCATGGACAACACTGCCAATGATTTGATAGGTTTCATGACCCTTTCCAGCAATTAAAATGACATCACCAGTTGATGCTTGACTGACAGCTGTATAAATGGCTTCTTTTCGATCAGGTATAACTTGGTATGTGTTACGTTGCACGCCTGCTTCCATTTCCTTCAAAATTGCTATTGGATCTTCACTTCTTGGATTATCCGAAGTAAGAATTGGGTCTGTTGCATAGCTGCAGGCAATTTGCGCCATCAATGGCCGTTTCGTTCGGTCACGATCGCCACCGCAACCGACAATAACAAAAACCTTTTTCTCTGCAAAATGCTGAATTGTCTTCAACACATTTTCAAGACTATCTGGTGTATGTGCATAATCAACAATCACCGTAAAATCTTGGCCAGCATTAACAAGTTCAAATCTCCCAGGTACCCCTTCTACACTTTCGATTGAATGAATGATTTCATTAATTCCAATCCCGGAGACTACTGCCGCAGAAATACTTGCTAATACATTATAAACGCTAAATTTACCAATTAACTGCATTTGGATTGGATATATAGCATCTTCGATTACAAGATTAAAATTCGTTCCTTTTGGCGTCATGTGAATACTTTCTGCCTTGAAATCCGCTTTTTGATCAATTCCGTATGTAACCACAAGGGCTGCTGTTGACCTGCAATACATTTCTGAGGCAGGATCATCTGCATTTAAAACTGCAAATTTAGGTTTATCATAATTAAAGGTATTCCCAAGTTGGGAAAATAATAAGCTTTTGGCTCGCTTATATTCTTCCATCGTCTTATGGTAATCCAGATGGTCTTGTGTGAGGTTAGTGAAAACAGCAACATCATAATCACATCCGTGCACCCTACCTAAATCAAGGGCATGTGAAGAAACCTCCATGACCGCAGCATTCACGCCAGCATCCACCATTTGTTTAAAGGTTTTTTGGAGTGTAAGGCTTTCTGGTGTGGTATTTTTCGTTTCTATTGTCTTGTCAGCTATTTTTGTATACATCGTGCCAATCAGGCCCGTTTTTTCCCCAGAATCAGCAAAGATTTTTTCAATCAGATGACTAGTGGTGGTTTTTCCATTCGTACCTGTTATCCCAATCAAATGTAAGCTTTTCGTCGGCTGACCATAAAAGGCATCGGCGAGTACTGCCATAGCTCTTGATGTGTCTTTAACAATAACAACAGGCACATTTATATTTAACGGGCGTTCAGCCAATACTGCTGCTGCACCGTTTTTAACGGCTGATTCTGCAAAATCGTGCCCATCCACTGTGTAACCCTTAATACAAATAAATAAGCTCCCATTTTGCACCTTCCGGTTATCGTTTTCAATTGTCGTAATTTCCGGATTTTCACCCCTATAAGGAAGGATAGGATGCAAATACTCAAGCAGCTTTTGTAACTTCATTATCTCTCAAATCCTCTCATAACCATGCAAGTCTAATTTACTATTATTGTTCTTATAATGTATTCTTACGAAAGTTCCATCTTATTTTACATTAAAATATTTTAATTTACCATTTAGTAATGAAGGTTTAATATAAAAATTAAGCGGCGGAATATGTTCCGACCGCCTTTTCATCATTTTTTTGATCGTTTTATGTCAATCACCTTTACCAAAGTAAAGTCTTATTTTTGAACCCTCTTTAACCTTTGTACCTGGTTCAGGAGATTGTCTTACAACAATATCGCCGTCCCCACTTGCATCAATTTGCAAATTAATCATTTGTTCTTGAAGTTCCCTTTTTGAGAGGCCTGTAAAGTCAGGTAATTTTAGCAATGGCGTATCCGGCCACTTGATTTCTTTTTCTATTTGATCTTTTCGTGGTTCTATTCCCATCGACATTAAGCCATCCTTCAAAATGTTTCCAACTATCGGTGCACTAACAGTACCCCCAAAGGCCGTAACTCCCTTGGGATTATCAACTGCCACATAGACAACAATTTGCGGATCATCAGCCGGTGCAAAACCCATAAAGGAAACAATAAAGTTATTTTCTAAATATCGCCCATTTTGTGCTTTTTGAGCTGTCCCAGTTTTGCCTCCTACACGGTAACCTTCAACAAATGCCTTACCACCTGTTCCCTGTGCGACCACGCTTTCAAGTGCATGACGAATTTCTTTAGATGTTTCCTCTGTTATAACTCGTCTTTTTTCTACAGGTGAATTCCTCATCACCACTTCTTTTGTAACTGGATCAATTAACTCTTTGGCAATAAAAGGCTTGTATAATATTCCGCCATTAATGGCTGCAGATACAGCTGTTACCTGTTGAATCGGTGTAACAGATACCCCCTGTCCAAAAGCGGTGGTTGCTTGTTCAACAGGGCCAACCCGATTCAAATTAAATAATATCCCCGTTCCCTCACCTTGCAAATCTATACCGGTCTTTTGTCCAAATCCAAAATCCTTTATATATTTAAAGAGTTTTTCCTTCCCCAATCGCTCACCTAATTCCACAAAACCTGGGTTGCACGAGTTTTGTACGACCTCTAAAAAGGTTTGATCGCCATGGCCGCCCCTTTTCCAGCACTTTAACCTTGCCCCCGCAACCTGAACAGACCCAGAATCATGGAAATGTTCCTTTTCCAGGTTAACCTTCCCTTCATTCAATGCAGCTGCCAGCGTAATAATTTTAAAGGTGGAGCCAGGCTCATAGGTTGACCAAACTGGAAGGTTTCGATTATAAACCTCTTGGGGTACATTTTGAAAATCAGCAGGATCAAAAGTTGGCCTGCTTGACATACCTAAGATTTCGCCGTTATTTGGATTCATGGCAACGGCCACCAAACCGTCTGGATTATATTTTGCTGCAGCAATATCAAGCTCTCTTTCAATAATCGTTTGTATTTTCGAGTCGATGGTTAATTTCAAATCAAGGCCGTTAACAGGATGCTCATAATCATCGGCCATGTCGTTCATTCTTTCCCCTTTGGCATTGGCATAAAATTTAACTGCCCCACGTTCACCACTTAACTCTTTATCATAATATTGCTCTAGGCCCATCAATCCTTGGTTATCGACCCCAGTAAACCCAAGTACATGGGAAAGATAACTTCCATTTGGATAATGCCGTTTAGAATCTTCGCCAATATAGACGCCATCAAGACCGAGGGCTCGGATTTCTTTAGCCTTTTCATGTGATATTTTTCTGCCTTCTTTTATTCGTACGGACGATGCACTTTTCGTAATTTCTCGATAAGCCTTGTCTTTAGGCATATTTAAAACAGTGGCTAACTTTTCAGCAGTTGCAGCAGGATCTTTAATTTGCCTTGGAATGACATAAACGGTTGGAGCACTAATATTTGTAGCCAATGGTATCCCATTACGATCGATAATTTGTCCACGCTCTGGTTCAAATGGAATATTCCGACTCCACAACCCTTTCGCACGATCGGTCAACATATCGCCGAGAACAAATTGAACGTATCCTAGCCGAACATCAATTATTAAGAAGGTTAGGATTCCAATAAATAGTGCAATCATTAGCCGTTTTCGGACAGTTACATTAGAAACACGCATACAATGAATGAACCTCCTTTATCACATTCACTTTTCATTATCATTCATTTATATGCTTGTACTTTTTTAAATAGAACGGTGTTACAAGGTCTAGTAAGAGCAGAAAAATCCCGCTTAAAAAGCGGGACTCATCCTCAATCTTGCACTATTTGCTGTTTTTCTTCTTCTGTTTTTGCAGGATCATTCTCTGTCGTTTTTACTTCTTCGTTCCATTGTTCTTCAGGAGTTTTTAAGTCGACTATTAAGAAATCCCCACTTTTTAACAGTGCACCCGCCTTAATATTCTGCTGGGTGACAAAGCCTTTTCCTTTAGCACTTAATTTTAAATCAGCAATATTAGCCACTTTCATGACGTCCCTGAGTGACCAGCCTGTCATATCAGGTGCCGTCAAATCACCATCCGTTTGAATAATGACCTTTTCGCCCTCTAAAATGGTAGTCCCAGGTTTAGGCAGCATACCCACGACCTCTTTTCCACTACCGGTTACAACGGTTTCATAGCCATTTTCTTTTAACTTTGTAATAGCTTCATCAACTGATTGTCCCTTAAAGTCTGCCAGTTTATTGACTGCAGCCTTTTCCAGCATAGATGGTTGGATATTTAAATAATGCAGACTATTTTTCATGACAGGATTGAATATTGCTGAGACTGGAATAGCTCCTTGCCCTGCATCAATACCTTCAAGCACAGGCTGTTGAACCGCTACATAAACAATTAGCTTCGGGTCATCTTTTGGTGCCATTCCTAAGAATGAAAACATATAATTGTTAACGCCCGATAAATACCTGCCATCTGGCCCTGGTATATTCGCTGTCCCTGTCTTTCCCGCAACACTGTACCCTTCTATCGCGTAACGACCCCCAGTCCCTTTTGGTGCAGTAACAACTGTTTCTAAAATATCAAGGACCTGCTTGGCTGTTTCCGATGATATCGGAGTTGAAACAACCTCTGGTGAAGCCTTTTGAATTGTTTTCCCTGTATCATGATTGACTACTTTTTCAACTACATGTGGTTTCATCATTTTTCCGCCGTTGGCGATTGCTGTAGCCGCCTGTACTTGTTGAATCGGTGTAATCGCTGTACCTTGTCCATAGGCAGTAGTGATTTTTTCAATCGGATAGGTAAATTGAATTTTTCCAGCTGTTTCATCCGGAAGTTCTATCCCTGTTGGTTTATCGAAACCAAATTTTGTTAAATACTCTCTGAATCTATCAAAGCCTAATTTTTCATTAGCAATTCTAGCAAATGCTGTATTCGAAGAGCGTTGCACACCCTCGAGATAGGAAATCGTTCCCCAACCAGAGCCATTATGGTCATGGATGGCTTTGTCTTTTTCAGTTACCTTGTAAGAACCAGAAGGATAAGTTTCGTTTGGATTAAATACTTTTTCCTGTACAGCTGCTGCCAAGGTAAAGATCTTCATCGTTGAACCTGGTTCAAAGGATGTTTCAATCGCCTCATTATGCCAGCTTTGGTCAATTCCTTCTTTGGTTTTGGGATGGAACGAAGGCCGCTGTCCCATTGCCAGGATTTCTCCAGTTTTCGGGTCCGCCACAACTGCAATAATTTTTTTCGGTTTGTATTCTTTAGCTACATTATCCATGGCATCTTCCAAAAAGGTTTGAATCTTTTGGTCGATGGTCAAATAGACATCATTTCCGTTTTGTGCAGGTGTAATCTTTTTCTTTCCATCAGGAAGTATATAACCCCACAAATCGCTTTCATAATTAATTTTGCCATCAGTTCCTGTTAACTCGTCATTCAAGACTTTTTCAATTCCCATCTTCCCTACGGATTTATAAGTCCTATCCTTTTGTTCAATTCGGTCTACATACCCTACTAAATGGGAAGCAAAAATTCCATTTGGGTAGAAGCGTTTTGAATCGCGGGAAAATATAATCCCGGGAAGCTTTAAACTTTCTATTTTTTTCTTTTGTTCATAAGTAATATCTCGGCCAGGTTTCCCAAATTCTACCTGAAATCTACCTTTTTTTATACCATTCGTTAAAACACGATAAATCTCTGATTCATCCATTTCAATATACTTTGCAAGTTCTTGTGCTGTTTTATGGGGATCCTTTACATGATTTGGTTTTTTAGGATCCGTTGTCATTTTTTTATCCAAGATAGCAATTAGGGTGTAGGCAGCCGTATCTTCAGCTACTACTACGCCATTACGATCAAGAATGACACCTCGCGAAGCCTGTAAAATTCCTTCGTTGGTATATTTCTGTTGAGCCTTCGCAGCAAGGGGCTGTCCGTTGACCTCACCAGTAATTTGAATGGTAAAATACCTGCAAATCAATACAAAAAAGAGCAGGCCGAATAGTCCAAATAATAAGGCTGCTCCTACATTCATATATGGCTGTTTCTTATTCATCTCTCTTGCACAACCTTGACGTTATTCTCATCTTTTATTAAACCCAACTTTTTTGCTTTTTCAAAGATCCGGTCGTAAGAACTTAATTCACTTACTTCCACTTGCAAATCACTGTTAACCTTTTGTTGTTCATTGATCTTATTTTCGACTAGTTGGATATCCTTATTCACTTCGTATATTTTTGATTGATTAGATATAAGATGGATTGCTCCAAAACAGACCATTCCAGCAAATACGACACTAATAATTTTTTCCCCTGGAGTAAGCCAAGTATTTTTAATTATAACTTGCCTTTTGCTTTTAACTGACTGTTCTGCTTGTTCCTGTTCTAAATATTTTTTAGCAAGATTACCCAAACGTTTCCCCTCCAGTTTTTTTATCCAGCTAATGCACCTTAGGGACTCGCTATCGACTAAGCTTTAGTCCCAGCGCTTTCGCTTTCCTCAAAGTTTTTCGGCAATACGCAGCTTTGCAGATCGTGCGCGATTGTTTTGTTCTAACTCTTCTTCAGATGGAAGAATTGGTTTACGAGAGACTAGCTTTAAAATCGGCTTATACTCATCTGGGATGATTGGTAAACCATGTGGTAATGGAGGAGTCTCACTCGCTTTCCTGAAGGCGGCCTTACAAATTCGATCCTCAAGAGAGTGGAAGGTAATGACACTGATTCTTCCATCTGGATTTAGTAAGTCAATTGCTTGTACTAGTGACTTTTCAAATACAGCTAATTCATCGTTTACAGCAATTCTAACAGCTTGAAAGACTCGTTTGGCAGGATGTCCACCCTTTCTTCTTGCTGGTGCTGGAATCCCATCCTTAATCAATTCAACTAATTCAAATGTTGTTTCAATTGGTTTTACTGCCCGTGCTGCTTCAATTTTTCTAGCAATTTGTTTCGAAAATTTCTCTTCACCATAACGGAAAAAGATTCGAACCAAATCTTCATATGCCCAGTGATTAATTACATCGTAGGCTGAGATATCTGCTTCATTATCCATTCGCATATCGAGCGGGGCATCATGGTGGTAGCTAAAGCCTCTTTCTGGTGTATCTAATTGCGGTGAGGATACACCAAGGTCGTAAAGAACCCCATCTACTTTATCGATCCCACGATTTTCTAGTTCTTCTTGCAAATATAAGAAGTTACTCTTAATGATTTCTAATCGATCTCCATATTCGGCTAACTTCTCCTTTGCATTAGCAATCGCTATTTCGTCCTGGTCAAATGCAAACAGTTTCCCGCCTTCACCAAGTCTCGAAAGAATAAGAGAGCTATGACCCGCACCGCCTAAAGTACAATCGACATAAATGCCATCTGATTTAATATTTAATCCATTCACAGCTTCATTTAATAACACAGTTCTATGTTCAAACATGTACGTACCTTCCTTTTCCAATCGAACGATATTTATGAGAAAGTTATATTAATATAACTTTCCCATTATATATCAAAGCCAATCATATTTTCTGCAATTTCCGTAAAAGATTCTTCTGATTGGGTAAAATAGTCTTCCCAAATCTGTTTACTCCAAATTTCAATTCGATTGGAGACGCCTAAAATAACGCATTCTTTTTCTAACTTAGCATATTGCAATAGTGGTGCTGGAATATTGATTCTTCCCTGTTTATCAAGATCGCTTTCTGTTGCTCCTGAAAAGAAGAATCGGGTAAAAGCACGGGCATCTTTTTTCGTGAGAGGTAAGCCTTTTAACTTTTCTTCAATAAGCCCCCACTCTGATAATGGGTAACCAAACAAACATTGATCCAATCCACGTGTAATGATAAACATGTCACCAAGTTCATCCCGGAATTTGGAGGGCACTATTAAACGGCCTTTACTATCAATGCTGTGATGGTATTCACCCATGAACATACCCATTACCCCCACTTTCTATTAAAAATGTACCACATTCCCCCACTTTCCTCCACCTATTTTTTAACTATTCGTCCCATTATTTATAAAATCCTTTTTATTTTAGTGATTTTTTTGCAAAAAAAAACTCCACAACAGATGTGGAGTTTTTACTATACTTTCAAAACCTTGTGATATCCATCAAATTCAAACGCGGCTGTCATTATATCATTTATAAAGTTTAGTCCATATTGGTTTAAGTAATAAAAAATATTCCAAATACGTTCTTGTGGATTTCCCTCAGGTCTTAAGGCAAGATCGACACGTGCATATTTCTTAAGGATAACATCATGTTTCAGCTTTACTGATTCTTCTAGTTTTGATTGCATAAAACTAATTTCTTTAAGTAAATAATTTTCATTTTTCTTTAGCATGGGCAATAGGGCACGATCAAGTTGTTCCGTTTTGGCTTTTATTAAATTGTACTGTTTATTTAGCTGCTTAATAGTACTGTCAAATAATTGTTCTAATTCTTCATCTTTAATGGACGCAATAAATTTTTCCTTTTCCTTCTCCGTTCCATTACTCAAAACATCTGCTAAATCTAAATTTAATTCAGAGACATCTGTTTCAACAGACCGATCCAAGAAAGTTATATTCAAACGTGGGACAATGGGTGGCATTTTGATATCAAAATGCTCAAATACCATTTTAAGCTCCGCCCAGTATGAAATTTCACCAGGCCCTGCAATAAAGGCAAGTGTTGGGAAAAGCCATTCCTGCATGAGTGGACGTGTCACCACATTATTGCTTAAAACGGCAGGATTTACGTCGACTAACTCCAGTAATTCTTCTTTTGAAAAGGTTTTAGTACCACTTTTCCCCACAAAGCTATCAATTTCACGATCATATTCCAGCAAAATCCGTTCATGTAATCTTTGATCATAATAGAAGAGGTTTGCTGCGTTTTCGCTTACTTCAATAGCGGCCGGGAAACCTTTTTTTTCAATTTGCTTTTGTTGATTTAGTAATGAAAAGGTTATGTCTTGATGATGAATAATTTGTGTTTTAAAAAACTCTTTTTGTAACTGACGGAATTCTTTATTTCCGGAATCAACAATTAAGAGCCCATAATCCTTAAAAAGATCCATAATGATATTGGCAAAAAAATCAACAAAGGTTGTTGATTTTAATAATTGGGCTTCAGCAAATTCTAAAAGAGTGTTGGTATGTTCGGTTTCCCCGAAATTTTCAATTAAATTCTGAACCCATGAAAGACAGATTTCCTTGTTAAGGTGAATATCAGAAACCATTTTCTTTTGGTGTACCTTTTCAGGATAGGTCCATTTATCCACCCTTTCCTTTACAGACACAAATACATGATTGACTTCTTGAAAATCATGATCTTCTCCTGCTATCCAAAAAACAGGGACAACAGGAATTCCAAGCTGTCTTTCCTTTTGTTCCGCTAATTTTATTATTGAAATTACTTTATGTATGGAATAAAGCGGTCCTGTCAGGATCCCTGCCTGCTGACCACCAATAACAACAACGCTGTTCTTTGCCTTCAATTTCACAAGCGACTTCTTTACAGCTTCTGAAGATGGAAAGCGCTCCATAAAGCCCTCAATATGTGCAGCAACCTCCATACGGGGAAACGGTCTGTCGCTTAGTTCAGCCAATCTTTTCACATCATCCTGTAAATCATTAAAACGATAATGAAAAAAGGGCTGTATATCAGCAGATTGTTCCAAATAATTCGATGCAAACCGATTGGTTGCTGGTAAAGAGAGATTTAAAATCTCCATTGATGTACTTCCTTTCTGATCACCCAAATTCATTCTTTTACGAGTATACCATTCCCTACCCCAATTCAAGAAAATTTTTGCTTCAAATTAGGAGGAAAAAGTAAAGGTTATGGCTCGTGAAACTAAACCATAGAGTGTCATGGTAAGGTAGGCTAAGAAAAATAAAATAAAAATAAATCGCCAAAAACCTTTCAAAACTTTTTTTACTACAATCTCTTCCTTTACCATCCAATGAACGAAAACAAATACCATCGCAATAAAAATCATTATTAATATTATTAACCAAAAAAATGATTTTCCCCAAATGGTAACGATTAAAAAATGAACTGAAATGATAAATAAGATGGTGGTATAATCCAGTGCCATCTGCACCGATTTACGAATATTTTTTGTAAATAATTTAAGAACTAAAAAAACAAGGATTGAGGCTAAAAACGGCAATAAAAAGAAAAAAGTTAAGATGGTGGAAAGAATCGTGCTCATAAAACTTCCTCCCCCTCTTTTTCTTTTCCTTTCACTAGATAATATAGAGTTTCGATTTTTGGTGCTTTCATTCCTTGTCTGGCTGCCTCTTCTAATATGTATCCTAATATTGCCTCAATTTCTGTTAATCCTTTTGATTCAATATCTTTTAACATGGAGGAACGATTAGTTGCTGTTTTTTTGCAAATATCAATCACTAGCTGCAAATATTTCTCCACTGGTTCTAAATGTAGAACAGACGCAATTTCTGCTACGAGATTGTGGAATTCCTGAAAATAGTAGGGATTTTCAATCAATACACCATTTTTCACATGAAGAATTGCAGTTAATGGATTAATGACGGCATTCACAATTAATTTTTTTATTAGCATGTCATAATAGTCCTCTTGAAAAATCATTGGAAACTCATGGGATACTGCAACAGCAAATTGTTGTATCCAAAAGGAGTCACCTTGAAAGACGGCCACATTTGTTATCCCGTCACCATTATGCCTAACCGTAATTGAATTTTCCTTCAGGGCTCCATGTTCTACTGAACCAATAAATACATTATTTGCCTTTATTCCTTTAAGCAGCTTTAAATGCCCCATCCCATTTTGTATAAATAAGAGGTTTTCTGGTATGACAGGTAAAAAGTTTAACTTTTCGATAATGGCAGGGAGCTGATATTGTTTAACAGCAATAATTGTTAAATCCTCTGTTCCCTTAAAGGAAGTTATAGGCAGGGATTTAACCCAAGATAAACTTTCTTCTTTCCCTTTTTTCAAGTGGATTCCAGCTTTATTAATCTCATTAGCCTGTTCTAGTGTTCTAGTATAAATAACTACCTCCACACTCCTGCTAATGTAGGCAGCAAACAATAATCCAATCGAACCCGCACCAATAATTCCAACCCTCATATTAAACCCCTCTTTTATCAACTTAAACCGACAGCACTCCGTGTTCCTTTAGCATTCAAAGAACTCTAAGCCAGACGAAGCTAAACCGCTGTTTACGCTTGCTAATATTTTATCAGATGATATCTATGAATTGTTAGGAAGTTTATAAAAAAACCTTTTCGATATTAGTCGAAAAGGTTTTTGTGAAGATATACTGGATGCTTCCGAACACTAAAGGTACATTCTTTTGTTTCATAGGAGGCAAAGCGGTAAATAAGAACTTCTCTAAGTTCTGAAGGTGCAGCAATTTCATCAATAATGAGCTCTGAAGCGAGCTTGTAAATATCTATTTGCTCTTTATACTCTTTTTGCTTTTCTTGTACAAAGGCGATTCTTTCTTTTGGATCGCTAATATCTTTAATCTTATTAGAGTAAACAGCATTAACAGCTGCTTCCGGTCCCATCATTTATTGTTTCAACATCATTCTCCGAATTTCCCACAAATTTTGTAAACGCTTCCGAAAGTTATTTAAAGAACTTTTTGTATTTTTGTTATATAATTAAAGTAACTCATTTGAATAATGCAAAAATTACTTCTTTTCATGTTATTCAAGAATAAATATACAAGATTATGATGTTATCATTTTTAGGAGGTAAACTATGGTGGCAAAAGTGGAAAAACTAAGAATAAACTTTAAAACACTAGAAGAATTTAAAAAGTTTAAAGAATATGGGATTCAAGAGTTATCGATGTTCGAGGACCTGGAAGCAAATATGATTGAAGATGATAGTGAATCACCTTTTTACGGGATTTACTTTGGAGACAAACTAGTAGCCCGAATGAGTTTATATCAAATTGACGCAAAATTTGATCGCTATTTCTACCCACCTCAAAACTATTTAGAATTATGGAAGCTTGAGGTATTGCCTGAGTATCAAGGTAAAGGTTTTGGAAAAGTTCTTGTAGAATTCGCAAAAAACTTTGGTCTACCAATTAAAACGAACCCAAGAGTACAATCAAGAAGTTATTGGGAAAAAATGGGGTTTACCAATGTTGAATACGATATGGAACGGGATCGTGGTGAAAACCCGTTAGTTTGGTATCCAGAGGGTGTAGAAGCCCAACAACAGCAATAAAAAATGAAAAAAGCGGACATAAGAAAGTCCGCTTTTTTCATTTTTCTACTCTTTCTAAATTACCATTTTTATCCATTTGAAATTTTACTTTTTGTTGTCTGTCTTCATCTTGAAGAACAACCATTTTTCGAGCTCTCTCCATTATTTCAATTAAAGATCGATAATCTTCCTCGATTGCCTTTAAATTTTTTGACAGTCTTTCATTTTCTGCAGCCAAATAGTAAGTTTTCTTTTCCAACTCTTTAATCTTTTCAACAGATTTCTTCCTGTCTTCGTCAATACTCAAGACTTCTTCCGCTTGATTATGAAGTCCTTCTAAAAAATGAATAACAGCTGGGAATGTGATGTCTGTCCCCTGTTCACAACCTGGCGGGGACTGTAAACTTTCCACTTTAGCTGGCTCTTGGAAAGGATCCTCATCAACAGAAACTTCTTGTTTTTTTAACTCTTTACGTTGTTTTTTTGCAAGTTCTATTCCAGATTTATATTGCTTTCTAACATATGAGTTCCAACGAAAACCGCAAGCTGCTGAAGTTCGCGATAATTGTTTGCCGACTTCCTCAAAGGCCTGTAGTTGGGTTCCGCCTTCACGGATATGCCGTAGTACAACTTCAGCAAGTAATAAATCTTCGTCCCCAGACCATGCATCTTGTCGAGTTGGTGACATCAGTCATCCCTCCTAGTGTTTTTATAATACATATGCATCTACTAGAAAAGATAGACTTCAACTGGAGTTGTCTTTTAATCTTTATTCACTGTTTTTTATAGAACGACAAAAAGCACAAGGGCATTATGCTCCTTGTGCTTTTTATCCTAACGGAAATTAGCCGTTAACAACGTCTTTCCCTTTGTATGTTCCACAAGCTTTACATACGCGGTGTGCAAGTTTCATTTCACCACAGTTTGGGCAACTTACCATACCAGGTACATTTAATTTAAAATGAGTACGACGTTTTCTTTTTACAGTTTTAGAAGTCCTTCTTGCAGGTACAGCCATTCTTCCCACCTCCTTAAAGAGTATTAAGAAAGTAATGAAGGCCAGGAATACTGGTCTTCACTTTGCTTCTTAGATTTGTCGATTATGATTCGGAAGAAGAATTGTTTTCATCAAAAAACTTTGCAAGTCCTGCTAGTCGCGGATCAATCTTTTTTGAATGGTCCTCTCCTTGAATAACTTCCCAATCCTTACCGGATTGCGGTGCAGCATCTTCAGATTCAACATCTTCACAAAACACTTGCAGTGGAATTTCTAGTAAAAGAAGTTCCCGAATGATTGGCATTACATCAATCACATCGCCGTTTACTTGATATACTTCCTCTTCAGATCCATAAACTGAACCTTGTAAGAGGAAAGTTTCAGTTGTTTCGACATTAATTGGCAGTTTAACATCCACTAAAGTACGAGAACATGGAAGTATTAAATGACCTTCGATTTTTAAATGGAATGTCACTTTCGTTGAACCAATATCTCCCCGACCGGTAATATGCATCGGAGATACATCAATGATAGTGGGATCATCTTGTTTGATCTCATCCACACGAATCGTCTCATCAATAATAAAATCCTTGTTTCGATATTTTTGTAATTGACTTAATGTCCATTTCAATTGAATCACCCCAAGGCAACAAAGGTAATTATAGCCTTCGATAATATTTTTGTCAATGTTTTTTCTTTACACCTCGTCAGGTGCTTTTTCACTAAATAGATTTCACTTAAAGAATACATTCCTTTATAGTGTATCCAGTTCAGTCTTTTACAAACATCTACAACATCTTACCATAATATTTGATTGGTTTCCTTAAATTTTTGCTATAATGTTAAAAATGTGATGCGGAAACTTTTTTAAGGAGGAGACTGGAAATGAAAGCTGTTGGCTTAATAGTTGAATATAACCCTTTTCATAATGGACATGCCTATCATTTAAATGCTTCAAAAGAAGCAGCAAACGCTGATGTTGTTATTGCTGTCATGAGTGGAAACTTTTTACAGAGAGGGGAACCGGCCCTTGTTTCCAAATGGTACCGAACGAAGATGGCGTTACTAAATGGCGTTGATATTGTCTTCGAACTCCCCTTCCGCTTTGCTGTGCAAAAGGCTGAAACCTTTGCAAATGGAGCCATATCCATCCTGGATGCTGCTTGCTGTGAATCCGTCTGCTTTGGAAGTGAGAGCGGAAATCTATTCGATTTCTTGCATACCATTGACTTCTTAAAGAGGGAGCAACAATCCTATGAGGAAAATTTTAATCGATTCATTGATACAGGTGTCAGTTATCCAAAAGCAATCTCTCTTGCTTTTCAGAATTTGTCTGATTCTAAAAAATATTTGGATCTAACAATGCCAAATAATATCCTTGGACTTGAATACATAAAAGCCATTAATAAACAAAGGAGTATGGTCAAACCATTGACGGTTGCACGAAAAAATGCCGACTATCATGATGAGTATTTTGCCTCCGAAACCATTGCAAGTGCAACAAGTATTCGAAAAGCAATTTTCTCAAACGAGGTTGGTAAAAAGGAAATTGACCAATATGTCCCCGAGTCAACAAAACAATTATTAACTGACTATCTACATCACTATCAACATTTTCACCAATGGGAAAATTATTGGAGCTACCTGCAATTTCGTCTTCTCCAAAGCAGTCCTGATGAGCTAAGAGAAATCTATGAGATGGAAGAAGGTCTTGAAAACAGATTACTAGCTGCAGCACTAGTTTCGAATAACTTTCAAGATTTTATGCAAAAAATCAAAACGAAACGATATACTTGGACGAGGCTGCAAAGATTGTGTGTTCATATCTTAACAAATACAAAAAAAATGGAATTGGTAAGCCTTCCGGGAAAAGCAACCTATTTAAGACTTTTAGGAATGACCAGCAATGGCAAAGAATATTTAAATAAAAACAAAAAGAATTTTAGTCTTCCCCTCGTCTCTAAACTTTCGTCTTTTAAAGAAAAGGACATTCAATTTGATGTAAAAGCTGCACGTGTTTACACGCTTGGTCTTCCAAATCCAGTTAAAAATGATTTGGTTGGCCAGGAATATAAGCAGCCCCCCATATTTGTAGAGTAGAAAAGCGTAAGCGCCCTGTTCAGCGGCGTATGGCCTGGAGCGCTCCAACTGAGATAAGGTGAAACTTCAATCAGCGAACGTTCTTCTCGCTGATTGTTAGTTGAACCGATCGGGTTCTTACGGGCAGTTGAGAATCTACTGCCCGTTAAACGCGATAAAGGAAACACGAAGAGCCGGAGGCGATTCGATGTTGACTTATCGTAGGGCGAAGAGCGAAGGACACTAGCCGCTAGGGCGCTGGAGCTAGACAGTTCTCCAATTCAAAACTTATTATTCTTATATCATAAAAAAGATGGCTGCGGACCATCTTTTTTACTTTTTAGGTAGTTTCACAAGGTATTTCACAGCATCATCGAATGTATCCACGGGAATGATTTTCATTTTAGTATGAATATCTTTAGCTGTTTTTATTGCAATGTGATAATTAGAATTCTTAGCCCCTTTTTCATTTGGAGCTAAGAAGATTTCTGCACCTGCCTTGTCAGCCGCAACAATTTTTTGATCAATTCCCCCGATTGGTCCTACATTTCCTTTTTCGTCAATCGTTCCTGTCCCAGCTATTTGGTATCCTTTCGTGAGATCTTCACTTATTAATTGATTATATATTTCCAAAGAAAACATAAGACCTGCTGAAGGGCCGCCAATTTCATCTGTCTTCACAGATACTTTTGGATCCACCATTATTTCTTTATCGTCCACAAGTGATATCCCAATCCCTATCTTTTTGGGATCTTCTTTAAATGGCTGCAGACTAAGGCTCACATCGCTTGTTTGTTTATTTCTTGAATACGTTAAAGTGACCATATCCCCAGCTTGTTTGTTAGCAACATATTCAATAAACTTTTCCGATGAAGAGAATTCGTTCCCATCTACTTTATAGATCCGATCACCAGCATGGAGTTTTCCATCAGCCGGCATTCCTGGAACAACTTGAACAACGTAGATACCCTTATATTTATATTGGACAGGAATCCCTGCTTTATGATAGGCAACCTCAATTGCATTTAGTTTAGAGCTGGTCATCATGTGAAGCTGTCTGGCATTATACTCTTCCTCTGTTTCCTTGTCGTATAAAATCATGTCTAATGGATAAAGTTCTTCATATTTACGCATTTTTGCTTCTAAGTAAGAATAGATATTTGCTCTTCCCATTCTTACTGTTGTCAGCATAAAGTTCCCTTCGTCCTTATGTCCGCCCTCAACGGTTATAATTGGCCCAAGTTCCTTAGCCATGCCTGGTTTTGATACATAATACGGCATTGAATAATACATCCCGCCAATAATTACTAAAGCCAACAACAGGGTTGACCATATATAAACCTTTTTATGCATCGCTCATGTTACCCCTTCCACTTTTCTATAATTGTTTCAATTTGCTTTATTTGTTTTTGTGCCTCTTCCTTGCCAAGATTAATAATTTCTTCAATATTAGTGAAAGCTCTTGTGCTATAAATTTCAACAGGTGGACGTATCATAATATCTGCGGAAATTTCCCTGTTATTGATGATTTCAATTTGCATAATGTCTATACTTTGCATGATAACATCGTAAATAGTAGTAATTTCAGCGTTCCGTTTCACTCTTGAAACATCTACTGCAATGACAATATCCGCCCCCATATCTTTTACAACTGAGATGGGCACACGATCCGACACACCGCCATCCACTAAAATTCTCCCATTAATTTTTTCTGGAACAAAAATACCGGGAATAGAGATACTCGCTCTTACTGCGTCCGCAACAGGCCCTTGGTTAAAAACAACTTTTTCACCTGTTAATAAATCTGTTGCCACGATAGCAATTGGGATCGACAGGTCCTCAATGTTTTTCCCATGGGTAAATACCTTAATAAACTCTTTTATTTTTTTTCCTGAGATAAAGCCCATTTTAGGAACGGTAAAATCCAAAAAATACTTTCTTTTAAAAGCTGTTGATAATTTATATAACCGATTCAAGTCAATTTCTGCTCCATAAAAACTGGCTACAAGTGCTCCCATACTGCTGCCAGCAATAAGATGAATCGGAATACCTGCGTCTTCCAATGCCATAATGACACCTAAATGAGCAAACCCGCGTGCACCACCTGATCCAAGTGCCAAACCAATTTTTGGGTGCTCCATATCAGTTGACCTCCTAGTTAGAAATCTCGTTCAATCTTATGGTCTAAAATACGGTTCTATGAGTATATTTGATTTATATGAGGACAAGTAGAAAAGCTGAAGCCACTTGTCCAGGGGCTGCAACTAGACAAATAAAAAAATATTCCTAATAATAATAATCTCTATTTTAGCATTGATATTATTTGTTTGCCCAATTTGAACAATTGCGTGGAAGGAGGTGCCTTCATTGCTTCGGTCTAAACTTAAAACCATTTTTTTATCCGTTTCCGTCACTGTTTTTGCAGTTTCCCTTATTTCCTTTCCACAGGAGTCATTTGACGCCTCGATCCGTGGCCTAAATATGTGGTGGGAAATTGTATTCCCTTCCCTGTTACCTTTTTTTATCGTGTCAGAAATGTTAATTGGATTTGGAGTTGTCAAGTTCATCGGATTTCTGTTAGAACCTTTGATGAGACCGCTTTTTAAAGTACCTGGCGTGGGCGGATTTGTTTGGGCAATGGGTATGGCCTCAGGATTCCCTGCCGGAGCAAAATTTACAGCAAGATTGCGCCAAGAAGGCCAGCTATCTCAAATTGAGGCAGAACGGCTTGTTTCTTTCACCAATTCCTCCAATCCACTGTTTATTTTTGGTGCTGTATCGGTTGGTTTTTTTTATAATGCTCATTTAGGAATCATTCTTGCACTCGCCCATTATTTAGGAAATATTTGTGTAGGTATAATCATGCGATTTTATGGAAATGAATCTCCAGACCCAGCTCACAAAGCAAGTAAAATATTTAACATTCGAACAGCCTTATCCGCCTTGCACGAAACAAGATTAAAAGATAATCGACCAATCGGAAAACTGTTAGGTGATGCCGTTAATTCATCTATTCAAACCCTGTTGATGGTTGGTGGCTTTATTATTTTATTCTCTGTAATCAATAAATTACTATATCATTTACATATAACGGCGACATTGGCAAAATCGATGGAGGTGCTGCTATCGTCCTTGTCAATCCCAGAGATGTTAAGCATTCCGTTTATTTCGGGATTATTTGAAATTACCTTAGGGAGCCAATTAACAAGTCAGATCCAAGATGCAACGCTTTTACAAAAGGCAGTGGTAACAAGTTTTATCTTAGCTTTTAGTGGTTTTAGTGTCCAAGCTCAGGTAGCTAGTATCCTTGCACAAACTGATATTAGATTTAAGCCATTTTTTATAGCAAGAATCATTCAGGGTATTTTCGCCAGTTTATTTACTTTAATTTTGTGGAAACCGATTTATGTACGTTTTAATAGTAATGAACAGCCTTCGAACGCCATTCCAGTTGTTTTTATTGAAGACGGGTCATGGCCGAATCATTTTTACCATAAAATGATTGAGGTTGGTCCGCTCATCACCATTTGTTCACTTTTTGTTTACATTCTTATTTTGTTTACCAGATTAAAAAAGAGTTAGGCTATTGCCTAACTTTTTCAGGTTTAATCCATTTAATTTTTATCTCGATTACTATCTAGCTTAAACTTTTTATGCAATTCTTTTTCCACGATAGGTGGGACAAGGGAGGAAATATTCCCGTTATACATAGCAACTTCTTTTACAATACTCGAGCTTAAGAAGGAATACTGGCTGTTTGTCATAATAAAAAAGGTTTCAATATCTTCATCTAGTACCCTGTTCATCGAAGTAATTTGCATTTCGTACTCAAAGTCTGAAACAGCCCGCAATCCTCGGATAATGGCATTCGCATTAACTGCCTTAGCGTAATCAACAAGTAAACCTGAATGGACATCTACCTTTACATTGGGAAGATCTTTTGTGACTGCCTTAATAAGGTTCATTCTCTCCTCGACAGTAAATAACGGATTTTTAGATGAATTGTTTAAAACACTCACATAGACTGTGTCAAAAACTTTGGCTCCTCTTTTTATAATATCTAAGTGGCCATATGTGATTGGATCAAAACTCCCTGGACAAACGGCTATTCTAGTCAAAATGACTCCCCCTTACTCATTGCTGCTTTTCAAATAGATGGTAACAGCAATAATCCCATACTTTTCATGTTTTATTTGTGTAAACCGGCCCATCTCTTGTGGTAATTCCACATCAAAGCTATGTTCACAAACCACGATTCCATTTGCTTTTACTAAATCTTGTTTATCCATTGTTTCCATTAACCTGACTAGCTGTTGTCTTTTATAGGGTGGATCTAAAAATATGTAATCAAAATAAATCCCTCTTTTGATGAGTGCCTTCAATGCTCTTTCTGCATCATTACGGTAAACCTCGGTTTTCTCCTCAAATTTGCAGGCTTTAATATTTTCATGGATCACTTGAATAGCCTTTGACTCTCTGTCAATAAAAATCACCTTGTCCAAGCCTCTGCTGAGTGCCTCCAAGCCTAACCCACCACTCCCGGCAAATAAATCCAAACCTATTCCGCCATCAAAATAGGGACCAATCATATTAAATAAAGCTTCCTTTACTTTATCCGTTGTCGGACGGGTCGTATTTCCTGGAACAGCTTTAAGAGGTCTTCCCTTGCATATTCCTGAAACCACTCTCACTGATATATCACCACATTTTTTCGTAAAAAATTTTTCTTAATTCATCCTACCATAATTTATAAAGGAGAGACAGTCTGTTCTAAGTATCTTTCATCTATTTTTTTACAACAAGAAAAAAATCATTCCAATGGAAAATTTATAATATCGACGTATAAGCTTTGCTGGAGTGGAAATAATGTAAGTAACAACATCAATTCGAGGATGTTGTTGCCAACCGCGGAGAAGACTTACGTTTCCCCATAAGTTCTTCCTCCGGTTTCTCCTCTCCCTTTGCCTTCTATCCTATATAAGGATGTAGAAGGACCCTGCGGAATTTTCTGCAGGGCTTTTTTTGTTTAGATTAAATCACTCTATTTTATCAATACAATAAAAGGTGAGGACAGCTGCCCTCACCTTTTTAAATACCCATTTTATAATCGTATTCCTTTGCTTTATCTGGAGCCGAATTCTCATACTCCATTCTTAAGAATGGCTTATATGAAGGTTCTACTTTCTTTACAAATGAAAAAGAACTTAACTTTTCCATAATGCCTTCTACTTCATCTTGATTACAATACAAGACAACATATTTCAGCTTTTTGGACACATAATGAACATTACCAAAGCGCCTTAGCATTTTAGCCTGTTTTAAAGAATAAAGCCAAACAACTAATCCTTGTCTTTGAACAAACATACTTTTTACCCCTTCAACAAAACCATCATTTTACATAAGTCTAGCACATTAAAACGTGGTATTTCAATTCAAACTTTTCACATTTCTTTTATAGAATACTTTTAAGGTGATATTTATGAACTTGGAACCCATCTGGAAAACCTTGTTTTGCTGTGATAATCTTTGTGTCAATTGTATCCGGCACAAAGGATGCTATTAAAAAAATCAGCTATTGTTAGCTGATTTTTTTCATTCACCCGCAACTACAGCTTCCCCCGCCGCCACAGCCGCTTCCGTGCCCATTATCAAAAAATGGGTTTCCGGTAGGTACCTTAATATGCTCTGAAACTGCGCCACCTATATACATACTGATTTCATCCAAAAGGCGTTGTAAATCATTTTCAGCCACTTTAAAGTCAGCTACCAGTGGATCTAAATCCACTTCCCTTTTATATTCACGAATTTGCACCATAACCTTTTTATGATCGGGATGATATTTCCCAAAACGTTGAACCTCTTCATAACGTTCCTTTAGATCGACAAATCGGTTAATTTTTTGCTGTGTATCCTTGTTATTTTGCATTTTATATAAACAAATTTGATATTGCTCCGCTATATCGGATTCCAATACCATCTTAGCTAAACTTTCTGCGTTCTCCAGCAGTTCAATTCTTTCTATCGTAGCAAGCACTTCGCTCACCTCCAAGGCTATTTTACCATGAATATAGGAGAAAGCGAAAGTTTCAGATTACTTTGGGATATTTACTATAAATTCTTTCGATAAACCGTACGGCTCATTCGTTAATTTTACGACATCAAGTTTTATTTTATGACTACCAGGAGAAAGACCTTTAATGATAAATGCAGCTGAAGCAACTTCTGTATTTCTAATTCCATCAATCCAAACAATTATTTTTCCAATCCTTTGCTTGGTATAGTCAGTGGAACGGAAGCTAACACCCGTAACGATACAGTCAACTAATACTTGATTCCCTTTTGTTTCATGGTTGACAAATAGAGTAGGAATTTCCTTTGAATTTTGATTATAAACTGGAACAATGTCTAAATTGACGTTACTTGTCTGATTAATTGGTACAATCTTTGGTTTCGATTCAGGATTCGGTATATCTCTTTGACATCCAGCCATGATTCCTGATAATACTAAAATAATCATATAAAATGGAACAATCTTCCTCAACACAATCACTCCTTTTGATGTATTGTTTGCCTCCTTTTTCTTTTTTAGTCCTTTTCTATGACATAAAAAAGGCCACATAGTATTAACTGTGGTCTTTTGTTAATTTTGCGTTTTCATAGCTTGAAACATTTGATACATCATGGAAGCCATTTGAACACTATTAGAAAACTTATCTACCTGGTCTGGAATCGTTTTTTTATAATAATGTATCGAAGCGACTTCCAGGGACTGTAAATCATAGGGGTTTCTTGACAGTTTTCGATACCATTGGGGTTGTTCTCTAACATATTGCTTTAAGTCCTTCTGACGATCTAAATAATCTAGTACATCTCTTCTCATACTTTTTTAGTTCCCTTCCGTTAGTCTTTTCGAAACGAAAATGGATGCTTTGGTCCTTCTTGCCGCTGGACTGGAGCAGCTCCTGCATTAGTACTACCTTGAAATTGGGAAATAACACCCTGAATCGCGCCTAAAGCCTCACTTAGGTTATTAATATGGTGCTGCATTTGATTTGGATCCATATTTTTGACCATGCCCATAATATTTGACATCCAATCTGACTTAGATTCATTATTTGTTTTAGCAACATTATTTGTTTTACCTTCAGAATTATTTTCAATTCCAATGGTTTCCCAGCGGCTATCCTCTTCTCCTAATAAGTACCAATCCTCATATAACTCTTGCCACGTTGCTTTCCCATTCCGAACCTCTTTGATAATTTTTGGATTATTTTTAACAAATTCTTTAAACTGGAGAACGGATGGGTGCAAATTTTTATGCGTCATTATTTCTCACCTCTGCCCATATTACTCGCCAATAATACGATATGTTGGAAAAAATGAAGTGTGAAATGATTTATAATTATGCTTCTAAGTGGTACGATGTCAAGATAATAAAGAAAAAGATAAAAAATGAAAGGGGTAACAGTATGAAAGACCAATTACATCACCTATTAGAATCGTGTCTTGAAAACGGGACAGAAGAAGACTTACAAGCAATTAAAAGCCTACTAGAAGGAGTCCAAATAAAGATTAATCGCAATAGAAGTACTTATATTGATGGAATTCTTCATATGGAACCAAACTTTGACCAAAATTCCTGCGAAATTACCATCCCGATTAATTCTATTATTAAAAATAGCCTAGATATTGTTCATGGCGGCATTACTGCAACCATTCTCGATACGACCATGGGTGTCTTGGCCAATAAACAGCTTCCGGAAGGATTTGGTGCTGTTACAAATCAGCTTAATATCCATTATATTGCACCAGGAGTTGGCGAAACACTCCGCTGTACATCAAAAATTATACATAAAGGCAGTACGACCATGGTAATAGCCGGGGAAGCCTATCGCAGTGACGGAAAAAAAATCGCCTTTGCGACAGGGACATTCTTTATAATAAGTAAATAATTATGGGGGGCGTTTAATCAAAATGGTTACCGCCATAGTGATCCCTTTCATTTGTCTGTACTTTTATTGGCTGACAAGAAAAGAAATGAAAGAGCAGGACGTAAAATGGCTAGCTGTTAGTCATGTACGACAAGAAGCCATTCTTTCAGGAGAAATTAAAAGTGTTGTAGAAGAAAAACAACGGTTTTATTACAATCGATATCTATTTATTCAAACAATCAAATTACAGACAACAGCAAGAGTAATATGTGTACAGAAGGTAACTCCCATTACTAAAAACATGAAGATTGAATCTTTTACAGTTGGTGATGTCATCACTGTGTCTGGAACATGGGAAGGAAGCAAATTTTTATTTAGTGATTATGAATTAAAAAAAGGTGACAGAGGTCACCTTTTTTAATAACTGCAAACTTATTCTTCTATTTTTTGGATAAAGTTTTGGGTATAGTCCTTTTGATAGACCCCAACACCAAGATGCGTATAATCTTTATGCAATAATGACTCCCGATGTCCTTTACTATTAAGCCAGCCTTCCACTACTGCAGGACCATCTATATAGTTTGCTGCAATATTTTCACCAGCTTCTTTATAAACTACTTTTGCTGTCTGTAAACGATTGGCAAGATCCCCGAATTTTTTTGACGTATGGGAAAAGTCATTATTTTCAGCCATATCTCTACTATGCTCGTAGGCAACTTGTGCTGTCATTTCATCCCATTGTAACGGTTTTACTTTATTCCTTATCCGTAAAACATTGGTGATATCGAAAATCTGCTGTTCTGTACTATGTTCAATTTGCTCCATCATATCATCACTAAGAACGGGTGGTTGAACTAACGCACCACTATAAACAAGTTCATATGGGCGTTGCTTAACTAATGTTTCAGCATCTAAATAACGCACACTTGAAAGATTACCAGTAAACTTATCAATGTATAATTGCACATATATATCACCTAATTGGACCATTGGTCGAAGATTTAGGTCGGTATCGTTTAGTTCAAACCGATAGGAGTTACCATTTATCTCAAGATTAATATTCGTATCAAAAAAATGAGTATTAAAAATTTCCTCCACAGGCTGCCCAATTTCAAATGGAGCAACATCTAGCGTTTCCCCAATAGCGAAAATGGTCACGACTCGTTTATTTTCAACGCCAACCTGTAAATAGCCGTTATCATTCTTATTATAGATATACCATTGATAGCCATAGAGCGATTCATCAATTCTTTCTGGTGCTCCAAGTTGCTTCTCAAGATTGGTGTCGTCTTGTCCAATCAATAAGGCTAAACCTTCTTTTGGTTTATCTAACGACATTTTACTAGCTGCTGTTTGATTATCTTGGGGTAATGGTTGTTTCATTTCAAGCGTGTGGTTTTCCTTAATCAAAACCTTACTATCATTTTTATCATTTATACTTGAATAAAAACCAATCGTTAAAAAAACAACCGAGAGTATCAGTATTCTACTAAGATTACGCAGAGGCATTCACCCTCTCTCTAAACATACTATCATTATATATATTAATAAATTTATTATATCACTTAAATTTTGATTAGTAAGAGTCATTATCAAAAATGACAGACATATTAACACTTTATAAAAAAAAACAGGTACATTTTGCACCTGTTTTTCGAAATATTATTAATATTTATATAATAATTCTACTGTTGTAAACCATTATAATTTTGCTCAGAAATTTCTGTTAGTGCTTCTTTTGCTTGGTTATCTGTCAATTGTCGGATAGCAAAATCGCCTAGCGATACAATTCCGATTAACTTTCCATTCTCTACCACAGGTAATCTGCGAATTTGATGGTCAGCCATTAACTTTGCAGCTTCCTTACTAGTAGTATTAGGACTCACACTTACCATCGTCTTACTCATAATGTCTTCTACCTTTGTTGAACCGGGATGTTTTTCAGCAACCCCCCTGATAACGATATCTCGGTCTGTTATCATGCCAATAAGTTGATCTTGGTCAACAATTGGAATCGCTCCTACATTTAATTCCTTCATTTTTACTGCAACTTCAAACATATTATCTAACAATGTACAGCACTCTATATTTTCCGTCATAATATCACGAATTTCTTCCATACTTTATGCCTCCAATGTATTTTTATTTCCATTAACAATAGTATAGGTTTTACCAAGCGTGAATGATTTATTCTCCCTGAATCTAGACATTGCAAGTTGAAACATTTTCAACTATTATTAATATGAATTATACTTGCTTTAAAACCAATATAGGAAGCAATAGGGGTTTGGTACTCTTTTTTAGGAGGGATTTTGGATGAAATTCGAGAATACTGGGATTGAAAAATTAAAAGTCGATTTAAACCGATTGGATGATGTAATGCATGAACACGGTTTAGTTCGAGCAGGACAATGGGATTATGATCGTGTTACATATGACCGCAAGTTTGAATTAAAGGAAGAGGTTTTTTATCTTCGTGTTCAAGGGTTTGCAACTGAAGGTGACGTCGATACATTTAAGGCAACCATTCAATTGTTGGAGCCACTTTTAGGTAAACATTATTATCCACACGGAGTCGAGTATGGTGAGGGTGAAAACTTCCCTGCAGCACTCGTGAATCAATGCAAAAATATCCTTGAAAAATTAGCGGAAGAGATTAGTCAGTTCACGATTTAGTAAAAAAAGGAAGGGCGCAGGATTTTTTCCATTGCTCTTCCTTTTTTTATTACATACATACTTTTATATTTTATCCAAATAAAAGTTCCTTATTGGTCACCTTTTATTATAATCCAAGTATAGCCTTTATCATTGAGGTAGTTTCTCCACCATGATAAATAACATACAACAATAAATAGACTGCAACACCCGTAATGGCTGTGAAGAACCAAATAAAACTTGTGATTGGACCGAGCTTACGATGAGTGGAGAGGATATTTTTATAACCTGTTGTTAAGGAAGCAATTCCGAATCCAGCTCCGATTGTTGCTAGGGTAATATGAAAGACTAAAAAGATCGTGTAGTATATCTTTATTTCTGCCGGTCCACCGAATGAAGTGTTTCCTATAAAAATGGTTCGACTCGCATAAATGATAAAAAAGATAAGTGCAAAAATGCCCGCAACGAACATCGTTTTTTTGTGTCTTTCAATTTTCCGTTGTTTTATTTGCCACCAGCCAATCGCCACCGTTATCGCACTTAAAACGATAAAGGAAGTACTGATTGTAGGTAATATTGGTATGGAATTCATTTATTTGTCCTCACTTTTCAACTATTCTACCCTCATTTTAGTGTAGTTCACCACTATTTTCAAATAATACTTGATTCCCTTAAAAAAACTCCCAATTACATTGGGAGTTTATTCAACAAGTGTAGGATTTAAGCGATGCTTGTTCATTTCACGTTCGGACTCTTCTTGGTCTTTCCGATACCATTCAAAAAATACCTGTGCTAAAACAACAGAGTATATGATTTCCTGAATGATTTTCATTACTACTCCGCCAAGCCTTTGGTCTTCAAGCAATGTCATCGAACTGAATAATTCCGGTCCACTTAGATTCAAATTAGCAAACGTCGATGCTCCTACACATAAACTCATTACCCGCCCCCAAACTTCTGGGTCATTGTATGTCGCATATAGTGATGTATCTGAGAAAATAATTAGTGCACATGCAGGGGTTATTAAAATTCCGTTTCCAAATATATACGCAACTTTTTTAATACCACTTAATGTTTGGTATTCAGGAAGCGGACTAATTAATAACCACCACAATCCTACAGCTAAAACAAACAAGAGGATTGAGTATCCGGCATGGAAAAAACCGTTTTGCATAACATGATCAAAAATAAGCGGGATATGGTAAAAGGAAAAGAAACCATTAAATAAAAGAATCGCCACAAGTGGTTTTGTAAAAAGCTTAAATAAAGAGTTTAGCATCCTAATATTTACAATCTTTCTCCACAGCCATGTTGGTATCGATAAAATAAACAATGGAGGAATCAAAAAGACTAAAATAACCATTGTAATCCCATGAATATAAAATAGTAAATGCCCCATTAAATCAAGTGGTGAACCTTTAATCGCATATAACAATATCATTGCTGTTAAAAAAAGTGTGGCTTGTTTTGCTGTTAATGGTTCATTGCCTTCAAACTTTGTTCTAAATTTAATTGTAATCAGAAAATAAGCAGCAGTCAGTGCAATTAAAATGAACAAAAAGTACGGGCTCCAAAGGGCTTTAAATCCAAATATATCTAATGTAAGCACCTTGATATCACCTCAATATAAGACTTGTCTTTATTATATCCATAGAAAACTAACGATGCAAAATATTCAACCAAAATTACATTCTATACCTAAAAAGAAAATCGGCATAGAGCCGATTTTCTTTTTTTAATCATTACCACCAAATAATGGTAACAAAAGTTAATATAGCGATTAATCCGACAAATAATCCTGAAAACAAGAATAGTGTAGGAGCTTCATGACCTTTATGGCTCATATGCATAAAATAAAATAATTGAAACACAACCTGTACTGCTGCTAAGAGAAGGATAAATGGTACTGTAAACCATGGCGAAAATCCTTTCATTGCAACCGTAGCAAAAGCAACGAATGTTAAGAAAAGCATCAAGGTGAATGAAACAACTTGATAGCGCATTTCCTCAGCACTCTTTTTACGGCGATATTCAAGGTCAACTCTTGGATTACCTGAGTTTAATGGTTGATTTGTCATGTTATCCCACCATCCCCATCAAATATACTACAGTAAAGATAAATACCCATACGACGTCGATAAAGTGCCAGTAAAGGCTGGCAACATAGAATTTTGGAGCATTGTAAAGGCTGAGACCGCGTTTAGAGTTACGAATCATCAATGTTAGGATCCAGCACAAACCAAAAGCAACGTGACCGCCGTGGAAGCCGACAAGTGCATAGAAAGCTGAACCAAACGCACTGCTAGTAAATGTATGTCCCTCATGGACATAATTTGTAAATTCATAAACTTCACTACCCAAGAAGCAAGCGCCTAATAAAACAGTAATTCCAAGCCAAAGCATCATTTTCTTAAAAGCAAAATTCTTCATGTGGTATATAGCATATACACTTGTAATCGAACTTGTTAGTAACAGCATTGTCGCGACAAATGTTAATGGTAATTCGAATAAATCTTTCGCCAAATGCATTTTAGTGTTCGGCACTTTATCTTTTAAGGCTAGATAGGTGGCAAAGAGAGAGGCAAATAAAACGGTCTCTCCACCTAAGAATAACCAAAAGCCTATAAATTTATTTTTTGCTTCAAGGGTGGATTTTTCCGGCTCTGCAGGCCATGTTTCAAATGTCAATTTATCTTCAGCGTGCATTATGCCTTAGCCCCCTTTTCATCCTGTAATTCTTCTTTATGAATATGGAATCCATGATCGTCCTTAATCGAACGCAAGAACATTGAACCAAATGTAATTAATAATCCAATAATCATAACTGGCAGTGCCCATGATACTTTATCAACGTGATACATGGCACCAAAAGCTGCAATGAACAAGCCAACTGTAATCATGAAAGGAAGGAAAGATGAATTCGGCATATGGATATCTCCAAGTGGTTCAGCAGGTGTCATTCCTTTTTTACCTTCCATTTTTTCAATCCAATAAGCATCTAAACCGCGAACAAGCGGAAGTTGTTTAAAATTATAGAATGGCGGTGGTGAAGGGATGGACCATTCAAGTGTTCTACCGTCTCCCCATGGATCATTTCCAACCTTAACATTTTTAACTGAGGTCATGATAATGTTAAATAGCATGACAATAACGCCAATAGACATAAACGCTGCTCCCACTGAGCTTACCAGGTTTGCGGTTTCAAATCCTTGCCCTGGAAGGTATGTGAAGACACGACGCGGCATGCCCCATAGGCCTAAGAAATGTTGGATAAAGAATGTTAAATGGAACCCAATGAAGAAGAACCAAAAAGTAATTTTTCCTAATGTTTCATTTAACATTGTACCAAATATTTTTGGCCACCACAGATGTGTGCCAGCTAAGATGGCAAAGACAACCCCACCAACAATAACGTAGTGAAAGTGTGCTACAACAAAGTAGGTATCATGATATTGATAGTCTGCAGCAGCAGATGCCAGCATGACCCCGGTTACTCCCCCCATAGTGAAGGATGGGATAAAACCAAATGCATAGTACATCGGTGTAGTGAATTTTACACTTCCACCCCACATTGTAAACAGCCAGTTGAAAATCTTAATACCTGTTGGTACACCGATTGCCATTGTTGCAACAGCAAATATCGCATTTGCAACAGGTCCTAAACCAGTTGTAAACATATGGTGAGCCCATACCATGAAGCCTAAGAAACCAATTAACACGGTTGCAAACACCATTGATGAATAACCGAAAAGACGTTTCCTAGAAAAAATCGAAAAGATTTCTGAGAAAATACCAAAAGCAGGAAGAATTAAGATATAAACTTCAGGGTGTCCGAAAATCCAGAAGAGATGTTCCCAAATTACTGTATTACCACCCATTGTAACATCAAAGAAATTTCCTCCAAACATGCGGTCAAACATCATTAATGTTAATCCGACAGTAAGTGGCGGGAAAGCAAATAAAATCAATGCAGATGCAACGAATGTTGTCCAAGTAAACAAAGGCATTCTCATGTATGTCATGCCAGGAGCACGCATATTAATTATTGTAACTAGAAAGTTAATCCCACCAATTAAGGTACCGAGACCAGAGATCTGTAATCCTAGTACATAAAAATCGATTCCGTGTCCCTTGGAATGTAACGCAAGTGAGGCATATGACGTCCAGCCTGAGTCTGGTGCTCCACCTAAAAACCATGAAAGATTAAGGAAAATTCCGCCAAAGAAGAATAACCAAAATCCAAGTGCATTTACAAATGGAAACGCAACGTCACGTGCACCAATTTGTAATGGCATTACCGCATTCATAAAAGCAAAAAGAAGCGGCATTGCTGCTAAGAAAATCATTGTTGTTCCGTGCATGGTAATAATTTCGTTAAAAGCACCAGCACTGACAAAGTCATTATTTGGTACTGCAAGCTGGATGCGGATAAATACTGCTTCAAGTCCGCCTACTAAGAAGAAAAATCCACCTGCAATCAGATATAGGATAGCGATTTTTTTATGGTCAACTGTTGTTAAAAAGTCCCATATTGTTGCGCCAAATCCCTTTTTTTGAGCAATGGTACTCACAATTTTACCTCCCTTTCAACCAAGTCCCCTTTTTATTTCTGAACCTTTAATCCCATTAAATAGTCTGCCAATGCATTTAACTGATCTTCAGACATCTCTGGGTATTTACCAGTCATCATATTACCTGGTTTGTAAGTTTCAGGATTTTTAATCCAGTTTTTCAGTTCATCTTTATTATGATCTAGAATACCGGCTACACGTGACCTGTCACCAAAGTTCGTTAAATTAGGTGCAAGTCGTGCTGTTTCAGGCATATTATTAGCAGGTGTTACAGCATGACAGCCAATACAACTTTTATTAAAAATATCCTGGCCTTGTGCCGCTAAATCTGTTGTTGCTTTTTGCGGTTCTTTGACATCCTGCATCGCAGATACCCATGAATCAAACTTGTCACGGCTCATGGCTTTTACTTTAAAGTCCATCAAAGCATGTGATGGTCCACATAGCTCAGCACATTTTCCGTAAAATAAATTTCCTGCTTCCTTTGCACTTTTCCCATCAAACTCCAACCAGAATTTGTTAATGTTTTCCGTGTTGGTATCCATTTTACCGCCAACGGCGGGAATCCAGAATGAGTGTTTAACATCCATAGATTTTAAATTAAAGTAAACCTTTTCATCCGTAGGAACAACTAATTCCTGGCTTGTAACAATTTTTTGTCCAGGATATTCAAAATCCCACCAATATAAATGTGATCTAACGTTGATAACAAGTGCCTTTGAATCTTTCTTATCCATTGGTGAAACATCAGCAAGTTTGAAGGTTGCAGCAACAGTTGGAACTGCCAAGACTAATAGTAAAAGAATAGGTATTACTGTCCAAATAATTTCTAATTTATGGCTTCCTTCGACTTGCTTTGGAATTTTGTCGTCTTTTCTTCTAAAACGAACAAATACCAATACAAATATAATCATTACTACTAGGATTACTCCCACCATGACATAAGTGCTTAACTTCATTAAATCATATTGCATGTCTGCAACTTCACCGGCTGGTGACAATGCTGAAATGAATGGTTCACCACAACCGGAAAGTACAAGCGCTAATATCGCAAATAACGAAACCAGACGCCACTTTGCAAGCCTCTTCATAGCTTAATCAAACCCCTCTTTCACTAATAAATTCTAAAAATAATGTTTGGTCAAAGAAGTATGTAGGAGATTCTTTTCTGGAGGAGGAAAATCTTTCTTCCTGTCCTCTGAAAAGAATCAAAAGCAAAACTAAATTAATGTAACTATAACCATTGCTACAAAAATAATAGTTAAATATTGCAAAGAATAAACAAACATTAGTTTTGCCCACTTTATGTCATCTTTGATCCTATATCCATAAATCCCTAATACCAGCCAACCGATATTTAAAATCGTTGCTAGAATCAGAAATGGGATTCCCAATTTGGTAAGAAAAAATGGGATTGGCAAGAGTAATGCCACCCAAACTAAAATGTGAATCTTCGTTGTTTTAAACCCCTTCACTACAGGAAGCATTGGAACACCCGCTGCTCTGTATTCTTTTACCCTTCTCATTGCAAGTGCATAAAAATGTGGGGGCTGCCAAGCAAACATAAGCACGAACAAAGCCCATGCCATGATATCTAAATTACCATCAACTGCAGCCCAACCGATTAGTGGTGGGACAGCACCTGAGATACTTCCAATGATAGTGTTGGACACTAATTGTCGCTTTGACCACAAGGTATAGAGGAAAACATAACTAAAAACTCCAAGCAGTCCAATTACTGTTGCAGTCATGGTTGTGAAGAATAAACAAAGAGTTCCAAGTCCAATTAGTAGAATACCTAATACAAGAACTTTTACCGGCAGAATTTTGCCTGTAACTGTGGGTCTTGATTTGGTTCTTTCCATCAAATGATCGATGTCTCGGTCAACGTAATTATTGACAGCACACGAACCAGCAATAATCAATGAAGAACCAACTACTGTAAAAAACACGATATCTAAATTATTTAGAAAGCTCTGGCCAGAAAAGTGTAATGCTAACCAAAGTCCTGTAAACGTGGTAATTAAATTAGAGTTTACAATTCCAATTTTGATAAGAGCCATAAAATCTTTCCACACAGTGGTCTTTTCTATTGTTGAATGCAGACCTGCAGTGCCATTTTCAACGGCTGATTCCCCATAAGCCTTTGTGTTTGACATGAATTTTTCCTCCTAATCCTTACTAATAAATATTCACCAATCAAGGAACATCAATACTAACAAATTGATCTGTGATTGAAGTAAAAATATTATGGGTAGGTATTGTATTTTTCTATTAGTTTAAAAACGATAAAGTTAGATTATTAATAATAAAAACAGTGATTATTTAAATCTATCTCTGTATATTAAATCACACTTTTTGATATTTTTGTGAACTTTTTTCGAATAATTTTTAACTAAATTGTGACATCCTTCAATTATGGTTTTATTGACTTACATTTTCCAACCCTTTGCATTCCGTTAGTATCAGATATTCACAAGAAAATGATAAATACTAGAATTTACTGGTATGTCTAATTTTATTTTTTTACTTTTAAAATATTTTGATTGTTAAAAATAAGCCTATATCCATACTCATAACAGACTTAAACTTAAGTTTCAACTATTTTCACTATAATAATAGTGAAATACATATATTATTCATCTAACACTGTTTATTTATAAAACTTATCTAAAAAACGATGATGAAATTCTGTTCTTTTTTGTCTTTATTCGTTATGATTAATAGGGAATTTTAAAACTAGGTACTTTTGGATTTATTATACTGTCAGGTTTATCCAATGACAAATTATTGAACTATTATAAGAGGTGAATTTTTTGCGACGTTCTTTAAAGTGGTTGGCAGTTGCAACTACAATTGGAATGATATTTATTTTAATTGGCGGTGCATTGGTTACAAAAACTGGGTCCGGAATGGGCTGTGGGAGATCCTGGCCATTATGTAACGGAAAATTTGTCCCTTCAGAAATTAGCCCAGAATTAATTATTGAACTTGCCCACCGACTAGTATCTGGAGTAGGGGGGATCATGGTACTTGTCCTTTCAGTTTGGTCATGGAAAGCAATCGGTCATATTCGGGAAACAAAATTTCTCTCCATACTATCCTTTTTCTTTTTACTTTTACAAGGATTAATTGGAGCCGCTGCCGTATTATGGGGACAATCGAGTTTTGTCTTAGCCTTGCATTTTGGTATCTCCCTCGTTTCTTTTGCAGCTGTGTTTTTACTGACACTGCTTATATTTGAAATAGATAAAAAGTTTGATGCAGAAAAGGTCTACATTGATAAGAGAATGGGATTTCATATCCTCGGTGTTTCTATTTATAGTTATCTTGTTATCTATACTGGAGCTTTAGTTCGTCATATGAAGGCAAGCCTTGTTTGCCGCGATTGGCCACTATGCTTAAATGATGTCCTATCATTACCAACTAATATGTATGAATGGGTGCAAATGGGTCACCGTGCTGCAGCAGGTCTTATTTTTATCTGGATTGCTTATATTTTTTATTTGGCTGTTCGCTATTATAAAAATCAAAAGGTCCTTTATTGGGGTTGGATGTTTGCCTTCATCCTTGTCTCATTACAAGTTATCGCTGGTGCTTTGATTATTTTTACTAGACTAAATCTATACATTGCACTCCTTCACGCTTTCTTTATTACCTGCTTGTTTGGTATTCTAAGTTATTTTCTCCTGTTATATTCAAGGTCGAAACGTAATCATCCATAAAAAAGTTGCCAGTTAGCACCGGCAACTCTCTTGTGGAAATAATTAATTTTACGAAATTGTCCAGCTTCAGCCCCTAAGGCTGAAGCTTTTTTCATTATTCTTTTGTTAATTCAAGTAAGAGGTCACCTGTTAGAATGGCATCACCACTAGAAACATAAACATCCTTTACAACACCGGAGAATGGAGCCTGAACAGTTGTTTCCATCTTCATAGCTTCTGTAATCATTAAATGGTCACCGCGTTGAACTTTTTCCCCTTTTTCAACAACAACTTTTATGACAGTCCCCGGCATCGAGGCTGAAATGTGTTCTTCATTTTTCGGGTCTGCTTTTAATCTTGAAATAACAGTGGATTTAATACTTTCATCCTTAATAAATACCTCTCGTGGCTGACCGTTTAGTTCAAAATAAACAACCCTTGTGCCATCAGCCTGTGGCTGACCTATTGACACTAGTTTAACGATAAGTGTTTTGCCTGTTTCAATCTCTACTTCAAGTTCCTCACCCAGCCTCATTCCATAAAGGAATGTTGGTGTATCAAGCATAGATATATTTCCATATAAATCAACCGTCTTCATATATTCCATAAACACCTTTGGATATAGTGCATAGGATATAATCTCAAAGGATGTCACCTGTCGGCCAAGCTCCTCGAATAGTTCTACCTTAAGTTTGTTGAAATCTACTTCCTCAAGTAGTTCACCTGGACGAACCTCCAAAGGTTTCTTTCCCTTCAAAATTACGGATTGAAGTTTTTCTGGAAATCCTCCATATGGCTGACCTAGATATCCTTCAAATAATTCAATAACAGAGTCAGGGAAATCGAGCGATTGACCCTTTAATAACACGTCCTCTTCTGTTAACTCATTTTGAGCCATGAATAGCGCCATATCCCCAACTACCTTTGAGGATGGTGTCACCTTTACAATATCCCCAAACATTTTATTCACACGGGAATACATATCTTTTACTAAATCCCACTGTTCTCCAAGTCCGACTGCCTTTGCCTGTTGTTGAAGATTACTATATTGACCGCCAGGCATTTCATGCTGATATACTTCTGAATGAGGCGAAACCATTCCACTTTCAAAATCTTGATAATACTTACGGACATCCTCCCAATAATAGGATAATTTCTCAAGTGCCTCAATATTTACTTTTGGCTTCCGAGTCGTACCTTCAAGAGCATAATATAATGAGTTTGCACTCGGCTGCGACGTTAATCCTGCCATAGTACTTAAGGCTGTATCAACAATATCCACTCCGCCTTCAATAGCGCGTGCATAGGTAAAGATTCCATTTCCACTTGTATCGTGTGTATGTAGATGGATTGGGATATCTACAGCTTCTTTTAATTCAGAAACTAAACGATAGGCAGCTTCTGGTTTTAATAAACCTGCCATATCCTTAATTGCTAATATATGTGCTCCTTGTTTTTCCAACTCCATTGCAAGGTTTTTGTAATATGCTAGATTATACTTTGTCCTTGTCAGGTCTAAAATATCACCAGTATAACAAATGGAGGCCTCAGCAATTTTTCCTGACTGCCTTACTGCATCAATTGCGACTTCCATTCCCTTCACCCAGTTTAAGCTATCAAATATACGGAATACATCAATTCCTCCGGCGGCAGATTGGTTAACAAATTCCCTAATAACATTGTCTGGATAGTTTTTATATCCAACTGCATTTGCCCCGCGGAACAGCATTTGGAACAAAACATTTGGTATCTTTTCCCTTAGTGTTAATAATCGATCCCAGGGGTCTTCCTTTAGGAACCTGTAAGCAACATCAAACGTAGCCCCGCCCCACATCTCAAATGAAAATAAATCTGGCAGGAGCTTTGCTGCAGGCTCAGCAATCTGCAAAATATCTGTTGTACGCATCCTAGTCGCTAATAATGATTGATGGGCATCCCTAAAGGTTGTATCCGTCAGTAAAACATGTTTTTGATTTTTTACCCATTCTACAAGTCCATCAGCGCCATACTTATCTAATATTTGTTTTGTCCCCTCTTTGTATGGGAAATCATATTTTAAAGTTGGAATTCTTGGTTTTGAAAAAACTGGTCTTTTCTTCTTATCTATGCCAGGAAAACCATTGACAGTCACCGTTCCAATGTAATTAAGCATTTTTGTTCCCCGGTCTTTACTTACGGGAAATATAAATAACTCCGGTGTTGAATCAATAAAAGAAGTATCATATTCACCATTTCTAAATTTCTCATGTTTCACAACATTTTCAAGGAAAGGAATATTTGTTTTTATTCCCCTTATTCTAAATTCTTGTAAGTTTCGAACCATTTTTGAGGCGGCCTGCTCAAAGGTCAACGCCCATGTAGACAGTTTAACTAGCAACGAATCATAATATGGGGTGATTTCTGCTCCTTGGAAACCATTTCCCGCATCAAGGCGAACTCCAAATCCTCCACCTGAGCGGTAGGCCATAATTTTCCCTGTATCCGGCATGAAATGATTAAGCGGATCTTCTGTAGTTACGCGTGACTGGATGGCAAAACCATTTAATTGAATTTTTTCTTGTTCCGGAATACCAATAATTGGGCCATGTAATTCATGCCCTTCTGCCACTAATATCTGTGTTTGAACAATGTCGATACCAGTTACCAATTCAGTAACAGTATGCTCGACCTGAACTCGCGGATTTACTTCAATAAAATAAAAGTCATTTTCAGAGACAAGAAATTCAACCGTACCCGCATTTAAATAATCGACCTTTTCCATCAATTTGACAGCTGCATCACATATGCGTTTCCGCAGTTCTTCCGATATAGACACACTTGGGGCAACCTCGACTACTTTTTGATGGCGCCTTTGGACGGAACAGTCCCGATCATAAAGATGTATAATATTGCCATAATGATCCCCAATAATTTGAACCTCAATATGTTTAGGTTTCTCAATTAATTTTTCAAGATATACTTCATCATTACCAAAAGCAGCTTTTGCTTCGGATTTTGCTCTTTCAAAAGCTTCACGAACTTCGTCTCGGGTTTTGACAATTCTCATTCCCCGTCCGCCACCCCCGAGCGAGGCTTTGATAATGATTGGAAGCCCATGAACATCTGCAAACGCGAGCACATCATTTACATCATGAACAGGCCCATCACTGCCGGGAATAACAGGTATATTGGCTAGTTCTGCCTGTTTCCTTGCTTTTACTTTATCGCCAAACATATCCAAGTGTTTGGACGAAGGGCCGATAAAAATAATCCCTTCCTCTTCACATCGTTTGGCAAAATGAATGTTTTCTGACATAAACCCATAACCTGGATGTATGGCATTGACACCACTTTTTTTAGCTATGTCAATGATTCCATCGATATCTAAATAAGCATCTATTGGTTTTTTTCCTTCACCTACTAAATAGGCTTCATCAGCTTTATAGCGATGGTAGGAACCCGAATCTTCTTTTGAATAAATGGCAACAGTCCGAATATTCAGTTCAGTACAAGCACGAAAAACCCTTATTGCTATCTCTCCACGATTAGCAACCAATACTTTATTAATCTGTCTAGTCACGTTAAAGCACCTCTTGTTCTATGTATTTTTAAAAACGCAAGGGATAACTCACTCCCCCGCGTTTTACTATAAATAGTATACCTTGCCATCTTGATTTTTTAACTTTTTATCAACAGTTTCTTGTTTAGTCGGTTTATATTTCTTTTCATATCGAACAAACATAGATACATTGATCAGTATTCCTGTTGATGCTCCAAGCATTAAAAGCGAGGACCCGCCATAACTTACATATGGCAGTGTTACCCCTGTAAGCGGAATTAATCCGGATACACCTGCTAAATTTATAAAAGACTGAATCCCAATCATACTTGAAATTCCTATTGCTAGTAGACTCCCAAAAGGGTCCTTACATTGCAAACCAATATAAATTCCGCGTAATACTATATAGGCCAAAAGGAGAATCACAAATCCCACTCCCCAAATACCTAATTCTTCTGCAATAACAGCCATTATAAAGTCTGTATGTGATTCCGGCAAGTAGCCAAGTTTTTGAATACTTTTCCCTAAACCCAAACCATTTACACCACCAGAACCAATCGCAATATAAGAATTGGCTAAATGGAATCCAGCATTTTGAGCATCAGCAAAGGGGTTCTCTAAAACAGCAAACCGACTCAATCGCTTTTCAGAAAAAATCGAATCTTTTGCGACAAATAGGACTGGCAAAACAACAATGAGAGCCATAATAAGTAATTTAGAAATGCTCTTAAAATTCATTCCAGAAGAAAAAATAATCGTACCAGCAATAGCTGCAATAATAATAGCCGTTCCATAATCAGGCTGTAAAATAATTAGCCCGCATACAATGAATAGAAAAACTAGGGGCGGCAGAACACCTTTATTAAACTGATTAATATAGGCCTGCTTTTTGGCATATACAGCGGCTAAATAAATGATTACCGCAAGCTTTACAAACTCAGAAGGCTGCAAACGAAAAGACCCCAGTAAATACCAGCTTTGTGCATTTCCAGCAGTATGTCCGAAAGGATAAAGACCAACTAATAACAGGATTGAAACAATAACCATAGGAACTTGAAACCATTTTGTTAGCTGCATAATTTTATATGGTGAAATGGCGAAAATAAAAAAAATGCCAAAAAAATACAGCAACCATTCTTTCTGTTTTTGATAGAAATAATCACTTGGAACATCATATCGTTGGACTGCTGATGCCATACTGGCACTATAAACCATAACAAGTCCAAAAGCACACAAAAGGATGATGGCAATAATTAAAGTAAAGTCATATGATTTCAGTATTTTTTTTACCATTTAAGACGTCCTCATTTTTCAAAATTAATGTATGTTACTCTATTATAATAGAAAATGAGAGATATTACTTGAGGAAAAACTCATTTGTTACAATATTTTAATAAAGAATTTTCAAAAAACTTTCCAGGAAATGAATAGTAAAAAACTCAAACAAATTCCTGATATTGTCTGAGTTCTTAATTCACTATTTTTTTACGGATGCATCATGAAGAGCAGATAGTTCTCTCTCTAATTGATCTATAATTGCTTTTCCATCCTTACTATCTATTAAGCCTAATCGTACAGCAAAGTCTAT
This sequence comes from uncultured Bacillus sp., assembly GCA_963530265.1. Classification (GTDB taxonomy): domain Bacteria; phylum Bacillota; class Bacilli; order Bacillales; family Cytobacillaceae; genus Neobacillus. The sequence goes on from CAUSCO010000001.1 coordinate 306,602, forward strand.
TTCTCTTGAAAGACCAAACATTTGTGTATCCAACACCTCTTCATAAAGAGGACACTGAGGCATCGTGAGATTGTCCATTTGCACTTTGATAAGCTTTAATATTTTTTCAGCGTCAGCCTGTAGTAAGGCATAAGCTTTTTCCTGGTGATTCACGATCATTTCAGACGCCAACATTGATCCCCCCATTTCAGAGCGATAATTCAACTTATCTATAAATTTTACCGTTTACAAGGAAAAAATGCAAGAACAATTATGGAGATTACCAAAAGGGGTTCCTAATATGACATTCAATAAAAAAAAAGTTATACTAAATGAGGTTAGATTTTAGGGGGGGATGAAGATGGAAAATATAATGACTATATCAGGCAAAGTAAAATATACGATTACATTAGATCCAGGTGTGTGGATTTTTGATGACAGACGTATTGATTTAACAACTTACTTTATTAAGGAAAAAGAGATTTTAGATTCTAATGAGGCTTACACAAAAAAAGTTTCTAAGCATTGGGACCGTGAAATTATGGAAGGCGCCATCTACCCTCCAACATTAAAAACCGAGAAGAAATTCGAAAAGGAAAAGGTATTAACCGGTACTTTTGGAATTCCCTTCAAGCCTTTTTTGTTAAATGCTGAGCCAGATAAAAATGCAAATACACTCGTTGTCTCGACTACAATGGGTGAGCAGGAATTTCCTCTTGAAAAAGCTCTTGAATTCATTTTAAGCTATTCAAATAACGGACAACCGTTATCTGTTGATGGTCCTGTACATATCTACTTTGGGGATGGATCAAATCAGGAAAACCCTATTAAAAATGTAAAAGGCTTTATAGTAAAGTAAAACAATCATCCATAATATGTATGAACCTGCTAAAAACGGGTGCCTGTTTGGCGCCCGTTGTTTTTCTACAATAAATCAGCGGCCAGCCTCGCCAGTCCAGACCGTTCTCCTTTTAATAGCTTTACATGACCCGAAATATTTTGATCCTTAAATTTTTCAACAACATATGTTAAACCATTATTATATGCATCAAGGTAGGGATGATCTATCTGTTCGGGGTCGCCCATTATCACAATCTTACTACCTTCCCCAACCCGAGTTAAAATCGTCTTCACTTCATGTTTTGTTAAGTTTTGTGCTTCATCAATAATGATAAATTGTTTGGGTAAGCTTCTTCCACGAATATATGTTAGTGCTTCTACCTCTATTGACCCCATTCCAGCTAGTATGGCATCCAGTTCACCTGGCTTTTTAGTATTAAATAGATATTCTAAGTTATCGAATATTGGCTGCATCCATGGTCTAAGCTTTTCTTGTTTCTCACCAGGCAAAAATCCAAGATCTTTCCCAACAGGTACGATAGGTCTTGCCACTAATAGTTTCTTATATTCTCTAAAGTCCTCCGTTTGCATTAAGCCTGAAGCCAGTGCAAGCAGTGTTTTCCCAGTACCTGCTTTCCCGGTTAAGGTAACAAGCGGTATATCCTTACGCAGCAATAATTCGATTGCCATAGTTTGCTGCACATTTCTAGAATGAATCCCCCAGACATGTTCTTGATTTAAGGTTAGTTTTTTTACCTTTTTACTCGTTTTGTCTACCATTCCAATGGCTGATGCAGAAGTGCCTAGGACATCTTTCATAATCAGGAATTGGTTTGGATAAAACGGGTGGTTAGCAATCTCGGAAAGAGATAGCTCACCCTTTTCGTAAAACCGGCCTAATAATTCAATCGGCAATGGTAACTCAAAAAATCCAGTATATATGTGTTCTACTTCAACTACACGATCATTTAAAAAGTCTTCTGCAGTCAGCCCGATTGCATCTGCCTTAACTCTTACTAAGGCATCCTTACTTACTATTATTACTGGCTTACCGTTTTCCTTAGCCTGTTCCTCTAAATATAAATTTTTCGCCACCGCAAGAATGCGATTATCATTAGTTTTTTCAATAAAAATATCTTGAAGCTCATGAAAGGATCGATGGTTTAATTCAATTCTAATAGAGCCTCCATTTTCAAGCCGAATTTTTTCATGAAGTTTCCCTGATGCCCTCAAGCCATCAATTAATCTTGATACATGTCTTGCATTTCTTCCAACCTCATCCATATATCTTTTCTTTGAGTCCACTTCTTCTAGGACCACTGCCGGAATCACAACTTCATTATCTTCAAAAGAAAAAATGGAATACGGGTCTTGTAACAAAACATTTGTATCTAACACGTATATTTTACTCAAAGCGACGCCTCCTGCTTCACTGGTGTGTGGCTTGTTAAAAAAATTTCAACAACCCTTTGCTAGATTAGACTTTGGTAAAATATATGTTTACCGGAATAAAGATAGAAGGTGTTCCACACAATAATTGTAAATAAGACTACACAACTTGTATGCAAGATTGTTGCTCTAGTCATTTTTAACTATTTATTTCATCTATTTGGAGGTATTAATAAATGAAAAGAATAATGTTAACTACAGTGATAAGTTTACTATTAGCTGGATGTAATGCCAACAATCCTAAAGAGATTGCCAAAAGTGAAAATCAATCATTAGTAAATGTAAAAAACAGTTATATTGAAGGTGTTGACCGTAAATCAGGGCAAGATATTTCCAAAAGGTTGGTTAGTCTCGCAACAAGTATTCCAAATGTAAATGATGCAACGGCAATAGTACTAGGGAAATATGCTATTGTCGGAATCGATGTCAATGCGAAAATTGACCGTTCGCAGGTTGGCTCGATTAAATATTCTGTAGCAGAGAGTTTGAGAAAGGATCCTTATGGTGCCAATGCCGTTGTGGTAGCCGACGCTGACACAAATCAGCGATTAAAAGAAATCCAAGCGGATATAAAAAAAGGCAGGCCAATTCAAGGGATTATGGAAGAACTCGCTGATGTTGCCGGCCGGCTTATGCCTGAAATTCCAGGAGATTTAATCACACCAAGCCCGAAAAATGCCACAGAAAAACCCAATAATAAACTACCAACTAATGATAAAAAACAACTAAAGAAAGAGCAGGAAGACCAATCCAATCACCATAAATAAGAAAAGCGCAAGCGCCCTGTTCAGCGGCGTATGGCCTGGAGCGCTCCAACTGAGATAAAGGAAACACGAAGAGCCGGAGGCGATTCGATGTTGACTTATCGTAGGGCGGAGAGCGAAGGACACTAGCCGCTAGGGCACTGGAGCTGGACATGTCACAAAGTTAATACTTATAAATTCTTATCTTATAAATATCCCCAATAAAAAAAGCTTAGTTCACCACTAAGCTTTTTTCATTGCATCCATCACTTGAGTATCTAACTTATACGCTGCCTTCTTATCGTATGTTTTATCATATTGTACTTCAGTAACAATTTTGGATCCGTAAAACATCACATCTCTAACTTCTCTTATCGTTACTTCCACTAAAGCTAGCTTTAATGGGACATCTGACAATCTTTCCTCTTTTACATGTGCTTCCCCTTGAATTGAATATGTAGATTCATTCGCTATCAAATTAATGACAACCATTTTATTTTTATTTATATTCTCTAGAATTCGAGAACGATTATCCACCGCAAAATAGATTGTGCTCTCATCTTTTGCTAACACCCAGGAAATAGCACTGACATTTGGCCCGCCTGTTTCATAATCGATTGTAGCCAAAGTTACAAACCGTTCTTTTTGCATCTCATCAAATAATGGCTTGATAAGTTTTGGTTCTACTTGATTTACCACCTTACACAACCCCTTTAAGATTTCCTAACACTTATTGAAATAGACATTTTCATATTACTACTATCCCTATTTTTCATCAACTCTAACCAACTGATTTACTTGTGCGTGGCCTGTCATGGTATAATATAATACAAACATTTTGTTTTGGAGAAAGATTTTTTAAAGAGGTGCTTTAATGAGAGTAAAGTGTGTAATTTGTGATAAAATTGAATCCATAGACGATGAATCGTTTGTAGCAAAACGGCTTCGCAATCGGCCCATTCATACATATATGTGTAATGATTGTAGTGCTAGAATATCTAAAAAAACAAATGCACGTATCGAAACAGGAAATTTTCATTTGTATCGCCCAAAGTCCGAAAAGGATGAATGGTAATACATTAAAAAACCGCTTATATATTCCAATGGAGTATATAAGCGGTTTTTTTAATTTTTTTCGACTGGGTAATTCTTATACCTGTCAGGCTCTTGGTTAATTTGGTTAAGCATGATGTCAATTAATTCACGAGGGTATCGCGATTTTTTAGGTTCTTCCCCATGTAAATAGGTTAGATAATACATCACATCATCTGTTTTTATTTCAATGTTAGATACATGGTGCTCTGTTGTTAACATATCCTCAAAGAAGTCACGTGTTTCTAGGGCAGCAGAGTCATCAGGGCGAGCATCGCACACAACCTTAATTGTAAGCCAATTATAAAGTGCATCCTGTAAGGATTTCATTAACTTCCCCCCGTTATTTAGCTTCAGCCTGTTGCTTTTTGGATTGGTGCAGCCGAATTTTATAAATGATTAAAATTAACGCAGCTACACCCAATCCTTCTGCAATTGGTAATGCATATGAAAAAAACAGCATTATCAAGCAACCTGCACAGAGGCAGAAATAAATAATAACATTTTTCAAAAGAGGTAATTTTTTAGCAAAGCCTAACCTATAGACGATTACAGTCAAAATTACAATAAAGAAATATTGTAGTAATACCCCAGTCTCTATATTTGTAAGCTCAATAAAAAATCTTAAACTTGGGGACAAGCCTTTTAGTTCTTCCACAGCGTGCACCTCATTACTTAACTCAATTCAGCAACTTTTTTCCTTTTCGCTGCTTTCTCACGTTCATTTTTATCAAGAATTTTCTTACGAAGTCGAATCGATTCAGGTGTTACCTCACAATATTCGTCATCATTTAAATACTCTAATGACTCTTCCAATGACATGATACGCGGTTTTTTAATGACTGAAGTTTGGTCTTTGTTAGCTGAACGCACATTTGTTGCTTGTTTCACTTTTGTAATATTGACAGTAATATCATTCTCACGAGTATTCTCGCCAACAATCATTCCCTCATATATTTCCGTACCTGGTTCAACGAAGATTGTACCACGATCCTCTACCTGCATGATACCATATGTTGAAGCTTTTCCAGATTCCATTGAAACAAGGACGCCTTGATGTCTTCCGCCAACCTGACCTTGAAGCATTGGCTGGTAACTATCAAAGGTATGATTGATAATACCATAACCGCGTGTCATCGTTAAGAACTCTGTTGTATACCCAATTAAGCCACGAGCAGGAACATTGAAAACTAAGCGTACTTGACCAGATCCATTATTGATCATATCAAGCATTTCGCCTTTGCGGGCACCAATGGATTCCATTACAGAACCTGTATGCTCTTCAGGAACATCAATTTGTACTCTTTCAACCGGTTCACAACGAACACCGTCAATAACTTTAACAATAACTTCTGGTTTTGATACTTGAAGTTCAAAGCCTTCACGACGCATATTTTCAATTAAAATCGATAAGTGAAGTTCACCACGGCCGGATACAATCCAAGCATCTGGTGAATCTGTGTTTTCAACACGTAAGCTTACATCTGTATGCAATTGAGCAAGAAGTCTTTCTTCAATTTTTCTTGAAGTTAAATATTTACCTTCTCTGCCCGCAAATGGACTATTGTTTACGGCAAAGGTCATTTGCAGTGTTGGTTCGTCAATTCGTAACACAGGTAATGCTTCTTGGTGTTCAATTGGAGTAACGGTTTCACCTACATTTATATCTTCCATACCAGACACAGCGATTAAGTCGCCTGCTACTGCTTCTTGAATTTCTTGACGTTTTAGACCAAAGAAACCAAAAATCTTTGTAACACGGAATTGTTTTACGGATCCATCTAATTTCATAAGGGCAACTTGTTGACCTACATGAATGGTTCCACGGAAAACACGTCCAATCCCAATTCTGCCAACAAAATCATTGTAATCAAGAAGTGCCACTTGGAATTGCAATGGTTCATCACGATTATCAATTGGAGCAGGGATGTATTCAACGATGGCATCATATAATGATTTCATGTTTTCGTCTTGCTTTTCTGGATCTGTGCTTGCTGTACCATTGATGGCTGATGCATAAATAATTGGGAACTCAAGTTGATCTTCGTTTGCACCAAGTTCAATAAATAAATCAAGTACTTCATCAATGACCTCTGCTGGACGGGCAAAATCACGGTCGATTTTATTTACGACTACAATCGGTGTTATGTTTTGTTCTAACGCCTTCTTAAGAACAAAACGAGTTTGCGGCATACACCCTTCATAGGCATCAACCACAAGCAAAACCCCGTCAACCATTTTCATAATCCGTTCCACTTCACCGCCAAAATCGGCGTGTCCAGGTGTATCTAAAATATTGATACGAGTATCTTTGTATTGAATGGCAGTATTCTTTGCGAGAATAGTGATTCCGCGCTCTCTTTCTATATCATTGGAATCCATCGCACGTTCTTCTACATGCTCGTTAGAACGAAATGTTCCTGATTGTCTTAACAATTGGTCAACCAGTGTTGTTTTACCATGGTCAACGTGGGCAATGATCGCAATATTACGTATATCGTTTCTTATATTCAATTTTTCCACTCCTGCCTATATTCATAAAAATTAAATCTAATTATAGTTTTTCATCTAGAACTAAAACATTATACCACATTTAAAGTGGAAACTTATAATGATTTTATGTAAAATATAAAATAAAGTACTAAACAAGTCAATTTTCGATTGTTTTTATGACAAAGGGGAATGAAAATATGAACAAATTGAAATGGCCACTACTTATTTACGCGGTTCTTGCTGCAAGCAGCATAATGGGAATTGGCATAGCTATAAGCGAAAAAAGCCTCATCGGTACAATCGGGTGTATTCTTGCCGTTATTGTAATTATGGGGTTGGGCTTTAAGACGAAACGAAAAATGCGTGAAAATGGGGAATTATAAAAAGAAGCCTGGCTCTCAGGCTTCTTTTTACTGATTGGAATATCTATTTTCCAATTCGGAATAACTGCTAACCGTTCCCCATTGAAGCTTAGCTGTTTATTTCATTACCATTTACCTTCTTTTAAATAATCCCTCAGTATTTCTTGATGCAAACCAGGCTTTGCAGCAAATAATGAATCTTTAGAAAGAAAGTCTAGCTTTTCTCCTCTTAAATTCGTTATCATCCCGCCAAGCTCTTCCACAATAACTGCTCCAGCTCCAAAATCCCAAGGCGATAAGCGCATCGATAGGTATGCATCCACCCTGCCTGTAGCTACAAACATCAATTCCAGTGCTGCAGTACCATATGACCGGGTTCCCCTAGCATCTCTTACTAAGGGAATCATTAAATTATGGTCAATCCGATTGTTTTCCATCACCCATGTTGCATTGAGTGCAATGATGGATTCCTTGACTGTTGATACTTTAAGTAATGGTAGTGGCTTTCCGTTTAAAAAAGCACCATTACCACGGATTGCATGGTACAACTCATCATGGGCGACATCATAAATGAGTCCGATTTTACCGACTCCATTTTCATAAACCCCTACGGAGATAGCAAAGTTCCTTTGCTGGTGGATAAAATTCATCGTCCCATCTATGGGATCAATTAGCCAAACAATTCCTTCCAAGCTCTTAATCTCATCCCCAAAGCCCTCTTCACCCATAATTTTATGTTCCGGATATACTTCCCTAATTTTATGGATAAAAAATTGTTCAATTTCCTTATCAATATTTGTAACAAGATCATTGGGATTGGATTTTGTTTCAATACTTAACGTCTTCGCAAACGATTGACGGATTTTCTCTCCCGCTTCCTTTATCCATTGTTTTGCATGGGCATCAATATTTTCCCAGATCATCATTTTCCTCCAGTCTCCGAACTAATTTCATATTCCAATGTATGTAGTATAAGCATGACTAATGATTTAATGTACCTATAGCTTAATCAAATTGATGGGCCCCATCAACTTTTAACTGCACTCTCGTTCAAGTAATCACACAGATGCACAATAATAAACGAACTCCTCTCGATCTAATGGAAGTTCGTTTTAAATTGGTGCATAAGTTGTTCTGTTTTTTTTCATTTCTATTTGTTACTCCTTTGATTATAAAATATCTCTACTCAATCAAAGAGCTTTTAGTCTTAATAATTCCTGGCGGATTTTTTCTAATTTTTGTTTACATTCTTTCATTTTCTTTTCATTATTTTCTTCAATGGCTTCAAATAATGTAGCTAGTTCATAATCCATTTCCATTCTTAAAACGGCTGTTCTTTCCTTTTCGCCCGCTTTTTTTAGAGATGTATTCATTAATTGCTTCACCTTCCTCATCTCCTCTCCATAATTTAACTAACTTTTCAGATTATTTTTTACTTTATAATATGAGTCAGCTAGATATGTTGCAACAAATATGTGCATTAACCTAGAAGAGCAACATACTTCTTGGTTTTTCGCTCTTATGCTACAATAATTTACAAATGGAAGGTTGGGGGTTAAAGGATGGAATTCAATGGATTTACAAATGAAGATTTCGATGTCTTTTTAATAGATGGTTTAGAACCAAGAATGGAAGCTTTGAAAAATACTGTTCGTCCTAAACTCGAAAGTTTAGGGCAATATTTTGCACCGACACTATCTGCACTAACAGGGGATGAAATGTTTATTCATGTAGCCAAACATGCAAGACGCACCATTAATCCGCCCAAGGATACCTGGGTGGCATTTGCCAATAATGCGCGTGGCTATAAAATGCTGCCCCATTTCCAAATAGGCTTGTGGAACACCCATTTATTTATTTGGTTTGCTGTTATATACGAAGCACCCAAAAAAGAAGTTATGGGAGCCAGGTTCACTAAAAAAGCAACTAAAGTTTACAAAGACATACCAAAAGAGTTTGTATGGTCTGGTGATCATACAAAACCCGATACTATTACCCATAATCAACTATCAAAAGCTGATTTACTTTCCTTTTTCGAGCGATTACAAACGGTAAAAAAAGCAGAATTGTTATGCGGTTATACAATTGACCGAAATCAAGCTATTCAATTAGGATCAGAAGGGTTATTAAAACAAATTGATGAGGTATTTAAAAAGATTGCTCCCCTTTATAAAATTGCATTAGGCAGTAAATAAGAAAAGCGAAAGCGCCCGTTTAGCGGCGTATGGACTGGAGCGCTTCGACTGAGATAAAGGAAACACGGAGAGCGATAGCGACCCGATGTTGACTTATCGTAGGGAGAAGAGCGAAGTACACTAGCCGCTGGGCGCTGTAACTGGACAATTCTCTAAGTCAGAACTTATAAATTCTAATATTATAGAAAAAAACTCCCGAATTCTTCCTTCGGGAGTTTTTTCTATTATTTCATGTTGATTGTGTCACCTGAAGAAGCTTGCTTAGCTTTTTGGATTGTACGGTAGGAAGAATATCCACTCATTTCTTCAAACTCTCCACAAATGGTTTTTTCTTCTGCTTTGCTTGGAACAATTTCTTTGAAACGACGATAAGCCTTCATAACCTCGTCGCGATCTATTCCTTTTTCGTATGCCTTTTCAATTGTTTCAAAAAATTTAATGACATCGACGATTTCATTCGTTGACCAATGGTAATCAATGGGGTATTGGTATTCCATAATTCATTTCACCTACTTACTATTTTTACCTATAGTGAATAATACCTTTATTTTCCCCATTTTACACGAATTTGTTCCGAATCATTAATGATTTGCTCAAACAATTCGGCAACCGTTGGTACATCCTTAATTAGTCCCATCACCTGTCCCGCCCATGCAAAGCCTTCGTTCATATCACCATCATAAATATAGCGTTTATTAGCTGATCCACTAATAAAATTTTTTAACTGTTCATACTCACCTTGATTTTTTTCTATTTCAAGTATTTTATCAGTCCATGTGTTGGCAATTGCCCTCGCTGGTGCCCCTATCGTTCTTTTAATTACAACTGTGTCTGACTCCGTCCCTTCCACTAACTTTTGTTTGTAAATCTCATTTGCATGAACACATTCCTTTGTGGCAATAAACCTTGTCCCCATCTCAATCCCTTCTGCTCCTAAACTAAGTGCAGCCATTAGTCCTCTGCCATCACCAATTCCCCCTGAGGCAATAACGGGTATGGAAACAGCATCCACGACTTGTGGAATTAACACCATCGTTCCAATGTCATCTCTGCCAAGATGGCCGCCCCCTTCCTGTCCTACGACCATGACAGCATCAGCACCTAACTCTTCCGCCTTCACAGCTTGTCTTCGTGCCGCAACAAGGACGAGTGTTTTAACAGAGGTTCCTTTTAACTGTTCAAAAATAGGTGCTGGGTTCCCTCCTGTCATTGAGACAACTGGTACATTTTCATCAATTGCCACCTGTAAAAAATCAGAAAATGGCCTTCCGTGCTGCCCAATTGCAAAATTAACTCCAAAAGGTTTGTCTGTTAGTTGTTTCACTTTTTGTATTTCTTCTCTAAGCAAAATGGGATTGTCTAATGACATGGCAGTAATTTGACCAAGTCCGCCTGCGTTTGATACTGCTGCAGCCAATTCGGAATAAGCTAAATATGCTAAGCCCCCTTGGACAATTGGATATTGAATGTTTAAAATATCGGTAACTCGCGTTTTCCAATTCAATAAGAACCCCTCCTAAATGTATTTAATTTGTAAATTCGTCTTAAAAGGGTAATTTTCCTGTCTTTATGAGAAACTAACTGAAATCAATAATAATATTGAAATGCTGAAGTAATCCTATGCAACGGAATGGAATAGTGCTATAATTCCTTTGTTTTATGTTTATGATAAAAAACGACATTTTTAGAGCATTTTTTTATGAAGAGGTGTATTTACCATTGTCACAAAATCAAAACCAAACACCGTTATTTAGCGGTTTATTAGAACATGCAAAAAAAAATCCGATTCAATTCCACATTCCTGGACATAAAAAGGGAGCCGGGATGGATCCAGAATTTCGTCAATTTATTGGCGATAATGCGTTATCGATTGATTTAATTAATATTGCTCCACTCGATGATCTCCACCAGCCCAAGGGAATCATTAAACAAGCGCAGGATTTAGCAGCAGAAGCCTTTGGTGCAGACCATACCTTCTTTTCTGTACAAGGAACAAGCGGCGCTATTATCGCAATGGTCATGGCAGTTTGTGGACCGGGTGAGAAAATTATCGTTCCGAGAAATGTTCATAAATCCGTTATGTCAGCGATTGTCTTTTCTGGCTCTATTCCCGTGTTCATTCATCCCGAAATTGATAAAGATTTAGGGATTTCCCACGGAATTACAACTGAATCAGTAGAAAGAGCATTAGAGCAACATCCGGACGCAAAAGGTGTTTTAGTCATTAACCCAACGTATTTCGGGATCTCGGCAGACTTAAAGAAAATTGTCGAAATTGCCCATTCATATAATGTTCCTGTTCTTGTTGATGAAGCCCATGGAGTTCACATTCATTTTCATGACCAACTTCCATTGTCAGCAATGCAGGCAGGTGCCGATATAGCAGCAACAAGTGTTCATAAACTTGGTGGCTCTATGACGCAGAGCTCTATCCTTAATGTGAAAGAGGGACTCGTTTCTGCTAAGCATGTCCAATCGATTTTAAGTATGCTTACAACAACTTCTACATCCTATATACTACTAGCTTCTCTTGATGTTGCCCGCAAACAGCTAGCTACAAAAGGAAAAGAATTAATCACTAAAACAATAGACTTGGCTCAGTCTATTCGCAGACGAATTAATGAAATTGAACCTCTTCATTGTATTGGCGAAGAAATTTTAGGTTCAAAAGCCACATTTGATTATGACCCAACCAAACTTATTATTTCAGTAAAAGAGTTAGGATTGACTGGTTATGAGGTAGAAAAGTGGTTGAGGGAACGTCATAACATTGAAGTAGAATTATCAGACTTATATAACATTCTTTGTATCATCTCCCTCGGTGATACAGTGGTTGAAGGAGATATATTAGTAAATGCCTTAAAAGAGCTTGCTAAGGAATGTGAACAGCGTCCTGGAAAGATTGAACCTGTAGAAGTTCTTCTTCCTGAGATTCCTATACTTGCCCTAACACCGAGAGATGCTTTTTATTCTGAGACGGAAGTAATTCCATTTGAAGAATCTGAAGGTCGAATTATCGCCGAATTTATTATGGTATACCCGCCAGGTATTCCAATTTTTATTCCGGGCGAAATTATTACAAAAGAAAACCTGCATTATATTCGCAAAAACCTCGAAGCTGGCTTACCTGTACAGGGCCCAGAAGATGATGAAATTAAAACGATACATGTCATAAAAGAATACAAAGCAATAAAATAAACAAAACAGGATTCCATCTTGGAATCCTGTTTTCTTTTTATAGGAATTTCTAACTTGTTTATACTTCTTCGTCAATATGGTGGTCTTCACAACAACAGCTGCCTTTAGAGTAAAGCACTGTAACCTTTTCATCTTCAAAATGATCAATAGTAGAGTTACAAGTTTGGCATACAAGAGTACCCATCTGTACATTCCCCTTTTCTTATTGAATGATCATAACTTTGAAAGCCCTTTAATATCTATAATTCAATAATAATATAACACATTAAGAATATCAAGCCTAAATTGTATGTCACATTGAAAAAATAATCACATAAAAAAGACCTGCTAGAGGTCTTTTCATAAATTTATTCATATTGAGTGACAAATGGGATGGACGGAATGGTTCCGCTGAAAAATTCAGCTAAATCGGCAGCCTGCTGTTTATTAGGGATACGGAATACAGTTTGAAGGTAATCAATATCTTCAATATCTTTAGGGTCGAGGAGGGTTGAACGGCCTGTTTGCATGCATACAACTAGAGGTTTTCCAAAAAATAAGTTTGTATAAATGATACCAAAGTCATATCGGGTATCTTCAGTCGAAAAACCAATGAATCTCACATTTGCATTTTCATGCTCATCATAGAGTTTATCAAATAATTCCATATTGTTCCTCCTTTTTTTATATTTAGAATATTATTATAATTCATTTTCAAAAAAATAACAAGAACTAGGCAATTTATTGATGTAGGAGTTGTCAGAACTTTTTAATCAATGCTAGAATAGAAATGTATGATACATAGATTAAAAAGGGGGATTGGTGATGGCTGAAAACGCATTTATTAAACTTGTGCCCTCATCCACTAAACAAACGATAACGATTGAAGAAGTAAAGGAATTATTTCATTACTATAAAAAAATCACGGCAAAAACGGGTGAACAATTGAATTGGCTATATGGAGATTCTGCATTTCCATATGAAATCAAAGAACCAGAAAAAGGAAAAGAAAAATGGCTTTATTTACATTCTAACCATGAAAGCTACAATGCCATTTTAATCGGTGTGGATACTGAAACCGCTCGAAGTGAGGATGGCTCAGAAAGAGAACAAACTTACATACAAATTACACTCCCTGAACAATCGACCTATGGAGATAAAGGAAAAGCAAATGAATTCTGTAAATTCCTTGCTAAAAAGCTCCAAGGAGAACTTCATCTTTTCAATGAAAGAACCATGTATTATTATCCAAGAAAATAAGAAAAGCGCAAGCGCCCTGTTCAGCGGCGTATGGCCTGGAGCACTCCAACTGAGATAAAGGAAACACGAAGAGCCGGAGGCGCATTCGTGCTTGACTTATCGTAGGGCGGAGAGCGAAGGACACTAGCCGCTAGGGCGCTGGAGCTGGACAATTCTCAAAGTCAAAACTTATACATTCTTATATAATAAATAAAACGTAAAAGCTCCAAAGCGGGGCTTTTTTAATGTAAAAAAATAGCCATGGTATAGTGGATTGAAGTATAAATTACTAGACTTAAGGTTGTGATAAAGACTGTTTTTCGTGCGGATTTTGTCACATGATTTCCAATCAAAAATGCCAGATAAAAAAATACAAAGAACATTATTACTTTATAGATTAGTTGATCATGCGTTGAAATCCATTCAATAAAAGTATAGCCGCTCCAAATAATAAACTGTAATAATATGACAATATACACCCTCAATTTTATCACCACGCAAAATACATTGATCTTAATTTAGAACAAAGAAAATAGCTAGTGCTTAAAGTATATGTTCAAAAACTATAAGTTAGATGTTTATTTTCGTATATCCTTTAAGGAATAAGTGATGCTCATATTGAAGAAACAAATGATTCATACTGCAATATTCCATTACAAAAAATAAAGTCCTTTTCGCTTAACGAAAAGGACTTTTATTTTTATTATTTCAACACGTGAATTGGTGAACCCATTGCAACTTCCGCTGCTTCCATCGTAATTTCCCCAAGTGTTGGGTGAGCATGAATGGTCATAGCTAAGTCTTCAGCTGTCATACCTGTTTCAATAGCTAAGCCTAACTCCGCAATCATGTCTGATGCACTTGCACCAGCAATTTGTGCTCCAATAATAAGACCGTCTTCTTTACGAGTAACAAGTTTTAAGAAGCCGTCTCCACTATCAAGTGATAAAGCACGCCCATTTGCAGCGAATGGGAACTTAGAACCGATTGCATCGATTCCTTCTTTTTTAGCTTGGTCTTCTGTATATCCAACTGAAGCTAACTCTGGGTCAGAGAAAACAACGGCAGGAATACCTAAATAATCAATTTCAGATGAATGACCTGAAATAGCCTCTGCAGCAATTTTTGCTTCGTATGAAGCTTTGTGTGCTAATTGAGGGCCTGCAACTACATCACCAATGGCGTATATATTGCTAACATTTGTACGACATTGTTTGTCGATTTCAATCAGTCCGCGCTCACTTAATTTAACTCCAGCTTGCTCTAATCCCATTTCATCGGTGTTAGGACGGCGTCCAACCATTACAAATACGTAATCAGCTTCAATTTTCTTTTCTTCGCCTTTAGTTTCGAATGTGACAACGACACCATTTTCAGTTTCTTCTACACCCTTAGCTAATGCTTTTGTATAGAATTCTGCACCCTTTTTCTTCATGGTGCGCTTAACAAGAGCAGCCATTTGTTTATCAAACGTACCAAGGCCTAAGATCTCTTCTGCACCCTCTAAGATGGTTACTTGACTGCCAAAGTTTGCATAGGCTCCGCCAAGTTCAATTCCGATTACACCGCCGCCGATGACAACGATTTTTTCAGGAATTTCCGGTAAGTTAAGTGCACCTGTTGAGTTAAGTACACGTTTTGAATATTTAAATGCAGGCAGCTCAATTGGACGTGATCCAGTTGCGATAATTGCATTTTTAAAGGTATATGTTTGAGCTGAATGTTCATCCATTACACGTAGTGTGTTGGCATCTACAAAGAATGCTTCACCGTTAACAACGTTTACCTTATTTCCTTTTAATAAACCTGCAACACCACCAGTTAACTTTTTCACGATTCCTGCTTTAAATTCTTGAACCTTTGAAAAATCAACTTTTACATTTTCAGCTGTAATTCCGAAGCTCTCAGAATGCATAGCTGTTTCATAACGGTGACCTGCTGAAATTAAGGCTTTAGATGGAATACAGCCTACATTTAGACACACACCACCTACATATTCCTTTTCAACAATAGTTACTTTTTGTCCTAGCTGGGCTGCACGTATTGCAGCAACATATCCCCCAGGGCCTGCTCCGATGACTATAGTATCTGTTTCAATTGGGAAATCTCCAACGACCATTATATTACGCCTCCATTAACAATAGTTCTGGATCGTTCAACAAACGTTTAATATGATTTAAAGCATTTTGTGCAGTTGCACCGTCAATCATACGGTGGTCAAAGCTTAATGATAATGCTAAAACAGGGGCAGCAACAATTTCACCATTTCTTACAATTGGTTTTTCAGCAATTCTGCCTACGCCTAAAATAGCAACTTCAGGATGGTTAATGACAGGTGTAAACCATTGACCGCCTGCAGATCCAATATTTGAAATTGTGCATGAAGCACCCTTCATTTCGTTGGGAGCAAGTTTACCTTCACGTGCTTTTCCAGCTAATTCATTAATTTCATTCGAAATATTGAATACAGACTTACGATCTGCATCCTTTACGACTGGAACTAAAAGACCTTTTTCCGTATCAGCTGCAATACCAATGTTATAGTAATGCTTATGGATAATTTCACTAGTAGCATCATCAAGTGACGTATTTAATGCCGGGAATTCACGTAATGCGCTTGTTAATGCTTTTACGATATATGGCAAGAAGGTTAGTTTAATACCTTTAGCTGCTGCCACTTCTTTAAATTTCTTACGATGCGTAACAAGTTTTGTTACATCGACTTCATCCATTAATGTAACGTGAGGAGCAGTGTGTTTTGAATTAACCATTGCTTTAGCAATGGCTTTCCGAATGCCACTCATTTTCTCACGAGTTTCAGGATATTCACCCTGTGGAATTGGTGTTGCAGCTTGTTGTGCTTCCACTTTAGCTGTTTCAGTTTCTGCTGTTACTGTAGCAGCTGCTTGAGGTGCTGCTCCACCGCTTACGAAACTATCGATATCAGTCTTCAAAATCCGTCCATTATTCCCTGTTCCAGCCACTAAATGAATATCAATTCCTTTTTCACGGGCATATTTACGAACAGATGGCATAGCGATGATTCGTCTATTTGGATCCACTTCCACTTGTGGTTGTGCTGCAGGAGTTGCAGGTGCTGCTTCTGCTGCAGGTGCTGGTGCGGCCTCTTGTTTAGCTGCAGGAGCTGGTGTTTCTTGTTTTGGTTCCTCTTCATCACCTTTAAACTTTAAGTCTTCATACCCAGGTGCATCAAATGTAACAAGAACCTGTCCGACCGTTGCAACTGTCCCTTCACCAACTAATACCTCAATAACTGTTCCCTCTACTGGAGAAGGAATTTCAACTACTGCTTTATCATTTTGGATTTCACATAGGACATCATCTTCTTGGACTTTATCGCCCGGTTTTATAAACCACTTGACGATTTCACCTTCGTGAATACCTTCACCGATGTCAGGCATTTTAAATTGAAATGACACAGAGATTCATCTCCTACTTTTTCATATAGTTTATTTCATTTTTATAAATTGAAGGGAAAAGAACATTCTTTTCCCAAATATTATGGACTACACGTAATAGTCTAATTCTGATGTAACAAACTTTTTAGAAAGTTAAAACCTTTTTAGCAGTCTCGATAACATCCTTGTAGTTAGGAAGCCAAACAGATTCAGCTTGTGGGAAAGGAAATACTGTATCTGGAGCTGCCACACGCAAGACAGGAGCTTCCAAGCTTAAAATGGCACGATCATTAATCTCAGCAACAACGTTTGCTGCAATACCAGCTTGTTTTTGTGCTTCTTGTACGACAATTGCCCGACCTGTTTTTTCAACAGATGCGATAATTGTTTCAATATCAATTGGACTTACAGTACGGAGGTCAATAACTTCAGCAGAAAAACCTTCTTTTTCTAATTCTTCAGCTGCTTTCAATGATTCATGAACCATAGCACCATAAGTAATGATGGATACGTCTGTTCCTTCACGTTTCACTTCTGCTTTTCCTAGTGGAATGGTATATTCCTCTTCAGGAACTTCTTGACGGAATGAGCGGTATAACTTCATGTGCTCAAGGAAAATAACTGGATCATTGTCACGAATTGAAGAAATAAGAAGTCCTTTTGCATCATATGGAGTTGATGGAATAACAACCTTTAAACCTGGCTGTTGAGCCATAAGTCCCTCTAAGCTATCCGCGTGCATATCTGGTGTATGTACGCCGCCTCCAAATGGCGAACGGAATGTTACAGGTGCATTAAATTTGCCGCCTGTACGATAACGAAGACGAGCTGCCTGACCGGAAATAGAATCCATTACTTCATAAACAAAGCCGAAAAATTGAATTTCTGGTACGGGACGGAAGCCTTGTAAACTAAGACCGACTGCTAAACCGCCGATTCCTGATTCAGCAAGTGGTGTGTCAAATACACGATCTTCGCCAAATTCATTTTGTAATCCTTCCGTTGCACGGAAAACGCCACCGTTTAGACCTACGTCTTCACCGAATACTAATACATTCGGATCATTACGCAATTCCGTACGCAATGCATCTGTAATTGCTTGAATCATTGTCATTTGAGCCATGGCTTACTTCGACTCCTTTTCTGTATAAATTTCAAATTGTTCTTGTAAGTTTTGAGGCATTTTTTCATACATTATTGACATTAAATCGGTAACCTTTTGTTTAGGAGCACTATCAGCTTTTTTAATAGCTTCTTTAATGTCTTCTTTTGCTTGTTCGATTACTTGACTTTCTTTCTCTTCGCTCCAAAGGCCCTTATTTTCAAGGAATTTACGGAAACGCACTAGTGGATCTTTCTTTTCCCATTCATTGTCAAGGTCTGCCGTACGATAGCGTGTTGGATCATCACCAGCCATGGTATGAGGACCATATCTATAAGTTAATGTTTCAATAAGTGTTGGTCCCTCGCCATTAATTGCACGAACGCGGGCATCATGGACTGCAGCATAAACAGCAAGCGGATCCATTCCATCGACTTGAACTCCAGGAATTCCAGCCGCAACTGCCTTTTGTGCTAGTGTTGAAGCTGCAGTTTGCTTTTCTCTAGGTGTTGAAATAGCAAATTGGTTATTTTGAACAACAAAGATAGCTGGTGCTTTAAATGCTCCTGCAAAGTTAATTCCTTCATAGAAATCCCCTTGTGAAGTTCCGCCGTCTCCTGTATAGGTAATAGCAACCGCTTTTGCACCACGTTTTTTCATTCCAAGTGCGACACCAGCTGTTTGAACATACTGTGCACCAATAATGATTTGCGGAATTGCTACATTGACACCTTCTGGAATTTGACCGCCTTCAAAATGTCCTCTTGACCATAAAAACGCTTGGGATAATGGTAATCCGTGCCAAACGATTTGTGGTACATCACGATATCCAGGTAAGATAAAATCTTCTTTTTCAAGAGCAAACTGAGAAGCTAATTGAGATGCTTCTTGTCCTGCAGTTGGAGCATAGAAGCCTAATCTTCCTTGACGGTTTAAAGAGATAGATCGTTGATCAAGAATCCGTGTATACACCATACGACGCATTAATTCTTGAAGTTGTTCATCTGTTAAGTCAGGCATTGCTGCTTCGTTGACAACCTCACCTTGTTCGTTAAGAATTTGAAGCGTTTGAAATTGATCTTCTACAGCTTCGAGCGCTTTCTTCGCATCAAGCTGGGCGTTCTTAAGTTTAGAAGCCATTTTGGTCACCTCTTCCTTTCTATTCAGAGCATAATTTTAAAAATAAATTTCACAGCTATAGATTACCCAAAAAACTACTATTAAAAGCATGTTGGCAAAAAGCCATCAAAAATGATGCTGTTTTAGTAATTTAATGTGATATTACATAAGATTTGCTCGCTTCATTAATGAAATCCACTAATAAATAGTTTTGCACAGAAAATAAAAGATAAAACAAAAATATATTTTCGCAATAATATTTTATTCTGTATTACTTTTTTTATGTAACATCATTGGTACAACATTGATCACATATATGAGTTTACATCAATCAATATCGCTCGTCAATTACTAAGTTTCACTAATTTCCATTCCAAGCATGATAAAGTAATAAAACTCTCTGTACCAGTGATTTTATTTTTCTGTTATATAAGATGTCACATTTTAGACAATTGTTATAATATAGAAAAAATCGGCTGTGGTCAGTCGATTTCATTATTTTAATTATTATTTATTTGATTTTAGCCCTGCTTCTTGATAAAAAGACAATTTTTGATGATTATATTTTTCGGTAAACTTATTAAACTTTTCATTCGCCGAAAATACCTTTTCATATGTTTCATTTAATTTATTTACTTGTGTTTCAAGCTCTTCATAGGGGAGATCTTTATTTTTAAACATCATATACAATTCTTTATCATATTTTAACGCTTCTGTATATTCCTTGTATAGCACATCATGTGCTTTATATCTTTGCATCATGATATCATTTAAATCATCTGCTTTCTTTGTAAGTGCTGTATCCTTCAAATCACCTTTTATATCGGCTACCTTTTTAAATTCTTGTTCTGATTCCTTTAGACTTTCTGTTTCTTTCTCGAAATGCTCAGATCTTTTGTCAACTAATGAAAGTGCTTCATCTGAAAGCTTGACAATTTGGTCGTATTCCTTCATTCCTAGTCCAATGATCTGATCATATAATCCCTTTTCTTGTTTTTCCAATGTCACAAGGGGATTCTGTTGTTCTTCAAAAACCTTTTCTTTTGTCACTACTCTCTCTAGGATATCGTACATTTTTTCTGTGGGGGTCTTTTTTTCTGTACATCCTGTTAATATAAAATTAAGTGCAATAATGGCGATAAGAAAGTGATTTCTACGTTTAAATAACAATGAGTAACCTCCTAACTGCTACCATCTTCTACTATATCGATACTTATATTGTTTGACAATATCCAACAATAAAATCCGTTTGTTTTCTAAGTTCAAAACAATCAATAATTAACATTTTGTCTTATGTTTGATAGACTATTGATGCTACTAACATTATTTGTACATAGGAGTGAAGGTTCATGTTAACGATGGAGGATATTATTCGAGATGGCCATCCTACCCTTAGGAAAGTGGCAGA
The DNA here is from genome assembly GCA_963530265.1 of uncultured Bacillus sp. Classification (GTDB taxonomy): domain Bacteria; phylum Bacillota; class Bacilli; order Bacillales; family Cytobacillaceae; genus Neobacillus. Next base: position 327,219 of record CAUSCO010000001.1, read on the forward strand.
GGAAGTTGCCATGCCGCCATCTGAAGAGGATAAACAGATTTTATCCAGCCTTTTAGAATTTGTCATTAATAGCCAAAACAGCGAAATAGCGTCGCAATATGGCTTACGTCCGGGGATTGGTTTAGCTGCCCCGCAAATAAATGTTTCAAAACGAATGATTGCTGTACATCTTACAGATGACAATGGAACCCTTTATAGCTACGCCTTATTTAATCCAAAGATTATCAGTCATTCAGTTGAAGAAGCCTATCTACAATCTGGTGAAGGCTGCCTTTCAGTCGATGAGGCCATTCCAGGCTTTGTACCCAGGCATGCACGAATCACTGTAAAAGGAACTACACTTGAAGGTGAAGAGATAAAGATACGTTTAAAAGGGCTTCCAGCTATTTGCTTTCAGCATGAAATAGACCACCTAAATGGCATCATGTTTTATGATCACATTAATAAGCAAGAACCCTTTAAACCAATTGAAGGCGCAATTGTAATTGATAGGTAAACACCTGCCTCTACATGGAGGCAGGTGTTTTTTTAATATAGTTGCACGTTTTGTTTAATTCCATGTTTAACCATGAAAGAATCAGCGTTTTCATCATATAATAATAGTATCAAAATATTTATTTTAAAAAAATTTCAATTATCTACCATTGCTTGCTTTACTTTGGACAAGGTTCGTATAAAATAAGAAGTAAGGAGATGAACCACTATGTTAAAGAAGCTAAGGAAGAAGCTCTTAAAACAGTGGAAAGATTTATTACGAAAAAAATCGATTGCCTAAAATTTTTTAAGGGCCCTTCAAACTTGCGAAGGGCTCATTCGTTATTGTACATTGTAATAATAGATGCTTATTTACATACTTTTCATATTTAGTCTAAGGACTTTTAAAGAAAATAAATGAAAAAGATGAAAATATTATATATAATAGAAAAAGTTACGATTTAGTAAGGAGCGAAATAGTCATGATATTTAAAGTGTATTATCAAGAACGCATTGGAGAAGTACCGGTAAGAGAGAACACAAAAACCCTTTTTATAAAAGGAGAATCGGTAAGAGATGTCCGTGCTAAAATTGCCAGTCGCGGGTTTAATGTTGAATATGTACAAGAAGTAAAAGGGGCACATTTAGAATATGAACAACAAAATGAAGACTTTAAAGTATTGGAGATTGGGTAAATTATGAAATTTGTTAAGAATGATCAAACTGCTGTTTTTGCTTTAGGCGGTTTGGGCGAAATTGGTAAAAATACGTATGCAGTACAGTTCCAAGATGAAATTATTTTAATAGATGCTGGAATAAAATTCCCTGAAGATGAATTATTAGGTATAGATTATGTTATACCTGATTATACCTATTTGGTTAAGAACGAAGATAAAATAAAAGGTTTATTTGTAACACACGGGCATGAAGACCATATTGGTGGTATTCCTTATTTACTCCGTGAGATAAATGTTCCTATTTATGGTGGGAAATTGGCGCTGGGGTTAATTAAAAATAAATTAGAAGAACATGGTTTATTAAGGAATGCCAAACTAATTGAGATTAAAGAAGATGACATCATTAAATTCCGCAAAACCTCTGTTACTTTTTTCCGAACTACCCACAGTATTCCTGATTCCTATGGTATTGTCGTAAAAACACCTCCAGGTCAAATTGTTCATACAGGTGATTTTAAATTCGATTTCACCCCTGTAGGTGAACCTGCTAATTTGACCAAAATGGCGGAAATCGGCAAAGAAGGCGTATTATGTTTACTTTCAGATAGTACGAACAGTGAAATTCCGGAATTCACCATGTCGGAACGTCGTGTTGGAGAAAGTATCGATGATATTTTCCGTAAGGTAGAAGGTCGAATCATTTTTGCTACATTTGCTTCTAATATACACAGACTACAGCAAGTTGTTGAGGCAGCAGTCGTTTACGGTAGAAAAGTTGCTGTTTTTGGACGGAGTATGGAAGCTGCTATTAATATTGGACTTGAGTTAGGGTATATTAATGCACCAAAAGAAACATTTATTGAAGCAAATCAAATTAATCGATTTCCCGCTGAAAAGATTACAATTCTATGTACAGGAAGTCAAGGGGAACCAATGGCTGCTCTTTCTAGAATAGCAAATGGTACGCACAGGCAAATTCAAATTATTCCTGGAGACACTGTCGTGTTCTCATCTTCACCAATTCCAGGGAACACCATCAGCGTTAGTAGAACGATTAATATGCTGTACCGAGCAGGAGCGGAAGTTATTCACGGTAAGTTAAGCAATATTCATACTTCCGGACACGGCGGACAGGAAGAACAAAAACTAATGCTTAGGTTAATTAAGCCAAAATTCTTTATGCCCATTCACGGTGAATATCGGATGCAAATTATGCATGCCAAACTAGCTGTTGATTGTGGAGTAGAAAAAGAAAATTGTTTTATTATGGACAATGGCGAAGTATTAGCCCTCTCGGATCATTCCGCCCAAGTGGCTGGAAAGATTCCGTCCGGTTCAGTCTATATTGATGGCAGTGGGGTTGGCGACATTGGAAATATTGTTTTAAGAGACCGTAGAATCCTTTCTGAAGAAGGCCTAGTTGTTGTGGTTGTAAGCATTAATATGAAAGAGTTTAAAATTGCTTCCGGGCCTGATCTTATTTCACGTGGATTTGTTTATATGAGAGAATCTGGTGATTTAATCAATGATGCACAAAGTTTAATCACTAAGCACTTAAATAAGGTGATGGAACGCAAGACAAGCCAATGGTCAGAAATTAAAAATGAAATTACTGACACATTAGCACCATTTCTTTATGAAAAAACAAAGCGTAGACCAATGATTTTACCAATCATTATGGAAGTATAATTAGAAAAGCGGAAGTCGCTAAGGCGCTTCCGCTTTTCTTATTGACTAGCTCCAACGCCTAGGGGCTCGAGTCATAATCCAATCCGACAAGAAGGTTAAAGGGCAACCTTCTCGCCGGCTCGTCTTATGCTGGTCGCCCCTAAACAGGCGTTTCCGCTTTTCTTTATGACAATACTTTTTTTTCAAACCGATCTATGTCATTATCGGTACCAATTACAATTAGGATATCATTAACATAAATAGTTTCTTTCGCTTGTGGAGAAACGATGATTTCTTCTCCCCTTTTGATTGCAACGATGTTTAACCCATATCTCTTCCGAATATCCAAGCCCATTATGGTATTGCCGCTCAATTTTTTATTTGCAACGATTTCAACAATACTATGCTCTGCTGAGAGTTCCAGGTAGTCAAGGACACTGCTTGAAGCCATGTTGTGGGCGATTCTTTTACCCATGTCTCTTTCAGGGTGAACAACGTGGTCCGCACCAATTTTGCGAAGAACTTTCTCATGATAATCATTTTGGGCTTTTGCTGTTATTTGCCCAACTCCTAATTCCTTTAACATAAGCGTTGTTAAAATACTTGCCTGAATGTCATCACCAATGGCCACAATCACGTGGTCGAAATTACGAATTCCTAAACTTTTCAACACATTCTCATCCGTTGTATCCCCCACCACCGCATGCGAAGCAATCATGGCAAATTCATTTACACGTTCCTCATTTATATCAATCCCGAGGACCTCCATTCCTTCATCGGTTAGTGTACGACAAATGCTTCCGCCAAATCGGCCAAGTCCTATTACTGCAAAACTCTTCTTCATAAATAACTCCCCCGATTAAAATCAATAATCTGTGATGGTTCCATTTTAGCATTCTTTATTATATTTAAATACAGGGTGACTCCCCGCTTATTCCCTCTCATTTTTGCTCCTCCGTTTTTTATAAAAGAAAACCACTATGACACCTAAAATAGCAAAAATAATAAAAATTGGCAGGTTCCCGACTATAAAAACCACTATTCCTGACAAGGCAGCAAACAAAAAGTTTGTACTTTTCATAAATTGTTTCTTTGTTTTTTCCCACGTATTTAATTTGTCGTGGTCGATATTTGGCACAATGACCTTATTTTCGAAAAGAGTAATGGTAACAGATGAAAGAGCGGTCCGGTTCTCTAGAAATTTCATTCTTCCTTCAATCGTCTCTATTTCCTGTTGCACTGCTGCTAAATCCGCTGAAATTTTCAATAAGTCTTCTGTTTTTGTGGCATCTTTCATAAAGGTCATCAGCCGTTCCTCAACAACCCTCTTTGATTTTAACCTTGAGCCAAGGTCAACATACTCTTCGGTTACATCCTGCCCCGTAATGTTCCTGTGCAGCACCTCAGCGGCTTGCCCCTGGGCATCATGTAAAAAGTCTTGAAAATGCCTTTGAGGTATTCTAATGGTAAGACTACCACTAACCTGTTCAGTTCCCTCTTTTGACACAGTAGATTCAGCGATATAGCCTCCATAATTCTCTACTTTTTCCTCCAAACTTTGAACAGATTGTTCGAAGTTTTTTATGCGTAATTGCAAATCTGCTTGATAGATTACCATTTGGTTTGGTACTTCAATCGTTGCTGTTTCTGTTTTTTTGTCTCCTTCTGGCTTTTGTTCGGAAATTAGAGCAGCTTGTTCCTTACTACCCGCTTGAGATGAGTCCATTGCGGCTTTACTGCTGCTTTCATTCATTTTTGTACTTTCATCCTTACTGCTAGCACTACAGCCAGTTAAACTTAGAAACACAATAATGAACATAATAGGAAATGCCTTATAAATCATTTTCATTTTGGGTGACACCCCTTCTTTTTTAATTAAAAAGTATGAAAATAACCTTGTTACTATTACGGACGTTATGTATGAAGGAAGGTTACAAAATAACTGTTTTATAAAGAAAACTCGCCGATTGGCGAGCCCCTAAGGGCGGTTCATGAGGCGTAGTTGCACTTATGCCTGATAGGAAAGTTATACTTTCCTATCAGGCAATAAAAAAGCTGTCCGTTATTATTTAACGAACAGCTTTACATCTTGCCTATTCTGTTTTTTCATTCTCATCTAAAACGCGATTAACACGTTTCTCAAGCATTTTCATACCGCTTCCACCTGCTTGAAAATGGCGAAGCTTGCCTTCACGATCAAAAACATAATAGGCTGGAACATATTGATTTTCAAAGATTTCCGCCAATTTATGCTCACTATCTACAAAAATTGGCTGTGTGATTCCATGTTCGGCCGCGACTTGCTTAATTTCTTCAATATTTAAATCATTTTCAGATCTTGGCATGTGAACAGCAACTACATTAAGTTTATCTTTATATTGATCACGAAATTGATTTACCTGTGGCATGGCCTCTTTGCATAAATGACAGCTTACGGACCAGAAATGGAGCAGTGTTGGTTTTTCACCCACCAACTCTTCTTTTTTTACTTGACCATTTAACCATTCAGTTGCACCGGTTAATTCCGGCATTGGCTCACGTAATTTCATTGAAGTCCCTCCTATTAAAAAGACCTAACACTATATAAAGAGTTAGGTCTATCAGTGTTGTTTAAATTAAGCTTACAATGTAGCTTGTCCTGGTTTCCAGTTTGCAGGGCAAAGGCCGCCAGTTTGTAATGCTTGAAGAACACGTAATGTTTCGTCTACACTACGGCCGATATTGTTGTCATGGACTACAGAATACTTTAATTCACCTTCAGGATCGATGATGAATAGACCACGAAGTGCAACACCTTCTTCTTCAATTAAGATGCCGTATTCACGTGCTACTGTTTGAGTGTGATCAGCTGCTAAAGCATAATTTAATTGACCAATACCATTTTCTTTGCGGTCAGTGTTGATCCAAGCAAGGTGTGTGTGAATAGTGTCAGTAGATGCACCAATGACAACTGCATCTAAATCATCAAATTCTTCAAAACGATCAGACATTGCAGTGATTTCAGTTGGACATACAAATGTAAAGTCCATTGGATAGAAGAACAATACAGTCCATTTATCATTTTTCATGTTTTCTTCAAGGCTAACTTTACCAAACTCTTTGTTTGGTAATACTGCTTCCATTTCAAAGCGTGGTGCTTGTTTACCTACTGTACGTTCTGGCATATTGAATCCCTCCAAATAATAAATTAAATAAGTTTATAGCAATTTCCTTTTGCTATCCCTTTGACAATTCTCATTATAGGACAAATCTAGATTTGAGTCAATATTAAATTATAATTAATTTAAATTAATACTTATTATTAATTACAATTCAATTTACCCTTATTCAGTTTTACCTATTTCAAATGAGAATAAACGACATTATGTAACACTGTTCCCATTAATTTTAACATGATTATCCAGCATAACAAAATAAAAAGCCTTGTTTACTTAATCACGGGACCGATTTCCTTTATTGGAAATATAGCTGGTCATTACCTTTATAGCAACATCAATGGCTTTTTCATTCGGATTTAATTTCGCATGGTGAAGGCCAAATGGTGAATCAACGCCAAGCCAAAACATAAGACCAGGAATTTCTTTCAGCATAAAGCCAAAGTCTTCTCCTGTCATTGCTTCCTTGCATTCAATTACCTCTACAACTTGTTCGCCTTTTATATAATTAATAAATTCCCTTGTAATAGACTCTGTATTGTAAACTTGGTGGTACATCGAACCATAATCAATTACTGCTTCACATTCAAAACCAATCTCGATCCCTTTTACAAGTGCTTCAATACGGTGTTTAACCTTTTTCATTGCTTCAGGTGACAATGCTCGAATCGTGCCTTCAAGCCTTGCCTTTTCAGCAATAATATTTTGAACGGTTCCACCTGTTATTTTTCCAATCGTAATAACAGCACTATCTAATGGATCTACATTCCTTGAGATAATGGTTTGCAACTGATTAACGAGCGTACAAGCCGCTATAACCATATCATTTGTTTGATGGGGATATGCAGCATGCCCTCCCTTCCCCTTTAAGTCTATAAACAGTTCAGAAGTATTAGCAAATAACAATCCTTCCCTTAAGGCAATTGTTCCTACAGGATACTCTGGAGCTATATGGAGTGCAAAGATTAAATCTGGGATCCATCCCTGCATTTCTTCTGATTTTAACATTGGCTCAGCACCGCCAGGGCCTTCCTCAGCAGGTTGGAAAATAAACAATAGGTCATCATCAATAGGATTGCCGATAAAATAGGTAAGCACCCCTAAGGCTATCGTCATATGAAAATCATGGCCGCAGGCATGCATCCTTGCTTCGTGTGAAGAGGAAAATGATAAACCGGTTTCTTCGGTAATGGGCAGGCCATCAATATCTGTTCTGTATCCAATTGTTTTGCTCGGATTTAAACCATGAACCTTAACAAATAATCCTGTTCTCCATTTTTTTATCGAAATTTGTTCTTGCGGCAGTGACTGAATATATGACAATAAATAGGCTTGCGTTTTAAACTCCTGAAAACCAAGCTCTGGAATTTCATGAAGGTCACGGCGAATTTTGATTAATGATTTCATATAAATTACCTCACTTCTAAAAAAAGCGTGGAAGAGTTTCCACGCTTTACTTTTTATTTATAATTGTCGAAGCTCTTGCATAATTTCAGTTTTAGATTTGGTCTTCTCATCGATATCTTTAATTTTCTTTGCTGGAGTCCCTGCAACTACAGTAAATGGAGGAACATCCTTTGTTACTACAGCACCGGCTGCGACAACGGCACCAGTTCCCACTGTTACACCTTCAAGCACAACGGCGTTAGCACCAATCAGAACATCATCTTCAATGACAACTGGCTTTGCGGAAGGTGGTTCAATTACCCCTGCTAAAACGGTTCCTGCACCAATATGACAATTTTTCCCTACTGTTGCTCTACCGCCAAGGACTGCTCCCATATCAATCATAGATTTTTCACCAATAACAGCACCAATATTAATGACTGCTCCCATCATAATCACAGCATTATCACCAATTTCTACTTGGTCACGAATAATGACACCTGGTTCAATCCGAGCATTAATATGTTTTGTATCCAATAATGGAATCGCCGAATTACGACGGTCACTTTCAACCACAAAATCTTCAATTTTTGCACTGTTCGACTCTAATACGGCATTAATTTCGGACCAATCACCAAAGATAACGCCAGTATTTCCATTAATAAACGATTTTGCTTCGCTGCCAAAATCAATTTCTGCTATATCACCTTTCAAATAAACCTTAACTGGTGTAGCTTTTTTACTATTTGCTATAAAAGAAATAATTTCATTAGCATCCATCATTTTCATAAACTTTTACCCCCTATGGTTGTACTAGAAAATACTTTATCAAACAAAAGAACTGAAAACAAGGAAAAACATCCCTACTGTTCAGAAGAGTCAGCGATATATTCCTTTACTAATTCTACAAATGCGTCAACTTGCTTTAATTGGAATGCAGACTCATACCCTAACAACCATGTATCCCGCTTTAGCGGTTCGTTATGCTCATCGACAAGAGGAACTTTGAAAATGTCACGTTCTGCTTTTACTAAAGTGATTGCAGGTAAGATAGCGTAGCCAATTCCATTAAAAGCCATCTGTTTGCACGTCTCAATTTGGTCAACCACAACTGTTCTCTTTGGGGATGTTTTAAAATTCCGCATCCACCAATCTTGTATTTCCTGATAATAATTTGAATCACTTTTAAATTGAATGAATGGCCGGTCCGTCATTAATACTTGTTCAGGTCTTGAAAGTTCTCGATCAACTAAATAAAGTGGGTCGTTAAAAAGGTGTATTTTTACTCCTTTCCAATCTGGTGTTCCCCGGATTATCCCTATATGTACCTGATCATCGTATAGACATTTTAACATTTCACTACTCCAACCAGTTACTAGTGAAATTTTTACTAGGGGGTATTTATCAATGAACTTCTTTAACACCTGTGGCAGCCAATTTTGACCCACAATTGATGCGACAGCAATTTTCAATGTCCCGGAAACACCTGATTGGAGAGAATTGATGGTTTCACGAACCTTATCCTGTTTTTTTAGAACATCATTTACAAATTCTATTACATGCTCACCAGCTGAGGTTATCGCTAATCCCTTTTGGGAGCGAATAAATAATTTCGTTCCCCACTCCTTTTCAATTGTCTGTAAACGCTGTGAAAGGGCAGGCTGTGAAACAAACAGACGCTCTGATGCTTTACGCATATTCATTTCCTGTGCTAGGACAGATAATAACTGGAATTCTGATAGGGAGGACAAAGGCAAAACCTCCTTTCTAATCTTTACTCATTTCCCTAATGTTGGTAAAAATCAGTATCACTATTTAACTATCATAGCACTTACAAAGTGCCATCATTCTTTTTCGGGATAAATAGAATCAATAACAAACTTACGATAGCAAAAGCGAAGACAACATAATAAACTGTGTGTAAGGAAACTGTCAGCCCATTCTGTAAAATATTCCTGACAGATTCAGCTAGTTTATCCCGATTACTTGCATTTAAAAGAATGTTTGCATCATCCACTGTTAAGGAAGGATCTTTTTGATTAAAATATTGAACCAGGCGGTTATTAAGTATTCCTCCTAACATGGCTGCTCCAATGGTATTGCCAAGATTACGCATGAACATATTGGCGGCTGTAGCAATTCCTCTTTGCTGCCAATCAACCGTGCTTTGAATCGAGACAATGAAGGCTGTTGAAGTTAACCCCATACCCACCCCAATGAAAAAGGAACCAACTGCTGCCCATATTGGACCCGAAGCAGCTGACATCGTCACGAAAGCAATACTTCCTATAATCAAGAATGCTCCCCCGATAATAGAGGTTTTCCGATAGCCAATTGTAATCAGCATCCGTCCAGAAAGCGTGGATGCAATCGGCCAGCCAATCGACATCGCTGTTAAGGTAAACCCAGCAACAATAGGAGGTTGTTCCATTACACCTTGGACAAAAGTAGGCAGGAAGCTCGATATGCCGATTAAAATAATTCCAGTTGTCAAAGAGGTGGTATTCGCGATAAAAATGGAACGTTCCTTCCAAATTGAAAATGGCATAACAGGTTCAGAAGCACGCCTTTCTTGAAAGACAAACAGAATAAAAGCAAATCCCGACAATAAAGCTAAACCTATAGTCTGCCAAGCCCCCCATGACCAGCGGCTTCCCCCCTCAACAAGAACAAACATAAGCGTAGATATCGCAATCGTTAAGAGAATTGCACCTAGATAGTCTATTTGGTGTTTTTTCTTTTCGACATTTTCATGTAAAAACAGCCACAGGCCCACTAAGGAAAGAATTCCAAGTGGAATATTAATCCAGAATACATAATGCCAGCTGACATATTGAACAAGTAATCCGCCAACCGCCGGACCTGTAATCGCAGAGATACCCCATACACTTGAAAGGTATCCCTGTATTTTTGCCCTTTCCTCTTTTGTGTAGATATCTCCTACAATTGTTGTTGCTATTGAAGTAACAGCACCTGCTCCAAAACCTTGAATTAATCGAAAAATAATCAGTGCCTTCATAGTGGAAGCAAAGCCGCAAAGAATAGACCCGATTAAAAAGATAATGATTCCAACGGTAAGTATCGGCTTTCTGCCAAACAAATCAGATAATTTCCCATATATTAGGACGGTAACTGCATTCATAAGAAGGTATGCAGAGAATACCCAGCTATATAGTCGGAACCCCCCTAAATCTGCAACAATTGCCGGCATCGCTGTTGAAACAATAGTTGCTTCAATCGCCCCCATAAACATGGCTAACATGACGGAAGCTAACACTAGCGGCTTTTTCGTGGGCTTTCTTTGTGGGCTTCCTATAGATGTTTCCTCACTATCTATCCTCATCAATCCACCTCTAAACTATAAATAAATATAGCTCCCACATGGGAGCTTTAGACATCATCTCACTATTGTTTAAACCCTTTAACGATTTTATTTAAGTGATTTAGAACCGTGCTTCTTGGTAATATCCCTTCAAAGAATCCATCTTCATTTTCAATACAAAGAAACGGCTGATTTACAAGCAAATCTATACAAACACCAATTGAAACAGAAATGCTCACTCGTGGAATTGAGCTTTTCATTACCTCTTCCACTCGTTTGTTTTCAAGCTTTTCAAATTCAATCCTTTCAAGACCAAGGATTGAATCCATAATAATGGGCGTGCTTATTAAGCCATGGAGCTTGTAATGTGGATCTAGTACAGGTATTGCTGTATATCCACTTTTGGTTAGTACCAATAAGGCATGTTCAAGATTGTTACCAATTTGCACATGAGCGACCCGCTCTGAAGGTATCATTAATTGTTTAATGGTTAACTCTAAAAATTCCTCACTAGGAAGACTGATCATCACCGAAAACTCCTCAATATTTGTTTTCCTACAGCCTTATTCTATCATAGTTACGGGCGTCTGGATTAATTTTAAAACGTTTTCCACAGATAATCTATATAAGATTTAACTTCACCATCTTAACAAGGGGCTACATTTTGTTCAAAAAAAAAAGAACCTCAGAGAGGCTCTTATTGAATCAAATCAAATATTTCAATGGTAATCATATCAATATTATCAAATTGATATCGTTTTGGTTTTTCCTTTTCGTTATATATTTCTAATTCAAACGTTTCTGTCTTTGGATGAAAAGTTACTTGACACTTTCTTTCACCATTAACTTCAAAATAGCGTTGAGCGGGTTCACCACTATTTGATTGTTCTTGAAGATGTTTTAACCTGGTTAATATTCCTTGAAGCTGTGACATACGCTTATCCTCCTTTCAAACACAAAACAAACTGTCTACAGTTATGTTTCTCATTGGGCATATTTCTATCCTGATCGATTCTTCTCAAAATTTTACAGCCAGTTTTTTATGCCAATATTAAAAGAATAAAATACTATACTCGATTTGCCAAGTAAAATTAAAAGAAATGACATATTTTTTAAATTAAATGTAAATAATAGGCCCCAAAAATGAGACCTATTATAAAAAAGTGATTTTAACAAACAGGATTATAAACAAAAGCAAAGCAAAAAAGATTCCATATGCTAAGAAAATGGGATTTCGTGTATAAACATTTCCCTGTATTGGTTTGGCAATTTTATGGTCCATGTTGCCTTCAACCGCTTTTTGACCCTTGGCAGCAGATAATGTGTATAATAGGGAAACGGCTAAAATGCAGACAATGGCAATAGCAAGAATATTGACAAAAAGATTCATGTTTAATGGCTCCTTCTTTGGATTGTTACCATTAAAATGCCACTCCATGAATCATTCTATACAGGTGCATTCTTACAGTAATTGGTCATGTTCAAATAGGTATTGATAGGATATATCAATAAACAAATACTCGTTTTCCTTCATCGGAATTGAAAAAGTCCGAATGGTTTCACCCGTTTCAATATCACAGTACAAATCCGATAACCTTCCCCTTTGGTCATGACGCATTTTACTGATGTTTTCCAAAAAATATGGGCGCCAACTCCAATTTTTGTTTAAATAGACGGACTGTATACTCCAGCCATCTTTCCCTTTAAAGATATTAGCTGTTTTTTGAAATCCATCCTCGTCACATACATACATGCGAAAGGCAATTCCGTCCATCTCCTTAATTAATGTCTGAAATAGGGATTCATAACTTGCCTTCTTATTTTTAACGATTTCCTGAACGGTTGTTTGAAAAAATTCTGCTGTAGTTAATACGGCTTCTAATTTTCGCTTTTCATACAAAATAAAATCATGAAATTTTTCTTTTAAGCGGTGCTTTAAATCATCCCTGCTAATAAATTCTGGTGCAGGTGGGCGTAAATAATAGCCTTGATAATAATGACCACCATTTTTCCATGCAAACTGCAATTGATAACTCATTTCAATATTCTCAAACAAAAGAGTTGCACCTATTTTCCTTGCGAAAAGAGATAATGAAAACAAAACATCATTAAAATTAACACCTGTTGATGTTGATTTCAATGCCTGAAGGTTTATTTTTATTATATCTGGCTCCAGCTGACCAATTCGTTCAAAATAATGACTTTCGCTTCCAATACTGGCTATGGCAATTTTTAACCCATACGTCCGATAATATTGAAGGAGATGATCAAATTGGTCTATATCACCTTGGTAGTTCCGGTCAGAAATTTCGAGAACAATTCGGTTTAAATTCAAACCTTTTTTCTCAAATTCTAAAATCTCTTGTAAGAAGGGTTCACCATGCCCATACATTAATAATTCTGCATTCCTATTAAAAAAAACAAGAACATCCTCGTCAAGTTCCAAAGCTTTTTCAAGAGCGCTTTTCACAACCAATAGATCCACTTCAAACTTATATTCATCAGGAATTTGTTCATCATGAAAAAACGGACCTAAGCTAATGACTTCCCCTTCTGATTGGTATCGCCCTAAAATCTCATAGGCAATAACACGTTGCTCATCAGCACTAAAAATCGGTTGAAAATACGGAAAAACATTTTCAAGATCCGATAGTATTTCCAATGCATCCATCCACGTTCCTCCAAAATTTTTTTCTTATTAAGATACGCTTAAATAATGCTTCTCGTTCTTTTCCAAAAGGATACCATTATAGCCGCAATCATTCAATCATATGCTATACACAGGCTTCTCTAAAGGAGTGTGTCAATTTGAGGATTGTTCCCATATTAGCGATTTTACTTTTAATGTTTGGATGCAGCCACTTTAATGCAGATACAAATAAACATTCAGAGCTAGACCATAATCAGGAAGTTACAATGGGCACAAAAAGGCAAGAGGTTAGAACGGATAAGATAAATATTAACAACTATTCTATCCAAAACCTTAAAAGTCAAGTATTAGCCCCTGACAGTACAGGAAATGAAGATAATTTAGTAAGTACAAATCCGAAAAAGAGTTCTACTATTCTTAATGTAAACCTTATTAGACAAAACCCGGAGTTGAGATATGGATGTGAAGTGACAAGCCTTGCGATGATCCTGAATTACGCAGGAGTGAAAACAACTAAAATGGACCTTTACCAATCCATACAAAAGGATTCTGATCCAATTGTCAGATCGCGTAATGGAGATATTTTAAAATGGGGAAACCCTGCTGATGGATTTGTTGGAGATATGACTGGGAGAAAAGCTGGGTATGCTGTATTTGATAAACCCATGATTGCCTTAATTAATCAGAAACTTCCTGGAAGAGCAGTAAATTTAACCAATCAACCCTTTGATAAGGTATTAGAGCATGTTTCTGAGGGTTATCCAGTGGTTGTTTGGACTACCGGGGATTATCGACTTCCCGACCGTTGGGAAGGATGGTATCATGGAAATCAATTTATCAAAACTCCTCTAGACTTGCATGCAGTTGTTCTCGTTGGTTATGATCACAAATATGTTTATTTAAATGATCCGCTTTCCGGAAAAAAACAGGTACGGGTTGAAAAAGAGCAATTTATCGCTTCATGGAAAGCATTGCAAAATCGAGCCGTAAGTTATAAATAAAAGCAGTCTTTTTGACTGCTTTTTTAGAATGTTTTTTATATTTATGAATAAACACTTAATAATAACCTTTTTTACTTGAAATATAAGTAGTTTTTAAAGAAAATACAAAGGGAGCTTCTAGTTAATCTAAGATGAATAAAAGATAGGTTGGTAAAAAGCATGACTAAAAAGCAAACGAGGAGAACATTTCTAAAAGGAATTTTTGGTTCAACTCTTACCGTTTTAGGTTTAAGCTCAGGGGGCTACCTTTATGCCCATCAAATTGAGCCATCATTACTTGATATTCAACAACAGCATATGAAACATCCATTAATCCCCAAAAGCTTTGAGGGAATAAAAATCATTCAATTTAGTGATACACACCTTGGTTTTCAATACACTCTTAGCCAATTCCAAAAATTAGTTGTAAAAATCAATGCCCTCAACCCTGACATTATCCTTTTTACTGGGGATTTAATGGATGAGCCAAATAAATATTCGGAAATGAATAAATTAGTACCCCTGTTAGAAAAATTACATGCCCCACTTGGGAAATATTGCATTTATGGGAACCATGACCATGGCGGCTACGGGTCTGAAATTTACCGGAATATTATGGAAACCACCAATTTTACTGTTCTTTTAAATAAATCGATTCCTATTAAGTTGAAGGATGGCAGCAGTATTTACTTGTTGGGTATTGATGATGCAATGTTAGGAAATCCCGACTTGCCGTTAGCCTTAAAAAATGTACCTAATAACCATTTTACATTATTATTATCCCATGCCCCTGACCTTGCTGACTCTGCAGCACAATATCCGATTCATTGGCAAATTAGCGGACACAGCCATGGCGGCCAAGTTAAAATACCATTTATTGGGGCACTTATTAAGCCTCCGTTTGCCCAAAAATATCCTGAAGGACTTTATACAATTGGAGACCAAAAACAGTTAACCCTCTATGTAAACCGAGGTATAGGGACAACTAGACTCCCCTTCCGATTTATGGCTAAACCGGAGTTAACCATATTTACTATTAAATCAGTTGAGGATTAAGATTATCTCCTTCTAATTCAATACATGATAAGTTTGTTCGATATTTTTAAATTAACTCAATTTCTCCACCCAAAATATGCTCTTCAATTTCATCATATGGCAGCGGTTTGAAGTAGTAATATCCTTGAATTTTATTGCACCCGGCATTATCAAGAAATTCCACTTGATTTTTATACTCTACACCCTCAGCTATCACCTCTAGACCAAGGCTTTTTCCTAGGTGAATAATTGTCGTTGTAATGGCAGCATCCTTTTTATTAACGAGGATGTCCCTAATAAAGGATTGATCAATCTTTAAAACATCGATCGGAAATTGCTTGAGATAATTTAACGATGAATATCCTGTCCCAAAATCATCTACGGATATGGTAATTCCTAGTTCTTTCAATTTATTTAAGATTGGAATCGTTTCTTTTGTGTCACTCAGTGCGCCTTCAGTAATTTCAATTCCTAACATGGATGCCTGGATTTGATATTTATTAATCATAGACTGAATAAAGGGGACAAGATCTCGGTGATGAAATTGCTTTGCTGAAATATTTATGGCTACAAGGATATCGTTATATCCCATTTCGTCCCAAGCATGAATTTGTTGACAAGCTTGTTCAATTACCCAATAGCCGATGGAAATAATTAATCCTGTTTCCTCTGCCAAGGGAATAAACACTGCAGGTGATATGGAGCCAAATTCTTTATCATTCCAGCGCAATAATGCCTCAAAGCTTTGTGCCTTACCAGTGGCCAGGTCCATTTGCGGTTGATAAAATAAAGTTAGTTCATTCTTTGCAATTGCCTTTCTTAGGTGGGTCTCCAACGTTATGACATTGGAAAAAACGGAACTCATATCTGTCCGATAAAATTGAAAATGGGCCCTTCCTTGTTCTTTTACACGATAAAGAGCTTCATCTGCATTCTTAATCAACATTTCAGCATCCTTTCCATCATTAGGATACATGCTAATGCCGATACTTGGAGAAATAAAATATTCTTGTGAATTGAAATAAAAGGATTGGGAAAATAAAGAAAATATTTTTTTTGTAAAAGTGCTGGCAGTCTTTCGGTCAGCTGTAAGAAGTAAAATATTAAATTCATCCCCACCTAAACGATAAATAAAGCATTTTTCATTTTGAAATTGTAATAAACGATGAGCCACTCTTTTTAATATTTCGTCCCCTGCCAAATGTCCAAGTGTATCATTTAAATATTTAAAGCGATCTAAATCAATGGAAAGTAGGGCAAACTCCTCTCTTTTCCTTGAAAGGGAAATTAGATGTTGATTTAAATGTTCAACCAAGGCTCTTCTATTTAATACCCCCGTCAATTGATCATGAAAAGCTAAAAACTTAACCATTTCCATATTTTTTGACTGCTCTGATAAATCCTTAAAGATGATATAAAGTCCACTTATTTTCCCATGTACAACGATTGGAACGGTTTTTATTTTGACAATTAGCAGATGTCCCTTTGAATGAATCATTTTACAATCCAATAATTCAAGAGCGTAGCCTGAGCAAGTTTTCTCTACTAGTGATTTGAATATTTCTAAATCATGATCATTAATGAGGTCATAAATTGATCGGTTCGTCATGTGTTTTTCAGCATACCCCGTCATTAATTCCGCAGCTGGATTTGCATCTTGTATCTTTCCTTCATGGCTTATCGTCATTATTGCATCCAAGTTTTGATCAATAATGGAACGATACCTTTGTTCACTTTCAACGATTTTATAGGTTAAAAAATTCGTTAACTGATCCATTAAATCATCCTTCAATCGAAATAAAATCAAGTTTTTACAATAAGTGCCTATACTTTATTTCTATTTTCATAAAAAAAGGGTATAATGTAGATGTTTTAAAAAATGAAAGGAGAACATAATTTGAATCACGATCAGAAACATCCCCTAACAAATATAAGTCTAACCATTGAAAACCTCGCACAAGCTGTCTTTATCGTGAATCGTCATGCAAAAACAGCAACAAACCCCAAATTTTTGTATAAATTAAAACAAGAATCGCTAAAAAAATTAATTAATGAAGGCAAAGCAAAAAAGGTAGGTCTGCATTTTTCCGAACATCCGCGGAATAGCCAACAACAATCCGATGTACTTGTTGAGTGTGGAAGATACACATTTCATATTCCTCCAACTAAATCAGATTTACATGACCTTCCCCATCTTGGAAGATTAGATGGAAGTGTAAGAAATCCAAAAGCAGCACTTTCAATTCATAGTGCAAAAGCATTATTACAATCCTATACAGGAATCTCCGAAATAGAGTATCCATCGGCAACTCCTCAGCAAAAGAAACGAGTCTACCAAAAACCAATTTTTAAGAAATTAGGCGAACGATACAACTAAATGCAAAATAAAAGTCGGGAAGACGTTCCTGGCTTTATTCTTTTTTCAACAATCAATATTTAGTAATCGATGTCTTATTTTTGCGATATCTTCTTGAGCATTTTGTGAACACCATGTAAGATAGATAGACTCATTTATCAATCAGAATTACAATACAGGCATAGGAAGTACTTAATATATACGCAGCAAAAACTTAAAAAGAGGTGCTTAGCATGAAAGGAACCACTATTCTTTTTCAAGAGCAGAGGATTACGTTTATTGAGGATGTTGAACATTCCTTTTACGAAAGAATTAAGGAGCAATGTGGTTGTGAGCTTTGTAGCTGTATGCTTGATGAAAAGATTGTAGAATTTGATTCAGTGTCACCAGTTTTTTGGCACGAAAATGAAATTGACTGGGATTACGGATATTAATAATCCACTATAATTTGATAAAGCATCCCCTCCCTTTAAAAATGGTCTCGAGTATAACTCAGGCTGTTTTTTATTTTAAAAAACCTTGTTCCTAAAAATTCTTTCATAGTAGCAACTTCCATCTAAAATAGGCTATAATCAGTATATTCTATCACCATTGTAATCCTTAGATGGAAGGTTGTGCAATATTGGAACATTTAATTAATCAAAGAGTAAAAAAGATTGAAATCTCAGGAATAAGGAAATTTACTAATATGGTAGCTCATATGGATGATCTGATTTCTTTTACAATTGGTCAACCTGATTTTCCTACCCCTGAGCATGTAAAAAAAGCCGGCATTGAAGCCATTGAAAATGACTTTACTTCCTATACACACAACGCCGGTACGATGGAATTAAGAAAAGCCGCCTGTGATTTCGTTGAGAAGAAATATGGCTTGACCTATAATCCTGAAGCTGAAGTGATTGTAACAATGGGGGCAAGCGAAGCGATTGATGTTGCTTTTCGAACGATATTAGCTGAAGATACGGAAGTTATATTACCTGGCCCTATTTATCCTGGTTATGAACCGATTATCCGAATGATGGGGGCAACCCCTATCCATGTCGATATTCGTAAAAATCATTTCCGTTTTACAATTGACACCATTAAACCGTTTATTACAGATAAAACTCGTTGTATTGTCCTTCCCTATCCATCCAATCCCACAGGGGTAAGCCTTACAGAGGAAGAACTGAGGGAAATAGCTGCCTTTTTAAAGGGCAAGGATATTTTTATACTGGCTGATGAAATTTACAGTGAACTCACCTACGATCAAAAGCATACATCGATTGCCAGCTTTTTAAAAGAACAAACAATCGTAATAAACGGATTATCCAAATCACATTCAATGACAGGCTGGAGAATTGGCTTTTTATACGCTCCCAAAAATATTACAAAGCATATTTTAAAGGTTCACCAATATAATGTTTCCTGTGCCAATTCTATTGCTCAAAAAGCTGCTTTAGAGGCTTTAACAACAGGAATTGATGATGCCGATATGATGAAAAACGAATATGCTAAGAGAAGAGAGTATGTTTTTAAGCGGCTAATTTCTATGGGGTTTGATGTTGTTAAGCCTGATGGAGCCTTTTATTTCTTTGTTAAAATCCCTGATGCGCAAGAATTAAATAGCTTTGACTTTGCCCTTAAGCTAGTAGAAGAAACAAAAGTAGCGGTTGTTCCGGGCAGTGCATTTTCTGAGTACGGAGAAGGATACTTTAGGCTTTCATTTGCCTGTTCGATGGAGAAATTAACGCTTGGCCTAAATCGAATCGAGCAATATTTACGTAAAGCGAAAAATTGACAAAAAAACCCTCCTATTAAATTGGGAGGGCTTTCGTGTTTTATTATTGTCCTTTATACTTGCCGTTATTTTTAGGGGCCTTTTCTTTTTTTGCTTTGTCCTTATGAATTTTATTTGTCGCTGTGGAACCAATTTCATGGGCAAATTCTTCGTTTAACACTGCTGAATCAAACCCTTTTTTGTTTTTTTGCTGTGGATCGTTCTTTTTTGTCCGTTTAGCCATATTAATTCCTCCTATCAAGATTTACTTTCATAGTTTCTTGAAGTAAGGGGGAATTTATTCTTACCACTTTGTGGCCAACAGGATGCTACTTATTCCAATATTTATAAAGGGCTTGGGTTCCGCTATTTTCTTCACCCATTTCAGCTAATTGATCATAGAGAGATTTCGCCAATGCCAAGCCAGGCACTTCCATATCCATCCGCTTGGCCTCGTCGAGAGCAATTTTCATATCTTTGATAAAATGCTTTATGTAAAAACCTGGTTCAAAATCACCCTTTAACATTCGCGGTACAAGGTTAGATAATGACCAGCTTCCTGCTGCTCCGGTGGTAATACTCTTTAAAACATTTTCAGGGTTTAGTCCTGCTTTTTCAGCATAAATGATGGCTTCACAAACGCCAACCATATTCGAGGCAATCGCAATTTGATTGCTCATTTTTGTATGCTGCCCGGCACCGGGATTTCCTTGGTAAACAATATTTGTACCTAGATGCTTAAGCAAGGGGAAAACTGCTTCAACTGCTTCCTGCTCCCCACCGGCCATGATGGAAAGCGTTGCATCCCTTGCTCCTACATCCCCGCCTGATACAGGCGCGTCGATTGTATAAATCCCCTTCTTTTTTGCTTCATTATAAATTTTCACTGCTAGGGATGGTGCAGAAGTGGTCATATCTACAAAATAACTTCCTGTCTTACCATTTTGAACTAAACCGTTATCCCCTAAAAATACTTCTTCAACATCTGCTGGATAGCCAACCATTGTGAAAATAACATTTGCCTTTTTTGCCACTTCTTTAGGTGTTTCAACCCATACTGCTCCTCTTTCCAACAGTTCGTTAGCCTTCTCTTTCGTTCTTGAATACACAACCAATGTGTAGCCTGCTTCTATTAAATGCTTTGCCATACTTTTCCCCATTACCCCTGTTCCAATAAAACCAATAACAGTATTTTCTGGTGATATCAACATAATCATTCCTCTCGTTAATTTATTTCTCTATTTTAACACTTAGCGTTTATTTTTTGGAAAATAATGCATTAAAAAGACCGGAACGTCCAGCCGTCCGGTCTCAGTGCTCCATCTCCAAATTTATGCACATATTAATATTGTCCCTTATTTAGATAAAATAAACTATCTTTATAACTCTGATGAAAAATTTGTTAAATAGGCACGTCCAAATACTTCCTCATTGTTAAATACTTCTATCGAAACAGCCTGGTCCCTCTCAATCATATTCTTTAGTTCCTGAATATGTAAGTCTTCCTGTAAGGGGAGTGGATCCATAAAAATATATTTCTCCTTATTCCCTTTTACTTCTAAATAATCACCATTTAATACTTGCTCCTCACCATAAATTATTTCCCTTTTACCGATTGCAGTTGCCAATTTGTGATCGTGGATGGTTACTTTTACTTTATACAATTGATGACCTTCTAAAATTTCATTGTTAATACGAAAACGAAATTGGAGTTCATTTTTTTTAGTGAGTAAGGCGTCCGCGTATCTATTTACAATTAACTCATTTGAAAATAGTACCCCACACCCACTTAAAAATAATGAACAAATGAATCCCAGGACTAAGGCTATCACAATTCCTGAATTTCTTTGCATTTATAACACTCCCTTATATTTTTACCATTGCCAAAATACATTGGTAATAAACGTTAAGAAAGGTTAACTTTGGGAAAATATTATTAAATAGACTTTATCATGCCACCGTCTACTAGGAATGAACTTCCAGTCATATAGGAATTAGCATCCGAAAGCAAAAATGCTGCAACGTTTGCAAATTCCTCTGGCGTTCCATATCTCTTAAGAGGAATAGCTTCTTTTGCCTGTAATTCAATTGTTTCCCGATCAACGCCAAACTTTTCCGCATTTATTTGATCTAAATGCTTTACACGTTCTGTCGCAATCCTTCCTGGTGCAATGGTATTGATTAAAATTTGATAAGGTGCTAATTCAGATGCAAGCGTTTTCGATAGGCCTATTATACCTGTTCTAAATGTATTAGACAGAATCAATCCAGGAATAGGTTCTTTTATTGAAGAAGAGGCGATATTTAGAATTTTTCCACCTTGTTGTTTCAAGTAGGGTAATGCCTCTCTTATTAAACGAACGTAAGATAATAAATTCAATTCAAAAGATGCCTGCCAAGCATCATCGCTTAATTCTTCAAATGAACCCGCTGGAGGTCCTCCAGCATTATTGACAAGCAATTGGAGTCCCCCAAAATTCTCCACAGTAGCAGACACTAGTTCTTTAATGTCGCTAGAATTTGTTATATCAGCTTTTTGGTAGGCTGCTTTTCCTGTACCAATTAATTCAAGCTCCCTAACCTTCTGTTTCAACTTTTGCTCATCACGGCCTGAAATCATTACATTAGCGCCCTCTCTTATAAGACGGTCGGCGATTGCAAACCCCAATCCTTGACTTGAGGCAGCAATAAGGGCTGTTTTTCCCATTAGGTTTAGTTCCATTTTGATTATATTCCTCCTTCTATATTTACTTTTATTATACAGGATGATAAGAGGAGACGCTTCTATCCAAAAAGACCAACTGGTTACAGTTGGTCTCTTTATCACATGGTAAGTTTTTTACTTGGTTGCAGAGTTTACTGCTTCGATAACCTGTGAAGTTGTTTGCATATTTAATACAGTTTCCGCAAGTTTCTCCATGTCAGCCTTGGTTAAATTCTTGATTTGTGAGCGAGCTTTCAAAATGGAAGTCGCACTCATCGAGAATTCGTCCAGACCAAGTCCTAACAAGATTGGAATGGCAATTTCATCTCCAGCCATTTCCCCGCACATGCCAGCCCACTTGCCTTCAGCATGTGCTGCATCAATAACCATTTTAACCAGTCTTAAAATTGATGGGCTATATGGCTGATACAAATAAGCTACGCGCTGATTCATTCGATCTGCTGCCATCGTATATTGAATCAAATCATTTGTACCAATACTGAAAAAGTCTACTTCTTTAGCAAATTGATCAGCTAAAACGGCAGTAGAAGGGATTTCCACCATAATGCCAAGTTCGGTTTTTTCAGCAACTTTTTGACCTTCTGCCAGAAGCTTTTCTTTTTCTTCTTCAAGAATAGCTTTAGCAGAACGAAATTCATCTAACGTCGCTATCATTGGGAACATAATTTTCAAATTACCAAAGCTGCTGGCCCGTAATAATGCCCTCAGCTGAGTCCGGAAAATATCCTGCTCTTCTAAGCATAAACGAATGGCCCGGAACCCTAAGAAGGGATTCATTTCTTTTGGTAAGTCCAAATATGGAAGCTCTTTATCCCCGCCAATATCTAATGTACGAACCACAACAGGCTTTCCTGCCATTCCTTCTAAAACAGCTTTATAAGATTCAAATTGTTCTTCCTCAGTTGGGAGTTGATCCCTTCCCATATAAAGGAACTCAGTTCTATAAAGACCTACAGCTTCGCCGCCATTATTTATTACCCCTTTTAAATCCTTAGGAGTGCCAATATTTGCTGCTAATTCTACATGATGATTATCGTTTGTAATGGTTGGCTCATTCACAAGCTTAGCCCATTCTGCTTTTTGAACTTCATAATCGGCTTGTACTTTGCGATATTGCTCCACAAGTTCAGGTGTGGGGTTAATATGTACTTCACCTTTTAATCCATCAATAATGACAAGGTCTCCATTCGTAACTTCTTCTGTTGCCGTTTTTGTTCCAACTACTGCTGGAATTTCCATAGAACGCGCCATAATTGCTGAATGGGAAGTCCGGCCACCAATATTAGTCGTAAACCCTTTCACAAAATTGCGATTTAATTGAGCAGTGTCAGATGGGGTTAAATCTTCAGCGACGATGATTACTTCCTCAGCAATCATGCTGGGATTTACTAATTGAACACCTAATAAATGAGCTAACACACGCTTTGTAACATCGCGAATATCTGCTGCTCGTTCTTTCATATATTCATTATCCATTTGTTCAAACATCATAACGAACATATCTGCAGTTTCCTTAAGTGCAAATTCTGCATTTACTTTTTCGGAAGTAATTTTATCTTCAATCGGTGCATTTAATTCAGGGTCGCTAAGAACGAGAAGATGTGCATCAAAAATAGCTGCTTTATCTGCTCCAAGGTCAACTTTAGCCTTGTCTCGAATGACTTCGAGTTCAGATTTTGATGTCTCCATTGCTGTACGGAAGCGTTTAACTTCTGAAGCAGTATCTTCCACAGATGACTTTTCAAAAGTTAAATCTGGTTCAACAAGACGGTATGCTTTCGCAATGGCAATACCGTTTGAAGCGGCAATCCCATGTAAAAAAGTCATTATTCTGCCAATCCTTCTTTTTTCAAAGTATCTTCTAGCGCCTGTACTGCATCGTTAGCGTCATTGCCCTGTGCAGCAATTTTAATTTCCGCACCTTGACCTACACCTAAGGACATAACACCCATAATTGATTTTAAATTTACTGTTTTACCCTTATATTCTAAAGTAATTTCAGAATCAAATCTGCTAGCTGTTTGTACTAATAAAGTTGCTGGTCTTGCATGAATACCTGTTTCTGCGATTACTTTAAATTGCTTCTCTGCCATGCTAAATCAAACTCCTTTAATATATAATAAAAATTGAACTTACCTTATTAAAAATAAACATTTCTCTACATTTAGTCAACAAATCAACAATCAACTAGCATTAATTCAATTCATTTTCCGCTCATTTTACCTAGATAAAGAACCAACATGCATTGAATTTTGCTCTCTCAAATCCTACAAATGCTAGAATAGCATTTTCGTCCATCTCAAACAACTATAAGACATTGAAAATTCATTTATTCACAAAACTTTCAAAAACGTTTATAATCTGTCAAAAATATTACTTTAAAAAAATATATGTGCTGCATAGGAAAGCTGCACCTTGCTTTGGATTAACTGCTAATATATAAAGTAAATTTATTCATCAACAGGATACACGATTGTTTTTAATGCCTCTTCTATCATTAACGCGTAGCTTTTTTTAATCTGTGTTGTCCAATTTAGCTTATCCTCCATATAGTCAAGGACTTGATCCTTCCATTTTTTCACAAGCTTTACATTAAACAATATCGCTCCAGTTCGACGATAAAAGAAATCACTAGGTGTAGCAACCATCTCTTCTTCAATTCCGTACACAAGTTTTGCAAATAAAGAAAGTGGTAACCCATATTTTACTGCATCTGTCTTATTCTTTTTAACTAGATCGAAAACAGTATCAATGTTTGAACCGTACAATTTTGTTAATTGTTCAGATTCCTCACTTGTTAGTCCTTCCACCCTGCCAGTTGTTATTTTTTCTTCTACAAATATTTGAAAATTATCCGAACCGCCCACATATCCTCCCGAAATTGGCAAAACTTTTGTCTGACAGGCTGGGTAACTCTTGCCCTCTTCCATTTGGAATTTTGCTGCTAACAAATCTACAATCGTTTCAGCCATTTTTCGGTACCCCGTTAGTTTTCCTCCTGCAATCGTAATTAACCCTGAATTTGATACCCATATTTCATCTTTACGAGATATTTGAGACGGATTCTTCCCTTCCTCATAGATAAGCGGTCTTACTCCTGCCCAGCTTGATTCAATATCACTTTCAGAAATTTTGACTTCAGGAAACATGTAATGAATCGCATTAATAATATAGCTGCGGTCACGAACTGACATGGAGGGATTACCAGCATCTTGATGATAAAATGTATCTGTTGTGCCAACATATGTCTTTCCATCACGAGGAATGGCAAACATCATCCGTCCATCAGCTGTATCAAAGTAGGTAGCTTGCCTTAATGGGAATAGTGACTGATCAATTACAATATGAACACCTTTAGAAAGCTGCAATGTTTTTCCCTTTTTGGAATGATCCAATTCACGGATAGTATCCACCCACGGTCCTGCTGCATTTACGACCTTTTTTGCACGGATTTCATAACTTTCATTACTTAACTGGTCCTGTACAATGGCACCGATAACTTTTTCCTTGTCGTAAACGAGCTCCCTGACTTTTGTATAATTACAAGCCACTGCCCCTTTTTTGAAGGCCTCTTTAATAACTTCAATTGTCAGGCGGGCATCATCAGTACGATACTCCACATAGTAACCCCCGCCTATTAAACCAGATTTTTTAATTAGCGGTTCCTTCGCAATTGTATCTGCTGCCGATAACATCGTTCGCCGTTCTGAGCTCTTTACGTTTGCAAGGAAGTCATAAACTCTTAAGCCAAGGGATGTACTGATGTTCCCGAAGGTGCCCCCTTTAAAAATTGGCAGCAGCATCCATTCCGGCTTGGTCACATGCGGACCATTTTCATAAACGATACTACGTTCTTTGCCCACCTCCGCCACCATTTTTAATTCAAATTGTTTTAAATAACGAAGTCCGCCATGAACTAATTTTGTGGACCTGCTGGACGTCCCAGCTGCAAAGTCCTGCATTTCCACAAGTGCTGTTTTCATTCCCCTAGTAGCAGCATCGATAGCAATTCCAGCACCAGTAATTCCTCCGCCAATAATTAAAACATCATATTGCTCACCTTTTAGCTTTGTTTTAATGTCTTGGCGATTTAAGTTAGAAAATTTCATCGTATTCCCCCATTCCTTTAGCGTATTATTAAATCTGCTTAAAGGTATTAAGAAAATTAAAAGAACACAAAAACATTACTAAAGAAAGTTCATGCTATTGTGTTCTACCCATTATCTAGTCTATTTAAAAGCCATAGCTGCCTTTACTGCCTTTTTCCAACCTTCATATAAGTTTTTTCTGTCCTCATCCGACATTTTCGGACTAAACTGTTTTTCAACTGCCCATTGCGTTGATATTTCCTCTTGGCTTCCCCAGAAGCCAACCGCTAGACCTGCTAAATAGGCAGCCCCCAGTGCAGTTGTTTCATTGACAATTGGTCGCTCGACAGGAACATTTAGTATATCACTTTGAAAATCCATTAAAAAATCATTTTTGACAGCTCCGCCATCGACACGAAGCGTTTTCAGTTTAATACCTGAATCCGCCTCCATTGCTGATAAAACATCTTTTGTTTGATAGGCTAGTGATTCAAGGGTTGCACGGATAAAATGTTCTTTTGACGTACCACGGGTTAACCCAAAGACGGCTCCGCGCACATCACTATCCCAGTATGGAGTTCCTAATCCCACAAAAGCTGGCACAACATATACCCCATCTGTAGATTTGACTTTCGCTGCATATTTTTCGCTATCCTTCGCATCTTTTAACATTCTTAAGCCGTCACGAAGCCAGTGAATGGCCGACCCTGCAACGAAAATGCTGCCTTCAAGCGCATATTTTACATTTCCATTAATGCCCCAAGCAATAGTGGTTAATAAACCATGCTCTGAACGGACTGCTTTTTCGCCTGTATTCATTAACATGAAGCAGCCAGTACCATAGGTATTTTTCGCCATCCCTTTTTCGAAACAAGCCTGGCCAAATAGGGCAGCCTGCTGATCCCCTGCCACCCCTGCAATTGGAACCTCTTTTCCAAAAAAATGACTATCAATTGTCTTAGCATAAACCTCCGAGGATTCCCGAACATTTGGAAGCATGGATTTCGGAATACCTAAAATCTCTAATAACTGATCATCCCACTTCAGTTCATAAATATTAAACATTAGCGTGCGCGAGGCATTTGAATAATCGGTAACGTGTGCTCTGCCACCTGAAAGCTTCCAAATCAACCAAGTATCAATTGTCCCAAACAATAATTTCCCTTGGTTCGCTTTTTCACGTGCACCTTCCACATTGTCCAAAATCCATTTAACCTTTGTTCCAGAGAAATAGGCATCGATTAATAAACCTGTTTTTTTACGAAACAAGTCATTGTAGCCTTTATCTTTTAATTCCTCACAAATTTCACTTGTTTGTCGGGACTGCCAAACAATCGCATTGTATACAGGCTCACCTGTTTCTTTACCCCAGACTATGGTAGTCTCTCGTTGATTTGTAATCCCAATTCCTGCTATTTGTTCTGGTTTTACCCCTGATTCTGATAAAACCCCAGCTATAACGGACAGGATTGATCCCCAAATTTCATTGGCATTATGCTCAACCCATCCTGGTTTTGGAAAATACTGTGTAAATTCCCTTTGGGCTGTATGGACGATATCCCCGCTTTTATTAAAAAGAATCGCTCGAGAGCTAGTTGTCCCCTGGTCTAATGATAAAATATATTTTTCCACCAGCATCCTTCTCCCTTTAGAATATATTGGTTGAACTCTTTTAGAAATTAGCTTCTTGGTTCCTTTTGGTATTGATATAGTACGTCGCCACCCCGCTGACCTATACCGCGGAAATGTTTGAAATCGTTTCGTTTTACTAAGACCTTTTGAAATTCCATAAAATCCTCATTTTTAACGTAATACTCTGAAAGCTCACCTTTCATAAGCTGATCTAATATTTCTACTGCCATTTCTTCCTTCATGTCATCCTCCACCTTTTCATAGTTTATTTTAACTTATTGTCGATTCATTCACTTAAAATTACTACTTTCTATATATTAATAATGTAAGCGCTATCTATACTTTTTTTTGTACTACTTTCATATATTATCTATAATCAGTAAAAATTAACCAAATTGTCAAACAAAAGCCTTTACGAATTGATAAAAGTAGTGCAAACTGTTATTTAATTGGTTTTTATTAATAGTTTTATAGGTAAAGGAGAGAGACTAATTGAAAAAAGCAGAAGTGGGAAATATCATAGAATTCCGTGGTGGCCTGCAAGGAATTGTTGAAAAAGTAAATGAAAATTCTGTAATAGTCGACCTAACATACATGGATAATTACCGTGACCTAGAATTAGACCAACGAACTGTTGTAAATCATAAAAACTATAGGGTTATACAAGAAAGCGCTTATTAGAGAGAATATTCTGATAGAAAAGGCAGTTAATAGCTGCCTTTTCTTTTTTTGAATTGTTTTTTATTGACCCTGTCCTGTTTCTTTAGCTATTTCCTTTAATGATTTTACTTTTCCATGTGGATTTTGATCCTGTTTCCTAACTGTCCATTCCCTTTCTTGCTGGCTTTTCGATTTGCTCATTCCATTCACTCCTTTCCTGTTTATTTTTTTCATATATATAAGTTCTTATCAATAAAATTGGTTAAAATGTTTATATGTAATCATTTCCTTTAAAAAAATTATTTGTTAAAATAAATTTTATTGATTCTAAAAGGAGCTTATTATAATGAAAAAACGCTTCCTAGACATGCGTCTTATTTTCGGCTGCATTTTGGCACATGCACTTATTTACTTTTCATTTCAGGATAAAACGATATTTTGGTATATTTTTTCCGGCTCAGTGCTCGTTTTAATAGCTTTTTCCATGTTCCAAGGGGAGGTAGAAGATGAGGCATCTTTTATCCAATATATTTTCCTTGGGGCAATCACAGGATTCTTGCTTTATTTTGTTTTTTGGTTAGGATTTCAAACCATACAAATTCTAAATCTCCCATTTGAGCAAGCCATAAAAAAATTGTATCGTAATTATGCACCTCACGCTTTTTGGCATTATATTGCCCTCGTTTTAATCGCCGCACCCGGGGAAGAACTATTCTGGCGGGGCTTTATTCAAAAAAGTTTATTGAAGTACTTTAAACCGGTCTGGAGTATCTTATTAGCAGCATTGCTTTATGCCTCCGTCCATATTTATTCAGGTTCCTTTTTGTTAGTATTTGCAGCCTTTTTGTCCGGTAACGTATGGGGATTGCTTTATTATTGGAAAAAAAGTATGCCCCTTGTAATTGTTTCCCACATTATCTTTGATTTGATGATTTTTATTATTTTACCATTTAAATAAAAATAGCAGTTGTCAGCAAAACAGCTGCTATTTTTATTTTCTTCCGTTAGGAGGAAGTGGTTTCATCCATAATAAAATAAAAAAGGTCATACAGATATACCCAAATATAGGATATAAATAGGATAATAGTGTGCCATAATGAACACGACTGATCAAGTAAGAAACAACAAATATCGTCGAGACCGATACCATCGTTGTAATTGGTATATATTGTTTCAGCTGGCGGTCTAATCCGAAAACATTTCCTATCACTGATGTAAATATTTCTCCATATATGACGAGAACAAAGATCCAATACAAAAATGGAGCAAAATTTTTCATTACAATTGCCATCGGAATTTCATACAGTTCTAAATTTGGAAGCATAATTAAGGTAAAGTGACTTGAAATCAATATTAATGTTAAAGCAGCCCCGCCGAGGATTCCTCCCCATTTAATCGTCCAGTCATCCTTAACCTCTGTTGCTATCGGTACTAATACGGCTTGGGATAAACCAAGATTTAATGCCGCATATGAGAATGGTGCAACAACACTCTTCCACCCATCCTCTGCATGGGGAATAAATAGTAATTGATCTAAAAAGTGAGGCATTCTTATGGAAAAAAACATAAGGATTACGCTGAAACTAATCATTAATGGGACAACAAAGGTATTAACAGCAAAAAGCCCTTTTGTACCGATTAACATCACAATAAACGATAAAAAAATGGTTAAAAATACACCGGTATTTTTAGATAATCCCAACTGTTCCTCAAAAACTGCCCCAGCACCCGAGAGCATCACAGCAGTAACTCCAAGAAGCATAAATAGCATAAAGACATTGATGATTCGACTTGGCCACTTTCCAAACAAGTACACATTAAACTCTTGGTATGATTTAGCATCTATATGTGCAGCCATTCTCATTAGTTTAGAACCTAATGCGATAAAGAGATAACCGCTCATTAATATACTTAGTAAACCAAAGAAACCAAATCGTGAAAAAAATTCAACGATTTCTTTTCCTGTGGCAAATCCAGCTCCAACCACGGTTCCTACATAGACTGCCGCAATTTGAAAAGCTTGAGTCCAATTCTTCGTCACATCATCTCCCCCTTATCACCAATATATGATTTAGGGGACAAACAAAGACGAGCTTTTTTTCTTAATTGGTAACCATTTCTATAAACAAAACTCTTGAAAGTCAAAAAAGGTCAGAGTATACTATGTTTATAAGGTCAAATATAGTCAAAGTCAAATTAATTAAATTATAAATTTTTTTAGGAGGTAATTTACTTATGCTTTGTCAAAGATGTAACCAAAACAATGCTAATGTACAATTAAGTTTGAATATTAATGGACAACGTAAGGAAATAAAACTCTGCCAAGAATGTTATATAAAAGAAAGACAGACCCTGAATGCTGGGTTCGGTCCTAATTTAAATTCCTTTTCAAACTTCCCATTTGAAAATCTATTTTTTGCTAAAGGATCTTCACAAGGTCAAGATATAAATGGCCAACAAACACCACTGAATGGAAATAAAGCTGGGCATAACGGTTTTATTGACCAATATGGCCGCAATTTAAGCGCCATTGCAAAAGCAGGTTTGATTGACCCAGTTATCGGTCGTGATGAAGAAATAAAACGAGTGATAGAAATTCTTAATAGAAGAAATAAAAACAATCCAGTACTAATTGGTGAACCTGGAGTCGGGAAAACAGCCATTGCTGAGGGTCTAGCCATAAAGATTGCTAGTGGCGATGTTCCAGGAAAATTACGGAATAAAGAAGTTTACTTATTGGATGTCGCATCCTTAGTGGCCAATACTGGGATTCGCGGTCAGTTTGAAGAACGAATGAAGCAATTAATTTCAGAGTTACAGGAACGCCAAAATATCATTCTCTTTATTGATGAAATCCACTTGCTTGTTGGTGCAGGCTCTGCCGAAGGTTCAATGGATGCAGGGAATATATTAAAACCAGCACTAGCACGAGGAGAATTACAGGTAGTCGGTGCTACTACATTAAAGGAATACCGACAAATTGAAAAGGACTCAGCATTGGAACGCCGCTTCCAACCAGTCCATGTGCTAGAACCTACTCCAGAAGCAGCGGTTGCCATCTTAAAAGGAATTCAAAAGAAATATGAGGAGTATCACGAAGTTACCTATTCTGAGGAAGCCATTCATGCCTGCGTTCAATTGTCACAGCGCTATCTTCAAGACCGTTTCTTACCAGATAAAGCCATCGACTTGCTCGATGAAGCTGGCTCTAAATTAAACTTACTATCCGACTACAAGAATAATGATCAAATCGTGACACGCTTAAAAGAAATTGCTGTTGAGAAAGAAGCAGCCCTTAAAAATGAACAGTACGAAACCGCTGCTAAGCTCCGTGATGAGGAAGCAAAACTTGAGCAGGTGTTAAATAAAGATGTAAGTTCCAAAAGACCCGTTGTTACGGTAGCCCATATTCAAGAAATTATCGAACAAAAGACAGGGATACCTGTTGGAAAGCTGCAACAAGATGAACAGCTTAAAATGAGAAATTTAGAAGAAAATCTTAATAAAAAGGTAATTGGTCAGGAAAAGGCTGTTAATAAAGTTGCAAAAGCAATCAGACGCAGTCGTGCTGGGTTAAAATCAAAGCACCGTCCAATCGGTACCTTCTTATTTGTCGGCCCAACAGGTGTCGGTAAAACGGAACTTTCCAAGACGCTTGCTGAAGAGTTATTTGGCTCCAAAGACGCAATGATTCGTCTCGACATGAGCGAATACATGGAAAAGCATAGTGTCTCAAAATTAATTGGTTCACCTCCCGGCTATATCGGTCATGATGAGGCTGGACAACTAACGGAAAAAGTACGCAGAAACCCATATAGCATCATTTTATTAGATGAAATTGAAAAAGCACATCCTGACGTTCAGCATATGTTTTTACAAATACTTGAAGACGGTCGGCTCACAGACAGCCAAGGCAGAGTCGTTAGCTTTAAGGATACGGTAATTATCATGACAAGTAATGCAGGTATTAGTCACAAATCTATTCACGTTGGATTTGGTGCAAATGAAGCCATCGAAGAAGCAAGTATACTTGACTCCCTTGGCAGTTTCTTTAAACCTGAATTCTTAAATCGGTTTGATAGTATTATCGAATTTAACTCACTCGATAAAGATCATATTTTAGATATTGTTGATTTGATGTTAAACGAATTACAAGCTACTTTAAAAGAACAAAACATTGAATTTACGATAACAGTAGAAGCAAAGGAAAAATTAGCTGTACTTGGCTATCATCCAGCTTACGGTGCACGCCCACTTCGTCGAGTAATTCAAGAACAGCTCGAAGATAAAATTGCCGATTTTATCTTAGATCAGCCAGATACTAAAAAGTTAGCCACTGTCATTGAGGATGGAAAATTTAAAATTGTTTCTGAAGCAGTTGCTGTACAATAAAAGTAATAAAAAAGCGAAGCCATCCCAAATAGTGGCTTCGCTTTTTATTTATAGTTTTTTATCCTCCACAGAGTTTAACCAATTCTCAATTACCCCAATAACTGACTCCACACAGCCATCCTCAAAGGGGGAAATTAAGTTAGCAGCCTCAACGAGTTTTGTGAATGACATACTGCCGCCAAGCTGACAAAGCTTCACATAATCGGTCCATGCTTCTTGTTGATTTTCTCTTGAACGCCTCCAAAATTGGAAGGCACAAATTTGTGCAAGCGTGTAATCAATATAATAAAACGGTGAATTGAAAATATGACCTTGCCGCTGCCAAAATCCTCCGTTTTCTAAATACTCAAACCCATCATAATCTTTATGTGGCAAATATTTTTTCTCAATTTCACGCCACTTTAGCTTCCGTTCTTTTGGAGTTGCGCTCGGATTTTCATAGACCCAGTGCTGGAACTCATCAACGGAAACCCCATATGGTAAGAATAATAGCGCACTACTTAAATGTGAAAACTTATATTTATCGGTATCTTCCTTAAAAAACAGTTCCATCCACGGCCAAGTAAAGAATTCCATACTCATTGAATGAATTTCACATGCTTCATACGTTGGCCAATAATATTCCGGAATCTCAAAATGCCGGCTTGAATAAACTTGAAAGGCATGCCCTGCCTCATGTGTTAACACATCAATGTCGCCTGATGTTCCGTTGAAATTAGAAAAAATAAACGGTGCCTTATAGTTCTCAATAAATGTACAATAGCCGCCGCCAGCCTTCCCTTTCTTAGCAACAAGATCCATAAGGTTATTTTCCTGCATGAAGGTAAAAAATTCGCCCGTTTCCGCGGAAAGGTCACCATACATTTTTTGACCATTTTCAATAATCCATTCTGGACTGCCTTTTGGAATGGCATTTCCTGATTGAAAATTGAATGGTTCATCATAATACTTCAATTGATCAAGACCGATTCTTTCTTGTTGTCGTGTTTTTAATTTCGTTGCAATCGGAACAATAAATTCCTTTACTTGATCACGGAAATCCGCTACCATTTCGGCATTATAATCTGTTCTCATCATTCGATAATAACCAAGCTCAACGAAGTTTTTAAACCCTAGTGCCTGTGCAATCTCCGTTCTTACTTTGACTAAGTCGTCATATATACGGTCTAAATTCTCCTCGTTTTCTGCAAAAAATCCAAACTTTGCTTCATTTGCTCGTTTTCTCATTTCACGATCTTTCGATTCCGTGAACGCGTCTAATTGAGCAAGGGTCCTCTCTTCCCCTTCAAATTCGATCTTTGCAGAGGCAATCAGCTTTGTGTATTCCGTTGATAAGCGATTTTCCTTTTGAAGCAACGGAACAATTTCTGGTTTAAATGTCTTTAGCTGTCCCTCCGCAAGGGAGAAGAGCTGAGTCCCCCACTTTTCTTCTAACTGCGGACGGTATTTAGAATGAACCAATGCTTGATAATACTTGGTCACTAATCCTTCAATCTCAGGCTGGATGTCATCCATGTAATCTTGTTCTTCCTTATAATACTCATCGTTTGTGTCAATCGAATGACGGATTGTGCAAAGATTAAACATGGTGCCTAAATCATTTCTGATCTTATTAATTTCATTCATAGCCTGACTTTGCTCTTCGACTGAGGCTGCATTTTTGAAGTGTTCAAGCATAACATCAAATTTTGCTGTTACTTCTTCTAGATTTGGACGATCATATGTATAGTTTTCAAAGCTCATCGAAAAATAACCCCCTTAATTCTAAATTCCAAATGTATCATTTCGTCATTATCCATTAATATTCCTTTAATCTAAAAAAATACGACCAAATGGCCGTATTAAAATTTACCTGCGGGCAAGCCTAATTTTTTTAGGAGCTCAATGGCTTCTGATTTTTCAGAGTCAGATATACTTGACATAAGTGAATCAATTTGCTTCGCGTGCTCAGGAAAAATGTCTTGAATAAACTTTTTCCCTTCATCAGTGATTTGGGCATAGGTTACTCGTCTGTCGGTCGGGCAAGCAATTCTTTTTAACAACCCTTTTTGTTCTAGCTTGTCGACTACATAAGTAATACTTCCACTTGCGAGCAAAATTTTTCCACCAATTTGCTGCATCGGTTGGTCACCTTTGTGATAGAGGAGTTCTAACACTGCAAATTCGGTTGGATTTAAACCATATGCTTGTATTACTTTATTTACATGTTCATTAATTGCCTTATATGCTCTTGATAGGACAATAAATAGCTTTAATGATTTGGCTACTGATTCATTTTCCATAAAAACTCATCCTTTAGGTTTTTGATATGGTGCTCCATTTAAAGACTCCACCATTTAAAATTATCTCGATTTCAAAATTATTATAAAAAATTTTTTAATTTTTGTCAATTTACTCATGTACATTAGGAATAATTCGGTAATTATATAAATCATTTGGTATAATATAAACACTTATTATTTCCAAACCAAATGAGGTACATACATGAACATTCATAAAGGAAAATTTTATTTATACTTTATTATTGTTATTCTGCCTGTTTTTATTTTTGGATTATATTATTTTTATGATATTTTAAAAGAAAATGACAATGAAAGAAAAAAGGATGCTCTATGGGTTGCCTCACTATATCAAAAGAACTGGGACCAATTTATCACTGAAACAATGACTAGTCTAGATATTCTATCACTAGCCACGAAAAACAATTTGAACACTCCCGAAGAAATGGAACCATTGCTCTTGCAAGTAAACCAAAAAGACCCAAGGTATGGGGGACTTTACTTACTTAGTCCAGAGGGATTTTTACTAACTGAATCCGTTCCACTTCGGAAGAATGTAGATTTTATAAAATTACCATTTATACAAGAAGTGATTCAATCAAAGGATACGATTATATCGGATCAGGAAGAGATTCTTAAGAATAACCAACGGATCATTGGATTGGCTACACCTGTCCTGGATAAAAATCAAGAGTTAAAGGCGATTCTTGTTGCGGACTTGCGAATCGATTATATGAGGAATATTATGAAGGTCCTTACACCTGAAACCAAGCTATATATTGAAAATGGTGAAAAACATGCTATTTTAGAAATGAATGTCAAATATGATGAAATGGTTGACGACTCCCTGTGGGTTACAGCTTCATTGGATCGATTACCATGGAGTATTAAAGTAAAGATTGCAGACCGGAATATTAAACAAATTGGTAAAGAATTGGTACAAGTATTATTTATCATCCTTATCTTTACGCATATCCTCTACGTACTAATTGAATATTTATTATTAAGAAGACATACACACCAAGAAAAAAAACAAAATGAATTACAAAAGCTCGAATTAGTGGGTACCCTGGCGGCCAGCACTGCCCATGAAATACGAAATCCGTTAACAGGTGTAAAAGGATTAATACAGCTCCTTAGCGAAAAATATAAAGATCCAGAAGACCAGTATTATTTTGATGTTATTAATTCGGAACTAAAACGGATCAATGAAATTGTCAGCGAGTTTTTAATCTTGGGAAAACCAACGGCTCAATTATTAGATAACATAAATATTACCGATACACTGGAAGAATTGAAACCTTTGATAATTTTGGAAGGGAATTCTCACAATGTTGAATGTATTTGGGAGTTGCTTGATGAACCTATCACCGTTAAATGCGTTAAAGATGAAATTAAACAGGTAATCTTAAATATTACAAAAAATGCGTTTGAATCGTTTGAACATCCTGGTACTTTAAAAATTAACCTCCATTCACATGGAGACTTTTGTAGGCTTGAAATTAGTGACAATGGTAAGGGAATACCAAAAGTAGAATTAGAAAAGGTATTTCAACCTTTTTATACATCTAAAGAAACGGGTACAGGTCTTGGATTGGTCATTTGTAAGCGAATCATTAGCTCTTTTGGCGGTAATATCGAAATAAACAGCAAGGAAAAGGTCGGAACAACCGTAATCATTTCGTTACCACTAATAAAGTAAAAACGGGACCAAAAAATGGTCTCGTTTTTACTTTAAAGCTACAATCACTTCTTTATGAATGATTCTTAGCGAATTTGATTTTAATGATCAATCTTTTTATTAAAATTTAAAAATTTAGAAAATAGAAATAAATATTTCTTATTTTAGTAATTCAGTAGTAAGATAGGATAGAAAAATATTTAATAAAAAAGAAGGGATAAAATGAGTCAACCTGCAGCTTTACCTGCAAAAGCATCAAATACCACTGAATCAACCATGTACAAAATTCTTTTTATCATCGGTCTATGCCATTTATTAAATGATTCCATTCAAGCTGTGGTGCCGGCAATGTTTCCCATTTTGGCAAAATCAATGGGTTTAAGCTTTACCCAACTCGGAATCATTGCATTCTCGTTAAACATGGTCTCCTCAGTCATGCAGCCTGTGGTCGGCTTTTTAACGGATAAAAAGCCTATGCCCTATGCTCTGCCAATAGGACTTACATTCACGTTATTCGGCATCCTTGGGTTAGGCTTTGCTTCCAGTTTTCCGATGATTGTTTTATCTGTCCTTTTCATCGGTCTTGGATCTGCTGTATTTCATCCAGAAGGCTCACGTGTAGCTTATATGGCAGCTGGCAGCCGCCGTGGACTGGCACAATCTATTTACCAGGTGGGAGGAAATACTGGGCAGGCTTTAGCCCCGGTTATTACCGCATTGGTATTGGTTCCACTCGGGCAGATTGGTGCTTCTTGGTTTACAATTGTTGCCGCACTTGCGGTTATATTACTAATATATATCGCCAATTGGTATCATCTTAGATTGATTGCTGCTCCAAACCTAGTAAGGAAAAAGAAAACTAACATTGAGAAAAAACAAGGAATATCAAAAGAAGTAAAAATTACAATTGGATTAATTTTGTTATTAATCTTTGCTCGAACTTGGTATACTTCCGGTATCACTAATTTCTACACCTTTTATGCGATTAAAGAATATGCATTTACCATTAAAGAATCCCAAATCTTTTTATTCGCATTTTTGTTATCAGGGGCAATTGGTACTTTCTTTGGAGGACCCTTGTCTGACCGATTTGGTAAGAAGAACATCATTTCCTTTTCGATGTTAGCAACTGTCCCTTTTTCGATTCTTATCCCGTATGTTCCGCCAACAATTGCCTTTATTTTTCTAATTTTATCGGGATTTATATTAATGACTAGTTTTTCTGTTACCGTTGTATATGCCCAAGAATTAGTTCCAGGGAAAATTGGCACAATGTCTGGCTTGACTGTGGGACTTGCGTTTGGAATGGGGGCAATTGGCTCTGTCGGTTTAGGGTCGATTGCAGACTGGGTTGGCTTACAGTCAATGATTACCTGGCTTGGAGTATTGCCATTATTAGGTTTAATTGCATTCCTTCTTCCATCAGATCAAAAGGTTTGGGAGTGGAATCAAAAGGAATTAGGATAGGCAGTGCCTATCCTAATTCCTTTTGATTGTTTTTTTGTCAATTTTATGAATACGCTTTAATTTTTTAAAATATTTTAACATTTATCACACAAAAAATTTATCAAAGTTTCATATAATAAAGATAGAACCTTAAAGGGAGGGAAAGATAGATGAAAACTCCAAATTATCATGACTTTTATGAAAGGGCTTTAATTCCCATAGGATTAAAAGATCTTCAAACCTTTCAAAAATCCACTGCTTTTTGTCCTGATTCACCTTTCACCCATTGGCTAATTGCCGTAGAAGGGGTCCAACTACCCCAACCGAAGATTTATTATCACTGGAAAGTAAGTATATATCCTGCCACAGATAAAGGAGATTTTAATTGGAAGGCTCCGTATTTTTGTTCTCCAAATATGGAGGCAATGGACAATGCAATCACACTGGCATCCTCACTTGCTGAGTCAAGTAAAAATGACGAACTTTCCTCCGCTTGCCTACTAGAAAAAATAAGCTAATCCGCAATCGTTACCCTCTGCTTCACCCTTTTTTACCCTCACTTGTGAAAAAACCTACATATAGTGATAAAAGCATTTTAAAAAGTGTTGTTTGCCCAAATTAGCAAACAACACTTTTACAATACAAAATTAAGTTATTAAGATATATTAAGCAAGTCGGAATACAATGCCATGTCCGCCTTTTGGATATTCCCATTTAATATTTTGATGTGGGCAGCCAATGCGGCAGCTGCCACATTCATGACAGCCTTCATAGCCTACTTGCATCCGAGTTCCTTCCCATTTATAAACCTCAGCCGGGCAAAATACTGTACAAATTTTATCGGGACATTGGGTCATGCAGATGTCGTGATCAAGAACCGTCAGATGGGACTTGGTATCACACTTAAACCTAAGAAGGTATTGTTTTTCCTCGATATTCTTCGTTGACATTATTTCACCGCCTTCCATGCTCGATAAATATCTTGCAACACTCGAATAGTTCCTCTTTCCGAAGTCACACTCTTCATAATTTGTTTTTGCTTTTCGCGTTTTGGTGTACCATCTACCGTGAAAAATTTGCTCATTGCCTTGTTCATCATCGGTACATATTCATTAAAATATTGTGGATACTTTTCAAACGTATGTGCTGCATCTTTGTATTTCTCGAGATCCTTAATAATGAAACTATTATAAAGTGCCTCACGATAGCTATTTAAGCTTGACTCACTGAAGTCATTGCGTTCTTTCGCTTTCACAACTGCTTCAGCTGCCATTCTCCCTGACGACATTGCCATGTTTGAACCTTCACGATGAATGGCATTGACTAACTGAGCGGCATCTCCTACTACAATCACGCCATTTCCAGCCACTTTCGGAACGGAGCGGTATCCGCCTTCAGGAATCAAATGGGCAAGATACTCTGCTGATTCACCACCAGATATTAATGGTTTGACCATTGGATGATTTTTTAAGTAATCCAACAGTTCATATGGCTTTAATTTCGCTTTAATCATACTTGAAAGGGTCGTTCCTACTCCGATATTTAAGCTGTCTTTATTTGTATAAAGGAATGCTGTCCCGAGATTTCCCTTTGTGGAATCGCCGAATATTTCAATTGTGGCACCCTGGTTATCTTCTAAGTTAAAGCGGTCGTTAATTTTTTCTTTTGGTAGATTAATCACTTCCATCACTGTAAGCGCTACTTCATCTGGACGAAATTCCTTATGGAAGCCTAATTGCTTAGAAAGTAGTGAGTTAACCCCGTCAGCTAACACAACAACATCTGCATAAACTTCACCATCTGGTCGATCAGTACGAACTCCAACCACTTTTCCGTTTTCAACAATACATTCTGTTACAACAGTTTCATTGATTAGCAATGCCCCTGCTTCGACTGCCTTTTTGGCAAACCATTGATCAAACTGTGCACGTAACACTGTAAAGTTATTATATGGTTCCACGGCCCATTCAAGACCTTTGTAGCCAAATTGAACGACCGATTCTTGGTCCATCATCCAAAAGCGCTGCTCAATGACGGGTCTCTCCAGCGGTGCTTCTTTCCAAAATTCAGGAACTAATTCTTCCATCTGTTTGCGGTACAAAACCCCGCCCATTACATTTTTAGCTCCAGGATACTCTCCTCTTTCAATAAGCAAAACATTTAGACCATTTTTTGCACAGGTAAGGGCACAAGCTGTACCTGCTGGACCTGCACCAACAACAATGACGTCAAATTTTTCAGGCATAACTGATTTCACCGCCTTTTTCTGTTCTGAGCTGCTTAAATTGCTCGATTAGTTTAGGTACGATTTCCATGGCGTCACCAACAATTCCATATGTTGCAACATCAAAAATAGGGGCATTCGGATCTTTATTAACAGCAATAATAAACTCTGAATTTTTCATGCCAACCACATGCTGTATAGCTCCTGATATACCTATTGCAAAATAGATTTTGGGTGTAACTGTTTCTCCAGTTTGACCAACTTGCTGCTCATGGGGAAGCCAGCCTGCTTCTACAACATCACGGCTACCGCCAACACTGGCTCCAATCGTTTCAGCCAATTCATGTATGAGCTGAAAATTTTGTAAGTCTCCCATTCCTTTTCCACCACACACAATGACATGAGCATCGGCTAAACTGGCTTTTTTTGTTACGTCATTCACAATTTGCAGCACTTTAGTGCGCATATCCTCTTCTTTTAAATCTATTTCCTCTTCAATGACTTTACCAAGTTTTCCTGCATCCGGATCCAATGCCTTCATAACCTTTGGACGAACCGTTGCCATTTGTGGACGATGCTTCTTACAAAGAATTGTGGCCATAATATTACCACCAAAGGCTGGACGGCTCGCCTCTAGCAATCTATTCGTTACATCCACATCCAACATAGTTGTATCGGCTGTTAAACCTGTGCTTAAATCAGTTGCTACAGCACTAGCTAAATCCTTACCATTTGGTGTCGCACCATAAAGGATAATTTCGGGTTTGTATTTTCGGGCCAGAAGCATTACGCCCTGCATATATGACTCTGTACGGTAATTCTTTAATACTGGATGGTCAACTATATAGACTTCATCAGCACCATAAGAGATTACTTGATTGGCTAATGATTTAATTTCCGCACCTAATAAAAATCCACCTAAAGAAACTTGTAATTTATCAGCAAGCTTTCTGCCTGCACCGAGCAATTCAAGTGATACGCCTTCAATTTTTCCATTATTTTGTTCGATGAATACCCAGACTCCCCGATAATCGTCTAGATTCATGTCTATTCCCCCCTGCGACAAAAGATTAAACTTTATTATTTTGCTGATTTGATTGTTAACAGGTCCTTTTTATCCATCAAAACTTCGATGAGCTGCTTTACCTGCTCATCAGTAGAACCGTCGATTCTTTTACCTCCTTCAGGTCGTGGAGGAGTAAACATCTTACCAACAATTGTTGGTGAACCTTTTAATCCAAGCTGTGCACGATCTACATCCTCAAAGTCGCTTACTGCCCATATAGTAGGTTCATACCTTGCTGCTTTAATCATGTTCGGCATTGGTGAATAGACGATATTATTAATTTCTTTTTCAACAGTTAACAAGCAGGGCAATTCAGATTGAATTAATTCATAGCCGCTCGTTAATTTTCTTTTGATTAAAACCGTTTTTTCCTTTTGATTGACTTCAGATACTTCAATTACATTGGTAATAGGCGGGATATCCATTCGTCTAGCAATTCCTGGTCCAACCTGTCCTGTATCGCCATCAATTGCGTGTTTTCCACAAATAATCATATCCACTGGCAAATCCTTGTTGATTTTTTCTAATGCCTTCGATAAGGCATAGCTGGTAGCAAGTGTATCTGCACCTGCAAAGGCACGGTCAGAAATTAAAAAGCCTCTATCTGCCCCTATTTCAATGCTTTTTTTAATAACAGCTGTTGCTTGTGGCGGTCCCATTGACAATACCGAAATTGTACCACCAGTTTTTTCCTTAATTTTAACAGCCTCTTGCACAGCATGAGCATCGTAAGGATTTAAGATTGCTGGTGCACTTCGGCGGTCGAGTGTGTTTGTTTTCGGATTAATCTTAATAATTTTTGTATCAGGTACTTGTTTTACACATACGACAATGTGCATATTGGATTTTCCCTCCTCCATATGACTATGATTGTTGAAAGCGTTTGCTTCCTGTGGTTATAAAAAATGCCTTTATTAACGATATATGAATCGCAACACAAGCATAGTACCAAACAATAATAGTTTTTCTTTTTTCTTTTTTGTTTCGTTTAAAATGAGAATACTGGGACAAGCCTGATAAAACTTTTGCAGTTGCTATGAAGTGGTCTCTACAATGATAGTAGACGAAGTAAAGTCTAGGTGTAGTAAGATATGGAGTTATTCATGATTTGAATACAGAGTTAAAATACTTCTAATATAACTATATGAAATATTGAGATATAAACAATGATAAAAATCACAGCTTATGTCTAAAAATGAAGATATTAATCATTGGATTTTTATTAATTAGAAGGTTGCTACAACTGTAATTGTTGGAGTTAGTTACGCTGCTTAAATGGAGGAGAATGAAATAATTTGCTGTAGCGATTAGGTACAAAATGCACTGGAAGGCCTTCTTATTTCATTATCAGCGAATAGTAAGCTAAAGGCCTTCATTATTCCCCCTAAAAGGGGCAAGTGAAATGGCGTTCATTATTGATACCTTTATAAAAAAGAAAAACAGTTAATCAATTCTAGCTTAAGTAATTAAACAAAAACTTCGGCCAGATCATAATCATTTGTTTAAAGGCAAATTTCACCTCTTCATTTTTACTTGAAGATTCTCCGGCAGTCTTTTGATACCGGTTTATTAATTCATCGAGTTCTTGACTGTATTTTATTGTTTCTTCACTCGTAAAACCCAGGTTATTTGCACTTTTGATCATTAATTCACGTTTGGCCTTTATCTCTTCAATCATTTCAGAATGATAATTACTAGACTTGTACAATTTTATCCTCCTACTCTTGCAATCTTACTGTAGTCCACTAATAAAGTAGACTACTTGAAGAATTATGACAAGAATTTCTCTAAAAGTAAATACATTCGCAAAAGTAGACAAAACATTCTTTTTCCATCGTTTTTCGACAAATTCTTTATGACATTTCTTGATTTTATGACAAAATTCAACCTATACACAAACACAGAGGAACTAATAGAGAAATAAAGCAATCCCAAGACAGATTGCTTTTAATTCTGCTTTAGCCCACATTTCTTCGAGATTGAGTGTCAATATAAAAAAACACTTCTTAATTTCAGAAGTGCTCTTTTATTCATATACATACAATTCCTATAACTTTTTATAGCATTGGATTTTCGTGTTTAGCCTTTAGGCGCTGCCATCTTTTTTCAACTTCTGCTTCAAACTCTTCCAAAATAGGTTTATTTTCATCTTTGAGAAGATGTTTCGTTTTACCCATATATTTTAACCAATCAGATAGTGGAATTCGCTTGTTCTTTTCTTCTGGGTTGTAAGTAATGGTTGTGACACCTTGCTCGACTTCATAAAGCGGGAAGAAGCAAGAATTGACGGCTTCCTCAACAATGGTTGTTCCAAATCGATCATCAGATTTCCAGTTTAGCGGGCATGTAATGAGAAGTTTCCCATAAACTGTTCCTACGTTTTGAGCATACCATTGCGCTTTTGCCCCTTTTTTTACTAAGTCTTGCGGGAATGCTTCGGAACCTGTAAATACATATGGAATATTGGTCGCAGCCATGATTTGAGCTGTATCCTTATGATGGAATGCCTTTCCACGCTGTTCTTTGCCTACCCCAGATGTACTTGTCATATGTCCAAGTGGTGTTGAATAAGACATCTGTG
The DNA here is from genome assembly GCA_963530265.1 of uncultured Bacillus sp. Lineage (GTDB taxonomy): Bacteria > Bacillota > Bacilli > Bacillales > Cytobacillaceae > Neobacillus. Next base: position 371,455 of record CAUSCO010000001.1, read on the forward strand.
AACCTGTATTCATATAGCCTTCATTATCATACTCAAGCATAATTAACTTATGTCCACGGAGTGCTGTTCCGATTGCAGAACCCATTCCAATATCCATTCCGCCATCACCAGTAACCATCACGAAGGTTGCGTCGTTGGATACTTCAATTTCTCCACGGCGTTTTAATTCCATGAATGCTTCTAGCGTACCGGATAATGTAGCCGCACCGTTTTGGAATAGATTGTGTATCATCGTTTGCTTATGTGAGGTACTTGGATACCCAGTGGTAGTCACATAGGCGCATCCTGTTTGGAATAAAGTAACAATATCTCCTTCAATTCCTTTAAAAAATAACTCAAGACCAGCAAAAATTCCACAGCCTGGGCATGCTCCGTGACCAGATGCAATCCGTTTTGGTTTTCCTGTGAGTGCACGAAGTGGAGGGATTTTCACCTTTAACTTATTCGTTTCTTCATCCATCTTTACATCTATCAAACCTGATTTATATACATCCCCATGCTGTGGTAAAATGACTGGCTTAAGGATTTTCTCAGGGTTCCCAGGAACATGTCCATAATAGTCAAAAGGCTTTTCAGCATAGCCCTTTTCCATTGCTTCAATCGCTATCTCAAAAAAAGATTGTGCATCACTAGCATAGAAATCTTTACCTCCAAGGCCAAATACACGACTTAAGACAATTGTCTTGTTGTTCTTATCATCTTGCAGTGCAGATTTCACTTCATGTGTTAAGTTAGGGCCATGGGCACCATAGGAATCTGCACGCTCCCCCACCAATAATGCTTTTACGTTCTTAAGGGCCTCACGGATTTCTTGTGCAGGGAATGGACGAATAATATTTGGGCTAATCACCCCGGCCTTAATTCCCTTTTCTCTAAGCTGATCGACCACATCTTTTGCAGACTCTGCAGCAGAGTTTAGTAAAAATAATGCGACGTCGGCATCTTCCATTCTGTATAAATCTAAAACAGGATATTCTCTGCCAGAAAGTTTAGCATATTCTGCAGTTACTTCTTTAAATACCTCACCTGCATTGTAGATTGCTTCTGATTGTTGGAAATGGTTGTTGATAAAATCATCCCCACTCATATGGGCTCCAACGGTTACAGGCTTAGTTAAATCCCTTACAAAGTTGTAATCGGTCGGACATTCGCCTACAAATTGTTGAACGACTTTACGATCCTTAAAATATTCTACTCTTCGTTTTTGATGGGAAGTAAAAAAACCATCATAGGCAACAATAACTGGTAAGCGCACTTTTGAATGTTCTGCTATCTTTAAAGCCATTATATTCATATCATAAACGGCTTGCGGTGTTTTGGCTGTTAAAATAACCCAGCCTGTATTTAATGCATAATAAAGGTCGGAGTGATCGCCCCGAATATCAAGTGGTCCGCTGACAGCACGAGTAACTAGATTTAGAACCATTGGAAAACGAGTTCCAGATTGTACAGGCATTTGTTCAAGCATATATAAGAAACCATTTGCACTGGTTGCATTGATTACACGCGCACCAGTAGCAGCTGCTCCATAGCAAATACCAGCTGAGCCATGTTCTCCATCTGCAGGAATCAACTTAATATCATGCTCTCCACGCGATTTCATTTGATCTAAAAACTGTGCTACTTCCGTTGACGGTGTAATGGGGAAATATCCCATGATATGATAATTTATTTGAGCAGCTGCAGTAGCAGCCATTTCATTTCCTGATTCAAATGTAGAAATTTGCTCTGCAACACGTTGTGATGTTAATTTATCTTCTAAAATAGCCATTATTGAATCCCTCCTGCTATATAAGGAAAGTTTTGCTTCACACGATTATCATCCGCATACCCAAGCATTTCACGAAGATCACCAAGTGCATCCGTAGGACATGCTTCTACACATTTTAGGCAGCCTTTACAATATTGATAGTCAATTCCTTTAAGGAACATTTGCTTCCTACCTCGTTTATCTTCTCCTTCTTCCCAAACGAAACAAAAATCGGGACAAACATTATCACAGGCAGCACAGTGAATACATTTATCTTGTTGGAATTCAGGCAGGTATCCTTGTCGTGATCCGCTCAAATCTTTAAAAATACTATTACCTTGTGAAACCATAACACCACCAATTTCTTGAGTCATGTACCCAAGCTGTGGAAGTGAACGGGTGAAGGATTTGCCTTTGGCACCTGCAGGTACTTCATATGTTTTAAATTGAACTTCATTATAGCCACGGTCAAACGTGCGAATATTTGGTTCAACAAGATGTGGGTATTTCTTTGTGAATGTTTTCCGAATTACATCTCTCATTGAGTCCGGATCTAAGAAGTCACAAATACGATATAAGGCACCAAGCATGGCTGTATTTACTTTTGTTTTTTCCTCTACTGCTATTGTAAGGGCATCAACAATGGCAAGAGTCCCATACTCTAACTGTAAATCTTTTTTAACATCATCAAAATCTCTAGCTGTATTTACCAAGACAATTCCTTCAGCATCCAAACCACTGACAACATTAATAGTTCTATATAATGCTTCATGAAAAACACCAACAATATGTGGCTGTTCAATTGGGCTATGGTCCCTAATTTCAACATCGGGATCACAAAAACGAATGAAACTCTTCACTGGAGATCCTTTTTTTTCTGATCCATATGATGAAAAATTGGACCCTTTTAAGCCAAGACTTAAAACGCCAGCTTCCGCTAACATTTTTCCAGCTAAGTTTGCTCCAAGTCCGCCGATTGATTCTAATCGGATTTCAAAAAATCCCAGTTCATTTTTTTTCGGTAAAATAGACATAATGTCCCTCCCCATTTCCGTTCAAAAAATTACATATATAAGACATAAAAAATTTTATTTCCCCAAAGGTATTGTAGGACATTTCAAGTTAATACGCTGTGATAAAAGTTAAACATCTAAATATATTTTTTATAACACATTAATTTTTATCATAAAAAACATTAATATAACTGAATTTATAAAGATGATTCAATTATATAACAGCCGATTTTTTGTATTATAACAGGTATTAAAAAGATGATTAACTATGTGTTCTTTTAGATTTCCTCCTTTAATTACCGTTTGTCCGCTATCCTTTTGGTGAAAAATAAGCTATAATTATCTATTGTTTTATTATTGTAAAGGAGCAACCCAATGAATGTAATTTGTTCTACGTTGAATGCAAAGTTTATACATACAAACCTTGCGATTCGCTATTTAAAGGCTTATGCTGCACCAGAATTTACTATCAATCTAAAAGAGTACACAATAAAGGACCCAATCTTAAACATCGTTTCCGACCTTTATCAAGCAAAACCAGCGGTAATTGGTTTTAGCTGTTATATTTGGAACATTGAAGAAACTCTCAAAGTGGTGAATATGCTAAAAAAAGTGGATTCCTCGATTATGATTGTGTTGGGAGGACCTGAGGTAACTTATGATACGGCTGAATGGATGGAAAAATCCCCCGATGTTGATTTTATTGTTATTGGCGAGGGAGAACAAACCTTTAAGCAGCTCCTTCAGGAAATTGAAACAACTCAAAACTATCGAAATGTCCCAGGAGTAGCTTATCGCGAAAATGGGCATGTAAGAATAACACCACAAATGAATAAGCTGGACCTAAGAGTTCTTCCGACACCATACCGATTTAATGAAGATATTGCTGATTTAGGAAAACGTGTCACCTACATTGAAACAAGCAGAGGCTGCCCCTTTAGCTGCCAGTTTTGCCTCTCTTCTATTGAAGTCGGGGTACGGTATTTTGACAGAGAAAAAATAAAGTCTGATATCCGCTATTTAATGGCAAATGGGGCAAAAACAATTAAATTTGTTGACCGTACCTTTAATATCAGTAGAAGCTATGCCTTAGAAATGTTTCGTTTTCTTATCGATGAACATCTTCCAGGTACTGTATTTCAATTTGAAATAACGGCAGATATTATGCGTCCTGAAGTGATAGAATTTTTGAATCAAGAAGCACCTAAGGGCTTGTTCCGCTTTGAAATTGGTGTCCAGTCTACCAATGACTCTACGAATGAACTTGTCCAAAGGAAACAAAATTTTACGAAGCTGACGAGAACGGTCACAATGGTAAAAGAAGGCGGCAAAATTGACCAACATCTCGATTTGATTGCTGGCCTGCCAGAAGAGGATTATTCATCTTTCCGAAAAACATTTAATGATGTATTTGAAATGCGACCTGAAGAATTGCAACTTGGATTTTTAAAAATGCTGCGCGGGACAGGCGTACGTCTAGGTGCAGACGAACACCAATATGTATATATGGATCATTCACCCTATGAAATTTTAAGCAATAACGTCCTTTCTTTCGATGATATTGTAAGAATAAAACAAGTGGAGGATGTATTGGAGAAATATTGGAACGACCATCGAATGGATCGTACTGTTGAATATTTAGTATCAAATGTATTCCCTTCACCATTTGACTTTTTCCAGGAATTTGGTTCCTACTGGGACGAAAAAGGATGGTCAAGAATTGGGCATCAACTTGAAGACTTATTCCGCCGTTTATACTCTTTTCTTGAGCAACGATCAATTAAAAATTTAGACGTGATTGTTGGACTAATGAAGGTTGATTATTTAAAAAGTCATAGATACAAACCAAGGAAACCATGGTGGGAGCCATCTTTTGATAAGGGTGAACGGGCTAAACTTTATCAACAAGTTCTCGATAATCCAAACCTTATAGGGGAAGAATTCGGAGAATTGAAACTGGATGAAAAAGAACTATTTAAGCATACCATGCTTGAAGAGCTTTCTTTTGATTTAAGAACGTATTTAACAACGGGTGAACTATATCGGGAACCCAGATACATCTTGGCCTACTTTGATCCAATAAATAGCCGTACTCTTATCTTTCCGTTTAAAGAAGTAAAATAAGCCGGGACTCCCCGACTTATTTTTTTTTCTGAGCTTTGTTTTTAATCCCCTGTTTTGTCTCATAAAGCTTAACCCCGTTTACATCCCCAATCTCAATACTGAATTCCTCAACTGGTATGCGAGGAGGAATTTTACGACGGCTCTCCATCAACTTGTACCTTTTTTCCCCTGTTTTGAGTTCCGGTTTTGAAATCTAATCGCATTATTATTATCAGTAAACTCTGCAGAAAATTCACTTTCTTGAACATTTTTATGTGGTGTCTTCGAATATTTTTCTACTGCATTAAATTCTGCCTTTCGTTTTGCCATACTGTTTCCTCCTTCATAATTAATCGTACATATATAGTTTTGAACAAAGTTGCTGGGTTCATTCCTTTCCTTATTTTTCAAAAATAAATTTGACATTCAGACAGAAAATAACGGTAAAAGGAGTGAACAAATCATGAAAAAATCAAAAAACACACAGACCTCCGAACAGGTAACGATTGACGAAACAATGCCGCATCAAATTAATGCACCTAGCTTTGAAGGCACTGGCATTAAAATGCAGGCACCATTTGTTAACGAGCATGGTGTTATGATTGGTGACAGTCTATATGCTTCCGAGAATTCTCCTCTAGAGAACTGGACAAAGGATACTGACCCAGCGATTATGGCAGGGGATGATTGGGTCCATCCAACGAATGATATTGGCTGGAATACAACAGAAAATCGGGAATTACTTGAAAGCAAAAGAAAACCGCAAGCCTATCCGTTTATGCATCCGACAAAAGATGTTAGTAGTGAAACAGATTAAAAAAATACCCATTTTCGAAAAAGATTACCACTTATAAAACAGTGAAAACTATAAATAATACACATAACAGAGGTTCAAAAAAACCTTTGAAAATGAAAACACGTTGATGAAAGCCCCCTAAGGGCAGTGTTAAAGGCGTAATTACACTTATTCCGAATAGGAAAATAATACTTTTTTATCAACTAAAAAAAGGAGATGAACAACATGGAAAATAGCAGAAACAAATTACTAGTGCCTGGGATTGAACAATACTTAGACCAGGTTAAGTATGAAATCGCCCAAGAATTTGGTGTTCAGTTAGGTTCAGATACAGTTTCAAGAGCAAACGGGTCCGTAGGTGGGGAAATTACAAAAAGGCTTGTACAACAAGCCCAAGCCCAAATTTCTGGCCAATTTAATAATTAATTAATAAATAATAATTAAATAACATGGAAAAAAGTCCGGATTTCTCCGGACTTTTATCTATTTTTATGATCATTATGTTTGTTGTTTTGATTCGATTGATTTTGCTGATTTGAATTATTTTGTTTCCACTTATTTTGGGCATTAGAATTTTTTTCCTTTTGCCTCTGATATCCATTATTGAATTTATTTGTATTTTCTTGCTGTTGATATTGCTTTTTATTTTGCCCTTGGTTTTGTTTCCATTGTTCTGTAGCAAAATTTTTATCTTGCTCTTGGCTTTGTTTCCATCGTTCTTCAGCGGACTTTTTCAATTGCCCTTGGTTTTGTTTCCATTGTTCTTCAGCAGACTTTTTCAATTGCTCCTGGTTCTGTTTCCATTGTTCTTCAGCGGACTTTTTCAATTGCTCCTGGTTCTGTTTCCATTGTTCTTCAGTAGACTTTTTCAATTGCTCCTGGTTCTGCTTCCATTGTTCTTCTGCAATTTTTTTCAATTGACCATAAGGCATTGAATTTCCCTTCAAATTAGGCTTAAAATCCAGCTTATTATTAATTATACCTTGTTCCTGCTCATTATTATTTACTGACTGTTTCTTGATGTTGCCAGAGGGAATAGTCTTTTCGTACTCCGATGTAGACGAATTTTTATCCTGCTCTCTCCCAACATGTGATGACGGCTTTTTAATTTCCTGGAATTTTCCTGTAGAGAGCCCCAATTCACGAGCTTCATCTCGTTCTTTTTTAGTAGCTGTGATTACTGTCAGCTTTAATTTCTGCTGGTTAATCGTGGCTTTGATTTCTTTTAAGTTGTTTTGAAGTTCTTTTTCTACACTATCCTCTGTTTGATTTGTCCGTACAGTAGAAATAATAATTTGTTCATTATTTTTTGTATAACCTGCATTTTTCATTTCAGTTAGAATGGATTGTGTTACTTCAGTAACATTAATTTTTTTCCAACCACTTAATTCTGAAATAATCTTCTTTCCTTCTTTATTGAATCCAGTTAACTCAATAACCTGCATTTTTTTATTTACACCAAGCTCGATACTTGGGTTCGCATCAATTGACATGTAGGCATAGGCATTATTATCTTGATTTATTGGGATAAAGGAACCCAGAAATATCAAAATCGCAGCCATCACAGCCCAGACCGTTTTAACCTTAAATACATTCTTTAATGAATGTAATTTTTTTGTATAAAAAACGCTCTCAATTGGAAAAAAGTGAATTTCTTCTCCAATATTATAAATTTGATCCATTCTTTTAGAGTGCAAAAACTCGCCTTCGGGGGTTAAAAGCGTTAAATGAGCGTCATTAATTTCCATAATTATTCCTTTTTTCATGTTTCAAGCACCCCCTTTATATAATCCTTCATATAGACATAATCACTCGATAATATGAGTGCTACTGCTATAATATATTTTCGATTCCGTTCAATCGTTTTTCTACTTACATCTACTATTGTTTCGAGCTGTTTAATAGGAAGTCGTTTTTTTTCAAACAAAAATTCTTTTAAGTCGTCATTGGCAACTAATATTTTGGCCGTCATAATTGCACTTTTCCGCGCATCAGTATGCTTAGGAGAATTCTCAACAAGGTCGTAGAAACTTAAATCAAAGGTTTTTAACAGGGTTTGAAAATGGAGAATTTCCTCTTTTCTCAATTGTTCATCTGTCTTTTTATGGTAATCATCAAGGGAAAGTTCATTTACTATTGCTGTACCTGCGGATTCTTCTTCTTGTGTATCACTTGTTATGTTAATACTAATATGTTGATACTTTGATTGTTTACGAATATAGTCAATAACTCTTCTTTTAATAATAACTTCGGAAAAACTCAAAAGTGAGCTTCCTCGCTCTGGCGAATATTTTTCAATTGCTTCATTAAATGCGATAAGACCAATGCTAAATTCATCATCGGTTTCATAAATATATCGTCTACATACTGAAGATACTGTTTTTGCAATAAAAGGCTTATAAGCCTCGATTAATTCATTGAGTAAGGAGCGGTCACCTTGTTGTATTAATAGGACCGTCTCTTCTAGACTTCTTTTTTTCTTTTTGGTCATAAACAATAAACCTAGCATTTGCTCACCTCTATTCGACCAATTATAACATACGAATGTTACTTTGGACTTTAGTGGATTAAGCATTTTTTAGACTGCCGAAGAATGCTATCTTACCCGTTTATTGTTTTACTTTTCACTACATAGGTACGTTACCTTCGAAATAGTTTGTGGGGGTTACCTTAAAATTTTTTCCCCAACAAAAAAAGCCATAAACCAAAATAGTTGATTTAAAGCCTTTCTGAAGCTAATTTTTTAACATTAAAAATGTTTTCAGTAAACCTCCAACTAACAAACCTGGAATTAAAAACAGCATTGGTAAAAAAATTGGTCCTGGATGAATTTGAAAAACCGTCACTTTTGGCGATATCATCAAACCAACCGTAACAAAATACGCACAAAAAACAAAAGGCAAAAAGGAGAACTTTTCTTCTGCAGGCATTGCAGCTCGATAACCATCCCACATAGAAAACATATACACGCATGGATAAAACATAAGCCATTGGTAATTTACGACAGCCTCAGCCTTTTCGATTTCCCCTAAAAAGCTGAACATAATCGCCTGATTAAAGTGACTATTAGAATTCATTACAAACTCTAAGACAACAAACAATACTCCTTTAATATAGTGACCTGTTAACAATTGTGTGAAACCAGGAAAAGCAATATTCCACAAAACAGCTTCCAATTTGCTCATTTTTTTCATTGTATTATCCCGCTTCTTTATGGCAATTTTAGAAAAAATAAATAACCTCTCAATTTAGCATATCCATTCCTATGCCAAAATAACTAGAGTACAAACAGAAATTTTCCCAAACACTACCTTTCTTTAAACCAAATACCTACCTTAAGAATATTCGTTAGATGAATTGCATGAACTTACAGTGTTTTGGATATATAAAAAAACAGCAGGATTTTTCCTGCTGCTCCGATGTAAGATTTTTATTCTAATCCTGCTGGTCCATTGGATTGTATAGTTTAATGGTAGGGTTCTTTTCTTGAAACCATCTTAGGGCAAAATCATTCTCAAATAAGAATACATAATTACTATAACGATCCCTCACCAACAAGCTTCGTGAACTCGATAGGTTTTCATCGACCGTATTGTTTTCAACCCAACGGGCAATTTTGGATCCCATTCTTTCCATAAGTACCTCGGAATTGTACTCATTCCTCATCCGATGCTCAAATACTTCAAATTGAAGCTGTCCAACTGCACCTAATACATACTCATCCATCCTTACAGTTTTAAAGAGCTGAATCGCCCCTTCTTGCACAAGCTGCTCAATTCCTTTATAAAAAGATTTTTGCTTCATGACGTTTTTAGCAGAAACCTTTACATATAATTCAGGAGTAAACTGTGGCAATCGTTCATATTGGAAGTCATCCTTACCAGTAGTCAATGTATCACCAATTTGGTATGTCCCAGTGTCGTACAATCCGATAATATCACCGCTTACCGCTTCATCTACAGTATTTCGTTCCTCAGCCATAAATGAAGTGGACTGAGAGAGCTTTAATTGTTTTCCCAGCCTAGGTATATTGACAGTCATTCCCCGTTCAAATTTGCCTGAACAAACCCGAACAAAGGCAATACGATCACGATGTGCTGGATTCATATTGGCTTGTATTTTAAAGACAAATCCTGAAAATTGTTCCGCTAACGGATCAATTTCCCCAATGGATGAATTCCGTGCTTTTGGAGGTGGTGCAAATTGCAAGTATGACTCAAGGAACGTTTGAACACCAAAGTTTGTTAACGCACTACCAAAGAAAACAGGTGTAAGAGTTCCAGCTGCAATCTTTTCAGTAGAAAACTCATTGCCTGCTTCATTCAGCAGTAAAATTTCATCCAATGTTTGATCATATAGTCCTGATATTTTTAATGGGTGATCACCAGCAATTTCACCATCATCATTTAGTGGGATATATCGCTTATCCTCGCTTACACGAAATTGTTCGACACGATTGTGGTATCGATCATAAATTCCGAGGAATTCTTTGCCCATTCCAATTGGCCAATTCATCGGATAGGATTCAATGCCAAGAACTTCCTCTAGCTCAGCAAGAAGTTCTAGGGGATATTTCCCTTGACGATCCAACTTATTTATAAACGTAAAAATTGGTATCCCACGCATGCGGCATACTTTAAAAAGCTTAAGTGTTTGTTCCTCAATCCCTTTTGCCGAATCGATAATCATAACTGCACTATCGACCGCCATTAATGTTCTATAGGTATCTTCACTGAAATCTTGGTGTCCAGGAGTGTCCAGAATATTGACACGGAATCCCTCATAGTCAAATTGCATTACGCTGGAAGTAACAGAAATCCCACGTTGCTTTTCAATTTCCATCCAGTCACTCGTTGCAAATTTACCGGTTTTTTTCGCCTTTACTGTACCGGCATCGCGAATGGCTCCTCCAAATAATAATAATTTTTCGGTTAGTGTCGTTTTACCAGCATCTGGGTGGGATATAATCGCAAATGTCCGGCGTGCCAATACTTCTTCTTTAAAATTCTTACCCATCTTGTCTTCCTCTCTTTTTTGAAAATGAAGTGAAACATCCCTGAAGGTTTTTTTCCCAGCTGAGGGTTAGTTTGAACGAAAAGGGCTTTTTTACTGCTAATACCTTTTTTCTTCAACTTCATTAGTTTATTGACCGCAAAAGCGGAAAATTTTTTAGTCCATAAGTTCAATCTTATCTCGCAAACGTTAACTTTGCAATATTTCTATTGTATGCAGCCTATTTTTTCTTTTATCACTCCAGTTTTAAGAATATAATAATGGTATCAAAGTATAAAAATATAATTTCCTTAGGAGGAAATATGGAGAATAAAACAATCGATCAACAGACCATAGCATTGATACACAAAGCCTTTGAAATTGTCCTTGAACAAAATAATGTTCCCTATACCAAGATTGGCATTTCCGAAGAAGGCGATCAGTTATTATTTTTGTATGAAGGAAGAGACGCAAAAGTTCATGTTTTTAAATGGAATAAGGCATCTTGCGTGGGACTAAGCATTGGCGTCCTTGCTCAAAGTGTTCTAATGCCAATTATTCCACAGCTCCGTTTATTATCATAGCACTCTTTCTCACACTTTCCTTTTGCAGGTGGTGTGCTTTTTATTCATTTTCTTTATCGCTTATCCTTCCACTGATTCCCACATCCATTTTTCTGGGAATACCATTATAATAGAACTATGACTCTGTTAGAGGAGATGAAAATAGATGGATCAAAGTAAAAAGGTAGTTTCAAAGTTTATTCCACTATTCACAGTGGTTATTTTAATCATCGCAGGTATTGTTTGGTACGTCCAAACATCGAATAATAAAATCACAATTCCATTTTCTTCTGTTGAGAAAACAATTCAAAGCCAAAATGGACAAGTTGTTGAACTTACGGAACAAGCAGATGGCAGCCTATTGATTCAAGCGGGAAAAACGAAATATGTTTCACATGTACCACCAAATAGTCAAATGGTCGAAAAGCTTGTGGAAAAGTATAATATTGACTATTCATATTCCACGAGCAGCCCTTATGGAAAATGGATCATGGGTGGGGTCATTCTTCTCCTTGCGGGAGCAGCGTTTATATTACAAAAATCAAAGGGTGGCATAGGTCTTCATAATCCCATGAAAAACAGCATTGCAAAACCTCGAGCTCTGCCATCAGTAAGCTTAGATGATGTTGGCGGACTTGGAGATGAAATGAAAGAAGAAATTCTGCAAACACTGTCTACCTTGAAAGAACCAGAACGGGCTATAAAATTGGGAATCAAACCACCGAAAGGAATTTTGTTATACGGACCTCCAGGAACGGGTAAAACCTTATTAGCCCAGGCGATTGCACATGAAATAAATGCTGCTTTCTTCTCTGCTAGCGGTTCTGCTTTTAATGAGCTTTTTGTAGGTGTCGGTGCAAGTCGTGTCCGTTCTTTATTCCAAGCTGCAAGGAAACAAAGCCCTGCTGTCATTTTTATTGATGAAGTGGATGCTCTAGCCGGAAAAAGAAAAGCACATGGCGGTGAAGAAGCAGAAAAAACATTAACAGAACTTCTCGTTCAGCTTGATGGCGGTCATTCTAATGAGGGAATTTTATTTATAGCCGCCACAAATAGAAAAGACATGCTGGATGACGCCTTTCTAAGGCCGGGAAGAATTGACTTCTCCTTTCATGTACCCTTACCAGATACGAAAGGTAGAAGAGAAATCATCAACATCCATTCAAAAGGAAAAGCTCTTGCAGAAGATGTGTTTGCAGCCTTGGATAACCTAGCAGAGAGTACCTCAGGTTTTTCTGGTGCAGAGCTGCAGTCACTTTTTGAAACAGCGAGTAGACGAGCCGTTAGAAATGGACAAGATAACATACAAAAGCATGACCTTGATTATGCACTTGACCGAACAATATTGGGAAGCACCTCTCGTGCCCTACAGGATCTTGACACTAAACACAGGGTGGCCATCCATGAAGCAGGTCATGCGATTGTTGCCTCCATTACCAAGCCAGGTTCAGTAAGGAAGGCTACCATCGTTCCTCGTGGGGAAGCCCTTGGGTATGTTGCACCGATACCAAAGGAGCTGGATTTGTCTACTGCGTCTGATTTGCTGGACCGTGTTGCAATGGTACTAGCCGGCGGAGTTGCAGAAAGAATGTTACTCGGTGAATACAGCATTGGTGTTAGCGGGGACGTACAACAGGCAAAACACCTGATTGAGAAAATGGTAGATACAGGCATGCTGCAAGATGGTTTCACCCTGACATTTAACAAACCAGATAAAGAAGCGAAAATGCAGGAACTGTTTGGAAAAGGAATAGAAAAAGCAGAAACCATCATTCAAACTCACCAATCACAGTACAAGCAATTAGTTGATGCTTTATTAAAGAAAGAAACATTAGAAGGTACAGAAGTCGAAGCCATCGTTGGAGCGGAGTCCAATCAATGTCACGAAACCATTGCCTTTGCTTAATATAAAAAGACCAGGTGCAGAGCATTTGCATCTGGCCTTTTTTATGCTAATGCTATTATTCTGGCGGTACACTAAGCTAGTTAGACGTTATAAAGGAAGTGGCCAATTTTCGTAAATGGAAAAAATCCTTCGATTTGGCACAAGAAAACCCGCTTGAATAACCAAGCGGGTTTGGTACATGTTTTAAACTACCATCTAAAGCAAGATGCACCAACAATAATTAAAAGGATAAACAATACTACGATTAATGCGAAGCCGCCGCCAAAGCCAACTCCACCATATCCACAGCCACAGCCACCATAGCCGTAGCCGCCACCAAATCCACCATATCCAAACATTAGATTTCCTCCTCGTTTATATTAATAGAATCCGCAACCCCAAGAAGCCCCGATAATGATTAACAAAATGAATAAAACGACTAGTAGGGCAAATCCGCCGCCATAGCCTCCTGCTACACCAGACATTTACATTACCTCCTTTTCGATTTCCATATATCCTATTCACCTAGATAAAAATGTGCGATAGACACTTATCCATATTAGTGTGTTTTGAATATACGAATAAGCCCATTCTTGAATAAATAGGCTTATCTCCCTTTCGTATGTTTGTCCTAGGATATTATTACTAAACTGATTTTTCCAAGTTTACAATTTCATAAATATTTATAAAAATCTATATAGCAAATTTTAGACGGTAATTTACAAAAATGTTCAATAAATAAAAAAATCACAATTTCTTTTTTATATAAAGAAATTGTGATTTAACTTTTATTAAATACTCTTATGCAGTTCAATGCTGTTAATTCCTCTTATTAATAATTATAAAATTTCATTAGTTCATTAAGACTATTCTGGCTGCGTTCTACAAAGTCTAAATGAGCGTTTCTCGCTTTTTTAACATATTCCTTACTTACTTCAAACCATGCGCTTCTTCGGACGCGTGCATATTCTGCATTTGACTCAACATTATTTTCGAAATTATCTTCTAACTGATTTACAATATGGAAAATTGACCGTATTGGAGTTAACGCCAACTTTTCCATTTGTCCCGTTACTTCTGTTAGCTGCTGTTTGAGTTCTTCACGGTCACTCGTATGGACGATCTCTTCCTTTAATGCTTCTTTGCTGGCATTAAATTGATGGAGCAGTTCAGTAACTACATCTTTATTTGTTCTTTTGGTTTGCTCATATAATTGTACAATGGTATTTCGGTATTCCTTATTAAACTTGATAACCTCTTTTAATGCATTAAAATAGGCATCTTCCCCTCTTCCCTGCATTTGTTGCACACGTTCACTTGATTTCTCATACTGATCCCAAAACGTAGTAACAAATGAGCCTGCAGGTATCGACTCCATCCCTGTTAGGAATATATTATCAGCAGCAGTTGAAACCATATCACTTTTCTTCAGTGCCATCATTCTTCCTCCTTTTACTGTTATTAACTTTCTCTATTGAATCCTTCTTCTGAAATGAAGGGATATAGAGCTCAAGGAAACTGGAATACATCTTAAAAAATTGATCCAGGATGGTTTGATAATTTTCTAGTTGATTAGCATAACCTTTTAAGTATGTAACACCCGCTTGTGTAGTAGAATATCTTCTTTTTGCCGGGCCGCTTCCAGTTGTATCCCATTCTGATGAGACTAGTTCGTCCTTTTCCAGCTGCCTTAGCATCCTGTATAAATTCCCTTGATCAAGGGTCTTAAAACCGAATGCCTCTAGCTTGTGGCTAAGTTCATATCCATGAAGAGAAACTTTACTAAGAAGCAATAAAATAAATGGCAATACAAAATTTTTGGAAGGATTGACTGATTGATTCTCTTTGTTTACCATATTATCTTCACCTCACCTATATGTATTTTACATCTATAGGGGATATTTTTCAATATGTAAAATAAATTTATATAAAATTTTTTTTTTACACTATTCACATAATGTTCGAAAATGGTTTCAGCCTTGTAAATTAATTTTCAATATATAAAAAAAGCCCTAACTCAATTAGATAGAGTTAGAGCTTTTCTCATGATATCAACCAGTATTCCGTAATCCAGCTGAAATACCACTTATAGTGAGGAGCACTTCTGTTAGTAGTTCTTCATCAGGCTCCTCTTGGCTTCTTAATTCTTTAATAAGTTCAACCTGTAAAAAGTTTAAAGGGTCTACATATGGATTACGTCTATAGACCGATTCCTTAATGTTCGGAGTATGATCAAGTAATTCTTTATCACCAGTAATTTTGAGCAAAATTTCTTTGGTCTTTTCATATTCCTCAAGAATATTGGTAAATATCCGGTCGGCTATTGTTTGATCCTGTACAAGTAATAAATATTCCTTAGCCGTTGTGATGTCTGCCTTCATTAAAGCCATATTCAGGTTATCAATCGTCGATTGGAAGAACGGCCATTTTAAATACATTTGCTGTAAAAGATGAAGATTTTGCTCACTTTTTGCAGCAAACCCATCTAAACCAGTACCTGCTGCATACCAAGCAGGTAGTAATTGGCGGCTTTGTGTCCAAGCAAACACCCAAGGAATGGCTCGCAGGTCTTCAAATCGTCCTCTATTTTTCCGGCTCATTGGTCTTGAACCAATGTTCAAGTCTCCAATTTCTTTTAATGGTGTAGCTTCATTAAAGTAGGTAAGAAAATCTGGGTCGCCAAATACTAGCGATTGATATTTTGCGAGGGACTCGCTTGATATTTCCTCTATCGCCTCTTCCCATACTTGTTCACGCAATTGACCATGCCCTTCTTCTTGAGAAACATGTGTTGCGGCAAGAAGCAAGGTGGATGTGGCCTGTTCCAAACTCCGATAAGCGATATCCTCAAGCAGGTACCTTGAAGACAAAACCTCACCTTGTTCGGTTATTTTGACACCATCACCAATTGTTTCAGCAGGTTGTGATTGAATACTTTTATTTAATGGACCGCCCCCTCGTCCCAATGACCCACCACGGCCATGGAAAAATTTAAGGCCAATTTGATATCTTTTTGCCATCTCGTGAATTGCAATTTGTGCTTTATACAGCTTCCAGTTAGCTGTCAAGGTCCCACCGTCTTTGCTTCCATCTGAATAACCAAGCATAATTTCCTGCTGGTTTCCTAATATCTGCAAATGATTACGATAAACCGGCATATTGAAAAGAGTTTCCATTATGGCTGGGCCAGCTGTTAAATCATCAATTGTCTCAAGTAGCGGTGCAACATTTAAATGACTTTCGAGCGAACCATCTGCGTGAAGTCGGTAGAGACCAGCTTCTTTTGCCAGAACAAGTACCTCCAATAAGTCACTTGGTGATTTTGTCATGCTGACAAGATACACGGAAATAGACTGCTTGCCAAATTCCTCATGTGCTCCCTTAATCATTTGAAATACTTTAATCATTTCCTGTGTTTCCGATGAATAATCCTCGTTCGATAATAGAAGTGGACGCGGATCCAAAAGAATATTTTGTAATATCTTTACCTTTTCCGCTTCTGTTAGCGAAGCATAATTTTCAGAAATGCTGACTTTTCGCAATATTTCTGTTATTGCTGCTTCATGCTCCCCGCTATGGTTCCTGATATCGAGTGTGGCTAAATGGAAGCCAAACAATTGCACTTGCCGGATTAGCTTTTGAATGAATTTTAATTCATGTGCTGTTGGATGGTGCTGTTTTAAACTATTGTTAATCATATTTAAGTCCATTAATAATTCATCCGCGGTATGATATCCTATATCGGATTTGCCAACTTGTCGGACGCGTTCAATAATAACGGCAAAAACTCGGCGGTAAACCTCCGTTTGATTCGGCCACTTTTTCTCAACTGTTAAAAATTTTTTTTCATTTTCTTTAAGGAATGTAAGAATTTCTTCACTTACATGAACCCTTGTCGTGGAATGACTATATCGTTTCATTAAATCCACTAATATATTTTTGTATTTTTTTAAAGCAAGTCTTCGCTGTCTTTGTAAAGTTTCCCATGTTACATCATGTGTAACATGAGGGTTTCCATCACGGTCACCGCCAATCCATGAACCAAAACGAAGGAAATTAGGAACCTTCCAAGAAATGTTTGGATAATATTTTTCCAGACACTCAGCTACCTCCTGATGGATGTCAGGAAGCACTTCAAAAAGTGTTTGGTCGAAATAATATAATCCATTCCGGACCTCATCCAACACGGTCGGCTTATGATCACGCAATTCATCCGTTTGCCAAAGGATGGCTACTTCATTAAATAAACTCTCTTCAAGCTTTTTTTGTTCTCTAGTCGTTAGGAGCGGATGATCAAGATTTTTTAATATATCTGCGATTCGCTGCTGAATTTCTAAGATGGATCGTTTTGTTGCCTCAGTGGGATGTGCGGTAATGACAAGTTCAAGTGACAATGTTTGTAATACATTTTGAATCATATTTTCATTAACATTGTATTCTTTAAGCTTAAGAATCGCACTTTCAATCGATGCAGGCTGAACAACCGTATCGTCCTGAAGCTGATATTGTCTCCGCCTCCGAATGCGATGGTTCTGCTCTGCGGCATTGATTAAATGGAAATACATTGAAAAAGACCGAATAACCTGCTTCCGCATTGGCGAATCCAAACTGGCAATTTCATCTTTTAAGGCAGAATAGATTTCTTCATCAAAGTGTGTCCGCAGAGTTTTACTCATGAGCCGTATTGTTTCTACTTTGTCCAATAGTTCTGTTCCACCATGATTGATAAGGATTTCTCCTAGCATTTTCCCAAGTAATTTAACATCGCGACGCAATGGAAGACTGCTGTCATTCAATTTCAATTCTGTTGCCATAAGAATCACCTTCCCTTTAATTCGAAAATTCGCTAAATTTTTTATACATAAATATAACATCTTTTAGAAAATTGGTCTATTTTTATTTATATTACAATTTTTTGTTTAGGAAGAAGAATGAAAAAAGCCTGCAGAAATAAATTGCAGGTTTTTTCGATCATCATCGCCGTTTGTAATAACAAATGAAATAATCGTTATATAATCGTCTTCAAATTGATTTGGTTTTGCTGCTTTGATGGTTTATTTTCTATTGAATTCTTCTAACTTTAAAGAAATGGCAACAGCCACTTCCTCATCAGATAATTGAACTGCCTTTTTTATAAGTGAATTGGCTAACGACCCGATTGGGCCTGTTGCATTAATATCAATAAAGGCAGTTACGCGTGTTTTATGTTTATTAAGTGCTTTTGCTTCAAAATAACCTTCCCCAAGGTACTTTTCATTTGATCGCCATAATTCAAAGCTGACCCTTGCAGGCTCCTTCCACTCCTTAATGTCGATCAATAACCAGACCTTTTTTTTCATTATGCCTAGGTCGCTTTTAAATTCCCATGTAATTTGCCGATCATTTAGCCTTTTATGTTGAATATAACCTGGGACAAGCGGTGCCCAATTATTTTCATCCCTGATAAAATCCCAAATTACCTCAATGGGGATATCTAATTCTGCATGTTGTAACTCACTTGGCATTGGTATCCCTCTTTCGTTTTCATAGTAAAAAACCTTCATTGTACTGAAGGTCTTTTTTAAATATATATGTTATTTTATTGGATTATAGAAGAAAGATAGCCATATTCACATAATTGATTTTTATGTTTTTGCTATAGATAAATTATTTTAATATATTTCTGAATAACCTCATTTTATCGTTTTCTATAATTATTCAAAATAATCATTGATTATTAATGATAAATAATTTAAGATTTTAGGATATATTTAATAATCAGAAAATTAACTGATTTTTATTTGGAGGTATAAGACTTGAAATTCTTTTCTTACTTTTTATTTTTTTTAGGATTAACCTTTTTTGGCTTAGGAAATGCCATAGCCGTAAAGGTAAAATATATTGGTTTACATCCATGGGAAGTATTAAATGTAGCACTTTATGAACATTTTGGTTTAACTATAGGAACTTGGGGAGTGATATGCGGGTTAATTCTGATTCTTATTTCCTCGTTTGTTGCTAGAAGCTATATTAATATAGGAACCGTCTTAAATGCCTTATGTATTGGACCAATAATGGACTTTTTCCTTTGGTTAGATATTCTTCCGAATGCAACTAATACATGGCTGGATTATCTGATTCTCATGATTGGAGTGTTTTTTGCAGGTTTGGGCGGAGGCATGTATGTAGCTGCAGGTATCGGTGCAGGCCCTCGCGATGGATTTATGTTATCAATATCTGATAAAACAGGGCTGTCGATTAGCAAGGCTCGGATAATCGTTGAAAGTATTGTTTTAGTGTTTGGTCTTTTATTAGGCGGACCTGTATTTATTGCCACTTTCCTTTATACTTTCCTTCAAAGTCCCATTTTTCAGCACTCATTAAAATTTTTCAATGCATTAATGGAATCAATAAACAGGAAGAAAAGCCAAATATCGATATAATAGATTCTTGAAAATTTATGTTTCCTTGTCAAAACAGTAAAAAGCCCCTATCCAGTTTTTGGATAGGGCTTTTTAATTTCTTTAAAAATGCACTTGTCAATGTTATGAAATTTTTTTAAGCTCTTCTGTCAATTTTAGGAATAAAGCTTTATTCCTATCCTGTAATGTTTGGTCGATTTCCTTACGGATTTTCTCCCGCTTGAATTCAATCAGGGAATTGTTTAAAAACATCTCTGCAACTACTGAATCTGTTTGCTCTTCCGGTTGTTGTGGTGAATTTAATAATTTCTTTTCCATGGAAATCAACTCCTTAAGCTTTTTTTCATTATACATTGAGTTTTCTAAAAATTCAAACATTTTATTTTGGAAAATAAAAAAATTTTTGGTAATCATTTTTGGTGTAAGGAGAAAATACTGGGGTAAATTAATGGCAACTATTTATTATTGGAAGAGGAGGAAGGCTGGATGGAACAGGCTGTATTCACCGGTTATCAGCAGGTTGATAATATAAATGTTTATTATGAATTTTATCCTCATGATTCTGCGAAAAAAACGTTTGTTTTGTTGCATGGTTTTCTTTCTTCCACCTTCACATTTCGCCATTTAATTTCACTGCTTAAAGAGGAATATCAAGTATTATCACTTGATCTCCCCCCATTTGGAAAAAGTGCGAAATGCAATCAATACGTGTATTCCTATAAGAACCTTGCACAAACAGTTGTCAAACTGACAGAAAATTTGGGATTAAAAAATATCACTTTTGTCGGTCATTCAATGGGAGGACAGATTGTCCTAAATATTCTACATATGATGCCTGAAATCGCCGATAAAGCCATACTTCTATGTAGTTCAGCCTATTTGAAACGCTCAAATTTACCATTAATCTTAACGAGCTATATTCCATATTTCCATCTGTTTGTCAAATATTGGTTTGTAAGAACGGGGGTAAAAAAGAATCTTCAGGATGCACTTTACAATCACTCCATCATTAATGAGGAAATGATTAACGGCTACCTGCAGCCCTTTTTACAGGATGAAATATTCGTAGCACTTACAAGAATGATCCGCGACCGTGAGGGAGATCTCCCAGTTGAAGCCCTTCAACAAATTAAAACTCCTTGCTTATTGATTTGGGGTGAGCACGATAAATCAATTCCTCTGAAATTTGGAGAACAACTTAACAAAGATCTAGTCAACTCTGAGCTAATTATTTTAAAAGAAACCGGTCACGCTGTTCCGGAAGAACGTCCAATCGAGGTGTTTGAGTATATCAAAAGTTTTTTAGAAAAATATCAAACGGCAGCCAGCCAATAAAAAAGTGTTAATACGGTGCATGCCATCGTATTAACACTTTTTTCATTTAAACCACCCCTTTTCCTTAGAATGGGTGATGGCTTCGATGCGATTTTTCACTTCGAGTTTGTCTAAAATAATCGAGATATAGTTACGGACCGTACCAGTTTTAATGCTGAGCTCTTCAGCAATTTCTTTCGTGTTTTTTCCATCTGCTACAAGCTCCAACACTTCTTTTTCCCTGTCTGTCAATGGATTTTCTTCACCATACACATCATCCATTAATTCCGGGGCATAAATCCGCCTGCCAGCTATCACATTTCGAATCGAACTTGCAAGTTCTTCACTTGGGCTATCTTTTAACAAATAGCCGCTAACACCCGCCTTTAACGCACGTTGAAAATAACCGGTTCGAGCGAAAGTCGTTAAAATAATCACTTTACAGCCAAGACCTTTAAGCTCTTCCGCGGCCTCGAGTCCACTCTTTCCAGGCATTTCTATATCCATAATACAGACATCAGGCTGTAATTTCTTTACTAGCGAGACAGCCTCTTCCCCATTCGATGCCTTTCCGACTACTTCCATATCATCTTCCAAATTAAGCAGGGAACCAAAAGCACCTAACAGCATTTGTTGGTCTTCAGCAATAACGATTTTAATCATTTCCGCTCCTCCTTATCCAATGGCTTGACATCATTTGGAACCTTTATAATTAAAGTGGTACCATCCTTTGTCAAGAGCTCTAGACTTCCATTAATAAATTCCAGCCGTTCTTTCATTCCAATCAGCCCATGACCTTCTGCTAAAGTATCACTTTCACACTTAAAAGCACCGTCATCACGAATCGTCAAAACTGTTTCTTTCCAAGATTGCTCGACCGAAATGAAACAAGTCTTAGCCTCACTGTGTTTCACCACATTGTTTACAGCCTCTTTTAAACACATACTAAGTATATTCTCGGTTAATAGTGAAACATTCGTTAGCGTGAAATCTCCTTCACCTACAAAATTGATTTGTGCCGCTTTAATCATTTCTTTAACACGAAAAATCTCGTCTTTCAGGCGAATACCACGCATGGAAGAAACCATCTTTCTAACTTCACTTAACGCGGTCCGTGCTGTTTGCTGGACATCTTTTAATTCGTTACGAGCTTGGTCAGGGTCTTTTGTAATTAATTTTCGTGCCAAGTCGGACTTCAAGCCAATCAGTGAAAGCTTTTGTCCAAGTGTATCATGCAGGTCTCGGGCAATCCGGTTCCGTTCCTCAAATATAACTAACTCCGAAATCTTTTTATTTGCATCCTCAAGCTTTTCTTCAAGCTGTCCCCTCTCCTTCCGATTATGAATGCTAAACGGAAGAAGGATGACACTGATCCAGATGATAATGACAAAGGGCAACTGCGTAAGAAATAATTTTTCATGCATGACAATGTTATAATTAATTGAAGCAGAGGTACTGATTAAATGTATAAAATACAAAGTTAGAAAGGCAATCCGATCTTTGATATTGCCGATAAAATAAGCAAGGAAGAAAGCAAAATAAACATAGCTGAAAAGACTGGACGCGGTGATTGAAATTCCAATTAGAATCAACGTCCAAAGATAAACTGGCCAGCCTTTTGAAATAAAGGCAATTCGATAAAGGATAAAGAACACGAACGTAAGGAGAATACCCACGACAATTTCAATTGTAGATGAGGATTGAAAGATAAAGTAAAAAGGTAATATGCACAGTATTGTCCAAATATACGGAGCAATTCCATTATTTTTTTGAAATGTCATATACCTTTTAATCATTAATAAGACCTCGTTTTCCAATAAATACTTGATACTTCTATATTTTACCTTATTGTTTCTCCATTTTCCCCTAATATATTGTTTATTTTAGCTGATTTTTTCACATCTTTAAACCTTATAAACTTTTTACTTCTATGTTTTAGATTTAAAATAAAAATTTTTATGAATAAACTCCTTTGCAAAATTGGGTATACCTAATGATTCGTTTATTTTCATATATGTATTTTACATATATGTGGTAATAAAGGACTTCAAGGCATTATATAATAAATTAATTGGAATTTTATAATTGTATACACCTAACAGATCATGGCGACATATGTTTATTAAAACATTAGGAGGAAGTAAAATTGGGAGAACTATATAACGTTTGCTCCGATATTCCTTATTTGCGATTTGGAGTGGGTGAACCTTTGGTTCTTATACATGGTCTGGGAGAAATAAAAGAGGGCTGGTCAAACCAGTTTGAATTTGCCGATCAGTATGACTTGATTATTCCAGATTTACGGGGACACGGAGAGTATCTTTCACCGGGTGAGATATCAATTGAAAACTTTGCTGATGATGTGATTCGCCTCTTAGCATGCCTTGGTATAGAAAGTGCACACATATGTGGCTTGTCGATGGGCGGAATGGTGGCACAAGAAATTTATCGCCAAGCTCCTGAATTATGCCAGTCATTAATGCTTGTCAGTACATTCCACTATGCACCCACACAATTCGGCAAGGTATTTTTAAAATTTGGAAAGACCCATGCAGAAACTAAGTCTCCAGATGTTCTTAGAGAGACAGCAGCAAAAATATGCCTTTATTCTTGGACAAAAGAAAATTTTAAAGACTTTTATCAATTTTATAGACCCAATCATAAATACTACTACAAAGCAATGGAAGCCTGCCTAAATGTAAATAATTTAAGTTTACTCCCTAAAATTAATGTTCCTACTTTAATTATTGGTGGGCAATATGATTCTGTCATTCCCGTATGGTTCCAGTTACTGATGCATAAACAGATTCCCCATTCAGAATTTGTTATCTTCCGGAATACGGGACATGTTGCAAAGCTTGAAGCTAAGGATGGCTTTAACAAAGTACTTCGTCACTTTTTAAACAACCACAAAATGGCTGGTTAAAGAGGAAGGTTTAAGCCTTCCTCTTTAACCATTGCCCATACTCATTATATATTTACTTGTACCTGATTTTATTACACAAAATTTTTAAAGTCGGTTTGAACGACTAGCTGCCCATTGATCGACAATTTTAGCAAACATCCCTGTTAATGCTAGACTAACGTGTCCTGATTCAACACAGATATAGGTTTTATCCTCACTTGATACCAAATCCATAATAGGTTTACTCTGCTCCTCTAAAACTAAATTATCTCTAGAGCCAGAGATTACAAATAAATTGGCTTTAATATTTTTCAAGTCGGCCTTTTTGTTACTAAGCATAAATTCACCTTTAACTAACTTATTTTCCTTTACCAGATCATTAGCAAATTGTCTATATGCCTCACCAGCAAATGGAACATGATCAATTGTCCATTTATTCATACGACGCCACTTATCTACATAACTCTGGTCATGTGCTCGATGTAATAACTTGGTATAGTTAGTAAAATAAATTGGTGCTGCCACTGCTTTAAACATCATTTCAACATATTTAGGCGGGACAATCCCATATACATCTATAAAATGATCTAGGTTAATGTCACCCTTTTTAAAACCTTCAACCCATTTCTCCGGTCCTGCAAACGTAGAAAAATCGATTGGTACGGTAGCAACAATTAAATTTTTTATTGGTACTTCAGCAATGGATGTGTAGATAGAGGCAATGGTACCACCTAAACAGTAGCCTACAAGGGTAATTTCATCTGCTCCTGAGTGACGGACTGCCCTCTTCACTGCTGTTGCTAAATATTTCTCGATATAGGTATCGATTCCTACCTTTTTATCTTCATAACCCGGTGTACCCCAATCTAATAAATACACTTCATACCCCATATCGGATAGGTTCTTTATCACACTTGTCTTTGGATCAATATCCAAAATGTAGGGTTTATTAAACAACGAATATACGAAAAATAATGGAATCTCATACCTTTTCTGTGGGGCAGGATAATGCCATAAAACGGATTTATTCTTTCTCCATACTTCATTTCGTGGAGTTTGACCCACTTTTGGCTCATGTTCACTTAAAACCTTAAAAAGATGTGACCACCGCTTCTTCTCCTTCTCATAATCTAATTCTGGAATTAGCCCTTTCAAAGGTGAATCTGTCGTCAATCGTTATTCTCTCCCTCTTATTCATTTCCTGAACCAGCTTTAGTGAGGACTGGTTCAGCCGCCTTATCTTCTTTAATAAGCTCTTTTATCGTCGCAAATTCCTGTTTAAAATCATTTAATTTTAAAAGTTCAAATTTCATCTCCTGCAGCTCAGTTTGCAAATCCTTTGAATCCGCAAGTTCTTTTTTCGTTTTTACTAATTCTGTTTTTAATTGCTTGGTTAGTTTGATCATTTCTTTTGATATTTCAACAATACTTTCAATTTCCTTACTCTGTGACTTTACAGAATCCTGTAAAGTCCATATCTGCTCCTCAAGTGCCTCCATTTTTTCTTCTGCCTGAAGTGTTAGGTTTGCTATATTTGTCACATCACTTTTTGTTGGCAAATTAAGTAAACTAGCTATAGCCTCTTGATTTTTCTTCAATTCTTCCAGATAACGTGATTGCAATTCTGTCCCTAAATTAGACCGTTTTACAAATTCTTTATTATCAGTCAAAAGATTAAAAAAATCATTGAGCTGTTTTTCCCACAATAGACTAAATTTATGAAATGACTCATATTGGTCGAAAGGTTTATTTCCAGACATCTTCCATCACCTCGTTATGATTTTGTTAACTCAGAACCACTTTTCATATACTTTTCTAATGGAAACATAGTAGATTTTACTTGCTTAGCAAATAAATTCACAAATAACTTTTGATTTTCATAGAGGACATTGCTTGTTTTCTTAATACTTTCCATGTATTTTTCTCGTCCTATTTTTCTAAAAGAAATGTATTCTTCGACTGTTTCTAAATATTTATCAAGGACCTGATATTGACTTGTTGTTAAGGCTTGAGCTGGTGTGATCAATAATTGGGCTGTTTTGTTTTGAATATCTTCGACTACCTGATTAATTTCTTCATAAGATTTAACTGGAAAAAAGTTTTGTAAAGGGGTGGTCGTTACTAAAAATTCTTCACGAACTGTCTTTTCCCACTCCTTAAGCTCTACACTAAACTGTGCAGCAATCGTATTGGCATTTTCTTGATCATGTTTAATTTTTTCTACGTAATTCTTTACTGCCTCTAAAAACTGAGCATCACGTTGATTAAACCGCTCTTCCCATACATTTAATTCTTCAAAACCAAGTTTCCATAAAAAATCTAAGCTTGATAGTTCCTTTTCCAAACTTCCTTCAAATTCTTGATTTTCTACTTTTTTCTCATTATTCTTAGTCATTATCCTATTCCTCCATATCATTTATAAATAATTGCTTTAATTCACACAATTCTTGTTCTAACGTTTTAATTTTATTAGTTCTAATTTCCATCACTTCTTGATTTAAAAAAGTGCACCATTTTTGCCACGATTCCCGAACCCTCATTAGCTGTAACTGATTATTTTTCTGCATCTTGATCATCAAATAAATGGTATCATCCATTAAATCAATTTTTTCCTCATAATCTACTAGTTTACTAGAAATAGCTGATAGTTCATCCTTATTCGCAAGGTTTAACCGATTTAACCATCTAGCGGCCAACCTTTTGTGAACACTTACCCTTTTAAGATGTACCTCCATCACCCTTCCAAAAGCCAACGTAAATGCTCGGGAATTAGTTTGGTCGTGGATTCTTTTATTCATTTCCGCTTCTATTCTTTTATTGTAAGCAACTATATCTTCATCTTGCTTAGAATCCATTTCATAATTCCTCTTAACTAATTGGTTTAGCCCTCTTTCTATTTAGCTTGTACTATACAGTACAATTATTGTAATAAAACGTGTCCTTGTAAACCTACCAATCTCGACAAAATTCCACAAAAAAGCTGATAATCCCACATAAAGAATAATAACTTGTGTTTAAATACTCCTATTTAGGGCCTATCTAACTATTACTTTTATTCAAGAATATAAAAATAATGACGTAATTTGTCGGAATATTTTTTTACTTTCATTCTCTATAAAAATGAACATGGATTTCTACTTCTATTGGCGCTTTATATGTATAGTGTTAATGAAATGATGAATGTATGGAAAAATCGATAGTTTTGTAAGCTACAAAAAAGGTGGCCAATGAATAGAGGGCTTCTGTTAGACCATAAATAAAAATCGCACTCCCGAATACGAAAAGATTTAACAGTAGGATATACTGACCAATTGAAATAGAAGTGCGTTTACTAAATAAAATAGCTAAGACCTCGATTCCATCTAAACAGCCTCCGAATCTTATCGTTATTCCCACACCCAAACCTAAACAAAGCCCGCCAAGAAGAATAACTAGTATAGGTTCTTCTGTTAAGACAGGAAACGGTTCTAAGAGATAGGTTCCCACTGAAAGGATGAGGATAGCGAATAGACTCAACATGAGAAATCTTTTGCCAAGGTAAGAATAGGCAATAAGAAAAAATGGGGTATTCAATACTAAAAGAAACAGTCCCACTTCTTGACTAGTAATATGTGAAAGAATGATGCTAACGCCAATAATTCCACCGTCAATTAGATTATTTTTCACTAAAAACAATTGCAACGAAATGGCCACGAGCATAGCCCCACAACAAATAAAGCAAACCCGCTTCAGAAAAGTTATTCCGTTAGACCTCATTTCAATGTAGGACTTTTTCCTCTTTTTATACATATCGTTCCCCTTTTAGTACAAACTTACTTCTTAGTTATTTATATTCTTTAGAAGTTAAAGTAGCACATTCACACAGACAATAAAAAACACCCAGTAACAATTACCTTTTGTTACTGGGTGTTCGTCTATTCCTCCAGGTAAGTAAGAATCCAAGTGCCAAACTATCGATACTAATTGAAGGTTTTTTATTCGTAGCGCAATGATTCAATTGGGTCAAGTTTGGATGCTTTATTAGCTGGAAGTAGCCCAAAGACAATACCTATGACCATAGAAAACAGAACTCCCCCTGCCACAACTTGCCATGAGACTAACGATGGCCAGCCGGCAAAGAAGCTTACCACTGTCGCTGTTCCCCATCCGAGGAAAATACCCAAGATGCCGCCAATTAAAGTTAAGGTCATGGATTCAATAAGAAACTGCGTTAAGACCTGGCCCCTTGTTGCACCAAGTGCCATACGAATTCCAATTTCCCTAGTTCTTTCTGTAACAGATACGAGCATAATATTCATAACCCCAATGCCACCAACGAATAAAGAAATGCCCGCAATACTTCCGATTATCAATGTCATGATTTTGGTAATCTGACCTACCCCTTGGGCTATTTCTTCCATATTAATGACCTGATAGGATTTTTCAGTATTATGCCTATTGTTTAAAAGCTTGGCTGCCTTTTTACCAGCAACTTGCAGCTCTTCAGCAGATTCAGCTTGAAGTGTAACTTGAGTAAAATCACTGCTGCCATTTATATTTCTCCAAGTCTGAAATGGAAGGTAAACTTCCATTGCACCGAATGAAAGGAGACCTGTTGGTCTTTCTAAGACACCGATGATTTCAATAGGCTGATTGGAAACGGTTATTATCTTTCCGACAGGATTTTCCCCTTTAAATAATTCTTCTTGTAATTTATTGCTGATGATTCCTGCACGCCTTCCACCTAAAAAATCAGTTGCAGAAAAGTTTCTTCCTTCAGCTACTTTTAGCTCATTTAATTTTAGGTAGGCTTGATTGATTCCAGTTGAAGAAACATCGGCCGTATCTTTTTGATATCTTACTGATGACAATTTCGTACTTGAGGCGACAACACGCTTTATTTCTGGTATTTGTTCGAGCGCGCGAATGTCATCCTGTCTAAAAGGAGCTTGTTGGAAGACATTAGGATTAGCCCGCATTTCTTCATCAGAAGGCTGATAAAACATTTCAATCGTGTTGCCGGGACCCGTAATTTGCGATTTTAACATTGCCTCCCCGCCCTGCCCAATGGCCACAACGATAATAACTGCACCCACCCCTATAATGATTCCAAGCATTGTCAGGATACTGCGCATCTTATGTGCTTTAAGAGAGCTAAGTGCCATTAATAGATTTTCCATAAAACTCATTCTGACCGCCCCCGATCATGCCCTAAAGGAGACTGAATTAATCCATCCCTAACCAAAATGGTCCTATTTGCGTACTCAGCCACTTCTGGTTCATGGGTGACGACAATAATTGTGACGCCTTCCCTATTAAGTTCCCTAAATTGTCCCATAATGTCCCTGCTCGTTTTGGTATCAAGAGCACCAGTCGGTTCATCCGCTAAAATAAGCTTGGGTTGATTGACCATCGATCTGGCAATAGCTACCCGCTGTTTTTGTCCACCAGACAGAGCGTTGGGGAGATGGTTCATCCGATCAGCTAATCCCACTTTTACTAACGCTTCTTCAGCTCTATTCTGGCGTTCTTTCTTTGAAATTCCGGCGTAAATCATTGGCAATTCCACATTTTTCACTGCCGACAAACGCGGCAGTAAATGAAATTGCTGGAAGACAAAGCCAATTGAATTATTCCTAACCCGTGCTAATTCCTTATCATTGTAATGAGAGACATCCTCTCCTCCTAGGAGGTATTTCCCATCAGTCGGTTTATCCAAACAGCCAATGATATTCATTAAGGTTGATTTTCCCGAGCCAGAAGGACCCATGATGGCTACAAATTCTCCTGGCTGAATTGCAAGGCTAATCCCGTTTAAAACATGAACACTTTCTTTTCCAAGCATGAATGATTTTGTAATGGATTCCAACTGGATCATTTGACTGTCACTTCCAACCCATCCTTAATCTTGTTTGATCCATTAACAATCACTTGGTCACCTTTTGAAACACCCTCAATTATTTCCATCTTTCCACCGGACATAATACCCGTCTTAATATTCTGTTTGTGGGCCTTTCCATCCTTCACCAAATAAACATATGGCTGCTCACCATCATCATGGACTGCATCGACTGGAAGAACCTTAGCTGTCTTTGTTTCCGTCTCTATTTCCATTATGACTTGGAAACCTGGTTTTAGTTCTTTCGTATCACCAGTGATGTTTACTGTAATAGGGTACTGCACAGCCTGACTGCTGTTTTGCAAGCCCGCTTGGGTCTGCTGTGGAAGGGTGGAAATTTTTGCGATTTCTCCTTGCCATTCATGGCCTGGCACAGCATCTGATCGCAGAATAACCTTCTGTCCCGTGCTTACTTTTAATGTGTCGTATTCAGATAAAAGACCTGCAGCAGTCATTCCTTCCAGCTTTCCAATATGTATAATGGGTTCAACGTTAGCACTTTCCATGGACGATGTGCCAGGCTTTTTCGCGGTTAAAACGACTCCGTCGATTGTACTCTTGATTTCTAAATCACCTTTGCGTTTGCTAATCAAATCTTTTTGCAGCTGCGTTTGCTTTAGTTCAATATTAGCTAGCTTTTTTTGCATCTCAAGCTGCTCAAGTTCGGGAGCAATTTGTTTCTCTGCTGCCTCTTTCCCTGCTTGGTCAGCTAATGTTTTTTCTTTTTCGTTTACCTGTTTTATTTGTTGATCTAGCTGCTTGATTTTAATATTCGCTGATTCAATAGCTAACTTATTTTGTTCGATTTCAAGGTCTAACTGAGGGTTCTGAAGAGTTGCAATGATTGTTCCCTTCATTACTGATTGCCCCTCTTCAACCAAGAGCTCCTTTAGCTCCCCTTTATCAGGAGTGGCATAAACAATTTGTTCCTCTTGCAGTTTTATCGTACCAGGAACCATTAATTGAGAAGAAATTTCTTCTTGGGTAATCCCGGCTGTTTTAACGGCAGGATCTTTTGCCAAAACCTGCCGATAGACGCTGACAGAAATCATAATAATAATCAAACTAATAACACCAAGTGCAATCCACGTTTTCTTTTTCATTATAGTGCGGGCGAAGGTAGAGAGTATCTTCATGATTATTGAAATTAAAGCTTCCCTACTCTCTTGCCCTTTTCTCCTTTCGATTGCTTGTTATACTACCCTAAGCTATTTATTAAAGTTTCGGTGTCCCTTGTAGCAAAGTCCCCATTAATCCAAAGCCTATTTGAATTAAAAAGAATACAATCGCTACAATCCAAGCCAGCCCTTTGGAAAATTGTGCTGTTTTATTAAGCCCAAGGGCTGTTAGCACTAATGACCAGATTCCAAATAATTCGATTGACCCCAAGACGCCTGCTTTTTCTTGATTCAACAATCCTGCTAAACTAGTAATATATATTTCAAAATTCCCACCAATTACAAACCTTATAACCATGTTTAATATTAGGCCTGCTGCCCCGATCATCATGATGAATGTATTCATTGAAAATAACTGTTTAAATGTAACGGATGAGCTTGCCATTTTCGCAATTGCCAACTGGATTGCACTACTGATTAGAACACCAAAAATCGGCGTAATAACACCTGTTATTCCTACTGTTATCTTCGTTATCATTAAAACAAGATCAATTTGTTCTTTCGGCACCCCTTGGTCCATTAAAATAGATTCATCAATAGATAATGCCATAAAGATGGTACCTATGACATAGAGAATACTGACCAAAATAAGTGGTACCCAAATTTTTGGATTTTGCTTGATCCTTTCAAATTGATGCCCTGGACTTGTAAACATTCCTAGTAGACTCGGACTGTCTTTTTTTACATGTAGCTCTTTTTCTAATTCCATTTTAAAACACTCCTATTCCTACATATGTAAAATATTCCTATTTAAGTATACGATACTATGTAGATAAAGTTTCACTTTTTTTCAAAGGAGCACTGACCGAATACCTATTAAATTTCATTAATCTTCCTTCTTCTTTCCTACGTTTAAACATGAACTATAGTTCATGTTTTTCATTGACAATACTGCTGATTTTATGTAATAATTGAACCATAGTTCATTTTCATCCTTCCTTAAATGGCCTTAAAATTAAATAAATTAGTAGATTCAAAAGTTTTTTTTAAATTGATAGTAAAGACTGGAGGTGTAGGCCTTATCTTTGTAGGGCTATACATTGGATATTGTTAATCTGATCATCATTGCCGTCATGATTGCACTAACTGCATTTTTTGTAGCAGTCGAGTTTGCGATTGTAAAAGTACGAAGCACTCGTATTGATCAACTAATTAAAGAAGAGAAAAAAGGGGCTATGGCTGCCAAACAGGTGGTTACACACTTGGATGAATATTTATCAGCCTGTCAGCTCGGAATTACCATTACAGCTCTCGGCTTAGGCTGGCTCGGCCAACCAACTGTTGCAAAACTAGTTGAGCCATTATTTCGTTTATTCCATATCAATAGTTCTGTCACACAGATACTCTCTATTGTCATAGCATTTGCTCTCGTGACATTTATAAATGTGGTTGTCGGCGAGTTAGCTCCAAAATCCTTTGCCATTCAAAAGGCAGAGACAATTACACTCTTATTTGCAAAGCCCTTGATTGGGTTCTATAAAATATTTTATCCGTTCATTTGGATACTAAATCATTCATCAAGAATGTTAGTTGGCATATTTGGGCTGAAGCCAGCTTCTGAAAACGAATTGGCTCATTCCGAGGAAGAATTGCGGATCATAATTTCTGAAAGTTATCAAAGCGGGGAAATTAATAAATCAGAATTAACCTATGTGAATAACGTTTTTGATTTTAACAATCGAAGTGCCAAAGAAATTATGGTGCCTAGGACGGAAATTGTTAGTATCTCTGTGGACGATAAACCTGAAGAGATCCTTGCATTAATGAAGGAACAAAAATATACGCGTTATCCCGTTATTAATGGCGATAAAGATAACATAATTGGAGTAGTGAACATAAAGGATATCTTAACCACACAAATTATTCGTAAAGATTTGACTCCTATTAAGTCACTCACACCTTTTATCAAACCAGTTATAAGCGTGATTGAAAACGTACCTATTCAAAACCTATTGCTTAAACTGCAAAAAGAAAGAACCCACATGGCCATACTTTTAGATGAGTTTGGAGGTACCTCTGGTCTAGTCACAATTGAAGATATCATAGAGGAAATTGTCGGTGAAATCCGTGATGAATTTGATACGGATGAAATACCAGAGGTCCGTCAAGTTACTGATCAGCATTATATTGTCAGTGGTAAGGTTCTGATTGAAACCATCAACGACCATTTAGGAACAACGATTTCAAATAAGGATTTGGACACCATTGGTGGTTGGTTTCTTTCCAATAAGTTTGAAGCTAAAATCGGTGATAGTATCGAAGTAGGGGGCTATACGTTTATGATAACGGAAATGGAAGAACATCATATATTATATCTCGAAATTAAAAAGATGGTTGAATTGGACTATACGTTTCCGCAAACATCTGTCTCTTAACCACTATTTTAGGTATATAATTTAATAGGTAGTTTCAATTAAAAACGGGCTGAATCATCTATTCAGCCCGTTTTCATTTTTAAGGGACAATATTCCCTGCTGCTTTATAAATTTGATACCATTCTTCTCGTGTCAATACGATTTCGGCACCTTTACATGCGTCCTTCATCCGTTCCATTTTGGTCGTACCAAGAACCACCTGAATATTTGCTGGATGACGAGTAATCCACGCTGTAGCGATTGCCGTGTTGGTTACACCATATTTTTCTGCAATGGCATCAATTATTCCATTTAACTCTGGAAACCGTTCTAAATCACCTAAAAATGATCCTTCAAAGAATCCATGCTGATATGGTGACCAAGCTTGGATGGTGATATCATTCAGACGGCAATATTCTAAAATACTGCTATCACGGTTAACCGCTTGGTCAATTTTCATATTTAAGGTGATTCCCGAGTCGATAATTGGTGTATGTACAATGCTAAACTGGAGTTGATTCACTACCAATTTATATGTGAGGTATCTCTGTAACAGTTCTATTTGAGCAGGATTATGGTTTGATACCCCAAAATATTTTACCTTGCCACTGTTATGAAGTTCCTCAAACGCCTCTGCTACCTCGGCAGGTTCCATTAATGAATCAGGGCGATGCAAAAGCAAAATATCGAGATAATCCGTTTTTAGTCGCTTTAAAATCCCATTTACTGACTCTATGATATGCTCCTTTGAAAAATCAAAATAGCCTGAGCGAATCCCACATTTGCTTTGCAAAATCATTTTTTCACGAATGGAAGGATTCATTTGAATGGCATCTGAAAAAAGTTCCTCACATTGACCTTTCCCATAGATATCAGCATGGTCAAAGAAATTAATCCCCTCATCCATAGCTGTCCGAATTAGTTTTTCTATTTCAGGCATAGCAAGTTGATTTATACGCATATTACCCATAATAATGTTAGAAACTTGCATGTCAGTGTTTGCAATAGTTATATATTTCATTAATATCCTCCCCCTTATGACTTATGTTTCAATTACATGTTACAAAACTATTTCGAAGAATAAAAAGCTGACACTCATCGTGTTAATTTTCCACTTTTTATATATCATTTATGATTATATAGGATGCTTTCACAGGACCATGAACACCTACGACTAGATTCAACTAAATATCTGCTGAATTGCTTGGACCTGTTACTTTCATATACGTACATTTTTAGATGGTGCTATATTCTCTATATCCAGCAGCAGTGTTTTCATTTTCAAACCACCTCGGTATCCTGTCAGCGAACCATTCTTTCCAACAACACGATGACAAGGTATTGTAATAAGCACTGGATTAGCACCAATGGCCGCTCCTACAGCACGAACTGCAGCTGGTTTATTGATATGTCTGGCAATATCAGAATAAGATCGCGTCTCTCCGAAGGGAATTTCACAAAGCGCATTCCAAACCGCAACTTGAAAATCTGTTCCATTGTATTCAAATGGGACCGAGAAATTTTTTCGTTCTCCATTAAAATATTCCATCAGTTCCGTTGCATAAGGGTTAAGTCTTCCCTCATCTTGTAAAAGAGGACTGCCAGGAAATCTTTTTGCTGCCCAAACAGACAATTCCTCAAACTCCTTGTCCTGTGATCCCACAAAACATAATCCCTTCTCTGTCGCAGCCAAATATAGATTCCAATTATTATATTTCAGCCGTGACCAATAGATGGGTGTCTTATTCGATGTATTCATTGATCAACCCTCCAATTTGAAATTTTCTCCTCGTAATTGACGATATTGGACGGGGGTGTCCCCGGTCATCTTTTTAAATAACGTAATAAAGTAGGATGTGTTAGCAATCCCCACAACCTTCGCAATATCTGTAACGGCTTGATCAGAATGAATCAAAAGGTGTTTCGCCTGGTTTATTCTGACCTGCTGAATATATTGAACAGGCGTGATTCCGATTATCTTTTTAAAAGTCCGATGCAAATGATAGGGACTTCCATGACCAACTTCAGCTAAATTTTCAAGCGTCAGCTTTGCATGATAATTTCTTTCAATATATCTAGTAATGAGAGCAACCCATTCGTGATTAGGCAAACGCTCATTGGTAGGCTTGCATCGTTTACAAGGACGGAAATGAGCAGACAAGGCCTCAGCAGCTGTTTGAAAAATTCTCACGTTATCCTTTTTTGGAGCACGAGAGTTGCATGACGGTTTACAGAAAATCCCCGTCGTCTTTACAGCATAAAAAAATTGATTATTATACGATTCATCATTATCGATAATGGCATTCCATTGTTCAGTTGTAATGATTATTTCATCATTAAAACCCTCTAGAAACTCTTTTGGACTACTCATTTAATCCAACCCCTTCACCTATTATAACGCTTGACCATACCAAATGGCCTTTTTAAAAAATAGTAAAGTAGAGCAATATTATGAACATTATTCTATTTTGCATCATGAAAGATAATCCCTAGGCCATATCGTTCACCAGAAGTAATGGTACTGACACCGTGCCGGAGTGTATTTTTGTAATAACCTTTTTTCCCCTGAACTGGTCTATAGTTTGTCGGAAAAATAATTGCCCCACCCTGATCAACAGAAATAACATGTCCTCTGCTTTGAGCCCTTGGTATTTGCTCTACAAGAAGGAATTCCCCGCCCCTATAATCTTGATCGCGCTGACTCAAGATAAACACCACTTGAAAGGGAAAAAAAACGTCACCGTAAAGGTCCTGATGCAGACAATTGAATCCCCCTTCTTTATATTTTAAAATTAATGGTGTTGGTCTTGTTTGTTCCTTATCAACACATGTTTGTAAAAAATCCTCAAGAGCTGGCGGATATAGCTTCGGTTTTTTCAAATATCCCAACCACCGATTAGCCGTCTTAGCAAGCTCTGGATAAAACACTTCTCTTAATTCTTGAATCAAATCAGGCAATGGATAGGAAAAGTATTTGTACTCTCCGCTTCCAAACCGATATCTATCCATATTAATAGTCGTTCTATAGGACAGTCCATCAGAATATTTATCGATGAAAGATTCACATTCTGATTTTGATAAAATTGGGGATATCTTAGCAAAACCTTGATGATCCAATTCCTGCTGAATTAAATTCCAGTCCAGGTTTTCTACACGAGTTTGAATATCTCGAATCATGTTTATGCCTCCGTTAATTTGTTATTATCAATATAACCTGTTTTGATCTGAAATTTAGTCATTTTAGAATAAAGTAGCAAGATAACGAAATTATTTTTTGTGATAATAATAGAAAACGTTGCGGAGGATTAAAAGTGACTGTTGTAAAAAACACAAATAACAAATGGCAGGAAGTCAAAGAAAAAATCATGATTGACTTGCCAATAGATTTTAATATAAAGGCCAATCTTGGCTATTTAGAGCGGAATAAAAATGAATGTATGTTTGAGGTTGAAAATGAAATTATCACTAGGATAATTTCCACCGGAAAATCACAAACCTTAGTACAAATCCACGTAGATGATAGCAATCAGATGATTGTTCATTTTTTAAAAGATTATAGTCCTGATAATAAGGCCGAGCGTGCTGATATTGTCAGATACATTCGTGAATGGTTTGATCTTGATCGAGATTTAGCACCATTTTACGAACTGGCAAAAGGAGACCCACTCCTAGAGGCCCCTCTTCAAGATTTCTATGGATTACGTGTAATCGGTGTTCCTGATTTATTTGAAGCCCTCTGCTGGGGAGTCTTAGGGCAGCAAATTAATCTAGCATTCGCCTACACCTTAAAAAGGCAATTTGTAGAAATGTTTGGTGAATCAATAGAATGGAATGGAAAGAAATACTGGATTTTTCCATCATATGAACAAATTGCTCAATTAACACCTGCAGATCTGGCGGAAATTAAGATGACCGTGAAAAAGAGTGAATATATTATTGGTATTGCACAATTAATGGCCAGCGGGGAGTTATCGAAAGAAAAATTATTGGAAATGGATGACCTTAAAGAGGCTGAAAAAAGTTTAATCAAGATTCGTGGAATTGGTCCCTGGACCGCAAATTACGTGTTAATGCGGTGCTTACGATTTACTTCAGCTTTTCCAATTGATGATGTTGGATTACATAATGCCATCAAACATTTAACGGGTTCAGGGAAAAAGCCAACAAAGGAGGAACTATTAATACTTTCATTAAACTGGACGAATTGGCAGGCATATGCCACATTTTATTTATGGAGGGTTCTTTATTAATTGAGATGGAATTAAATATAGTGAAGGCTTTTTTCCAATCCAAAAAAATTAGGAGATTCACAAATTATATGTTACACTGTTGTTACCATTTGATTTACTGTTTTTTGTTCGATGTTTCCTGCCCTGCTCATTCGTGAGCGGGGTTTTTGTTTTTTTAGGCACAATAAAAAACAGGCTCTAAATTAGAGCCTGTTTATATTCGTTCTTAGAATTAAGCTTTACGAACGTTAGTAGCTTGAGGGCCACGTTGACCTTGTTCTACTTCAAAAGTAACTGCTTGACCTTCGTCTAAAGATTTGAAGCCTTCGCTTTGGATAGCTGAGAAATGTACGAATACGTCGTCTCCTGCTTCACGTTCGATGAATCCAAAACCTTTTTCTGCGTTAAACCATTTTACTTTACCTTGTTCCATTTGTATATCCTCCTGTTGTGTGCAGTGCACACATTGTGTTACTATCCTTGCTCAAATCTTCAAGACGAAAAGTCAGTACTTATACTATCCTTTACACCGAACAAAAATAATTCTTACTTAGAATAACATTGTTATAAGGTTTTTGCAAGCACTTGTATTCATGTAAACTTATTCTAATTTTTGTATTGACGAATTAAAATGTAAAACGCCACTCTCTTTGTCTCAGAAAGTGGCGTTTTACTGGATTTCATTAGATGACCTGAGAGGGATTCGAACCCCCGACCCCGTCCCTGTCAAGGACGTATTCTCCCGCTGAACTATCAGATCACTTAGTAAAGTATAAATATAATTATATTTAAATATCTTGGAATGTCAACAGAAACACATGTTCTAATTTAATTGGAATAAAGAACTAACGTTCGGTTATAATAATACTATATCTTAATAGAATGGAGTTAATCACATGGAAGGCCTTCTCATCCGTTCAATCGAAGAGAATATCCCATTAGAAATGATTTATCTAGCGGAAAATCAGAAGCTTTCACAACGAAAATTAATAGTGATTGAAGTCAATGATGAATACATTCGCGCTTTTTGTTTACTCAGGAAACAAATCCGTACCTTTAAACGTGAAAACATCTTATCCATTATGCCTGAAGCAAGCTCCAAGAAACGATTCCTTCACTAATCCGGCTAAACATCCACTCAACTAACCTTCGAAAAGCAATTCCCCCGCAATTATGTTAAAATGCGGTTGTATCAATCGAATCCTGGGGGAATTGTCGTATGGAATGTCCAAAAGGCACAGTCAAAGAATATATCTTTCATAGTACTGCACTTGGTGAGGAAATGCAGCTTTTTGTTTATTTGCCTGCAAACTTCTCACCGCTCTATAAATACTCTCTGCTGATTGCCCAAGATGGTCAGGATTATTTTCAGCTTGGCAGAATCGGACGATTAGCAGACGAGTTTCTTTTTCAGAGAGAGATTGAAAACATTATTATTGTGGGTATACCCTATAAAAATGTATCCGACCGTCGCCGGAAATACCACCCAGAGGGTGACCAAAACCAGCAATATATTCGTTTTCTTGCTCATGAATTAGTCCCATTTCTTGATCGAGAGTATCCTACCTATCAAATGGGCTCCACTAGGGCACTAATTGGTGATTCACTTGGTGCTACTGTTTCCTTAATGACTGCTTTGCTGTATCCGCACACTTTTGGTAAAGTATTGCTACAGTCACCACTTGTAAATGACCAGGTTTTGAAATTAGCAGGAAACTTTAAAGAAGAGCAGCTGGTTGAGATTTATCATGTGGTTGGCACTCAAGAAACTGCGGTAAATACGACAGATGGGCGGGTAAAAGACTTCCTAGGTCCTAATCGTTTACTAGCTAAATTAATTTCAGAAAAACCTTTTACCTATTTTTATGAAGAATTTAATGGAAACCATACGTGGACATATTGGCAGCCCGATCTCAGACGAGCACTTAAAATGTTATTTTAGTCTCACTACATTTGTCACAAGTTTTCATTGATGCATTTAATTTATTTTATATATTTCGAAAATTTGCTATAATAGCAAAAAGGTCTTTCAAGAATTATTTTTCTAATAAAATAATTTCATTTAATGGAGGTAACCGTATGAAATTTGGTGTTGTCATTTTTCCATCAAAAAAGCTTCAAGACTTAGTTAATTCTTATCGCAAACGCTATGATCCGCATTATGCATTAATTCCTCCACACCTTACATTAAAGAATTCCTTTGAAGCAACGGAAGAGGCAGTGAAAGAGTTTGCTAATAAATTACGACAGATCGCTAGTAATACAAATCCGTTCCCATTAAAGACTTCCAAAATCAGCTCATTTCAGCCTGTTAATAATGTTATTTATTTTAAAGTTAATCCCACGGATGAACTCAACACCTTGCATTCAAAAATCAATCAAGAGTTTAATGAACAGAACATCGAATATGCCTTTGTCCCACATATTACAATAGGGCAAAAGCTTTCCAATGATGAGCACTCCGATGTCTACGGTTCACTTCGTATGACCAAGATCAATCATGAAGAAACAATTGACCGCTTCCATCTGCTTTATCAATTAGAAAATGGTTCTTGGACCGTTTATGAAACATTTCGTCTTGGAAAGGAATAATTGAACGTGACCGTTAAAATAGTTGAAAATCAAAATGAACTTGAAGATGCTTTTACAATAAGAAAGATTGTTTTTGTAAACGAGCAAAATGTCCCCATTGATGAGGAAATTGATCAATTTGAAGAAAAAGCTACTCATTTTGTAATGTACCAAGAGGATGTCCCCATTGGTGCTGGCAGATTCCGTTTGGTTGATGGCTATGGAAAAGTAGAACGGATTTGTGTTGTAAAAGAAGCACGTAAAACGGGTGCAGGAAAGACAATTATGAAAGCCATCGAAAGCCACGCTATTAATCAAGGATTAAAAAAATTGAAGCTAAATGCGCAGACTCATGCAATACCCTTTTATGCTGGTCTTGGTTTTGAAGTGGTTTCAGAGGAATTTTTAGATGCAGGAATTCCACATAAAACGATGTTGAAAGAAGTTTAATCCAAAAACACTTGCCGAAAAATATGGGGCAGGTGTTTTTCTTTGCCGAAAAGTCTAAGTGACACAGATAATTGGATAAATAAGTAAACACTTTCCGTTAGTAATTGGTTTTGTTATGATTAACATGTGTTATTACGGAAATAGAGGTTTTATAATATGAAAACAGCACTTTACAAAAATCAGCTAATTTCGCTACGGCAATTAGCCAGGGATGAGTATCAAAAAGTTTTTCTTGCTGGGAAAAGCGGGGAGCTTTCCTGTCCAGTCTGTAAGATGAACGTCCGTTTGTTTCTTGGCATTCAGGGGGAACCCTATTTTTTTCATCAACACTCACCTGAAAACCATTGTTCGGAACCGATTGCCCCCATTATAGATAACGAGAATGTGCAAAACTATACCGAACGGAATGGGTTTAAAATACCTCAGGGGAGAACCATCACAGCTGTGACTCCGAACAGTATTGAACTTTACAAGCCTGCTATGAAGATGGATGGCATTCCCCCATTTCAAAAGGCTTTAAGAGGACACCAACAAGAGCTGCCCCCCTATTTACAACAGCTCGCCGTAAATGGCGTCGTCCTTGATAAAAGTCAGGCGGCCGCTGTTTTGGAAACAGAGGGTTCATTATTAGTTCTGGCGGGTGCCGGAAGTGGGAAAACACGGGTATTAACGGCACGAACGGCCTTTATGTTGGATGTAAAGCAGATTAATCCTCGTGAGATTATGCTTGTCACTTTCACTTCAAAGGCGGCCGCTGAAATGAAAAAACGTTTGCTTTCCTATCCACATATGAAACCGGAAAAAATTAATCAACTTGTCACTGGGACCTTCCATAGTATTTTTTACCGTATTCTAATGTTTCATGATCGTTCGAATTGGTCGTCTAATAATCTACTAAAAAAAGAATGGCAACGGGATAAAATTCTCAAAGAAGCTGGAAAACTGCTGAATTTGTCTGAAAAAGAATTTGCCTATGACTTAGCGTTGCAGCAAATCGGCTTTTGGAAAAATTCACTTCTGTTTCCAAATGAGGTTAAGCCCCAATCCGAGTGGGAAGAAAAAGCGACATTCCTTTATAAAAAATATGAGGAATATAAACAACGAGAAGGGCTATTTGATTTTGATGATATGCTAATTGGCTGTTATCAGCTTTTGAATTCATCCTCCGCCTTACTAGAACAATATCAGAACAGCTTTCATTACTTTTTAATTGATGAGTTTCAAGATGTAAATAAGGTGCAGTATGAGTTAATAAAACTGTTATCTGGAAAGCATAAAAATGTTTGTGCGGTTGGTGATGATGATCAATCAATCTATTCCTTTAGGGGCAGTGACCCAACCTATTTACTAGAGTTTGAAAAAGATTTTCCATATGCAAAGATGGTCACTTTAGACCAAAACTACCGTTCCTCCCATGAAATTGTTGGAGCAGCTAATCAAATGATTACGGCAAATAAAATGAGAAGACCAAAGAGTATGAAGGCACAATTTTCATCAGGAGATTCTCCGATTATCTTTTTTCCTTATGACGAAGAGGAAGAAGCAACAATGATTGTTACAGATATACAAGAGCAAATTTCTTATGGTGCAAAACCAGGTAATTTCGCCATTCTTTATCGAACGAATGCCAGTTCACGGGCTGTGTTTGAGCGCTTAGCCGGCTCGAACCTCCCTTTTAAAATCGATCAAGATGCAGAAGCCTTTTACGACCGCTATATTGTACGAAGCACCCTTGCCTTCTTAAGACTTAGCTTAAATGAAGATGATGCCAAAGCATTAACTGATATTTTACCATTTTTATTTTTAAAACAGGCCGTTCTAAAAGAAATAAAAGCACAAAGTATCCTTATGGACTGCAGTTTTCTTGAGGCACTTTCCCACTTAAAAACAGCCCACGCCTTTCAAGAGAAAAAATTAAAAAAGGCGGTTACAATCATCCGCGGCCTTAAGCATTTGTCTCCATCGACAGCCATTGAAAAGATTGAAAAAGACCTTGGCTTTCTGGATTTTCTTAAGAAACGCGGTAATGAATCAAGTAAGCTTGAAAAAGGCTCGGATGACCTTAAAGATCTTAAAGTAGCAGCAAAGAGCTTTGAGACGATTGGGGCATTGCAGGCACATGCTGAGCATATGTCTGCAATGAACAAGGAAATAAAAAACCTAGGTAAGCATTTTACAGATGCTATCACCCTTAGTACCATCCACAGGGCAAAGGGATTAGAATACCAAACTGTTTATATCATCGGAGCTGTTGA
This sequence comes from uncultured Bacillus sp., assembly GCA_963530265.1. Lineage (GTDB taxonomy): Bacteria > Bacillota > Bacilli > Bacillales > Cytobacillaceae > Neobacillus. Next base: position 414,092 of record CAUSCO010000001.1, read on the forward strand.
CGGAAGTCTTCCGCACGATTTTGCTCTTGAAGATTATCGAAACGGAAATTTTTCTGCTCTTGAAGAAGAGAGAAGATTGTTCTATGTAGCGATGACAAGGGCAAAAGAGAAGCTTTTTATTTCCGTGCCGAGCAATAGGAGAGGAAAAAAAGCAAACCGCTCTAGATTCTTAGCTTCCAAAACTAAAAAGAGGAAGGCCGATTTTTAAAGATAAAATTGGTCTTCCTTTTTTATTTATTTTTTATTCATCATGTTTGCAATCGTATTGAAGTCAAGCTGCTTACCATCATTAACGATTGATTTAACAATTTGATCTTCCATTTCTTTACTTACCGGTTTATTGGCAATTTGAGAAACTCTTCGAATAACATTACGAACCGTTTTTTCATCTTTAAAATTGGCATTTTGTAAGGAATTGGCTAAATCAAAAATATCCTTCATATTAACGCCAGTTTTCTTTTCAATGTTTTTAAAGAATCCATTATCCATGTTTAGAAATCACACTCCTTCATAAACTACTTTATTCTATGAAGGATGGAAAAAAATGTGATGAAAATTAAGAAAAGCGCAAGCGCCCTGTTCAGCGGCGTATGGCCTGGAGCGCTCCAACCGAGATAAAGGAAACACGAAGAGCCGAAGGCGATTCGATGTTGACTTATCGTAGGGCGGAGAGCGAAGGACACTAGCCGCTAGGGCGCTGGAGCTGGACATAAAGAAAGGGCTGGCCACATTTTTGGGCCAACCTCTTCCATCGTTACAAGCTCAGTGTTAATTAAAAGAAGCTTGCACCGACAATGATTAAAAGGATGAATAATACGACGATTAAGACAAAAGTTGAACCTCCGCCGTAGCCGTATCCACCGCCGTAACCGTATCCACCGCCGTAACCGCATCCACCATATCCGAAGCACATAGACTGTCACCTCACTTAAGTAATCTCATTAATAACATATGAAATTACTTAATCATGTGTACTAGGCAAGCTATTTAATCATTAAAGTGGATATAAAAATGTGTATTTACCCTTTAGGTTTGAAAATTAGCGCTCCAATAAACCCAAATACAATTGCCGCGGAGATTCCAGAGCTTGTTACTTGAAACATGCCTGTTAATACGCCAATTATTCCATGTGCCTGGGCATCTTGAAGTGCCCCATGGACCAAGGAATTTCCAAAGCTCGTAATCGGAATGGTTGCTCCTGCTCCAGCAAAGTCCACAAGTGGTTCATACAGACCGAACCCATCCAATACAGCACCAACAACAACCAACAAACTCATCGTGTGTCCTGGTGTTAGTTTAGCAACATCAAATAATAACTGCCCAATTACACATATAATCCCGCCAATTACAAATGCCCAGAAAAACATTGCCAGCATAAACTCACCCCTTTTCTCCATTCATCTCAATTGCGACAGCATGGGCAATACATGGAATAGATTCGTTTTGCTGAAAGCTGAGCGGAGATAATAACGCCCCTGTCGCTACTACTAACATTCGCTTATATGTACCCTTTTTCAATTCGTTAAGAAGATGTCCATATAAAACAGTTGCCGAGCAGCCTGCCCCACTTCCCCCGGCTTGAACTGGTTGATTATCTTTATACATTAATAAGCCACAATCTTGAAATTGTTTTCGTTCCAACTTTAATCCGCTTTTATTGAGTAATTCAAATGCGGTATCATGACCAATTCTTCCTAGGTCACCTGTAATAATTAAATCATAATAGGATGGATCCAATTGCAGGTCACGAAAATGAGCCATAATCGTATCTGCTGCAGCTGGTGCCATCGCTCCACCCATATTAAACGGATCTGTTAAGCCCATATCAATAACCTTTCCAATGGTTGCCGATGTTGTCACCGGTTGCTGCTTTCCTGGTTGATTAGGTTCTACAAGGGCTACGCCGGCACCCGTAATGGTCCATTGTGCAGTTGGGGGCTTTTGGCCTCCATATTCTGTTGGATATCTGAACTGTTTTTCAACAGCAGCATTATGACTTGATGCACCGGTCAAAACGTACTTTGCCCCTTGGTAATTGACGACAAAGGATGATAGGGCCAAGCCCTCCATCGATGTAGAGCATGCCCCGAAAAGTCCAAAATAAGGAATTTGCATTGTCCTTGCCGCAAAACTAGTCGGGGTTATTTGATTAATCAAGTCTCCAGCAAATAAAAATTGCACTTGTTCTTTTTGAATTTCCCCTTTTTTCAACGCCACTTTGATGGCCTCTTCCAACAATAACCGATGGGCCTTTTCATAGGATTCCTTTCCCATCCATAAGTCTTCATACAATAAATCAAAGTCATTCGCCAAGTTGCCGTTTGCTTCAAATGGACCTCCAGTTACACCTGTTGCTGTAATCATTGGCCTATTTCCAAAAACCCATGATTGATGCCCTTTTAACAATTACAAAACCCCCCAAATCACGAGTAACGTCTTAATTAATGCAACTACGAAAGCAGAAAACACTCCGAATAAAATCACTGTGCCTGCAAGCTTAAACATATTTCCGCCTACCCCTAACACAAACCCTTCTGTACGATGTTCGATTGCAGCCGAGATAACAGAGTTTCCAAAACCCGTTACTGGAACGGCACTACCTGCTCCTGCAAATTGGCCAAGACGATCATAAACTCCAAAACCTGTTAAAAGCATTGAAAAAAAGACCATTGTTGCCACAGTCGGATTTCCTACACTCTGTTCTGTAAAATCAAAAAAATATATATAAAAATAACTGACTGCCTGACCAATTGTGCAAATGAGCCCGCCAACTAAAAATGCCTTTAGACAATTCTTCAGAACTGGCCGCTTAAGTTCATGTTTTTGCTGCAGAGTTTGATAATTCTGCTGCTGAGGGGTCATATTTTTTTGATTGCTCGCCATGCGTAACATCCCTTCCTTACTTCAAATCTTCCGTCATTTTCACAATTTCTTTAAGGCGTTTTTCAGCATCAGATTTAGAAAGCTTCCCCGAGTCCATCCGTTCATTAAGCCTTATGGCCTCCAGGAAAATCTTATAGTCGCTGGAAACGGTGAAATTTTCCTTCGGGTATTGTTCTTCCAACATTTTGTTAACTTTTTTTTCGATTTTTTTCATGTTAAACCGGTGCAAATGCTTCACTTTATAAACAACTAATGTATCTTTTTTCCCTTTCACAATCGCAACATCATATAGTTCTGGGAAAGAACTTATTTCTTTTTTAATTTCTTCTACCTGATTACTGCTCTTGTTTTGATCCGTTAGGACCGGGTTAGGATTTGTGGCTTTTATCAGAGCCAATTGACTTTCTTTAACAGGCTGATTGGAACTACAAGCGGTCAATATTAAGAAACAAGAACAAAGTACAAACCCATATTTAGTAATCATTTGCTTCCCTTTCTTTATGCAAGTTTTAAGGTTCAATTATTATATAGTTTTTTCGATAATAGCTAAAATTATGAATGTAAGTTAAATTACCAATGAACAAAAAAAACTGCTAGAGTTACCAGCAGTTTTTCCCCTTATTTCGATGTTTTTCTACCGCAGCCGCAGCCTTTTCTCTTTGTTGTGGACGTGGCCTGAATTGTTTGTGTTGTTTGCTTGCTTTGTTTTTTTCTATTCATCTTATCTCTCCCTCGAAATCATTTTTATAACTACTAGTTAGAATATGTGACCCTTATTAATCTTGTCTCAACAAAACCATTATTTTTCGCTGAAATGCTGCACAATTAATTCTAATAGGGAAGCAAAGCCGGCAACAGCTAAAATAAGAATAATTGGGTAAAAAAAACTTGGGTTGATATAATTTAGCCCGACAATAAGGGCGGACGACCAGATACCCGTACACCAATAACAGCTCAAAAGCTCACCGATAAATTTCTTAATCCCAGTTTTTTTTGGAATGTAATAAATGTCTATTTCCCCATCATCATTAACCTCTGTTATTTCTTCAAAAAAGGGTTCACGGATAAATTCAGTAATTTTATCAAACACCAGTAATCTTGTCAGCCTAAAGCTCGATAAGGATAAAATTAGTAAGCTAAAGAAAGTAATATTCATAACATTTAAATCCCTTCTATCTCTCATTAGATTAATAACCAGCCTAATTTTGCCAAATAAGGCGTTTGTCCGTTACCCAAAAGAGGTCTGTGAAATATGTTAGTAATGTAAGATATATCACGGAATAAGGAGGAAAAATTAATGGGTTGTGGAAAAAATCATGACGATTTTCGCAGAGAAAACTGTGTATGTGAAGTAGTTCGTGCCATTAAAGATATCCAAGATAATGCTGTTGAAGATGCAGAAGAATGTACTGAGTGTACCAGTTGTTTTACCGAACCACTTGGATCCATGGTGTCACCAACGAGGAGAGACCCGGTTGATACCCGTGTTTTTGTTTTAAGTACGGCGGACGGCACTCCGTTTCATGCTTTCTTAACAGATGAATGTGATGCATGTGTTTCAATCTACTTCCGCGTCGAAGATGTATTTGACAACTGCTGTGCAACACTTCGTGTGTTAGTACCAGGACACCGCGATAACAATGATCATTTTGCTCCAATAAACCTTGTTTCAGGCGAAGACAAATGTTGTATTGATCTTAAAAAGGTTTGTAAAGTTGACAGATTCCGCGCAAGCAGGGATTGTATTACTGTTGACCTAAGCTGCTTTTGTGCAGTACAATGTATCGCAGACGTAAACCTTGGACTTTGTGACTAATTGAAAACTTATAAAGGAGCCAGTCGTAAATCGGCTGGCTTTTTTTATCTTCTTATCCCAATCATCATGACGCTCTTTAGTTCCTCGACGGGAATCGTTATTGACGTTTGATCGTGAATTTGAATGACTATTTGATGTTGGTCGTATTCTGTTAGGAATCCATGATAATTTTCTTCAGCGGTATAAAAGACACATGGTACAGGGGGGAGTACTTTGGGAAAGTTTATTAAGTAGTCTAAGCGCTCTAATATACCCATATCTTTAAAAGGCTTAACTCTATTCAATGAAGTCCGCTGTTTTTCTTTTTGATGAACAGTTGATATGAATTGTGGATTTTCTGATTTTACTTCTATTTCTGGAACTAGTTCCTTTTTTGCAAGCGAAATTCTCTGTTTACTTTCAAACTCAGGCACCTTTTCATCTTCAATCGGTTCCTGTATCTGTCTGTTTGTAAACATTTCCTGCATGTTATTATTTGATGATGGTCTTGAAAATTGCTGTTTGATATATAGCAGCGGCCCATTGCTCTTCTTGGTTGACACCTACAGCACCTCCTATTTACATAATCCTATACAGTATATATATGCGAAATGCCTATTCTCGTTCATAGCAAAAATTAGAATGCATACAAAAAGCCTGCTTATGCAGCAGGCTTTTGTACATTAAAGAATGTGATATCCAGAATCGACATGTATATTCTCACCAGTAATGCCACGTGAAAGGTCACTGAATAGGAATACGGCTGTATCCCCTACTTCTTCAGGCGTGGTTGTCCTCCGTAAAGGAGCTTTTTCTTCAATCTCATTTAAAATAGAGTTGAATTCTCCAATCGCCTTCGCTGATAAGGTACGGATAGGGCCAGCAGAAATAGAATTAACACGAATTCCGTATTTTCCAAGATCAGCAGCTAAATAACGGACACTTGCATCAAGGGAAGCTTTTGCTACACCCATGACATTATAGTTCGGAATTGCACGTTCGCCCCCCAAGTAGGTTAAGGTTACAATACTTCCACCTTCAGTCATCAATTCCCGTGCTTCTTTTGCAACAGCTGCTAGCGAAAAAGAGCTGATATTTTGTGCGAGTAAGAACCCATCCCTAGATGTATTGACAAATTCGCCCTTTAATTCCTCAGTTTTTGCAAATGCGATGCAGTGTGCTAAGCCGTGTATAGTGCCAACAGCTTCTTTAATTTCTGCAAAACAGTTTGCAATTCCTTCATCACTTGTTACATCACATGGAAGGACTAGTGTTCCTTCTGCTTCCAAGGAATTAGCTAATTCCCTTACACTGCTTTCTATTCTCTCACCCGCATACGTAAAAATTAATCTTGCTCCTGCATTGTGTAATGACCGGGCAATTCCCCATGCAATACTGCGTTTATTGGCTACACCCATTACAACATATGTTTTTCCATTTAAAGAAAGATTCATTTTAAGAAGATCCCCCTAGTATAATTACAAGTTATTAGTACTTGGTACTAATAATACACTAATTTGTCACAAATGAAAAGAATAGTCTTTTTTCTATTTTAATCTTTTTATCATGTTTCGCAAAATTCTATTTCCCTTTTCAACTCATCCACGTACTCCTTAGAACCAGTTACAATAAGACGATCGTGCAGCTGTAATTCTGTATCGCCATGGGGCACAATCGAATCTTTACCCCTAAAAATTCGAACAAATATGATATCGCCCGTAAAAGGAAATTTCCGCAGTGGCATTTCATCAAATTGCGAGTTCATCATAATAATTTCATAAAGTCCAGTATCTTGATTTGTTAAGATGTTGAGGACTGTCGGCGATTCAATTAATGACCTTAGTAGTGTTTTCGTTGACATAAAGGAAGAAAACACCTCTACATTTTGCTCACGAAGATCCTGTTCTAAATCAGGACTTTCAATCCGGGCAATTACCCTAGAAACATTATTCTCCTTAGCTGTTAACGACAATATTGCATTCAATTTTTCATCTCCTGTTGAAATAACGACAATGTCCGATTGATAAACCTTGATTTTTTCCATTGTTTCAATTGAATAATCGGGGATTTCTACAATGTCAAATAATGAATTTGCAATTTGCTTATCAGATTTTTCCATGACTGTATGATATAAAGTAGGATCATACAGACCCGACTTTAACTCCCTTGATAGAGAAAGACTGACTTGGTTTGCCCCCAAGAAAGCCACGCTGACTTTTTTATTCTCTGAAACCTCTTTTGGAAATAGCTTTTTAAACACAATTGGTGTAAAAATAGACGTAATCACTGCAACCAATATTAATGTACCACTCATCTGTGGTGTTATTACTTCAAGCCTTTCACCAATGGTCGCTGCAGCAATAACAAGAGAAAGGGTTGATGTTAGTAAAAATCCAGCGGAAATAACAGTTTTTGTTTCATACCAAATTTTTAAAAGATAGACTGGAACAAGCTTTGAAAGCAACAGTCCGATTAGTAAGAGCGGGATTAATAGCAAAAGCTTCTTTTCACTAAATAGTGACCAGACGTCAAGATTCACACCTATCATCACGAAAAAAATCGGGATTAAAAATCCGTAGCCAAAAGAATCAAGCTTATGTACCAGCTCCTGATTTGGAGATAATAAGGAAACAAGAACCCCTGCTAGAAAGGCTCCAAGTATGTTTTCAGCACCGACAGTTTCCGATAGACCAACTAATACGATAATTAAGGTAAAAACAGCTCTTGTGCCTATTTGGACTGTTCCTGTTGATAATGTCTCTATGAAGCTGCGATTTTTAAACCTTTTACCAACAAAATAAAGGATAATACCTGCAGCCAACAAAATTAATAGCAGCCAGGTACTTCCATGTCCCTTCTCATTAAGTGATACAAACACCGCCAGTAATATCATTGTCACTAAATCGGCAATGACGGCAACCAGTAATATTATTTGTCCAATTGCTGTTTTCATTAGGTGGGCTTCTTTTAAAGTTGGCACGACAACTCCTAGTGAAATGGTTGAGATAATCAGTGTCATTAAAAAGGCGTTATCAATAAAACCTGCAAAAACAAACATGTAAGAAAGAGCAAGGGAAAAAATAAAAATACCAACAAAAATTAACGATGCAACTGCAAAGGTATTCGGCTCTTTTTTTCCATTTGGGAGTATATCTTTCTTTTTGCGGCCAATAAACGCGTTAAAATCAATTTCCAGTCCACTCAAAAACATAAGGAAAATAAAGCCGAGAGTAGAAAGGGTTGAAAGCCACACATCCTCATGAACAACATTTAGCCCACTTTTTCCGATAAGCAATCCCATAATGATTTCAGCAACCACAACCGGAATAAAATTTAATTTAAATCTATGCAAAATTATTGGTGTTAAAAATGCCATTGTAACAACCACCAACAAAGAAATGACTGATACATGCTGTTCCATTTTTTCAACCACCTTTCAAAACTATGTTTCACATCTTATAAAATTGACCTTTTTAACAAAAAATAAATCAAAAAGGAGGTTCTTTCTATGAAAATTGATATTATCGGTGATATACATGGATGTTTTTCCGAATTTGAGAAACTCACCTTAAAGCTTGGCTATCAATGGGATAAAGGAATACCAATTCATCCAGAAAAAAGGATTCTCGGTTTTGTAGGCGACTTAACTGATAGGGGTCCTGAATCTTTAAAGGTAATTGAAATTGTTTGGCAGCTGGTAATTAATAAAAAACTGGCCTATTACACACCTGGCAATCATTGCAATAAGTTATACCGCTTCTTTCAAGGAAATAAAGTCCAAGTTACACATGGCCTTGAAACAACTGCCGCAGAATATGAATCATTATATAAAAATGAACAACAATCTATTCGTAAAAAATTTATCCAGCTTTATGAAACAGCTCCCCTTTATTTAGTACTGGAACAGCAAAAACTGATCATCGCACATGCAGGAATTAAACAGGAATATATTGGGCAAACCCATGGAAAGGTTAAACAATTTGTTCTTTACGGAGATATCACAGGTAAAAAGAACCCTGACGGAACCCCAGTCAGACGAGATTGGGCTAAAGTCTATAACGGCGATGCCTGTATTGTGTATGGTCATACGCCTGTGAAAGAGCCGCGGATTATTAACAATACATATAATATTGATACTGGCGCTGTCTTTGGCGGTATGCTTACGGCCTTAAGGTATCCTGAAATGGAATTGGTTTCAGTTTCTTCTACTATGCCATATATAGATGATAAATTTAAACAATTTGACTGAATTCAAAGAGTGTGTATTAAAGTAAATTCAAAAATGTTTTGTTTCCCTTATTTATAACTATAACTTCAAAAAATCAGGCTGCCCTCTATGAAAGCAGGTCAGCCTCTAAGATTGCACTCATATCTAGAGGAAGCGGCGCAGTAAAGGTCATTTCTTCTTTTAAGAATGGGTGGGTAAATTTAATTTTTTTACAATGAAGTGCCTGTCTATCTATTAACGCTTTATCTCCCCCATATAAATCATCCCCAAGCAATGGATTTCCTAAATAAGACATATGTACTCTAATTTGATGGGTCCGGCCTGTTTCAAGCTGCAACTCGAGGTGTGTAAATCGACTATACCTCTTAATTACTTGGTAGTGTGTACAGGCATATTGACCATCATTCCGAACTTCTCTTTCAATAATGCTATCATCTTTTCGACCAATTGGTTCCTCAATTATACCAATATTGGGGTCTATTGAGCCACTAGCAAAAGCCTCATATGTTCTTTTAACCTGTCCGTTCTGCTGCATTTTGCTAAACAAATGATGGACATGGCGATGTTTTGCAATCAAGACAATCCCGGATGTGTCGCGGTCAAGCCGTGTAACAATATGGGAAGTGGCCTGAAGACGCACTCGCTGATAATAACCGACCAGGGCATTGGCAAGACTGTTGTTGGGGTGTTCACGAGAAGGAATCGTATTCATCCCCGCCGGTTTGTTTACTACAAGTAAAAACTCATCTTCATACAAAATAGTTAACGGAATATTTTCACCTGTTACACCTTCACTTGGTATCTCCGCAGGAAAAATAACCCTTAACACATCTCCTGCCCTCAATTTATATCTAACATTTACTTCTTCGCCATTCACAAGAATGCTCCCGCCCTTAAACTTAATATCTGTTAAGGCAGTATGCGAGATTTCTTCTTTTTTTAAAAATTCCTTAATTAACAGACCGGTATGGTAATGATCAATAACCCAACACAATTGAAAATGAGAATCCATCCAAATTTCCTCCGCTCAATCTGATATAAATGAATCATGAACTCTTTTCCAAAACGGAAACGGGCGGAAGCGGGCAAAACGGATTTTCTCCTCTGGTACCCTGAATTGTATCGATTTTACGTCCTTATAGAGTAGTGTTAGATGATCAATGGTTACCTGAAAGTCCGAGCGATTAACAGGTTTAAATATGCAAGTATGATGTGCAGGAAGGATGAGCGGTGAGCCGACTGTTCTAAATACCTTATTATTTATTGATGCCATTTCTGCTACTTGAATGGCTGAAATAGACGGGTGGATAATTGCCCCTCCAAGTGCTTTGTTATAAGCGGTACTGCCTGAAGGAGTTGAAACGCACAGTCCATCACCACGAAATCGTTCAAATTGTTGTCCACGAATCTCGACATCCATGACAAGCGTTCCCTCCACGCTTTTTACAGTTGATTCATTTAGTGCTAAATACCTAGATTCCTTGCCGGCATGCGTGTACCGGATAATGACCTCAAGTAAAGGGTATTCAACAACTTGATAGGGAGTTTTAGCTATTGCAATCACTAGCTTTTCAATTTCATCTGGGATCCAGTCAGCATAAAAGCCAAGATGTCCAGTATGAATTCCAACAAAAGCAGTTTTGCTCAAACGGCTGCTATAGCGGTGGAACGCATAAAGCAATGTCCCATCACCGCCAATGGAGACAACAATATCCGGTTGGTCCTCATCATAAATAAGATCAAAATCAAGTAAATACGTCCTCATTTTATGCATTAATATATTTGATTTTTGATCTCCTTTTGAAGTAATCGCAAATTTCATCTTTTTTACTCCTTGTACAAAATGGATTTCAAAAGGCGGTCTCTTTATTAGTTTTTTTCTTCTTGCTTCAATTCCTTTTTTCTTGTAAAAAAAGCCTGAGCTTCCTGGATTTCGCCGCGGATTAATGACATTTCCTCATCAAGCCTGAAAGCAGCTTCAGCCGCCCTTTGCAGCCTCATTTGGATATCTGTAGGAAAGATTCCCTTGTACTTATAATTAAGCGAATGTTCAATAGTGGCCCAAAAGTTCATTGCAAGTGTCCTGATTTGAATTTCCGCCAAAATTTTCTTTTCTCCATGAATGGTTTGAACGGGATAACGAATGACTACATGATAAGAGCGGTACCCGCTTGTCTTTTTATGGGAAATATAATCTCTTTCCTCCACAATTTCAAAATCATTTCTGTTTCTTAATAAATTAACAACCGAATGTATATCCTCGACAAACTGACACATAATCCGCATCCCAGCAATGTCCTGCATTTCTTCTTCTAGACTTTCAAGCGGAATACCTTTCTGATTAGCTTTATCGAGTATACTCGCAATTGGTTTTACTCGACCTGTAACAAATTCAACAGGTGAATGGGAAGAATCAAGTTCAAACTGCCCCCTCAATCCCTTTAATTTTACTTTCAGCTCAGAAATTGCCTGTTTATATGGGGCTAAAAATTGATCCCAATGTTTCATAATTCCACCTCGATGAAAACATATTAGCAAAAGAAAACCCGTCGCTTGGCGAGCCCCTTGGGCGTTGCTGCCCATATGTCTAATAGAAAAGTTATCCTTTCCGGCCAGCGAGGAAATTTCCCTCTACCTTTGCGACCATTTCATTACCGTAGTTACTATTACCTTTTATGTTATTGATTACATACTCTAATTCTGCTTGAAAATTCAATAATTCTATTTGTTGTTCATTAAATAAAACCCATACTGTAAGCTCTTGCTCCATTGCAGTCTTTAAAAAAGGCCAGATAGTTTCAGGTACGATTAGATATGTATAATCTTCCTTATCCTCCATTAAGTAAATGAATGAGTATTGATCAGAATCCACAAGAATTTGTTCCGCTGGGAGTAGGCCCTCGATGGATTCATTTGTTTCTAAAAAAAGGTTATTATTTGTTATGATTGCTTTTATGATTGATATTCTTTTCTTCATCTTTTTACCTCCATTTTCTACCTACTTATTTTAGCATAATTCAACCATTTCTCCCAAGGATTGCAGTTATCAAGAACGTAAAAATTCACCTGGCTGGACAGCAATTAAAATTTATAGGTATTATTAAATAATCATCGTCACGAAAGGAAGTCTTCCGATGTCACAAAATATTGAAATTGAGTTTAAAAACATGCTGACAAAAGCAGAATATGAAAGACTTATACGGGAATTTCAAATTGATAATAAGCAAATATTTTCTCAAGAAAACTTTTACTTTGATACACCTGAATTTGCTTTGAAGGGAGCTCGTTCTGCCTTACGTATTCGGAAAAAGGATGGAACATACGAGATGACATTAAAGCAGCCTGCAACCGTCGGACTTCTTGAAACCAATCAATTTTTAAGTGACAAAGAAGCTTCCGTGGCAATAAATCACGGCAAACTTCCAACCGGAAAAATCCAGCAGTTTATTGAAGAAAATGGGATCATTTTTTCGAAAATTGAGTTTTTTGGCTTGCTCAATACAAACCGAGTTGAATTTAATTACAAAGGTGGACTACTTGTTCTTGATCACAGTTCCTATTTGAATAATGAAGATTATGAATTAGAATATGAAGTCAAAAACTATCAAGAGGGGCAGAAAATATTTCAAGCATTTCTTGCTCAATATAGGATTCCAGAAAGGAAAACTGCAAATAAAATTCTTCGCTTTTATAATCAAAAATATAAACAGTCTGATTTAACCTAAATTATTGATAATAAGGTTATATTTCCTACAAACAAGCATCACTTTTTCTTACTAAATACTCATATCATTGTACACATTAAAAGAATGTCTAACTTAAAAATGAACAGTTTCAAAGCAATTAATTTGAGATATGATATGGGCATTGATAAAATATGATTACAAAAGACATTAAAGGAGGTGTCAACATGATTGAGAAAAAGCTTACACCATATGAACTGATTGGTGAAAAAACGCTGCACCGTCTTGTCGACACTTTTTATGGACTTGTTGCACAAAATCCTGACCTTGCTCCCATATTTCCAAATGAATTAACTGAAACTGCACGGAAGCAAAAACAATTTTTAACACAATTCTTAGGTGGTCCGCCACTTTATTCGGAAGAGCATGGCCATCCGATGTTGCGCGCACGTCATTTTCCATTTCCCGTTACACCAACCCGTGCAAATGCATGGTTATCTTGTATGAAACAAGCAATGGATACAATAGATTTACACGGTCCACTAGGACAAGAATTATATGAACGTCTTAATTTTACTGCCCAACATATGATTAACACGCCTGACGACGGCGAGATATTAGGTGAAAATCGTGAGTAATCCTATAACACCTGGTTCCAAGAAACGTTGCAGGGGCAGTGAAAAAAAGCCGCTAGAAATTTATATGTTTATTGATCCTTTATGTCCCGAATGCTGGGCATTAGAGCCGATACTTAAAAAGCTTCAGATTGAGTATGGACGGTATTTTTCTATTAAGCATGTTTTAAGTGGCCGTTTAGCTGATTTGCATTTGAGTAAAAAAAAGAACTATGAAAATATGGCTCAGTTTTGGGAAAAGACGGCAAGTAGATCAGGAATGTCTTGCGATGGCAGCCTTTGGTTAGAGAATCCTGTGGATAAGCCCTATACTGTATCGATTGCCCTAAAAGCAGCTGAATTACAAGGAAGACGTGCAGGTCTGCGTTTTCTTCGGAGAATTCAAGAAATGTTATTTTTAGAAAAGCAGAATACATCTAATCTTGAAGTGTTAAAGGAATGTGCCCATAACTCAGGTTTGGATGTGGAAGAATTCCTGAAGGATATTCATTCGGATAGTGCCGCCAAAGCCTTTCAATGCGATTTAAAAATAACTTCTGAAATGGATGTATTTGAACTTCCTACCCTTGTATTTTTTAATGAAAATGTCGAGGATGAAGGAATTAAAATTACTGGTTCCTACCCATATGAAGTTTACGTCCAAGTATTGGAAGAAATGCTTTCTGAAAAGCCAGTAAAAGCTCCTCCCCCACAATTAGAGACGTTTATGAAATATTTTAAATTTGTCGCCTCAAAGGAAATTGCAGTTGTTTACAATATGTCGATTTCGCAAATTGAACGGGAAATGAAAAAATTGCTATTAAAACAAGTCGTAGAACAAATTCCTGCAAAGTACGGAACATTTTGGAGGTATATCGATGAATAGACAAGTGTCGGTTCAGTTGACATTTGTCTTTTTTATTTGTTGTACCGCCATATTAAATTTTTTATTGTTTAATAAAAATAAAATACCTTGCAGTCTAATGACAGCAAGGTATTTTTATATTTATACGAACAAAGGGGATGGGAGAAATTTTTCACGGTCAAACAAAGGGGTATATGTTTGTTGTGATCTACTTCACGTATTTAATATAACATGTTTTTAAAGTTAATGACAATAAGTATGTGCTATATTTCACATTATTGTCAAAAAGTCATAAAAATATGAAATGGACAATACATATAATAACAAGTATGTAAAAAAGGTGGTACCTTAATGTGGGCAAATTCCCCTATTGTATGATGATTATTTTTATCATGATAGCTTTTTTTCTCAATTTACTGGCATTTCTTAAAATTTTTCCACTAATACTCAGTTTACCTATCTTGTTTATCTCTATTTTCATTTTAATATTTTATCTTAATGATCGGAAACGATTTAAGGGATTTTAAAAGGGATGGCAGCCATGTATGATACCATCCCTTTCTCACTTACGACAAGAGCTGTTCTAATTCATTCAGCTTCTCTTCAAAAACCTTACATGCATCTTTAATCGGAGTTGCACTCGTCATATCAACACCCGCTTTTTTGAGCACTTCAATAGGATAATCTGAGCTTCCTGCACTAAGGAATTCATCTATATACCTTTTGACAGCTGGCTCGCCTTCCTCTAAAATCTGCTTACTTAGGGCTGTGGCTGCACTGAAGCCTGTGGCGTATTGGTATACATAATAATTGTAATAGAAATGTGGAATTCTTGCCCATTCTAAACCGATTTCCTCATCAATCACAATATCCTCTTCACCATAATACTTCTTATTTAATTCATAATAGGCTTCTGTTAAAGAGTCTGCTGTTAACGCCTCATTATTTTGTGCCTTTTGATGAATTAAATGCTCAAATTCCGCAAACATCGTCTGCCGGAATACAGTGCCACGAAAGCCTTCTAAATAGTGATTAAGGAGGTAAATTCGTTTTTGTTCATCATCAATTGTTTTTAATAAATAATCATTTAGCAATGCTTCATTACATGTAGAAGCTACCTCAGCAACAAAAATGGAGTAATTCCCATACGGATAGGGCTGTGATTTGCGTGTATAGTAACTATGCACGGAGTGGCCAAATTCATGGGCAAGGGTAAATAAATTATTCACATTATCCTGCCAATTCATCAAGATATATGGGTGTGTTCCATATGCCCCAGATGAGTAGGCACCACTGCGCTTCCCTTTGTTCTCATGGACATCAACCCAACGATTCTCGAAGCCCTCTTTTAAGATGTTCGTATATTCCTCTCCCAATGGTTCTAACCCCTTGATTACGAGATCCTTCGCTTCATCATACTTTATTTCCATTTTTACATCTTTTACAAGCGGTGTATACAAGTCATACATATGAAGTTCATCTAGACCTAGAACCTTTTTACGGAGTTTTACATAGCGATGTAATAAATGTAGGTTTTCAGTAACTGTGCTTACCAAATTTTCATAAACACTTTCAGGTATGTTATTAGCCGAGAGTGCTGCATGTCTTGCTGAATCATACTTCCTAACCCTTGCATTAAAATTGTCCCTCTTCACATTGCCACCTAGAGTACTAGCGAATGTATTTTTAAATGCACCATAGGTTTTATAAACGGCTTTAAAGGCATCATGTCTGACTCGTTTGTCACTGCTCTCTAAGAAACGACTATAGCGGCCATGTGTAACTTCAATCTCTTCACCATTCTCATCTTTAATGGTAGGAAATTCAAGGTCAGCATTATTCAGCATACCAAAGGTATTACTTGAAGCATCCATAATTTCGCTTGCTTCCGCTAATAAAGCTTCCTGTTCTGCACTTAAAACGTGCGGTCTTTGCAGATTAATTTCTTCAATCGCATGTTCATAGAGCTGTAAATCTTGCTTCTCATTTAGAAAACTCGTCACTTTACTTTCGTCAATCGACAGAATCTCGGGCACAATAAAAGCTAATTGACTTGCTGCTTGGGAATAAAGATTCTTCATCCTGTCATCTAAACCTTGGTAAAAGGAGTTCGTTGTGTCTTGGTCGTAGCGCATATGTGAGTATGTATACAGTTTACCAATTCGTTCTAACAGTTTATCTTGGAACTGAAGAGCCTTATATAGAGTTTCCGCATTTTTCGCTAATTTCCCTTCAAATTCTTTTATCTCGGGAATTAAATTTTTAATCTCTTGAAACTCTTTTTCCCATTCCTGATCATTCACAAAAATATCTTCTAATTTCCATGTATCTTCAACCGGAATTTCACTTCTTGCAGGCAGCTGCTTTATTGCTGTTTCATTTGCCATCATACATCCTCCAATCAAATTTTTGTATTATGAAAAGAATTCACTCTTAACTATATTCTCCTCATTGTTAGTTATTTCCTTTAAAAACCGTTAGAAATGGCACTCCTACTATATTATGCCCAGAGGTTTCATTTCATTTCAATTATGCTTATCCTTTTGAAAGAATACCTATGTTTTTTTGATAAAAGTCCTTCCGAGCTTCCTCCCGTTCGCGATTGGACTTAGGTAAATATATTTTTTTCTGCAATTGAAATACCGTATTGCCTTTGCGCAGTAAAATTCCTAGTTGCACTAATTGTTGTAAATATTCAAATTGGGCTAGAATGGGATTTAAATGTCCTAATTGGGGTAAATTTCGAATAATAATTTCGTTTCTACCTTTTCTTTTATTTAAATGAAGGTCTACTTCTTGAAGAGTAATATAATCTTTTGGGTTTTTCTTGGCTAAAACATCAAGATATAAATAGGTTTGCCAAATGATAGGAGGTGTTTGAATAAGTATCGAATGGACAACAGGGAGGCCAATTTCTGGAGGCAGCAAGAAAAAATTTAATCCTTTACTATAGAGTTCTTGAAAAAATGACCTGTGTCCAGGCTGCGGATGAAGTGACCAATTTAGTATAAGCTTTTCTATTTCAGGATTCCAGCTTGATTGCGTACTAATACATTTCGCGGGTTCAAGCAAAGTATCTAATTCAATTTTATGAAGTGGATAATAGGAATACTTTGCAAGTGTATTTTTAATTGAGATGGAAGCAATTGTTTCAACTAATTGAAAAAGTTGCTTTTCGGGGTCATAAGCGGGAATATAAAGAATTCCTGAAGCAGTACTTCGTAAAAATAAATATTGGAAATTCGACAGGGAGAATATATCGTTACTCTTTTGATGCATGTGTTTGCCTGAGATAATCCAGAGCGGGATATAGTTATTCTCCAAGTATGTCTTTGTCCTCTTGATAAATGTGTCTTCCGGTAACGTAGAGCATTGAAATTCTAAAGAATATTTCTTTCCTTTATACCTGAACATAATGTCGGGGCGCTGTTGAATTTCACTATCATAGTACTCTAGCATCGAAGGAATCTTCTGACTTAAAAGCCATTGGAAAAGCTGCCGTTTTCCTTCCATGTGTTCGAATGATTCGTTTTCATAAAACTCACGACAATGGCTGCCCGGTTTATGGGCAAAATGAAAGATTCGCTGATTCCCCAGTTTTAGCAATAAATTTTCTCCACAAATTGGACAAACAAATTCTTCTTTTTTCCGTAAGGACAAAAGTGCTTCTTTGTTGTAATCATAGCCAAGGCAAATGTTTTTACCCGTTTTTGTTCGTGCAGTTAACAATTTGTACTCCTCCTTTCTTCTACTATAATTCGCCACAGTTCGTCAGAATCCTTTAAAAAAAAGAAAACTCGCCCGGTTTTGGGCGAGTACTTTGATCATTTTTATTAAAGCAACGGTGATAATAATCTTGCTGTTGATTCTAGTATTCTGAAGCCGATATGTCTCTTTTGAAAGCTGAGTAATTCAAGTTGATTGGCATATTTAAGGTCATTTATATATTCCTCAACAAGCTTTTGTGTACTTTTTGTCCGGAACAAAAACGCATTTACTTCAAAATTTAAATGAAAACTTCTCATATCCATATTAGACGTCCCAATAGAAGCTAATTCTTCATCAACGATGATAATTTTGCTGTGCATAAATCCACGTTCATATTCATACACCTTAACACCGGCTTCCAAAAGTTCGGGGAAATATGACCTTGATGCATGGAAAACAATTCTTTTATCCGGCCGGTTTGGCACAAGCAGCCTTACATCGATTCCACTCAGTGCAGCAATTTTAATTGCTGAAAAAATATCTTCATCTGGAATAAAATACGGTGAAGCGATCCAAACTGATTTTTCAGCAGTTGCAATCATGGAGAAAAAAATATTTTTAATAACACTCCATTCATTATCAGGGCCGCCAGCAATAAGCTGAACTCCGCCATGACTTTCAAAATCAATTTGTGGTGATAAGTATTCTGCTGTTAAAAAACTATGGTTCGTCATATAATACCAATCTTGTAAAAAGATAAGCTGGAGAGTCCGAACAGCTTCACCTTTTAACAATAGATGTGTATCACGCCAAAAGCCAATATCCTTATTCCTGCCTAGGTACTCATCCCCAATATTTAATCCCCCTACAAAACCGATCGTTCCATCTATCACAATAATTTTCCGATGATTACGAAAATTAAACTTATTATTTAAAAAGGGTAGTTTTACGGGACCAAACGGAACAGTCTCAATACCGGCATTTCTCAATTCATTAATGTATTTTTTTGATAACTGCCATGAACCAACGGCATCATATAGGAAGCGGATCTTAACCCCTTCATTTGCTTTTTCAATAAGTATATTTTTAATTTCCTGACCAATATGATCATGACGAACAATATAATATTCAAGGTGAATATGGTGCCTCGCTCTTTTCAATTGTTGGATAATATGTTGAAATGTTTCATCCCCGTTGGTTAATACCTTTGTAGACGTATCAAAAGAAATAGGGCTATTCCCTAGTTTTTGAGCCAGATTAAACAATTTCCCTTGATGTTCTCTCATTAAACAAAGCTTCTCCTCACTCCTTGGATCATCTTCCCCTTCAACAGTCAAAAAAGCTTGTTTATCAAGGAAATACTTTTTTCGAAACATCCTCTCTTTCCGATAATTTCGTCCAAATAGCAGGTAAAAAATAAAGCCGATAAGCGGGAAGCCTCCTAATACCACTAACCAAGTAATGGTTTGTGTAGGATGA
The DNA here is from genome assembly GCA_963530265.1 of uncultured Bacillus sp. GTDB lineage: Bacteria > Bacillota > Bacilli > Bacillales > Cytobacillaceae > Neobacillus. Next base: position 433,347 of record CAUSCO010000001.1, read on the forward strand.
CGATTTTCAAAAAAAATAACAATTCCAATAAAAATAACTGACAATGTAATTAATAAGCTTAAGAATCCAAAGATGCCGCTTTCCAATTGATCCTTAAAGAAAAACAATAGTACGGATAATACAGCTATAAATAAGACAACCCTTACCGTGTTTTTCAGAGTACTCACCTGCCAAATTTTCTATATAAACTGATAAAAAATACCGATTTCTGATGTGAAATCGGTATCCTAATTAGCTAAAATATTTTCGTAACTCTTCAAAAACATCTTTAGAAATAATTTCTTTTCCATATTCCTGAATTCGATGTATAGTTAATTGTGTTTCATACCCGTATTCAAGTAAAATACTTAGAATATCATCAATTTCTTCTTCCTCATATAGATCCTCGGGAAATTCCGTATATAAATAATATTTTCCTTCAAAATGATAGAGCTTGGTTACTAAATCATCTAATCCGGCACGATTTGATAAACTAATAACATCCTCAAAATCTTTAAAGGCAAGAAGAAATTCCAATGTTTCTTCCTCAATCAGCATTTCATCATCATCATCAGAAAGACTTGGATTAAAATGTTGATCCAAGAGCTCTTCTATTTTATCATCAACCGGAATATCCTTATTATCAGTAGGAATGGGGAGCTCAAATTTTTGTCCATCTTTTGAAAGCTGTGCTTTTGTTACAAGAACCTCTAAACCTTTATCAAGTGCTTGGACTTGAATCCAAAGTGGGCCTTCGACGACAAAATCCTCTTCTCCATGAACCTCATCCATCATTTCCCAAAACAATTCTTCACTGCGTTCCCGATTGTACCATATTTCCTCGCGATCAAAGCCTCTTTCTTCAATATCACCATAGGAAATGTAGAATTTAACAGTGTTCTCATTTATGCGTTCAATCTCCATCATAAACTCTCCCTTCCATTTTCCATATTGAAGGGACTAAATACCCCCAAGCAGATAAAGCCATTTAACATTTACTTCAAAAAAAGTAAATACTCTCGTACTTTTATTTTATGACAAAAGTACTTATAAGGGAAATAAAAAAAGCAAATATCAAAAAAAACCGTTAGATTGCCTATTGGTTTATATAAGATATTCTAATCATTGTAGCAAAATGAATCCGAAACGACAAATTTTCAGCATATATAAAAAAAGACCTCCGTATGAGAAGGTCTTAATATTTAGTTAACCATCTTTTGAGCTTCGCGCAACTGAAATGTTCTAACTCTTCTTGGTAAAAATCGTCTGATTTCATCTTCATTATAGCCAACCTGTAAACGTTTTTCATCGATGATGATTGGACGTCTTAATAGACCAGGATTTTCTTTTATTAATTTAAATAAATCCTGTAATGGCATGGCATCTAAATTAACATCTAATTTTTGAAATGTTTTTGACCGTGTAGAAATGATCTCATCGGTCCCATCTTCTGTCATTCGAAGAATTTCTTTAATCTCTTCCATTGATAATGGTTCAGAGAAAATATTTCTTTCAGTGTATGAAATTTCATGCTCTTCCAACCATGATTTAGCTTTCCTACATGATGTACAACTTGGTGAAGTGTATAGTGTTACCATCCTTCTTCACTCCTCTTTTATTTACAAACCTATAATAAAACTTATATATTTAAACAAGCATTTTTAAAGTGGGTATTAAAATTTACTAATTAAAATGATTATAAATAAGTAATTTATATCATAAATTATACACCACTGTTTCTAAAAAAGGTACCACTTTTTCAAATATTATTGAATGACTATTTCAATTAATTAAAACTTCAGACACACTATATTAGACGAATAATTCTCCCAAAAGTTTCATAAAGTTTTGATTTTTTATCATAAAATTATTTATCATATTTTATCCCTTAATAAAAGGTTCGGAAGTAGAGTTAAGTCTTGTGTGGGTATATAAAAAATATAACATCCTACTTTAAATATTTTATTAGTTATTGATTAATTTTTGCTTAAATTATTATTTCCCAATAAACTAATGTTAAAGAAAACGTATTCATCCTATAAATAAACTTTTTGATTGTTAATTTATTTTCCTCTTCCAAAAAGAAGCAAGTTCTTTTAAAATAAAGTTAAGAGGATCTATCATTAGGCATGAGTATTTTTAATGGAGGGGATTAGAACATGGTTGCTTACATAACAGATTTGACTATTGTTGCATTACTTATCATTGGAATTACAGCCCTAATGGGTGTCATATCAAACAGTATAGGCGAATATGTTTTTGGTGGTAAACGTCGAACAGAATTTGTGGATGAAAGTGCAAAATACCAGACTGGCTGGAAAACTGTCGGCGGTAAGAAAAAATAGATTTAATAAGAACCTTTCTTCCATAAAAAAACGATCTCATTAATTCGAGATCGTTTTTTTTTATTTTGATTGAGCTTGATATTGCTTAAACTCTTTTTCAGAACATAATACAAAATGTCCTGGGGTAACTTCTCTAAATTCAATTGCTTCATTGATATCATAATTATGACTTGCAGGATCATAAGATTTACGTCTGCGTGCCCGCTCACTAATTGGATCTGGAGCTGGTATTGCAGATAAAAGTGACTGAGTATATGGATGAAGCGGATTTTTATAAAGATCATCCGCTGATGCAAGTTCGACCATTTTACCAAAATACATTACACCAATACGATCACTAATATATTTTACCATCGAAAGGTCATGAGCAATGAAAAGATAGGTTAGTCCTTTTTCTTGTTGCAAATTTTTCATCAGGTTAACAACCTGTGCTTGTATGGAAACATCTAAGGCTGAAATTGGTTCATCTGCTATAATAAATTCAGGTTGTACAGCAAGTGCACGAGCAATTCCAATCCGTTGGCGCTGACCACCACTAAATTCATGTGGATAACGATTTGCGTGTTCTCTGTTTAATCCAACCGTTTCTAACAGATGGTAGACTTGTTCCATCCGATCTTGTTTTGATTTAGCTAACCCATGGATGTCAATTCCCTCTGCAATAACATCGGCAATTTTCAATCTTGGGTTTAGTGATGCATATGGATCTTGGAATATCATTTGCATCTTTCGATTAAATTCTTTTAATTGCTTTTTAGATTTTTTACCATGGACATCTACACCATCATATAAAACTTCTCCACCAGTGGCATCATATAAACGAATTATTGATCGTCCAGTTGTAGATTTACCACAGCCCGATTCACCTACAAGCCCCATGACTTCCCCTTTATAAATATCAAAGGAAATATTATCAACAGCCTTCACTTCATTCGGTTTTCCTTCATTAAAATATTGTTTTAAATTCTTAATTTCAAGTAATTTTTGTCTCTCAGCCATTTATTTTCCCTCCTTTGTGCCAGGGAATTTATCTTTTTCCAATCTAGCAGCACCATTTGCTGCTCCAACAGTACCCACATATTGACTTTGACGCCTTTTTACAGCTTCTGGTGGTTCAACCTTTGGAGCATCAGGATGTAATAACCATGTTGCTGCATAATGTGTATCAGACACCTTGAAGAAAGGAGGTTCTTGCTCCAAGTCAATTTTCATAACATACGGGTTCCGTGGTGCAAACGCATCGCCTTTTGGCGGATCCAATAAATCAGGTGGTGTTCCCGGAATTGAAAATAGCTCTTCATCATCGGTATCCAAATCTGGCATTGAACTGATTAATCCCCAAGTATATGGATGCTGAGGGTTATAGAAGATTTCATCTGCTGTCCCAATTTCAACAATTTTTCCACCATACATAACAGCTACACGATCGGCAACATTGGCAACAACACCTAGGTCATGTGTGATGAAAATAATTGAAGTATCAATTTTCTTTTGTAAATCCTTCATTAATTCTAGAATTTGCGCTTGTATTGTAACATCGAGAGCGGTTGTAGGCTCATCAGCAATGAGCACTTTTGGATTACATGCCAAAGCGATAGCAATAACAACCCGTTGTCTCATCCCACCTGAGAACTGATGCGGATATTGATCAATACGAATCTCTGGCTTTGGTATCCCTACAAGCTTTAATAAATCGATTGCTCTTTCCCTGGCAGCATGTCTGCTCATTTTTTGGTGTTTAATAAGCGGCTCCATAATCTGGTTACCAATTTTCATTGTTGGATTTAGGGAAGTCATTGGATCCTGAAATATCATCGAAATATCTTTACCACGAATCTTTTGCATCTCTTTATCTTTTAGCTTTGTTAAATCTTTTCCTTCAAAAAGAATTTGGCCACTTTTAATTTCTGAATTGTGTTCAGGAAGTAAACGCATAATTGATTTTGTTGTAACTGATTTCCCTGAGCCTGATTCACCAACAATTGCTAGCGTTTCACCATTATATAAATCAAAGCTCACACCACGAATTGCTTGTACTTCTCCAGAAAAGGTATGAAATGATATATTTAAATCTTTTACTTCTAATACTTTGTCCATTTTCATTCACCTGCCCTCTAATCACGCATTTTTGGATCTAATGCATCTCGCAATCCATCAGCCACTAAGTTAAAACAAACCATAATTATTGCTATCATAATCGAAGGAATAATCATTTGGTATGGAAAAGCAATCATTGATTTAAATCCAGTATTAACTAAAGTTCCTAATGATGCATTTGGTTCTTGTAATCCTAACCCAATAAAGCTTAGAAATGCTTCAAAGAAAATAGCATTCGGGATGGAAAACATTGTATTAATAATAATGACACCAAACATGTTCGGAATCATATGTTTAAAAATAATCGAGGAGTCCGACGCACCCAATGTTTTAGCAGCCAAAACAAATTCTTGCCCTTTAAACTTCAATACTTGTGCACGAACAACCCGAGCCATACTTGTCCATCCTGTAATGGTTAAGGCAATAATAATTGGGACAATCCCCGGCTTTAATACTAAAATCATTAAAACTACAACAATCAAGTTTGGAATACCTACTATTACTTCAATAATCCGCTGCATGACACTATCAACCCGTCCGCCCAAATAACCAGAAATAGCACCATAGGCGACACCAATCACCATATCAACGATCGCTGCCATAAAGGCAATAAATAATGATACTTGGGTACCTTTCCAAACACGTGCGAATTGGTCACGACCTAAATTATCTGTTCCAAACCAGTAATAGGCATCAACCTTCCGGACTTCATAAGCGTTATATTCTGTACCATCTCTTCTTTGCAATGTACCATCAAATGGAAGCCAATGAACATTTTCTAGTCCCTGAATACGAGGTGGCAAATTATTATGTTTAGTAGTTTGCGTATCAAAATCATACGGAGTTAATAGCGGACCAACAAATGCCATTATTAGCATAATAGCCAAGACCACTAAGCTAACAACCGCGCCCTTATTCTTCCGAACTCTTAGCCAAGAATCCTGCCAAAAATTCAGGCTTGGCTTGGCAATTTTTTCGCTCTTTGATGGGTCAATATGGGTTGGTTCAAACATATCTTTTGAAATTGTAATGTCTTTGTTGCTCATTTTGCTCCCCCCCCCGATACACGAATACGTGGGTCGATGATTCCATAAAGAATATCAACAATTAAGATAACAATAACGAATAATACGGCAAATAAAATATTAGTACCCATTATGACAGGGTAGTCATTCATATTAATCGACTTAACGAACTGTTCCCCTAAACCTGGAATACCAAATATTTGTTCAATAACAAGTGACCCCGTCATCAAGCTGACTGCTAAAGGCCCCATAACAGTTACAACAGGTATTAAAGCATTTCGGAGTGCATGTTTTACGCTAATTTGCCAGCGGCTAGCACCTTTTGCTCTGGCCAAGGTAATATAATCAGAGCCTAAAACCTCAATCATTTCGGTACGCATAAAACGTGCCGCAATTGATATAGGGAACATTGCTAATGCAATTGTAGGAAGAATTGTATATTCCGGTCCTTTCCATAACATAACTGGAAGCCATCCCAATTTTACAGAAATATAATACTGAAGTAATCCAGCAAAAATAAAGGACGGTACTGATTTACCTACAACAGCAATAAATGTTGAACCATAATCAAGCCAGGTATTTTGCTTTAAAGCGGCTATTACTCCTAAGAATATACCTAACAATGCACCAACAATCATCGCTTGCACACCTAACTGTGCAGAAGGACCAATTCGGTTAGCAATTAGTTCAGTAACAGGGGTATTATCAAATTGAAAGGAGATTCCTAGGTCACCTTTTACCATATTCACCATATAATGATAATATTGAACAGGCACGGGTTCGTCTAAGCCGTATTTGTCCAGTAAAATGTTACGCTGAACGTCTGTGAGCTTTTCGAAATTATTAAATGGGCTCCCTGGAATGAGCTTCATGAGGAAAAAAGTAAGTGTTGTTACAATAAAAAGGGTTACAATCATATAGCCAACACGTTTTAATATATATTTTGCCATGCCTACACCTCCTAATTAATTAAATATTCGACATTTTTCGACAATTCTGATACAGGTAAAAAGAGAGTATATATGAAAATATACTCTCTTCCTATTTGGTTAGTATAGTTACTATTTTGTGATTTTAATCCACTGGTAACTATAGTCAGGTCCGAAGGCATGGTGTGCAAAGCCTTTAACTTTTGGATTAATCAAGATGTTGACAGAACGTTGGTAAAGTGGTGCAATTGCTGCATCATCTTCCAATAAGATTTTTTCAGCATCTTGAAGTGCTTTCCAACGATCTTGTGGCTTAGCAACAAGATCTTCGTTAGCTGCTTTAATTAACTTATCAAATTCTGGATTACTATATTCCATATGGTTTTGTCCGCCGCCAGTAACCCATAGATCCATATAAGTCATTGGGTCTGCATAGTCAGGTCCCCAACCGCCCATTAATAGATCATAATCCTCGGCATCTTCACGAGCAATACGGATTTTGAATGGAACTGATTCGATTGAAATTTTTAATCCAGGTAGGTTTTTCTCTAATTGATCTTTAATGAAAGCATCAGTAACTTTTGATGATTCAGTATCTTGGCCTACATAAGTAAAGTTTACTTCTTTAAGACCAGTTTCAGCAAGACCTTTTTCCCAAAGTTTTTTCGCTTCTTCTTTGTTAGTCTTTAGGGACTTCCCGGCAGTATCGCGGAAATCTTTACCATCTAAGAATGAGAAGCCTTTTGGTACAAGGAAGTCAGCAGCGATTGAGCCGTTTGCTAAAACATCGTCAACTAAAGCCTTTTTGTCTACAGATAGAGCAATTGCTTTACGGATATTAACGTTTTTCAACGCTGGATTCTTTTCATTCATTTTCAACCACCAAATAGATGGCTCTTGGTAACGAAGTAAATCATCTGCTCCTTCAAATTGTGATAGGATCGCAGCTTGTGCAAGTTTCGGTGTAATATCAGCTTCGCCAGCAGTATATGCATTTGCAGAAGCTTGTGGATCTTTAGAAACATTGAAGTTAATCTTTTCTAGAGTAACTTCTTTTGCATTCCAATAATCCGCATTCTTTTCTAATACCCATTCAGTTCCTGTTGGGCCATCCCACTTAGTCAATTTAAATGGACCATTGTAAAGTATGTGTGCAGCGTCTTTCGCATAATCAGCACCTTGTGCAGTAACATACTTTTCGTTTTGTGGGTCGAATAGCGGGAATGTTAAGTATGATTCAATATATGGAAGTGCTCTTACTAACGTAATTTCCAAAGTATTATCATCTAAGGCTTTAATTCCTAAATCTTCAAGTTTTGCAGTACCCGCAACAATCTCAGATGCATTTTTGATTTTACCTTCCATGAAGTATGGACCATATGGAGAAGCTTGATCTGGATTGATTGCACGTCTCCATGCAAATACGAAGTCATTTGCGGTAACAGGGTCACCGTTTGACCATTTTACATCTTTTTTCAATTTGATAGTAAGAACAGTTTTGTCATCATTATATGTTGGCATGCCATCAGCGACACCAGGAATAACTTTTTGATCTGGATCTAAACGATATAGGCCTTCGTTTGTTGCATTAAGTGTTGTAAAAGCCAATACGTCTTGAGCCATAACGCTGTCCATTGTTGGAATTTCAGCAGATTCAAGCACGTTAAGTTCTTGCTTATCAGCCAATTGCTCTGTACCAGCATCCTTGCTAGTATCTTTGCCAGTGTCCTTGCTCGTGTCTTTACCGCCAGAACATGCAGCTAGGAACATGCTAAGTACTAGTGATAGTACTAAAAGTAGTGAAAGTTTTGATTTCTTCACTAGTAGACCTCCCTTTTCTATTATTCTGAAAAATTACTACATTCCTTATTATACATATTTTCAACAAATTGTACATTACTTTTTCAAAATTAATTTACAGCTTTGATACATACTTTACGTAAATATTACAAATTTCTATGATATAATTTAGACTTTATAATATATTTTTTTATAATATATTATTGTTTTATCCTTTATAAATCAAGGCTTTGGAGGTTGTTGTGTGAATTTTCATCTAAAGAAAAACCTTTTTATTCTAATATTAACGCAAGTCACAATAATTATAATTTCTATGATTTTCCATAAAGAAATTTCCTTGCTTTACTATATCGATATATCTTTTTTCTTTACTTCGGCATTCCTATTATCTGCATTATTACTTTACACGATTCATGGTGGATTTTTTGACACCATTTCCAGGTCCTTCAATTTTGCCTTATCAAGAGGAAAAGAAAAGAGGAAATTCGAGGAAATTCCGAGATTATCTGAAATGATTACAATCAATGAAATGCCCCTTCTTTTACATGGTGTGATAAATGGGCTTTTAATGGTGATTGCCCTATTGACATATTATCTGTAACACACTTGAAATTGAGTGGTCTATTCCTTTATAATGTGAATAGTCGAATATGTTATGTTAGCAATGATAAAGAATAGTACGTATTTTCCTTCGTTTTAGAGAGTTTGTGGCTGGTGAAAACAAACACGAACAAATACGGAATGGACTTTTGAGCATCTACCTGAACCTTTAAATTAATGATTAAGTAGGCGTAGACGTTTTCCTTGCGTTATAAGGACTTCAAAATAAATTTAAATTGTTTTGAAACTGAGTGACTCTTTTTGGAGTAATTTAGGGTGGTACCGCGAACCATTCGTCCCTATCGTATATATAGGGGCGAATGGTTTTTTTTATATATTTTTAGGAGGATTTTAACATGAAAACTATTTTTTCAGGGATTCAACCAAGTGGAACCATAACACTCGGCAACTATATTGGGGCCATGAAGCAATTCGTGGAAATGCAAAACGAATACAATTGCTTCTTTTGTATTGTAGATCAACATGCTATCACGGTTCCCCAAGACCCACTTACACTTAGGAAAAACATTCGCAGCTTAGCCGCCTTATATATAGCTGTGGGGATTGATCCCGAGAAGGCAACATTATTTATTCAATCTGAGGTGCCTGCACATGCACAGGCAGGATGGTTGATGCAATGTGTTTCCTATATCGGTGAACTAGAAAGAATGACACAATTTAAAGACAAATCTGCTGGAAAAGAAGCTGTTTCAGCAAGTTTGTTAACATATCCTCCCTTAATGGCAGCGGATATCTTATTGTATAATACCGACCTTGTCCCGGTTGGTGAGGATCAAAAACAACATATGGAGTTAACTCGTGATCTGGCTGAAAGATTTAATAAGAAGTATAGCGACATTCTAACCATTCCTGAAATTAGTATTCCAAAGGTTGGAGCACGAATTATGTCACTTCAGGAGCCTACGAAAAAAATGAGTAAATCTGATCCAAACAAAAAAGCCTTTATTACTCCACTTGATGAGCCAAATCAAATCGTGAAAAAAATTAAAAGTGCTGTGACTGATTCAGAGGGACTTGTCAAATTTGATACTGTTAATAAACCTGGAGTTTCTAATTTATTATCTATTTATTCTATACTTAATGGAAAATCGATTGATGAGCTTGAAAAAATGTATGCAGGTAAAGGGTATGGCGATTTTAAAGGTGATCTAGCCGATGTAGTTGTTAACTTTCTAAAGCCGATTCAAGAAAAATACTACAATTTGTTAGAATCTAGTGAGCTGGATGACATTTTAGATCGCGGTGCTGAGAAAGCAAACCATGTTGCCAGCAATACGCTAAAGAAAATGGAAAATGCGATGGGACTTGGACGTAATCGACATTAAACAAATAAAAAGCCTGACCCGCAAAGGTGTGTATGATACACCTTTTGGGTCAGGCTTTTAGTTTACTTTTGGACCATGTTCCATTTCCCAAAGCTTTTCAAAAAACGGCTGTCCTTTAATGAGATTTTCACAGAATATTTCATGCCGTTTCGACCACCCATACTTTGTTTCCTCAAATAATTGTTCCCAGGCATCTTCAAAATTCATCTCTTGAATCGTTGAGTATTGCTCAGGGCACCATTCTGTATACCAATACCTTACTTCTGCCTCGTTATTTGATGAAAGCAATTGATCAAGAGCCATAAATAACAGTTGTTTTAACTGCCGTTCCTTTCTTGTCAAGCCTCTCATTAGTTCGGGTTCTGGAGAAAGAATATGGAAATCCTTGCTTTTAGGCTGTTCATAAAAATGATATTGTAATGCTTCATGCTGACTAATCATTTCGTAAACAAGCTGTTCCTGTCTAGGTATTATTCTACTCTTTCGAATTGGGATATGATAACCAATTGTATCAATTGCTAATATTCCCACTCCATCTGTTACAACAAAACAATAGTCAAGCTGAACTCTCTCATGGTTTTTTCTTAAATACGCCTTTTGATAAATATCATCTAGGAGTTGTCGAGGCAGCTCTGACAAATCATTTTCGATATAGTTAAATAGGATAGGTTCAACTTTTAGTAGTGGAACTTGGTCTAGCAGCTCCACTCCATCATCCTTCCGCCATTCATGAAAGTGGCATACATTATACCCGTTTTCTTCACCCTCAAACCAATTTACCCAAACATCATGAAGATACAACATTGTACAACCCCTCACTTCAAAAAACTGTTTGTCATTCAGTATGGGCAGACCTCAGTTAAATTATTCCTTTATATATATTTTGCTCCAAACTATGCAAAAAATTATCAAAATAAAAAAGCCCGATTTAATTGGCTTTTTCCGAAAATATTTTGTTAATATCTATATATTTATCAGCAGGAATTGTAAAAGAAAGTTTTGTGGAATAGTTATGATTACAATAATATTTATCAATAATATTATATCCAACGGCATATCCTAATAATTTTGGAATCCCTCTTCCTCCATATAAAAGGGCATCATGACTTCTTTCATTTTTCCTCATATCAAGCTGATTTTTTAAAAATTTTTTCCAAAACAATGCAATCTCCTTTTCACTATACATATTGCACCAGTTTGCTAGATATTCCTTACCACAATTTTTTAATACGGCATATTCTGCTAATCCCTCAATAATAAGTGAGTCAAGTAATGTAAAGTCTTCCATTTTTTTATCTAACAAGTGCATTCTACAAGCGTGGTGATATTCGTGAACTAAGAGTGCCTCTATTTCTTTTATGTCTTCATAATAGGAGAGGAACAAAAACATTTTATCTGGAAAGGAAACCCCTGCTTTATTTTTTTCCTCAGCCCTAAAAAAACCGCCCCCCTGTGCTACTGGGAAAAGAAAGATCGGTATGTCCGGACCATTCCATTTACTTTTATATTTTAAAAAAAGTTGTTCTACTTTATCCCAGAGATTATCATGCAACATCCTATTTAAATTGTTTCTTGAAGATCGTGATGGTCGATACATCCCGAAATTTTTGAGCTGATTATAAATTTCTATCGAAGTTTGCCCATTAAAATAAGGTCGAAGCTTTTCACAGATTTTTGTTGGCCTGTCAAAGTCCTCCTGTAACCACTGATTTGTTTGAATGATTCCCAAAACCTTACCCCCATTTAACAAAAGATTTCCTTTTAGTCATATTATGAAATTGTTAAGAAGAAGTTCTTTCGCTAGTTGGAGTAGTTTAGTTAACACATAAAAAAAGGGCCAGACATTTGCCTGACCCGTCTTATAACTTATTCAAATTTTTTAAACACTAAAGTGGCGTTATGACCACCGAAGCCAAGTGAGTTACTCATTACTGCCTTGATTTCCTTTGAGCGAGCAGTATTTATGACATAATCCAAGTCACATTCGGGATCTGGTGTTTCATAATGAATCGTTGGTGGCAGCATGCTATCTCTAATCGCCAAAACGCTAAAGATTGCTTCAACTCCGCCAGCCGCACCTAGAAGATGTCCCGTCATTGACTTTGTTGAACTGATTGCTAGTTTGTAGGCATGCTCACCAAAAACTTCTTTCATTGCTAGTGTTTCATATTTATCATTATATTCCGTACTAGTGCCATGTGCATTTACATAATCAATTTCTTCAGGTTTTAAACCGCCATCATTAATTGCCATTTTCATTGCCCGTGCCCCGCCTTCACCACCGGGTGCTGGAGCAGTAATATGGTAGGCATCACCTGTTGCTCCGTAGCCGACAATTTCTGCATAAATTTTTGCGCCACGGGCTAGGGCATGTTCCAATTCCTCCAAAACCACTATGCCTGCACCTTCACCAATAACGAATCCATCACGATTCTTATCAAAAGGTCTGCTCGCGGTAAGGGGGTCTGGATTTGTAGAAAGAGCGGTATTGGCACAGAACCCTGCAACGGACATCTTAGTAATCGGTGCTTCTGCTCCACCTGTTACCATTACATCAGCATCACCACGCTGAATCACTTTAAACGCATCCCCAATTGAATTAGTCCCTGTTGCACATGCCGTTACTGTACATGAATTAACGCCTCTTGCACCAAGGATGATTGAAACCTGCCCAGCAGCCATGTCAGGAATTAACATTGGGACAAAGAATGGACTAACCCGTTTGTATCCTCTTTTTTGAAAAATCTCAAATTGCTGTTCGAAGGTTTCCATTCCTCCTATACCTGAGCCAATCCAAACACCAACACGATGAGAGTTTTTTTCATTAATGGTTAAATTGGCATCTTGTGCTGCCATCATAGCAGCAGCAACGGCAAATTGTGTAAACCGATCCATTTTACGTGCTTCTTTTTTCTCCATAAACGCTTCTGGATTAAAGTCTTTTACTTCAGCAGCAACCTTAGCAGGATATTCGTCCGCATTTACTCTTGTCATTGGTCCTACGCCTGATTTTCCTTCTAAAATTCCTTTCCATGTGGTCTCTACATCGTTTCCTAGCGGTGTGACCGCTCCAACGCCTGTTACGACAACCCTACGATTTTCCATGTTGACGTCTCCTTTTCTAATACTATATTTTCTTCTTTTAAATAAATAAAAGTTCTCTTATTTTCCCCAGCGAATAGCAATGGCTCCCCAAGTTAAGCCGCCGCCAAAGCCAACCATAACAATAAGATCGTCATCTTTAATTCTCCCTGCTTCTAAGTCTTCCACAATTGAAATTGGAATTGATGCTGCAGAGGTATTCCCGTATTTATTAATTGTTTTGGACATTTTTTCAACGGGTAGCTCTAGTCTTTGTCTTGATGCTTCCATGATCCGTATATTGGCCTGATGAGGGATTAAGAAATCAACATCATCTTTGGTTAAACCCGCTTTTTCAAGAACATTTATACAGCTTTCACCCATTTGCCTCACTGCAAATTTGAAAACCTCGCGTCCGTTCATAATAATATATTCGTCTTGGTAAAGGTGTTTTGAACCTGTACCATCCGCACCAAGTTCAAAAGATAAAATTCCTCTATTTTCAGATACAGGTCCTATAATGGTTGCCCCTGCACCGTCTCCAAATAATACGGCAGTATTGCGATCTGTCCAATCAGTTATTTTTGAAAGCTTTTCCACCCCAACAACTAAAACGTACTTGTATACATCTGTCTCAATAAATTGTTTTGCTGTAACAATTCCATACATAAATCCTGCACACGCAGCACTAATATCCATTGCTGCTGCTTTTGTTGCTCCTAGTCTTTCTTGGATTCTGCACGCAACCGATGGGAATGGTGAATCGGGTGTGACAGTAGCAACTAAGATTAGATCAATCTCCTCTGGTGTAATACCGGCATCTTTAATAGCTTTCTGAGCCGCAGCAAAGGCCATATCAGATGTGTTCACATCATCTGCAGCTATTCTTCTTTCTTCAATCCCTGTCATGGTGCGAATCCATTCATCCGAGGTATTCATGATTTTCTCCAAATCCTGATTGGTCACAATTTTTTCTGGTAAATACCTACCTATTCCAACAATACCAGCTTTCATAGTTCCATCTCCTTTAACATTGGCCAGACCCTTTTATATTCTAATGTTTAATATCAATTATTATGACTTGGTACTAATTTTATCAAATAAACCACATTTTAAGCAACTGTTTCTTCTTGTTTATATTCCGCTCAAGTTCATTCTGTTTCTTTTCGACAATTCTGGAATAAGAAATAAGCTGCCACATTAAGGGCAGCTTTCAGTATCACTTTTCATTAAGGGCATCTTCTCTACCCATCTCATAGGCTTCATGCATCACTTTTGTAAATAGATTCATAAATGGCTGAATTAATTCCATCGATAATTCAACCCCAGCTTGATCTAATTGCCCTTTTGCTTCCGGTAAGTATTTCATTGCAATCTGCATAAATTGAAGTGTCTTATCTTGACTGTTCATTCCTATGTACTCCTTAAAAGGTTATTTAGGTAATTCTCCTGTTTGCTTATATTTATCAATTTGCTTGTTCATTTTTGAAATATAATTCTTAGATACTAATGGACTAAATTTACCAAGGGAAATAACATTGTCTTGAAAATCGAATGAAAGATTCCCTGATTTTAATTCCCCATTGTTGTATTGCTCAGCAACCTTTTCATATAATGTGTCAACCTGTTGAATAGTGCTTGTTAAAACAGTTGACTCACCTAAGTCGGACTGGTCTGAGACATAACCGATTACATAGAAGCCCCGTTCCTTAATTCGCTCAATTACCGGAACATTAAAACCATCTCCCGCAGGATAGACAACATCAACACCGTTTTCTAGCATGTGGTCAGCTAATTGAATAGCCTTTTGCTCATCATCCCAATTTCCAACGTATTCTATGCTGACCTTGGTATCTTTATTTTCAACCATCGCCCCTTGATAAAATCCCTCAATTTCCGGCTGCCATTCATACGCAGCTAATACACCAACTTTTTTAGTATTAGACATATGGGCAGCAACCATTCCACCAAAAAAGCCCATCGCATGTGCTTTGAAGGTTAAGCTTGTAGTGTTTTTGTTTTTTGCATCTCCATTAAAGCTGACAAAATGAATGTTAGGATAGTTTTTAGAAATAATATTAAAGTATTCCGCATATTCTGAACCATGACCAAAAATTAGATTTACTCCTTTTTGATCCAACTCTTTGACAGCCCGTTCTACAACGGCTTGTGAATTCATTCCTTCTTTATAAAATACATCCACATTGAATTTAGATTGTATTTTTAACATTCCTTTAAAACCTTTTGTTCCCCACACTTGGTCATTAACTGTTTCTGGAACTAACAAGCCCACCTTCTGTAATTTACCCGAAGTCTTTGTTTCTCCACAAGCTCCAAGTAAAAGAATACATAAAAGAATGATTCCGAAACGGTTTAGCATTCACTGCCACTCCTTTGTACCACACCCATTTCCATCATTGTCATCTAATCAATATAAATTGAACATACACAATACAAGAAATTGTCTATTTTCCTTTTATTCTAACCTTTGAACATTTAAAAGAAAAGACAAATTTCCTTTAATTCCTACTTTCTCAATATATTTAATAGGATTTGTTTTTCCAACTGAACAAACGTTATAAATTATTTTTGGAACAAGTACTGTACCTGTTCCATTTGCTCTGTGATAGAATCTGCTAATCCTGTTACTTTTTTTGCTGAGACTTTAACAATTTGCTTATCCATTTGTAACGGTTCAAGACGGTCGAATTTTGTAAATTCCTCATCCATTTGAAGATATACCGCACATTGATTCCAATAATCCTTTTTTCCGCTTTCTAGCAAGTAACCCCATACGTTCTCGGTATTTGCTGATTCGATAATTTCAATAATAGATTCAACAGCATCATTTACATAGAGAACATCTTTCTTCCATTCTCGATCGTTAATTGAAATTTCTATTTTTTGCAGCTTCGAAATCAGCGCTTGTTGAAATGAAAACGTTGATGGCTGCCATGTACCATAAATGGAAGGTAGATAAATCAGCTGATTGTTTTTATTCCACCCTTTGGCCCGGTCTAGAAATTCAGATAATGTCTTTTCTTTATTTGATATAAGCATTTGAATCGGAAGAATGAAAACTACCTCTATATTGTTTTTATGTCCATCCATATATTGAAGGATTGGTCTTGTAACCTCTTCTTTTTGTAAAATAATTTCTTTATTTAGCATAAATAAATCATAAATTGAAAAAATAAAAGTTGTTTTTACTTCATCATTTTCCCGTCTATCTTCCCACTCTGATAATGATAATTCACTATAGTTAGCATTCCTGCCGATCTCTAATCTTTTTTCCTCAAGAAATTGGTGTTTGTAGATATCCTGCAGGTGAACGCCTGTGACCTCTACCCCTTTATTTAGCAATGCTTTGCAAGCATGAAAGCTAACAAAATCATATATTCCAAAAATTATGGCCTTGTCCATTATTATTTCCTCCCCAAACTAGCTTTTAGTGAATCCTATGCGGTATGCAAAGAAAATATTTCCTTTTGGGGAGGAATCATATTTAAAGCACTTTTTCATGGCTGCTAAAGAACTTGATAAAAATTTGACCTAGCTGTGGTTTTTTTTCAGGAAGAATATAAGTAGGATGTATTTCAGGAGTATTGATGATTTGTTGATATCGTTTTGACTGGGAATACGCTTTTCCACCAGATAGGACCTGAATTATCTTAACTGGACAATCAAATTCAAGATTTATGGAATCTTCCATTTTAAAAATGGTGCTATCAATTAATGTCTGGTCAATTTTATGTGCTGCTGATAACTCCTTCATTAATTTTTTATAAAAAAATTTGTGTTCTTTTTCCTGTTCCAGATGATGCTTCAAGGATAGGATTGGATTGAGAAGGATCATTGATCTAATACAACCCTTCATCTTCTCCATTAACCTTAATGCAACAAGTGCTCCCATGCCTTCAGCCATTACATGAATTTTATGATTAAGGATTTCACTGCGAATCACATGCTGATATAGTCTTTGAGCAAGTTCGACAGCACTTTCGCTCCCCCAGTTTCGCCCATAAAGATTTGAGGAAAAAATGGTGTACCCTTTTTCTTTTAGTTCGTTGATAATAGCTAGCTTCCCTTCGTTTTGTGTCCAAAAGCATTTGCTATCATCCACAAAATGCCTTTCATCTCCGATAATTAAGATACCAAATCCTGTAGGCTTCTCGGGGTAATGAATGATATTCCATTGGGTTTCCATTTGAAAATTGCGATTCTCCATTGATAAATCTCCTTTTACATATTTCCTCAAAATATTGTATGCGAATTCACAATAGATGAACGGGAGTTTGCCCATTTTTTATACCAAAATCGAAATCAGAAAATTTATATTATATGTATTTTTTTAAAATCGTATGGTATTATTAAATGTGATGTAAAATAGGTAAGAGGTGAAAAATAGTGCGATTCTTCTGGACCTTTTTCTGGTCATTTCTTCTCGTGCAAATGCTTTCTTATGTAGTTAGCTCCATGTCAGGGAGTACATTTGATTTTGTTTCTGGTGCTATTGTTTCCGTTGGAGTAACTGTATTAATTTTCATTGCTAGTGCAGTGATTCCTAATGAACCAGTTCGACACTAATTATAAGTAAAAAAGGTCTTCCATCATTGGATGACCTTTTTTATTGTTTACTGGACTTTCAAAGTCACTTCACCATCATCTATCTGAATTTGCACTGTTGATTGATTGTGGACCCGACCAGCGATAATCTCTCTGGCCAGCTTCGTTTCGATGTTTCTTTGAATATACCGTTTTAAAGGTCTTGCACCATATATTGGATCAAATCCATTAACAGCAATAAATTCTTTAGCATCCTCACTAATGAATATATCAATTTGCTGTTGTTTTACCCTATCTTGCAATTCCTTTAACATCTTAACGACAATATTTTTTATTTCTCCAATTGATAACGGCTTAAATAGGATGGTCTCATCAATACGATTTAAAAATTCCGGGCGGAAATGGGTCCTTAATTGACTCATTACTTTTTCTCTTGTTGAATCGGAAATTTCAATTTCATTTTCACTTCGTTCTAATAAGAAATGGGATCCAATATTGGATGTCATGATAATAACTGTATTTTTAAAGTCCACCACCCTACCTTGCGAATCCGTTATCCTTCCATCATCAAGTGCCTGTAAAAGGATATTAAACACTTCTGGATGAGCTTTTTCAATTTCATCCATTAAGATTACCGAATAAGGTCTTCTTCTTACAGCTTCCGTTAATTGCCCCCCTTCTTCGTATCCAACATAACCTGGAGGTGCACCTATTAAGCGGGAAACTGAATGCTTCTCCATATACTCAGACATATCAATTCGAATAATGTGGTCTTCACTGTCAAATAAAGATTCTGCCAAGGCTTTTGCAAGCTCTGTTTTTCCGACACCAGTCGGTCCTAAGAAGAGAAATGATCCAATAGGACGATTAGGGTCTTTAATGCCAGCCCTTGCTCTAAGAACAGCATCAGCTACCAAGTTAACGGCTTCGTTTTGTCCAATAACTCTTTCATGTAAAATGGATTCGAGTTTTAATAGCTTTTCTCTTTCACCTTCGACAAGTTTGGAGAGTGGAATTCCTGTCCATCTCGAGACGATAGTAGAAATTTCTTCACCTGTGACTTCTTCTCGAAGCAGCCGCTCCCCCTGTACTGCATGATTTTCTAATTCTTTAAGATCCTTTTCTGCTAAGGGGATTAGTCCATGACGAAGTTCTGCCGCTCGATTTAAATCATATTTATCTTCTGCCTGCTGAAGTTCACGCCGAAGCTTTTCAAGCAGTTCCCGTTTTTCTTGTAATTTTTGGATGCCTTCCTTTTCTTTGAGCCATTTTGCTTTCATACCATTGGCCTGTTCTTTTAAATCAGCAAGTTCTTTTAATAATGCTTCCAGCCTTAATTTACTTCCCTCATCACTCTCTTTTCGTAAGGCTGCCTCTTCAATCTCTAGCTGCATCACCCTACGTGTCACTTCATCAAGTTCAGTTGGCATCGAATCAATCTCTGTTCGAATCATGGCACATGCTTCATCAACGAGATCAATGGCTTTATCAGGTAAAAATCGGTCAGTAATATAACGGTCTGATAATGTTGCCGCTGCCACAAGGGCATGATCATGTATTTTCACACCGTGGAATACCTCAAATCGTTCCTTTAATCCTCTTAAGATAGAAATAGTATCTTCAACATTCGGTTCTTGGACAAGCACCTGTTGAAATCTTCGCTCTAATGCTGGATCCTTTTCAATATATTTTCTATGCTCATCAAGTGTGGTTGCTCCAATACAATGAAGTTCTCCCCGTGCCAGCATTGGTTTTAACATATTGCCGGCATCCATCGCCCCTTCCGTTTTTCCAGCACCGACAATAGTATGAATTTCATCAATGAAAAGTAATATTTGCCCATCACTTTTTTTGATTTCGTTTAAAACAACCTTAAGTCTCTCTTCAAATTCGCCTCTAAATTTTGCCCCAGCAATTAAGGCACTCATATCAAGAGAAAAAATGGTTTTATCTTTTAACCCCTCAGGGACATCTTTTCTGACAATTCTTTGGGCAAGCCCTTCAACAATTGCTGTTTTCCCTACACCAGGTTCACCAATTAAGACTGGATTGTTCTTTGTCTTTCTTGATAAAATGCGAATTACATTTCGAATTTCTGTATCTCTGCCAATGACCGGATCCATTTTACCAGCTTTCACTTCTGCAACGAGATCTCTTCCATATTTTTTTAGAGCATCATAGCCTGCTTCTGGATTTTGTGAAGTCACTCTTTGGTTCCCCCTTATTTCTTTTATTGCTTTTAAAATCATTTCTGGAGTTTTCTCAAATTCTCGAATGATCTTTCGCATCTCAGAATCATTAGCATAGGATGCAGCTAAAAGGATATGTTCAACTGAAATATACTCATCGGAAAATTTAGAAGCAAACTCCTCTGCATTTACCAATAATTTTTGCAGTCTTGCCGTTATATAGAGTTTTCCCTGCTCCACACCGCTCCCGGTAACCTGGGGTTTTTTAGCCAATAGTCCCAAAAGGCTTTTCTTAACACGATCAGACGGCAAGCCCGCTTTTTCTAAAATTGCAGCAATGAGACTGTCCTCTTGATCGATTAGCGACAAAAATAAATGTAGTTCATCTATTTCTTGATGATTTTCTTTAATAGCTAAAACCTGAGCCTCCATGATCCCTTGTTGTAGACGCTCCGTCATGCGGTTTAGATCCATTTCTATTCCTCCTTTGACTATCTTTGACCTATTTACTTTTATTATAAGACAATACCTTACAATAAGTAAAATATTGACGAAAAGAAAAGCCATCCATTTAGATGACTTTTCTTCAAATATTAAGGTTTTCGCTGATAGGTCCAAACACGGTCATCATTTGATGTCTCTGGAAACGGGTCCCCCGCTTTAAGTTTTATTTTTTTAGGATGAAGTACAGTGCTGCCAGTGTCACCAACTTCAATGTACACACCATTATTAGGTGCTTTTTTCCCTGATTTAAACTGATGATTTTGTCCCATTGGTATCCCTCCTTCTCATCTATATCCTTTATTCTTTCCTTTTCTGGGTTGACCATAATAGGAATATCTTTCAAATTCGTCATAAGACGACATTATTTCCTAAGAAATACGAAGCGCTAAACACACTGGTCATTATAAATGGATAATTTTTACAGTAAAATTTTTGACGATTGTATGAACTTATTCCACAATTATTGCTAATTATTCTTCGTTAACAATATAATTATAGTAATATCTTGTAAATTTAATCTTAACTTGCATAAATATTTCAATATCAATTCGTACCTTTAAAGGTGGTTAGTAGTATGCTGTCAGTAAAAGAAGTGCCTGCAACCTTGTCTCATCTCTTTGATACTGTTCACCATATAAAGAAGATAAATAAAGGGACTTTTCTTTTTCAGGAAGGATCTCAAGCTGATGAATTATATATCGTTCAAAGTGGCATCCTTCAAATTAGTAAAATAATTCCTGACGGTAGAGAACTTACCCTTAGAATGTGCTCAACAGGTGATTTTGTTGGTGAATTAAATTTATTCTCTCCTTCTTCACGCTATTTATTAAGTGCACGTGTGGTGGAAAGTGGTGAAGTTGCCGTAATCATGAAGGATGTTTTAGAGGAAAGACTTTCAAAAAATCTTCCTCTTTCGTTTGAAATGATAAAATGGATGAGTCAACAATACCGCAAAACACAAACTAAGTTTCGTGATTTAGTCTTGCATGGAAAAAAAGGTGCTTTGTATTCAACCATGATTCGAATTAGTAATAGTTACGGAATTAAAACCAATAAAGGAATTTTGGTGGAGGTACCACTAACCAATCAGGAACTGGCAAATTTCTGTGGCACCTCACGTGAGGTCGTAAACCGGTTGTTAAGTGATTTAAGAAAAGCAGGAATCATTTCAATTGATAAAGGAACGATTACCATTCATGATTTAGAATATTTAAAAAGGGAAATTGATTGCGAAGATTGTCCCGTTGAAATTTGTAAGGTGGACTAGGAATATACGACTTAAGCATAAAAAAATCGGTCATTTTCGACCGATTTTTTATTTTATTATTACCATTTGAATAGCGAGGATGATGATTAACTTTTTTTATCAATTTTATGAACATGCTTTTGTATAAAGTCAGTCGTCCAGGTAATCAATGTTTCATCATCTAAATAAAAGGATGGAAGATTGCCTTTATCTTTAATAAATTCCTTTAATTCTTCGTGACAATAAGCAACGGCACTAACATTATTTATATCTGAGCTTAATTGTAAATCTTCTTTATTTTTTACTAACAAAAGCTTAGGATAGTTTTTCTGCTTATATCCTTCAATTAAAATAACATCTGGGTGGAAAAATTTTAGCAGCTCAATCTGATCTTCAAGACTAAATTCACAGTTGTCTGTCTGCAGTATGAGCCTGCCATCACCTTCAACAATGGATGCGAATGCACCAGCAGCGATATGTTTACCAGAATCCTTTTGCATTAACACAGCGGGCTTTCCACCATGGCCATGATGTTTAATTGTTACTGTCCGTAAGCCTCGATTCATTAGAGAAACAATCAGTTTGGAAGTAATAGTTGTTTTCCCACTATTTTGATACCCTACCACCTGAAAAATTACCGGTTTTACCAAGGCCATTCACTACCGATTTGTTCTTCAAGCAATAAGACCTCCACCTCACTACCTGCTGTAAAGCCTCGTGTCCCACCTGGAAGAATCATTAATGAATTAGCACTTGCAAGACTCATAACAATATTCGACTTGTCCAGGCCGCTTGGCGTTGCTTTAAGTCTTCCCTCTTCAATAAATGTATAACTTCGGACAAACCTTGTAAATGGATTAGCTTTTGGAAAGTCCACTTCAAGCAACGCCTTTTCTTTTCGTAAATGGGGCTTTTCGGAAAATAACAGTCTACGTATTATAGGACGAGCAAACAATTCAAAGCCAACATAACATGCAGAAGGGTTGCCAGATAGGCCGAAAAGAATTTTTCCATTATATTCCGCAACAGTGGTCACACTTCCGGGACGCATAGCAACTTTATTAAATAAAACCTTTGCACCTAATTTTTCATATATGGCGGGAAGATAATCAAAATCTCCTACGGAAACCCCACCGGTTGTAATTAACAGATCTACTTCCGTTAAGGCATTTTTCACAGCCTCAAAGCATGTATCAAACTCATCCGGCAGTTTTCCAAAATAATCAACCTTTCCCCCAACTCTTTCAATTTGAGCTGCAATCATATGGGAATTGCTGTTGCGAATTTTTCCAGGGACTAATTCCTCGTCCACTTCTAAAAGTTCTGTACCTGTCGCAAATAAACCAACTATCGGTTTTTTTGCCACTGGAACATTTTTATAGCCAAAAGTCGCGAGCATGGCTTGAATGCCCGGATTTATAAATGTACCTTTTTTTACTAAGCATTCGCCTTCTTTAGCGTCTTCACCTGAAAAAGAAACATTATCACCCTTATTAATTTTTCGTTTAATTGACATATACGGAATTCCATTTTTTTCGTAATCCTTGGCAATTTCAAACATGACAACTGCATCTGTTCCTTCCGGCATCATCGCACCCGTCATAATTCGAACTGCCTGATTTTGACCGACAGTTTTTGTTGATACCATTCCTGCACCAAGATGGTCAATCACTTCAAATTCGATTGGATTTGACTGGGAGGCTTCACGTGTATCTATGGATCTAACTGCAAAACCATCATATGGGGCCCTGTCAAAGTGAGGCACATCGCTGGTTGCCACTATATCCTCTGATAAAAAACGGCCAAAGCTTTCATTTATCAACACATGTTCAGTAACACCATGTAATTGATACTCCATTATAGTTTGAACTGCTTGTGCTATAGGGATTGGTGTTCTTCTATCAAACAAGTAAATCAACTCCTGACTAATAACGGTTAAGGTTTGCTATTATGTATAAATGTTAAAAGGCTAATACTCATTATAAGTCTATAGAAACCTTTATAACATATCAAATGTCACAAATTGACGTATTAAAATAAAAATCATAGTTAATGTGTGATGCAGGTCACCAAGTTATTTTTAGTTTTCCATTATGCTTAAGTCAGTAATAAACCTTTACAAATATTAAGGAGGATTTATCATGACTTTCTCAATTACAGCGAATTCATTAGTTAAAGATATTGTGAACGAACTACCCAAAACAAGTGACATATTCAAAAAGAATCGGATTGATTTCTGTTGCGGTGGAAATATTCCATTATCAGAAGCAGTTGTTCAAAACGAGCTAAACCTGGACAATTTATTAGAAGAACTAAAAGTGGTTTTTGATCAATACGAAAACACTGAAAAAGATGTAGCTGTTTGGACTGATTCTGATTCCAATACAATTATTGACCATGTTATTGCAAATTACCATCGTGTATCTGAAGAAGAATTATCGTTGCTTAGTCCATACGTAACCAAAGTATCACGCGTACATGGTGACAACCATCCAGAATTATTAAAAGTGAACGAGCTTTTTTATGAATTCAAAAAAGAATTGCTTGAGCATATGGCAAAAGAAGAAGCAATTGTATTCCCATTAATTAAGCAGCTTGCTGACGGAACTGTTTCTAACAGAGAAGAAGCCATTGCGATGATTATTGAGCTTGAAAATGAACATGACCATGCAGGTGAGATTTTAAGACAAATTCGTGCAGTAACATCTGACTTTCAACTTCCGCTCGATGCATGTGGTACGTACCGACTAGTTTATGCACGCTTAGAGGCATTAGAAGGATTAACCTTTATGCATGTTCATCTTGAAAACAATATTTTATTCCCACGATATATTGCTTAACGTGCAGCAGCCCGCTTACCACTAGCGGGCTGTCTTTCTGTGTAAAAAACCCTCATGCATACAAGAGGGTCTAACCGCCAATATAAGACATTTCAATTTTTTTTCGATTTTTATTTGTTTCGGCAGTTCGTTCGTCTGAATATCTGTCATCTCTTCCATTCCAAATGGCGGTAATCCGTTCAGCGATTTGCTCATCGGTTGCCCCATTACGCATGAAATTACGAATATCATGGCCATTCCCATTAAATAAACACGTGAAAATCTGACCATTTGCTGATAAACGTGAACGTGTGCAGCTTGAGCAGAATGATTCAGAAACGGAAGTAATGAAACCTACATTTACATTATTATCTTTATAACGATAAAGTTTAGCAACTTCCCCAAAATAGGCAGGATCAACTGGTTCAAGCTCAAAATGATCTTTTAATAAATGATAGATTTGTTTTTTTGTCACAACATCATCCATTTTCCAACCATTTGTTGAGCCAACGTCCATGAATTCAATGTAGCGCAATTCTAATTGATGATTTTTACAATACTCTGCCATTGGAATAATTTCTGTATCATTTAGCCCCTTTTTTACGACCATGTTGATTTTTACCCCGAGCCCTGCCTGTTTAGCTGCCTCAATACCATCCAAGACAGGTCCTGTTCCAACACCACGTCCATTTATTTGTCCAAACAATTCATCATTTAATGTATCAAGGCTAACATTTACTCTTTTGAGCCCTGCCTCTTTTAAATCCTTTGCTAATTTCGGCAGCAGCACACCATTTGTTGTTAATCCAAGATCAGTTAGTCCTTCAATAGCTGACAGCTTTTTAACAAGAATGGGTATATCTTTACGAAGAAGGGGCTCCCCACCAGTTAAGCGAATTTTTTCTACACCAAAGCTGACAAATATTTTCCCTAGGCGTTCAATTTCTTCATATGTCAGCAAGGCACTTCTTGGAAGAAACTCAAAGTCTGGGCCGAATTGATCAGCAGGCATACAGTACTGACAGCGAAAATTACAACGATCAATAACTGAAATTCTTAAGTCATGTAAGGGTCTATTTAATTTATCTTTAATAATGGTTTTTTCCATTAATATCAACTCCATTATCGTAAAAAAGCGATTTATTATAAGTGTAACAGGGTTTTATAGAAAAGACTGTTACTTTATTCACTTTTATATTCATTTTAATATATTTCTAATCTTAACAGATGTTTGGTAAGAAGAAACGATTGTTACTGAACATCAACATTCCATTTTATTGCGTTCTTTTTTTAGATTTAATATGAATAATTTATTTTAAAACTACCTACGTTTTCACTATATTGTCATTGTTTACCCGTTTTATTATCAAGTCTTACGCTAAAATGATAATAACGAAACCTTACTTTGGGGAATATCTGACTCATTTATTAAATGACCTAGAGGTGAATCCGATGACAACAACAATGAAACCAACTCATTCCATTGAAATAAAAGAATTGCTTAGTTTTGCAGACAAGAAATTTAAAAGTGAAAGAGGAAGTTTTTTATTTCAGGAAGGAATGGTCGCCGAAGACCTTTACATTATTCTTTCTGGAAAAATTCAAATTAGTAAAATAACATCAGATGGTCGTGAACTTTCGCTTAGAATTTGCGGTGCAAACGATATTTGTGGAGAATTAACACTTTTCACCGATAATCCCAGATATTTATTTAGTGCAAAAGTACTGGAAGAAGGTGAAATTGTAGCGATTAACAAAGATTTACTTGAGCGTGAAATCTTCCAAAATAGTAAGCTGGCGTTTGAGTTTATGAAATGGATGAGTGATCATTTTCGTAAAACGCAAACAAAATTTCGCGATCTTGTCTTAAATGGGAAACGGGGCGCCTTATTTTCAACACTCATTCGGATGTCAAATAGCTATGGGATTGCCCAAAAAGACGGTGAAATATTAATTGATCTTCCCTTAACAAATCAAGAACTAGCAAATTTCTGTGGCACCTCACGTGAAAGTACGAATCGCATCCTTAGCGAGTTAAAGAAAGATAAAATTATTTCAGTAAAAAAAGGAAAAATTTCTATTTTAAATTTGCAATACTTAAAGGATGAAATTGGCTGTGAGAATTGCTCTGCTGTGTACTGCAATATCGAATAGAATGTGAACTTCACAGACCATTTATTCTATTCACAAGGCTGTCTCCCTAGTTTATGAGGCAGCCTTAAACGTGTATTCATTTATTTTTGTTCCTGCTTTTCTTTCAGTGCTTTAGGAACATACACACAGAATGGCTCACTTTCAAGGTAATCGCCTGTCATCGCATAGGCTCTCGACCGTGAACCGCCACAAACATAACGGAACTCACATACACCGCATTTGCCCTTAAATTCATCGGGATTTCTTAACGCCTTGAAAATAGGCGATTCACGATAAATTTCTGCTAGTGGTGTTTCGCGGACATTCCCTGCTTTTACTGGTAAAAGGCCACTTGGATATACATCGCCAATATGGGAGATGAATACAAAGCCATTACCGTCATTCACACCTTTAGGGGCACGTCCTAACCCATCAATTGAACCAGTCAAGCCTTTTTCAGTTAAAGCATTTAAATAATCTATTTCATCAGTGTGAGACTTTGCTTCACGCATTTTTTGCTGAATGACCACACGTCGGTAATGCATCGCTTCTGTTGTTTTAATATCGAAGGAAACCTGTTTACTAAGGTCATAAAGCCAGCGTAAGACTTTTTCATGTTCCACTGGAGAAATCATATCCGTAACTTGTCCCCTTCCCGTTGGAACAAGGAAAAAGACGCTCCAAAGTACACAATCGAGGTCTTCAACCATTTTAGCCATTTCATCAAGATACTCGTAGTTATACCTAGAAATGACAGTATTAATTTGAATTGGCAAGCACGTGTAAGCTCCCATATAACAATAAATGGATCTTTATTAAAATCTCGGTTAAAAGACAATTGAAACGCCTCCCAGATAGCTATCTCAAACTTCAACAGCCTTAATAATCTGTATTATAAAGGTGTTAATGTTTGAAAAAAGTGAACTACCTCACAGACTGGGAGGTATATATGTCTAAATTATTACAGTCCAAAAAAAAAACAGCAGAAACACTGCTGTTTTTAAGAAATAGTGATTACATTATATGTTATTGATTGGTCAATATAGACTTATTCTTTTTTGTTTATTGTTACTCAGCGAATTCCTAAAGCAATTTTCGCATAACGTGACATCATTTCCTTGTTCCAAGGCGGATTCCAAACAATATTAACATCGGTATCGTTAACTTCCGGAATATCTGCCAGGGCCCGCTTTACTTGGTCAACAATTGTTCCAGCAAGCGGGCATCCCATTGCTGTTAAAGTCATAGTAATGAATACTACACCTTCATCATTCATGTCAACATCATAGACTAAGCCTAAATTAACAATATCAATCCCAATCTCAGGGTCAATGACTAACTCTAATGCACCCATAATATTATCTTTTAATTCCTCATTCATTTGTACTTCACTCCTTTTTTATGATATTCTAACACGCCAACCTTTCTGGTCGACTTGAGGTTAATATTATCACTGGTAATACTATATTTTGGTATGTGACCAATCTAACTATTCTTTTGAGTCAATAAATAGTATATAGTTTTTTTATTGCTTCTGGTGTGAATTTTTTTACAGTTTAGATATAAACTTGTTACCATAGTAACTATAGAAATGAAAATTTCCATAAATGGTCATAAACCTAGTGTACCATGTTGACAAAATTTTTCCTAAGGCAATGTATTATTATGAAAAAAATTTAAACTAGAAGGAGTCCATATGGCTGAGAAACATTTAATCGCATTAGATTTAGATGGAACATTATTAAAAGATGATAAAACTATCTCCATCAGAAATAAAGAGATTATCCAAAAAGCAAAGTCTGAAGGACATATCGTCATGATTGCAACTGGTAGACCTTATCGTTCCAGCGAAATGTATTACCGCGAGTTGGAATTGGACACGCCAATTGTTAATTTTAACGGAGCGTTTACCCATCACCCTCGAAATCACAGTTGGGGATTTTATCATGAGCCCCTTGATGTCAAGGTTGCAAAAGACATTGTGGAAGCATGCCGGGATTTTCAATTTCATAACATTATCGCTGAAGTCATGGATGACGTTTATTTTCATTACCATGATGAAAAATTATTGGATATTTTTGGTTTAGGAAAACCTAGAATTACGACTGGCGATTTAGCTAACTATTTAACAGATTCACCGACGAGTTTGTTAATCCATACTGAGGAAGACCAGCTGACAAAGATTCGTGACCACTTATCTGAAGTTCATGCCGAAGTTATTGAACAACGCAGCTGGGCTGCACCCTGGCATGTCATTGAGATCATTAAGAGCGGGTTACATAAAGCGATAGGATTGAAAAAAGTTGCTGATTATTATAATATCCCTGCTGAGCGAATCGTGGCGTTTGGCGATGAGGACAATGACCTTGAAATGCTTGACTATGCCGGGCATGGGATCGCCATGGGAAATGCCATTGACCAAGTGAAAAATATTGCCAATGAGGTCACCCTAAGCAACGAAGAAAACGGTGTCGGTGAATATTTGGCAGATTTGTTAAAATTATAAAGTGAGTGTGCACGTTTGCAATGGAGCTAAAATGTAATCAAAGTTAATTACGTTCGCCATTGTTTACCTAAATGAACAGATCAAATATGGAGCATACTATTTTTGAGGCAGCGGTGCTGTTTCAAATAGTAGCTATGAGCATATTGGAGGGATTCGAATGGGTAAACGAAACAAATCAAAACGCTTTGTCCAGCAAGGAGTGGATACTGTTAGCAAACATGCTGAACGTATTCCCTATCACATGACCTACGCTGAAGCGGAAGCTCAGAAGTTAGCCAATGTGCATGAATCCTCGCTTGGAGGAATATAAAATGGGTAACCAATTGTTCCAAGAAGCCAGACGATTTGTTGAAATGGCTAAGTCAGCCAACCCTGCTGAAAAAGATTCTGCCGTCGTGAAGGCAAAGAACTCACTAAGTTCTGCATTTGCAAACTCGACGATAGCAGAGCAAGCCCAGCTCCAACAAATGCAACAAGAGCTTGATCAGCTTCAATAGCTGCACAAAGAAAAGCGGAAACGCCTAAACAAGGCGTTTCCGCTTTTCAAATAATGGTAATGGTGCCTGACACCATAAAGTAGGTGCATGCAGTAGATAATCCGGCTCTATTCTTTGCGGAAAAATCCATAGACTCCTGTTGTTTGAATGATGTTGGTAAAGGCATTGGGATCTACTTCCTTGATAATTCTTTCTAAATCATAAAGCTCATAGCGAGTGATCACAATCATTAGCATGTCCCTTGTCTCATTCGAAAACGCCCCTTTAGCGGGTAACATGGTGATTCCTCTAACAAGGGATGCATGGATCGCTTTTTTAAGCTCATCTGCCTTTTTCGTAATAATCATTGCTGTCAGTTTTGCATGTCTCGTATGAATGGCATCAATTACTCTTGTTGAGGTGTATAAAGTAACAAGTGTATAGAGCGCCTTTTCCCAGCCAAAAAGAAAACCCGCAGTAATAATAATAATTCCATTTATGATAAACATATAGGGCCCAACAGGTTTGTCCTTCATTCTTGATAAAACCATTGCAATAATATCTACCCCGCCTGTAGAAGCCCCCCATTTTAACGTAATCCCTACACCAACCGCTTGAATCACACCTCCAAAGACTGCATTTAGTAAAATATCATGTGAAACTTGTTTGATTGGGATGATCGCGAGGAAAAAAGATGATAGAACAACACTCAAGAAACTGTACACTGTAAAAGATTTTCCAACCTTTGTCCAACCAAGAATGGCAACTGGAATATTTAATAAAAGTAATAATAAACCCATAGATATTGTGATTGGAGTATAATCACTTAGTACCTTTGAAAGTAATTGGGCAACACCAGTAAAACCGCTCGAATAGACATTCGCTGGTATTAAAAATAAGTTCATTGATAGCGCATTTAATAAAGCACCTAAAATGACTATGCTTGTTTTTTTTGTTTGGACCCAAAGCATAAAATTTCCTCCTCCATTTTTCATGACATGTCCTTTCGAATTACTCCAATTAGGTAATTGTATTTTAGAATCGAAACCGATAAACTAAAACTAACTTGATGTGAAAGCAGGTGAACTTCTTGCCGGTAAAATTACTCGCTGACAGTGCATGCGATTTACCCAAAAGTTTTTATGAAGAAAATAATGTAGTATTATTTCCTTTGAAAGTCCAACTTAATGACCACGAATATGAAGATGTTAAAACAATCGATCCCAAGATGGTTTATGATGCCATACGCAACGGAATTATTCCAAAAACATCACAAATATCTCCTCTATTATTAGAGGAAGTTTTTACAGAAATGGCTAAAAAAAATGAAGAAGGTATCTATATTGCCTTTTCTTCAGAGTTATCAGGAACATATTCCACCGCTGTTATGATTCTTGACCAAGTGAAGGAAAAATATCCAAACTTTCAATTAACGATTGTTGATACAAAATGTGCATCGCTTGGAGTTGGACTTATTGTTCAAGAGGCAGCAAGGCTTGCTTCAAACAATGTGACAAAAGAAATGATACTAGAAGATGTAAAGTTTAGAAGTCAGCACATGGAGCATATCTTTACGGTGGAGGATTTAGATTATCTTGCAAAAGGTGGAAGAGTGTCTAAAGCTTCTGCATTTTTGGGTGGAATATTAAATATTAAGCCAATTTTAAATATGGAAGATGGAAAACTTGTTCCGATTGAAAAAATAAGAGGGAAAAAGAAGGTATTTCGCCGCATTCTTGAAATCATGAACGAACGAGGCTCTCAGATGCAGGAGCAAGTAATTGGAATTAGTCATGCTGATAATGAAGAAACTGCTCTTGAAGTAAAAGCAATGATCAATGATGAATTTCATCCTAAAGAAATATATATTTCTTCGATTGGTTCAGTTATTGGAGCCCATACAGGTCCGGGTACTATTTCTATTTTCTTTTTAAATCAATTGCCATAAATAAAGAATTTGCGTTAGAAGGTCAAATGAGCGGGGTATAACCCCACTCATTTTTTATTTATGGTCTGTTTTCTTTGAGAATTGATTTTTACCTGCCTGGCGATTTTTTTCGCGCATCATATTTTTTTCATGCCTTA
This sequence comes from uncultured Bacillus sp., assembly GCA_963530265.1. Lineage (GTDB taxonomy): Bacteria > Bacillota > Bacilli > Bacillales > Cytobacillaceae > Neobacillus. The sequence continues at coordinate 465,073 of CAUSCO010000001.1, forward strand.
AAGCATTATTGTCTTGTGCTTTTTTATCATTATCAGAAGTGTGTGGCATATTCTTACCCCTTTCAAAATTCCTTCCTTCGTTATTGTCTGTCATTTTGAAAAAGAGTATGTAGAAAAATTGTTAATCTTTTTTTGCATAGGTCCAGCTGCCTTCTTGGTAAGCCTTTCCTTCCTTCATTAGCTTTCCTAATGCGCGCTTAAAAGCCCCCTTGCTTAGTCCAAAACGTTCCTCAATCTCCTCCGGCATACTTTTATCACTATATGGCATTGCACCATTTCTGCTCATTAAGTATTCATAAATTTTGGCTGAATCCATATCTTGAGATTCTTCTTTCCGAGCGAGCAATGATACATTTATCGTTCCATCTTCTTTAATGTCAATAATTCGTCCTTCCACTTTCTCGCCTAAGCGAGGCTCTTCTTGACGCTGGGATTCATGAATAAATCCCTTAAATCCTTCAATTGTGTAAATCCAGCTTCCCACTTTGGCGGTCCGGTAAATATGTCCCTGTACATTTTTGTTAAAATCTTTTCTTGTCGCTTTGACTGATATCGATTGAATAACTTGATCACTTGCCAGTCTTGCGTAAAGTAGAAAGTTTCGATTCAATCTTAGCGTTACATAGACTAAATCTCCCACATTCGGCCAGACGGAATGATGGGCAGGGAGATCATCGGCGCCTAATAAAATATCTTTAGGCAGGCCAATGTTTAAAAAAACACCAATTTTCGGATGGGTATCGGTAACCTTGACCCAGGCATAACGGTCTACTGAAATGTCCGGAATAGTCATCGAGGCAGAGATTCTCCCCTCTGAATCCACATATAAAAATACCTCGACTTCATCACCTTCTGCAAGTTCTTGTAGTGCTTGATTTATATGCAGCAATACATCCTCATTACCATCCGTTAAAAAATAGCCAAACTCAGCCTTTCGGGCAACAGTTAAGGTGGTTGATTGACCGATAAGTTCATTTAAAGACATAATATAACTCCTCTTTTCTTTCCTCGGAGATTTTTCCTAAAGGTTGTTCGAACTGCTATATTTTACTATAATATAGCCATAAAGTGAAACTTCAAATATGGGGTGTCCTTCTCCATGTTTGTTAGTTGAACCAATCGGGGATTTACGGGCAGTTGGCCCCACTTACATTCCTATGCTATTCTAGACATAGAAATATGGGGCTTACTGCCCGTTAATACGGGATAAAGTGAAACTTCAAATATGGGGATTTTGGAGTTCTTAAATAATGGAGGGTAAATATATGTCCAAAGACAGCTCATTTGATATTGTATCCAAAGTAGAATTTTCTGAAGTTACAAATGCGATTACTGCCACTATGAAGGAAATTGGGACGCGCTACGATTTTAAAGGAAGCAAAAGTGAAGTATCGCTCGATAAAGAAGAACTTGTCCTCGTGTCTGATGATGAATATAAAATGGATCAATTGAAGGATGTATTGTTTAGTAAATTAATAAAAAGAGGGGTACCCGTTAAAAATCTCGATTACGGAAAAATAGAAAAAGCATCCGGAGGCACCGTTCGTCAAAAAGCAAAGCTTGTCCAAGGCATTGATAAAGAAAATGCCAAAAAAATTAATACCATAATTAAAAATAGCGGGGTAAAAGTAAAAACTCAAGTCCAAGACGATCAAGTCCGCGTTACTGGTAAAAGCAGGGATGACCTGCAAAAAATTATTTCCTTAGTGCGTGAAGCCGATCTAAGCATTGATGTTCAATTTCTAAATTATCGATAAAAGCCGCACTTACAACCAATAAGACGAGTAATGTTAGGTATAAGGCAGTTCCTTATACCTTTTTTATTGTTTTCATAATTTGACTCATTTATCTAACACTAACATTGATTAAACAAATGGAGGTTAAGTAGATGAGTAGTCACCAAAAGCAACAAAAAAACATGTATCCACCTCAGCAACAGAACCATCAGCCTGGAGTAGAAAGTGAAATGAATCCTCTTCCAATTTCAGTTAACCCTAATTATAAACCAGGAGGAAAATTAAACGGCAAAACAGCCATTATTACTGGTGGTGATAGTGGTATCGGTAAATCAGTTGCTATTTATTTTGCCAAAGAAGGTGCTGATATTGCAATTGTATATTTAGAAGAGCATCAGGATGCTGAAGAAACAAAGCAGAAAATCGAAGCTGAGGGTCGCCGCTGCCTCCTGTTTTCAGGAGATGTTGGAAATGAAGATTTTTGTAAGGAGGTTGTTAATAAAACCATCGATCAATTACAGAAACTTGATATTCTTGTCAACAATGCAGCAGAACAGCATCCGCAGCAAAGCCTGTTGAATATTACATCCGCACAGCTGGAAAAAACGTTTCGGACAAATATTTTCTCTTACTTTTATATGGCAAAAATGGCTTTGCCCTATTTAAAGAAGGGTGCCTCTATTATTAATACTGCTTCAATTACCGCGTACGAAGGCAATGAACAATTATTGGATTATTCAGCTACAAAGGGAGCGATTGTCTCATTTACCCGTTCACTAGCAAAATCTCTTGCTCAACAAGGAATACGTGTGAATGGTGTCGCTCCTGGACCGATTTGGACTCCACTGATTCCATCTACTTTTACAGCGGATCAAGTAGCGACTTTTGGGTCTACTACCCCAATGGGACGAGCAGGGCAGCCTCATGAACTTGCTCCTAGCTACGTTTATCTAGCCTCAGAAGACTCTTCTTTTGTGAGCGGACAGATTCTTCACGTTAATGGTGGAACAATCGTTAATGGATAGTAAAACGCATCGGCGGATTTTCCCGCCGATGCGTTTTACTCAACTTTATTATTTTTTCCTCTTTTGATAATGAGAAAAAGGAAAATAACTGCCAATATAATCACCGCAATTAATGAGACAATATATGAAACCTTAATGCCGCTTTTATCTGCTAGTACATATATTTCGGAATTATCTCGGTCGATGATGAGAATGTATTGATGATTTCGACTTCGAACGAGATCTCCTGCTAGTAAGCCACGAAGTTCCTTGTCACCCGCTAATTGTTTGTACGTTAAAATCACTTTTTGTGACTTTGTCGAATTGTTTATCGCAATGACCGATGTTTCCTCATTATAAATACGTTTATAAACGACCATTCCATCTTTGTCATATAACATTTCCATCGTTCCTCTTGTTACAGAAGGAAGCTTGTTTCTTAATTCAGAAAGCTTGGTAATATAGTCAATTAATTCTTTTTCCGTTCGGAAGTTCATTTGCCGGCGATTATCTGGAATCTCTCCGCCTATTAAGGCAATTTCAGATCCATAATAAACGATCGGAATTCCTGGGGTCGTATAAAGATAAGTCAATGCCGTTTTCCAACGGGAACCTGGGAACTGTCTTTTGTCCACGATATCATTCGTAAATCTCAATGAATCCTCATTATCCAAAAAAGTCGCCATTTTTCCAGAATTTTTCCCGTTACTTGCAGAAGAATCAAGTGTATTGAATGATTGGTTTGTTGTAGCAAAGGCCTTTCTTAATTGATTACTGTAGTCATAATCAAATAAGCTGTCAATTCCGGCACCTTGATATTCATTTAAATCAATTGCTGATTGTTCAGATGGAACGCCAATTAGGAAGAAGTTCTTCTTTACCTTCTTTACTGCATTTGAAAAATCATGCCAAAAGCTTACTGGAACATGATTGACTTCTGGAAGGCTATATCCATCCACATCCGTCTTGTTAATCCACCATTTTGCGGCATCAATTAAGTACTTTTTCACTTCAGGATTGTCCTGATTTAGGTCTGGCAAACCATCAACCCAGCCATTCTCAAGCTGTTGCGGGTTACTCCAATCGTTAATGTCTTGTTTTGGATGAAACCAGTTTTGTTTACTAGAATCATTTACCCATGGATGGCTCGCCGCTGTGTTATTTGTTATAAAATCAACGATAACCAGCATCTTCCGCTTATGTGCTTCGTTTACAAGTTTTTGAAAGGTCTTGAGGGAGCCAAAATGCTCGTCTGTCTTATAAAAATCATTCACCCAGTACCCATGGTAGCCATTTTTTACGTTGTCAAAAATAGGGGTTAAACGAATTGTCGTGAATCCCATTTCATGTATGTAATCTAATTTGTCAATTATGCCTTGAAAATCACCGCCATTATACATTAACGGATCTTGGGCATTCACATCCACATCATTTTTTAAATCCCCGTTGTTAAAGCGGTCTACCATAATGGAATAAACAGATTCATCCTGCCACAGCCGGTTTTCTTTTTTTACAGCTGCATGGGCAGGAAGAGATGAAAATAATAAAAACGTAATTAACATGAGCATCATTTTTTTCATTACTTGTCCTCCTCTAAAAAAGGAAGAAGGTAGGATCCCTCTTCCAATACTCATTTTAATCGAATCAAGTTTTTATTCCAAATTTAACTGATACTTTTTGAAAAATTATCTTTCCTCTATCTAATTAACGATATTAATATTGTAATCCTTATACCATGTGTGAAGCTGCACAAGGTAGGCCAATAATTGTGGACCCGTCATCAGTTGGCCAAACCATGGTTCTTGGAAGGAGGCCCCCCCAGACTCAACAATATTTTCTATCTGTTCTTTTTGAAAAAGCTCATGCAATATCGAAGTTTTATCTTGCAAAATAGTCCTCATCCACTTTTGAATAGCCAATGTATACTCAGGATTATGTGTTTTGGGATACGGGCTCTTTTTTCTGTAAAGAACCTCTTCTGGAAGAATTCCCTCAAAGGCTTTCCGAAGAATTCCTTTTTCCCTGCCTCGATACATTTTCATTTCCCATGGGATATTCCATACATATTCCACAAGGCGATGATCTGCAAATGGAACTCTGACCTCCAGGCTTGCTCCCATACTCATTCGATCTTTTCGATCAAGCAATGTGGTCATGAACCAGGTCATATTAATATAAAATAATTCTCTCCGCTTTGCTTCTTCAAGACTCTCACCATCCAATTTTGGGGTTTCAGCAATGGCCTGACGATACTGTTCCAGACAATATTCATTCAATTTTAATTTATCCTGCCAATATGGTTTCAATAAATTTTGCCGTTCATTAACAGAACGCATCCATGGAAAGCCAGGCCTCTCTAAATCTTGTTTACGATGGAACCATGGATATCCCCCGAAAATTTCATCCGCACATTCCCCTGATAGACTAACAACAAAGTCCTTTTTGATTTCCTTGCAAAACCAAAGTAACGAGGAATCAACGTCTGCCATCCCAGGAAAATCACGGACATGCGTGGCTTCTATCAAATCATTTACTAATTGTGCTTGCGAGATTGTCTTGTTATGGTGTTTAGTAGTAAATTTATCCGTCATCATTTGAATGAATTTCCCATCAGCATCCGGCTGGAATTCATTCGAGGAAAAATATTGGTCATTTCCCTCATAATCAATCGAATAAGTATGCAGCTGCCCTTTACCCTGTTCTATAGAACCATTTGACGCAATAGCTGTAATGATACTTGAATCGAGTCCGCCTGATAAGAATGTACATAATGGGACATCGGAAACAAGCTGCCTTGTTACTGCATCCGTCACCAAATAACGAACTTTTTCTGCTGTTTCTTCGACACTCTCTTTATGTTCCTCGCTTTTCACATTCCAATAGCGCCAAATTTTCAAGCCATTTTTGGAAAACGTTAATGCATGTGCAGGTCTAAGTTCTTTCAATCCTTTAAAGATACCTGACCCGGGTGACCGTGAGGGACCAGCCCCAAAGATTTCTGAAAGCCCATTTTGGTCAATTTCTGTCTTGATTTCTGGATGGGCAAGGATTGCCTTGATTTCCGAGGCAAAAATAAGACCTTTTTTATGTTCTGTGAAAAATAACGGTTTTACCCCAAGTCGGTCTCGTCCAATAAAGAGTTGTTCTCTTTTTGAATCCCAAATCGCGAATGCATAAATACCATTTAAATAATTTACGCACTCTTCCGCCCATTCTATATAGGCAGATAACAGTATTTCTGTATCAGAATGACCTTTAAAAGAATATCCTTTAGTAAGGAGAATTTTGCGAATATCTTCCGTATTATATAATTCGCCATTGTAACAAATTGTGTAATCAGAACCCTCTTTATGTTTGGTCATCGGCTGTCTCCCACCCTCAGGGTCGACAACAATCAGCCGCTTATGACCAAAGCCAGCATGTGTAGTTTGCCAGATGTTAGTTTCATCAGGGCCTCTTTTTCCCAATGTTTTCACCATTTTTTTAAGGGTTTCTGTTTCATTTTTTATTGCCTTCTCAAAATCAACCCATCCTGTGATTCCGCACATTCTCCAATCACTCCCTTACAATTAAAAAATACTGACATGTATTTCATGCTCTATTGTATTCAGCCCAGATAAAATGGTTAATTGTCCTACATCTGAATTACTAAAGTGCATGTTTGCAGGTTATTTTTCTTAGTAATGAATTTTTATACTTATTTTTTAAAAATAACCAAGTTATAAAATGACAGGAAGATGTCTAAAAAGAAAGATGAAAGCACCTGTGTACGGAGGTTAATGATGAATAGACAACAACGATTAAAGCTATATGATTTCCAACAAAGAGCCTACAACGAAGGAACAGTGGAACAAATAAACAATCAGTGGATATTTTTCGATGAGGAGTCGGAAGAAGCTGCGATGTTAGATGATTTTATTCATCAAGAAATAGAAATTTTTCGGTTAAACCGTTGGAAAAAAGGAATATTGAATGAATCAGGGAAAATTTATTGTGGGAAAGAAGTCATTATGCTTCGAGACCACGATACTATTAGAATGAGGAAGCATTTAATCTACTCACTCGAAAGACTTTTAGATGGAATTAATGACGATGCCTTTTTCCAATTTGTCACAACCTTAAACTCATTAAACTTTTCCATTTACGATTGTATTTATTGTTATAACCATTTATCCTTCCTATCCGATGAACATCGGAAAGATGGGGTGAATTTTATGGTATTTGATAATCAAGAGCAAATATGTAATGTGCAGCATCATTTTTGTTATTATGAAAAGGTCAATGACCGGTTTGAATTCACATTAAACACCGGCAAACGCCTGGTAATTGAAAAAATGATTTCATGAGAAAAGCGGGGTATGTCCCCGCTTTTCTCATTTGTAACAAATTAACTGCCCATGTATTTTGAATAGATTATTTTTGCCTTTACGATATCATTAATACCATGGATAAGAACGCGGCCATCCTTAAATACAGTAATAGATAAGTCCACGTCCTCTGTTGGTGAAAAGCGGAGTAAAAACTCGTTCCCTGAGATTTTTCCGCTTTTCTTTAGATTCTTTGCTGTTCTTTTTAAATCCAACTCACCATTTTGCCTTGGATTAATTTGAACAGTTTCACGGCCGCATAGGGTTGTATATGCCGCCTGATGCTCGGAAGTACGATCAAGAAAATCATATTGCCTCATTGCACAAGTTGGACAATTAGGATTTCTCCCCTGTGAAATATCCATTTGCATTGATGTATGATTCCAAATATCAATTTGTTCCAAATTAGGAGTAACCTCTGGGTCATCAATTAATAGTTTAATGGTTTCCATAGCCTGGAAGGATCCGATAATATCCGTTAAGGGTGATAAGACGCCAATTGTGTCACATGTCTCGCCATTATTTGATGGGACATGTGGAAAAAGACAGCGATAACAAGGTGTTATCCCAGGTTTGATAACAGCAAACATTCCCCGTGAACTTACTGCAGCTCCATGTACCCATGGGATATTATACTTAACGGCCACATCATTAATTAAAAACCTTGTCAGAAAATTATCCGTGCCATCGACAATGACATCAAAGCCTGATAATAATTCTTCAGCATTTTCAAGATTCAAATCGGCAATCACGGCTTCCACCATAACAGTAGAATTTATTTTATTTAGTCTATTTTGTGCAGCAACGACCTTTGGAAGGTTTAATTTGGCATCTTCTTCATCATAAAGCGTCTGTCTTTGCAAATTTGATAGCTCAACTAGGTCCCTATCAATCAGCCTTACATACCCAACGCCTGACCGGACAAGATGGTTAGCAATCACCGTCCCTAATGCCCCTGCCCCAACGATAACGACACGACTCTTCATTATATTTAATTGACCTACTTTACCAATCTTCTTAATAAGGATTTGTCTTGAATATCGTTCTAAATCACTCATTAGACTCCTCTTTTCTATTTTTCAAATTCTGCCCCAATTTTTTGCAAGGAATTAGTTTCTTTATCTTATTTTACCAAACTATTTTTCCCTATTCTTGATTGAAGTTTTAATTTTAAAAATATTATAAATTGTGTATAATAATAAATATTGGGTTAAAAGAACTTTTTTGGAAATCTCTGCTTTTAATTAAGAAAATAAGAGATTTAGATATTAAAGATACTACGAAAGAGGGGATATCTTTGAATATTGGCGGTTTTAAAAATAAGGAAGTGTTGGTTGATTTAACAAATGGAACTGTGGATTACAGGGGCATTAATGAGGAAGATGCCAAAAAGTACATTGGCGGCCGTGGTCTTGGTGTCAAATATGTACTAGATAATGGACCTGAAGTCGAGCCATTATCTGCTGATAACATTTTATGTTTTATGACTGGTCCAGTTACCGGTACACGTTCTTCAATGAGTGGTCGTCTCTGCGTAGTGACAAAATCCCCACTCACAGGAACCGTTACGGATTCTCACATTGGCGGATGGACTGCTGCTCGTTTAAAATGGGCAGGCATAGACAATCTTATTTTCTCAGGGAAATCTGATAAGCCTGTGTATCTATATATTGAAGACGGCAAAGCTGAGCTCCGTGATGCTTCAAACTTGTGGGGTACAAGTACAAGAGCATTTATTAAAGCAATGAAAGATCAATACGGTGAACAAGACCTAAGCGTCATGGCGATTGGGCAGGCCGGCGAAAACACGGTTCGTTTCGCTTCATTTATAAATGAACATGACCGTGCAGCAGGTCGAGGCGGGACAGCAGCTGTTGCTGGCTATAAAAAATTAAAAGCAATTGTCATTAAGGCAGCCCAAAAAGGAAATATGCCAGTGCCTAAATTAGACGCAGAATATAAAGAAGCTAACAAAAAGGCAGTTAAAGCCATTCTAGACGGCGGTTTAACAGCACCAAATAAAGGCGGATTATCCGTTTATGGAACAAACGTGTTAACGAACCTAATCAATGAAGTAGGAGCACTGCCAACGAAAAACTCACAGTTAACACATTGGGACGAAGCTGAGAAACATAGTGGTGAATACGTTAATACACATTTACGTGTTGCCAATAACACCTGTCATGCCTGTCCGGTCGGTTGTAAAATTGAAGTTGAGGTTAAAGATGGCAAATATAAGACTCGCGTCGAAAGTATTGAATTTGAATCAGCATGGTCACTTGGCTCTAACTGTCTTTTGAGTGATGCTGAAGCCATTTCATATATGATTGACCGCTGCAATGAATACGGTCTTGATACCATTGAGCTAGGTCATTGCTTCTCCGTCACAATGGAAGCCTATGAAAAAGGGATTATTTCAGAAGAGTTGATCTGGGGCGATGCTGATTCCATGATTGAATTAACTAGAAAAATTGCTTACCGTGAAGGCTTTGGCGGTATTCTTGCTGAAGGTCCTGCACGAGCAACGGCATCTTGGAGTGCACCAGAACTATCCATGTCCGTCAAGGGACAGTCCATCCCCGCCTATGACCCACGCGGTATTCAAGGGATTGGACTTGGGTATGCAACAAGTAACCGCGGTGCCTGTCACTTACGCGGCTATACTGTAGCCAGTGAAATTGCTGGTATCCCAGAACCAACAGACCGACTCAAACCGGAAGGTAAGGGTGAACTTTTAAAAATATTCCAAGATATGCTGGCCTTCTCAGATTCTATGAATATTTGTAAGTTCTCTTCTTTCTCGGAAAATGCAGAGCACTATGCTGAGCAGTATAGTGGTATGACCGGCATCCCAATGACCGCCGATGATGTTATGAAAGCTGGGGAAAGAATTTATAATCTTGAGCGTTATTACAATAATCTTGCTGGCTTCAATAAACGTGAGGATGATTTCCTTCCAAAACGGTTTACAGAGGAACCTGCTTCTGGAAACAGTGCTGGATATGTGAGCCGGATGGATATCATGCTCGAAGAATACTATCAAGTCCGTGGTTGGAAAGATGGCTTAGTACCAGAACAAAAACTTCGTGAATTAGGCATTATCATTGATTCCGAAAACCAATTAGTATAATAGGAAAAAGGCATTTGCAAATGTTCGCAGATGCCTTTTCATTTTATTATATAAGAATTTATAAGGTTTGACTTGGAGAATTGTCTAGCTCCAGTGCCCAGCGGCTAGTGGCCTTCGCTCATTTCTTATTAACCACCAATTCGAGTTGTTTTATAACGATAATTCTTTACGAGTAGTGTCAGAGCATCCACATCATCTGCAATAAAGCGAACCATAACTGCATTCACTTTAAAAATGGCAGTAAATGAAATCACTTCTTCCGATAATATTTGACCGCTCCATCCTTCGGCTGCATAAATATAAGGAAACGAATTTGTCACTTGTTTTGCCCCAAGTTCTAGAAAATACATGCCTAGATGTTCTCTACTAATACCACGAAATTCTAAATCTTTTATAGCCATATTATCCACCCGCAACGGGAGGGAAAAGGGCAAATTGATCCCTTTCATTTACTTCTGTGTGAAGATCGTTTAGGTGAATAATATTTCTACCGTTAACGTAAACATGAACAAATGGAAGCAATTCTTTTTCAACTGTAAAAATCTCAGCTTGTAAATCAGGAAACATTTCTACCATTTTATCTAAAACATCGATTACTCGATTCCCATCAGGCTGAACTTCTACCGTTACCCCTCCACAAATTTGCCGGAGATTAGCAAACACTTTAACGAGCAATCATATCCTCTCCCCTCTCTTAATCTTAATATTAAAACCAATGACTTGTAATGTCACGCTTGTTTTCATTCTAAATAAAAAAAGCGGAAGCGCCCGTTTAGCGGCGTATGGACTGGAGCGCTTTGACTGAGATAAAGGAAACACGGAGAGCGTTAGCGATCCGATGTTGACTTATCGTAGGGAAAAGAGCGAAGTACACTAGCCGCTGGGCACTGGAGCTGGACAATTCTCAAAGTCAAAAACTTTATTTTTTCTTATCTTTTAAAATTAAAGAGCTGCCCAGATTCTTGGGCAGCCCTGTTGATAAATATATGTTACGGATGTAAAAAAGACATTGGCAATTTAATGAAGCCTAAATATAAAACAAGTAACCAAGCGACAACAAACTGAATCCAAAAAGTCGAAGTATTTCTGTTACTCGCAACACGTCCAAGAATCATTTCAAATAGTGCAAGAATCCATAGTCCGACGACTGCTTTTAAAATATACCAAACATCAATCGTGTACACTTTAAAAAGAAGTCCTATACCTGTGGCTAAAATAAGCAAGTATAGGACTCGTAAAATCATTTGAACAATTTTAGCTCCCTTTGCTTTTCCACTTTTAATTAATGAAAGTGCAACAAAAAATAAAATTAATGCTAAAACCCATGCCGTAATATGTGCGTGAATCACTAAAACGCCTCCTTATGTATTTCAATTTATATCGAAACTATCATACCATAGGAACTGTAAAATTACGAAGAATGTACTTCCAATGCTAAATTCTCCTTCAAATTCAATTGATTTGTTACGTTTTGGTTAATTGAAACTAGAACAAACATAATTTGGGCGAATGATTCACATTACATTCGCCCAGTCATAAGATAATAAAAAAGTAATATCGTCCTTACACGTCACTGTGCTCTTGTGCTAGAAAGTTATCGATATCTAAAGCTATATAACTATAAAAGGGTGTTGTTTATGCCAGCAATTGTTGGGGTTGCACAGGTCATTTCTCTAGGAAACAGCTCTGTTTTCCATATTGGCGATGTCTACAAAATTATGCCTTTTTCTAACGCGAAAACATTCTCTGGAGCGGGTTCCTTTAATACAGGTGAAAGTTTAAATGTCCGAAATAATGTAAGTAATACCAATGTTAATGATCCGGATGTCATAGATTCAGCCAATCTTCTGAATATGTAATAAATAGGTGGTCTAACATGAATTTTTATATTCAGCAGTCCATTCAAATTAATTTTATCAAAATTGGCGGTATAACCAATTCCTCTGTTCTGCAAATTGGCAGCGCGGGAATCATTAAACCCCAAGCTTATTTATACAATACGGGAGGATTTACGGGTCCTGCTCCATCAGCAATACCATTTGGAGCGGCTCAACCCGGCGGTTTACTTGAAGCACCTGCCGTTCCATTACAAGCACCTGTTGGATAGACAGCAATGCAGTCTGTGGAATCGTCATAGTATTCAATTAAGAAAACTTAGCGATTATTATCGCTTAGGCTAGGATTGAAAGGGAGTAAATAGTGAGGTGATAGAATGTATCAAGATATGAATCAATACCTTCAATGGCTGCAGATGTGTATTCAAGCACAAGAAAAAAGAATTGCGTCCCTGGAAGAAACCATTAACAAAATGGCCGAGGAGCTCAAACAATTAGGTCAAAAACAGGCAATTCATGTAGATAGGATTGAATATAAATTTGATCAATTGAAGGTCGAGACACTTGAAGGGACATTAAATATTGGCTTAAATCCTAACGACCTGTCTGGAATCGAGGATTTCGCAGTACAGAATCATTCACTAAATACCCCATTTTCTCCAAAAGCTCAAATGCAAAGGTCGATGAAAATTGAGGAAGCTATTTATCGATACTTAGAAACAGATTTACCACAAATAATTGAAGATGCTCAAGAGCAGCTAAGGATGGAACCTGGTGACTCTTATTTAGCCTTCATAAAAGAGGATATTACCAAACAGCTGCCTAATAGGATTGACTATCATTTAAAAGCTCAAACAGCCCAAAATCACTCTTCAGAACAAGGAACAGACACTGACCTATTAATCATTGAAGCGTTAAAGCAGGAAATTCAAAACGGTGTACATGTCTTTTTAAATCATCTCCCTGAAAATGTGAAAGGAATGAAAACAGAATGAACTTTGAAGTCTATAACCGAGAGCTTTGTGTCGGAACGATTAGAATCACGGGGGTAGCAAGTTCCTCTCTGGTGTTAGTTGGTGACACGGAAACAATCCAACTGGCAGCTACCTTTGATACACCTGCAGAATCGTTAATTATTGGACCGTTTGTTCCATTAGCACCGGAAGTGACCTAAAGTATGCTACAGCGAACATCTTCTGTGGACAATGTTGCCGTTAAGGTTGCATCTTTCGCCTCCATCATACAACTTGGTGACTCCTGTATTATTAACGGACTTTCTCGCGCCATTGCTGTTCAAAGGGAGGCAGAAATTGTATATGGGAATGAAGGGAGTTTTACTGCATATCCTGTATTCTCTGAACCCATTCCCTTTCAGCCAATATATGAACCATTTACTATTAGAACCTACAATCCCATTCCATTAATAAAGGTACAAAATATTGATATCATCGGGATATCCTCCTCATCTATTTTACACGTAGGAAACAGTAAACATATATCAATGGAGGCAAGGGTAAAGCATATCCGCCAGCTTCTGCCACACGGACATGAACAAGACATGAGTTAATCGCATATAGTACGTTATGACAAATACCTAGATAGAACAAACAAGAAAAGGATGTTTTTGATGCCTGCGATTCTGGGTCCAGTTCAAATTGTTAGTGTAGGTGGAGGAATTGTACAATTTGGTGATACGGTGTATATCTCCCCGAAAACCACCTCGAAAACCTTTGCCGGCTCTGGTGGTTTTAACACCGGTGGACTCATTGTTACCAATACCGGTTTGAGCGGTACCAATGTTCTTGACACCAATCTAATTGATCAGCCTATTGTGGGGAATAATTAAAAAATGACATACACCATCAATGGTCTATGTCATTTTTTATGATTTATTCTTTTCCCAATTTCAAAATATTGGCGCCATCAAAGAAAAACAAGTACCTTTCCGCGACATTTCTTTTCCAAATTTGTTCAATCGCTTTTGTGTATAAGTTAATCTGCAGCCTGTATCGATCTTCCAAGATTGGTTTAGCTTGTTGAAAACCGCCTTTATATCGGTCCGTAATGCCATCTGATTTATAATCAATTAGGACAAGACCCTTTTCATCTTCAAGGATACAGTCAATAATCCCTTGCACAAATACAGATTCATCAGCCTCTTTCCAGTTTGGGTAAACCTCTCTTGCTGGTAATGAAAGTGTAAAAGGAATTTCTCTGTGAATGGCTTTGGCACGAAAAAATCTTTGTCCTAAATCTGAGTTGAAAAATTGAACAATCAATTTACCGTCAATCACCCCAGCCTGTTCTGAGGTTAACAATTCATTGTTTACCATCCATTTTAATTGTTCCTTAATGGCTTCTTCAGTCACAGCTTTTGTCAAATCTACATGCTGCATAGCCATATGCATGGCTGTACCCCTCTCTGCAGGGCTTAATTGCTTTTCCTGCATAAACTTGGGACGCTTTATAATTGATTTTTTAAAGCGGCGGACAAGTTCGGTACTGCTATGCTCATCTGCCGTTTCCCGCATCCGTTTTATTTCAGAGACTGACTGCTTTGAGCGATGGGTTGCGGCACTTTGGAAGGGATATTCCCATGTAAAACGGGCATTTATTTCTTCTGCAAATGTTGATTCGACAGGAACAAGCTCTGATTTTTGCACCTTTTCAAGAAAGTCATCGGCTACTGACTCAACTACCGATTGCTGTTCCTGGATTTCTTTTGCACTTACAATAGTAATTTTCCAGGAAGAAGGATGGTCAGTAATCTCCACTGGAATAAGCACATTCTTTTCACTCGTCATCCTTAGTTTGTCACCGTTTTGATGGCGCACAAGTGCCGGTCCAATCCAATCGATGTAACTCATTGCCGATGCACGTTCATAATCCTTTAACAGCCATTCGGTATGTGATGAAACATCATTCCACTGCTCAATTTTTTTCATCGCATCTTTTAAGGTTGCTGTAACGTATAACTTTTCTTTTGCTCTTGTCATAGCCACGTATAGCACGCGCATTTCTTCAGCAAGCATTTCCATTTTCTTTTTTCGCTTAAAAGCAATTTGCGGAAGTGAAGAATAAGTAATCCGCTTTTCCAAATTCACATACTTTGCCGCAAAACCATATTCTTTATCTAATAAAAATGGTTTACGGATATCCATCATATTAAAGTTTCTCGCCATACCTGCCATAAAGACAACTGGAAACTCAAGTCCTTTACTACTATGGATGGTCATGATGCGAACAACATCTTCTTGCTCACCTAGTGCCCTAGCCGCACCAAGGTCGTCACCTCTTTCAATCATCCGTTCGATAAATCGCAAAAATCGAAATAAGCCTCGGAAAGAAGTCTGCTCATATTGACGAGCTCTGTCATATAAAGCTCTTAAGTTAGCCTGACGCTGCTTCCCGCCCGGCAAACCGCCGACAAAATCATAAAAATGGGTGTCACGGTACAACAGCCAGATTAACTCTGAAAGCGATCCTTGTCTCGCCAACGAGCGCCAATTCTTTAATAGGTCAAAGAAGGCCCGAACTTTTTCATAAAATGACTCTGTCTTTTCCGCTTCTTTGCTCAAGCAAAAGGCAGAAACGGCCTCCCAAAACGAACCACTCTTCCCATGAATCCGAATTTTGGATAATTCCTCCTCGTTTAACCCAACAATGGGTGACCGTAACACAGATGCTAATGGAATATCCTGGAACGGATTATCAATAATCTGAAGAAGTGACATCATAATAGATACTTCAGTTGCTTCAAAATATCCAGTCGATAAATTCGCATAGATTGGAATTCCTTGCTGTTTGAACTCTTCAATAATTTGCGGTGCCCATGTCATCGAGCGAAGGAGAATCACCACATCCCGATACATCAATGGTTTTTGTGATTTAGTTTTTGTGTTGTAGACGGGAGCACTATTAGCTACCAATTCTTTAATTTTTGTGGCAATCACTCTCGCCTCAAGCTGGGATTGTTCAAGGTCAGCCCTATCAAATTCAGTCATATCTGTCTCGGTTTCGGAGTCTGTATCAGCAGGTATGTCTGCACCCTCAACCTTTTGATCAATTAGCATTAATTCCAACGGAAACGGAATGTCCTCCGGATATGGTGCACCGTTTCGCAATTCCGCTGCCTCATCGTATTCTATTTCCCCAACCTTGACACCCATGATTTGTTTAAATATATAATTGGTTGCATCCAATACCTCTTTCCTGCTTCTAAAATTACGCGCAAGATCAATTCGAAGTCCTGATGCACTACCGTCAACTGTGAAACGATTATATTTATCTAAAAAAAGATGTGGCTCAGCTAAACGAAACCGATAAATCGATTGTTTAACATCCCCGACCATAAACAGGTTGCCTGTTTGCTCATCATCCTTCGTCACTAGCTTTAAAATTGTCTCCTGCACCATATTCGTGTCCTGGTATTCGTCGCAATAGACCTCATTAAAATGACTGCGGTATGCAAGGGCAGCCTCCGATGGTAGAAATTCACCTTCTGCCGTGACACCTTCTGTTAATATTTCAAGGCAGTAATGCTCTAAATCGGCATAATCAACTAGACCCTTTTCTCGTTTTGTTTTTTCAAAGCGAATAGAAAATTCTTTTACAAGGTGAACGAGTGTTTCGATTAATGGTCTCATCTCGTCCATGTCGCGTAAAAAGCTTTCTGGCTTTCGGGAAAAGAGTTCTTCCTTAATATCTTGAATTTTTTTCTTTGCTTTTTCTCGCAGCTTCTGGGCCTTCTCTGTTAATTCCTTATTAAAGTGATCCCCTTTTACTTGTTTAGCTCTTGAAAAAGACCATGTTTGCATCGCCTGATACAGCGTTGTCCATGAATCCTTATGGGCAAACAAAAGCGTATCAATCACTTGTATATCATCTAAAAAGTTTTCTGCTCTTGGTGCCGGACCGTTTGGCATCTTTGTTAGCTCGAGCCCCTGATTAATCATTTCCTTGGCGGCTTCTAATTGTAGTTCAATATCAAAAAGCAGTGCCTGGATAAAAGGCAGGTCCTCTATAGTTGCTGTATTTTTCACATCATACATCGAAACAATCGAATCTAAATAGTTCTCTGGGAGTGCATTCGAACAGGCAAAATCGTAGATGGATCGAACGATATCCATT
The DNA here is from genome assembly GCA_963530265.1 of uncultured Bacillus sp. Taxonomy (GTDB): domain Bacteria; phylum Bacillota; class Bacilli; order Bacillales; family Cytobacillaceae; genus Neobacillus. The sequence continues at coordinate 482,275 of CAUSCO010000001.1, forward strand.
AACGCGGCATCACTTCGATCACTAGTGAATGAATCCACTAAATTAAAAAATGCTAGATTATCTTTTTTTCCATATTCCTCTTCAAACAATTCATCGATTACTTCATCCCTAATTAATTGTGCCTCTGTTTCATCGGCAATGCGGAATCCTGGATCAATATCGATTAAATAATAATATTTACGAATGACTTCCATGCAAAAGGAGTGTAACGTTGAAATGGACGCCATATTTAATAGACTAAGTTGTTTTCGTAAATGCCGAGAGCCAGGATCCTTATCAATTGCCTTTTCCAGTGCTTCACCAATTCGATGCCGCATCTCTGCTGCGGAAGCATTTGTAAACGTCACCACTAGCAATTCATCTACATTAATCGGCTCTTCCATGGAGATTATTTTTTGAATAATTCTTTCCACAAGGACAGCTGTTTTTCCCGAACCAGCAGCTGCTGCTACAAGGATATCTTTATTCCTTGCTATAATCGCTTTCCATTGGTCGTCTGTCCAGGTTACTCCCTCTGGCTTGGGAGGGATTATGAAATTATTCATTTTCCTTACTCTCCTCTCTAATTAATTGTAAAACTTCTTCTTTTGAATGGGGTGTAAGCATCCTAAAATGATTACTTTCAATGGTTTCGTCAAATTGGCATACCGATTTAAAGGAGCAAAACGTACACGGTATTTTGTCCTTCAGTTTATATGGTGCAATATCGACTTGGCCGTTGATAATAGCGTTTCCTGTTTTTTGATATAAACCACGGACATGATTTCTTAGATTATCAAATTCTTCTAAACTTGCTACCTTTGATTTTTTCGATAAATTTCCGTCTTTTTTAATTCCAGCTGCAACAATTTGCGAATCACCTGACTCTAGTGTCTGATCCATCAGATGAATGACTCTCTGGTCACTCAACATTAAGCCATTCATTTTAAACTGTTTCATCATTTCATTTTCAATTTCATCGATGGTTAACATCTTTTTTGTATTGATAAATGGATTATGCACATGAAAGTAAAGGACGCCGGCAGGGCTTGCTTTCATCTCCACTAATTCATTGGAGTGGGTCATGACAATATCAAGATAGGTCAGCATTTGCAAAGCAAGGCCATAATATACTTCCGTTAAATTGACATCTCTTTCACTTGATTTATAATCAATCACACGCAAAAAGACACTGTCATCTTCCGCTTTTGCTTTGTCAACCCTATCAATTCGGCCAGCTAACTCCATTCTTTTTCCATTCTTCAACGAAAAGGTTAATGGCGGCAGCTTCCCATTTGATCCAAATCCTAACTCTAATCCAATTGGCGAGAAACCACTCACTTTCGCGTGCTCACTCAAAACAAGCGACGCTCGGGTTATAATTTGCTCTAATTTTCGTTGAATATAATGATGCCGTTCAGAACTTAGTAAAATTTCATTTTGCAGTTTAGGTGCTAATGCCCTAACTGCATCTTTTGAAAGGTCCTCACATTGCTTTCGTGTTAGCTCGGCCCAGGACATGTTCTGTTCATTGACCCTTTCCGCAATCTGCTTTAAAGCAGCATGAAATAGTTCACCAATGTCAGGTGCATCTAAGCGAAAAATTTGCCGATCCCTTAGTTTAAGCCCATGCTGGGCAAAATGAGAAAATGCACAGCCATTGTATAATTCCATTCTCGATACACTAGCTTGAATCGTATCACCATACAATTCCTCTGCCACCTCTTTAGACAGCTGGACAGTCTCGTTTGAATAATAAAGGCTTGAGAAGACCTTTACCGCCTTATCTTTCCACGAACTTTTCAAATAGTAGTTATAAACATCCCACCACAGATTAGAAATTGGATAATTTCTCTTTTTCCATTGTAGTTGAGCATTTAAATAGGATAAGGTTGCCGTAAAATTAGAAACAAAACTTACCTGCTCTGCCTCATCTACTTCTGATGGATCTGTAACATAATGAACTTCACTCGTATCCGGAAACATATCCTTAAGCCGCTTAATGTAAGACGAAGGAATTAATGCTTTACCTTCGTCATTGGCAAGTGGATAACTGACATATAGCCTTTCCGTGGGGGCTGTAAAAGCTTTATAGGCAAGAAAGTTTTCATCTAGGAGACGGATCCGGCCGCTTGGTGCAACATGAATGCCAGCAGCTAATAGTAATTCACGGTCTTCATCTGCGAGAATTCCCTCATCAGATATTTTAGCAGGCAATACTCCTTCATTGACACCAACAACAAAAACCATTTTGATATCATTCAGCCTTGATTTTTCCAAATCCCCAACGAGTACCTGGTCAAGTGCAGGGGGAATAAGAGAAAAATGCAGGGATTCAAAACCAGCCTCTAAGATAGCTGCAAATGACTTTAATGTGACTTGCTCTTCTCCTAAAATTTCAACATATTGGTCTAGAAGCTCAACAACGGCATTCCATACTTGTTCGTGTTCACGCATACGGACAAGATTGCCTTTTTCCTCAGCCGCAACTTTCCATTTTTCAAGTTTCTCGGGAATATCTAATTCTTCTAAAAATAAATAGACTGCCTCACAAAGCTTTCGTCCTGTATCAGCTTTTTTCAATCTTCTTGACAGTCGCAAAATAGGTGCTGATACCATTAGTTTTAATTCATTTAATTCTTGCTCCATCTTTTTTTCGGAATCTGTTTGGACATTTCCGGTCAATTCCAACCCTCTTAGGCGTCGATATACCCAGCGGTCCCTTTTCGTCCATTTACTGCCATTAATCCCATATGCTAAACAGAAATTTTCAAGCTTGTCCATCCTCTCGCGCATTTTAAGCGGATTTTCCTGAAGAGGATATAATAATTCTGTTTTTATTGCTCTAAATACAGGTTCGTAACGCCAATAAGAGTTTATTACTTCAAGACTCGAACGAATTAATTCAATAAGCGGGTGATTAAGCATGGTCCTTTTCTGATCGATAAAATAAGGAATTTGATAATCGTCAAAAACCGGTTCAATGATTTCGTGATATGTCTCACCATTTCTAATTAACAGGGCGATATCTCGATAACGATACCCACTTATCCGAACGACATCACGTATTTCTCGGGCAATGCCTTCAATTTCCGTTCTGCGATTGACAGCCTGGCTAATTTGAATCGCAGATTCACCAGTGAATGCAACGGCAGGGCGGGCATCAAACATTTCTTCAAGGTGTTGTAATGACGGGTGATTCCATTTCTTTGATTCTTTTAAAAAGATAGTTTGTTCTATTTCAACACCGGCGTCTCTGGCTATATCATAAAGGTTGTAACAAGTTTCACTTGACGCACGAAACAAATCAAGCTCATCAGGGGCTGAATCAAAGGATAAACGGTCTGCTGTCATCGCAATAGAAACCCTTTGACAATGATTCATCAATTCCACCATCACCCGATATTCCTGAGGTGTGAAACTATAAAACCCATCGATATATATTTCAGCTTCTTTTAGGTAAGTTGACGCTGAAATTTTCTCTGCTAAAAGTCGAAAATAATCCTCTGAATCAATATATTTACCAAAGATTTCGTCCTCAAATTTTGTATAGATTATTTCTAAATCTCTTAATTTATCTTGTAATGCTTTAGACGCGGCATTGTCTGTTTCGGTCTGTACTGTTTCTTGCATCAAATCACTCGGGTTCAAACAGTATCGCTTAAATTCGGTAATTATTTGTTCTAATTGCTTAACAAAGCCATTTTTATCTGCGGCTCGCTGATATATTCTTAAATTCTCTTTCTGTTCGTCAATTATTTTACGTATTAACATATCCATTCCAACGCTGCTTAAGTGCATACGGCTAATCCCGCCTGTTTCCTGTAAAATTCGCCACGCTAAACGGGAAAAACTAAACACCTGGGCCCGAATCATCCCACCGATGCCAGATTCTGTAGCCAAACGATATTCTGTTAAAAATGTCATCTGCTCAGGAACAATATAAATAATGGGTGTACCCTCTGGGTTTTCTATTAATTTATCTCGGATCTCCCCAAGAAACATAGTTGTTTTTCCGGTTCCAGATCGCCCGATTATCATTCTTAATGACATAGGTATACCTCTCTTTCATCACAAATCATTGACCCTTTTCCATACAACTTCGTATCTCTCATTCTACCATAAAAAGAGTACAAATGTTTGTATTTCTCTATGAAGGGTTCAAACCAAAAATGGCAATTGCTGCACCTTTGTCCATTAAAAAAACACGATTTCCCAATCGTGTTTTCCCCTAAAAATGTACATCCATTTCGTTTAATGGCCAATAGCGCAAATCTACTTTACCAACAACTTGACTGGAAGAAATGAAGCCGAATTGACGGCTGTCCCAACTTCCTAACCGATTATCTCCAAGGACAAACAATTTCCCTTCAGGAACAGTATTTTCACCTGTAATTTCCTGCAAACTGAAATCTCCTGTTATCTTAATACCAGGTGATTTCTCCTTATAAACATTTAAAAAAGGTTCCTCGTATTTTTTTCCATTAATATACAGCTGATCATCCCGATATTCTATTTTATCACCCGGCAAGCCTATAATGCGCTTAACAAAGTCTTCTTTGGAGTTGGCGTGAAACACAATGACATCAAATCGATTCAACTCGCCCACCTGATAACCCAGTTTATTGACAACGAGCTTGTTTCCATCCTGAAGCGTTGGCATCATCGATTCGCCCTCGACGATATAATTAGAAAAGAAAAAAGTTCGAATAAAAGCAAAAATAATGATTCCAATAGCAAAAGCCTTAACCCATTCCAACCCTTCTTTTTTCCATTCAATCTTCATAGAATCCCCTCCGTTTTTCCTTCTCAATATGATTTTCTATTTCTCCATTATGGTCAGTTTCCATACGCTTATTCATTCTTACTTCAATTCTTTTCCCTACAAGCCAAAGAATAAAAATAATAAGCAAAACGATGACCGTTCGAAACGGCTTTGTTATTAAAGAATGGAGATCATAGCCGATAAAGCTAATCGTAAAAATCATCACCATTTTCCCAATGCTGACTGCCAGCATGTATTGGGAAAAACTAATTTTTGAAAGACCTGCGACGATGTTTACAACAGCAGAAGGGGTAAACGGAAAACATAATAATAAAAATAGGGGGCTAAATCCATGGCGGTCCACCCAATCCATCAGACCGCGGACCTTCGGGTGCCTACGCAAAAAAGATAATAACCGCTTTTGCCCATACTTTCTTATTAGAAAAAATACGAGAAAAGCCCCGATACATGCTCCTAGCCAAGAATATAAAAATCCTAGCCAAAGTCCAAATGCACTGGCATTTGCCATTACAAATACAAACAAAGGAAGAAACGGCAAAAATGCTTCGATAATAATCAACAATATGCCTGGTATCGGTCCTAGGGCCCGATATTCTTGTATGAGGCTCATAACATGTTCAAGTGTAAACCAAGCTTTTAGTGATTCGAAGTCCATGCCGCTTTCTCCTTTATTTTATTTTTCTATTTATTGTTGGATAAATTGATGGAGTGCCTGTTTATTTTTATCGACATCAATATTTAATACGGCACCCTCCCCTTTTATCCGTGGCTCAGTAAAGCTGCCTTCAATGGGGATACGTAATGTTTCAATACTGCTTCTATTATCTGAAAGGAAATCTTTAGCCATAAATACCGTATCTGAAGTGCCTATATTTGTATTTACATATGGAGAAACAACACCAATTAATTTAGGGAGTTTTGCAATGGTTTGAAAGCCCCCCAATTGCTCTTTAATGGCCATTACAGCCTTTTGTTGACGTTCTACCCGACCAAAATCACCGACTGCATCATGTCGAAACCGAACGTAACTGAGTAGATGAGCACCATCTAGTTTTTGCAGGCCTGGCTCCAATGGTACATCAACATACGCTGACATCTTCTTTTCAACATCAATCTCTACACCCTTTGGAAAAGCTTCATCAATAAGTTGAACAAAGCCCTGAAAATCAACAATCGCATAATATTGAAGGTCTATATCAAAGTTTTGCTTTATTGTTTGACGCATTAACTCTGGGCCCCCTAATGCAAAAGCAGCATTGATCTTATGCTTACCATGCCCAGGGATTGCTAGATAACTATCCCTCATAATGGAGGTTAGTTTAAAGGTTCCTTTTTTTTCGTTATAATGGGCAATCATAATTGTGTCTGCACGGGACTTTTCTTTTCCTCGGGCGTCACTGCCCAGCAATAAAATATTCGTATCGCCGTACTGGTCCTTTTGCCCTTCAAATGTATATACCACATTTGTTTGTTTCGTATCCTTGTTTATTTTTTTTAATGATTGGTTTACTCCTGAATTGAATTGAAAATAAACATAACTTGCAACTGCTACAATTAATAGTAAGAAAACAAGTAAAATGGACGTCCATCTTCTCTTTTTCTTTTTCTGGTGTTTATCTGCTCTCATTGTTTATCACCCATTCGTCGATGTATTTAGCCACAACAAATATATGCTCGCCTTTTCTTTTTATAGTTTCCTCATTAATTCATTTTTCCCTTGCAAATATCCTTCTATTAATAAAAACTTTCTCATATAATGCGTAGACTTTGCAATAAGAAAGCTCGTCAGATGACGAGCTTTCTGAAAATTCCCAGTGCTATTGCTTTTGTTGTTACTTTTTCGTAAAATAAAAAGGAACATTTGTTCGATAAATAAAGAAGGGTGTAGATGATAAGGTGACGAGAATTCCAGAGAATGACCGTGACATAATGGAAAAGGCTATTTATTTACCGATGGTTCTCATTATCTTAAACCGTGATGTAGCTGTTGTAAATAATAGCCCTTTTAAATTAAAAATACCTTATTTAAACTTAATTGAAGACACAATGAAGGAAATTCAGCGGGAATTGGCAGAGGTAAATCAGTATATGAAAAAGAATAAGCTGCAGGTCATTGAAACCAAACGGGACGATGCTTTTACGATGTATATGTTTATGTATAAGGGCTATGAAGAAAATCATAATTACTTTAATCCAAGGATTCGCAATAAAGTCCAAGAATTAATGGAAGCATACTTATTGAAAAAACACCGATCCCGCTAAAAGGTCAAACATTATTTTGAATCTCTCAAATAAAATTCACTACTTTCCGACGCCTTTGATGTTTTAGGACCATAAAGAATATAGGATAGCTTTTTCTTGTTATATTCGACTCTTTGCGTAAGCTTCATTTGTAAATAAGACGTTTTTAACATTTGTTTATTAAACGTATTAGGGGAAACCGTGAAAATTTTAGATTGGTCATTATGAAAAATAACCCGTGTTTCATGTGCTGAAACCCGCTGATAATTTTTAATATGCTCAAGAAAGAACCAAATACACTTAGGGTTTTCCGGTGAGGCGGTACAGAAGGTGTAGATATTATTAATTGGTTCAATGACAAGTGGTAATTTTCGCGAATAGTCAATCAATAGCCTGGTCCCTTTCCTCCTGCTATCATAGTCAACACCGTAATAGGCACAACCTTTTTGGATAATACCGATTGGTTTAACAGGACAAAGAAACTCATCATCAACTTCACCAATAAGGGAATATATTTTATTTCCGTATTCCACTGGTATTATATACCTCGTACAAGCATTCACAATATAATCTCCGATTTGTTTTCGAGTCAACAATATTCAACTCCTTTTCATTTTGTTTAATCCACCATATCTTACCACTTTTATTTTTTTATGCCCTGAATTTTTTGAATTGTTACTAATTTATTCACAAAATAAATGTCAAGCATAATATTATCAGAAAATTATAAATACTATTGATAATATTTAAAAAACTCCATATAATTAAAAAAAGCATCAGAGGTGAGGTTCGTGAAGGAAAAATCATACTCAGAATTAATGAAAATTGGAGCCATGAATCGAACACGAGTAAAGGAGAACTTTGTCCAAGAATTATACATTGAAATGCTTTTATCAGAGATTCAGTTAACCGTTGAAAAGGAAAAATTGTTACAGAAAATTGATCGCGCGATTGATTGTCGAGACAAAAAAACATTTCAGATTTTATCCAGTGAGCTAAAGAAAATTAACAAACGCTTCGGAAGCTAAAAATTGTCATACCGCCATAATAGGCGGTTTTTTCTTGTATAAATGAAAACTAGCGGACTGGCGAGTCCGTTAGGACGAAGACAGAGGCGTAGTTGAATTTATGCGTTCAGAATTTATGGATATAAATTCTGATTAGCCAAAAAAACTGAAAACGAGGAAATCGTCTTCAGTCACTTACCCTGCTTATTACGATGCTTAATCTCATATTCCTCCAGCATAGAAATACGATCCAGCATGGAAGGATGGGTGTAACGGAATAATTTCACCAATAGCGGCGGGTTCACCTCACTTAATCCTGATCGAGTTAATTCTTGAAACGAGGAAATAGCCGCAACTGGATTTTTTGTCATCTGGATTGCATATTTATCAGCCCGTGTTTCCTGATAACGAGAAGCCAAGTTGCTCAAAGGGCTAGCAACAAATAATAGCATCGAAAGAATCATAAAAAATAGTGGCAGTGAGCGTATATCTCTTACATCTGCTATTTTTAGTTCCTTGCCCCAGCGTCTGACTGCCCAATTCATCAGTCTATAGGTCAAATAAAGACCCAAGAGCGAGAGAAGCAGGTAGCCCGCAATACCGAAGTAAATATGTTTTTCCACATAATGACCCATTTCATGAGCCATGATAAACAAAATTTGATTATCATTGAGCCGATTTAATGTGGTATCCCATAGGACAATTCTGGCATTTGAACCAATCCCGGTTACATAAGCATTTAATGCATTGGTTTTATCTGCCATGTTTACTTCAAATACATGTTGTGCTGGAATTTCTGCTTTTTCCGCCAGTGTCAAAATCTTCGTTTCTAATTCCTTATTTTTTAGTGGATAGAAATCATTGTATAATGGGTCGATCACAACTGGCTGCAAAAACATCATAAATAACGTAAATGGAACAGATAGCAGCCAACCGTAAAGCCACCAGCGCTTTTGACTTTTCTTCATCAGCCAGTATAAGACGGGAACAATAATCAACCATGTTCCATAATTAATCCAAAAATCAATTAACTCATCCTTCATCCAAGAAGCAAAAGTTTGCGTTGATATATGATACGTCTTAGATAAAGAATAACTGATATAGCTCAAAGGAAATGTAGCTACAAATGCAAAAAACGATAACCAAATCAAATAAATTGCCATCTGAAGCATCCGATACTTTGAAGAATGATTTGCCCAGCGCTTAAATGCTTTTGAAAAGCCAAATAATAAAATTAAAAAATAAAAAAGCCATTCAAACGGAGTGGATAAGAAAAACAAAAGATTTCTTATTTTTGAATATTCCTCGCTCAATGCAAGCTCTCTTCCATTAAGAAATGTTGAAGGGTCTGCTTTTGATCCTTGATATTCAAAAGGTAATGCTGAATCAGAAAGGTAAAATAAATACCAATAAACAAACAATCCATATAAACAAAAGGCCAAAACCGCATAGACCCCCATTTTTCTTACCATGATTTTGTCCCCCTTTCTGTACAACCACTACTACCTATTTTAGTTAAAAAAGGCAGGTTTAGAACTATAGAATACAAAAAGGCAGTACTTGACTTCAAATAATATTTGCTCGATTTTAGCCTCCTTTAGTAAGAAGCTAAAAAGACAGGCTAAAAGCCTGCCAGCATATAAAAAAATGAAATTCTCGAAAGATCTTATTTTCCGACTCCCAGTGTAATCTGAGATTTAAGGGTACGTCTTAATATTTTTCCTGTCGTATTCTTTGGAAGCTCCTCTAAAAACACAATCGTAGATGGGACTTTATACTTAGCGAGGTGTTCTTTACAATATTCATATACTTGTTCTGCAGTTAGTTCAGGATTTTTACTGACGACATAGGCGTTTACTGCCTCACCTTGGTTAGAATCTGGGACACCAAGAACGGCTACCTCGACAACATCCGGATGGTTATAGATTACTTCTTCTACTTCACGCGGGTATACATTATATCCGGCCACGATAATTAAATCCTTTTTCCGATCCACAATATAAAAATATCCTTCTTCATCCATTCTTGCCATATCACCGGTATGAAGCCAACCGTTTCGAATAGCGGCTGCAGTTTCTTCCGGCATTTTATAATAACCTTTCATTACATTCGGGCCACGTACTATTAGTTCACCAACACCACCAACAGGAACCTCCTCACCAAGCTCATCTACCACTTTGTTTTCCACATGCAGAATTGTGGTGCCAATTGAACCAGGTTTGCGCGGACGGTCTAACGGGTTAAAGCAAGTAACAGGGGATGCCTCTGAGAGTCCATACCCTTCAGAAATCAATACAGTAAATTTCTGTTCAAAATTCTTTAATAATGCTACAGGAAGTGATGCCCCTCCTGATATACATATGCGTAATGATTTCAGGTCATTGGGATTTCCGTCAGGGAATTGATAGAGAAAATTATACATTGTTGGGACTCCTGCAAATACGGTAGCTTGGTAATCTCTAATCAGTGTAAAAATTTCTTTAGGACTAAATTTTGGTGCAATTAGCAAGGTTGCTCCGCTTATTAGTGGAGCATTTAAGGCAACCGTTAAACAGAAAACGTGGAACATCGGCAGAACGGTTACAACTTTGTCATCACTATTCATTTTTAAATAATCGCCAACATCTTGGGCATTACAATATAAATTTTTGTGGGTTAACATGGCACCCTTTGGTTTTCCAGTTGTTCCCGAAGTATAGAGGATAATGGCGGTATCATCATCTTGCAAGTCCGGCCCTAGAAAAGTGGAATCACCAGAAGCAACAACTTCTGTAAACGATTTCATTTTTAGGAATAGAGAAAACTGTTCGGCCTCCGATTGCACTATGCTGCCCGGAATCGTTTCACAAAAAATGTACTGCTCAATTTTTGGCAAGAGGACATGCATTTTTTCTGCTAATGGTAATGCTAAATCAAGGGCAACAACTGCTTTCACATCGCCATTATTTAAGATGTAGCTAATTTCATCTGCCGTGTAAATTGGATTAACGGGAATAACGGTTACCCCTAGTCGTAATGCCCCATATAAGCTAATGACAAAATGAGGTGAATTTCCAAGCAATAAGGCAATATGGTCACCTTGTTTAATACCCAACTTTTCAAGACCTGACGCAAATTTTGTAATCGCCTCATCCAATTCTTCGTAAGTACTAGAGTGACCCATAAAATAATAGGCTGGTTTTTCACCAAAGGTTTTCGCAGTTTCATGAAGCTTTGTTGATAAATTCATCATTTCCCTCCTCCTATGAATGAATACTCATTCATTTATTCGTAAAAATTTTCTAAATATATTATATTGCCTGAATTTTAAGTATTCAAGTACAATACGCAAAAGTTGGTAATAAAAAAGAGGCGTCTAGAACAGACACCACCTCAACTGTTAATAAATTAAGTTGATAAATTCTTCTTTTGTTACATTTCCAAAGTAATGTTTAATGTCTACTTCTGAAAGTGCATTGTCAATTTCATGTTTTTCATACCGAACACCTTTTAGCCTGTTTTCAATATCAAGAACATCGCCGACTCCAAAAAAGTCGCCATATATTTTACAGTTCTCAATAATACCTTTGTTTACTTCTAAGCGGACATCAATAGAACCAACAGGAAAGCGGTGAGAGTGCTGCAGGTTAAACTTAGGTGATTTTCCATAATTCCATTCCCAGTTTTGATACCGTTCTTTTGAAAGCTGATGAATTTTTTCCCAATCCTCTTCCGTAAGCACATATTCCGGGATTTCTTCCTGGCCTTCAAAAATGCTTTTTAACAGAAGTGAACGGAATTCATTAATTTCCATCTTCTCCGTTAAAAATTCAGAAATATTTGCTACCCTGCTCCGGACTGATTTGATTCCTTTTGATTCAATCTTATCTTTTTTAACCTTTAATGCCGATACAACGTTGTCTATTTCTAAACTCAGCATCAAAGTACCATGGCTAAACATTCTACCCTTAGTAGAAAATTGGGCATTTCCAGAAATTTTTCTGCCTTCTACCTCTAAGTCATTTCTGCCGCTAAGTTCTGCCTTTACTCCTAATTTTCTCAGAGCTGCCACGACGGGTTCCGTAAATTTGCGAAAATTATGAAAACTATCGCCATCATCCTTGGTAATAAAGCTAAAGTTTAAATTGCCAAGATCATGGTAAACAGCTCCCCCTCCAGACAAGCGGCGGACAACTTTAATATTATTTTTCTCCACGTACTCGGTGTTAATCTCTTCAACCGTATTTTGATTTTTCCCGATTATGATAGATGGTTCATTTATGTAAAATAGTAAATACGTCTCATTGATATCAAGATTTTTCAACGCATATTCTTCAACCGCTAGATTGATCTGCGGATTGGTAATCCCTTTATTATCGATAAATAACATCGTATTCTGCTCCTTCTATAATGAAATAGATTGAAATTCTTCTGCAAGTTTTATTATACCAGTAAATTCGTTGGATGCCTCAGTTAGTAACTCCGCTAAGTTCCCGTAGTGAGGTAGATGAGTTAGAATTAATTGTTTTACAGCTGCTTTTTGAGCGAATTGACCTGCATCAACACTGTTCATATGTCCCGCTGACTTGCCGTCTTGATGCCCATAGAAATTACATTCGCATAACAAAACATCAGCATTGCGGCTAAACTCAATAAAATCTTCTTTAAAGGAACTGTCTGCTGTATAGACAATTACTTTACCATCTACCTCAAATCTCATTGCATAGCATGGGACTGGATGATTTGTTTTTAAAAATGAAACTTGAAATGGTCCGACGAAAAGCTTAACAGCTGGATTATATGCTACCCCTTCTGTAATATTTTTATAAGTTAATTTGGCAAATTCATGTTGATTAAACCCATGACCAAATAGCGGTAAGGATGAAAATTTCTTACCTAACAATCCTTGGATCAACCGTGCATGCTGCAGGACGCCAATATCCGCGATATGATCAGGATGGTAGTGAGAAAGCAAGACTGCATCCAGTTTTTCAGGCTGAATAATATTTTGCAGTTTAGAAAGAACCCCGCTGCCACAATCGATTAATAATTTAAAGTCTTCATGTTCGAGCAAATAACCCGAACTTGCCGCATTCTGCTTCGGATACCCACCCCAGCAGCCTATGATTGTCAATTTCATGTTCAATTCCCCCAAATCAAAGATTTCTATCTTTACTATACTCAAAAAAGCAATTCATTTCCTGTTGAACAAAAAAACCAGCCAAAATTGAGTCAGCTGGTTTTGTATATTATTCAATAACTGTATGTTGATGCTTATATAGATGACGTTGTCTCATCGTAAAATAAGTAATCGTTCCAGCAGCACATACTAGAAGGAAACTAACTAAGAACAGAAGATTGTGCCACATATAGCTATAATCACCACTAGAAATAACTGACTTAAAGCCTTGAACGGCATATGTCATTGGCAGGAAGGCATGAATGTTCTGTAAGAAATCAGGAATTAATTCAAGCGGGAATGTCCCAGCACTTGTCGTTAATTGTAAAATTAAGATGATAATCGCTATAAAGCGTCCAACATCAGCAAAAGCAGACACAAGGAGCTGAATTAAAGAGATATACGTTAGACTGGTAATGATTGAAAACAAGACAAACCTTGGAATACTTTGGACATCAAGACCAACTCCAACAAGGAGGATAATATCCGCAATCAAGGCTTGAAATACCCCTACCCCAGCCATAATCGAAAACTTACTTATAAACCAATTAAATCCGCTTGTAGGTACTACTGCGGTATCTCGGACTGGAAATACAATTGTTAACAGTAGTGCCCCAACAAACAATCCTAATGAAATAAAGTATGGCGCCAAACCAGTTCCATAGTTTGGTACATGATTGATATTCTCCTTTTCAAGTTTTACAGGGCTGGCTATCATATTATAAGTCTTTTCATCCCCGTGAACTGTTGAGGCTTCTTTGGCCCCATCAAATAGCTTATCAGCTAATTCCTTGGCTCCATCAGATAGCTTGGTTGTGCCGTCCTGTAATTTCTCCGAACCATTTGCTAACTGACCCGCCCCGGTTTTGATCATTTCTGATCCGTTAGACAATTGTTCCACACCGGCGGAAAGATTGTTTGTACCATCATTTAATTGTGCAGATCCAACATATAAAGCATGGATTCCCGACTGTAATGTTTTCTGGCCATCATTAATTTTTCCTATTCCGCCAATCAATTGATCGAAATAAGGGTCTGTTTGATTCTTTATCTTTTCCTCTAAACCGGTTGAAGCCACAGATAATTGTTGATTCATACCAGCTTTAAATTGACTAAATCCAGCATTTAAATTTGGACTTAATTCAGATGCGATTTGTTGTTGAATTTGTTCCTTCGATGGTGCATTTTCTTGTTGCTTTGCCATTATTCCGTTTACAAGATCCGCTGAGACACCATTCTCAATTAATACATTAGCCAATTCCTGCATTTTTGCCGTTTGATCGGCAATCGTCTGATCAGCAATTTGAGAGGATAATTGTGCCGATAATTGCGATTCAAATTGATTAATACCTGCATCCAGCCCGCCGATACTGCCCGTAACTTGTTTATCCATTTCTGCAGCAATTCCTGCAGGGAGGTCACGTTTCAATTGTTCCACACTTGAATTAGCTTTTTCTGTTCCGGCAATCAGTTGCGGCAGACTGTTATCAGCTTCAGTCAGGCCATTTTTCAGATCGTTTGTTCCGGAAACCAGTTTTTCTGACCCAGAGGATACATCTTTTACACCCTGATTAAATTCAATCGATTTTTCAGCTAGTGTAGCAAGGCCCTCATGTAAATCCTTTGAACCATTGTTAACATCAATAGCACCTTTACTTAATTGAATTGAGCCATCACTTGCTTCTACAACCCCATCAGTAAGCCCGCTAATCTTATCAAACATCGTTTCAGCGTAAGTCTTTGTTATCTGTTCAGCAACAGCCGTTTTAATTTTCTCGACTGCCGTTCCGCCAATTTGTGATGAAATAAAGTTAAGGCCTTCGTTAGTTGTGTATATCAACTCGAGTTTTTTCGGTTTTGCATTCAATAATGTAGTTGCATTTTCCGAAAAGTCGTTTGGAATTTCGATGACCAAATAATATTTTTGGTTATTTAACTCTTTATAGGCTTTCTTCTTCTCAACAAAATCAAACGCAAAATTTTTGTTTTTCTTAAGATTAGAAACTAAGTCTTCGCCAAGCTTAAGATGATTCCCATCCAGAGAGGCGCCGGCATCATCATTAACTACTGCAACCGGAAGCTTATCAAGATTTCCATATGGATCCCAAAACGCCCATAAATACATTCCGGCATACATGATTGGAATAAACATAATAGCGATAATTGGAATGAGAACCTTTTTATTTTTCACTATTGTCAAAAGCTCTTCCTTCAACAGATTGTTTTTCACCTAAGGTTCCTCCTCGTTTGACCATTTTGTTCACTTGGTCATTTTTTTATTAAAAATAAGACTATCATGAAGGACAATCCTTAACTATTTTTTCAGCAAAAACGCTCATTTATGACCACATGAACATTTCAGTCAGTAGTACTAAAAGAGTATACAACCATTTTAAATTGTTGGCAAGCAGAACTTCCTAAAAACACCAAGTGCTTTCAGGTCGCGCTAAATAAATATCGGCAGCATTCTCTCCCATAGAAAAAGAAGCTGTTATCATTGTACAGCTTCTTTCGATATATTCTTCACTTTTAAGTAATTCAGCACATTTTCAACAGCGAGTTCTCCTTGATCGATACAATCCGGAACTCCAACCCCACCATAGGAAGCACCTGCTAGAAATACACCTGGCAGTTCAGCTTTTACATGTTCTAGAATTGTTGCCAATCGCTGCTTATGTCCAACGGTATATTGTGGCATAGAATTTTTCCATCTTGATACAATCGAGAAATCAGGATTCTTTGTGATATCCATTGTCTTTTTTAAATCATCAAGGACAATTCTAACGATTTGATCATCAGAAAGATCAACGATCGTTTCATCGCCTGCCCTTCCAACATAACAACGAAGAAGGACCTTATCTTTCGGAGTGGTATGTTCCCATTTTTTATGTGTCCAAGTACAGGCAGTAATCGAGTAATCACCGTTTCTTGAAACGACAAATCCTGTTCCATCAATATCCTTCTTTATTGCTTCCTTTGGAAAGGCTAGAGCTACGGTAGCAACAGACGTGGACGGAACGGCTTTGAATGGGTCAAAAAAGCTATAGTCGGAAAACATCATTTGCGTTACTTTGTGAGGAGTAGCCGCTATAATACTATCAGCCTTTATTGTTTCTCCATTATTAAGATATATATCGTAGCCATTCCCTAATTTCGTTATTTTTTCAACACGATGGCCTTTTAAGATAGACTTTCGGGCTAACTTTGCTTCAATTGCTTCAGCAAAGGATTGAAGACCCGTTTTAAAAGTTAAGAAACCGCCCTTTTTATTATCTTTGCTATCAGATTTTTTGGCATTAGAGGGGGTTGTTTTTTTCATGCCCATAATCAGGCTTCGGTATTTCTGTTCCACCTCATAAAATTGCGGGAATGTAGACATGAGACTTAGTTGATCAATATCTCCGGCATAAATTCCTGATAATAATGGTTCAATTAAATTTTCAACCACCTCATCTCCCAATCTTCTTCTAAAAAATTGGCCCAGTGATTGGTCTTTTCCACTTTCTGAACGAGGCAGAATAAAATCAGCCGCAGCTCTTAGTTTACCGGGAACAGAAAAAAGGTCTGTTTTGATAAATGGACCTATCTCCGTAGGAATTCCCATAATCGATCCACCGGGCATAGAATAAAGCTTCTCGTTAACAAGAACATAGGATTTACCGGTGGAATTGGGCACTAATTGGTCGTCCATTCCAACTTCCTTCGCAAGCCGAATAATGCTGGTTTTCCTTGCTAAAAATGAATCTGGACCCCGCTCAATGGTAAAACCGTCTCTTATAACGGTTTGCATTTTGCCGCCGAGACGGTGTGTTGCTTCAATCAGTTGAATCTCTATGGGGAGTTTCTGCTCATTAACAGCTTTTTGAAGATAAAATGCTGAGGTGAGACCAGCAATTCCTCCCCCAATGATAACAACTTTATGTTTGTCTTCCGTCACGGACGTCACTCACCTTTATATTATCATTACTTCTTTAAATTGCTTATTTTGTTAATCGCTTGAGAATAACGGTTGATAAACAATCAATAAATTCTTCCTTAGCGTTGGGCATTTCCGGGCGATAGTATCTTACACCTAATTGATCGGTAACAGCCTTGCACTCGATATCGTTATCATATAATACTTCAAGGTGGTCACATACAAACCCAACAGGTGCGAACACAAACGCTTGATAATGATGATTTCTAAATAAATCCCTTGTTAAATCCTGGACATCTGGACCAATCCAAGGCTCTGGTGTATTTCCTGCACTTTGCCATCCATTCACATAATTCTTAATTCCAGCCTGTTCCGCAATTAATTGAGCCGTTTCCTGAAGCTGGCTTGGATATGGATCACCTAATTGGAGGATTTTCTCAGGCAGGCTATGGGCTGAAACAATTAATACAGCATCTTCCGCCTCTGCCTGAGGCATTTGATCAAAAATTTGTTTTACTTTATTAGCCCAATAATCGATAAATTTAGGTTCCTGGTACCAGCTCTCAATTGTACTTATTTTAAGCCCGCCTAATTTTTCGGCTTGTTCCACTGCCCTGCCATTATAAGACTTTATGCTAAAGGTTGAAAAGTGCGGCGCAAGCACAATACTTACGGCTTCTTCAATACCATCTTCGTGCATTTTTGTAACAGCATCTTCAATAAATGGGGCAATATGTTTTAACCCTAGGTACATTTTAAATTCAATTTCATCTTGAATTTCATTTAAATGCTGTTCTAACTTTTCAGCCTGATCACGAGTAATTTTTGCCAGGGGAGATACCCCACCAATGGCTTCATACCGATTTCGCAAATCTTCTATCATTTCAAGGGTAGGTTTACGTCCATGGCGGATATGGGTATAATATCCTTCTAAATCATCTAATCTATTTGGGGTACCATATGCCATTACCAACAAACCCATTTTCTTTTTTGTCATGTTCGCACCTCATTATTCTTTCTCTTCGCTTTTACGTTTAAGAAAGAGGCATTATTGGGTAGTTCCCCTTTAATACCCCTTATAAAAACAACCATTCTATTGTGCCAAAAATATGGACCACTTACCAACTTTAAGACTTATAAATGAGAACTTAGCGACTCAGATGAGATGCGGAGTATTCATGGACAAAGGAGGCTAATCTTTTCAAGGTTTCCGGATTAACAGATGGGAAAACACCATGACCTAAATTAAAAATATAACCGTCTTGTGCCATACCTTGATCTAAGATTGCTTTGACTTTTTCCTCAATCACTTCCCAAGGAGCTAATAGAACAGCAGGGTCAAGGTTCCCTTGTACAGTTTTATGAATACCCATTTCTCTGGCTTGGCTGATTGGCAGACGCCAGTCCAAACCTACAACATCAATTGGCAGTTCATTCCATTCCAAAGCAAGATGGCTGGCGCCAACGCCGAACATGATTAGTGGTACATTTTCATCTTTTAATGAAGCAAAAATATGATGCATGATCGGCTTAATGAAATATCGGTAATCTTCAACATTTAAGGCACCAACCCATGAATCAAAAATCTGAATCGCCTTTGCTCCAGCTTTTATTTGTGCCTTCACATATGTAATGACCATATCGCCGAGTTTTTCCATTAAGGCAAACCATGCCTTTGGCTCTGTATGCATGAAAGCTTTTGTCTTATTGTAGTTCTTAGATGGCCCGCCTTCAATCATGTAACTTGCAAGTGTAAATGGGGCGCCAGAAAAACCGATTAATGGAACCGATAATTGCTCCTGTGTTAATAACTTGATGGTATCTAATACGTATGGGACGTCAACTTCTGGATGAATTTCACCTAATTTTTCAACATCTGCTAAAGAACGAATAGGATTGTCAATCACTGGCCCAATTCCACCCTTTATTTCAACTTGCATGCCAATAGCAGGAAGCGGTGTCATAATGTCTTTATATAGAATCGCTGCATCAACGTTATATTGCTCAACAGGTAAACGAGTGACATATGCACATAACTCTGGTTGATGAGTGATTTCAAATAAGGAATATTTTTCTTTAATTTCTCTATACTCAGGCTGAGAACGACCAGCTTGGCGCATGTACCACACAGGTACATGGTTTGTTTTCTCTCCTCTTGCTGCTTTTAAAAATGTTTCATTTATTGGTCTTGTCATCAATTAAGTCCACCCTTTCAAAGACTGTCTGTCTTTCATTTTAATATATTTAGCATAAAATTAAAAACGTTCGGTATACACATAGACTGTCTTCACTATAGCGATTAATCCTATTGGTGTATAGTCAACAATAATAACTGTCAAAAAAAAGTCGCTTTTACGTTTGAAAATTTGTTTAAATTAACAGTAGGCATACCAAAATCTACTAAGTATAAACTAGTAAAAAAGTGATTAAATCTGGAGGAATGTAAAATGAATGTTTATATGACTGCAGGGACGTTCGACTTTTTAAAGCGAATCGAAACCAAGTATCCGAATGAGGTCATGGTGACAATGGTCAATGAAAATGGGGCCTTATTAGTTCATGAAACAAGTGCTGGAACTGAATTTAAAGAACCACGCCGGTATGAAGTATTAGAATCTACTGGAGAAATAAAAAAGGAGGGCTTTGCTGTCTTGAATAACATATCCGTGACAGATGAAGGACGCCCGTTTTTTGAGCATCAATCTAAAATTAGCACACAAAATATAAAAAGCGAACTTGGATTACTTGCGCTTAGACTGCTCCGCCCTTTGTCATCCAATACGTATGTTATCATGACCGTTTGGGAAAATGAAAACTATTATCAGAAATGGCAAAAATCCGATTCCTTTTTTAATGCAGCTAAAAACAAAATAACAGGAATGAAGGGACAGTCGAAAATTTTTGCAAGTGCACCCTATACAAGCAAATATTCAATAACCAAATAACATTGCTTTGCTAGAATGGAACCATTCCATTCTTTTTTTATGCCCAAAAATATTTTCGTCGTTCCCTCTCACCACTTAATGCAAATTTCATATTCTGTATTACATCCAGCAGGGCTATAGCCCTTGGATGATAGAAAGGAGGGAATTACATGCTTATCGAACTTACCGCTTTACATTGGATTTATGTGACCTTTATTGTACTGATTATCGGGTTTATGGTAATAAGAAGAGACACCACCATAGTTTGTATTATTGGAATATTCTTAATCGCCCTTACAGCGACTGGAAGTTTAAGTCATTCCGTCAGCAGTATTTTCACCAGTTTTAGTTATGCCATTACAGAATTATTGTCTACTATTCTTGTTATTTCTATTATTGTCGCAATGAGCCACACCTTAACAACTACTGGGATTAATGATGTCATGATTTCACCGTTTAGGAAATTAATTCGCAATCCTACACTTGCCTATTGGACGATTGGAGTCCTAATGATGGTGATATCCTGGTTCTTTTGGCCATCACCATCGGTTGCCCTGCTGGGTGCTGTCCTTCTTCCAGTTGCTTTAAGGGCAGGGCTGCCAGCTTTAGGCGTTGCCATGGCAATGAACTTGTTCGGACATGGAATTGCTTTATCAGGCGACTTTGTCATTCAAGCAGCACCAAAGCTTACCGCCGATGCAGCCGGACTTCCGATTCAAGAGGTCATTAATGCCAGCATTCCATTAGTTTTTGTCATGGGTTTAGTTACAACCCTTACAGCCTTCTATTTTTTAAAGAGGGATATGAAGCTGGGAACACTAAAAGCATCTTCCTCCGTACTCCCAAATTCCCCACCTGAAGTTAGTGAAAAAGCCGTCCTCTTATCTGTTACACAACAACGTTTCTTTGCGATATTAGTTCCATTATTATTTGCCGCGGATGTTGCAGCGATGTCAATCCTCGAATTAGCCGGAGGAGATGCGACTGCCTTAATCGGTGGAACTTCCATTCTGATTCTTCTCTTAATCACCTTAACAAGTCACAAAAATAAAGGACTTGAAAAAACAACCCAATATTTAATTGAAGGCTTCCAATTTGGGTTTAAGGTTTTTGGCCCTGTTATTCCGATTGCAGCTTTCTTTTATTTAGGTGATAGCGGTTTCGCAAAAATTATTGGAGATTATTTACCAAAAGCATCTCAAGGAATCGTAAATGACTTGGGCATTGCACTTGCTAATATTGTCCCATTAAGTAAAGCCGTTGGAGCTGTGACATTGACAACAGTAGGTGCTATCACAGGATTAGATGGTTCCGGATTCTCAGGAATTTCTCTTGCTGGATCTATCGCTAGTCTATTTGCAGTCGCCATCGGAAAAGGTGCCGCAACACTGACAGCACTTGGGCAGATTGCAGCCATTTGGGTGGGCGGCGGTACATTAGTTCCATGGGCGTTAATACCTGCTGCAGCCATTTGTAATGTGGATCCATTCGAACTGGCAAGACGAAACCTTGTCCCAGTTTGTATTGGTCTCATCGTGACAACAATTGTTGCCATGTTTTTAATTTAAATAATGGCCGACTTTGTCGGCCACTCATTATTTTGCTCTTTGCTTAAAGTACTTATATAGGAAAATCCAAATAGATACCCAAATAAATCCTAATGCATACCCTCCAAGTACATCCGAAGGATAATGGACATGTAAAAAAATTCGACTTGCCCCAATGAGAAGAATTAAAAAGGCCGCAAATCCCCCAATAAGAATTTTAGCTGTTTTTGAATATCTTCCCTCCATTAATAAATAAGCAATCATAAAGTACACCACCATGCCAACCATAGCATGTCCGCTTGGGTAGCTGTAGCTTTTTACATGGACAAGGTACTCAAGGTCAGGCCTTGGACGGACAAAAAGATTTTTCAAGAGTTTACTAACTTCATTGCCTAATGCAATAGACAATGCTAGTACACTTGACCCAAGATAGTTCCGTTTCATTAGCAGTAACCATACTAACATCAGTAAAGCAACGACCCCAATCCCTTTTTTATCCCCCAGCTGCGTCACTTGAATAAAAAAAGGAATAATGGAATCGGGTACATGAGAAAACAAGCCCGCTATTAGATCGTCCACCCCAAAAATACTGTGCAGTGCAACTTTGATACTCGTAAATAATGCGAGTATCACTGCAATCACCAAAAAAATAAAAGAAAAATTTAATTTGCTTTTAACTTCCATTCTCCTTAACCCTTTCTCCCTTATTTAAAATACTTTAAAAGTATAAAGAAAATCCTCTTAAATATCTATATAATCCAAAATATGATATCGATGAAAAAGCCATGTTAATTGGAGCTATTAGCTGCAACTAGGATTCATAAACAAAAAAACAGTCAAAGGCCCCTGTCTCCTTAGAATTCAGGGGCTTTTGGCAGCAACCTTAATCGATAGGCATTTATCGCAGTTTCACCTAAATGTTTGAGAAGATTATTATTGGCATAAGCACCAACAAACGCACCAATTCCCGGCACAAGCTGGAATAATTTTGCAAGGTCAATATAATCCCGATATTCCTGCTGGAACTTCCGCCAATCCATTTCCACGAGAACTTGCTTCCGGCTTTCCCAATTTTCAATCTCTGTTAATGTGACTTTGCGGATTTCTTCACTAGAAAAAGCTAATTGAAAAACATGCAGGATAAATAATCTTTCTTCATATTTCTTTGTATCAAAGCCGTAAATTGAGGCTGTTTCAAACAGAAATTTCATTTTAATGGTTAACAGTAATGGAAAATCAGCTAGTCCTAATAAAATTCCACCTGCCCCTGTCCCCGCTCCTTCCACTACTGCTGTCTTCTGATATGCAGCCATTTTTTTACGTGCCAATTCATCTCTCTCTTCAAGCGTTAACCCGCGTGCCTGATTTTTATTTGTTGTCACCTGCGAGCCAAATAATGTTGCTTTTACCATCGCTTTGATGCTTTCAGTCATCACCTCATGAACTTTTTCCGGAATCCATTCATTAATCCTCCCTTGTGCTTTTTTCGAAATTCGATTCATCATCCCTGAACGTCTCGTTAATTTTCGTTTCCAATCCTCGACTTCCTCGTAAACCTTTAGTTCATACTCATTCAATTTGATCAACCCCTCTACCATCATTTTATGCATAAATACGATGGAGCCGCCCAATAGTTTCAAAAAAATCCCCTTTCCATTACGAGGGGATTTGTAAGATTATGCTTTTAAACGATTTTTAGCGTAAAAATAGACGAAAACATAGCTAAACGCAAGGCCAGCAAATAACGTAAGTAGTGAAATTAACCACTCACCTTTTATCATAATAAATAAAGCGAAGATGAAAGATTGAATAGTTAAAATAAGTATTAATAGGAAATGAAACGAATCGGTCTTATATTGTTGGGCAACTGGGTATAAGTCAACCCACAGTTTGTTTTGATGATGATTCCATAACGGCAGCAGTTGAAATCCAGTTAAATATAAAAATAAAATACTAAGCAATATTTGGCCGAGACCAAACGAGATAAAATAAATGGCCAGTGTGCCAATCACCGTTAAGCGGACAAATAATCCTAAATAATCGGACGAACGCAAAAACGTGCGTGAAAACAAATACAGATAAGTTTTTTCTTGTGAAAATGGAATTTTACTGATGAAAAGATCAAGATACTTTCTCCTTTTAATCGTATCCTTTAATTTTGGTACATCAGTAAACATATTAGCCATGCGATAAAATGAACCCATCCGTTTCTCTTCATAATTAATTAATTGATCCCATTTTAAGCCCATTATTTTTGTCCGTGTAGAAAAGGTGTAATAATAAAATGCCATAATCAATCCAATTAGCAGGAGAATCATAACGTTTGCTTGTTTAAATAAAAGAAACAGAAATGCTGCATTCATGAAATAACGGACAATCATGTCCCATTTATGTACCGATGACTCTACATAATAATCAATTTTCCATGTGACAGCTAAATTCCAGACCTTAACAATCAGGATCACTATAAGGAATGGGATAAATGAGCGATAGCTGTTATGATGAACATGTGCATAGATCGGCATGAGGACTGCTAGCACCAAAAGGAGAAGATAGCCTTGAAAAACAAAGCTTGCCACTCCAGAACGGAAAAAATATCCCTTTAATTTATCTTCAAGCGGCAGTAAAAATACCTTGTCAGCTTCCAACAAAAAGTTGTAAATCGGACTATAGGTCAAAAATATTCCAATTAAAACAGCTAATATAAGCTCTGCCGGAAAATCAGTTGAAAGTGTCTTAAGCCATTCCTGATAATAAAATGCTGCCGTTCCAATTAAAAATAACAAGACAATGACAAGATGCCCAGTAAAAATATAGCGTAAGTATCTCCCTAAATCTTTTATGCGGCCGCCGGCGCGGTCCTTCCAAAGCTTTTTCTCATCAAACATAATTTTCTTCCTTCGTTAATTGAATATACAAGTCATCTAAAGAGGCAGCTGGCATCGAGAACTGCTCTCTTAACTCTGCAAGTGTCCCTTTCGCACGAATCTTTCCTTCATGCAGAATAACAAACCGGTCACAGTATCTTTCTGCCGTCGCGAGAATATGGGTGGACATTAATATACCAGCACCGTTTTCTTTCATCTTTTTCATCAAGTCAAGCAGTGATTGAATCCCCAGTGGGTCAAGACCAACAAATGGTTCATCCACAATATATAGTGATGGTTGTACAAGGAACGCACACATAATCATGACCTTTTGCTTCATCCCTTTTGAAAAATGAGCAGGAAACCAGTTTAACCGCTTTTCCATTCGGAATTCCGATAAAAGCGGTGTAATTCGTTCATTATAAGTCAGCTCATCGAGTCCATAAGCCCTGGCGGTTAGTTTTAAGTGTTCATCTAACGTCAGTTCCTCATATAAAACAGGTGTTTCGGGAACAAACGAAAACAAGTGGCGATATGCTTCTTTATTTTCTGTAAAGGATTTTCCGTTAATTTTAATGGTGCCGCGATGTGGTTCCATTAGTCCAATAATATGTTTGATGGTGGTACTTTTTCCTGCCCCATTCAAACCAATTAGGCCGACTATTTCCTTTTCTTTTACTTCAAAAGAAACATCCTTTAAGACGGGATTCCTAGTATATCCCCCGACAAGATTTTCAATAGTTAATAAAGCCATTTGCAACGTCCTTCCTTTGTAGGAGATTATCGGTTTAATTTTATCAAATTACTGTCGATAAAAATAGGAATTCAATTTTTGCAAACTTTTTTTGTATAATTCTTTTGCTGATGGACATCATAATATTCGAAGGGGAAACAACTGATGATAATGATGAAGAGATTCATCAAACCTTGAGATGAGGTGTCTGCTAAAGACAATTTCCTTTCAAACAAGTGAGCTTCTAATTCGTTTCAGATAAGGGGATGGTTGTTTTGTACAATGTGCATGGTAACCATTTAGAGTTCGAGTAACACCACAGTTTATCTTAAAAAATAAACAAAAATGAGGTGTTTACCGCAGATCACGACCCGTTTTTAAAGGTTAGGAAACCAATAAAAACTATATAGGGGATGGTCAGCTTGAACAATGATGTCTCTTTATAAAAAAACACTCTACGAAAAATGAGGTGTTTATCAAAGAACATTCCTAAATGAACGACCTATTGAAGCAATTCCCCTTCGAGAGGGCAGGATTCCAAGCGGATCCTGCCTTTTTCATGCGAATTGTGGTAAAATAATACAAACTATTTCAAAGGGGTTGTTTA
The DNA here is from genome assembly GCA_963530265.1 of uncultured Bacillus sp. GTDB lineage: Bacteria > Bacillota > Bacilli > Bacillales > Cytobacillaceae > Neobacillus. The sequence continues at coordinate 508,040 of CAUSCO010000001.1, forward strand.
TGATATGAGCGATTGTATTTTTTGCAAAATTGTTAATGGAGAAATTCCATCTGCAAAGGTGTTTGAAAATGAACATGTTTTAGCCTTTTTAGATATTAGTCAGGTGACTAAAGGACATACGCTCGTTATACCAAAAATACATAAGGATAACATCTATGAGCTAACACCTGAAATTGCAAAAAATCTTTTTGAAGTTGTCCCATCCATCGCCAATGCTCTGAAAAAGGAATTCGAACCGATTGGATTAAATGCACTCAATAATAATGGTGAGCATGCCGGACAATCTGTTTTTCACTTCCATATGCACTTGATTCCCCGCTATGGTAAGGGAGATGGATTTGGGGCGGTTTGGAAAAACAACCAAAGTGATTATACACAAGGTATGTTACAAGAAATGGCAGAAAAGATTAATAAACAGCTATAGGTTTATCAATTAGCTGTAAATGGCAATATTCTGAATATTAATTCTTTATTAATATTATAGTAATATGGTATAATGAATATAAGTTTTTCGCTGCAGGCAATCAGTGCACTGCAGGAAAAACAAATAGCTTAGGATAGCAGAGGAGAGATGAGAAATGAATACAAAAAATTTAGTAGTATTAGCACTTTTAGCGGGGATTGGAGTCGTCTTGCATACAATCATGCCAAGTTTCCTTGGAATTAAGCCTGACATGATGCTGGCCATGATGTTTTTAGGAATTATTCTTGTTCCAGAAATAAAAAGTGTCGTGCTTATGGGCATTGTGACTGGAGTATTATCTGCATTAACGACAGGGTTTCCTAACGGTCAGATTCCAAATATGATTGATAAGCTTGTCACTTCTTTAATCTTTTTTGGCTTATTATTAATCTTAAGAAAATTCGCCAAACCAATTGTTACTGCTGGGGTATTAACAGCTGTGGGAACATTAGTTTCAGGTAGTGTCTTTTTAGGATCAGCCTTTTTTTTAGTAGGGTTACCAGGTCCTTTTGCAGCCCTATTTGGAGTGGGTGTTTTACCAGCGATTGTGCTAAATACTATCATAATGGTTATTTTGTATCCAGTAGCTCAATCTATTGTTAAAAGAACAAATATGTTATCAAGTTCCGTCATTCAAAAGTAATGGACGGGATCCTTTTAAGAAAAAGAACCCCTTTGGGTTCTTTTTCTTAAATTACATAATCGAAGCTCATCTATGCAAAATATGAAAGCAAAAATGCTACGAGCAGGCCAATCCCACCAGCGCCCGCTAATACAGCTGCTCTTTTCTTTATTACTTGTTTTGGTGGATAAACGCCAGGTCTTTTTAGATCACCTAAATATTTAATTGTTACCAAAAAAAGAATAGCACTTAAGATAAAAAACGTCACAGCTGCACTCTTCATCTCTTATGTCCCCCTACTAAGAATCAAAAACTCGTACAATTGTTGTAACTATTTATATGTTAGTCCGTCCATTCCTATGAACATGGTTTATTGAATTAGAGTGATTAAGGAAATATAATTTTTCACTAGAATATTCTAAAAGTTGCTATTATTTGGATAAGGTAAGTAAAATGAAATAGTAAATAAATCATTAAGCCAAATTTTAAAGAAGGAGAGAACGTTTCTACTATAAAATTTCAAAAATCAAGTTAGGATTATTATAATTTCTAAAAATTTTGTGAATTTTTACTTTATTAATTTTTATTTTATTGGCATAATGATAATAGAGAAATAAAAAAGTAGGTGAAAATGGGGATGACTGAGAAACAATATTCTATGAAAGAAGCAATGATTTTTAGTCAGAGAATTACACAATTAAGTAAAGCACTTTGGAAATCAATTGAAAAAGATTGGCAGCAATGGATTAAACCCTATGATTTAAATATTAATGAACACCATATTCTTTGGATCGCCTATCATTTGAATGGGGCTTCCATCTCGGACGTAGCAAAATTTGGGGTTATGCACGTCTCAACAGCATTCAATTTTTCAAAGAAGTTAGAAGAACGAGGTTTGTTGAAATTTTCAAAAAAAGAAAACGACAAACGTAATACCTATATCCAGCTTACCGACAAAGGTGAAGATATTTTACTTCAATCAATGGAAAGTTATCAGCCGAATGGTAATGCCGCTTTCACAGGTGCTTTGCCACTTCGGGAATTGTATGGTAAATTTCCGGATATTATTGAAATAATGGCTATAATCCGCAATATTTATGGCGATGATTTCATGGAAATATTTGAACGTTCTTTTCATAATATTGAAAAGGATTTCATTGAAGAAAATGGTACATTGAAAAAGGTAAAAAAAACGGAACAAGAGTTAGCATAAATAAGAAATTCATTTATAAGTAATTTTTTAATTCTAGAAAAAGAGGCTCATGTAATTTCTGGTGCAAGCACGCCTTTATTACCTCATCAATCTTCAAGTTACCTGGTAAAAAGGCTAATAATTCAACAAAAAGCGGATGGAAGTATACAAACCCTTCCGCTTTTTGTTGTTCTAATTTCATACTTAATTCATCACATTTATTATTGAACTTATTTATTTCCTGCTCTGTTAACCCGTTTTCAATGATTAACTTATAAAATGCAAGATTTGGATTGTTTAAAAGCTTTACAAACAATTTTTGATGATACTCAAGAAGAGAAATCCTTTGAAGCAGTTCTTTTTCATTCATTTTTCTGCCCTCTTTTCTAGCCCATATTGACCTATGTTCATTATTCACCTTTTACAGAGGTGGGTAAACCTTTTTTAAACAATTACAGTATATCACTTCAAATGCATGCTAGAAATCTTCCATTCTTTTTGACTATCTTTTTTTTATTTTTTTTGATATTGTATAAAGAAAAGCGTCCATCATGATGTAATTCCAATCAATCAATGGGAGCTTGACAGTATTATAGTAAACCATCAGGGAGGGAATCATTGATGATCTCCGTTTTTATTATCTTCGCTATTTTTATTTTGTTTTATGTAAATAAAATGACCAATTCTCTTTGTATTCAAAAGGAAATACCGGAAGAAAATCAGCATAAGGTGTTTCGCACAATTAATGTACTAATTACGATATTACTGATATCATCCTATTTGGAAATTTTATATACATAATCCATCACGGAAATCAGCGAAATGATTGGATATGTAATTGTTAAACACCAACAGATAAACAGCAAAGCGATGAGAGATTTCTCATCGCTTTTGTTTTTGTTACTTTATTAATAAATCCAAGCTGCACCAATGATAATCAAAAGAATGAAAAGGACTACCACCAACGCAAATCCTCCACCGTAACCTGCTCCACCTGACATATATCATTACCTCCTTCCATTAACGAATTTTACCTTTTAATAAACCCAGGAAGCCCCAACAATAATCAATAGGATGAAAAGGACTACAATTAGAGCAAATCCAGCTCCATATCCTGCACTCACCGTAATACCTCCTTTTTCATTTTCTAAGATATTCTATTCATGATGGTTTCATTTCGTTTAGGCACTTAACTTATTTTTGGAAAAGGCCCGGATGCTTTTTTGAAATTTCTATATATGATCATATCTTTTATTTTTGCAGCAGTACTCATTTATGTTATAGTAAACATTGTGGACAAACTGAACACAAGAATTTAACTATTTAGGAGAGATTCATCATGAAAAAGTGGATATTGGCCCTAACATTGGCTGGCGGGGTTATTGGATTAAGTGCTTGTAATCAAAGTGGTTCTAATACAGTAGTAGAAAGTAAAGTTGGAAATGTAACACAAGATGAACTATATAAAACGATGAAAGATAAGATCGGCGATCAAGCCCTTCAACAACTTGTATATGAAAAAGTACTTTCTAAAAATTACAAGGTAACCGACAAAGAATTAGATGCAAAAGTGGCTGACTTAAAAGCACAGCTTGGCTCCAACTTTGATGCTACCATTGCACAATATGGCTATGCCAGTGAAGCAGATTTAAAGAAAACCATGAAGCTAGGCATGATGCAAGAAAAAGCTGCCTTAAAAGATGTTAAGGTAACGGATAAAGAATTAAAGGATTATTATGATACATATCAGCCTGATATTAAAGCTCGCCATATCCTTGTAGCTGATGAAGCAACTGCTAATGAAGTGAAGAAAAAGCTTGATGGCGGTGCAAAATTTGAAGATGTTGCAAAAGAATATTCAACAGATACAGCTTCCGCTCAAAATGGCGGCGATCTTGGTACAATCAACAACACTAATAAGGGTCAATACGATCCTGATTTTGTAAAAGCAGCCTTTGCTCTTAAAGCCAACGAAATTAGTGCGCCAGTGAAGACACAATTCGGATATCATATTATCCAAGTAACAGAGAAAAAAGAGAAGAAGCCATATGATGAAATGAAGAATGATATCGAATATCAAGTAAAATCCTCTAAATTAACAAGTGAAACAATCAATGCAGCGATGCAGCGTGAACTAAAAGCTGCAAACGTAAAAGTTACCGATAAAGACTTAAAGGACGCTCTTACACCGCAAACACCTGCTGCACAACAATAAGAAAAGCGGAAGCACCTAGGTGCTTCCGCTTTTTTATGATAACGAATTATTTTTTTGATTCTTATGATTGTCTTTCTCTATCACTGTACACCTTATTCCCCCTGTTTCCTTAACTTCTTCACGCAATTCCTTTTCACGCTCAAGTCGTTTAATATAGATTTCCCCTTCTTGCTCTATGGTTTCCATTTCTAACTCTCGCTCTTCTCTGCCCGTTTTTATCGCCATTAGTGCACTAATCACAATGCCAACCACAACTGCATAAATCCAAATAGGTATCGTCAATGTCTCTTACTCCCTTCACTAGTGGTTGTCCACTTTCTTATTAAAAATTTATTCAGTATTCTAAAAAATATTCTTCTCAAAAAAAATAACCCTCTTAAGGGCTATTCTAATTTACTTATGAAACACTGGTTTATAAAAGGAACGGTTATCTAAAGCAAAAATACGCTCAGTAAACTCACCTGGTTTAACTCTCTCTAAGGCACGGTCCAACATGTTCATTTTCGCATCAAGATTATCAATATAATGAAGAATTTCAGCTTCTTTAATTAATGGTGGTTTTGGGCTGCCCCATTCAGCTTTTCCATGATGGCTGAGAACAAGGTGCTGTAAAATTAATACCTCTTCCCCTGTTATCCCAAGCTCTTCTGCTGCTTTACCAATTTCGTTTATCATGATGGTAATGTGTCCTAATAAGTTTCCTTCGAGAGTATAAACTGTTGAAATAGGTCCCGATAATTCCATTACCTTACCCATATCATGTAAAATAACTCCCGCATATAGGAGGTCCTTATCAAGGCTAGGATATAACGAAGTAATTGCCTTGGCTAAGTCTAGCATGCTGACAACATGATACGCCAGCCCAGAAACGAACTCATGATGATTTTTAGTTGCCGCAGGAAATTCCAAAAATGCCTTTTGATGTTTATTAATTAAATGGCGCGTAATTCTTTGGATGTTAGGATTTTTCATTTCAAAAATATACTGAGTCATCTTGCTAACCATTTCTTCTTGACTTATTGGGGCAGTCTCAAGAAAATCATCCAGTTTGACACCATCAGAAGGGTTTGCCTTTCGGATTTGACGAATTTTCAGCTGACTCTTTCCACGATAGTTTTGCAGGTCCCCATTGATTTTCACAATATTTTGGGCGGAGTAATTCTTTTCCTCGTCAGGTCCAGCATCCCATAGCTTTGCTTCAATGTCCCCACTTTTGTCTTGCAGAATTAATGTCAAAAATGGCTTGCCATTACTCGCAATCCCTTTTGTTGAACTTTTTATAAGGAGAAATAATTCAATCTGTTCTCCTACGTCATAATGTAATACACCTTTGCCCAAGCTATCCACGCTCCTTCACATAGTTTGAGTATACCATATCGACTTACTACTCTATTAAATAATCAGAACAGCACCTTTTTCCAGCTGCAGGACATTTTCCTTATCAAAAAAGTGGAGTAAATGGGGATGACAAGTAAAAAATAAGATTTGATTCTGTTTTAAACTTTTTAGCAGTTCAATCACTTTTTCTGTTCTGACTGCATCAAAATTGACAAAACTATCATCGATGATAATAGGGAACTGATATTTTTCATAAAGCGTTGTTGCCAAAGCGAGCCTTATGGATACATATAACTGTTCCGTCGTTGCTTGGCTTAATTCATTTGCTTCAAACAAGGTATGGTCCTCCCGCTCGACAAGGAAGCCAGTACCTGACTTCTGAAGATGAATCTTTTGGTAATTGCCATTTGTAAGAAAGGCCATGTATTCTTCTGCTCTTGAGAGCATTCTAGGTAAATGAATGTTTTTATACTTTTCAATGGTTTGCACCATTAACTCTTGAGCTAAGCAATAGACAGACCACTCTTTTGCAGCCATTTCCAGTTCATACTTTTTCTGCTTGAATCGATGAAGGATGTCCGAATACAAGCCGCCCTCTTCGAGAATTTGAATCTCATACTTAATAGATGCATATTCATCTTGATACTGTTTCAATACTGAGTGCAAATGATGTGTTTCATGATTACAATCCGAGATTAATTCATCACAATCATGAATCGATAGAAAACTTTCCCTATCCTCTTCAGGAAGAAAGGAGTACTGCAGTTGATTTTGAAGTTGATTACACCTATCAAGCAATTTTTCTCGTTTTTCTGCTGTTGCCCCGAGCTCGTAGAATTGCTGCTCTGTTTCAACCTTTGCAGCAATTAAGAGCTTAGCATGTTCCCCTTTTAAAAGCTCTAGCTCTTGTGATTTTTGTTGCAAATCTGCTTTAAGTTCAGTAAGCTTTCCTAGCCTCTCTTGATTCATGATTTGCTTTTCATGTTCTTCCTTTAACTTGGCACGAAGTAAATAGGCGGAATTATGCCAATCTAAACCCTTTTCTTGTAAAAATTGATTCTCGTAGGATTTTAGACCTTCCACTATATTAACTTGCTGCTGTTTAATTTGTTCAAGTCGTATATGATGCTGATTTTTTTCTCTGTAAATAGACTTACATTGTTCAATTAACACGAAAGCTTCGTTTAGGAACGAAGTAGCAATATACTCAGGAATCTTCAAGTCCTTGCTTAAGGATAAGAGCTTTTCTTGATTTTGAGACGCCTCTATTTCCCATTCTTCAAATTTTGATATAACCCTTTCATATTGTGTCTGCTGTTGTTTTAACTTCATTTTTAACATTTGCAGCTCTTGCCGGCATTGATTATCTTGCAATAACTCGTTTTCGAGTCGAGTTAGATTCATGTATTCTGCTGACCGGAGTTTTTCCTTCACCTGTTTTTCCTTTTTTTTCAAATCCTGTAGTGTTTGCTCCATCCCGTCATCTTTAAATTGCTTAGTGCTTTTCATCATAAAAACGGCAATGACCATACAGCCCAGCACACCAAGACCTAAAAGAACCCACTGTTTTGTAAGAAAGCCATAAACTATCAACCCGAATAAAATCAACTCAATGAGAAAAAATTGAACACTTTTCTGCTTTTTCATGCTTACATTTACGGCTTGATCTCGTGCATTTGCCTGCTGATAAAATTCAATTTTGTCTTGTATTGCCTTTAATTCCAACTCTACGCTGACTTTATCAGTTCCAACATTCAGCTGCTCCTCCAGCAGCTGCCTTTCCGGCTGACCAAGAACCTTACTCTCGGCCAGTCGAACATCCCTTTCTATTTCTTCCAGCGACTTTCTTTCTTCCTGGAAACGTTCGTCTAACTCTTCCTTTGCTTCTCTGAGCTTTTGTCTTTTCTCAGAAACGCTTTCTACCTGATTTTTCATATAAATATTCGTATTAATCGTAGAGAATTCTTCCTCATTCAAAGGTAAATGAAGCTTCTCCCTGGTAATAGAAAGTTTGTCCTCATACTCTGCTAATTTCGTTTCACATTGCTGCTTCTCAAGGTTCAACTGTTCCATAATCGGAACCTGGTCAAGCAATGTTAAGATAGCAGACTCATTGTTAAGGAAAGATCGATCAGGCTGAATCAAAGCTAACTCTTTTTTAAAATTTTCTATCCTATCATTAATGCTCATTATCTCGGCATTGTACGGATGGATGAGCTGATTTAATATTTCAATTCGTTCAATCCCTCGTGCTGGAAATACGATTTCTCCTAGTCCGTTTAGTTCTTTCTTTGTCCACTTTTCTTCCCTGACAATCGACTCTATTCTCTTCCATTCATTTAATTTTTCGACCTTTGCACTAACTTCCTGAAGTCTGACGTTTATTGCCGCCATTTCCTGCTGGATAAACTGTTTCTTCTCAATTAGATTTTCATATTCTTTATTTTTAGCGGCTGCTTGTTTCAATTCTCCATTTAGTTCATGAAGTTCTTGCAGCTTTCCATTTAATAAGGGTTTCTTGCCTGATGGCTTAAAGCGGGTATCTAACTCTTTTTGCAAGAAGGATTCAGCTTTAGCTAACTGTTCTGTTCCTAGGGTTCCAGCGGAAAATAAGAATTTTCCAATCTCTTCCCCCTTCATTTGATGGATGTTCTGAAGTCCATGGATATTAAAAGAAAATACAGCTTGAAATAAGCTTTTATCAAAATTTGCAACTAATTCTTTCAGCAGCTCCTCGCCGCCAATTGTTCCAGTATCCATGACTACCTTAACATCACCGGTTGCCTTTCCTTTAACACGTTCAATAACAGCATACCCGAGCTGTTCATGATAGATTTTGAGTTTACCGCCGTATTTTGTACTGTGCTTTGGTTCGTAGCGAAGCTCTGATTGTTGTTTAGTAGGAAAACCAAATAGAATACCGTGGATAAAAGCCATGATAGTGGATTTGCCAGCTTCATTTTCGCCATAGAAAACCTGAAAGTCCGTAAGGCTCGTAATTTTAACGTTCTCTAATTGGCCATAGCCGTAGATATGGAGCTCGAGAATTTTCAATCGCTATCTACTCCCTTTTGTTAAGATTGATAAAGTAGTTCTAATAGTAGATTCTCCGCATTTTCAATTAGCTTTTCTTGCTCTGCCTTTGGTAAATAAGAAAGATATTTTCTCCCTAGATGGTGCTCATATAATGGAGCCAAGGCTTTATTTACATCTTTATAATCATGTATGGTTGCAAAAAGCTCTGCATAAAAATTGGCTTCAGTTTTTAATTTTTCCTTATCAATTTCCACTTTTTCAGTGAAGTTTATGTCTACCAGCCAAACAAAAGATTCTTCATCTTTTTCATCTTCTAAAAGGAGCTCAAGCAAATCACTATCAAGGCTTCTTTTTTCATGCTCATCCACTAATTGAATATTCTTCAGAAAAAGCGTTAATAGCATTCCCATTTCAGTTTTACGGACACTATTAATGGTAGTTTGGCACAAATGAAAGATATCGTGAAAGCTGCTGGCAGATGCCGCATCAATAACAGCCTCTTCCCAGATGATATCAGATGATTCGATATAGTCCATCACTGAATCATGGTCTGTCAAAGTGACATGATAGAACCCTTTACTGCCAGACTCTTTCCTATTCCTCCCTTGAATATTACCTGGATAGATAATGGGAGGGGTCTCTGACAATACTGATCGTTTATGAATATGGCCTAATGCCCAATAATCAAAGTCTTTTTGCAGTAGATCTTTAACTGAAAAGGGAGCATAGTTGTCATGGTCTGTTCCCAAACTTTCATTGCCATGAAGTATACCAATATGATAATCAGCACCTGCTGTCTTTTTATAATCATCTATTTTCCGCTCAAACACATGACGAGTTCCATAGCTAAAGCCATAAAGATGGACGATTTCTCCGCTCTTTGTCTGTAGTATCTTTGTTTCAACCTCGCTGCCAAAAATATGAACATTTGCAGGCATATCTAGATGAACCCACGAGCCGTTTAAATGGTCATGGTTTCCATGGACAACGTAAACGGGGATATTCTTTTCTGCCAGTTTAAGCATTTCTGTTCGAAAGCGAGATTGAGCTCGCAAGCTGCGATCCTCCCCATCAAATAGGTCACCTGCTAAAATGACAAAATCGACTTGCCGTTCAATAGCGGTAGTTGTAAGCTTTTTTAAGGCTATAAATGTACTCTCTTTCATCCTTGTGAAGATGTTTGCTGGCAAATGCATTAATCCGACCATAGGGCTGTCTAAATGCAGATCAGCGGCATGAATAAACGATATTTTTTTCATGAAAAGGTCCTCTCTCCACCGTCTTTTCTCCATTGTAACACCTTTAAAATACGAATGCACGTTCCGTTTTATAAATAACAAAAAAGCTTTACCAAAACCAAAAATGGTAAAGCTCTAAAATTATTTATTTTTCGTTAACTGTAACGCCTTTTTAATATCTTTATAGGAATTGGATTTCCCATACATTAAAACACCGCCTCGATAGACACGGGCACCAAATATGGCTAACACGGCAATGGTGGCAACTAGGATGGCAATTCCTAATAGTGCCTCCCATGCAGGGATCGTCAACATACCCACACGCAAAAACATAATCATCGGTGTAAAGAATGGTATATAGGATGTAGCGGTGATAAAGGGAGCATCTGGTTTACCAAGACCGAACATAGCGATCATAAATCCAGCCACAACTAGTAACGTCATGGGGGTAATCATCTGCTGGACATCTTCAATCCGGCTGACAAGTGATCCCAAAAAGGCCGCGAGTGTTGCATAGAGAAAATAGCCAAGAATAAAGAAAATGACGGCATACACGATTGTCTCTAACGGGATGTCCCCAAATCCATAGACCCCGAAAAATCCATCCTTTAATGAATCCATATTTTTTGTTAAGGAAAAGTAGCCAACTATCAGAAATGCTGCTAATTGGGTTAGACTTAATAAGCCAATACCTAATATTTTTGCAAACATTTGCTTGATTGGTGATACACTAGAAATTAATATTTCCATTACCCTGGAAGACTTTTCGGTCGCAACCTCCATTGCAATCATGTTGGCATACATAATAACAGCAAAATAAATGATAAACAGCAGGACATAGACGAGACCCCTTGCCTGATTTAGTTCCTCTTCTGTTTTGGCATTTTTCTCGAGTGCGAATTTCTCAAAGGTAACCGGTTCATAAAGTTTTTGTAATTGAGTAGGTTCCAAATTAATCTGTGAAGCAGCCATCATGGTTTTTACTTGCTGCAAACCTGTTTGAAGATCAGTAAATAGTGAGGAATCCGCAATGCTCATTGCTTTAAAGGTGGCTTCAGGTAATTTTTCATCATTAAATCGTAACAGAATTATCCCTTTAAAATCCCCTTTTTCTACAGCACTTTCTGCTTCCGTTTCACTTCCCTTATAAAGCGTAAGTTTAAGATCCTTGTTAATAGTGGTGACTTGCTGTTTTAATGGCTCGTATAGCTGCCCAGTTTCATCAAGTACGGCCACATTGTCTTTTCCACCATTTTTATCAAAAACATTAATAATATTATTAATATTTGTCAGGGCTAATACAAGCAAAACTGTGATAATCGTTGTGATAATAAATGACTTGCTTTTTAATTTATTTAAATAGGTATGAAACAAGATAATCCAAAAACTATTCATAAGAATTACCTACTTTCTCAATAAAAATATCATTTAAAGAAGGCTCTTCGAGGGCAAATCTTCTAATAAACCCTTCATTGACTATTTCTTTAAGGATTTTTTCAGCAATATATTCTCCTTCAATCTGCAGGTGAATTCCTTCCATTGTCAATTTGGACTTCACTACCCCTGGAAAACTTTTCAAAGAATCCAGTGGAAAATCCGCATGGATGACGAGATTTTTTCTTCCAAATTCACGCTTTATCTCTTTTAATGAACCGTACACTACCGGTCTTCCTTTATGCAAAATACATAAATGCTCACACATTTCCTCGACATGCTCCATCCTATGGCTTGAAAAGACGATAGTCGCTCCATTTTCCTTTAAGGCCAGGACCGCTTCCTTAAGCATTTCCACATTTACCGGATCAAGGCCGCTAAATGGCTCATCAAGAATTAATAATTTTGGTCTATGTACAACAGCAGCAATAAATTGGATTTTCTGTTGGTTACCCTTGGAAAGCTCTTCAACCTTTTTATTCTCATACTCTGAAATTTTAAATCGCTTTAACCAGGATTTTAGTTCAACTAAAGCCTCACTTTTTTGCATTCCTCTCAGTCTAGCTAAATAAACAATTTGTTCACGAACTTTTAGCTTTGGATACAACCCTCTTTCCTCGGGAAGATAGCCGACAAGGTGACTGGTGGAATAATCAATGGGTTTATTGTCCCAGGTAATTTTCCCTCCAGTACTATCAAGTAAACCCAGAATCATCCGAAACGTAGTTGTTTTTCCTGCACCGTTTGCCCCTAAAAAGCCGAACATCTCCTTTTCCGGGATTGTTAATGATAAATCGTCAACCGCCGTGAATTGCCCAAACCGTTTGGTGACATGTTCTAGTTTAAGAACCATTTCACACACTCCTTTCCTACTCATATACGAATATCCAATAAAATGGTTTCATTTTCTTTTTGCACAATTTAGTGAATTGTGTGAAAATAATAGTAACATTCTTATTACAAGGGGGATTCGAGATGAAGACGTATAAATTGACTGCCTTTGAAGCAAATGGAGAAAAGCTCTTGGACGACAACTTTCAAGCGGAAAATGATGATGCCGCCAAGAAACAAGCGGAACAACTATTATCAGAGAAAAATTTATTAGAAAAGACACATCGCTGCACTTCGCCCAGCGGCAAATTACTAGTTTTCCATTCTTAAAAAAGAGGCTGGGACATAACTAGCTTCAAATAGTAAGAAAGGTGAATTTGAGC
>CAUSCO010000002.1:0-249969 GCA_963530265.1 uncultured Bacillus sp.
GGCGTTTATAGTGGCTCTTAGCTACCGTCTGGGTGAAGAATCCCATAGTTCGGGCTTTTATAGTGCCTCTTAGCTACCGTCTGAGTGAAATTCCGATAGTTTCGGGCGTTTATAGTGGCTCTTAGCTACCGTCTGGGTGAAGAATCCCATAGTTCGGGCGTTTATAGTGCCTCTTAGCTACCGTCTGGGTGATATATCTCTAGGTTCAGTCGTTTATAGTGGCTCTAAGGTAGCCGGAATTAATAAAAACAGAAATGGCCTAATTTCAAGCAGCTTTCTTTTTTAGGATAAAATTAAAGGGACTTCTCAACTGAAGTCCCTGCTTTTAGCAATCATGCCCCTCTTTATTTAAACTTGCAGTAAGGGCATTGTAAAAAATTTGTGGTTCATCAACACGGAGATGCGCTTTGGTCACTTTTTTCCTAAACCAGTATAAGAACCTAGCCTCGATTGGATGGTGAAACTCCATTTCAAACGTAGGTTTTTCTTTCATAAAATCCGCTAAAACGGCATCAAACACGACTCTGGTTTCGGCTTTTGTTAATTTTTCAGGGCCTTGATAATAGTGAATACTCTTAATTTCCTCCATCGGTACGATTAACTGTTTGATGATTCCTATCTGCATATATAAATATTTGTCTGTTATTATAACCGGACAATGTCGAATCGCCTGGATTTCTGCGATAAAAAATAATAAGGTATACACGTTCACTACTAAAGCGATGATGGCAGCAAGCGGACTCCAAGCATGAAGGAGAAAATGGAACCCTACTGATTCTAAAACAAGTGCGTGGATTAACATAACGTAGAGGGCGATGGCACCTGTTTTTTTATGATAAGTGAACAACCGTCCATCAGGCAACGTGGATAATGGTTTTTTTCGCCATGAAAATAAGCTGTAATAATACATGGTCAGATCGGAGAAAAAGATTTCTTGTACCTTGGATGGTTTCAAATGCTGATTCCATGCTTGTTTCATTCGAAAGGGAAAGGTTGGAATTTCGCTGTCGTGCGTGTGAAAACTTTTGATAATCATTGGAAATTTTGACATCAGTTTAAAAACTACATAAAGTTCAACCAAGATAAAGGCTGCCTCGCCGGCAAATAAGATATATTTTACAAAGGAATAGGCTGACAGTAAGCCATTTGGAATAATCAGGGTCGAGACGCCATAGCCTGCGAGCATGACGGGAAGTAAGTATTTTAGCGAGAAACGTTTTCTAATGATAAACAGATAAACGAGTAATGGGATGGTGATAATGAAATCAAATAAGGTGCCCAGAGCCATTCCTGGTGGAAGAGGGCCTAGGCTGTCGATACGATATACCAAGAAGTTCGAACCAATCACTAGTGCGAGCAGCACACTGAACCAGAGCCATTTATTTTTCGATAGAGCCAACATTTTTCCTCCTCCTCCATCGGGAGATACATTCCTTATAGGACTATTTTAACATTCATTCCAAATTACTGGTATTTATTAACATTATAAAAATAGTGAAAGGTTTTATTTTTGGAGGAGTTATTCAGACAGGGTTAGCGGGAGTCCTTCCGAATGCGGGACTTTTTAGTGTAGTTGTTCAGGGGCATCCGGTTGTTGCCCATTCACAACTTGGTGCTAGCCCCCATCAAGATAATTTTCAAACGATGTTTAATTGCTTATGATTCCGTTTATATATAAGGAATGGATATTTTGTAAGGGGGCGATAACATGTGGGTTGCCGCTATGTGGGGAGCGATCTCGGGATCTGCCGTTTTCCTTGGTGCCCTTGGCGCACTATTTTTACCGATAAGGAAAAAAATAATCGGCGATATTATGGCGTTTGGTACGGGTGTCTTGATTGGAGCAGCTTCCTACGAATTGCTCGACGACTCCGTCAAGAGAGGCGGATTATTTTCTACTGCGGTCGGGTTTATTCTCGGTGCCGCGCTCTTTACTATTTTTAATTATTTTATTTCCCAAAAAGGAGCCCACCAAAGGAAAAGGTCAGGACAAACAGCCAAAAGTGCTGGCCTTGCCATATTTATTGGAACCGTCATGGATGCTGTTCCTGAATCCATCATGGTTGGTGCCAGTCTGTTTGAAAGACAGTCCGTCAGCTGGCTGTTGGTCATCGCGATTTTCCTGAGTAACATTCCCGAAGGACTTTCCAGTACCGCTGGTTTGAAAAACAGCGGCTACAAAAAAACAAAAATATTTCTTTTATGGTTTTCGGTCCTATTGATTTCAACACTTAGTTCATGGGGAGGGTTCTTTTTCCTTTCAAACGTTCCTGACTATATTTTGGCAGGAATCGCCGCCTTTGCAGGTGGAGGCATCATTGCCATGGTTGCCTCCACCATGATGCCAGAAGCTTATGAAGATAGCGGGCCCGTGACCGGATTAATCGTTGCTTTGGGTCTTCTCGTTTCACTCGTTTTGGACTATTTTTCTAGTTAATTTTTAAAAAAAGAGATTGGTTCGTTATCAGAACCAATCTTATAAGACAAAGCGATGCTTCCCTAGCACATCGCAACAACTTATACCTCCTTCGTCATGACTACACTATTCTGGTCTTCGATGTTATCCGCAAACGACTGACAGTACTCGAACATCAATATAAGGAATTCTCACAACCCCTTTTTTAAAAATGAAAAAAGGCGCCAGCCCCAATTTGGGACGGCACCCTTACTAAACATTATTTTTTATCTCAAACGTGGATCATTAGGGTTGTCTGATGTTAGTGCAGCATTTGGCGGATAATTTGATGTCATTGATCCGCCTGTAATGTTGTCGTTGGCACTCGCACTATAAGGAGTCTCTACATCACGGTTGTCACGGCGTTCCACCACGACAAGAATTTTGCCCTCTTTGACATAGCCTTCGTAACGGTTCGCTTCTTCTTCAGGAAAGCCCAATCCAATTAAAGCTCCTGCCAAACCGCCGACACCTGCACCAACAGCTGCCCCACCAAGGGTTGCCGCAATTGGCCCGGCAGCAATAAGCGGCCCGATACCTGGTATCGCTAGAGCACCCACGCCTGCGAGCAGGCCGACAAGTCCGCCAACTGCACCGCCTGTTGCTGCTCCAGCCACAAGGTCATCTTCCGTCTTTGTGCCTGTAGCATCATTAATTTTGTCAACATCATCATGGTTTTCGCCAATTACTGAAATTTCGTCGGCAGCATAGCCCTGCCTTTTTAAATCTTCAACTGCCTGAATGGCCTCACGCTCGGTATCATAAACTCCCACCAGGTGCTTTTCATGTGTATACATTGAAATTCCTCCTTTGGTTGGTTGATTGAGTAACACTATTATAACTACCCGCTCTGCGGAGAATGAAACATTTGCTTATTTCGAGTCTGTACGATTTTTCGCTGAGAGTTCCAAGCTGTTGACATATAATGCTTGTCGGTTAGGAGATAATATATGTAAAAAAGCAACAGAAATTTGAGGGCAGAAAAATGGAAAGAAACTATGCAATCGACTTTATTAAATTTTTTGCGATAGTGGCTGTCGTAATCATCCACACATTCCCTAGCGACCACAAGCCCGACTTCTTTATTCTCGATAATTTTTCCAGGTTTGCCGTCCCTTTTTTCTTTGCGGCCTCGGGGTACTTGTTCAGCATCAAGGTGACTACAAAACCTGATTCCTTCGCCTATTTTAAAAAATATTTACTAAAAATCTTGAAAATTTATGTATGCTGGCTGATCTTTTATATGATTTATGATGTCTTACGGATTGTATGGGGCGGCGGCAACGTGCAGCACGAACTATCCAAATATGTGGAGGGATTAACTGCTCTGAATCTCTTTTATTTTGGGGATGGAACGAGCGGGTATCAATTGTGGTTTGTGATTTCACTCGCGTGGAGTATTGCTGTTTTATATCTATTTTTTAGGCTTAAAAAAATAAGCCTACTGTTACTCCTCGGCCTTTGTTTAAATATCATAGGTCTGTTTGGGCAATCGTATTCTTTATTTTTTGAACTACCCGTTACCACCACCCGCGATGCCCGATTCATTGGTTTATTTTATACGACTGTCGGGTTTTGGTTTGCCTATGCATCCCCTTTCAAACAGTCCCAGAAGTTCGGCAAAAGGACCTACTTTTATTTGTTCTGTTTTTTCATTGTCCTTCAGGCTGCAGAAGGATATTGGCTCGAAAAGGTGCTGTCAGCCAAGCATGGTGAATACTTTTTAACGACAATATTTCTTACCGTATTTTTGTTTATTTATACTGTCAATAACCCACAGCTTGGGAAGGGATTATGGATTTCAAAAATAGGTGCCAATGCCTTGGGAATTTATGCGATCCATGTTTTATTTATTGATATAGTCGACAGTTTGTTAGGCACTTTCGGACTAGGGCATGTATCCCACAAGTTAATTTGGAACATACTTGATGCCTTTCTTGTTTTTACTCTGTCGTATATCACTTACCAAATCATTCAATATATAAAAGTACGTCTGCCATTTTTCAAGTAAGTTGGTCTAAAGCGATTGGTTTTCAAATATTTTATATGAGGAAAAGGTTTACATCTCATAGGAAATAGGTGAGGCCAACATGTTTGCTGTTCATTTTTTCGAAAAAAAAAATCTGTTATTAAGCCAACTGACCAGGATTATCCCAGGCGTGGGTGAAGATTTAAAAATTAAGGGCCGTAAAGCCAAAGTTTTAAGTATCAAGCATGTTGACGAAAAAAATATTCATGTAATAGTGGCCTTAGAAGTTGTGAAAAGTAAAGTTTTCGTCGATACTTCTAAAAATAAAAAAAGGTAATTCTGTAGGAAGAACGTACATCTATGTGCGTTCTTTTTTCACACTCTCACAAACTTAATGAAGGTCTAATCCCATTGAATTTGCTGGCGATTTGTCCTTAATAATGCCGATAATGGCTCAAGGTCCAAATTTTTAAAAAAAGTATCATTAAATTTTAGAAAATGGGTATACAAATTCTATCAACCTGTCGTTAAAACTATTGTAGAAACCTTTTCCCTCTCTATTTTTTATAGAAAAAAGACCTAACATACTCCCATGTTAGGTCCAGTTTTCCTATTGCATTATAGTTACTTTCACAGTTTTTCTGCCCCAAGATAACGCGGCTGCCTTTGTTGGCAATAGCACGTCAATTCTATGACCTTTAATCGCACCGCCTGTATCACCAGCAATTGCGACACCGTAGCCTTCTACATATACTTTACTACCAAGTGGGATAACGGATGGATCAACGGCAATCAATTTCATATTCGGATTTGCCCCAATATCATAGCCTGATTTTGTAATCGTTCCACCATCAAACGGCGTATAAGCAGTTGCTGTTACATACATTTCTTTACCAGTTGCGGCCGCCCCAGAATCCACTTGTTTAGGACTGGTTGATGCTGTTGTTGTTGTTGTTACTGCTGCTGTTGCCGTCCGTGCTTGTGCAGCGGCTGCCTCCTCATTGATCTTGTCTTGAATATTCTTCATTTGAGATTCAATGCCGGCTTTTTCCTGCTCTGCCAGCGCCACCTGTTGAGAGATTTGTGCATATTTTTCCTGCATAGCAGTCATGGTTTGTTGTCTTGTTTGCATATTCTGATCAAGCGTTGCCTGCTGCGATGCAAGCGCTTTCTGGTCTTCCTCTAAAATCTTTTCTTGACGGTCAATTTCGGCCTTATCCTCTTCAACCTGTTTAAGATCTGCCTGTTGTGCAGTTAAAATATCCTTATCCGCATCGATTAATGTTGATGCAGCACTGGCACGTTGGATGAAATCCGAGATACTGTTAGATTCAAAGAATAAATCAATAACTAGATTCACATTACTATTTTGTTGCATCGCGATTGCCCGTTTTTTCATAATATCCTGCCGGCCAAGCATTTTATCCTCTAGGACAACAATCTCTTCTTTTTTCTTTTCGATGAGTTGGTTTGTTGCGTCTATTTTTTCTTGCGTTTTGGCCATTGCTTCTTTATTACTTGTAATCTCATTGTAAAGAGATTCTAATTCTTGCTGAATATTTTCTATTTCCTTGTTAACCGCTTGTTTTTCTTGTTCTTTTTGCTCTACAATATTTTGACTTTCCTCAAGCTGCTGCTTGGCATTATGTAGTGCTTCACTATTTGTTTGTGCATATGTAGCCATAGGAACTGATACACATAACATGGTTGTAAGTAACATGAGAATCATACGCTTGCTCGTCGTTTGCATATACTTCCCCCTCCTTATTACTCTATTTATACCAGACTAATGTACCAGCTATGTTACAAAAATATTAAAAGTGCATCACATTTTGTCTTATTTCTAAAAAAAGTGTCTATTCTTTGGCATATCAGTGTCAGCATTTGCTAATTTACTAGAGGCTATTGGAGTATTTAGCATCATTTCCCCACGGTGGCATATTTTAACTCAAATTAACTTAATTTAATGTTCACTTTACAGTTCTTTTTTCACTACTATGGTGCGTGCTTTCTTTGTTTTCTTTGCCGGGTCTTTTCCGTATGGAGGTATGCCTAGGTAGCTGGCCTTGTTCCCTTCTTTTACAACAAAATTGGCTAACACATCGAAAACCTCTTCCTCCATTAACTTCTGACCGACTTCAACAAAGCTTAATGAGCGTTGGTCGTAGTTAACTTCGATGTTGGCATTTCCGTAGTGGAAGGAAAGGTCTGTATTGTCCTCGAGTGGAATCAGATGATAGGGAGAGTTTGGATGTAAGTGGGGTCGTTGGAGTGACTGATTTGAAAGTTGGATTGCATCGTAAAAGCTTGGTTTGTTTGTTATTTCTAATTCTTTTGCTCCGGTAGGTTTACCAATTAGGATGAATGAAATAGTAGTATTCAAAAAAAGACCTCCAAATGAAACATCGAAGAAGCCGCTGATACAAATACGCGTTCAGCGGCTTCTTTTTTAAAAAAAAAGGGGGTTTTTCTATTAGTTTTCCCCGCTGACTGAATTATAAACATGCTAATTTCAACTCGAACTGTTTAAGATTTTACCTAATCCTATGTTTATTTGCGGTTTGAACGGGTTTATTTACGAATTGGATGGGTTTATTTGCGAATCCGACGAGTTTATTTGCGAATCCAGTTTGATTTGCTAATTCCACCATCTTATTTGTGGATTCAACCATCTTTTTTGCGATTCCACCTATTTTATTTGCAAATTTAATAAATTGATCAAACCCTCTTTATAAAAAAAACCGGCACCATGTCGCTTGATGCCGGTAAAATGGGGATGCTGGCGGGGAAAAGTTTGATTTTCTTTATAACAGCAGAATTTACGAGGAAAATAGGTCTGCAAGCAACACACTATTATTTAGTAAATAAAACGCGATTTAAAGTTGTAATGGAATTTTTTCAGAAGGTGTTTGTGGATGACTGGAGTAGATTTGAATGTGGTTTCTTTCCTTGAGTTCTAGCTGCTGTTCCCTTATGAGCCATTCCAGCTGGTTGACGCGTTTTTGTAAACTATCAACATTTTTATTGGCCTTACCAACCATCTTTATTAAACTTTCCAGGAGCAACTCTAATTTATTGAGATCCTCATCACGATACCCCAATCGTCGTCTCCTCCTTCTTTTGTTCAAGCTCAGGTGTGCCCTCGTGCGGCTTGCCGCCGCTTAGGAAACGAATGGTTTCTACAATAACCTCTGTTACATAGACCCTTTTTCCTTCCTTATTATCGTAATTGCGTGATTGCAGCCTGCCCGTAACCCCGACAATTGTACCCTTTTTACAATAATTGCAGGTGTTTTCGGCAGCCCTCCGCCATAGTATGCACTGAACAAAATCGGTCTCAATCTCACCGTTATGATTCCGAAAATGGCGATTTACCGCCAAAGTTATGTTTGCAACCGACGTCCCATCTGTTGTCGATTTTAATTCTGGATCTCGAGTCAATCGACCGACAAGCGTGACCTGATTGATCATATTTTCAACTCCCTTTTGTTTTGATGCCTCTATCATATCGCCGGGGTTCGACTTGTGTAAAACGGCGAAAATGTATTTATCATGGCGGTTTTTGTCAAAAAAATTCATTATCTCTAGATTTTTGTCAAAAAACAGCCGATTAATGATACGAAAAAAAAGGTTTTGTCAATTTCGACAAATATTTTTCGACATTTGCTTCTGCCCAACGTATGTTATAATTTAGGAAAAAATAAACAGGAGGTACCTATGAAATCGTTTAAGTTATACTCGTTGGATGTGGTGGATGGTGAAACAACCGTTGAAGTTCCATTAGTGGATGGTTTGATACTGAACAAGGAAGATGAAAATACCACCTGGATTCTTGAGGCTTATACAGACCTGTCCCTCTATGATTATTTTAAAAAAATATCCGAGCAAGACCGTGACATTATTGTGGAAGCGGTTATTACGAAGAAGGAGAACGCCCCTGCCTATTTTCAAACAAAAATTTGCTCATTGATTAAATTTGAAAAACATATTAGCGTCCTGTTCGAAGGCCAAATGCGCCGCAATAAAAGCGACTACTCCGAGCTATTGCTTGAGAGTCTTATGCAAAAAGGGTTGGAAGGTTCGGAACTTCTCACTGAATTTAAAGAAAAAATACAGAGCAAGCCGAAGATTAAAGTGAAACATCATTAATTGCAGTCAGCCCTTCATTCTTACACAATCTTAGTGCAACCATATACACGCTAGGACCAGCCTAAGGCTGGTTCTATTTTTGTAAAAATATAGTGAATTTTTGGATTTTTTGTTGATTTTTTGGGAATTCCTCGCGATACTAGAATTATGAATCAAAAGGGGGATGCTTGATGCAAAGTTCATTCGGATTAATAGTTGGAATTATTTTTGCTATTTTTTTGTTTATCGACGCGCCAAAACATAACAAGAGCCGCTGGCTATGGGCAATTTTAGGATTTATTTTTGGCCCGATCGCGTTAGGAATTTATTTGATTAAAACCGATCGTAAGGTACTTGGCTGGATTATTACCATTGTGGCCATCATTATCTATCTATTAATTATTTTCTTTTTAGTCATCGCTGCAGTCCTGTTTGCAAATGGCGGATTTTAAGGATTAGAAAAAGGGACAGGTTCGCCTGCCCCTTTTTCTTTATTCGTCTTTACGGTCTTTGTCGTTTGAGTCAATATCATCCTCAATAATATCTTCCCGAGGGGTATTGTTGTCCTTTCCAGGATCTTTGTCAGTATCCGTATTTTTGTCCTCTGACTCAGGGTAGTGGTTATTTATATTATTGTCATCAATATTATTGTTGCCGCCCAAGCCATCGTTGTTATCATCATTTAAATTGTTATCCGCTGGATTTTGAATATTATTGTTGGTTGGCGTCATTGGATTTTGTTTATTATTACAACCAACGAGCAACACCCCAGATAAAACAAAACCGGCGAGTAATAAAAATAACTTATTCTTCAAGATAAAAAGCCCCTTTCACATTTTGATTGACTCAAGCCTATGTTTCCCATCATCAAAAAAATGTTTACAAGAACTTTTATCCAAAAAACGGCTGAGGTTCCCCTCAGCCGTCCATGTCCCGCGAAGTCTACGCAAGAAATACCTAATTATATCCTACTTCGAATGTCATTTCCTTTTACAGCCTATTCCTTTTTCTCCCCTAGTGCAAACGTAATTTCCGCTTCACAGGCGATTTCTCCGTCAACAGTCGCCACCGCTTTACCCTTGCCAATCGGTCCGCGTACCCGCGTCATTTCTACCTCAAGGCGAAGCTGGTCGCCAGGTTTTACTTGCCGTTTAAAGCGACAGCTGTCAATGCCCGCAAAAAAGGCTAAGCGCCCGCGGTTTTCTTCTTTTATCAACACAGCAACCGCTCCAACCTGTGCCAACGCCTCTACGATTAACACGCCAGGCATAACCGGATAGTCTGGAAAATGCCCATTAAAAAATTCTTCATTGGCTGAAACATTTTTTATGCCAACAGCCCTTTTTCCCTCTTCCACTTCCAAAATGCGATCTACCAACAAAAACGGATAACGATGGGGAATGATTTCTTTAATTTGATTAATATCGAGCATAGTTTAGTACCTCCTACTAATAACAGATATTTATTTTTATTTTACTATTAATACTGCACAAAAGGGAAGGGCTATTGCTCCCTTCCCACTTATTTCTTATCGATGAGATCCATTATGTGTGTCCAAGTTGACTCTTTAAACACATCGGCTACATTTCCGCCGCCCAGCATTCCGTATCCAACCACTGCACCAGCCACCGCACATACGATGATTAACACAACTAGCAGAACAAGACGAAGCCAAATCGGAATTAAGCGTATCCGAATCCGATTATATTGTGTTGGGGCAGCATCGGTCTTTCCCTTTTGGACTTTTTTCTTTTCGTCCTTTACTCTTTGCTGCGCCACTTGTTTAGTCTTTTTATATTCTTCTCTCGTGCTTGCATGTTCTTGGTTCAGATTATTTACATTCATTCATTAATTCCCCTTTTACCAAATTCCGTCATTCCACGAATTCAGCGAGTTAGTACATATTATAACCGATTTATTTGAGAAAATTTATTTTTGTAAATAGTTCATTATCTCTATTATAAAAAATTATTCCTAAATAGACATTATTTTTTTACAGAAAAGTGTCATACTTTGTAAAAATTACTCAAATTTTGCATTTTTCTTTAATCGAGGCAAATAAAAAAGCCCAATGATTGAGGCTTGTCCGGCCTGATTCATTAGACTTTTTGTAAATACTGGAATCATTTTTAAGTTGGAAATTTGGTAAATTTTAAAACAATCTTTTTTTTTCGAAAAATCATCCAAATTTCCGATTCGAAATGCGATCAATGTTATCTAGCATAATCCCTGTGCCAATCGCTACACAATCCATTGGATTTTCAGCAACCAATACTGGCACCTTCAGTTCATCTGCTAGGAGTGCGTCGATACCGTGCAGTAGGGCCCCGCCACCTGTTAAAATGACGCCGCGGTCAATAATGTCGGCTGAAAGTTCTGGTGGTGTGCGCTCCAAGACACTTTTTGCAGCTTGGACAATAACGGCCACCGATTCACGCAATGCTCCCTCAACTTCTTCCGAGCGAACGGTAATCGTGCGCGGTAATCCGCTTACCATGTCTCGGCCGCGAATTTCCATTTCTTCTGAACGAGAGCCTTGGAAGACGGTCCCGATGTTAATTTTTATATTTTCAGAAGTACGTTCACCAATGAGCAATTTGTACTCTCGCTTGATGTAGTTAAGGATTTCCATGTCGAACTTGTCGCCCGCCATTTTTATGGAGGAAGAAGTCACGATATCGCCCATTGAAAGCACTGCAACATCCGTCGTTCCTCCCCCGATATCTACTACCATGTTACCGCTCGGTTGGAAGATGTCCATCCCAGCGCCAATAGCGGCCACTTTTGGTTCCTCTTCCAAGTAAATCTTTTTGCCGCCACTCTTTTCAGCAGCTTCTCTGATTGCTTTTTGCTCCACACTTGTGATGTTTGTTGGGCAGCAGATCAAGATGCGCGGCTTCGATAAAAAGCCTTTCACGTTTAACTTGTTAATAAAATGCTTTAACATGGCTTCAGTTACATCAAAGTCAGCAATGACGCCATCTTTTAATGGGCGGATTGCGACAATATTACCTGGTGTACGGCCGACCATCCGGCGTGCTTCTTCACCAACAGCTAAAACTCGATTTGTATTTTTATCAATCGCTACGACGGAAGGTTCATTCAATACAATTCCACGGCCTTTTACGTGAATTAGCACGTTAGCCGTTCCTAAGTCAATCCCAATATCCCTTGCAAACATTCTCTTTTCTTTCCTCCTTGGAAACAAAAATCCACATACTTCACCTAATTGAATATTGTACCATATCCTATTAAATTTCCATAACATTTTCGTGTCAAACAATTGATTTTTGTGGAAATTTGTCGGACTTGGGGATTCCAAGAGAATGTCTTTCCAATTGGCCTGTTAAAAATATACGGGTCGAACTTATTTGACTGGTTCGCCTTCCTTCTCTTCTTTCTGGTATTTCATTTTTGTCGCCTCTCCACCCCTGAGGTGACGGATCGATTTATGATAGTCTAGAATTTCCTTCACTTCATTTGCCAGCTCTGGATTAATTTCAGGTAGTCTCTCTGTCAAATCCTTATGGACTGTACTTTTGGATACGCCAAACTCCTTCGCAATCACGCGAACCGTTTTCCTCGTCTCCACGATATACTTTCCAATCTTGATAGTTCTCTCTTTGATGTAATCGTGCACACTCTCGCCCTCCCTAATATGGATGTGAGTAGTGTGAAATGAGACCCGCTTATCACTTCGACGAATTCTGCTTCCGTGTGGATGTGGATATCTTTTAGATACCATTATAGAAATCAATTTAGATTTCACTACGAGTATGTCACTTTCGGTGTCAGGCACCAAGAAAAGACATTGTCCATCCTATATGGACATAGATATAAGTAGTTGGACCGCTCCACACGGCAGAAAGTTTTTACCTTCTGACAATACAATGAATAATCATGTCTCCGACTGAATATCCGCTAACTTCAAACGACTCTTCACCTCAAACACTCTCTTTGTAAAGGTTTGTAACCATTTTATTAGCTTGGATATGAGTTTATGCACAAAATACTCAATCGGAACAAGTACTTTACGAATTTTTTTGCAAATAGGACATTTTTATTTTTTTTCGACATTTGCAAAAAGCCATGTGTCCCAAGTGATTGCTAATGGAAATAGGCAAAATGCTTTATTATTTCCTAAGAAATTTGTCGATTGAATTTTCTGGAAAAATATTATTCCAAAGTGTAAATCATACATTTATAGCCTCAAGCAGGTGGCTGTCCAACCGTGTTGGCATTCCTTTTTCACGAAGGGGAAGCCACAGTCGGGAAATTTAAAATGGTTCGAATCTGGTCAAAAGGAATGTTTTCCAAATGGCAGGTGCTCTCTTCTTGTCTTTTTTCAAAATATTATATAATGTTGCTATCGTGAAATCTTTTTCTATGTTTGTTTTAT
Source organism: uncultured Bacillus sp. (assembly GCA_963530265.1). Taxonomy (GTDB): domain Bacteria; phylum Bacillota; class Bacilli; order Bacillales; family Cytobacillaceae; genus Neobacillus. The sequence continues at coordinate 12,952 of CAUSCO010000002.1, forward strand.
AGGTTTATTTATTGTATTTATTTGGAAAGGAACTATACCCATGACCCCATTTACAGAAAATGTGATTGAAATCATTCAAAGTATCCCCCCGGGCAAGGTGATGACCTACGGCCAGATTGCTGGGCTTGCTGGAAGCCCCCGTGCTGCACGGCAGGTCGTCCGCATCCTCCATTCCATGAGCCGGAAGTATCACCTTCCCTGGCACCGTGTCATCAACGCTAAAGGCCAAATTGCCCTTCAAGATGATGAATCCTACAATGAACAATGGCTGTCGCTGGAAGCTGAAGGCGTTGAGGTGGGCTTACATGGAGGGATTGATTTGGGGAAGTATCAGTGGGATCCTCAAAAAAATAGCTAGGCGTCGACCATTTATGATGGAAATCGACTGCCTAGCTGTCTTTACTAAGTGGATCCATTCTCAGTGAACCTACTCAAGCTTTTATCTTTCTACTAATACCAGCAACTCTATCTTATTTCACTTTCATGAATATATCCTTGACTAATTTTACAGGTATTGAGGAGCCGCCGCGGCCTAGGACGTCTTCGACCATCATCGCGACCATTATATTCGGCGATTCCGAATTATATCCAATGAACCAGCCGTTTTCCACACCTGGTACGCCTTGCTTTTGCTTGATTTCCGCTGTACCCGTTTTCCCCGCCAATGGATAATCTGCCATCTCTGCAGAATGGGCCGTCCCGGCAGCGTCGCCAACGACCTTTCGTAAATCTGCCGCAATCAACCCTGCATTTTCAGCCGAAACCACGTCCTTCTTCCATACCTGTCCCGGCTGCTCATCCGCGAGCAAAATTGGCTTAATCATATTGCCACCATTTACAAACGGCGTATAGGAGCTTAGCAAATGAACAATGCTCATCTGCACCTCTCCCTGCCCGTAGCCGGAGTCCGCAAGCGCAATATCATTGCTAAGCGTTCCCGTCACTGATTTCTCGAATGGATACGTATACCCAAGCTCCTCGTTAAAACCAAACTTTTTCAGCCCATCAACAAACCCTGTTTTTCCGATTTTCAACGCCGCCTGTGCGAAATAAATGTTATCCGAGTACACCAGCGCCTTTTCTAAATTGACCGGCTCGGTCCCCGCGTGCACCCGCGTCACAAAGTAACCGCCCCACGATTTATCCTTTTGCCACTTTTCCCCGAGAATTGGCACCGCCTCACCAGGAACAATCGCACCACTCGTCAACCCGACCGCCGCCGTCAATGGCTTCATCACTGACCCCGGTGCATACGCCTGCTTGAACCGTGTTGTCAGCGGCTTCCGAGCATCGTCCTCCAGCGCCTTCCACTCATCCGCAGTAAACCCCAGCACCGCCTGATTCGGATCAAATGACGGACTGCTGACAAGCGCTAACGTCTCCCCGGTCACCGGATTCAACGCTGCCGCTGTCCCGGCCTCCCCTTGAAACTCAGCAAACACCGAGGCCTGCAAATTAGCATCAATCGTCAGCTTCACATTCTTGCCATCAGTCACTGGCTTTTCCGCAAGCACTACATCCGTCGCTCCTTGTGCCTTCTTTTTGATGACAATCTTCACGCCGCTCGTGCCCTTCAACTGCTCATCCAGCACCTGCTCCAAGCCGCGTTTGCCAATTACATCCTGACTCGTATACCCCTTGTCCTTGCGCTTTTCCAACTCATCAGCTGTAATACCACCCACATAGCCGACCAGCTGTGCCGCCGATTGACCGTGTGGATAGACCCGCGCCCCAACCTTGCGCGTCTGCACCGGTTCGAGGGCCACTAGCTGTGCGACTCGCTCCTGATCTTCCATCGACACCTTCGCGAGCGGCACAAACAGCCCAGGCTTCACCCAGCTCGCCCCAAGCGCCTTGGTAATCTGCTCCGGCGTCATTTTTAACAGCGGCGCCAATTGCCCAAGTACCACATCGTCCACCTTGCCGGCCACCACGCCAACCTCATACACTTGGCCATTGACAGCCAGCCCGTCGCCATTACGGTCAAGAATCTCCCCCCGCTTCGGCGCCGTCGTGCTAATGCCGATCGTGTCCCCCTCCTTCAATTCTGGAAAAATGTACTCAGTATTCCAGTCTACATACCAGTTCTTCTTTTTATCCTTTTCTTCTTCTAGTAACATAGCTTTATGGTTAAACTTAATAGGACCTGCGATACTGCCCATGTTCGCGGTAAACGAATACTGGGCTTGTCCCTTATCGCCCTGCTTATCGTCTTTTGGCTTTTTGAATTCAATCTTGAGGTCTTTAATCTGAAGATCTTCGTAGATTTTTTGATAGCGGTTGGTAAACTCTTCTTTGGTGATGTTCTCTTTTGCATCATTTGAAAGGTAATCATACATCTTAGCAAACTTTTGCTGGTTCCATAATGCTATGTAGTCGGCGAATCGTTGATCTGGGGTTGGTTCCTTACTGCAGCCGGCAAGAACTGTGACTACTAGCAGGAACAAAATCCCTACTATTTTTTTCAAACATATCCCTCCTTTTATTCCCATTTTAACATATATGCACCAAAAATCGGTTTTAATGAAAAAAAATAGGCCAAGCTCGAATCCCCGCCTAAAGTCACAAACTAGTTTCCAAAAAGAGATTTAATAGTTTTTACCCTGTTTATTCATAGTTTGTTCATAACTAGAGGTTATGATATGTACATCTTCACACTTATTTCAACCCCCTTTACTTAATCCGGCCCTCGTGCCGGATATTTTTTTGCCCCAAAAAGACAAAATCCGCAAACGGTGCCTGACACCATTAGTACTACCCAAGCAGTAATATTGGTGCCTGTCACCATTACCACTACTCAGGTAGTAACATCGCTTGACACTAATTTCCATCATTTACGGAAAACGCAAAAAAAGAGGAAAGTGTATATTCCCCTTCCCCTTTGTTACGTATTATGAGTTTTTGTTGTCTTTTGAGTTTGTTGATGTGTCGTCTTTGATTGGAGCTTCAGTAGCAGGATCTTCAATCTTTTGTTGATCTTCCTTGGCTGCTGGAGTTTTTGACGACTCTTTGCTAACATCGGAAACTGTGTCTTCTTGTAAAGTACTCAACGATTTTTCAAAGTAGTTCGTTGGGTTTACAGCCACACCGTCTTTGCGAATTTCAAAATGTACATGGGTTCCAGCTTTTGCATTGAACAAGCTTTGTCCAGCCTTGGCAATAACTTGTTTCTGTTTTACTTGATCGCCAACCTTGACCTTTATGTCTTTAACCGATTGATATTGTGTTACAACACCTTTGTCGTGTTCGATTTCAATGACATTACCAAGTGTTGCGTCTTCTTCCACACGTGTTACGGTTCCGCTAAGTGATGCAGTTACATCAAAGCTTTCGCCGTTTTTCGTGGTAATATCAATACCTTGGTTCGGCTCGTATCGATTATTGAAAAATACTAATGCCGCTTCCTGGTCTTCTGCTTTACCTTGGAAATCATAGAATTTGGTTTTTACGACTGCTGCATCTGCACTGGCCACCGGCATTTTGAAATTTTCCATTGCTTTATTAACTTCAACCGCTGGTGTTGTGTTCTTTTTACCGCTCAGGTCAGTAGCATCATAATTGTACTTATCTGTGTTGCTGCTGCTTGATTGGTACCAAAGAACGCCGGTTAAAATGATTGCTGCACTTGCGATATAAATGGCTGGAAATACCCAACGCTTTTTGAAAAAGCGTTTTACGCTGGAACTTTGAGAAGATCGTTTGTTTTCTTCCTCTCTCATTTTCATCACCTCAGCAATCATTCTGAACAGATAAGTAGAATTATATACACTAGTCAAAAAAATTTTTTAAAAAGTTATTTTTCGACAGTGCGAATGATTTTATGCATGAAATTTTTAAAAATATTTTTGTAGGGGCTTTTTTAGAAGAAATTTGTGCTGAGGGTGCGGGTGCCATCCCACTAATTCCACGGTAAAAGGAATACCTGCATTTACTAGAGTTCGCGATTTTGTATGTTTTACTAACAAGTGGCGTTTTTAACAAGGTCCGGAGCATTTACGCCTGCTTTGAATATGGCGTGTGCGGGGAATTTCACCATTGCTATTAATTGGCGGTGGTTTTTTATTGGTTTCTTGATAATAAACCCGATTTTTATATGTTCCTGTAAAGGGTAACTTCATTTCGGCTAAAAATTTTCCGGATACTCTAATAGAATGAATATGGAGGAATGCACGGAGTTCTGCATTTGTAATAGTAGGTTTGATTAAAAGAAAATAATCGTTTATCGATGGGATGTGTGCTGTTTTGGATTTCATTTTACATTTGGGGCAGCACCAGGATCCGTACTGATAAATCATTGGTATAAATTCACATGTAGGACATTTCACTCCAGTGGGAATATCTTTTGGGGATAGGTTGAATTGTTTCAGTATATCTGGATTTTCCGGAGTATGTTTCGAAAGTAGGAGCCGTTTCAGTTTTCGCAGCTCTTTTGCATCCATTTTATCCTTTTTATTAAAATTGGCTAATTGCTCTATTTTTTCTATTAAGACTTCACTGTTGCAAATGTACCGTGTGATTTGCTCATTTCCAGGGTCAGAGAGTATTAAAGTTCTTTCATTGCTATTTACAAAAAGATAGTGGACCGGGATATCTGGACAATGATGGTCCTTTAACCAGACTTTAAGCTTCTTTGCTTGGAGTTTTGCCTGTAAAACAGGATTTTTGATTCTTTCTTCTTCCCCCTTCTTTTTACAGGTTGACTGATTAAATTCCTTTTTAAAATTGATTTCTCCACTTCTGTTTTTTACTTCAAGCACTAATGCAAAGGCTGCACATAGTATAAGGAAGTCCATTTGAAAAAAAAATCCTCTATATTGGAGACGTAAACCGTGAAAAATTTGATATTTTGTCTCGGAAAGCATGCTTAAGTGGAAGTACAATGATTTCTCTCCTCGTAGACCGGCCACCCTGCTTTTATATTCATTCACTACATCAGGCCAAACCGGGTGATTATTAGATAATCTCCCAAGAAGTGCTTCCAATTTTTGAATTCTTATTGAAATATTGCTACATTCTTCTATCAATGACATCAGTCCTTTCTTTTTTTACCTTTTTCTGTTTTTTGCTCAATCTTCCCTGCAAAAATCGACATAAAATTATGGCTGTTTTGTGGATATTTTTATGAGTGGCTCTATTTACTTTCCACCTATAGCCATTTACTTTCCGGTTCCGAGGATTTACTTTCCACTTTTCGTGATTTACTTTCCGCTTTTGATCATTTACTTTCCGCTTTAAACCTTTTACTTTCTACTTCCAAAATCCACCCTCAAACCAGCTAAAAAGCCAGGCGTCCAGCCTGGCTCAGGTTATTTTTCTTGTGGTTTCCATTTTATTTAAGGGTATTCCCTTTCTGGAGGTCCATTTTAATTACCCTTTTTAATGGACCTTTCTATTTACTTTCCACTTTGAACCTTTTACTTTCCGGTTCTGAGGTTTTACTGTCCACTTTTCGTGATTTACTTTCCGCTTTTGATCATTTACTTTCCGCTTTAAACCTTTTACTTTCCACTTCCAAAATCCACCCTCAAACCAGCTAAAAAGCCAGGCGGCCAGCCTGGCTCAGGTCATTTTTCTTGCCGTGATCTATTATCCGTCCTATTTTAGGGCTGTCCCCATTATGGAGATCCAATAAAATGCCCTTTTTTTATTGAGTTTTTCTATTTACTGTCCACTTCTGGCCTTTTACTTTCCGGTTCTGAGGTTTTACTGTCCACTTTTCGTGATTTACTTTCCGCTTTTGATCATTTACTTTCCGCTTTAAACCTTTTACTTTCCACTTCCAAAATCCACCCTCAAACCAGCTAAAAAGCCAGGCGGCCAGCCTGGCTCAGGTCATTTTTCTTGCCGTGATCTATTATCCGTCCTATTTTAGGGCTGTCCCCATTATGGAGATCCAATAAAATGCCCTTTTTTTATTGAGTTTTTCTATTTACTTTCCACTTCTGGCCATTTACTTTCCGGCTCTGAGGTTTTACTGTCCACTTTTCGTGATTTACTTTCCACTTTTAATCATTTACTTTCCGCTTTAAACCTTTTACTTTCCACCACTTCCCAAAATCCCACCCATAAACCAGCAAAAAAGCCAGACATAATGCATGCCTGGCTTAGCCCACTCAATTATTTCTGTGCCGTAATTGTCGACATCATATTATCTGCCGAACTAACCTCCACACCTTGATAATAGTGCTTTACAATTTCCTTATAATCAGAACCTTCCTCCGCCATTCCGTTCGCCCCGTACTGACTCATGCCGACACCATGGCCGAAGCCTTTTGTCGTAATCACGATATTGTCACCCTTGCGCTCCCAGGCGAAGTCTGATGACTTCAGATCCAATTTTTCACGAATATCCTTACCAGATAAGACCTTTCCATTAAAGTCCACTTTCCCTACACGCTTCCCCGTGGTGCGGGCTACAATTTTTCCAATTGTCGATCCCGAGCCTATTTTCACACCAAGCTTTGCCTCAAATGCCTGAACCGTCAGCACCTTTTGATTTGAAAATTTGGGTGACCTTTTATCCCATGGACTTGATACACTTCGTAAATAAGGAATGTTCCCAGCCCAGTAATCCTCAGAGTTCTCCGTATAACCATTCCCAGTCGAGAAAAACAGTGCATCAATCGGCTTCCCATCGTAGGTCAGAATTTGCCCGCTTGTTGCTTGGACTGCCTGAAGGACCTTTTCCCTTTTCCAGCTATAATCCTTGCCCCAATCCCTTCTCATTTCCGCATCATTCATGTAAACCTGATGTATTTGGGTGTCTGTGACTTGGGCACCCTTCGGCACACCCATTGTATCCTTACTTATTAGTCTGTTTACAATATAGGTCCTTGCCGCTAACGCTTGCGCCTTTAGGGCCTCCTCTTTAAATTCTGCAGGCATCTCCGCTGCCACAACGCCAACAAGATAATCTTCTAACGGGACATTTTCAATTACTTTCTTGGAGGTACGAAACACCGCTACGTCGACTGCTGTATCGGAGTCTGCTGTAGAGGTCGCTTGCTTTTCTTTCGCTGAGGCTTTCATTATGTCTTCACCTAACTTTCCACTCGCCTGATGATCATTCGAAAATGGTAACACAAGTACAGCAGGGACAATTAAGGTCAAGGCAATGAGAAGTGATGCTAGTAGGATGAGTGGTTTGATTTTTTTCATGATAGTGCCTCCAGTTTGTAAATTCACAGCCAGCATGAACTGCCAGGATGTGTCTCCATTCATACATATGGAAGCGGACAAGCATTTATTACAGATTTTTTTTGCAAAACTGAACGTGGTGTCAGGCACCAATAATGCCGTTTACACGGCGCAAAGGCTAGAAATGGTGACAGACACCAAAAGTACGCTTAACACGATTCAAAGATGAAAAAGGGTGTCAGGCACCAATTATCCCCCCACAAAATATCAAAAAAAGATCCCTCAGCAAGCGGTGCTGTCTGATATCAGACGACTCCACTCTCCAAGGGATCCTTATTCAATTCAATTCATTTCCAATTCTAAGCCTAAACCTATTTAGGCGTTCATATCCGATACAAATTTGGGAACATCGACCAAAATTTCATCTGCTTCCTTCACACGCTCAATGTCAGCACCTAAAGAGGCCAACTTGCCGTGGAAGTTCACATAACCACGGTCCAAGTGTTTCAACTCCGTCACGCGTGTCAGACCTTCCGACACCAAACCAGTTAAAATCAACGCTGCTCCTGCCCGAAGATCGGTTGCCGCCACTTCAGCACCCTGCAAATTTGCTGGACCATTTAAAATAACAGAACGGCCTTCAATTTTAATATCGGCATTCATGCGGCGGAACTCTTCAACGTGCATAAAACGGTTTTCAAACACCGTTTCCGTAATCATCGAAGTGCCTTCTGCTCGAAGCAGCAACGCCATCATTTGCGATTGCATATCTGTTGGGAAGCCTGGATGCGGCATCGTTTTGATATCAACAGCCTTCATATGGTCTGTACCAATCACACGAACGCCATCCTCTTCCTCATAAATCTCAATACCCATCTCTTCCATTTTGGAAATTAATGAAGAAAGATGTTCAGGAACCGCACCTTGCACTAACACATTTCCGCCCGTAATCGCGGCCGCTACCATAAAGGTACCTGCCTCAATCCGGTCAGGAATAATCGCATGGTCTGCGCCAAATAAGACATTCACGCCTTCAATACGAATCGTACCAGTACCAGCGCCCTTGACACGAGCGCCCATCTTGTTCAAGAAATTGGCCAAATCGACGATCTCTGGTTCTTTTGCAACGTTCTCAATGATCGTTGTTCCAACCGCGAGGGTCGCCGCCATCATAATATTTTCCGTTGCCCCAACGCTTGGGAAATCCAAATAAATCTTTGCACCTTTTAAGCGGCCGTCTACCTCCGCTTCAATAAAGCCATTTCCTACCTTCACCCGTGCACCCATGGCTTCAAAGCCCTTTAGATGCTGGTCAATGGGACGGGATCCAATCGCACAGCCGCCTGGCAAAGCCACACGAGCCCGGCCATTGCGTGCCAATAACGATCCCATTACAAGCACAGACGCCCGCATTTTACGAACATATTCAAACGGCGCCTCATCTTTTAACACTCTGGATGCATCAACTAGAACTGTATTATTTTCAAATACCACTTGAGCATTTAGGTTGCGTAAGACTTCATTAATTGTGTATACATCGGAGAGTGTAGGTACATCACGTATCACACTTTTTCCATCACTTGCTAATAATGTTGCAGCGAGAACAGGTAGAACGGCATTCTTTGCACCTTCAACTTTAACCGTTCCATATAGCCTTTGCCCGCCGCGGACGATGATCTTTTCCAAGAGTATTCCCCTCCGCGTCCATTTTCTCTATATTAATATTCAATCGTAATGATAGGGGTTCCAACTACCACGGTAGTCTTACCGCCCAATCCTTCGGAGCGTATACCAATTTGCAAATTCATGCTATTTTTTTGATGATCTATCGAGCCTGCAAACAACGTTGATTTCGCCGAAACAGACATGAATGACTCCTCTTTTAACGCTTCGATTTCTTTTGCATCAAAACTTGACAATAGCACACTGGCTGTAGTATCTAAAGCCTTATCAATCTTATCACTGATAACACCCTTCATACAAGAAAAAAATGTCGGATTTCCTCGAAATATGTCAGATAGCCTACTTTGAAATTTTTCAGTAGTGAAAAAGGCCTCGGTTGCCTCATTCCACTCCTTGCCAGTAACACTATATACTATATACGCATTTACAGGTTGTTTTGTGTGGGTTGCCATAATTTGAAGTGTTTCTTGGTGGTGTTTTGTTGTTGGAGAAACTGCCGTCACTTCCCATTTTTGGCTCGTGTTCGTCACAGACCATTCCCAATCCGGAAACTTTTCCTGAAGCACATCCGCATAATCCTTCACATCCTGCACACTCTTCATGCCCGTCACATGCTCCCGTGCATAAAAAGACCAATCCTCGAGCAAAATATGTTCGGCGTGTAAAACAGACCCCATTTTCGCTAAATCATCAGCGCCTTTTGGAAAAATCGACAAGTCGACGTCGGCCTTCTTCTCCGCATTCACCGAGATGGAACCTACGTTGCCCATACCCTGCTTTTGAAAAAAATCTTTGCCGTCACTGATCCGCTTGTCTGCGCGAAAATAACTTGTTGCTTCAGTCGTTCGATTCCCTATCACAACCAGGATGACACTTACAATCGAAATCATGTATAAAAACATCTTTACATTTTTTTTCATCTCTACTCCCCCTTATTACCATTGTTGCCAGGGAGTAAGCGAGCAATACTTGGGAAATGTCGTCACTTTTAGACAAGTTTCAAAAAAACTTAGACTTGAGTGGTACATAAACCTTGTTAAAAAAATGTGAGAAAATTCCTATTACATAAGTTTCAAATCTGGGACAAACTTAGCTTTCCACATATCCTCGATTGTACTCAATTAATCGGAGAATGGGAACATGCAGGAAGACCTATATTTTTTCCATTATTGTAGGATTAATGGCAATTGCTGCGACCATTGAAGATAATCAAGGAAAAAGTTACTAACAGATGATCCGATGAAAATGGCTAATAATATGTATAGTAAGCGTGCTTGGAATACGTGATTCGGCTTTAGCAGCTTATCTAAACGAATGGCTTGCAATGCCCACCAAGAGATTGCAATAAACACCAAATGTGAGAGGATGCTCAACATCGCTATTTGCCCAAAATCCGCCATCGATCTGCCTCCTTTTTTAACCCAACCCATATTCTACCACATTAACGCATAAAAAGCCGAAAAGTTTCACAAATGGATTGAATTCAGAAAATTCAAAAAGAAGGATGCGAGCGGATTTTTTAGCCATGAACTACCTAAACACCACTAGTCGTTTAAGCAGTTCATGACCATCCATCATACCCATTCCAAACCCTATTTAAATTGAGTGGAACATATACCCTGTCCCCCTGAATTTCTTTGTGGATAATCGGATGTTCGAAATGTTTTTCTAAGCTGCGTTCCTGACCCGATTTATGTCTCGCTAAGTTACGTCCACCTAATAATGTATCTAAACTTTGATTAGAAAATTTCATATTATTCACCTCATCCATTTTATTTTAAAAAAATTGATAGGAAACAAAAGTGACTCACCTTCGTTTCCTATCAAAATTCGTTAGGCTGATTTCGACGCGACTACGACTACTTTGCCGTGATCCAGTTCTGCTTCATAGCGCTCTGCTTCCGCCGTTGATAACCCCAGTGACTCTAACTTCGTGCGAAGTTCATCTCCCCGCGTCCGAAAAACGTTAGCAAATGAATCCAGAACACCTTGCTCCGCTACACCAATATCGTTAGTATCCAACGAATCCGATAGGTCTTCTGAGCGGTTTTTGTCATGGGCCAATAAATAAATGTCATCCTTTTCGAATCCTTGCATCATGAATTGTTCTATTTCCTTTTTAGCTTGTACCCCATTTTCTACAACTTTTACATTTGTCATTTTACATTCCTCCTATCTGAATTTATTAGGTATATAACCACTCCTAGAAAAATTGAAACCTATTTTTCTAGGATTCTATTAGGTTTTACCGAACACACCATGGGTATATAAAAAACTACTTATAACTTTTTTCATCAAACGGTATGAGCCCGTAATTTCTTGGAGGTGTATATATGAAGAAACTGGTATGCAAATATTGTGGGAACGCCGAATTTACGGTGTTGAATGTAGGTGAAACGCTGTGCAAATGTGGTCTGCGCTTAACCAAACTGAGTGATTACGCTCAAGAGAAGCCACAAAGACCGAGGGACCATCACTATTTAGATCAAAAACGTCAGGCAGAAGTGATTTCCAAAATCAGCTTGTTAAAACGAGAAATTGACAAATGCCTGGATGAACGCGATGAAGAAGGCTTTAAAAAGCGCACCTATGAAATAAAGCTTTGGCAGCATTTTTTAGAAACAGGGGTGCACGACCCGCAGATTCGTTTCAAGGAAAGATTGAAGCAAAATCAAGATAAGGTTTAATTTTTATAAAAAAATGTTTATGACTTGAAGATGCGGGTACTTAATAACCATACACATTAAAAATTTGAAGGGAGAGAAACATCATGGGATTTATTTGGTCATTAATTATTGGAGGAATCATTGGGTGGTTGGCAGGACTTATTCTGGGACGTGATATACCTGGAGGAATCATAGGAAATATTATTGCAGGATTTATCGGAGCATGGCTCGGTTCCTTATTATTAGGAGGCTGGGGACCTGAAATCGGTGGATTCTTCATCATTCCAGCCCTCATCGGTGCGATTGCACTAGTATTCATCTTAAGCCTTATCTTAAAAGGCATGAAACGCACTGCATAACATTCATACGAAGTTGAGACTGCCGGGTTGGCAGTCTCTTTTATTGTTTTTTTCTATGTAGTTTTCTCTTTACTGTCCTCTTTTGGCATTTTACTTTCCGGTTTCGGGGATTTACTTTCCACTTTTCCCATTTTACTTTCCACTTGCGGCCATTTACTGTCCACTTTCCCCATTTTACTTTCCACTTCCAAAATTCAACCCTCAATCCAGCTAAAAAGCCAGGCGGGCAGCCTGGCTCAAGTAATTTTCCTCCTATTTTATGGCTGATCCCTCATTAAATAAGCCAAATCAATTACCTTTTTTAAAGGTCCTTTCTCTTTACTGTCCTCTTTTGGCATTTTACTTTCCGGTTTCGGGGATTTACTTTCCACTTTTCCCATTTTACTTTCCACTTGCGGCCATTTACTGTCCACTTTCCCCATTTTACTTTCCACTTCCAAAATTCAACCCTCAATCCAGCTAAAAAGCCAGGCGGGCAGCCTGGCTCAGGTAATTTAGGGTTGTTCCCGGGCAAGAACCCCCACATTATATACCACTATAAAACACCCGAAAACAACCGGGCAAATGACTCTTTCCATTTGACGCTCAAACTTCTTTTATAAAATTCGACAGGGCGAACCCTATGGCAATCCTTTAAGTCTTCTTCAAAATTTGCCACTAGATCGTTGATGGAATTTGTTCCTGTTAAAAATAAATTCACTTCAAAGTTCAAATGAAAACTGCGCATATCAACATTGGCGGTCCCAATCGAGGCGAGGTCGCCATCGACAATGATAATTTTTTTATGTAAAAAGCCCTTTTTGTATGAATAAATCTCAATCCCGGCCCGCAAAAGTTCGGGAAAATAGGACTGGGTCGCATATTGGGTGAGAAAGCCGTCATTGGTGTCAGGCACCATCAGGCGGACCTGAATGCCTTTGCGAGCTGCGACCCTGAGGGCGGTTTGAATGGCCTGATTGGGAATAAAGTACGGTGTTGCAATCCAAATGGACTCGATTGCGCAGGTAATCATTGCATAATAATGATCACTCATATCGCGTGTTTCCGGGCCGGTTGCGACAACATGTACGAGGCCATCCCCTGGTGCTGGTACGGCCTTCATATACCGGTCTTCATCAAATAGCGTCTCTCCGCACACATACTTCCAATCCAATAAGAAAACCGCATTTAGGGTTTGAACCGCTTCCCCTTCCAGCACAACATGGGTATCACACCAAAAACCAAACTCATCACTTTCGCCCAGATATTCGATTCCGACATTTAGGCCGCCGACAAAGCCGACATTGCCATCGATGACAATGATTTTGCGATGGTTACGGAAGTTAAACTTTTGATTAAACCAGGCTGCTTTAATCGGTAAAAAAGCCTGAACTTGAATTCCAGCTGTCGTCATGGTTTGAATATCTGCCTTTGAAAGGGAGTAGCTGCCAACCGCATCGTACATCAGCCGTACTTCGACCCCGGCTTTGACTTTAGCTGCTAAAATGTCAATTAGCTCCTGCCCTAGCCGGTCGAAACGAAAAATGTAATATTCCAGATGGATAAAATGCTTTGCCTCCTTCAGCCGCCGTTTAATTTCTTGAAAGGTTTCCTCGCCGTTTCGCAAAATCATTGTCCTTGTGTTCTGGTTTTGGTCAGTTAAGGTCACCTTTTCCAAGTAACTCGCAAAACAGCGCTGGTGGTCATTCAATTTTGAAAGATCCACTGTTCGCTGTTTTTTACCGAGTGCTTCAAAAAGCTCTCGGTCACTCGTGCGCTTTGATTTAAACAGTTCCCCTTTGCCGAGTAATTGACCGGAATACACGTAGAAGATATAACCTAATACAGGTAATAGTACTAAAATGTAAGTCCATAACAGGGTATTTTGAGGCGGGCGATTTTCGAGCCACAGGGCCAGCACCGTGTTCAAAATCAACACCCCATAAAGCGTGATACACAGGGCCTTCCAGCTAAACGGCAGGTCGGTAAAAAAGACCATATAGCTAAAAGCCATCATCACGATGACTAACATCCATTCCAAGCGTTTTATTTTCATCGTGGCGTTCTCCCTATTTCTTTTTTACTATGAACTACCCTTTTTTGAAAAAAATGAAACCAAAAGATGCCTGGTCCCTATTTGGGATCAGGCATCGCCACCTTACGATAGATTTTTTCATGTGGAATAAATTCCTGGTATTGCATACCTTTTGGCATAAACAGGATCGACTCTTTATTTCCGAGTCCAATAAATCCTCCATCTGCCAGGCTGTTGTGCATCAAACTATGCACCTGTTGCTGCAATTGGTTGTCAAAGTAAATCATGACATTTCGGCACAAGATGACGTGAAACTCATTAAACGAGCCGTCGGTAACTAAATTATGCTGAGCAAAAAACAGGTTTTCCTCCAAAATTGGGAAAAAATAAGCAAATTGATGATCGGTTGTATAGTACTCGGAAAAGGCCTTTTTCCCCCCTGCTTTTAAGTAGTTTTTCGTATACTGCTGCATCTTCTTTAAGGGAAAGGCTCCTTTTTGTGCAGCAAGCAATGCTTTTTCATTCATATCAGTTGCGTAGATTTTTGTTTTATCCGCTAGGCCCTCCTCCATCATGAGGATGGCCATGGAGTAAACTTCCTCGCCAGTCGCACAGCCGGCATGCCAGATGCGAATCTCAGGGAGATTTTTGAGCAATGGCACCACTTGGGTGCGAAAGGCGGCAAAGAAACTAGGGTCGCGATACATTTCCGTCATTCGAATCGACAGGTCATTCAATAACCGTTCCAAATACCCTTTGTCGTGAAGCACTTTTTCCAATAGGGCGGTAATCGACGGAAGCCGCTCCGCCTTCATCCGATTCAAAATTCTTCTTGTCAACGAGGCCCTTACGTAACCACGGAAATCATATCCATACATCTGGTAGAGACCCTCAAGTAGCAAATTGATTTCAATTTCCTGAAGCTCGTTTACCTCTACTTCCTCTATTTCCGTAAAAAAATCAGATGGTGAATGGGAAGTCGGTTCGGTCAATTTGGAATCACCTGCTCCGTTAACCACACTCGCATCAACGAGAACAGCTGATCGATATTTAATGGCTTCATAATATAATCAGAGGCCCCTGCTTCCATACATTTGTCGCGTTCGCCTTTCATGGCCTTGGCTGTCAAGGCAATAATTGGCAGATTTTGCAGTTTTAGTTCTTCTCTGATGACCTTCATTGCCTCATAGCCCCCCATCACCGGCATCATAATATCCATGAAAACTAGGTCAAAGTCAGATGACTCCTGCAGCATTTCGATGGCTTGCTTACCGTGCTCCGCTACTTTCACATTGATTCCTTTTCTCTCAAGTGCTGTTACAAGTGCAAAGACATTTCGACCATCGTCCTCTACTAAAAGAACCTTCTTTCCTTTAAACAACTGTTCGTCGGAATCTTTCTCTACAACTGCCTCATCCGACTGGGTATCTGTTTCTTCCACTACCTCTATCTGTTCCTCTGACACCTCGCTAACGGCTGCCGCCACTTCTTCCTGCGCCAGTTGTTGATTAAGAAAATCAACCTCCTCCTGATGGCACCGGCTCGGAATATATAAGGTAAACGTGCTTCCCTTGTCCACCTCGCTTTGCACTTCAAGTGCACCGCCAAGTAAACGGGTGAATTCACGACAAATGGATAGCCCCAGACCCGTTCCGCCATATTGTCTGTTCGTGGTACCGTCGACCTGTTGAAAAGCATGGAAAATGATTTGCTGTTTATCGAGTGGAATACCTATCCCAGTGTCAGTTACCGAAATAGCCAGCACAGGTTCATCTGCTTTCAGACTTAGCAATTCGGCCACTTTTTCAGAAGGTGCGAGGTCAATTCGTAAAGTGACCGAGCCTTGTTCAGTAAATTTAAAGGCATTAGATAATAAATTTTTTAAAATTTGCTGCAATCTTTGTCCGTCTGTCGAAATGACAGGTGGCACGTCCGAATTTGTTAGCACTTCAAACGACAGATTCTTTTTAGCAGCAACCGGGTCGAATAAATTCCTCATCACCTGAGGAATCTCGGTCACGTTCACTTCGTCTGTTAAAATTTCAATTTTTCCTGCTTCAATTTTTGACAAGTCAAGGATATCATCAATCAGCCGCAATAAATCGCCGCCGGACGTATGAACGACCTTAGCGTATTCGGCCACTTCTGACCGATCCATATCCGCGTTATTCTCCATTAGCATTTGCGATAGGATAAGAATACTGTTCAAGGGCGTGCGCAGCTCATGGGACATATTCGCTAGAAAATCAGTTTTGTATTGTGAACTCATCTGCAGTTTTATCGAATAGTCTTCTAGCTCATCCTTCGCCCTTTTCAGCTCTAACGCTCGTTGTTCAGCAAAGTGGTTCTGTTCTTCCAAATGTTCGTTCGTAATCCGCAGCTGTTCTTGCTGCATTTGTAATTCTTCGGATTGTGCTTGCAGTTCTTCTGATTGTGCCTGTAATTCTTCTGTTAATATTTGTGATTCTCCTAGCAGCCTTTCCACTTCCATCCGCCCGTTCACACTGTTTATAGCCGAACCGAATTTGTCCTGGAGTAAATCCAGCAAGGTAAGATGTTGGGAAAGAAACGGCTGAAGCGCCGCAAACTCAACCACCGCTTCCACATTGCCCTCAAACATAATTGGGGCAATTAATAAATTAGTCGGTGCGGAAGCCCCTAAGCCTGTGGTCACTTTGAAATGCTCTTCCGGCAGCTTATCAATTAAAAAGATTCTTTGGTCAAGGGCTGCTTGGCCGATTAATCCTTCTCCGAATCGGAAGCTGGTCGCACCACGTTCTTCATCCGCTAACGCATAACCCGCTACTTTAACAAAATCAATATTGCCCCCTTGATTCCTGCGTAGATACACTACCCCGTAAGTAGCGTGAAGCATTGGAGCAAGCTTGGTAATAAATGTCCGAGCTAAATCTGTAGTATCGGTAATCCCCTGATAAAGTGTCGAAATGTCGGTCATACTTTTCTGGACCCAACTCTGTTTTTCAAGACTGCTAAGCATATCGTTCATCGCCTCAGCCAGCTCGCGGGTCTCGTCACGGGTGTGCACTTTTATCCTTGTGGTCAGGTCGACCTCAGAATTTGTATCGGTTATCCCTTTAATGGTTCTCACTACTTCTTTAATGGTTCTTACAATGGAATTAGACAGGATAATGGCTGTTGCAATCGTAATCACCGTCACCAAAAGGATGAGGGCATACAAACTAAATTTTAAATTTGTATTGTTTTGATTTAGCTGCGCAGTCCGTTTTGCTGTTACCTGTTTCTCATTGGTAAGAAATGAATCTAACTGGGTGCGGAGCTGGTCGGTAATTTTCTTACCCTTGTTTTCCGCAAAATGCTGGTTTAATAAGGATTGGTTATTTGCTTTTTTTGCATTGATCACATATTCTCCGGAAGACGTGATCCAGCTTATAATCAGCGGTTTAATTTCTTCCAAATTTCGCTGCTGCCTGCTATTATCGTCCAGCAAGGAATGAAGTTTATTGTAGTTGTCGAGCCAGCTTCTATTCCCTTCATTATATGAATCTAGATACGCCTCATTACCAGTGATGGCATACCCGCGCATACCAGTTTCCATGTCCAGTACATTTTTTTGAATCTGATTCGCCATGTCGTGTACTTCGATATCGTGTTCGGATATGAAATCGACCTCGTTCTGCAAATCTGTCATTCTATTAACCACGATTAACAGGGAGATAACCAAGCAGATCAAAATGGTTAAATAGCCTGTAATGATTTTAGCGTGGATATTGAAATTCAAGCCCTTTATGGTAATCGCCCCCTAAAATACTTGTCTATTAAAATCTACCATACCCCTCTAGCGATATCCACTATTCGTATGATGGTAATGTTTTTTCCTTAACTTTTTTCCACCATTTTTTTATTACCCGTTTTTATTCTGAATGAAACATTTTTTTAAAAAATATTTTGTGGTTTCAACTGATGGTGAGACGGGTAAAGAATAGTTATTGATAGTAACACTACAAACGGAGGAGATAAAAATGGCAAATGAAAAAACTGTTTCAATTACAGACACACTCAACCAACAGGTAGCAAATTTCTCAGTGCTTTATATGAAACTGCACCATTACCATTGGTACGTAAAGGGTGAAAACTTTTTTACGTTGCATGTTAAATTCCAAGAGCTATATACGGAAGCTGCTTTACATCTTGATACCATTGCTGAAAGAATGCTCGCCCTAGGCACCTTGCCGACGGCCACATTGAAGGAGCAATTACAGCTATCTTCGATTGCGGAAGCCGAAGGCGACGAAAATGCACAAGGGATGGTGCAAGCACTGGCTGATGATTTTAACACGATCTGTACGGAATTAACTGAAGGCATCACTGCAGCCGAGGACAAAGATGATCAGCCAACAGCAGATATGTTTATTGCCATTCGCACATCCTTAGAAAAGCATAGATGGATGCTTGAAGCTTATTTAGCAGAGTAGAATTGACCTCTGTTTAGTAATAAAGTGAGGGTGTCAGCTTTAATCTGACACCCTCAAACCTGCATTCTAGTTCTCTAGTCTCTATTAACACCCAGCCTTTGCATCATTTGTTGAAATCATCACCAAACACATATCATCCTTTTGAGCATTTAGCAGTTCCAAGCTTGGCTGCAACTGCTGAAGTATGTCAGCTGGATTATCAAGGCCCTGCTCTTGTATGTAACTAAGCAATTTCGTTATTGCATCCTCATATTCCTCCTCAAGCCATTCCGACACTCCATCTGTAAACAGCAAAATACGAGTGTCTTGCTTATAAGGAATAATCCCTTTTGTTACCTCAATATCCTCAAAAAAGCCAAGAGGACAGCAACCCTCTGACATCAAGCACACCTCATCATCCACAAGCGCAATACCCGCCGGATGCCCGGCATTCACATACTCAATCGTTTGTTTCTCCGTATCTAGCACTAAGTAAATCGCCGTAAAATAATAGTTCATCAAACTATCAGGCATGTCCAGCTGCGTCATGCGCCGGTTCAGTTCTTTTACGACGGCTTCCGGATCACATAACCCCGTAATCGTATCCTTTAACACAGAATAAATGTACATGCACATAAGTGAAGACGAAATCCCATGCCCCATCATATCGAGCAAAATCACGCCATAGCGATTCGGACTAATCTGGTACCAGGCATACAAATCACCGGCAAGTTCAAATGATGGTTGGTAGACGGCAGAAATCTTTACATTTTCATCCTGAATCGGGTCACTGAGCATACTTAGCTGCACTTGTTTCGCCAAACCCAGCTCATATTGAATGCGCTTATCCCGTTCCTTCCGCAGGTCCTTCTCATACTTGATGCGGAGGACGGAACGTATCCGGGCCAGCAGCTCGACTTTATTGATTGGTTTCATCACATAATCAAGGGCGCCGGCATCCATGGCTTCAGCCATCTTATAGGAATCGCCCATCGCCGTGACAAAAATAATTGGTAAGTCGTGAAACCGTTCATGCGCTAGAATGGTTTGACACGCTTCAATTCCATCAATTTCTGGCATCATCAAATCCATGAGAATTAAATCAACAGGTACTTCCTCTGGACTGGCAGCATCCAGCTGCAAATAATCAAATAACTCCCGAGCGGATGACAACAGTACCAATTTATTGTAGCCCGCTTTCTGCAGAATTTTTTCAACAATCATTAGATTCGTCACATTATCGTCTACAATGACAATATTCATAGCCATCCCCTCTATTGAAAAAGGTGCCTGCCCCCCAGCGTGTTAAGGTGTTAACGCAACGGGGGTCAGGCACCTTTTATTTTTCCACACATTGTTTATCCCCCTTGGTAGGCTTCGCTCGCGAGTGCCTTGCGTAATTTTTCAATCGCCTTTTTTTGAAGCCGCGACACATGCATTTGGGAAATTCCTAACATCTCACCTGTTTCCTTTTGACTTTTATTGGCTACAAACGTCATATGGATGATTTCTCTCTCTCTTTCCGATAAAACATGGAGAGCACTTTCGAGCAATAGTCGCTGGTCGACTTTTTCAAAGCCTTCATCACGGGACCCGACAATGTCTAAGGTTGTCACCGTACTTCCCTCGGAACCCGTCTCAATCGGAACATCGACAGAAGCGGCTTGATAACTTTTTCCCATTTCCATCGCTTCTAATACTTCTTCTTCTGAAAGCTCCATATAGTCAGCGATTTCATGGATTTTTGGTGAGCGTTGATATTGATTGGTCAACTCGTCCACGACATTTTTAATTTTTGGCCAGGTTTCTTTTATCCGTCTGGGGACATGAACACTCCAAGTTTTATCCCTTAAAAACCGCTTGATTTCTCCAATAACAGTGGGGATCAAAAACGATTCAAAGGATTTTCCCGCGTTTGGGTCATATCGTCTGATCGCGGCTAATAGCCCAATCATGCCGACTTGCATGATATCCTCATGAAAATTTCGTCCTTTTGAATATTTTCTTGCCAAACTTCCGACTAGTGCTGTGTAATTTTCCACTAAAATGGTTTGGGCTAAGGGGTTTTCATTCTGCTGAAACTCTAAGATGAGTGCATCGATTTCTTCTTTAGTTCGCTTCACAATTCGGGCTGGTTGTCCCATAATTTTCACGCTCCCCACTTAGATACTTCACCATGAAGACCGTTACACCGGAATGATTCAAAACACGGACTTCGTCCATTAGCGTTTCAATCAAGTATAGACCTAAACCTCCCTCTGCAAGTTGGTCCACCGTACTGGATTCTGTATAAGGGCCTAGTTCACTTTTTGTCTGAATAAAATTAAAGCTTTTTCCACTATCGGCAACCATCATTTCTAACTTGTCTGGATAAACCCCAAAGCCGACGGTTACTTCTCCTCCTTCGTTTCCGGGGTATGCATGCTGGACAGCATTTGTACATGCTTCACTAACAGCAATTTTAATATCCTCAATTTCCTCATATGTATAACCCATGCGGCTGGCTATTCCCGATAACGTCAATCTGATGACGCCAACATAATCTGGTTTGGCTGGAATTTTCATTTCAATATAGTCCATCACTTGTCTCATCGTCCCCCACCCTCTTAGTTTGCAGATATATTCATAATGTTATTTAAGCCAGTTATATCAAAAAGTCGTACTAGTCGATCGGATAACTCCATCAGTTGTAACTCGCCGTCATTTTCTTTTAGCTGTTTGAATAAGCCAACAAAGACACCAAGTCCAGTACTGTCTAAATAGGACACGTCCTTTAGATTGACTTTAATTACTCTATTTTTCCCTTCCGCAAGCGGAAATAATTCCTCTCTTAGCTTGGGTGCTGTAAAGGCATCGATTTCTCCGGCAACCCACACCACTATTTCATCATCGTTCTGGTGCTTATCTATTTGTAAATCCATTCCAACATCACCTCTGACAATATTTATAGTTTACATACCCACCTTTTTAACTCTCTAAACCTATCTTTTTTAAAAAATATCTATTAACTTGCTAAATAAGTAGTTTTTTGGGACTTCTAGTTTAGTATTATACCAAAATATCCTAATTGAACGAATGGACCTTAAGGCCTAGCAAACGCATCATAGGTTTCATTTTTTCCTAATAGGGTATATAAAAACTACCAATGTAAAAAGGAGAGGATAGGATGGATGAGGCTGCAGAAATAAAAAAATTAAATCTCCATATCAAGGTCAAGACCGAAAACAATGGCTCGATGGCCCAAAACTTAGATGAAGTAAAAAAACTTGGTAAGGAAATGAAGAAGGCCAAAACGGGCACAGAACTACAGGAACAAGATAACCTAGACCCAGATCCCTTGCAATAGTTTAAGCCAAAACGATAAAAACAGTGCATCTCACCCGAAAATGCACTGTTTTTTTGTGTATTTAGATTCACTCATTATTTATTGGTCCCACAGTTAATTCCTCTTTGAAATCTCCGTATTGCTGGTTAATTTCTTTCGCTAACTCATCTAAAAATTCATCTGATAATAAGGGGTTTTTTTCTTTGAACATCTGGAACCCTCCATTGGAAAAGAATTCGTCTACGGTACTTACCATCTCCGTTTTCCAGAATTTTAATCTTTACAAAAAAATGATTTACATTTAAAAGATACAGGAGTAATATAATCACAGTTTTTAATGTTCTAAATCGCTGAAACCGAAAGGTACGGGGGAACCATTTTGTGGGCTATACGCATTGCCACGGGGTGAATCCTTTAGAAGGTAGGGCTACTCAAGGTCCGAATCCGACAGCTAACCTCGTAAGCGTTAAATGAGAAGGATGGTGAAACTTGTGATGCACAAAAACTGATGTGTCTACAGGTCTGTTTCATTATGACTTGTAGGCACTTTTTTATTTAAAAATATTTCTTTTTAGAAAAATATTTGTTTTATGGGGAATATATAACATATTAACTTTATTGGGGGACATGGAAAAAATGTCTATAAAAAGATTTTTAATAGGACGTCCTTTGAAATCACATGAATTAGGGGAACAAAAGCTAAACAAAACGAAAGCTTTAGCGATCCTTTCATCTGATGCCCTCTCCTCGGTGGCGTATGGTCCTGAACAAATACTCATTGTATTGATTACCATCGGAGCTGCCGCTATGTGGTATTCCATTCCGATCGCAGTCGGAGTATTAATACTTTTAACCGCTCTTATCTTATCTTATCGGCAAATTATTTTTGCTTACCCACATGGAGGGGGCGCCTATGTCGTCTCAAAGAATAATCTAGGCATCAATCCAGGCTTAATTGCTGGCGGATCGCTATTGGTTGACTATATATTGACGGTGGCAGTAAGTGTATCTTCCGGAACGGATGCGATTACATCAGCCTTTCCCAGCTTACATCCATACAATGTGGAAATTGCGATTGTTTTTGTTATTTTTATTACCCTTTTGAACTTAAGAGGGGTAACGGAGTCCGCTACGGTATTAGCCTATCCCGTTTACTTATTCGTTTTAGCCTTGTTCATCTTAATCGCTGTGGGCCTTTACAAGATCGTCACAGGAGGTGTAGCACCAGAATTACACCCTTCCCTCGGGACACCTGTGGCGGGAATCAGTTTGTTTATTTTACTAAAGGCGTTTGCCTCAGGAAGTTCTGCCTTAACTGGCGTGGAGGCGATATCGAATGCCATTCCAAACTTCAAAGATCCCGCCCCTAACAATGCCGCTAAAACATTAATGTTTATGGGCCTTTTGCTGTCAATCCTGTTTTCAGGCATCATCTTTTTAGCCTATTATTATGGGATTACTCCTAAAGCCGATGTTACGGTGGTTTCGCAAATTGCTGAGGGTGTGTTTGGACGAAATCTGATGTACTTCTTTATCCAAGGAACGACCGCGTTAATCCTGATTCTGGCTGCTAACACCGGTTATTCAGCCTTCCCGCTGCTGGCCGTTAATCTTGCTAAAGATAAGTTTATTCCCAGAATGTTTTTGATTAGAGGAGACCGATTAGGCTACTCAAACGGCATTATCATTCTTGGAGTTGCATCGATTATTTTAATCCTTGCCTTTCATGCAGAAACAGAGAGTCTGATCCCGCTTTACGCAGTCGGCGTGTTTATACCGTTTACCTTGTCGCAAACAGGCATGATGGTTAAATGGATTCGTGAAAAACCAAAAGGATGGGTAGCAAAATTTATTACGAACACAACAGGTGCTGTGATTAGTTTTACCGTTATGATGATTTTCTTTTTAACAAAATTCTCACAGGTATGGTCCATCTTAATTTTCTTACCTATCATTATTTTCCTTTTTCATCGTATCAAAAGACATTATGTGGCCGTCGGGGAACAATTAAGGCTTATTAATAGTGGGACGGAATTTCCAATTGAAGGAAATGTCATCATTGTCCCCGTAGCAGGTATGACGACTGTCGTAAAGAATTCGCTAAACTATGCCAAATCACTTTCGCCTGATCAAATTATTGCCGTTTATGTTGCTTTTGAAAGAGATGACGAGCACAAATTTGAAGAAAAATGGAAGCAATGGCAGCCTGATGTGAGACTAGTCACCCTGAACTCTTATTACAGAAGCATTATTACTCCCTTATCTAAATTTATTGATACAGTGGAACATAAAGCGAGTGAGGCGGATTATCGAGTTACCGTCGTTATCCCGCAATTTATAACGAAGCATCGCTGGGAGAATATTCTTCATAATCAATCTAGCCTACTGATTCGTTCTTACTTGCTTTATCGAAAAAACGTGATTGTCACGACTGTCCCTTATCATTTTAAAAAGTAACTTTATTTATTAAAAGAACGACCTGCCATTTATAAGGTCGTTCATTTTTATCATGAAAGAGGCTTGCACCATTTTAGTGCAAGCCTCTTATTTATTTTAAATGTCGATTCATTGAAACTGCTGATTAGAATGGTGTACCTCTTTGCTCATTCTCTTGATAAGCTCTCTCATCTTGCAGTTCGGTATTGAATTTCCCATCGTTTTGTCCGAATGATTGATTTGCGTTTTTGGTCGTATCCTGGTATCTCTGCCCATCTTGTTGCTGCAGTTTTTTATCCTCATTAAGGGCATTCCCATTTTCGTAGTTCTTTTGCTGCCTTTGTCTAAAGAATGCTGGATTTTCATCGCCAATCTGGGGCGGAAGATCTTCTTCTCTATTTCCATATTTTTCTGGAATTACATTTTCCCCACTCATCGTGGAGCGTCTTTCGTCCTCTTCATTACCTTCGTTTTCGTTTCTCTTATAAAGGGTGTCATCACCCTTATATCCAGCTTGTTCCATATCGGTTTGATCTGCATAATTCTTAGCCATGTTAGTTTCCTCCTTTTTACCTTTAAAGATTGATGCTTCTTTTCGTTTGAAAATTGACGCCTCAAATCCCTAGCTTTTAAAAAGGTTTACTGAACATGCTACTCCATATTTAAACCACCCTCTTTCTCTGTTAACTAGATTCGTAAGCTAGGTTACCTAGTTTGTAACCTTATTTATGTAGTACCCCACTCCACGATTTTAAAACTTTTTTCTCTCTTATTTAAAAAATGAACCTTTCTTTTTCCCCTTTAATAAGTCGCCCGTCCAGCCTTTTATTTTTAAATACCCAAACAGCAGGAATGTGAAGATGACGATTGAAAAAATGGCTAGTGGATAGCCAAATTTCCACTCTAGTTCTGGCATATTCTTAAAATTCATGCCCCACAATGACCCTAGGGCCATAATCGGTGTAAAAATGGTGGTCATCACTGTTAAAGTTTTCATAATTTCATTTCCGCGATGGGAGGAGATGACTTCCTCTAAGTTAATAAGCGAATCCAACTCATGTTCATACTCACCCAGCAAGACCATCGCCCGCTCAATTCGTTTGCTTGTATAGGCAAATACTTCTCCCTCACAGATGCCAGGAAAATTGATTTCGTCTATTGCCATTTTCACTTCATTAATAGGAATAAGGAGATTTTTCCAGACTAATAGCTCATGCCTGCGCAAATAGACCAGTTCGAGAATCCCAGTTTCGTTCCTCTTGCGCACACTCCAGATCAGGTTTTTGAGTGCCTCCTCAAACTGATCAATCTCCGCTAGCATCTCATTCAACAGCTCTCCGAGAAAAAGCAAAAACCCGTCGACGGCATTATCTGTCCTGTCTATTTGTCGATTGATTTCGTTAAACTCCAGATCAACGGTCACCAGCTGCTCTGTCGTTAGATAAAAATGGAAAATTTTATTGTCTCGTTCCTTGGCTAAATTTTGTTTGTAGATGAGCGATCCTTTGACAACCTTTTCACCATTCTGGAGGCAGGTGACACGCAGGCAATTCGTTTTATTTTCACGAACCTGCTCCAGCCAGGCATTTACCATGTCATCCTGCTCAAGAGTCATCTCATTTTTGTTCAACTGCACCCATTTCCACTTGTTCCCACCGAAATATTTTTCCAAACGAATCACTCCTTATTGGAACATTTCTACCCACTAATCGACGACACGAAACTTTGAAAAGAGGTTTAATGGCAAAATAAACGGGTATTCATATGGAAAATAGAGTTATCAAATCTTAAGGAGGGAATTGTAATGAATCGAGTCTTAAGTATGAGCTCATTAGTGGTGGTAGGGGTCGGCGCATCTGCAGCACTGTGGTTACGAAATAAACCAAATCGGATCAAAGCGGAAACTTTTTTAAGAGGATTGAAACGTAAGGTCAAACCGACAGTTTTTGAAAAAACTGAGGAACTGCCGATTGAAAAAGGCGGTAATCCTCATCCCCACGATATAGACGATAATAATATGGTTAGCGAAGGCGCGATGTATTCAGTCAAATTTTATAATGAGAAAATCCAGTAATGGGTGCGGTTGGGGTAGTGTTTGCCCCAACCATTTTGCTGCGATTGCTCGGTTGCAAAGGAAATCAGGGGCACTAATGCTTAGGTTAAAAGATAAGAAAACAGAAATTTTGGCTTTGAGAAATGTCCAGCTCCGGGCGCCTTTCGCTTTTCTAATGAGGTGAACTATGAATATCCTGTTTTTATTCATCTACATGATCATCATTATGACTGTCATTGAAATTTTTGTTATTTTCTTTCGCTTAACCGGGCTTAAAAAGGAGGTTTCCCGGTTTCAGGTCATTTCGATGATGACAGGGACTGGTTTTACGACGGGGGAATCAGAGCTCATTTTGGGTCATCCGATTCGCCGCAAACTAGCGACCTTTCTGATTCTATTTGGCGCCTTCTCCCTGGCGGTGATTATTTCTTCGATTAGTCAATTTCTGTCCGAGGGCCTGCGGACGAAGGAGATTTTGACTGGAGCAGCTGCCGTCATTATTGTGCTTGCGGTTTTAAAGCTTGCCAGCATTCAGCGGGTGTTATCTCAAGTTTTTAATCGAAAAATGAAACCGCAAATGGAGTTGGCGGATTTGCCGATTCGTGACGTCTTTTTGAAAAATAAAGATGATGCCCTAATTAATCTTCATATTGACGGCAGCTCTCAACTCGTAAACCGCTCGTTATCAGAGACGGTCAAGGGGCATAACGACTTGGAGCTTGTCGTCTTGTTTATCCAGCGCGGCGAAGTAAGAATAAGAAAAAATATCTATGATACCACCCTTCACGAGGGTGATCAACTATTGATCTATGGCACGAAGAAGGAAATTTTACAAAAATTCAGTTATGATATTACCTTAATGAAGGAAAAACAAAAGAATAGTTAAGCTCCACTTATCATAGTTCGCGTGGGCCGGTGTCGTATCTACTTTTTTGTGAACGTCACGGCTCTTTTTTAGCCTCCACGGGCACAATTACCTTTTTTATAAACCCTCACCAAGAAAGCCCCCATAACAGAGGCTCCTCTTTAACTTTTTTCCACTTCTAAATACTCAATATGATAACCCTCGGCTTCATGAACCTTAAACAGGTACCCTTCCTCCTCCACTTCTACACCGACGGCCATCTCCGCCCCAGATGCTTGGGTCAGGAACCAGCCGCCAATTGTATCCATATTTTCTGCGGATAAGTCGATTCCAAGTAAGTCGTTTATATCCTGAATTAATACTTTCGCATCGATGATATAGTGGTTGGACGAAAGAGTGCGAATATCTGAAATCTCATCGCCATCAAATTCATCGCGTACCTCACCGACGATTTCCTCAATAATGTCCTCGACCGTCACTAATCCAGAGGTACCGCCATATTCATCGATTAAAATCGCCATATGAGTCCGTTCTTTCTGCATGCGCAGCAATAAATCATGTATCGGAATGGTTTCAATGGCACTAATCACTGGCTGGATATAGGGTTCAATCTCCCACTCCCGATCATAGCCGCCGTTCAGGATTCTTGAGGTTAAGACCATTTTCACGTTCATCACCCCCAGAATATGGTCCTTATCCCCGTCCATAACAGGATAACGGGTGAATTTTTCTTTTTTCAGCTTTTGAACCACCTCTTGGCGCGTATCGCCTACCGATATACAGCACATTTCCGTGCGGGGTACCATAATTTCTTTGGCGACCCGCTCGTCAAATTCAAAAATATTGTCGACGTATTTCCATTCATTTTGGTTGATTTCTCCACTTCGATAGCTCTCTGCCAAAAGAATCCGCAGCTCTTCTTCCGAATGTGCTAATTCTTTTTCGGAAGCCGGCTTTAAGCCAAAGATGCCTACAAGCAGCTGTGCAGAATGGTTTAAGGCCCATATAAACGGAAACATTATCTTGTAAAATAAAATAATCGGTTTCGCCGTAATGAGCGTAATCTCCTCGGCTTTTTGAAGTGCGAAGGTTTTTGGAGCTAATTCTCCTGCGACAACATGAATAAAGGTTACAACCACGAAAGCAAGCAAAAACGATAAAAAATGGGTAACTGTTTCATTCACATGGAGGGCCGCAAGTAATGGATGAAACAGCTTCTCGACGGTGGGTTCTCCCAACCACCCGAGTCCTAAGGCCGTCACCGTGATGCCAAGTTGACAGGCGGACAGATATTCATCAAGGTGGGTAACTACCTGTTTTGCGGAAACCGCGCTCTTTTTCCCTTCCGCTATTAATTGTTCAATCCGCGAGGTTCTCACTTTTACGATTGCAAATTCAATGGCAACAAAGAATCCTGTAAAGACAATCAATAATGCAATTAATAATAAGTTAATCAGCACCATGGTCCGCTCACACCTCCCTTAAAAAATAACAATCCGAAATCGGTTGAGGATTTCGGATTGTGAAGGAACCGTCTATAAACGATGATTTTCCTCATCTAATTTATCGTCTAGTTTACCTAAATATTTTTTTGCGAATTCCGTACCGCCGAGGCCGAATGCCAGACCAAAGGCGAGCGCCAAACCGCCTAGGACGAGAATGAAGGCTGCATTGACAATCGAATGAGCCACACCGAGTTGATCTAATGCCATAAACACGGTAATTGCAAAGATTGTATATTTGGCAATGGCGGCTAAGGTGCGAGAATAGTTGTGTTTAAGGGTATTTTGTAAAATACGCTCAATTAATTGGCCAAGATATAAGCCAACTCCTAAAATTAAAATCGCTGCTAACAGCATTGGTAAGTAGGCAATGACGCCTGTTGCTAAGGTAACTAAGAAGTCTAAGTGAACAATTTGTAAGGCTTCAACAGCAAACAGTAAGATAACGACAATTTTAGCAATTAAACCAACCAGTTGCGATAGCGTATATTTGGATTTGGATGCTTCATGTGTTAACGTCCCAATTCCCATTTGATGGAAAGCATTATCAAACCGTAAACGCCACAGCATTTGAGCAATGATTTTTTCAACCCATTTACCAAGCCAAATACCAACTAACATCAGGATGATGGCAACGGCAATGTTGGGGATCAATGACAGAATTCGATTCAACATGCTAATTGCTGGTTCAGAAATGCCTTTCAAATCTAATTTTTCCAAAGCGGTAATCACTGTTGGAATCAAGATGAAGATAAAAACGATATTCCCAATAATGCTTGATAAACTTGTTTCATCACCATTTTTCACTACGCCAAAGCGCTGGCCAAGATTATCTGCCCCTAAACTTTTTAGGAAGTTTGTTAAAATATCTCGCACGATTTTGGCTACCAACCAGCCTATTAATACAATCAACGCGGCTGCAAATAACTTAGGAATGAAAGCTAGAATCGTAGTCAACACATGTGAGAATGGTTCCGAAACACCTTCGATTTGCAAGGCGCCCAATACCCCTGGTAAAAACAGCAGGAGAACAAAATAGAAGATTACTTGAGCGATTCTGTCCACTTTGTTACGAGCTTCTAGTTCCGTCTTTGCCATTTTCCACTTCACTAGCTGGTGCTCAAAATGGAACATTCCGGCTGCTTTTTTAATGAGAAATCGAAGTGCAAATGCAACAACCCATGCAAATAATAGAATGAGAGCTGCTTTTAATAGATGGGGAATTGCTGCCGTCATCATCGTGATCATCGCGACGAGTGGTGAGGCAATCAAGCTTAGATGTAACATATTGAAAAAGATGATCCACACCACGACTAGTAACGTATAATAAACGATTTTTCCAACGATGTGTTCAGATGTGGTTTTTCTTTTTTCCGTATTCGGAAACAATTTATTATCGAAATTCGTTTTCTTTAATGCCGTTTCTACGGCTTTTCCAATCCCTTTCGCAACCAACCAGCCTATTAATAAGACGAGAAGTGCTAATAATAGGTGCGGGATTTGGTCAGTGTATATGTACCAACCTGACGTCATACTTCTGAGGTTCATTTAACATCTCTCCTTTTCTCATTTAGTTCTGTAGTTGTAATACCCCGAGAGCCTATTTTTAAACCTGAACCCCTTTTTGAAAAATATGTTTCACTTCCGGTTTGCTTGGGAATATAGAAAGCAATTACTAAGAAAAGCGTAAGCGCCCGGTTAGCGGCGTATGGACTGGAGCGCTTTGACTGAGATAAGGCGAAACTTCAATCAGCGAACGTTCTTCTCGCTGATTGTTAGTTGAACCGATCGGGTTCTTACGGGCAGTTGAGAATCTACTGCCCGTTAAACGCGATAAAGGAAACACGGAGAGCGTAAGCTATTCCGTGCTTGACTTATCGTAGGGAAAAGAGCGAAGTCGTCTCGCCGCTGGGCGCTGAAGCTGGACAATTCTCAAAAAGGAGGAAACAAGATGAATAAGAAATCATTGGTAGTTGGTGGAATGGCCGCGTTACTTACTTTTGGCGGGTTAGCCGGGTGTGGCGATGGGGTTGACCAAGATAATGGCATTAGTGATGGCGAGCAAAAGGACGCGGTTGATAACAATACAAAAAAGGAAGCCGATAGCTCTTTAAAAGAAACAAAAGATAATTTAACAGATATTAAGGATAATGTAGAAGATAAATTGAAAAAAGAAGGTGTCGGTGATGGCGTCGATCAGGATAACGGCATCAGCGATGGTGAAAAGAAGGATGCAGTAGATAATCAATAGAAGTTTACAACTCGTTCACATTGGGTACTAAATGAATAGAACCAAATACCATATCAAGGAGGAATGGAACATGAATAAAGATGAACTAAAAGGCGGCTTTGATCAGGTAAAAGGTGAAGCAAAGGATCAATGGGGTAAAGCAACAGATGATCCTTCCACTCGAGCAGAGGGAAAATTCGATAAAGTGAAGGGTAAAGTGCAAGAAGAAATCGGTGAACTAAAAGAAAAGTTATCAGATAAGTAATCTTCGGGGTCGTCCCGTTGATATATATGTATATCGTAAAAAAGAAGAGGCTCCCCCTGCCTCTTCTTTTTGTATGTTTTCCCCTTTGATTTGACTGCTTCGGCCGAGGCAAAAGCTTTTGAAATGGTTCTCCCTTTGTTCATCTAAGCCAGCCGCTTTCCCCAAAGCAGCCGGCTGAAACCTCATTTCCCTGGGAAATAAAACGTATCTGTTACCCCGTTTAGAGCAGTGTAAAAACATAACAAGTGCTACCTTCCTTCAGCACATGGCCAAAGATTGACCTCGTGCCTGTGTTCCTTTTTCCAAAGGTTTACTGAAGGTTGTTCAAGAAGTCGAGTGCGATGTTTGGCGCGATGCCGAACAGGATGGAGCCGACTATGGCGACGAGCAAGACGACGACGATGCCAGGTGGAATTTGCAGTTTGCTTTCGTCGGCTGCTGGACGGAAGAACATTTGCGTCATAACACCGAAATAGTAGAAATACGATACGACGGTGGTTGCAATCATGATTGCTGCCAGCACATAGTGCGGTGTGCCGTAAAAGGTACCGACAAAGATGTTCATTTTACCAATGAAGCCGGCGGTGCCTGGGAAGCCTGCCAAGGAAACGAGTAAAATTCCCATTAGCACGGCGAGAACTGGCGAGCGGCGGTAAAGACCGGCAAAGTCAGCAATCTTGGTTGAACCGGACTGCTCTGTAACGATCTGGATAATCGCAAAGGCCCCCAGGTTCATTAGCATGTAAGCAAGCAGATAGAACCAGATAGAAAACAGCATGTTCGAGCTAAGCGTGGTTAACGCCACCAGTATATACCCGGCATGGGCGATACTGGAGTAGGCAAACATTCGTTTTATATCCGATTGCTTCAAGGCGACGACGTTCCCGATAATCATCGTTACTGCGGCAATGGCTGCCAGGTAATCCTGCATTTGGAACAAGATGCCCTGTCCGCTGGCCGCTGGAGCCGCATTGTAAAAGACGGAAATCAGAATGCGGATGACGATGACGAAACCAGCCGTTTTCGAAATGACACTCAAGAAGGCTGTTACCGGTGTTGGTGCCCCTTGATATACGTCCGGCGCCCACATATGGAACGGGGCGGAGGCTAGTTTAAACGATAATCCTACAAAAATCATTAAGAATGACAGGCCGAGCAAGTAGATCTGCTGGCCATCTGTCACGGCGGTCAGACTTTGTGCAATCGCATAAAGGTTGGTTGTGCCTGTTAAGCCGTACACATAGCTCATCCCAAACAACGTGATGGCCGTGGAAATACCGCCGTTGATGACGTATTTCATCGCTGCTTCATTAGACCCTCGATTGTGCTTGCGGATTCCCACTAATATATAAGAAGAAACAGTTAACAATTCTAACCCGATAAATAATGTGATTAAATCACCGCTTGATGTCATCACCATTGCCCCAAGCAAGGCGGTTAAGAACAAATAGTAAAACTCACCACGATAGTCCTCCAAGCCCTCCTTTGACTCATAGCTGACCGCTAATAACATGACGAGAGCCGAACCAGACAAGAGGATGATTTTAAAGGCTTTTCCAAACGCATCGAGTGTAAAGCTATCATCCAGGATCGACACGGCCCCTGTTGTGTTAAGCAGGCTGGCAACGGATATGATTGCTGCTAAAATACCGGCAAGCCCAATCCAGCCCAGGAGTTTTCGGTCGACTTTTTTCGGTAAAAATAAATCCAGCAATGTCAGTAGTGCGGCGACACCAAGGATGATGAATTCTGGTGTCATGACACTCCACTCAAATGATTTTAATGTCTCTAAGTCCATCCTTCATCACCCTCCTAACCCTAGCATGATGGTTTCAAGTGTAGTTTGCAGTGGAGAGCTAAGAACACTCGGGATTACCCCAATTAACACGATTAATGCAATCAGTACGACGACTGGCACGAATTCGACACCTTTGAGGTCGAGAACGCCAGTAAATTCACGATGTGACTTTCCATAGGTGATGCCTAAGACTGCCCGCAAGATGTATGCGGCTGTCAGGATGATGCCGATTGTTCCCACTGCCGCGAGCCATGGCAGTTCTTCGAAAAGTCCAAGGAAGGCCATAAATTCGCTGACGAAGCCGGACATCCCGGGCAGTCCAAGTGACGCCATCCCCGCTGCCAGCAAGAATCCTGCGGCGATCGGCATCCCCTTTGCCATTCCGCCCAGGTTTTCGATGAGCGATGTATCGGTCCGATCGTACAAGATGCCGACTAGGAAGAACAATAGTGCGGAAATTAATCCGTGCGAAACCACCTGGAAAATGGCCCCTTGCACGCCTGCTGCGTTCATGGCTGCAAGTCCGATTAGCACGATGCCCATATGGGAAATCGATGAATACGCCAAAACCATTTTAAAATCTGTTTGAATGAACGCGAGAAACGCCCCGTAAAGGAGATTGATGACTCCAAGGACGGCGATGAGCGTTGCCAGTTTAGCAAACTGCTCGGGAAAAATTCCGAGTCCGAACCGTATTAAGCCGTACGCCCCAATTTTTAATAGAATCCCAGAGTGAATCATGACAACGGATGGCGGTGCTTCTACGTGCACCTTCAACATCCAGCTGTGCAATGGAAAAATAGGCAATTTGACGCCGAAGGCTATTAATAGGGCAATGAAGAGGCCCATTTTCAAGTCACTAGAAAGCGGTGCACTTGGGTCGGCAAGTATTTGTGTTAATAAATCAATGTTGGTTGTGCCTGTTTTCGCAAACAGAATCATAATCACCATTAGCAGCACGGCGGAGCCTAAGCCGTTATAGATTAAGAAGCTGTAAGCGGCTTTTTCTTTTTCAAAATATCCCCATTTACCGATTAAGAAGAAGGTTGGTATGAGGGTAACCTCGAAAAAGATGAAGAACAGAATTAAGTTTTCAGCGGTAAACACGCCGAGCATGCCGATTTCTAAGAGAAGGAAGAGCATGAAATAGCCTTTCCATTCTTTTTTAATAAACCGTGCGGCGGCTATTGCTGATAGGGTTGCCACTACGGCAGTTAATACGACGAGCAAAAGCTGAAAGCCGCTAAGGGCGAGTTCGTAGTGGACCGCAAAGTATGGTCCTTCCACACTCATGCCGCGGAATTGGATCCACTCTTTTACTACCGTAAAGTCGGCCAAGTCCTTGCCCCAAAGAAAATGGAGATAGGCTGCCAATGCTAGCAGTAAGGGTGGCAGTGTGGCTAAGAAACCGACTATTTTAATTGGTTTTTCAAGTTGTTTTGGCATAATCGCCAAAACGATTATTCCAAGTATTGGGGAGAATACTAGGATGGATAAAACAGCTGATAAATTCATCATAAGTACCCCCCTGTAAATGCATAGATGACCGCGAGCACTGCCAGTCCGATAAACGCCACTGCACCATAGGTTTGAACCTGCCCGGACTGCATTTTTGAACCTGTTGCCCCAAGCCCTTGGACAATCCCAACCACGCCTTTGACGAGTCCTTCCACCAGGAAGACATCAATGAACCGAAAGAAGTAGCTGATTGCTTTTGCCACGGCGACGACGGACATTTGATAAAACTCATCGACATAAAATTTGTTCAGTAAAATCGTATGCAAGGTATCACCCGTGCCGCTTAACCAGTTGCGGGCAAGTGAACGTTTGTAGTACATCACATAGGCAAGGTAAATTCCCGCTAAGGAAACGACGGTTGCCGCAATCATGATCCAGATTGGACCTTCAATGTGGCTGTGTCCCAGTGCCTCGTTGCCATCGACAAGCCAGTCGCCAAGGAACGATGCCCATGGTGTGTTAACATAACCAGCTACTACCGCGAGCACGCCGAGAACAATCATCGGCCAGGTCATGTACGATGGTGACTCGTGTACATTTTTCTGGGTGCCGCGGGCCTCACCGGTAAACACCATAAAGAACAAGCGGAACATATAAAATGCAGTCATGAAGGCCGCCGCAAGGGCTAGCAAGAAGAGGATGGGATGTCCGCCTTCCCATGCCGCAACTAAAATTTCATCTTTACTGAAGAATCCGGAAAGCCCTGGTACACCGCTGATCGCCAGTGTTCCAATTAAGAATAGCGGCCCGGTTAGTTTTAATTTTTTCCAAAGCCCGCCCATTTCCTCGATATTCTGGGTGTGGACCGCGTGAATGACGGATCCTGCTGCCAAGAAGAGCAGGGCCTTGAAGAAGGCGTGTGTCATCAAGTGGAATACCCCCGCCACATAGCCGGCAGAGCCAAGGGCCAGCATCATATAGCCGAGCTGTGAGACGGTCGAGTAGGCGAGTACTCGTTTGATATCGGTTTGTACTAAACCAATGCTGGCCGCAAAAATGGCGGTAAACGCACCGATTGTTGCAATAGTGAGTAATGCCGTTTGGCTCGCTTGGAACAGTGGGAATAGTGACGCCACTAAGTATACCCCGGCAGCAACCATGGTTGCGGCGTGGATAAGGGCCGAAACAGGTGTCGGACCTTCCATCGCATCTGGAAGCCAGGTGTGGAGCGGGAACTGACCAGATTTTCCGACTGCTCCGATAAAAATTAAGATGGCAATGACCGTAATCATGGTCTCCGATATAGCGCCAGCTTCGACAGCCTGGAAGATTTCACTATATTCGAAGGTTTTTGTTTCCCAGAAAAGAAGAATCATGCCGATGAAAAGGCCAACATCCCCGATACGGGTCATGATGAACGCCTTTTTTGCAGCTGCCTTTGCTTCTTCTTTGTAAAAATAAAAGCCGATTAATAAGAAGGAACCAACCCCAACAAGCTCCCAGAAGATATAGGTTTGCAACAAGTTTGGCGAGATAACCAGACCAAGCATTGCAAACGTAAATAATCCTAAATAGGCATAGAATACTCCGAAACGCCCGTCTCCCTGCATGTACCCTTTCGAGTAGGTATGTACTAAAAAACTGACGAGCGAGACGATAAACAGCATTAATGCATTTAATTGATTGACTTCAAAGCCCGCTGTAAGATGCACATCCCCTATCGTGAGCCAGTCAAATTTCGTGACATAGGTCGGCTCTGAAAAGCGCTCAAATAATACCAAAATTGAATAGATAAGCGAGGCTAACGTGAAGAGAATCCCCACATACGCACTCGCCTCCTTCAGTCGCTTACCGAATAGAAGAAGGATCAAAAACGATAATAGCGGGAAAAGTGGTATAAGCCATGCATTTTCCATCATTATCAACCCCTTGGGCGGTGCCTGTCACCACCCGAATTTTGTCGATTACTCTAGTTCTTCATTGTATCCATGTCGTCAATGTTGACGGTTTTCTTGTTGCGATATAGTGCGATGAGGATTGCTAGACCAATCGCTGCTTCCGCTGCTGCAACACTGATGGCAAACAGGGCAAAGATTTGACCTGTAATCGATGGAGCCATGCCGTATTTACTGAACGTAACTAAGTTAATATTGGCAGCATTCAGCATTAATTCAATCGATATCAACACGATGACAGTATTTTTCTTTGTCAATGCACCGTATAAACCGATGCAGAATAATATCAGTGCAAGTGCCAGGAAGGCTGAAGCGGGAATTGAACTCATTCCTCATCCGCCTCCTTCTTCTTATCATTTTTTGCTAAGATGATCGAACCAACGAGAGCGACTAACAGTAAAACAGATGTTAACTCAAATGGAATGATATATTTTGAGTATAGTGCTTCCCCGATTTGGAACGTATTGTTTTCATGCAAGGTGGTCGGCACCTGTTCAATATTGAAATCGTAGATGCCGATGTAAACGGCGAAGGCAAAGCCAACAATTCCTAAGAACAGAAGTACCTTTCTCCATCTGCCAGTTTTCGGTTCTCTGTCACTTTCATCATCATGTTTCGTTAACATGATGCCGAACAGCATGATAATTGTAATTGCACCTGAATAAATTAAGATTTGCACAGCTGCTATAAATTCTGCAGAAAGCAGAACATAAATGCCGGCAATCGCTACAAATGTGAAGATTAGAGCAACGACCATATGCACGACTTTCGTGAGGTTCAATAACAGCACGCCGCCGATAATCGCCACAAGTGCGAGGCCCATAAAAGCGAGAAATTCGCCTGAAAATGTCATGCTTTATTCACCTGCCGTATGTTTTCATCGTTTTCATCCAGCCATTCTAGGTTTTTAAATAACATGTCACGGCTGTATTCTGCGAGTTCAAAGTTATTGGTCATGATGATTGCTTCCGTTGGGCAAACCTCTGTACAGAGATCACAAAGGATGCAAATCTCAAAGTTAATATCGTATGTGTCGATGATTTTCCCTTTTTTCGTGGGATCCGGATGCTTCTTACCCGTTAATTGAATACAATCGGTCGGGCAAATCTGTGCACATTGATTACAAACAATACACTTCTCTGGATAAAACTTCTGTATCCCGCGGAAGCGGTCTGGCAGCGGCAGCGGCTCGTTAGGATAATCATACGTCACCTTCTGGCGCGATAATTGTTTTAGGGTATATTTCAAGCCTTTAAATACTCCAAGCACGTTTTTCACCCCTTTTACATTTTAAAGATAGTTTTGGGTGTCAGGCACCATTTTCAGCACCTCTACAGTGAAAAAGTAGTTTATGGTGTCAGGCACCATTTCGACCACTATCACAGTGAAAAGGCAGTTATTGGTGACAGGCACCATCTTCATACGCTTTAAAAGAATAATGATTTGATTAAGGCGGTTAGGAATATGTTTGCTAGTGCTATCGGCAGCAGGACTTTCCAGCCGAATTCCATGAGTTTGTCTGCACGGAAGCGTGGGAGCGTAGCGCGCAGCCAGATATAAACAAAAACAACCAAACTGAATTTAAGTGAAAACCATACAGCTCCAGGAATAAAGCTGAGGAAGCTGAAAGGTGCTAACCAGCCACCTAGGAAAATGACGGTAATCAGAGCAGACATGGCAAATAAATACACATACTCTGCGAGCATAAAGAAGGCCCAGCGGAATCCGGAATATTCAACGTGATAACCCGCAACCAGTTCATTTTCTGACTCTGGCAGGTCAAATGGTGTTCGGTTTAATTCAGCAATCGACGCAATGAAAAAGACGACAAAGGCGATTGGCTGTATTAAAATGAACCAGCCGTGTTTCTGTTGGACTACGATATCATTTAGATTTAAGCTTCCTGATAAAAGAATAACACCTAAGACTGACATAACAAGCGGGATTTCATATGAAATCATCTGGGCTGATGCGCGCATGCCTCCTAAGAGTGCGTACTTGTTATTCGATGCCCAGCCGCCAAGCAGCATGCCGAAGGTTGTTAAACCAGAAACAGCGATATAATAAAGTAATCCGACACCGATATCGGCAAATTGAAATTTGTCAGTAAACGGCATGGTTGCCAGCACCATAAAAGACGGTGCAAACGCTATGACCGGTGCAATAATAAATAATGGCCTGTCAACTGCCTTCGGAATAATGTCCTCTTTTAGTAAAAGCTTGAGGACGTCAGCAACGGTTTGCAACAGACCCCATTTTCCGCCCACCTGGTTTGGCCCGTGGCGCAGCTGCATATACCCCAAGACTTTCCGCTCTGCTAAAATCCCGTAGGTAACGAAGCCTAATACGATTAAAAGCAAGACAGCGCCGAGTAAAAAGAAAATCCCAAAGTTAGCCCAACCAGGACTTGACTGCAGCAATTCTTCTATCATTAGCCGTCAACCTCCCCAAGGACAATATCAACTGCCCCTAAAATAGCAATCATGTTGGCAATATTTTCACCCTTTAATAGTTTCGGGAGAATTTGCAGGTTATAGAAGGATGGTCTCCTAAACTTTAAGCGATACGGTTCTTTTTTTCCATCGCTGGCAATATAGCAGCCAATTTCTCCACGAGGTGACTCAATTCTAACAAACGCTTCCCCTTTAGGTGCCTTAATAATTTTTGGCACTTTAGCAAGAATCGCTCCTTCAGAAGGAAATTGGTCAGCCGCCTGTTCAAGAATTTTTAGCGATTCTTCAATCTCCATAAGTCGAAGATTGTAGCGTGCCAAACAATCGCCATCCTCCGATGTTGGAACATCAAAATCAAACCGGTTGTAAATCGAGTAGGGTTCGTCCTTACGAAGATCCCATTTCACGCCGGTACTGCGAAGATTTGGTCCACTAAGTGAATATTGGATGGCCTCTTCTTTTGTATACTTGCCGATCCCTTTTACACGATCCAAAAAGATTTCATTTCCGCTGACAAGCTGGTGATAGCCTTTTAGCTGCTCACGCATGTAAGGGACAAACTCTTTTACTTTTTCAATCCAGCCTTCAGGGGCATCCCACTTCACACCGCCAACCCGCATATAGTTGAAGGTCAAGCGTGCACCTGACAGTTCGTTCAGCATATTGATAATCATTTCCCGATCACGGAAGGCATAGATAAATGGACTGGTTGCCCCGAGGTCAAGGATATATGTGCCCCATGCGACCAGATGGCTGGCAATCCGGTTCAATTCCATTGCAAGGACGCGGAGAAAATCAGCTCGTTCCGGAACCTCGATTCCCATCATCGTTTCGACCGCATGACAGAGGACATAATTATTTGTCATCGAAGATAAATAATCCATCCTGTCTGTATAGGGGATAATTTGCGTATATTGCAGGTTCTCAGCCAATTTTTCCGTCCCTCGGTGTAAATACCCGATAACCGGCTTTGCCTCGGTAATGATTTCCCCATCAATTTTAACGACAAGGCGGAATACTCCGTGCGTACTTGGATGCTGAGGACCGACGTTTAGTATCATTTCTTCTGTTCTGATCATTGGCTACACCTCCACATCGTAAGGCTCATAATCTTTTCGCAGTGGATAACCAACCCAATCTTCACCAAGCAGGATACGGCGTAAGTCCGGATGTCCTGTAAACTTAATCCCTAATAAATCATACGCTTCACATTCCGGCCATTCTGCACCAGCCCAAATAGGCTGTACAGACTCGATTGTTGGGTCATCGCGGTCAATCTTTACTTTTAACGCAACCGATTGACGATTTTTGTATGAGAACAAGTGAACATAAATTTCCATATGTGTTTCAAAGTCTGTTCCATGAAGCTCTGATAAATAATCAAACCCTAACAGCTCATTGTATTTTAAAAATTGAGCCAATTTAAAATATGTATCACGCTTCGCCACAAGTGTTGGAACATCCTTGGAAAGTTTATTAATATAAGAATCTTCTAAAACATCAGGGCCTAAATTTTCTTCTATAACTTTCTTATACTTATCTAAGTATGGCTGGTTTACTGATGGCTTTACTTCAGCCCCTGGTGATGCTGTGTCGTCCGTTTTACCGCCAGCAGCTGCTTTCGCTTTGGCCGCTGCCGCTGCTTTTGCCTTCGCTTTTGCGGCCGCAATGGCCTTCGCCTTCTCGTCATCACCAGCAGGTGCATCGGTTCCGGTTCCAGCTGCCTTGGCCGCTGCTGCCGCTTTTGCCTTCGCTGCAGCTGCTGCTTTGGCTTTAGCTGCTGCTGCCGCCTTCGCCTTGTCATCGTCCCCGGCTGGCTCGAGGACCGTTGATTCGGCTGCTGGTGCTGTGTCTCCCGCTAACTCCATCGCCTTGCGTTTCGCTGTAGCGGCCGCTTTTGCCTTTGCCACGGCGGCGGCTTTTTTCTTCGCTAAGTCATCGGCTTCATTTGTTGAAGTTGCTTCGGC
Organism: uncultured Bacillus sp.; assembly: GCA_963530265.1. Lineage (GTDB taxonomy): Bacteria > Bacillota > Bacilli > Bacillales > Cytobacillaceae > Neobacillus. The sequence continues at coordinate 53,551 of CAUSCO010000002.1, forward strand.
AGCCTCGGTTGGTGTCTCCCCTGGTGGTGCCGCACTAACCGGCGTTTCCACCACTGGCGCAGACTCGTCCGCGATCCCTTCGCGTTTCTTTTTCGCTAAGGCCGCTGCCTTCGCTTTTGCAGCAGCCGCTGCCTTTTTCTTCGCTAAATCATCGGCTTCCCCGGATCCCTCAGATTCCGCCGCTGGGGCTGAAGCTTCCTCCATCACCGATTTTGGGGCAGGTTGTGGTGCTGCTGTACTCCCGCCGTTTTCCTTGGCTTTACGCTTCGCTAGTGCTGCCGCCTTTGCCTTTTCAGCTGCCTCTTTCTTTAATTGATCGAGATTTTTCTCCCCGCTCATCGGTTAGATCACCTTCTTCCCAGTCTTCGCTTCATAACGAATTTTTTCCTTTAACTTATTGATTCCATAAATTAAAGCGGCTGGGTTAGGAGGGCATCCTGGTATGTATACATCAACTGGAACAATCTGATCGACTCCTTTAACAACGGAATACGATTTAACATACGGCCCACCTGCAGTTGCACAAGAACCCATCGCAATGACCCATTTTGGCTCAGGCATTTGATCATATAAACGGCGTAGAATTGGTGCCATCTTCTTTGTCACCGTTCCAGACACAATCATACAATCAGATTGTCGTGGGGAAGTACGGAAAAACGACCCAAAACGGTCCAAATCATAATTCGCCCCACCCACACCCATCATTTCAATTGCACAACAAGCCAGACCAAATGTCATTGGGTAGATCGAACTGCTTCGAGCCCAAGCTTTAATTTGCTCCAGCGTAGTCATAAATACATTTCTTTGTAATTCTTCCATTTCTCTTGGTGAAATAGCCTCTAATTTTAAATCCATCGTAGCACCTTCTTTTTCCAAGCATAGACCAGGCCAAGTAATAGCATCGCTACAAAAATCAACATTTCAACGAGCGCAAAAATTCCTAGTTTATCATAGGCCACAGCCCATGGATATAAAAATACGGTTTCTACATCAAAAATAACAAACATCAGGGCAAAAATATAATAGCGTACATTGAACTGTACACGTGCATCGTGAAATGGCTCAATACCGCTTTCATATGTGGTATTCTTTGCATCACTAGGCTTATGCGGACGCAGAAGTTTTCCCAAATATAACGCCACCACAGGCAGCAGCACCCCAAGACATAGGAACACAAAAACTATCAGATAATTATTCTGATATACATTTAAAAGTTCCATGTCTATCCCCTCCAATGTTGTAAATTTTCATACTAATAAAACTTGTAACCGAATTCATTATAGCATTGTTACAAACCTGTGTCGACCAACCAACTCCATAAAAATTGGAATTCTCTCACACAATTATCTCCCATTTTATACATCTTGAGAGTTTGCTATCAGCGGTTTCCTTAAATAGGTGACTTGTGTACTATCTGTCATTAGCAACGGCTTCAACATCACATTAAAGACCTTTGGGTGAAGAAATTTGTTATATCAAAATTCAACAACAACTCCTAGTTAATCACAAAATCTGATCGTTGGCAGTGAGAATTGTCAATAAATAGTCATTATTTTCCTATGTTGTTGCTGAATTTCAGCCAACAATTGGATTTGTGTGCAGTATGTACAATCAGACCGCATTAGCAAGTACCCTTCCCCCTATAAACATATGCTTAAACGACCCGAACATGCAATTTTATCTAAAACTAGTCCTTACCTCCCAGTAAAAATCAGATTTTATGCCTGGGTCAGGTATTTTTTTAATGCACCGCTGATTTACTTTCCACTTTTGCCCTTTTACTTTCCACTCTCTAAATCCAGCCCCAACTTAGGTCAAAAAGCCTGGCCACACTCAATCCAATATTAGGATCCACTTAACAGCAAAAAAACCCCTCCAGACACACTGGAGAGGTTTTTTATCAAATACTATAATCTTCTTTCCGATACGGCGAGGCGATTGATGGCACGCTGCAACGCAAGTTCAGCACGTCTGAAATCGATATGTTCCCCATGCTGGTCCTTCATACGCTGCTCGGCACGTTCCTTCGCTTTAATGGCACGTTCCACATCAATTTCAGATGCAGTCTCAGCCGATTGGGCAAGAATCGTCACTTCTTCAGGACGGACCTCTAAAAATCCACCACTTACCGCGATAAAATCCGTCTTTCCATCCTTCTTCAGACGAACCGCACCAATTTGAAGCGGAGCAACCATCGGAATGTGACCTGGTAAAATGCCTAGCTCACCACTTTGAGCCTTGGTACTAACCATTTCCACATCTGAATCATACACCGGGCCATCGGGAGTAACAACACTGACTTTTATCGTCTTCATTTTTAACCCTCCTGGAACCCTTAGACTTCTACACCCATGCGTTTTGCAGCCTCAACCACATCTTCAATACGTCCAACAAGGCGGAACGCATCTTCTGGAAGATGATCATATTTTCCTTCAAGAATTTCTTTAAAACCTTTTACGGTTTCTTTTACAGGTACATATGAACCTGGCTGACCAGTAAACTGCTCGGCCACGTGGAAGTTTTGCGATAAGAAGTTCTGGATACGACGTGCACGAAGTACGACCAACTTATCATCATCAGAAAGTTCGTCCATACCAAGGATTGCAATAATATCCTGTAACTCACGATATTTTTGTAAAGTAGACTGCACTTGACGGGCGATATTATAGTGCTCTTCGCCAACGATTTCAGGTGACAATGCACGAGAAGTCGAAGCAAGTGGATCCACCGCTGGGTAAATACCCATCTCAGAAAGCTTCCGCTCAAGGTTCGTTGTTGAATCTAAGTGAGCGAATGTCGTAGCCGGAGCCGGATCCGTATAGTCATCGGCTGGTACGTAAATCGCTTGGATCGATGTAACAGATCCCTTATTTGTAGACGTAATCCGCTCTTCCAATTTACCCATTTCTGTTGCAAGCGTTGGCTGGTAACCTACCGCAGATGGCATACGGCCAAGAAGGGCAGAAACCTCAGAACCTGCTTGTGTGAAACGGAAGATATTATCAATGAACAATAATACGTCTTGTCCTTGCTCATCGCGGAAATATTCAGCCATGGTCAAACCAGTCAAGGCTACACGCATACGTGCACCAGGCGGCTCGTTCATTTGTCCGAATACCATCGCTGTTTGCTTAATAACGCCAGAATCTGTCATTTCGTGGTAAAGGTCATTTCCTTCACGCGTACGTTCACCAACACCGGCGAAAACAGAAATACCGCTATGCTCTTGAGCAATGTTATTAATTAATTCCTGGATTAAAACGGTTTTACCAACACCGGCACCACCGAATAAACCGATCTTACCACCTTTAATATATGGGGCAAGCAAGTCTACTACCTTAATACCTGTTTCAAGAATTTCTACCTCAGTCGAAAGCTCTTCGAATGTTGGTGCTTCGCGGTGAATCGAATCACGGCGTGCACTTGCAGGTACATCCTCTTTCAAGTCAATCGCTTCACCTAAAACGTTAAATACACGGCCAAGCGTTACATCCCCAACCGGAACAGAAATTGGCTTACCTGTATCTTCAACTTCCACACCGCGAGTTAACCCATCAGTTGTCGACATCGCAATCGTACGAACCGTATCATCACCTAAATGAAGGGCTACTTCAAGGGTTAAGCTGATATCAGCATCTGATTCATTACCCGCTTTAGTAACAATTCTTAAAGCATTATAAATCTCAGGCAATTGACCGTTTTCAAACTTAACGTCAACAACCGGACCCATAACCTGAAGAACGCGTCCTTTATTCATCGTTTTCCCTCCTAACTTACTTTCAAACTTCCTTTATAAAAATGAACCTTGTTTGCACCCTCTACTTTTCAACGTTGTTAGACAAAGTCGGGAGCACCTCACCCATTCCAATTCTCCAAAACTAGTCAGAGCATCAGAATAGTGTTCATTTTTACTAAAGGGGTGTTGTAAATGGTGTCAGGCACCAAATGGTAAATTTTACTATTCTAATGCAGCCGCACCGCCGACGATTTCCGTTATTTCTTGGGTAATCGCTGCTTGACGAGCGCGGTTGAAGACTAATGTATAGTGATTGATTAATTCTTTAGCATTATCCGTTGCATTTCTCATTGCCGTCATTCGGGCTGCATGTTCACTGGCTTTGCTGTCGAGCAAGGCCCCGTAAATTAAGCTTTCCGCGTATTGTGGCAGGAGAACTTCCAATATTTCTTCTGCAGAAGGCTCAAATTCATAGGAAATGAGCTTGTGAGAAGTGGATAAATCCGATAGTGGAAGGAGCTTCTTTTCGGCCACTTCCTGTGAAATGGCACTTAGATAATGGCTGTAATAGACATATAGTTCATCGAATGTGCCATCGGAAAACATCCCAACCGTACTGCGGGTCATATCTTGTATGTCCGCAAAGTTCGGCTGTGCAGGGACGCCGATGATTTCAAGAACGACATTCATACCGCGTTTGGTAAAATAGTCGCGAGCGACTCTTCCAATTGCGATAATAGCGAACTCATCATTGGATTTATGACGGCTTTGGATCGCTTGATGAACTTTACGAATCACGTTGCTGTTAAACGCACCAGCAAGTCCGCTATCACTCGTCATGACAATATATCCTGTTTTCTTAACAGGCCGGTGCTGCAGCATTGGATGAATCACGCCGCCTGCGCCAATTGCAATCGACGCTGTTACTTCTTGAATTTTTTCCATATAAGGAACAAATGCTTTGGCATTAACAACGGCACGATTCCATTTAGCGGCCGAAGTCATTTCCATTGCTTTTGTAATTTGACTCGTTTTTTTCGTTGAATTAATACGACCTTTAATTTCACGTAATGAAGCCATAGGTTCTCACCACCCTTTTTCAAAGAATGTCTGGCCTGGCCGTGCGGCCGCCGTAAGGGCACGCTGCACGCCAAACCCCGTTACATGTCAGACCCTATTATTCGGAAACTGCAAACGTCTTTTTAAAGTCGTTGATTGCAGAAGCCATATCGTCATCAGAAGGAAGAACCTTCGTTTTTGTAATATGGTCTAACAACTCTTTGCGGTTGTGGTCTAACCAATTATAAAATTCTGATTCAAAACGACGGATATCCTCCAATGGAATATCATCAAGGAAACCGCGAGTTAACGCATATAGGATTGCCACTTGCTTTTCAACAGCAATCGGCTTGTGAAGATCTTGTTTTAACACTTCAACGGTACGGGCACCGCGGTTAAGCTTCGCTTGGGTCGCCTTATCAAGGTCAGAACCGAATTGCGCGAATGCCTCTAACTCACGATATGATGCAAGGTCAAGTCTCAACGTACCAGCAACACTCTTCATTGCTTTAATTTGCGCTGAACCGCCAACACGTGATACGGAAAGACCTGCGTTAATCGCTGGACGTACACCAGAGAAGAATAGGTCTGATTGTAAGAAAATCTGTCCATCTGTAATGGAGATTACGTTTGTCGGAATATACGCAGAAACGTCACCTGCTTGTGTTTCAATAAATGGCAAGGCTGTAATCGAACCAGCGCCAAGTTCATCGCTTAACTTACAAGCACGCTCTAGTAAACGGGAGTGCAAGTAGAATACATCCCCTGGATAGGCTTCACGACCTGGAGGACGACGAAGCAGCAAGGAAAGTTCACGGTATGCAGCCGCTTGTTTAGAAAGGTCATCATAGACGATTAAGACATGTTTGCCTTCATACATAAATTCCTCTGCCATGGAGACGCCAGAATATGGTGCTAAGTAGAGCATTGGAGCTGGCTGTGAAGCAGAGGCAGAAACGACGATTGAATATTCTAATGCGCCATATTTACGAAGTGTTTCAACGGCAGCACGTACAGTTGATTCCTTTTGTCCGATGGCTACATAGATACAAATCATATTTTGACCTTTTTGGTTCAAAATTGTATCAATGGCAACCGATGTTTTACCAGTTTGACGGTCACCGATGATTAACTCACGTTGACCACGTCCGACTGGCACAAGGGCGTCAATCGCTTTAATACCTGTTTGCAGTGGCTCATGAACTGATTTACGAGCCATAACGCCAGGAGCAACGGCTTCTACTGGGCGGGTTTTGGTTGTATTGATTGGACCCATACCATCAATTGGTTGTCCTAGAGAGTTCACAACACGTCCGATTAAGGCTTCACCAACGGGAACCTCCATGATGCGGCCTGTACGGCGTACTTCGTCCCCTTCACGGATTTCTGTGAAAGGTCCAAGGATGATAATACCGACGTTATTTTCTTCAAGGTTTTGTGCCATACCCATAACGCCGTTTGAAAATTCAACAAGTTCTCCGGCCATGACATTGTCGAGACCATGAACACGAGCGATACCGTCACCTACGGAGATAACTGTACCGACATCAGTCACTTGAATTTCTGCCTGATAGTTTTCAATTTGCTTTTTTATCAGGGCACTGATTTCTTCAGCTTTGATGCTCATGAGTTTCACCCCTAACTTCCATTATCTTATGCTTTTAGCTTAACAATTTACGTTCTAAACGATCGAGTTTGCCGCGCAAACTGCCGTCATATATACGGTTTCCAATCCGAAGGCGAATGCCGCCAAGCAGGTTGGAATCAACGATATTTTCAATTCTAAGTGATTTCTTGCCAATTTTTGCAGCAAATACAGACGAGATCGCATTGCGTTCATCTTCTGTTAGGGCACGCGTACTTTGGACTTTAGCCTCAGCAATACCCATTTCTTCATTTGCCAATTCTAAAAATTCATTTACGACATTCACGATTTGGTCTTCGCGATGACGTTCGACTAAGATCAACAGTGTATTGCGTACATATACATTCACTGTTGCCAAAGCTGCCGTTAAAATCTCTTTTTTCTTTTCAATTGAAAGTTTTGAAGAGTTTAACACTGCTTTAAATTCAGGATTGTATTGTACAACTTCTTTCACTACACGAAGTTCTTCTTCTATTACTCCAAGAAGCTGCTGTTCTTTCGCAATTTGTAAAAGAGCCAACGCGTAGCGTTTTGCTACTATGGAGTTGCTCATCGCTCTTCTCCTGCCTCTTGAATATAATCGTTAATAAGTTTTTCTTGGTCTGCAACACTTAATTCTTTCTCAATTACTTTAGAGGCAATTAAGACAGACAAGGATGCAACCTGTTCACGAATAGCAGAAACTGCTTTTTCCTTTTGCTGCTCGATTTCACGCTTCGCATTTTCTTTCAAACGCTCGGCTTCCGTGCGTGCTGTGGCAATGATTTCCTCGCGCTGCAAATCGCCTTGCTTTTTCGCTGATTCAATCAAACCTTGTGCATCGGTACGAGCTTCTTTTAATAGACTACGTTGTTCTTCTAATAGTTTTTTCGCTTCTTGACGGCTATCTTCAGCAGCAGTAATTTCATTTGCCACATGTGCTTCCCGTTCTTTCATAATGCCCATTAACGGACCCCATGCGAACTTCTTCAGCAATAACATCAAGACGATAAACATCGCTAATTGGAATAGAATATCACCAGTATTAATACCGGTATGTGCAGCGGACTCAGCCGCGCCTAATACAAGACTGCTTGTTAACACCTCGGGTTCACTCCCTTCAGAGTCGTTTATACACACGTATATCAATCAAAAACAATCAAATTTCATTTCATTTAGTGCCTGGCACCGTTACCAACATTGCCCCGATGAAAATAGACAACTTGGTGCCTGACACCCTTAACAACATTAACATGTTGAAAATAGACGCATAAAGTGAAACTTCAATCAATGGGGGACTGTTTCCATCCCCATTGATTGGATAAAGGAATGGCGAAGGTTCTCATGGAAATGATCTTCGCCATTTTGGAACGTCTATTGTTAGAATTATTGACCTTGAACCATGAACGCGATAACAACCGCGATGATAGGAATCGCTTCAACTAACGCAACCCCGATGAACATTGTTGTTTGAAGCATACCACGAGCTTCTGGTTGACGAGCAATACCTTCAACTGTACGAGATACGATAAGACCGTTACCGATACCAGCACCTAGTGCTGCTAAACCGATTGCAATTGCTGCTGCTAAAAGACCCATTTGTAATTTTCCTCCTTAGGATTGTATAAATAAGATTTTATTTTTTGTTCATTAGATGAACGGGTTTATTTTAATGGTCGCTGCTCACTTTGTGAGACAAGTAAACCATTGTTAACATACAGAAAATAAATGCTTGAATTGCGCCAATAAAGACAGAGAAACCTTGCCATGCGAGCATTGGTACGATTGCGGCAATTGTTCCGCCGACGCCAGTGGCCATTCCGCCAGCAATTAATCCTAACAGAATTTCCCCCGCATAGATGTTACCGTAAAGCCGGAGACCGAGAGTCAGTGTATTTGCAAACTCTTCAATAATCTTAATTGGGAACATGAACCAGAACGGTTTAAAGAATTCCTTCCCGTATGCGGCCGTCCCTTTCATTTTAACAGCATAAAAATGTGATAAACCTACCACTAATACAGCAAGTGTTAAGGTTACCGCAGGATCGGCTGTTGGTGATTTCCACCAGAGTTCACCATTGATGACGACTGAAAATGGCAAGCCCAGCATATTGGCGACAAACACATACATAATTATAGTAATACCTAGTATATGAAATCGTCCGCCGTCCTTCCAATCCATTGTGCTATTAATGATATTCTTAACAAAGTCCATAACCCATTCCATAAAGTTCTGGATACCAGTTGGCTTCATGGCAAGCTTACGAGTTGATAGGACCGCAATTAAAAACACAATAACTGAGGCAACTGTGATCATCAAAACGTTCCCCATGTTAAAATATAGCCCCATAAATTTAACGATATGAGCACCGTGTTCCAACAATATTCACCTCGCTTTCCCCGCTATTTATGTATTTGCAAAGAGTGCATAAAAAAATCTATCATAATGACAATATAGGATGTCATTAGCCCTATTACCACACTAATTAGATGAAGCTGTTCCGGGTATCTCATCGCAACGATTACAGCCAAAGCCGCGGTCGCAAATCTTGAAAAAGATCCGAGTGACCGTACCTTTTTCCCCTGTGAAACAGACTCGCCAAACTGGCCCATCTTTCTTACCATTAACCATAAATTAAAGAGGCTCAAACTCGTCCCAAAAACCAACCCTAAAAAGATCGATTGATACGATGTGAACCCCCAGCCGAGTACATAAATAGACAATAAAAAAAACATCCATTTTCGCTGTCTTGAAAACATATCTTTTAGTTCCGGCATGGTTGGTTAATCTCCTGAAAAGAAATGACGGATCGATACAAGCATAGAATAAATACCTGCCATAAGTCCGGTAAACAATCCGATTATTAAGAAAATTGGTTCTGTGTACCACTGTTTATCGAGCCATCTTCCAATGAAAACACCGATAAGAGTTGCTCCTGCGAGCTGCCCAAGAATAGCAGACATGAGGGCCATCGCCTTAAATGGATTGCGGTCATTTTGCATATTATTCTCTCCCTATTTTAAGAGAATCAGCAACAGACTTTAAGAGGCAATTTAGGAATTATGATAGAGTTTAAACCCTATACAAATATAATGAAAACCCTATCATTCATACCCTTTGTTAGCATACAATAGGCACCCATCAATGTCAATGAGTTTATGTGATTTAAACCACAAACTCATCTTACCGATATCGTTTAATTATAAATTTAATTCCTACTATAATTGTATTGTAAATTTCGAACATTTTTAGGCTATTTTGTGTCTATTTTGTGAACTTTTATTCTAACTCTAATTAACATTTTGGTGCCGGGACGTGAATCCCAGCACCTCTTAAGTCTACTCTTCTTTTTTTTCAATCACAATCATTCTCTCCATGAAATCCTCCTTACCAGCTTTTTTCGCAAACACCTTTACTAGATAGGTACCTTCTGCTGGCAGCTGGTCTTTGGTGAGGTTTTTTCGAAGCTGCCCCTTTTTAACGTTTGTTTCGCTGTCTAAAAAGCCGACAAATCGGTAGTCTTCGGGGTTAAACAAGGCAATCCCAAACTCCTCTGCACCACCTGGCAGGTAAACCTCATAGCGGTACTCGCCCGGCCTGTCCCCTTCCGTAAAATCAAAGCCCATCACCCGTGGGTACCTCGGCTCCTCCAGCACATACAGGTATGGAATCCGAATCAGCGCCGCCCCGGCCTGCAGGTGTAAATAACCATCGTGAATCTTCCCCTTAAAAATGTGCGGATCGACCAATAGCTCCACTGTCACATCCTGTGCTTGACCCGGTGCGAGTGTAAACGATAAAGGAAAACGCCAGCTTAATCCCTCCGTCTTTTGCGGAATATCAAAAGCATAGCACTGCGACTTCTCACTCACATTTTCAACATGCAATTTTGCATTATGACTATCACTCTCAGCCGTAAATTTCCCAAACCTCATGCTGCTCGGCGACACAAGTGAGGTTGCTTTTATCGCCTCATCCACTTGAATTCTGCCCGCACCCTGTTCATACGTATGATAATAGCCCGAGGTTTGGCCGACCTTTATATTGATTAGGTTGCCCCGACCTGCACTAGCTGTCGTCTCCTGCCGCACCAGCGTTTTCGCCGTATTCATCAGCGCTGCCTTAATCTGCACCGGATTCCAGTCAGGGTGCGCCTGCTTAATTAACGCACACGCCCCCGCCACATGTGGCGCCGCCATACTCGTCCCTTGCAATGACAAATAACCGCCCGGAATCGTCGAATTAATCGCCACCCCCGGCGCCACAATATCCGGCTTAATCTCCCACGTCCCCGTCACCGGCCCGCGCGAGCTAAAATCCGCCAGCCGGTCCCGCTCTTCACGGACCAGAACCCGAGCCGTCACACTGCCTTTTTTCAATTCTTTTTGTAAAATAACTCCGTCACCCTTAGTGAGGGCACCAACCGGGATGGTCAGCTGAGTATCCAGATTCCCCATAAAGCTGCCGGTCATATTATTGTAAATCAGCACCGCTTTTGCTCCTGCCTCAAGGGCATTTTGTGCCTTTTCTGAAAAGGTCAATGTCCCCCTTTTCAGCAGGACCATTTTTCCGGCGACATGCTGTAAGTCCTTTTTCCGGCCAATTCCGCCATCGACTACCTCTAATGATCGGTCAAGTGCCCATTTTGCTGAGCCTTCGAGCGGCTGAATGCGAACGGTTTCATGCGTTCCTTCTATTAATAAGGAGGGAATTTCCATAGTGGGTGTCGAGGCACCGACAGAAATAGCCTTTGAAGCAGTCCCAGGGGAACCAACCGTCCACACATTTGGTCCGGAATTGCCAGAAGCCGCCACCGCGACAATCCCTTTGTCAACAGCACGATTTAAAGCGAGACTAATCGGCAGATCGGGACCATTGATATCATTGCCAAGTGACAAATTGATGATATCAACCTTGTCTTTGATGGCCTGATCAATTGCCGCCAGCACTTGCTCCGTGGTCCCGCCCCCGCCCGGCCCGAGTGCGCGGTACGCGACAATTTTAGCCTCTGGCGCGACGCCCTTTATTTTTCCATTTGCGGCAATAATGCCAGCCACATGTGTGCCGTGAAGGGTGGCTTTCCCGATGGCGAGTGTTTCCATCGGATCCTTGTCGTTATCAACTAAATCATGACCGCCAGCATAATTTCTTTTTAAATCGGGATGGGTGTAGTCGACCCCCGTATCAATAACTCCAACTGTCACCCCTTTGCCAGTGAGACGTTCATTTTTTGGGTCAAAGTAACTGCGCACTGCTTCACCGCCAATAATTTTGACACTTTCCTCGGTTTCGACTTGATAGTTTGTGACAGGGGAGACGTTTAGGACATGACTTTGGCTGGCTAGCTGGGCGATGGTCTGCGGGCTGCCCTGGACGGAAAAGCCGTCAATCGCCTCTCGAAAAATGCGCCGCAGTTTGACATCCTTATAGGGGCTGATGAGCTGTTTGATTTCTTGCTCGGATTGCGGCTGTTCAAGGATAACAATCGCGACCGTATCCTTGGTTGGTTTCGGAATGGACGGGTGAACGAGGATGGTTGAAGCTTTTATTGTAAGTAGGATAGCGAGTAGCAGTTTCATATGATGAAATCCCCTTTTTTCATATCGTTTTCATTGAGAGGGGAAAGTATGCACTGGAATCGTGTAGGCATTGATTTCCTTGTCATCTAACTGGCATAGAAGCTCGTTGTTCGGAAGAGTATATTGTGTACCGCGTTTGTAGCCGGTCGACAGGAGGTTGAGCGCGCGCAACTGATTCCCCGCCACAAAGGTGGAATCAATGTGCAAAAATTCACCAAACTGTTTACGCGTAATGGTCGGTCCTAATAATAGGAAATAATCATCCACAGCCGGAAAATGGGCTCGTTTTGAGGTTAACTGACATTTCGGGCAATGCCAATTTGCTGAAAAATACCTCATCACAATGGTTTGACAATACGGACAAAAAACACCGGTTTGAATATCAGCTTTTGATAATTTGTATGTTTGGAGAATATCAGGAATAGGTGTTTGATGGTGGGTTAATAGGAGATTAACTAATTAGCTCGTTCTCTTTTTGCTGAACATGGGTTTTTGATACTTCATTTCCAGCTCATTCAGTTTATCTAAAAGGGATTCAGCATAAATTACCTCATTAAAAATTTGTTGATTGTTAGGAGTTGTTTCTATTTTAGTGCTGGATTTACTGATAATGACCACTCTTTCAATCGGCAAACAGTTCATATTCATTTTTCTCAGCCAATTATCGAACTGCAGTTTCTGCCTTTTGACCTGAAGGATAGGATTTGAAATGCCTTCTTGTTCATGATTGTATTCTTTCGTGACATGATTGGATTCCTTGTGAAATATCAATTTTTTCGATAGATTTTTTACCTCACCCATCAAGATAAACCTCGGTGAAAGGATCACTAAATCAATTTGGAATGGCTTCTTATCGACTAGCCGCAGGCCATGAAAAATGTAATATTTGTCTTCCGGCAAAAGCGAAAGATAATAGGTGCATTCCCTCTCGCCATAGTATCCCTTCAGCCACGATCTTAAATCACGCTCGATTGTCGGCCTGATTGGATGATTTTTCAGCCCCCTGCGCAGTAATGCCATACATTGATAAGCTTGAATTGGTAATTGTAATTCTAAAACAACCATGTACATCACCTCATTTTATTGTTTCAGCTGTTATTTCTATTAAATGTGGTGATTTCCTGCTAAAAATTTAAGGACAAATGATGAATTTTTGTCTTTTTGATAAAATAGAGTCATTTTGAGTTGATACTTTGGAGTTTTACGTTCCTTATTTTGGAAATAACTTGTTCTAGTTAGAGTTTTGTGCCACTTTGAGCTGGTATTGTGCCGATTTTAACAGGTTTGTGCGAATTCTAAAGGGTTTTGTGCATTTTTTAAAGTGTTTTGTGTAATTAGACAGTTTTTTCCAAAATTGAAAAGAAATCAAGTTCCAGAACGGAACCTGCATTCTAACTTTATGTATATTTGAAAAATAAATATACCTAGACTCAAAACTCATTTTTTCAAAAAATAATTACCCGTTTAAGTAAAAACCAATAAAAAAAGCCGAGCGTCCTTCGCTCGACTTCTTATTTTGTTCCAAACAACCGATCGCCGGCATCGCCTAGACCTGGGACGATGTAGCCATGTTCATTTAATTTCTCATCTAGAGCTGCAATATAGATGTCAACGTCTGGGTGAGCCGTTTTCACGGCTTCGACGCCTTCAGGTGCGGCGATTAAACACATGAATTTGATATGTTTCGCCCCGCGCTTTTTCAACGAACGAATTGCTTCAATCGCGGAACCGCCTGTTGCCAGCATGGGGTCAACCACGATGAAATCGCGCTCTTCGACATCACTTGGAAGCTTAATATAGTATTCAACTGGCATTAACGTTTCAGGGTCGCGATATAATCCGATATGACCGACCTTCGCTGCAGGGATTAACTTTAAGATTCCATCGACCATGCCGATTCCAGCACGCAAAATTGGCACCAAACCAATTTTTTTCCCAGAAAGGACTTTCGATTTAGCTGGACAAACTGGTGTCTCAATATCAATATCCTCAAGTGACATATCCCTTGTGATTTCAAACGCCATCAATGTTGCCACTTCGTCTACGAGCTCGCGGAACTCCTTCGTTCCAGTATTTTTATCACGTATATAAGTAAGCTTATGTTGGATTAATGGATGGTCGAAAACGAATACCTTTGCCACAATAATCGCCCCTTTTCTATATAATTAATCATGCATTCGTCTCATTTTACAGAAAAAAAAGCCATTGGGCAAATCAAATATTGTTTTAAAAAAAATCGGCCCACTCTTATGAGATAGGCCGATTCTTCGCTGTTTAATATTCTGGATAAAGCGTAAATTTATTTGTTAAGGCTTCAACACGCTCGCGTGCTTCTTCTAGTTTGGCTTCATCTTCATGATTTTTCAATGTGAAGGCGATGATGGAGGCGATTTCGTCCATTTCCGCTAAACCAAAGCCACGAGTGGTAACGGCCGCTGTCCCAATACGAATTCCGCTCGTTACAAATGGGCTTTGTGGATCGAAAGGAATCGTATTTTTGTTAACAGTTATCCCAATCTCGTCTAATACCTTTTCAGCAACCTTGCCTGTTAAGCCGAGGTTCTGAACATCGATGAGCAGCAAGTGATTGTCCGTACCGCCGGAAACCAGCTTCAATCCTTCTTTTTGGAGACTTTCAGCGAGACGCTTAGCATTGGCGATAATGTTAGCAGCATATTCTTTAAAGCTTGGCTGCAACACTTCACCAAAAGCAACGGCTTTCGCTGCAATGACATGCATGAGCGGGCCGCCTTGAATGCCAGGGAAGATGGATTTATCAATTTTCTTGCCAAATTCCTCTTTGCAGAGGATCATGCCGCCGCGCGGGCCACGTAAGGTTTTGTGTGTGGTCGTCGTCACGAAATCAGCATATGGAACTGGATTTTGGTGCAAGCCTGCAGCGACAAGTCCAGCGATATGGGCCATATCCACCATTAGGTAAGCACCCACTTCGTCAGCAATCTCACGGAACTTTGCAAAATCAATTTCGCGCGGGTAGGCACTGGCACCGGCGACGATCAGCTTTGGCTTGTGTGTAAGTGCTTTTTCGCGGACATCCTCATAATTAATGCGGTGGGTTGTTTCATCGACACCGTATTCAACAAAGTTATATTGGATTCCACTGAAGTTAACAGGGCTGCCGTGTGTTAAGTGTCCACCGTGGGATAGGTTCATTCCCAGCACGGTGTCGCCTTGCTCAAGAATGGTGAAGTAAACAGCCATATTGGCTTGCGCGCCCGAGTGCGGTTGAACATTCACATATTCGGCCCCGAAAATTTCCTTTGCACGGTCGCGGGCAAGGTCTTCGACGATATCGACGTATTCACAGCCGCCATAGTAACGGCGTCCTGGGTAGCCTTCTGCATATTTATTGGTTAAGACAGACCCTTGGGCTTCCATGACTGCTTCACTTACAAAGTTTTCTGAGGCAATTAATTCAATCTTAGAACGCTGCCGGCCTAATTCCTTTTGAATCGCTTGAAAAACCTGCTCATCCGCATCTGACAAATGCTTCATCCTATATCCCCCTTTTATGTATAAAACCACAAAATTCAAAAATTAGAAAATTCACTCTTCATTCTACCATATCCTTCGTTGATTGACACGCTAAACCCTATAAAAATAGTAAAATTGGTGGCTGTCACCATTAATAACCGAACAATAGGAGAAATGGTGCCTGTCACCATTTCCACTATTTGCAGCTTGAATTCTCTGGAGTTTTTTCGTAATTGGCTCTGGGACCGCCGATTAGTTTTGGACGTGCTTTTGCTAAGGTTACGTTGGCTTGTCCGACGGTTTTTTGTTTGACGCGGAGGGGAACGGCGACATGTTTCAGATGCATTCCAATTAGGGTTTGGCCGATGTCGATTCCGGCGTCCGCTTTGATAAACTCTACTACTATGGCATCGTCCATTTGCCCGAAAGCATAGGTCGCCATTGCCCCACCCGCTTTGCGAACTGGAACAACGGATACTTCCTCATACCCGCGTGCCTCGGCAACTGAGCGCTCGACAACCAATGCTCGATTTAAATGTTCACAGCACTGAAAGGCGAGATGAATACCGGTTTCCGATTGGAGCTTTTTCAGTTGGCGATAAATCATTTCGGCTACTTCGACCGTACCAGAGGTGCCAATTCGTTCACCGATGACTTCGCTCGTGCTGCAGCCGATGACCAACAGCTGCCCCGGCTTAAATGCAGCCTGTTTCTTGAATTCAGTGATCACTGTTTCTAGTTGTTTTTCCCATTCCTGAATCATTCCACTCGACCTTTCTTAAAAGGATAAGATAGTATAAAATTTTCGACTATGAGAATTGTCCAGCTCCAGCGCCCAGCGGCGAGACGACTTCGCTCTTTTCCCTACGATAAGTCAACATCGAATCGCTAACGCTCTCCGTGTTTCCTTTATCGCGTTTAACG
This sequence comes from uncultured Bacillus sp., assembly GCA_963530265.1. Classification (GTDB taxonomy): domain Bacteria; phylum Bacillota; class Bacilli; order Bacillales; family Cytobacillaceae; genus Neobacillus. The sequence goes on from CAUSCO010000002.1 coordinate 69,969, forward strand.
GGCAGTAGATTCTCAACTGCCCGTAAGAACCCGATCGGTTCAACTAACAATCAGCGAGAAAAGCGTTCGCTGATTGAAGTTTCACCTTATCTCAGTCAAAGCGCTCCAGTCCATACGCCGCTAAACGGGCGCTTCCGCTTTTCTAAAAGGAATCTTTTAATGATTAAGATTGTTTATTCTCATATGCAGTAATTTTTCCAATTCGATTGGCATGACGGCCGCCCTCGAATTCGCCGGTCAACCAGATTTCAGCGATATCGCGTGCTAATCCAGGACCAATCACACGCTCACCCATGGCCAGCATATTGGAATCATTATGGGCCCGCGTTGCTCTGGCACTAAATGTATCATGCACAAGGGCACAGCGTATGCCTTTCACTTTATTGGCAGCAATGCTCATGCCAATTCCTGTTCCACAAATCAAAATGCCTCGGTCGAACTCACCGCTTGCTACCTTTTCAGCCACAGGCAAAGCGTAATCAGGAAAATCCACTGATGTTTCACAATCACAGCCGAAATCCATGTATTCAATCTTTAATTCTTCAAGTAACTTGGCGATTTCTTTGCGAATATTGACACCGCCGTGGTCGGATGCTAATGCCACCTTCATTGCAAAACTCCTCCTGTTTCTTAACATCAATCTGTCTTCATTTTGACACACCGCTAAAAAAAGATAAAGTTTTACTGACCATTAAAATGGGATAAAGTTCAGAGCAAAATAATAGCTCCCCTTTTGAAGAGAGCTTGCATGAATGCTAAATTTCATCTTTGAACTTTTTCATTACTCCAGATGAATTTATTTTAGTTTTTCAATGACCTTATCAATTAATTCTTCTAATTCATGATACGTTTCCTCATATATCTCCAGGCTGCCGCCGTATGGATCGACAACATCGTGATTGAAGGCTTCACCGCTGTATTCCTTTAATGTATAAACCTTCATAACGGAGTGTGGAAAATGCTGCTGAATGGCAAATTTGTGGGAGGTGGTCATCGTTAATATTATGTCAGCCCAATCCACCTCGGCCCCCGTTAACATGGTCGAATGATGCTGGTGCGGAACTCTGTTGTCGTCAAGCACCTGCTTCGCATGTGTTGACGCCTCACTGCCATTGGCCGCATAAATACCAGCGGACTTTACTTCAATCCCAGCAAGGTGTTTATTTTTCAAAATTGCCTCCGCCATTGGACTCCGGCAGGTATTTCCCGTACAGACAAACAAAATGTGCTTCAAACTGTTCACCTCCATAACTATTCTTTCGCTTTATTATTTTACCCCAGTGGTTAATCGTTGAACCATATTGACAAGAACGCTGAGTTCCATCTATGTAAAAGGAATTTATTCCAGTCGGGGTATTCAATTTCTGTTAAATTATGATAGATGTGTATGTTAATAAATTACATATTCTATTCTATCATATTTCGATTGGTCATTTATAGCTTTCACCAAAAAGGGGCGAGCAGCTTTAATCCAAAGGCAAGTAAAATCGTGCCACCAAGGGCCTCGCTGTAGTTTCCTAGCCATCCCTGCACTTTTCTTCCGAGCAGGAGCCCTGCCCATGTTTGCACCGTGGCCATGATTCCAAAGCATAAAAGAACCATGATGGTTTTGGCCCCGTATATACCTAAGGTCAGACCGACAGAAAAACTATCAAGGCTCACGCTTAAGGCAAATATCAGTAAACCAAAACCCACTGGGGTAATCATCTTTTCTTCGCCCTTTTTAAAGGATGACCAAATCATTTGTATACCTAACAAGAAAAGGAGCAAGCCACCAATTAAGGTAGCAAATGTGCCAAATTTTTCGGATAAAAATTTTCCTGCAATTAAGCCTACAAGTGGCATCCAGACGTGGAATAAACCAATCGTCATACCAATACTAAAAATCTTCCTCAGCCTCAACTTGTACATCCCCATGCCAAGCCCAACTGAGAAGGCATCCATCCCTAGTGCAAATGCCATTAATATTAGTGTCATCACTTCGCCAACCATTTCTGACATCGATCCCCGCCCCCTTGGACTAACTAACCTAAGCATATGCACGTCCAAACTGATTTAGAAGTCACGGGTCGCGAAAGGAATATTGGGTGCTTACCTTTATTATAATGGGTTTGGGTATGGGGTGGTCTTGGCAATAAATCCTGCCTGTATGGACCCCTATAGCGAACGCCATAAAAAAAAACACCAGACCTCCTTAAAAGGAGACTCAGGTGCTTATTCTCTAACGTGCTTATGTCCAGCCGCTTTTTGCAAGCGATTCATGATGGCGTGACCGACACCCTCATTCGGGAACATTTCACTATAAATAATATCGACATTTTCCTGATTGAACCTGCGCAGCGTATCATAAAGGGCGGTCGCCACCGTCTCTAACGCCGACCGATTGCCACAAGCTAGAACAATGTCAGCATGATAGCTGTCCACATTTTCCTCCGTTGTCAACACGCCAACCCGGAGCCCTTCTTTCTGCTTTTTTGTGACTAAGCTTTGCAAAAATTCCTTGGTGCCTGACACCATATAGAGCGGGGCATTGGGGGCATAATGTTGGTATTTCATGCCCGGTGCTTTTGGCTTGGCTGCCACATCTTTTAACGCGGCATCCTCTTGGACTTCCCCAACAACTGCCTCGAGCTGCTCCTTGGTTACGCCGCCTGGTCTTAAGATGACCGGAATAGACTCCGTGCAATCGACTACCGTTGATTCCACACCTACTCCAGTTGGGCCACCGTCGAGCACACCGGCTATTTTTCCATTTAAATCGTCTAACACATGCTGGGCATTCGTCGGGCTTGGCTTGCCAGAGCTGTTTGCACTTGGTGCTGCTATTGGCAGACCGCACGTTTTCAACAGTGCCCGTGCGACTGGATGATCCGGCATTCTTACACCCACGCTATCGAGTCCTGCTGTTGCCTTTTCCGACAGAACGCCTTCTTTCCTTTTAAAAATAATCGTCAGCGGTCCAGGCCAAAACGCATCCATTAATGTTTCCGCCATGGCAGGAACGTCAGCGACAAATCTAGTAAGCTGCTCACGATCTGCAATATGAATTATTAACGGGTTATCCCCAGGCCGTCCCTTTGCGGCAAAAATTTTCGCAACCGCCTCGTCACTTTCAGCATTGCCGCCCAGTCCGTAAACCGTTTCAGTAGGCAAGGCAACTACTTCATTTTTTCGTAAAAAATTTGCGGCATCCACAACCTGTGGATTATTTTCAAGATTATCCACATACTTATCCACTGTCCAAACTTTTGTGTTCATTGTTATCCACCTTTTTCGTTCATAAGTCTTTTATCGAAATTTGGCGAATTTAGACGGAAAGACCCATTTTTTTCAGTAAGTACGTTTGAAAGTATAAAAGAAGGTGGGCATAAAAACAAGTGTTATCCACAATTTGTGCATAACTTTGCTGAAAAAGTGGATAACTTTGTGGATATATCCACAATTATAGTGAAAATTTTAAAAACATCGAGTTATCCACATTTAAAACGTGTTGAATGTGTTCTGACTGATTAAATTCTGAGGGTAATTCTTCCTGTTCCACTCGCTGGAAACCCATTAACTCAAAAAATGGTAAGGCTTCGCTTTTATTAGTTGCCAAAAACAAGTTTTTCATTCCTTTTTCCTTCGCTAATTGGACCATTTGATCGAAAAGAACGATGATTTCCTTGTCAGCTTGTCCGGGTGTGACCACGAGTGAGCGCAGCAGCCCGACTTCCCCCAATGCCTCTATGCCCAACGAGCCTCGGATTGTTCCGTCCGTATTCTCTAGCAGTAGAAAATAGTTGATGGTTTCAGCGGTTAGCCCATCGGTCCCAAGGTTTGCTCTAGAAAGAAACTTCAGTAAACGCTCCAAATCCTGCTTGTTTGCCTTACGAATTACTGCCGGCATCCAATCCACCTCTTTTTTAGATTCTACTCTATTACTATGAAAAAATAGGCTGAATAGAACAGCTTGGTTCGGAAATCTATTAAAAAAATCTAGCTTTATTTTTATCCGTTTGGGAACCTCTTTATCAGCGGATTTTCCCATTTATCAACTTCCTATTATCTTTTAAAAAATAAAAAGCCAGTTCCGATTGGAACTAGCCCTTAATTAAACACTTTCTCCCACATTTCAACCACGAAAAATTTAACTTTCACTGGCTCTTCATCTTCAGCTGTATAAACGGGAGCCTCCTTTTTCGCTTGTTTCTTTGGCTTTTTCACTTCTTCATGTTTTTTCTTCGGTTCTTTCACTTCTTTTTTCACAGGGTGGGCTCCCTCTACCACACTCTGTTCCGCTTCTACCTTAACATCTTCCACATCCGACACGGCTGCTTCCTTCTTCACCGGGTTAGGCTTCACTTCTACCTTCTGCTTGGTAACAACCTTTTTCACCGGTTCTTGCTTTACTTCAACCTTAGGCTTTGTAACAGCCTCTTTCGCCGATTCTGGTTCCACTTCTACTTTCGGCTTTGTAACAGCCTCCTTCGCTGGTTCTGCTTCCACTTCAACCTTTGGCTGCCTAACATCCTCTTTTGCACTTACCGTTTCTGCCTTGGCTACTTTCTGATCCTCAAAGCCGTCACTCACGGCTACACCATTTGAAAAATCAAGGAAGCATAATGGCGGGTAAAGTACACACCACCAGTTCGCACCTTCGCCTTTCCCGAGCGTAATCAAAATCGCTTGGTATTCACCTGCTGGATATAAAAATTGACCATATAATTTGGTTGGAAACTGTACATTACCGAACTCGACTTTTACCGACTGATCAGAACCTTGTTCATGGACTACTTTTTCGGCAATTGCCTGAATTTCGGGGAGATGCGATGTCATAACCTTTTTCGCTTCCTCCATGGAGGTTAAATCCTGTACCCAAAGAGTAATTTGGGCATTAACGGCATCTCGCACCTTCCGTTTAATTGCCTGATCTTTTTCAAAATCACTATTTGCCAGGATCCTGAGGCGGATGGCTTCTCCTGGAATCACAATCGATTCCTTTGCAGCCGCTTCAGTTTTTGGCATATATAAACTCAACATTGTTCCCAATGATAACACTACTAAATATCCCCAAACGACTAATTTGCTTCTCACTCTCAGCACCGTCCCTTCTTCTGTATCTACATTTTGGACAAAATGCCAGAATCTTAAACTAGTAAATTTAAAAAAACTAGTAAATATCTTAGTGAATTATATCCATCCTAAAAGGACAACATATGTCATGACAGGAGGGATATCTTGATATTACTATGGACCACTATCATCGTTTCTCTTATTGCTGTAATCTTGATTCCAAAGCGTATCTCCTTTTTAGAAATGTACGCAACATCCTTCTTTGCGACTTTTTTGGGCTCTCTTGCCGATATGTATCTGGACGCTAAATATGACATGTATGGCTTTTTCCAAAAGGGTATAGATTTAGCATATATCCCTATATTCTTTATTATCTACCCTGCTGCCAATATCCTCTTTTTAAATTTTTTCCCGTTTCAAAGGCCATTATTTCATAAAATACTCTATATACTTGCTTGCAGCGGTGTTACATTGCTTTTTGAATATGGTTCCCTTCACACAAATGTTTTTTACTATAATAGTTGGAAGCTTTGGTATTCCGGTATTTGCTATCCACCACTTTATACATTGTTGTACTTGAATTTATTATTGTTGAGAAAACTAAAAAAAGAGTGTTAAATCTTAAGGAGATTTAACACTCTTTGATGACCGCAAACACCATCCGGTCCTTGCCGTTAATATCATTCACAACTTCTACTTCCACATTGGCAAAACTTTTTCTAAAAAGCTCCGCTACCGCTTCGCCCTGACCGGCCCCAATCTCAAAGCAGACGAGCGCCTTTGGTGCGAGGATCTGCGGCAGCTCACTCATAAAACGGCGATAAAAATCCAAGCCATCCTCACCGGCAAACAAGGCCCGGTGCGGCTCATGTTCCGTCACGACCTCAGACATCGTTTCGATATCCCCAACCGGAATATACGGCGGATTCGACATAACCACATCCAGCTTTTCCCCACGATCGATAAACGGCTGCAGCAAATCCCCCTGAATAAAGCGGACATCCGCCCCAAGCCGAACAGCATTCTCACGCGCCACCACAAGCGACCCCTCCGCAATATCAGTGCCTGTCACCATTAATAATGGCTTCGCAGTAGTAATGGTGCCTGTCACCGTTTGCAACTCATTCATAGTAGTATTGGTGCCTGTCACCGTTTGCACTGCCGTCGGCTGATATTCTAGCTTCATGGTTATGGCGATGGCACCACTGCCTGTGCCAATGTCAGCAAGTTTAATTTCTTCGTAGCCGCTGAAAAGACGCTTAATCCTTTCGAGTGTTCCGTAAACGAGTTCTTCGGTTTCCGGACGCGGGATTAACACCTCTTCATTGACAAGAAACGGACGGCCGTAAAATTCCTCCGAGCCGATGATATACTGCACAGGTACGCCCGCTATAACATGCTCCCTGACCGCTTTTTCAAATTGTACCCAATCCTCTGGCGTCAGATCATCATGCATATTGGCAAACAACTGCGCCCGTGACATCCCAGTGAAGTGCCGCAACAAAAGCTCGCCGGCATTTTCATCGCGATTAGCCTCAATTAAAAAAGAAGAAGCCCATTTGAGAGCTTCAAATACTTTTTTACTCATTAGATGCCTCTTCTAGTCTTCTTGCCTGTTCATCCATAATCAACGCATCGATGATTTCATCAAGCTTACCTTCAATGATTTGATCTAGTTTTTGAATCGTTAAGCCAATACGGTGATCGGTTACCCGGTTTTGCGGGAAGTTGTAGGTGCGAATCCGTTCAGAACGGTCACCCGTACCAACCGCAGATTTACGTACTGAATCATATTCAGCCTGCGCTTCCTGTTGGAATTTATCATACACGCGTGCACGTAATACCTTCATGGCTTTGTCTCTGTTTTTATGCTGGGATTTTTCATCCTGAATCGATACCATGATCCCTGTTGGAATGTGCGTCAAACGAACGGCTGACATCGTCGTGTTAACGGATTGTCCGCCCGCACCACTTGATGCGAACGTATCAAAACGGATATCTTTATCATGAATTTCATATTCAAATTCTTCTGCTTCTGGCAAGCAAACAACGGTTGCTGTCGAAGTATGAATACGTCCGCTTGATTCCGTTTCCGGAACACGTTGCACACGGTGGGCGCCATTTTCAAATTTCAATTTGGAATATGCACCCGTACCATTAATCATAAAGCTAATTTCCTTGTAGCCACCAAGACCAGTTGGGCTGGCATCAATTAATTCTGTCTTCCAGCCTTGTGCTTCAGCAAAGCGGCTGTACATGCGATAAAGCGTACCAGCAAATAGGGCCGCCTCATCACCGCCGGCAGCTCCGCGGATTTCAAAAATAACGTTTTTGTCATCATTCGGATCCTTTGGAACAAGCAGAATTTTCATTTTTGCTTCTAACTCTTCAATTTGTCCCTCAAGCTCATGTACTTCTTCCTTCACCATTTCACGCATCTCAGCGTCGAGCTTTTCGTCAAGCATAGCCTTGGCTTCTTGCAGCTGCTCCCGAGTCTCTTTATATTGGCGATATGTCATGACAGTTTCTTGTATATCAGATTGTTCTTTTGAATATTCACGAAGTTTTTTAGTATCATTAATAATTTGTGGGTCGCTCAAAAGTTCATTTAGCTTTTCATAACGATCCTCCACTGATTGAAGACGATCAAACACAGCAATTCACCTCAGTTTTTAATCCATAACATTCTAATTATAGTATAGGTGAAAACCAACGTCAAAACCAAATTACGGGAGAAATTTTTTGCAGGAGTAATAATGGCTCTGTATCCACACGGCATAATTACCGCGTAGCCATACACCGCCCATTTTCCGAAAAAAAACATGCCCTAAAAATCAGAGCATGCTAGCGGCGATCATCCTTCACCCGTACCTCTATATTGTATCTTGGCAGTGCTTGGACTAGTTTCTTGTGGAGGCGTGCTTCCGCGTCATTTCTACCTTGATCGGAAAGCATTCCTTTTTTATAAACAGATACCCACATCCGGTCGCCATTAATCCAGACAGAATCTGTCACAAATTCATTTGTCCCTGCAATGACTTGTTTCACTTTATTGATATCGTTGCCATGATTGGTTGCACCTGCCTCACCACCACTTCCCGTCCCCTTTAAGTCAAGAAAGTTCGGATTTTGATTGGTGACATCATTCTCCACCAGGTGCTGCTTATTCTTCCCACGGTCAGCGATGGTGTCGGCACGATTGGTCATATTTTCAAGTGCATTACCGTCATTTCCAGGGTTAGACATATAATTCGGGGCGGAGCGGTCGGAACGCAGGTCATAGGCCTGGTCGTTCGCACTACGATTATTCTGACAACCGGTTACTGCTAACAATAAGATGATAAACGAGAGAGACATCCATTTTTTCTGCATATTTACACCTCCCACTAGTATCATGCCCGTTAGAAAAGCAATTTGAGCGAGTGAATTCTTTCCAATGCCTATTTTTTCTAGTGACCGAAACGATAAAACGAGGTGGATTCCGCCAACTTAGCTGATGATTCCGCCAACCCACAACAACAACACCCCATTTTCCCCACAAAAAAACTGCCTAAGAATCCAACTCTCAGGCAGTGTTTACGGTGTCAGGTACCCATTATAATGTCTAGATAATATAAACGTTGTGAACCGTGCTGATATAGTTTACGGTGTCAGGCACCAAAACCAAAACAGGCACCAAAACTAGGTTATTTTGCTGCTGAAACGGTTGCGGTTTTTGGGACTTCGTGGTGATGGCGGCAGCGAGGCTCGTAGGCTTCGGAGGCACCAACCAAGATGACCGGGTCATGGTATGAGGCAGGACGGCCGTCAATGAGACGCTGTGTCCGGCTTGATGGTGAACCGCAAACTGTGCAGACCGCCTGAAGCTTTGTCACCGATTCAGCAATCGCCATCAATCGAGGCATCTGCCCAAACGGCTCGCCGCGGAAATCCATATCAAGACCTGCACAAATCACACGGTGGCCGCTGTCAGCCAGCTGCTGAACCACCCGGACAATACCTTCATCAAAAAACTGAACTTCGTCAATCGCAATAATATCGATATCTGCCTCGACATGGTGCAGAATCTCAATAGAATGGGAAATTGGCTTCGCATGAAAAGAAGAACCATTATGGGAAACAACAGATTGTTCACTATAGCGATTATCAATTTTCGGTTTAAATACAGCGATTTTTTGCTTTGCAAATTGAGCTCGTCTCACCCGACGAATCAATTCCTCCGATTTTCCAGAAAACATACTGCCGCAGATAACCTCAACCCATCCGCTTTGTTTCATTACATACATAAACGGCTTCTCCTTCCTATAACGAACCCTATATATAACAATTTTTTATAAGTATTATACTTTACGCCTGTTGGTAACGGCATTCATCTATGTGAATAACTCATTTTTTTCAATAAAAAACAGGCAAGCCATAGGTTCTCTTGCCTGTTCTTGAGCAATTATTGTTGTTGTTGTGATTTAAGACCGTATTTTTTGTTGAAACGATCAACACGTCCGCCAGCTTCAGCGAATTTTTGACGACCTGTATAAAATGGATGACATTCTGAACAAGTTTCAACGCGAATTTCGTTTTTAACTGAACCAGTTTCGAACGTATTTCCGCATGCACAAGTCACCTTTACCGTTTTATAATTAGGATGAATTCCTGCTTTCATTTCTTTTCAGCTCCTTCCGCCCTGAATCTTTCGAAACAGAGTTATATAGCTTCAATAGACAATAAAATAGAAACTTACCGTCCGTTAAAGCGGGATAAATGCCTGTCTAAAAAGACAAGCACGAATTACATAAAAGACACTGCACCCATTATAACAAGATACACCATTTTTTGCAAGTTGGGATTTGTTGGTTTGTTAAATAAAATGAAACTTTATGCTTTGCTTACATTATCTCAGTCGAAGCGCTCCACAAGGAAGGCTTCGGCAGCATAGGCACCGCACGAAGGAAAAGCGTTAGCTTTTCCGAGGAGGCCAAACGCTGCTAAACGGCCGCTTCCGCTTTTATTTAACGTCTTGCTGTTTTTAACTCTTCCCCAAGTTGAGCAAAAAATTCCTCATTGGATTTCGTTTGGCGTAACTTTTTCAAGAAACGCTCGGCAAAATCTGGGGAGTCTGACATCGATTTACGAATGGCCCATAATTTATCGAGATGATCCTTCGGAATCAACAATTCTTCCTTCCGTGTGCCAGAACGGCGAATATCAAGGGCAGGGAAGATGCGGCGCTCAGCAAGCTGACGATCCAGATGAAGCTCCATATTACCTGTTCCCTTAAATTCCTCATAAATAACATCGTCCATACGGGAACCGGTGTCAACCAAAGCTGTTGCCAGGATGGTCAAGCTGCCGCCCTCTTCAATATTACGAGCCGCCCCAAAGAAACGCTTTGGACGGTGAAATGCCGCTGGATCAATACCACCGGAAAGTGTCCGGCCGCTTGGTGGAATGACAAGGTTATATGCACGTGCAAGACGAGTAATACTATCCATCAAGATCACGACATCGCGTTTGTGTTCGACCAAACGCATCGCCCGGTCAAGGACGAGCTCGGCCACCTTGATATGGTTTTCCGGTACTTCATCAAACGTTGAGCTGACAACATCACCAGCAACAGAACGTTCAATATCGGTTACCTCTTCCGGACGTTCGTCAATCAGCAGCATAATGAGTTCAACATCGGGATGGTTGGTTGTGATGCTGTTGGCAATTTCTTTTAACAGCATCGTTTTCCCGGCTTTAGGCGGTGCCACAATAAGACCACGTTGTCCAAAGCCGACTGGCGCGATAACATCCATAATCCGGGTCGACAGATTTTTTTGCGCTGTTTCAAGCTTCATTTGCCGGTTAGGATAGAGTGCTGTTAAGGCTGGGAAGTAGACACGTTCTTTGGCGGATTCAGGGTCCTCCCCATTCACTGCCTCTACATGCAGAAGTCCATAATAACGTTCATTTTCTTTTGGCGGACGAACCTTACCGGACACCTTGTCCCCATTTCGAAGATCAAAGCGACGGATTTGCGAAGCTGAAATATAAATATCTTCTGAGCTTGGCGAATAATTGATTGGCCGCAGGAAACCGAAACCCTCTGATTGGATAATCTCGAGAACGCCTTCCATAAAAAAATAACCCTGCAGTTCAGCACGAGATTTTAAAATCGCAAAAATTAATTCTTTTTTTGTTAATTTGCTGTAATAGGTTACCTTAAATTCGCGAGCAAGCTCATAAAGTTCCTTCAGCTTCATATTTTCTAAACTAGAAATAGTTAAGTCCATTTGTACACCACTCTTTAAAATTTTTCCAGCAAATCCGCTTATTTTCAGTTAGCGGGTAATTGTCAGGTAAGATAGTTAATAAGATAATAGAGGATTGAAATTGAAGTAGAAAAGAAATGAATAGAATTGCAGAAAAAATGCATATACTAAAAACAATTACTATTTTACCCTCTGTTCAAAAAATTAATCAACTAAAATTATAAAAATATTGTTTGAAATATTTTCCGGCAGGAGTTTATTCACAATATCCTCTAGGAGTAAGCGGAGTTTTGCATATAGAGACTAGACTTTAAACAATCTAGTCCCAATAGCAAAAGTTTTACTAACGCATCAATTATTTGATGACCAGGTTTGGTTTCTTTTTAAAGCTGTGCCGGCCTTCAACAAAGCGAACAGTGCCTGATTTAGCGCGCATAACAAGTGAGTGTGTTGAGCCATAAGCCCCTTTGAATTGAACGCCGCGCAGAAGTTCTCCGTCAGTGACGCCTGTTGCTGCAAAAATAGCATCGTCGCCTTTAACGAGGTCTTCCATCCTTAGGATCCGATTTACATCTAAGCCCATTTTAATGCATCGTTCAAGCTCAGCATCATTTTGCGGCAATAATTTACCGATGATTTCTCCGCCAAGACATTTAAGAGCAACTGCTGAAATGACGCCCTCAGGAGCACCGCCTGAGCCAAACAGAATGTCAACACCTGTGTTATCAAAAGCAGTATTAATTGCACCGGCAACATCACCGTCGTCGATGAGTTTAATCCGTGCCCCCGCTTCGCGAAGCTGGTGAATGATATGTTCATGACGCTCACGGTTTAAAACTGTTGCCACTACGTCTTGAATATCCTTATTTTTGGCTTTCGCAACCGCTTTAAGGTTGTCCAAAACAGAAGCATTAATATCCACTTGTCCAACTGCCTCTGGACCAACTGCAATTTTTTCCATATACATATCTGGAGCATGCAGCAGGTTACCATGATCGGCAATCGCAAGGACTGCAAGGGCATTCCAGCCTCCTGATGCTACAATATTTGTTCCTTCAAGCGGATCAACGGCCACATCGACACGCGGGCCATAGCCTGTGCCAAGTTTTTCACCAATATAAAGCATTGGAGCCTCGTCCATTTCACCTTCGCCGATCACGACGGTTCCTTTCATTGGAACGGTATCAAATACATCCCGCATTGCAGATGTTGCTGCATCGTCAGCTTCTGGTTTCTTACCGCGTCCCATCCAGCGGGCTGAGGCAAGCGCAGCTGCTTCTGTGACACGTACAAGTTCCATTGATAAACTTCTCTCCATCGATTTTCATCTCCTATTTTCTTTTTGCTCATTCTAGGTAGCTTGGCCATTTAACACAGCATACATGATTAGGTGTTTTTATGATGTTCTACTTCTTCTTTTGTCAGTGCTTCCCGCCAGGCCGTAGCACCTAGGCCGTTTAACTTTTCAACAAGATTACTATAGCCGCGATCAATATGTTCAAGTCCAGTGACTTCTGTTATTCCTTCAGCCATCAGTCCTGCAATGAAGAGTGCTGCTCCTGCACGCAGGTCGCTTGCCTTCACTTTGGCACCTTGAAGCTGGATTGGGCCGTTAATAATCGCTGAGCGTCCCTCGACTTTAATACTAGCATTCATTCTTCTCAGTTCATCTATATGTTTAAAACGAGCCCCGTAAATGGTATCGGTGACCACGCTTGAACCTGTGGCCTTTGTTAACAGAGTCGTAAATGGTTGTTGCAGGTCCGTTGGGAATCCCGGGTAAACGAGCGTTTTAATATCAACAGCTTTCAATTTGGCTGAGCCATCGACGAACACCTGGTCATTACCAGATTCAATCCGGACGCCCATTTCACGGAGCTTCGCAATCAATGACTCTAAGTGCTGCGGTATGACATTATCGATCAAGACCCCTTCACCAACAGCGGCCCCTAAAATCATATAGGTCCCTGCTTCAATCCGGTCGGGGATAATCGTGTGGCGGCAGCCGTGTAAACTGTCAACACCATCAATCCGAATTACGTCCGTTCCAGCCCCCTTGATCTTGGCACCCATGTTTGTTAATAGGGTAGCAACATCAATAATCTCCGGCTCTTTTGCCGCATTTTCAATGACCGTTCGTCCTTTTGCCCGCACTGCCGCCAGCATAATATTGATGGTCGCTCCAACACTGACAACGTCAAGGTAAATGCGGGCACCACGCAGTTCATCGGCACGTAAATATATCGCACCTTGCTCGTTCGTAATTTGTGCACCTAGCGCTTCAAAGCCTTTGATATGTTGATCAATCGGGCGTGGGCCTAGATGGCAGCCGCCTGGAAGGCCAATGACTGCCTTTTTGAACCGTCCGAGCATCGCCCCCATTAAGTAATAGGAAGCGCGCAGCATTTTTACCTTCCCGTTTGGCAAAGGCATGGATATCATCTTTGATGGGTCAACCGTCATTTCTTCGTCCGAAATTTGAACCGCTCCACCGATTTCCTCAAGCAGATCCTTCAAAATTTCCACATCGGAAATATGCGGCAAGCCCTCAATTGTCACTGGTGATTCTGCTAAAATGGTGGCAGGTATTAAGGCAACGGCACTATTCTTTGCACCACTGATGCGAACCGTTCCTTTTAATGGATATCCGCCTGCAATCTTAAGTTTTTCCATTTTCGACTCCCTTCTAAGCCCACATGAATTGTTGATAAGAAAGAACATTTATTTTTTAAAGGAAGGGCGCATTGAACTAAAGGTTACAAACAGCACGTTCTCCCCATTTTTAAAAAATCCTTGTAAGACTCTAGGTAATTTTTTCCATCATAAAAAGTCATAATCCGACAGTTTGTCTATTATTTAGTTTACACGAAAAATCAATTTTCATGTATGGATATGAAAAAAAATTTAGGACAAAAATGGAAATACCTTAAAAACTTATGCATTTGTACGATTATTCCAGTCTTTTAGGAATCCTTCGATGCCTTTATCTGTTAATGGGTGATGGAATAAGCCAATTAATACTTTGTAAGGAATGGTGGCAATATGAGCACCTCTTAGGGCAGCCTCGGTAACATGGATGGGATTACGGATTGAAGCAGCAATGATTTCAGATTCAATACCATGCACTGCAAAAATTTCAGCAACTTGTGAAATCAAATCCAAGCCATTTTGACCAATGTCGTCTAATCTGCCAAGGAATGGAGATACATAGGAAGCACCCGCTCTTGCCGCCAGCAATGCTTGGTTGGCATTGAAAATCAAGGTAACGTTTGTTTTGATGCCTTTTTTTGAAAAAGCATGGCATGCTTTTAAGCCATCTGGAGTCATTGGAACTTTTATAGTGATATTTGGAGCAATGGCGGCTAATTCTAATCCTTCTCTAATCATGCCTTCTGCATCCAAAGCGATAACCTCGGCACTAACGGAACCAGGAACAAGTTCAGCAATTTCTTTAATGCGCTCATGGAATGAAACGCCTTTTTCTCTAGCGACAAGCGACGGGTTGGTTGTGACACCAGCTAATAAGCCTAGTTCATTCACTTCACGGATTTCATCTAAATTGGCTGTATCAATAAAAAATTTCACCGATTTTCCCCTCCATTTTTCGACTAAATACCTAGAGTTCTATTTACATATTGAAACCGCCCTTATTGGTAAGGGCGGTTTTATTTTACCATAATGCACACAAACAGCCAAAATTACTATGATGCTGTCTGATTGTGTCGGCGTGCTTAAACAGTTAAGCTTGTGCTTTACCTGAAGAACCGAACTCGCGCATTTTGCCAATAACCGTTTCTTTGATGGCATCGCGAGCTGGTCCTAAATATTTACGTGGATCGTATTCGTTAGGTTTTGCTGCTAATACTTCACGAACAGTTCTCGCAGAAGCAATTTGGTTTTCAGTGTTTACGTTGATTTTAGCTGTTCCAAGTGAAACAGAACGTTGGATGTCATTTGTAGGGATACCAGTTCCACCGTGAAGAACTAATGGCAGGCTAGTAAGGTTTCCGATTTCTTCCATTTCCTTGAAACCTAGGTTTGGTTCTCCTTGGTAAGGACCGTGAACAGAACCTAATGCAGGTGCAAGGCAATCAATGCCCGTCCGTTTTACAAGTTCAACACACTCGTTTGCATCAGCGTATTGAATGCCGCCAATAACATCATCTTCTTGTCCACCAACAGTTCCTAATTCTGCTTCAACAGATACACCTTTTGAATGAGCATATTCCACTACTTTTGAAGTAATTTCAACATTTTCTTCAAATGGGTGATGAGAAGCATCAATCATGACAGATGTGAAACCTGCATCGATGGCTTCTTTACATTTTTCAAAGCTAGAACCATGGTCAAGGTGAATCGCTACTGGAACAGTAATTTTTAAATCTTCCATTAAGCCTTCAACCATTTTCACAATTGTCTTAAAGCCAGACATATAACGGCCTGCACCTTCAGAAACACCAAGAATAACTGGTGATTTCTCTGCTTCTGCAGCTTGAAGAATCGCTTGCGTAAATTCTAAGTTATTAATGTTAAATTGCCCAACAGCGTAGCCGCCGGCTTTCGCTTTGTTTAGCATGTCTTTCATTGATTCTAAAGGCATTTCTCTTCCTCCTTAGAGTAGCTTGGCCATCATTTTCGAAACTAGGTCACCATAAAAGGTTCCCTCTAATTTGACGATTATGTAAAAAGTGAAAATGATATCCAGCCTGTAAAAAGTTCATATGTATCATAACAAAACAATCAGAGAAATGCCATAAATCTACAGCTGTTTTTCAAACTGTCATTAATGAAAGCGCGCACATTTTTATGATGAAAATTTCATTTAGCTATTGCAGCTTAATTTGTCCTTTGTGGAATATGTTTGCGAACAGCTGCTCTGATATCATCAATGTCAAAAGGCTTCGCAAAATGGGTGATGGCACCTAGGTCTTTGGCTTCTTGAATCATGTCCAACTCACCGTAGGCCGTCATGATAATGACGCGAATGTCTGGGTCAATGACTTTCATTCGTTTTAAAATTTCGATTCCGTCCATGCCTGGAATTTTCATATCAAGCAGAACGAGGTCCGGATCATGCTTGGTTACTATTTCCAAGGCCTGAATTCCATTGGCCGCCTGAAAGGTTTGATACCCTTCTTTTTGGAACACCTCATTTAACAAAATTCGAATGCCAAATTGATCGTCAACGATTAAAATTTTCTCTTCCTTCATTTTCTGATTTACTTGTATATTTCTACTTTGACAACGAAAGTTCCTGCTTATTTTTTAGCTGATGTAGTGTTATTATATGGAAATTCATAATTATTTTTACCAAATCGAGAAAAAGCATATAATAGGGAGGGCATAAGGAGGGTTACTATGTTAAAAATGTTTACTACCCAATTAACAGGTGTATTTAAAAAAATAGATGAAAAAGAGGAATTTGCCTTTGAGGACGGGGCCCGCTTGCTTGCACAAGCTCCTGTTGGCGACGGAGCAATCTATATTTTTGCCACAAGAGAAATGAAAGCAGTCGAGTTTGAAGCGTTAGAAGGGACGGAGCCGCTGACGGGGGCAAAGATTTTAAAGGATGCTGCGGGAGTTGCTGAGCTCGGCGATGCCGATCGCGTGTTGATTTTCACCCGCACCTCCAGTGATGGTCCGGCTGTGGCGATGGCTCGATTATTGCATGAAAAAATGATCCCCTTTGTGGCGGTTTCAACAGTGATGGCGCCATCAAACGAGGATTTGACGGAATTTGCAGATGTCCATATTGATTTGCGGCTGACAAAAGCCCTGCTTCCTGATGATGTGGGAAACCGCTATGGCTATCCAGCCTCAATGGCGGCTTTGTTTGTTTACCATGGACTAAAATTTACAATTGATGAGATTTTAGCGGAATATGAAGATTAAAACAGGGCCCTTGGTGGCCCTTTTTGCATTTTAATGGAGTCTTTAAAAAAAACCAGCTCCCCACTAAAACGGGAACTGGCCACAAACACAATCTTATTTTTCAATCGAAGCTTTAATAAAGTCACGGAACAATGGCTGTGGACGATTTGGCCTTGACACAAATTCCGGATGGAACTGGGAGGCCACAAACCAAGGGTGATCCTTCAGTTCAATAATTTCCACTAAGCGGCCGTCAGGGCTTGTACCCGAGAATGTAAACCCGGCAGCTTCCATTTCTTGACGGAATTCGTTATTAAACTCATAACGGTGACGATGGCGCTCATACACCACTTCATCGTCATAGGCTGCAAAAGCCTTCGTTCCCTCGATTAAACGGCAAGGGTATAGACCTAAGCGCAATGTACCGCCCATGTCCTCGATATCCTTCTGCTCTGGAAGCAGGTCAATAATCGGATGGGTCGTCTCTGGCACAAATTCTGTCGAATGGGCATCCGAAAGCCCGAGCACATTGCGGGCAAATTCAATCGTTGCCAGCTGCATCCCCAAACAAATCCCGAGGAATGGCTTCTTCTGCTCACGAGCATAGCGGGTCGCTTCAATTTTTCCTTCGACGCCGCGATCACCAAATCCGCCTGGGACAAGGACGCCGTCCACATCATCAAGCAGCTCGGCTACATTTTCACTGGTGACATCTTCAGAATTGATCCATTTAATTTCCACATCGGTATCAAAGGCATAACCAGCATGTTTCATCGCCTCAACAACAGAAATATAGGCATCCTGGAGTTCGACATATTTGCCGACAAGACCAATCCGCGTTTTGCCAGAAAGGTTTAATACCCGGTCAAGAAGCACCTTCCATTCCTTCATATCTGCATCTTGCGTTTGTAATTTCAAATGGTCGCAGACGATTTGGTCCATATTCTGCTCTTGGAGGGCAAGTGGAATGGAATAAAGAGTATCGGCATCCATACATTCAATTACGGCTTTTGCATCAATATCACAGAACAAGGCAATTTTGTCTTTCATGTCTTGGGAAACGGGCATTTCCGTCCGCACGACAATAATATTCGGCTGAATTCCAAGGCTGCGCAGCTCTTTTACACTATGCTGGGTCGGCTTCGTCTTCATTTCACCGGCAGCTTTTATGTACGGAATCAGCGTACAATGAATGTACATCACGTTTTCACTGCCAATATCACTTTTAATCTGACGAATTGCTTCTAAAAATGGCAGTGATTCAATGTCACCAACGGTTCCGCCAATTTCTGTAATCACGACGTCGGCATTGGTTTCCTTGCCGGCACGGAAACAGCGATCCTTAATTTCATTGGTAATGTGCGGAATAACCTGGACAGTCGCACCCAAATAGTCGCCGCGGCGCTCTTTGCGGAGCACGGTTGAATAGATCTTTCCTGTTGTTACGTTCGAGTACTTGTTTAAATTGATGTCAATAAAGCGCTCATAGTGGCCAAGGTCTAAATCTGTTTCCGCGCCATCATCGGTTACGAATACTTCACCATGTTGGTAAGGGCTCATCGTTCCTGGGTCGACGTTAATGTATGGATCAAATTTTTGAATCGTTACACTTAAGCCGCGATTTTTCAATAAGCGCCCTAGAGAGGCAGCGGTAATACCTTTTCCGAGTGAGGAAACAACCCCACCTGTTACAAAAATATACTTTGTCATAACTATTCCCCCTTGATTACAGTTTGTACATTATTCTGGGTGTTTAAGGATGTTTTCCGAAAAATTATTTTCATTTTTGCTCCAAAAACGAAAAAACTCCGACAAATGGGAGTTTTTAAAAAATAAAAGCGCTCCTTTTCACTATGGAAAGGGAGCGCATGTAAGTAAATTTGATTCGTCCTATTAAAAGGAGCCCAAAAAAGATAATACAGGGGCTAGAATAAAAAGTCAAGCTGTTTTAACATCCGAAGTTTCATGAAAACGTCCTGTTCTAAAGATAAACGAACGCAAAAACAATTTTATTACTTTTTGTCTTCTTCCTCTTCTTCAAACACTTCATCTTCGTCGTCGTCAAGCTCTTCATCAAGAACTTCGTCTTCATCAATTTCGAATTCTTCTTCCTCCTCCAGGACATCATCATCGTCTAGGAGATCGTCATCAAGATCAATATCCTCATCATCATCGTCATCATCATCGTCATCGAGAAGATCGTCTTCATCGACAAAATCATCGAGATCATCATAATCTTCGTCTTCGATTTCATCAACCTCATCGAAATCTTCTTCTTCGACGACTTTCTTCGCCTTTTTCTTCTTAGGCTTTACAACAGTCACAACTTCTTCTTCAGCTGTATCAACTGGGTACCAAACACGAAGTCCCCAGCGGTTTTCACCTAATGAAAGGAAACGGCCATCAATGTTGATGTCGGTATAAAATTGTGCCAGGCGAGATTTGATTTCTTTCTCAGATATTCCGGCAGCTTTTTTAATCTCGTTCACTAAATCATGAAACGAGATTGGCTGCTTGCTATTTTTTAAATATTCATGAGCCATTTCGATAAGAGCAAACTCTTGCAATTCCTCTTTTGAGTATTGTGCTAAACTCACTATTGGCACTTCCTTTCTCTATTTAAGGACCGTTTATTAAATTTAATATGTTATTAAACATTGAGAACGGTCTAACTTAAGCGCTAAACGGACGCTTTTGCGCATTTCTCCCAATTTGCATATTCTTCATTATAAACAAATTCTTCCCGTTTATGCTAGTTCTAGCATTTGTTTCACTTGATTTTTTCCTTTGATGATTTACCGTCGTGCGGATTCACCTGTTCCTTCACTCTTTTTATCTCCTTAATGGAGATAATCAGAAAGAAAATCGCTAGCAACAGGAAAGAGATTGCCCCGAGTTGACGTTGATAGAGATAGTTTAATGGCCAGGCAAAAATAACTAATACAATAATGATATGACTACTCTTCATCCAACCACACCTGCCCATAGCCTCTAAGGAGTTTAATACTAGTTTGATTATATATCAAGATAAATCTCGCGCAATAAAATTTTTTTCATAAAAAAAATGGTTGGTGCCAGGCACTTTAATGGTGCCTAACACCTTTTCCACTCTTTCCATGTTACATATTCCTGCGATACTGCCCGCCCACTTCGTAAAGTGACCGGGTTATTTGCCCAAGGCTGGCGACTTTCACGGTTTCCATTAATTCAGCAAAGATATTGCCATTGTTAACGGCAGCCTCCTTTAAGCGGTTTAATGCTGCAGCTGACTCCGAAGCGTGCGCTTCCTGGAAGGTCCGCAGATTATGAATCTGCAATTCCTTCTCTTCCTTGGAAGCCCGTGCCAATTCCATATTATTGACAGATTCGACCGAAGTCGGATTCGGATTCAAATACGTATTCACCCCGATAATGGGCAGCTCACCGGTATGTTTCTTCATTTCATAGTGCATCGACTCATCCTGAATCTTACCGCGCTGATACTGCGTTTCCATCGAACCGAGCACACCGCCGCGGTCATTCAAGCGTTCGAACTCTTGCAGCACCGCTTCCTCCACTAGCTCCGTCAGCTCTTCGACGATAAACGAACCCTGGAGCGGATTTTCATTTTTCGTTAACCCGTGCTCTTTCGTAATAATCATTTGAATCGCCATCGCCCGTCGTACCGATTCCTCAGTCGGCGTCGTAATCGCCTCATCATAGGCATTAGTATGGAGAGAATTACAATTATCATGCAGGGCCATTAACGCCTGCAGTGTGGTCCGGATATCATTAAAGTCGATCTCTTGAGCATGCAGCGAACGACCCGACGTCTGGACATGGTACTTTAATTTTTGACTGCGTTCGTTCGCACCATATTTATCGCGCATAACAGTGGCCCAAATCCGACGCGCCACCCTGCCGATCACCGTATATTCTGGATCCAAACCATTCGAGAAAAAGAACGACAGGTTCGGTGCAAAATCATCAATGTTCATACCGCGGCTCAAATAATACTCCACATACGTAAACCCATTTGACAACGTAAACGCCAGCTGCGAAATCGGATTGGCACCGGCTTCAGCAATATGGTACCCGCTGATTGAAACAGAATAATAGTTGCGTACTTGATGGTCAATGAAATACTGCTGAATATCCCCCATCATCCGTAAGGCAAATTCTGTTGAAAAAATACACGTATTTTGACCTTGGTCTTCTTTTAAAATATCCGCCTGCACCGTACCGCGCACTGTCCGCAATGTATAGGCCCGAACCTTCGCAAATTCTTCGACCGTTAGCATGCGGCCAAGCTCGGCTTCCTTCCGCTGCACCTGCTGGTCAATCGCCGTATTCATAAACATCGCTAAAATAATCGGTGCCGGACCATTAATCGTCATCGAAACTGATGTTGAGGGATGGCATAAGTCAAAGCCGTCATACAGCTTCTTCATATCGTCCAATGTACACACACTGACGCCGCTTTCGCCGACCTTCCCATAAATATCAGGGCGGTAATCGGGGTCCTCGCCGTACAAGGTCACCGAATCAAATGCCGTGCTTAAACGCTTAGCATCATCATCTTTTGATAAATAGTGGAAGCGGCGGTTCGTCCGCTCCGGCGTCCCTTCCCCGGCAAATTGCCGTTTCGGATCCTCCCCTTCACGTTTGAACGGAAACACACCTGCCGTATACGGGAATGAACCTGGTACATTCTCCTGGTACACCCAGCGGAGAATTTCCCCATAATCTTTATAGCGAGGCAAAGCCACCTTTGGAATGTCGAGCCCTGATAAGCTCGTTGATTTTAGCACCGTGATAATCTCTTTATCACGGATACGGGTAACGAATTGGTCACCCGCATAAGCTGCTTTCGTATCCGCCCACGAATCGAGAATCTTCCGTGATTCCGCCGTCAGCCGCGCCTCCGTTTCCTGCTTCACAACCTCAAGTGCTGCAACCACGTCGGGCTGATTCTTAACAGCTTCAATCGCCCCTTCGAGCTGAAATAATTTTCGGGCAATATCGGCTTGCTCTTCCGCCTTGCGATGATAACCGCGCACGGTCTCTGAAATTTCCCGTAAATAATAACGCCGATTGGTTGGGATAATCACATTTTGTTTTTCCACAACGGCATTCTTACTAAACGATGTTACCCAATCCGTCCCCAATTTCTCATTCACCACTTCCACTAACGCCGCAAACAAGGCATTTGTGCCTGGGTCATGAAATTGGCTGGCAATCGTGCCATACACCGGCATTTCCGACAAGTCCTTTTCAAACAGCATATGATTACGCTGGTACTGCTTTTGCACCTGGTTTTTGGCATCCTCCGAACCTTTGCGCTCAAATTTATTGATGACAATTAAATCCGCAAAGTCGAGCATATCGATTTTTTCCAGCTGGGAAGGCGCCCCGAATTCACTCGTCATCACATACATCGACACATCACAAATCTCCGTGATTTCAGCATCTCCTTGACCAATCCCGCTCGTTTCGACGATGATAAGATCAAAACCTGCTGCCTTCGTCACCGCGACCGCATCTTTAATCGCCAAAGAAAGCTCACTTTTCGAATGCCGTGTCGCCAGGCTGCGCATATAGACATTCGGCGAGAAAATCGCATTCATGCGAATTCGGTCCCCAAGCAAGGCACCGCCCGTTTTTTGCTTTGTCGGGTCCACCGAGAGAATCGCGACCTTTTTCTCAGGGAATTCATTGATAAAGCGGCGGATTAATTCATCTGTTAACGAACTTTTTCCAGCCCCGCCTGTACCTGTAATACCGACGACGGGAACCGCCCTTTCAAGTGACTTTACTTGTTCAAGCACTTGCTCAACGGTTGCCGCTGCCTCGTTCCGTTTATCAACATGAAGCTCCGCTAAAGTAATCAGCTTGGCAATGGCATTGAAATCCCCTGAAGGCAGCTTTTCGATTTGCTCGTTTACATCTGTTGGCAACGTGGAAAAATCGCATTCCTCCATCATCCGGTCAATCATTCCCTGCAGCCCGAGCATCCGTCCATCCTCAGGCGAGAACAGCCTGGCAATTCCATACGCATGCAGCTCATCCAATTCGCGCGGGATAATAACCCCGCCCCCGCCGCCATAAATGCGAATATGCGGCGCCCCTTTTTCCTTTAACAGATCAACCATATACTTAAAGTATTCAACGTGCCCGCCTTGATACGACGAAATCGCAATCCCCTGCACATCCTCCTGAATCGCGGCATTCACAACCTCCTCGACCGAGCGATTGTGGCCAAGATGAATGACCTCCGCCCCGCTCGCCTGGAGAATCCGTCTCATAATATTAATCGAAGCATCATGCCCATCAAACAAACTCGACGCCGTCACAAAACGGATATGATGCGTAGGTTGATATTTCCCCATTGTACTCCCCCTTTTTTAATGTCCAGCTCCAGGCCCTGCGCCGCTGAACAGGGCGCTTTTATAAAAATGAACCTAGTGTACCGCTCGCTGCCCTTAGTGGTTTTCCGAAATTTTCTCGGCTGCCGAGACCCCTTTACTAATCCCCGATAATAAAAGCTCCGTCTGTAACTCCGTATATTCCTCGAGCGTAAATAACTTCCGTAACGCCCAGCGGCGGAAGCCCCACATTTGTCCCTGCACAAAAATGTTATGGGCAATCATTTCGACTTGTTTATCCGATAGTGACAATTCCCCGTTCTCGACACATCGGGACAACAGGTTCTCAAACATCCCAACCATTTCCAATTCCTTCTTTAACACATATGGCAGTGCGTCCTTCGAAAGCGACTTGACTTCCTGATACATGACAAGCACTTCCGCCTGCATCTCATCCATAACCTGAAAAAAATTGGCAATCCCCAGCTTCAAGCTGTCTAATGTCCCTTTTTTCAATGCAAGGTCTTGCTGCAGACGCTCACTAACATGGTCATAAATGCTGTCACAGACAAGGTAGAGGACATCTTCCTTTGTGCGAATATATTCATAGAGCGTACCGATACTAAATCCGGCGGCTTTCGCAATTTCCCTCGTCGTTGTGCCATGGAACCCCTTTTGTTTAAAAAGTGCTACGGCCCCTTTGATCATTTGATCACGCCTTTTTTGCACGAGGCGTTCATCCTTGACTGAAGCTTGAACTTCTCTCTTTGTCATCCCATTTTCCGCCTTTGTTGAATTTTGGCGATTGATGATTACCGCCTTTCTTTTTGACCGATCATTCCCTTACGGCATATAGCAACTACGTCAATTGGCAAGTTTTTTTCAAAAATTTATTTTGTTATCATTCTCGAAATGACTAGTCGTTGAATTTCCTGTGTACCTTCGTAAATTTGCGTTATCTTGGCATCACGCATAAAACGCTCAACTGGATAATCCTTTGTGTAACCATAGCCACCAAAAACTTGAACGGCTTCCGTTGTCACTTTCATGGCTGTGTCACCAGCAAATAGCTTCGACATGGCTGATTCTTTTCCATATGGTAAGCCGTTTGACTCCAACCAGGCAGCTTGATAGGTTAATAGTCTAGCAGCCTCAATACCTGTGGCCATATCAGCTAACTTAAAGGAAATTCCTTGGTTCGCCGCAATCGGCTTCCCGAACTGATGGCGTTCCCTTGCATAGTCGACCGCCGCATCAAGGGCGCCTTGAGCAATCCCAACAGCTTGGGCCGCAATCCCATTTCGGCCGCCATCAAGGGTCATCATCGCAATTTTAAATCCATCGCCTTCTTCGCCAAGCCGATTCGCGACAGGAACCTTACAATCTTCAAAAATAATTTCGGTTGTTGGCGAGGAACGAATGCCGAGTTTCTTTTCTTTTTTACCAACCGAGAAGCCGGCGAAGTCACTCTCGATGATGAACGCTGTAATGCCTTTTTGTTTACTGGATGGGTCTGTTAAAGCAAACACCACATAAATGTCAGCCTCGCCGCCATTGGTAATGAAGATTTTCGAGCCATTTAAGACGTAATGATCGCCTTCTAAGCGGGCTGTCGTTCTCATCCCGCCGGCATCTGAGCCGCTTCCTGGTTCTGTTAAACCGTAAGCGCCCATTTTGCTGCCCTCTGCCATTGGGCGCAGGTAGGTTTGCTTTTGCTCCTCACTGCCGAATTTAAAAATTGGCCAGCCGGCAAGTGAGGTGTGAGCGGAAAGAAGGACACCTACGGATGCGTCCACGCGCGAAAGTTCCTCGACCGCGATGCAGTACGCAAGAAAATCACTGCCGATGCCGCCATACTGTTCCGGCCACGGAATCCCTGTTAAACCAAGCTCCGCCATTTTGTCAAAAATCCCACGATCAAAGCGTTCTTCCTCATCCCGCTCGGCTGCCGTCGGTGCCACCTCGTTGCGTGCGAAATCACGAACCATTTTCCGAATCATTTCATGCTCTTCTGATAATTTAAATTGCATGTTTGTTACCTCCTTTTTTTCGGATTCAATAGTCTGATTCTATTACGACTGTATTTGTGTCTATTACGACTTAACTTATGTCCATTACTACAAAATTGGCGACCTTTTATACAAAAATTGTAATTTATTTACATATCACATAAAATTACTACATAGTTTGTGTCCTTTACGACATGAATTGTGTCTATTACAACAAAAATTACATCAATTACAACATTATTTGTTAATTTTTGGAATTAGCTACTTACCAATCCAATCAAAGATACTTACTAATCACAATCCGCTGAATCTCGCTCGTTCCTTCATAAATTTCCGTTACCTTGGCATCGCGGAAATAGCGTTCCACCGGATAATCTTCCGTATAACCATAGCCGCCAAACACTTGAATGGCTTCCGTCGTCACTTCTACAGCTGTCTTGGTTGCAAATAGTTTCGCCATCGAGGCTTCCAATCCGCACTTCTCTCCTCGGGTACGCAAATCTGCTGCCCGATAGACTAATAGCTTTGCCGCTTCCACACTTGTCGCCATGTCTGCCAGCTTAAAAGCAATTCCTTGCTGGGCCGCAATCGGTTTGCCGAATTGCTGGCGGCCCTTAGAGTATTCCGTTGCGGCGGACAGGGCGGCCTCGGCAATTCCGAGGGCCTGGGTAGCAATCCCAATCCGCCCGACATTGAGGTTCGCCATCGCAATTTTAAAGCCTTCACTTTCATTGCCAAGCCGGTTTTCAACTGGAACCTGCATGTCTTCAAACGTCAATTGCACCGTTCTTGAGCCATGTAAGCCCATTTTCTTCTCATCCTTGCCGATCATAAAACCCGGAGTTGTTTTTTCCACAATAAAGGCGGCGATCCCTTTTGTGCCTAATTTGGGATCCGTCGTGGCAAAGACAATATACACATCGGCCTCGCCGCCGTTGGTGATAAACACCTTTGAACCGTTAAGGACATAATGCCCGCCCTGCTTTACCGCACGCGTTTTTAAGCTGGCGGCATCTGACCCTGAGCTTGGCTCCGTTAAACAAAACGCGCCCAAATACTCACCTGATGCCAGCTTTGGAACATACTTTTGCTTTTGTGCCTCTGTCCCAAAGTACAGAATCGGATTCGTACAGACCGATGTATGGACCGATAAAATGACGCCCACTGTTGCACTTACCTTTGAGAGCTCATGAATCGCAATTATATAAGAGGTGAAATCCATCTCGGCCCCGCCGTATTTTTCCGGGACTGGAATTCCCATCAGGCCAAGTTCGCCCATTTTGCGGAGAATTTCTCGTGGAAATTCCCCGTTTTCCATATTTTTAATAAATGGTGCGATTTCGTTTTCAGCAAAATCACGGACCATTTTTCGCATCATTTCTTGTTCTTCTGTAAATGAAAGATTCATCATGATCTCCCCTTTGGAGGATGGATTCTTTTGGATGCATATTCCCAGGGGAAATCACAGAATCTCGTCTATGTAACGTTGGCGTGATTCACCTGGTTTTCTTGATTACCTGTAACTATAAAACCCGCGCCCCGATTTCTTGCCGAGCCAGCCTGCTTTGACATATTTGCGAAGCAGCGGACATGGACGGTATTTGTCGTCGCCGAAGCCTTCGTGGAGTGTTTCCATAATGTATAAACATGTATCTAAACCGATAAAATCTGCCAAGGTTAACGGCCCCATAGGATGGTTCATCCCCAGCTTCATCACTTCATCGATGGCTTCTTTCGTAGCCACACCCTCATATAACGTGTAGATTGCTTCGTTAATCATTGGCATGAGGATACGGTTGGAAACAAAACCAGGGAAGTCATTTACTTCAACAGGCACCTTGCCTAGTGTCTTGGTCATATCTTCAATCACTTGATATACTTCATCAGATGTTGCAAGACCGCGGATAATTTCGACGAGTTTCATAACTGGGACTGGGTTCATAAAATGCATGCCGATGACCTTTTCCGGACGATTCGTGGTGGCAGCAATTTCGGTAATAGGCAGTGAGGACGTATTGCTTGCTAAAATCGCATGTGCTGGGGCAATTTCATCTAATTGTGCAAAAACCTTCGCTTTAATTTCCATATTTTCAACAGCTGCTTCAATGACTAGATCAACATTGCTGGCATCGTTCAAGTCAGTCGACGAGGTCAGTCTTGCTAACACTTCCTGCTTTTGTTCCTCGGTCATCCGGCCTTTATCGACGTTTCGCGAAAGGTTTTTTTTAATAACGCCTAAGCCGCGTTCAACGAATTCTGGTTTTAAGTCATTTAACAACACCTGATAACCCGCTTGGGCACAAACCTGGGCAATGCCTGAGCCCATTTGGCCGGCACCGATCACCATTAACTTTGAAACTTTCATGTTTTCCCCTCCGATTAAGGGGGCAAAACCAAGTTTAGCCCCCTTACTTTTTTTAAAATACTAATTTTCCTGTCCTCGACCTCTACATATCAATTATAATCAGTACATTTTCCCGACTTATCTGTTGAATATGGATTTTATTTGCGAATTTTCGGGTTTTATTTGCGAATCCACCTAGTTTTATTTACGCAGCCACGTGCCTTATTTGCGAATCCTAATCTGCATTTAAAAAACAAGCCTGCCTATGCTTTTGGCACCTCAATCATCACGGCATCGCCCTGGCCACCGCCGCTGCAAATGGCTGCAATCCCAATGCCCCCGCCGCGACGCTTCAATTCGTGCATAAGGGTAAGGATGATGCGTGCTCCGCTTGCGCCAATCGGGTGACCTAGTGCGACCGCACCGCCATTGACATTCACTTTTTCCGGATCAAGATTAGCAATTTTTCCACTTGCTAAAGCAACGGCAGCAAAAGCTTCATTGATTTCAAATAAATCAATCTCATCCAAGTTTCGGCCGGTTTTTCTTAAAATCTCATTAATAACCAGTCCCGGTGTTTGTGGGAAATCCTTAGCCTCTACGGCAACCGCGGCATGGCCAAGAATCACCGCTCCCACCTGGCGGCCTTCACGTGCAGCGCGCTCTTCGCTCATTAACACAAGGGCTGCTGCACCATCATTCACACCAGGAGCGTTCCCAGCGGTAATCGTACCCGTAGGATTAAATACTGGTGCTAATTTGGATAGTCGTTCTAAAGATGTATCTTTACGCGGACCTTCATCTGTTGAAACAACAACAGGCGCCCCTTTTCGCTGCTGCACTTCGACCGAGACAATTTCCTCTGCCAATTTTCCACTTTCAATGGCGGCAATCGCTCGCACGTGACTTCTCAAGGCCCACTCATCTTGTGCCTCACGTGAAATGTCCAGTTCAGCCGCTGTTGAACTTCCGTACGTACCCATGTGGACACCCGTAAAACTACAGGTTAAGCCATCGTGAATCATTAAATCCTTAACCGTCGAATCGCCCATGCGGAAGCCCCATCTTGCTTTTGGCAACAAATATGGGGCGTTGCTCATGGATTCCATGCCACCTGCAACAATAACCTCTTCATCGCCGGCGCGAATGATTTGGTCGGCTAACGTGACACTGCGCATCCCTGACGCACAAACCTTATTAATTGTTTCTGTTTTCACTTCCCAGGGCAGGCCGGCATGACGAGCCGCTTGGCGGGATGGGATTTGCCCTTGGCCGCCTTGTAAAACGGACCCGAGAATGACTTCTTGAACCTCATCATGCTTAACGTCTGCACGCACCAACGCTTCCTTCACGGCAATTCCCCCAAGCTGTGAAGCGGTAAAGCTGCTCAATGATCCCCCTAATTTTCCAAATGGTGTTCGTACCCCACTTAAAATGACCGTTTTCCCCATGTAAATCCTCTCCCTTTTCTTCATATTGAGTCGACAAGTTCCCTTTGCATTATGATGACTGAACGCTCGCTCGAAAAAATAGCAAAAATATATCGCAAGCCATCATTTTTTTAAAAAATGTAAGCGTTTTATCCAATAAGTCTATTTTACATAAAAAGAAGCAGAAGTGGAATCGTTTTACACAAAATTCATAAAATTTTGTTTTCGTAAAACTACTCAACTCCTGCTGCCTTTTACTACTAATTAAGACGCAAGTACTTTTTGCTCACCACAAACAGCTTTTTCAAGCAATTCGGCCACATCGTAAGTGGCTACTTTTTCTTCGACCTCTTTGGCCTTTGTTCCATCCGACAGCATCGTTAAACAGTACGGACAGCCTGAACTGATGACCGATGGATTAACAGCCAGGGCTTGCTCGGTTCGACTGACGTTAATGCGGTGGCCTGTTTCTTCCTCCATCCACATCAAACCGCCGCCGGCGCCACAGCACATTCCTTTTTCGCGGTTCCGTTCCATTTCCACAAGCTTCACGCCTGGAATGGATTTTAAAATTTCCCGTGGCGGGTCGTAAACATCATTGTACCGGCCTAAGTAACAGGAATCATGGAAGGTAATTGTTTCGTTGACAGCATGCTTCGGTACGAGTCGGCCATCGCGGACAAGCTCATAAAG
Organism: uncultured Bacillus sp.; assembly: GCA_963530265.1. Taxonomy (GTDB): domain Bacteria; phylum Bacillota; class Bacilli; order Bacillales; family Cytobacillaceae; genus Neobacillus. The sequence goes on from CAUSCO010000002.1 coordinate 99,966, forward strand.
AACTTCTGTATGGTGATAAACTTCCGCCTCTAAGCCAAAGTCAGGGTATTCATTTTTGAAAATATTATAGGCATGCGGGTCAATCGTGACGATTTTTTTGACCTCAGCCTTCTCAAATTCCTCAATATTTTTGGCCGCAAGATCTTGGAATAAGAATTCATTGCCTAAGCGGCGGGCGGTGTCGCCAGAGTTCTTTTCTTTGTTGCCGAGGATGGCAAACTTCACGCCTGCCTCATTCATTAGCTTCGCGAACGATAGGGCAATCTTTTGGCTGCGGTTATCATAAGACCCCATCGAGCCAACCCAGAATAAGTATTCAAACTCTTCGCCGGCTTTGTTCATTTCCTTGACGGTTGGAATGGTAACATCCTCACGCCCTTCACGCCAGTTTTCACGCTCTTTGCGGTTTAGGCCCCATGGATTGCCTTGGCGCTCGATATTGGTCATCGCACGCTGGGCGTCCGCATCCATTTTTCCTTCTGTTAACACTAAATAACGGCGCAGGTCGATAATTTTATCAACGTGTTCGTTCATGACTGGACATTGATCTTCACAGTTGCGGCAGGTTGTACATGCCCAGATTTCTTCTTCGGTAATGACATCGCCAATCAGGCTTGGACTATAGGCATAGGCCGCAGCCGTTTCTTCCGCCCCTTGACCGCTGGCAGCAAGGGCAATTTGGTTCCCCTTCGTGTTAGCAAAAGCGAACGTCGGCACCCATGGCTGTTTCGAGGTAACGGAGGCACCATAATTGGTGAGATGGTCGCGCATTTTCACAATCAGGTCCATTGGTGACAACATTTTCCCTGTTCCCGTCGCCGGACACATATTCGTACAGCGGCCGCATTCCACGCAGGCATAAAAGTCGATCATTTGGTGCTGGGTGAAGTCTTCAATTTTTCCAACCCCAAACGTCTCTTGTGATTCATCTTCAAAATCAACCTTTTTCAATTTACCTGGTTTTTCTAAACGGTTGAAATAGACGTTTGCCGGCCCTGCGATTAAGTGGGCATGTTTCGACTGCGGCACATAGACCAAGAAGCTTAACAAGAATAGTAAATGCGCCCACCAGGCTATGTAGAATATAACAATAGCGGCGGTTTCACCCACCCACGAAAAAATCAGTGAAATAATGGAGGCAATCGGCTCTGTCCAGGAAGGATCTTCCCCATGCCAAATGAGGCCCATGCCATTTCCGAGTAAAACGGAAATCATCAAGCCGCCGATGAAAATCAGCACCAGCCCTGATTTAAAATTGCGTTTTAAACGGACTAATTTTTCAACATAGCGGCGATAAAACGCCCAGAAAACAGCGACAAGGATCACCAGTGTGACAATTTCTTGGAAAAAAGTAAACCCGGCATACAATGGACCAAGTGGCAGGTGGGAACCAGGAACCAGCCCTTTCCAAATAAAATCGATGGCCCCAAATTGAACGAGAATGAAGCCGTAAAAGAACATAACGTGGATGGCACCGCTTTTTTTATCCTTCAAAAGCTTTTTCTGGCCAAATACATTGACCCAAATTTTTTGCAGCCGCGCTTTGACATTGTTGTCAAACTCGACTTTTTTGCCGAGCTTAATAAAGTCAATTCGCGTTTTGACCACATAAACGAATAGACTAATTGCGTAAGCGGTTACAGCAATAAACGCAATAAGATTGACCCATAAAAGACCATTCAAGTAAAACGCCCCTTTCTTCGTTCTCCCTATTGTTTGTAGAAAATAATTAATTTTCTGAATTAATATTTACCTCTATTATATAATGAATGAGCATTCAGTCAACCAATTTTTGCAAAATTCATTCGACTTATAGAAATGATTTCACTCGGAAACACTAACAACACCGACTGGGGGAAAGTTTCAATGAAATTTGTACTCATTTTAAGCGGACTACTACTTTTTATCATTATATGGCTTGTCTTAGATTTTAGATTAGGTCGACAGAAACATATTGCGCTAGCGGGTAAACTAGAGACCCCCATTCTCTATGGCCATTTTGAGGTGTTTACCCATGGGAAAATATTTTTCCGCGATTATTTTTCGGAATTACGCAAGGCCCAAAACCATATTCATGTGCTCTATTACATTGTCAAAGACGATGAGCTAGGTCGGGAATTCTTCGCTCTTTTAAAAGAAAAAGCAGAGGCGGGTGTCGAGGTACGGCTTTTGCTTGACCGCCTTGGCAGTAGAGGAGTTAAAAAGGCGGAAGTAACGGCCTTAAGGGAGGCTGGAATTCAGTTTGCTTTTAGTAATCGGATTAAGTTTCCCTTCCTCTTTTATTCCATCCAAGTTCGCAATCACCGCAAAATATCAGTGATTGACGGCAAAATTGGCTACGTGGGCGGTTTTAATATTGGGAAGGAGTATATTGATGAAGACCCAAAGCTTCACCCATGGCGGGACTACCAATTAAAAATAACGGGTGAGAGTGTCACTTTTTTGCAGAATGAGTTTTTAGTTGATTGGAACGAGTATGGTGGTGAGAAACTCCATGAACATCCGGTCTATTTCCCCAAGCAGCCTAGCAGCGGCATCCGTCATCAATTTGTCCCAACCGAGGCAGGGCAGCTGGAGAAAGGTTTTGTTCGCCTGATTCAAAAAGCTGACCAATCGATCATCATTGGCACCCCCTACTTTATTCCAAGCGCCCCTATCTTTGCAGAATTATTGGCAGCTCAAAAGCGCGGAGTAAGCATCACGGTCATTGTCCCATACACTGCTGACCATATTCTTGTTCAAGAGGCCTCATACCACTATTTGCGCATCCTTTTGAAGGGTGGGGCGTTGATTTATCAGTATAAAAATGGATTTTATCATGCGAAGGTGCTCCTGATTGATAATGAAATTTGCGATATTGGAACTGCTAATTTCGATAAACGCAGTTTGTTTTTAAACAAAGAAATGAATTGTTTTATTTACGACCCTGACTTTATTGAACGACTAAGAGAGGTTATCAATAAGGACATTCTTGATTCCGAACAGCTGTCCTTGACCGTATTAAATAAACCAAACTTTATCAGGTCTGTGAAAGAAGTGCTTGCTAGAGCGGTTTCGTTATTTTTATAAGAAAAGCGCAAGCGCCCGTTTAGCGGCGTATGGACTGGAGCGCTTTGACTGAGATAAAGGAAACACGGAGAGCGTTAGCTATTCCGTGCTTGACTTATCGTAGGGAAAAGAGCGAAGTACACTAGCCGCTGGGCGCTGAAGCTGGACAATTCTCAGAGTCGAAAATTTTATACTTTTGTATCTTATAAAAAAGCCTTAGAGGGGAGCGATGACAAGTGAAAATTCGGTTTGGCTATGTGTCAATGGCAATTAACTTATGGGATGCCTCTCCATCGAAGGCGCTCACCTATACCCGTTATCAGCAGCTAAGCCCGATGGAGAGGGAAGAAAAGCTGCTTCAGGTGACGAAGCAAAATCTCGATCATACACTAAGAATGCTGTACTACAATCTCGCCCATGAAATTGAATTGTACCGGTTCTCCAGCTCCATAGTGCCGCTTGCAACCCATCCCGAGGTGTGCTGGGATTTTACCACACCGTTTCGAACAGAGTGGCTGGAAATTGGTGAAATTGTAAAAAAGAAACGGCTCCGTGTAAGCTTTCATCCGAATCAATTTACGCTGTTTACCTCACCGAAAAAGAAGATTACCGAAAATGCCGTTATTGATATGACGTATCATTATCAAATGTTTGAAGCGATGGGAATTGCCGACCGCGCGTTGATCAATATTCATATTGGCGGGGCCTATGGGAACAAGCCCGAGGCGTTGGCACGATTTCATCAAAATTTGACCACACTGCCTGCCCACATAAAAAAGGTGATGACCTTAGAAAATGATGATAAAACATACACCGCCGAGGAAACCTTAACTGTCTGTGAAAAGGAGTCCATTCCGTTCGTGTTTGATTATCATCATCATATGGCCAATCAAAGCACGGCACCGCTTGAGGAGTTACTGCCAAGGATTTTCCAGACCTGGCGGCATGTAGAGGCTGTCCCGAAAATTCATATTTCCTCTCCGAAAAACAAGAAGGAATTCCGTTCCCACGCTGATTTCGTTGATCCGGAATTTATTATTCCGTTTATGACTTTGCTCCGTGAGATTGGCCAGGATGTCGATTTCATGATTGAGGCGAAGGCCAAGGATCAGGCGGCCTTGAAATTAGTGGCGGATTTAAGCAAACTACGCGAATTTAAGCGAATAAGCGGCGGTACCATCGAAATAAAGTGAAAGAGTCTCCTGATAAAACGGAGACTCTTTTCTATTCTTCAATCAAATTGAGGACGGGAACATCTTGTTCATTCTCTGGATCTTTCCTTGAATAAATTCTCGCCATTTTTGTCGCTTCATCGACGTGTTGAATAATTACGGGGTTCCCATCATAGGTCACATTAATCATATCAACGGATTCAGCAATTTCCTTTGCTCTTCCAACATTCATTGGTCGGTTCACTCCTCACACCAAATTCTATAGTTAATATTTGCATTTTTTTGGTGGATATTCATTTTGATGGGCTGTTTTTGATAAAATTGAATCCATTTATCCCTGTCGAGCCGCTTTTTCTAATTTACTGTCCACTTTGACGTGTTTACTTTCCGGTTCTCGGCATTTACTTTCCACTTTGCTCAATTTACTTTCCGGTTTCACTCATTTACTTTCCACTTTTCCCAATTTACTGTCCACTTCCTATTTGACCCCATAAAAAAAAGCCCCTTTAAACCAAAAGGGAGCTCAAACCAATGTTACATTTTTTCCGGTGCCGATACACCAATCAATGCCAGTGCGTTCTTCAAGGTAATTTGCACCGTCTTCACTAACCCAAGCCGTGCTGTCGTCCGCTCGACCTGCTCAGGATCCAGCACTTTTTCAGCATTGTAAAAGCTATGGAAGGCTGACGCTAGCTCAAAAATATAATTCGTAATGCGGTGCGGCATACGCTTCAGTGCGGCCTCACCAACAGCGGATGGGAACTCACCCAGCTTTTTCAATAAATCAATTTCCTTTTCCGAGGAGGCTACTAATGAAAAATCGGCCCCAGAATCAACAACAAACCCTTGCTCCTGACCTGAACGCAAAATACTAGAAATCCGGGCATGGGCGTACTGTGCGTAATAAACCGGATTTTCATTTGATTCCGACACGGCTAAATCCAAATCAAAGTCCAAATGGGAATCCGAGCTGCGCATCGCGAAGAAATAACGCGTCGCATCGAGGCCGACCTCATCGACCAAATCCCGCATTGTTACTGCTTTACCGGTCCGCTTACTCATCTTCATTTTCTCGCCATTTTTAAAAAGGTGTACCAATTGAATAATCTCAACCTCGAGGGCCTCGCGGTCATAGCCTAGGGCTTGAATGGCTGCCTTCATCCGAGGAATATAGCCGTGGTGATCCGCACCCCAAATATTGATTAGTTTTTCAAAGCCGCGTTCGAGCTTGTTCTTGTGGTAGGCAATATCCGGTGTTAGGTAGGTATATGAACCATCCTGCTTTATGAGCACGCGGTCCTTATCATCGCCAAACTCCGTCGAACGCAGCCACGTTGCACCGTCCTGTTCATAAACATAGCCGCTCTCCCGCAAGGCCGTGAGCGCTTCGTCGATTTTTCCATTTTTATAAAGAGATGTTTCCGAGAACCACACATCGAAACCAACGCGGAAATCCTCGAGGTCCCGCTGCAACTTCGCCATTTCCACTTTCAGTCCGTATTCACGGAAAAAGTCAAATCGCTCCGCGTCCGCCACATGCACGTACTTGTCGCCAAACTCCTCCGCTAACGTCTTGCCGATGCCGATAATATCTGTACCATGGTAGCCGTCCTCTGGCATCTCTTTATCCAGCCCCAGTGCTTGAAAATAACGAGCCTCAATTGAAATGGCTAAGTTATTAATCTGGTTGCCGGCATCGTTAATATAGTATTCGCGGGACACATCGTAGCCCGCCTTAGCTAAAATATTGCTAAGCGAGTCCCCAACAGCGGCACCACGGGCATGTCCAAGGTGCAAGTCCCCCGTTGGATTCGCTGATACAAACTCGACCTGAATCTTCTGTCCGCCGCCAACAGTGGTTTCCCCGTACTTGTCGCCAGCCTCAAGAATGGTCGGAACCAAATCAGCTAAATAGCTATTATTCATGTAAAAATTAATAAAGCCCGGACCTGCCAGCTCAATTTTTTCAATTGATGCTTTTGAACGGTCAAAATTTTCTACTAACGCCTCCGCAATCATCCGCGGTGCTTTCTTCGCTACCCGTGCGAGCTGCATCGCCATGTTCGTCGCATAATCACCATGGGCCTTTTCCTTCGGGATCTCCAGAATCACATCTGGCATCTGCTCTTCCGTTGCAAGCCCAGCCTTCAGCACGGCCGCCCGGATTTCTTCCTTTATTTTCGTTTGCACTTGTTCTACTATATTCATCTCTCATCCTCCTGAAAGGTAATCTCCAAATGGTATGTACCGCCCGGCGAACCCTGCATCGTAAAATCGTAAAGAATATCAATCAGACCTTCAGATTGTACAATTCTCTTCGCCAATGTCATCGTTTCAAATACACCAAACGGCAACTCATAACTGCCTCGTTGTTGCATATTTAATCGAAACGGCAGCCGCATTTTCACCGCACCGCCTCGTAAAATGAGCGCCTCATCCGGCGTCACCTTCACGATCGTACGGACCGTGCCTTCCTCGAGCACTTCCTCATACTGCAAAAATGAAGCATTTTCCTTTTGATAGTATCGACCAAACACCGTCAATTCAAAAGCGTCCTGCTCATCAATGGTCGTCTTCACCTTAATTTTCATCGGTATTTCCTGATTTGCCAAACGAATCCGCACTTCCTTTTTCATTTTATAAAAGGAACTTAATTAAGCTCTTTTGATAGATTATCGTCTATTTTTGGCCGATAGGAAAGTATAACTTTCCTATTAGGCATAAGGGCAACTACGCCTCTGTCTTCGCCCTAAGGGGCTCGCCAATCGGCGAGTTTTCTAAAGTTTTACCGCATCAACGCAGCACTTTTTCTATTATAAACATAGTAACCGTACAAATCAAAGATGCCCGCCCCAAAAAAAGGGACAGGCACACGGTGTCAGGCACCATTTACTGTATAAGTGACTTATTTATTGTACCCAGCTTGAAAAGGTGCCACTCTTTTGCAAACAGGCGGGCAGTAAATACTTATTTCACCCAACCAAGCAGCATTTCACGGATTAGTTTGCTTGCGGTGTTAGCAGTTTGTTCGGATGGATCGTAAATCGGTGCAACCTCGACAAGGTCACCGCCAACGACATTCACCTCGGAACGAGCAATTGCATGAATCGATGCAAGCAGTTCTTTAGAGGTGATGCCGCCTGCATCGACTGTTCCTGTTCCAGGTGCATGGGCTGGATCAAGGACATCGATATCAATGGTTACATAGACTGGACGTCCTGCTAGCGTTGGCAGAATTTCTTTTAACGGCTCGAGCACTTCAAATTTTGAAATATGCATGCCATTTTCCTTCGCCCATTCAAACTCTTCCTTCATCCCGGAACGAATCCCAAATGAATATACATTTTTCGGACCAATCAATTCGGCAATTTTACGAATTGGGGTTGAGTGTGACAACGGCTCCCCTTCGTATTGCTCACGCAAATCGGTATGCGCATCAAAATGGATAATCGCTAAATCTGGGTATTTTTTATAAACAGCTTTCATCACGGGCCAGGAGACAAGGTGCTCGCCGCCCATGCCAAGTGGGAATTTCCCTGCATCAAGAATCTGGTCAACAAATTCTTCAATCATATCAATGCTGCGCTGGGCATTTCCAAACGGAAGCGGAATATCGCCAGCATCAAAATATTTTATATCATCAAGCTCACGGTCAAGATACGGACTATACTCCTCCAGACCTGGCGACACCTCGCGAATCCGTGTCGGGCCGAAACGGGAACCAGGACGAAAGCTTACCGTCCAATCCATCGGCATTCCATATATTACCACTTGACTCTCTTCAAAAATCGGGTGACTCTTTATAAACACATTCCCCGAATAGGTTTCATCAAAACGCATGTAACTATCCCTCACTTCTCTATGTATAAACGATCAACTATTGTGACCGTCTGCTTAACCTTTTACAACTTTAGGGCACAATTATTTCTTTTAGTGACCGTTGTCCCGTTTTTTACCGAGCTTCGGGCACAATTATTCTTTTTTGTGACCGACATCCCGCTTTTTCACCTGCTTCGGGCACAATTATTCTTTTTTGTGACCAACATCCCGCTTTTTCAACAAATCCTCGACCCCATTCAACTATGTTTACTTCACTAAATCGCCCACAAATTTAGGCAATACAAATGCGGCCTTGTGAAGCTCCTTTGTATAGTATTTCGTTTCAATTTCGTGGAAGCGATCATCGCTTACCTCTAATGGGTCATATTTCTTGGAACCGATCGTGAATGCCCATAAACCACTTGGGTATGTTGGAATATTGGCCGTGTACAAACGGGTAATTGGAAAAATTTCTTTCACATCGCGTTGGACGTTACGGATTAGGTCTGCTTTGAACCATGGGTTATCCGATTGAGCTACGAAGATTCCGTCTTCTTTTAATGCCTTGGAAATTCCCGCATAAAAACCTTTTGTAAATAAGTTCACCGCTGGGCCTACAGGCTCCGTGGAGTCAACCATAATCACGTCATATTCATTTTCACTATTAGCAATGTGCATAAAGCCATCATCAACACGAACATCCACACGCTCATCTTCAAGCCAGCCAGCAATCTCAGGAAGAAACTTCTTTGAATACTCGATTACCTTCCCGTCAATATCAACAAGTGTCGCTTTTTTTACGCTTGGGTGTTTTAACACTTCACGAATAACACCGCCATCGCCACCGCCGACAACCAAAATGTTCTCAGGGTTTGGATGAGTAAATAATGGAACATGTGCGACCATTTCATGATAAACAAACTCGTCCCGAACAGAAGTCATGACCATATCATCTAATAGCAGCATGTTGCCCCACTCTTCTGTTTCAATCATATCAAGCTTTTGAAATTCAGTTTGTTCTGTATGTAGGGTCTTATTTACTTTCATCGTAATCCCAAAATTTTTGGTTTGATATTCTGTAAACCAAATTGCCACGACGACCATCTTCCTTTCAATTTAGCATAATTGTCTAGCGCAAGTAGCCTAGTGGCTTGGGTCATAAGCCACTCCGTCAAGGCGCTAGAGCTTTTCTAACTTTTATGCTACCCAAACTATTGAATTACAAACAGAAAAAAAAGTCTAGTAAAATTTATAGAAATTTTCTAATCATGTTTAAAAAGACTCTATTTTTTCAATACTATTACTATCTAATTTTTTAATAACTGGAAAAAACAAGGGGTGAACATGTATGGAAGTCATGACTGATCAAGGGTTTCGGAAAACAATCAAATATTTGCGGGCATTTATTATCATCAGTTTGATAGGCATGATTTGTATGCTCATTCTCTTCGCTGGCATTCTTGGCTATGCAAAAATTTTAGGGGCGCCGCCGCTGGCTGTGCCACAATCAACACTGTTTTTTGCAGACGATGGGACCTTGATGGGCGAAAGCAATAGCGGGCAAAAACGCTATTGGGTCGGGATCAAGGATATTTCACCTGATTTAGTCGATGCCACTGTTTCAATTGAAGATAAAAATTTTTACGAGCACCATGGGTTTGATTATAAACGTATCGCCGGTGCCATCATTGCGGATGTTCAAGCCTTGGCCAAGGTACAAGGGGCCAGTACAATTACCCAGCAATATGCTCGGAATCTGTTTCTCGAACATGACAAGACTTGGAAGAGGAAGCTGACAGAGGCGTTTTTTACCATCCGCCTCGAAATGAACTATTCGAAAAAGGATATTCTCGAAGGCTATTTAAATACAATTTATTATGGAAACGGGGCCTACGGTGTGGAAGCCGCGAGCCAATATTATTATGGAAAAAAGGCGTCGGAGTTAACCTTGGCCGAAGCGAGTATGCTCGCGGGAATTCCGAAGGGACCAGGCATCTACTCACCGCTTTCCTCGATGGAGAAAGCAAAAACCCGCCAGGCGATTATTTTACAATCGATGGTGAACAACGGCTACATCAGCAAAAAGGCAGCGCAAGAAGCGGCAGTAGTGCCACTCACCTTAGTGGGCGAACACACGACGCAAAAGGTAAAAGTGGCACCATACTTTCAGGACGCTGTTAAAAATGCCCTGAAAAATCAATTACATTTAGATGACCGCACGATTGCCCTCGGCGGGTTAAAAGTTTTTACCACCCTTAATTTGAAACAACAGAAGGCGGCCGAAAGCCAAGTCAACCATTATGTGGCCAGCTCCTCGGAAATTCAAGTCGGTCTGGTTGCAATGGATCCAAAAAATGGTTATGTAAAAGCCATGGTTGGCGGCCGTGATTACGATAAAAGTCCGTTTAACCGCGCCGTTCAAGCGATTAGACAGCCAGGTTCGACCATCAAGCCACTCTTGTATTATGCGGCCCTTGAGCATGGGTTTACCCCATCGTCAACCATGCGAAGCGAGTTTACGACATTCCATTTTGAAAATGGCCAGGCCGACTATACACCGCATAACTTCAACAACAAGTATGCGGACGGCGAGATTACGCTCGCCCAGGCACTGGCTGTCTCTGACAATATTTTTGCCGTTAAAACACATTTATTTTTAGGGGAAGAGACGTTAATCGAAACGGCCAAGAAGTTTGGTCTGTCTACTAAAATGGCTGAGGTCCCGTCCTTGGCTTTAGGGACATCCGGTGTTCGCGTGATTGATATGGCGGATGCCTATAGTATGCTGGCCAACGGTGGGAAACGGGTCGATCCAACCTTGATTACGAGAGTCGAAGATTATAATGGTAATGTGATTTTTGAAAAAGAAAATCGGCCGAAGAAAGTGTTAGACCCTGCTAAGGCCTATGTGATGACGCAAATGCTGACGGGGATTTTTGATAAAAAATTAAACGGCTATGCCAAGGTAACTGGAAGCACGGTCATAAAGGATATTACCCGTCCATATGCCGGAAAATCAGGGTCAACGGAAACGGATAGCTGGATGATTGGTTATTCACCGGAGCTAGTTGCAGCGGTGTGGGCCGGGTATGATGTTGGCAAGCCGATTAATCTGGTCGCAGAAAAAACGTATGCTAAGAATATTTGGGCCAACTTTATGGAGGAAGCTCTACAAGGGAAGCCGGTTAAGGCATTTAAACCGCCAAAAGAGGGTGTTGTCGGCGTTTATGTGAACCCGGAAAATGGAAAACTGGCGACAAAGGATTGCCCAGTAAAACGCTATACTTATTTTGTTGCCGGTACGGAACCGACGGAATATTGCACTGATCACTTAAAGCACAATGATAGCAAGCCAACCAAGCAGCAGGATAACAATAAAGTACCTTGGTATAAAAAAATCATGCCTTGGAGCTAGAAAAGCGGAGGCGCCCGTTTAGCGGCGTATGGACTGGAGCGCTTTGACTGAGATAAAGGAAACACGGAGAGCGTTAGCGATCCGATGTTGACTTATCGTAGGGAAAAGAGCGAAGTACACTAGCCGCTGGGCGCTGGAGCTAGACAAAAATCTAAATTCAAAGATATAAATAGAAAAGCTCCGGATGGCTCCGGAGCTTTTCCTGTCCTAGCTTTACAGTGTTTTCACACTGAATATAATAGTACCCATTTTTGAAAAAAACTACAAGTAATTTCCTATTTAATTAATTTTTCTAAAAAAATATTATTCGGCCAGTAATCCCTTTTTCAATTCTTCTGTGGAATTATTCCATAGGTCCTCGTTGTGGTTACGCAAGAAATCCGCTAACACCTTTTTGGACTTGTCATCCATATCCTCAACCATAATATGGCGTTTCAACGATTTATCCATGCGGTTGACGTGTTCTGGCAAGGATTTGTAACCGCGGCGAATTTCACGGTCGACCGTCATATAGCAGGCAGTGACGCCAGCATAATACGGACCCGCGGGCATGCGGTCAATCGTCACCCACACAAGCCAATACGGTTTCCCATTTGGAACTTCTTCTTTATTTTTCAAAAATTTAATCCCTTTTTCAACGGCACTGCGGGCATGCAGCGCACCGACATCAATCTCAGCCTCCCCGGCTTCGACATCGATGATGACGGGGGATACATTGTCAAGGCTTAAGGCACCTTTCCCAAAGCCTTTATGACCATCCATTGGGTCACTTTTTTTAATAATATTAAACCCAAGCTTCTTCTTATTCTCTTCCATTACTGATGCAGGCCTCCTTTAAAAAAATAAACCTCTGATGAAATTGCCAAGTACACTCCAGAGCCAAGGTATAATCGTGCTAAAAATCGGCTGAATGGTGTAGTTACTTAATGGGGTAATCACTAAAATTAAAAAGATTAACGTTCCATATTGTTCAAATTGTGTCATTTTCGCACGGATATGGTTGGGGGCTAGATCCTCAACAATCCGATATCCATCCAGCGGCGGAAGGGGCAGCAGGTTAAAGACAAATAGCACAATGTTCAATTGGATAAAGATTTGGAAAAATTCATATAAGTTGTCTGATGTGGATAGGCCGAAACGATCTAACCCGAATGCAAACGCAAAGCCAATCAAAGCTAAGACCAGGTTGCTCAGCGGCCCCGCGACGGAAACAAGAACACCCGCTAAACGCGGCCTTTTAAAGAAAAAGCGATTGACCGGAACCGGGCGGGCCCAGCCAAAGCCGGCAATTAAAATTAAGATCGTTCCAAATGGGTCGAGATGCTTGAGCGGATTCAACGTCAGCCGCCCTTGCTTTTTGGCCGTATCGTCTCCGAATTTATAAGCAACATAGGCATGGGCAAACTCATGAAAGGTAAAGGCAAAAATAAGCGTAATTGCTACATACGGAATCAACGATAATGGGTATGCCAGAAATCTATCCAATCCTTCCAATTCGATTTCTCCTTCCCTCTTGAAACGGATGGCCCCATGTTGAATGGCCTGCCTCCATTTTTCTTTGTACTTATGGGCTGTATTCCTTTTAGTATAACTGAAATTGCTTGAAAAAAGAAAATCAAAAGTGCAACTATTATTGCACTTTTACATCATTTGTGGAAAACTACAAGTAGTTCATTTAAAAGGAGGAATCATGATGCCATACGTTACCGTAAAAATGCTTGAGGGACGCAACGAGGATCAGAAGCGTGCGTTAGTAGAAAAAGTAACCGACGCTGTCAGCGAAACAACAGGCGCCCCAAAAGAAAACATTACCGTCTTTATCGAAGAAATGAGCAAAAACCACTACGCAGTAGGCGGCGTAAGAGCAAGTGATAAATAATGCCTAAAAAAGCCATTTGGATTTCTCTTTCATCCAAATGGCTTTATATGTCTTATTGAACTTTTATTTTCAAGGAATCAATATAACGATAGGCGTCATCAATTTCTGCCTCCGTGTAGCGCTGGCTTGCTTTTAAAGTAAATACCTTATCCATGACTTCCTCTTTTGAAAGATTATCAAAATATAAAACCGTTGAAACAAGTTCGAGGAATCTAGCATTTTGCTCATTCATATCGACAAAGCAATCATGTAAAAATGGCATCTCTACTTCATTCATGCTCAAAAACTCTTTCCCCGCATCTGTCAATGTATAGCGGTATTGGAAGTAGCCGCCCTTTTTCTCTTTCACTTCATTTAGGAAGCCCATATTACAAAGCTCTTCTACTCTTGTCGTCAATTCCTCTGAATAGGGTCCGTAAAAATGAAACTGAAACCGTTCTTGAAACGGAAAGTCCACCTTTTTCGCAATATAAATCATCTTTTGCAGCTTTTTTCTCCCGATAATCTCACCAGAAACCATAATGGCCTGCATGACTTTAGCGTGATCTTTTAACAACATTCGTCATCTCCTACTTCGGGTGACAGGCACCATTTCTAATCTCTACACCATTTTTACTTTATTAAAAGGGCACGGATTTGCTTTTTCAGCTCGTTTTCAGTTGAGTCGTCTTCAAGAAAATCGGCTGGATAATAGAGTTTGTGATCCGTTCTTCTTTTCCCTGATACGGCTTCAACAATCTCTGACTCCCGGGAAAGCTCTCGTAGTTCCCCGTTTTCCATCAATAAATTAATCGGCAGCCGTTCCTCTTCCTCGCCCGGACGGTAAAAGTCATAGGGCAAATCAGATGAAGAATCGACAACCAGATAATATTCAGGGTCAATCCCTGCTTTTTCAAAAAGCAAGGTTAATTCAGCGAGCTTCTTGTATTCCTTCGCAGGATCAAATTCAGCATACTTAAATAGATTCCGATTCACAAAGCGTCGGCAAAGATCGCTTAAAATCGAATCTTCCTCCTCCTGCCAAATCTGAAAATAAAATAAAATAACGGATTCATCCAATTTTAAATAGTCTTCTAATGTTACTTGTCCATGAAAAATAGACATAAAATGAATCGGTTCATGTTTAAAATCATAGTTTTCTTCAAATAACTGTTTTGCACGATGGAGAATTTTCGTCAGAATTACTTCTGCACTGCGGGAAACTGGGTGGAAGTATACTTGCCAATACATTTGATAGCGGCTCATAATATAATCCTCAACCGCATGCATCCCACTCTTTTTAATCACAACCTGGTCTTCACGCGGGCGCATTACCCGGAGGATTCTCTCCATGTCGAATTGACCATAGCTGACGCCAGTAAAATAAGCATCTCGCTGCAGATAGTCCATCCGATCGGCATCAATTTGGCTGGAAATCATGCTGACAACCAGCTTTTTCGCTGATGTTTTGGCAATGATTTCAGCCACGTGTGTGGGGAAATCAGGGCTCACTTTTAAGAGCACCTTGTTCACTTCGGTATTTCCTAAAATAATTGCACGGGTCAAGTCTTCATGGTCAAAATCAAACACTTTTTCGAAGGAATGGGAAAACGGTCCGTGCCCCAGGTCATGGAGAAGGGCCGCACAAAGTGTGAGCAAACGGTCACAGTCATTCCATTCCGGCCTGCCTGCAAAGACATCATCAATGATACGGCGGACGATTTCATATACTCCGAGTGAATGGTTGAACCGGCTATGTTCAGCCCCATGAAAGGTCAAAAAGGTCGTTCCCAGCTGCTTAATTCGACGAAGGCGCTGAAATTCTTTTGTTCCAATCAAATCCCAAATCACTCGATCACGGACATGGACATAGCGATGGACGGGATCTTTAAACACTTTTTCTTCAGTCAATTTTTCTGCCGAATATTGCATCGAATTCCCTCTTCCTCATTACATTCCTAATTTCCAACTGCCAATCGGCCAGTGTTTAGTATTCCTATTATATACCAAATATCAACAAAATTCCGCACGATTTTTCGACATTAGCAGTAACAAAAATAGGCACTTTAAAAAGAAAAATCACCTGTGCTGTCAGTCAAAGGTGATTACTTTATTTTCTTATTCACTTTTTCCATTAATTCCTCTTCCGTTAATGCGGCTAAAGGGCGGTTATTAACGAAGGCGAAGGTCTTTTTCCGGCCAGGACCACAATAGGATTGGCAGCCAATTTTGATTTCGGCGTCCGGATCGATTTCTTTCAAACGAGGGATCAATGTCTTTAAATTTACGGCCTGACAATCATCGCAAACACGAAATTCATTGGACATTCCATACAACCCTTTCTATACGGTCAAGCTATTATATTGTTTTATTTTATCCAACCAGTCCTAAATCTACGCTGTTGGAAAAATTATATCTTACTCCTGTTTAACTCCATTGGTAATTTTACAGTTTCTTTTTTCCCAATGCAAGATGCAATCATTAACAACTATTGTCAATCAACCTAAATCTTTTAGTTAAAAAATCTACTATCCTTTTAATCATTTTGGTATAAAGCCTGAAGAACTTGTCCATCCTATGACTAGAACTTTTAAAAAACGTCAGGAAATGGACTGGCAATTAGTAAATTAATTTAGGGAGTTGAAACATATGAAAGTTCGTCAAGACGCATGGACAGATGAGAATGATCTCCTTTTGGCTGAAACGGTTCTCCGGCATGTGAGAGAAGGCAGTACCCAGCTGAATGCCTTTGAAGAAGTAGGGGACAAGCTTAACCGCACCTCGGCAGCTTGTGGCTTCAGATGGAACGCCGTCGTCCGTCACACGTATGAAAAAGCCCTGCAATTAGCCAAAAAACAACGAAAACAACGACAAAGAGTATTAGGAAAAGATCAAGGCGGCAAGAAAAAATTACTATACAATCCACCTGTCACTGCATCAGAAGTATACGAAACATTGCCATCAATGCAAAGTGAAATGCCGCTAGAATCAGCAGTCGAAATGCCAGACATGACCGTCGAAATGGCAGCCGAGACTCCTGTTTTACCAGATGTGACAAACTACACGCCTGCAGCACCAAGCTACAGACCTGTTGTACCAACTGGCGCGCTTACACTTGATTCAGTCATTTCTTATTTACAAAACTTTCATCATGCCAATCTGCAAAATGAAGCATTAAAAAGTGAGAATGAAAGATTGAAAAGGGAAATTGCCCAGTTAACTAAGCAGAATGATGAAATGACAGCGAAAATAAAGGGACTTGAGCAAAATACCGTAACAATTCAAGAAGATTATGAGACCTTAATGAAAATTATGAATCGCGCCCGCAATCTTGTTTTATTCGAAGAGGAAGAAAGACCGACTACTAAATTCAAAATGGATCGCAATGGCAATCTAGAAAAAGTAGCCGAGTAATAGAAAAGCGGAAGCGCCTTGCTCAGGGGCGACAGGCATAAGACGAGCCGGCAAGAAGGCTGCTTTTTAGCCTTCTTGGTGGATTGGCTTATGACCCCGAGCCCCTAGGCGCTGAAGCCGGACAGTAAAATAATTCCTATAAGCTAAACCAAAGGGAGAAGAGCCAAGCGCAGCAACATTGTATAGAAAAGCCGTAAATCCAATTAATGGATCTACGGCTTTTACATCTCTGCCACTTTATCATTTCGATCGATGACCCTTTGAACATATCCGGGCAATAATCCGAGCTCATATTCGTTCAGCTGTCCCGCATGCAAAAAGTCACTATTGGCTTTTAACTGGTTTAATAGACGCAGCATTACATCGGCAATCGAGAGAGGTGTTCCAAGCAATTCTGACAGCGAAGCCATCACTTCAGGGACAATGACCGGATAAGCAAATTTTGTTTGTTCGTCTTGTTTGGCCAGCTTGTAAAATTGCCGCACCATCTTGGCCCGCTTTTCACCGCTGCCATTCACGCAAAGGTAAATCTGGACTGCCACACCTTTTCTAAGGCGGCGCTGGGAAATACCGGCGAACTTTTTCCCTTTGATACTTAGGTCATAACTTCCCGGGCAATAGGAGCCAACAATTTCCCGTGCCTCAATTTGCTGAGAGAAGTCGGAAAACATCTGCCGAATCAACTGCCACATCACCTCATAGCCACGATTGATATCAATACCTTTTTCCGTTTCGGGAAAAATTAACGAGATATTCAAGACGCCCTCATCGAGAACAACGGCAAGGCCGCCGGAATTCCTGACAATAGCCTGATAGCCCTGCTCTTTTAAAAATTGAATGCCATCCTGTAAAAATGGCAGTCTCGTATCCTGGATTCCTAAAACAACAGTATTGTGATGAACCCACGTCCGCGCTGTTGCAGGTGCCTTACCCGCTCCGACTGATGCACACAACGTATCATCGGTTCCAAATGATTGTAGTGCTTGAAAATGAATCCCAACAGCAGACTGGTCAATAACCCGCCACTCTGGCTGGTGCAGCAAACCTTCCATCCTAAAAACCCCTTAAAAATAATTTCCATAAAGACGGCACATTCATTTTTGCCGTGCTCTGGCCCGCCTCTTTAATAAAAGAGCCAGCCCGCCTCGGACCAGCTCTCCACTAAACATTATAATCCTTGTGCCGCCGTAATTAAGGCAAGCTTGTACACATCTTCTTCATTACAGCCGCGGGAAAGGTCATTTACTGGTGCATTTAACCCTTGTAAAATCGGGCCAACCGCTTCAAATCCACCTAAACGCTGGGCAATTTTATAGCCGATGTTACCTGCTTCAAGGCTTGGGAAGATAAATACATTTGCATCCCCTTGCAGCACGGAACCTGGTGCTTTACTTTTTGCCACCGATGGAACAAACGCAGCATCAAATTGGAATTCGCCATCTAACACTAATGAGGCATCACGACGCTTCGCTTCAGCGACAGCTTCCACCACTCGTTCTGTTTCGTCAGATTTTGCTGAACCTTTCGTTGAAAAGCTCAACATCGCAATACGTGGCTCGATATCAAACATTTGTGCTGTTTTCGCACTCTCAATTGCAATTTCCGCTAAATCATTGCTGTCTGGTGCAATATTAATCGCACAATCTGCGAATACATATTTTTCATCTTCACGAACCATGATGAATACGCCAGATGTCTTTTTCACGCCAGCTTTTGTTTTAATAATTTGCAAGGCCGGGCGAACCGTATCTGCAGTAGAGTGGGCTGCACCGCTGACAAGACCATGTGCTTTATTCGTATACACAAGCATTGTGCCGAAATAGTTTTCATCCAGCAAAATTTTGCGGGCATCCTCTTCGGTTGCTTTGCCTTTGCGGCGTTCCACAAATGAAGCCACTAATTCATCCATGCCTGCATATGTGGCAGGGTCATAAATTTCAGCAGACTCGAGCGTTACGCCAAACTCTTTCGCCTTTGCCTGTACCTGTTCAATGTTCCCAATCAAGATTGGCGTAATTACTTTTTCATCAGCTAAACGGCTGGCTGCTCTAATAATCCGCTCATCTAAACCTTCTGGAAAAACAATTCTTAACTCTCGTCCAGAAATTTTTTGTTTTAATCCTTCAAATAAATCACTCACAATAATATCCTCCCTTAAAAAAACTACCTCTTCTAGCATACTTTACCAAAGTAAAATTTCAAGTAATCTAAATCACTGATAGCGGTTCCACAGAGATGTCTTTGTTTTCAAAAAATTACACTCACACTTTTACTATTTACCCATTTTCATAAAAATATCCACATGCGTTCCTTTAGAGTTTCAAAAGGGCGTCACTTGGTCAAACTATGGTATAGTAAAGGTTGATTATAAGTATAATTATATAGGAGTGATTTTAATGAGTGAAGCAGCACAAACGCTGGATGGCTGGTATTGCCTGCATGATTTCCGTACCGTTGATTGGACAACTTGGAAAATGCTTTCAAGTGATGAGCGCGAGGCCGCCATTCACGAGTTTTTAAGCTTGGTTGAACGCTGGAACCAAACACAGGAACGTAAAGAGGGCAGCCATGCTTTATATACAATTGTCGGCCAAAAGGCTGATTTCATGATGATGATTTTACGCCCAACCATGGAAGAGCTAAATGAAATTGAAACAGAATTCAATAAAACAAAATTTGCGGAATTTACACTCCCTGCTCATTCCTATGTGTCCGTTGTAGAGCTTAGCAACTATTTGCCATCGGATAAAGATGAAGATCCCTACCAAAATCCTCATGTGCAGTCGCGGCTATATCCAACACTGCCGAAAGCAAACTATGTCTGCTTTTACCCAATGGACAAGCGCCGTCAAGGCAATGATAATTGGTACATGCTTCCGATGGACGAACGCCGCAGTTTGATGCGCAGTCATGGCATGATTGGCCGTACATATGCTGGAAAAGTAAAGCAAATCATCACCGGCTCTGTTGGCTTTGATGATTATGAATGGGGCGTTACCCTGTTCGCAGAAGATGTGCTTCAATTTAAAAAGCTTGTATATGAAATGCGTTTTGATGAAGTAAGCGCCCGCTACGGTGAATTTGGAGCTTTCTTTGTCGGCAATCTTTTAGAGGAAAAACGTGTAGCTCGGTTCCTTCACGTTTAAAAAAAGTTCTCAGGCCTCGGCTTGAGAGTTTTTTTTGCCTTTACAACCATCAATCCAAGTCATATTTCTCCCCATTCCCTCATACTAATTAAACAGCGAGTCAAAGGTCAACGCTCCGAAGGTCTCATCAAAAAGAGGTGAGAAACTGTCTTCCATCTGTAACCCATTTGGGGTCAAAGGAGTATGAATAGAATGTTGGGCTACCGTTTATCCGCACGAGCTGGGATACGGCGCCGCACTAAGAAGTATTACCTTATTTATTTTTAGGAGGGAAAAAGGATGAGCCAATACTACAATCCTCAAGGATTTCAGCCCTATACAGGGGCTGCTGGTCAGCAAGGTGCACAGCCCATTACGGGCGGCGGGCAAGGATTTATGCCTACACAAGGATACCCACAATTTCCGCCAGCAGCAAGCGGTGGTTTTCCACCCGCTTCACCCGGTGGTTTTCCACCAGCCTCACCACAAGCCGGCATGGGTGGCGGTCAAGGAATGCTGCCGATTGAACAGTCATACATCGAAAATATTTTGCGCTTGAATAAAGGGAAATTAGTACATGTATTCGCCACCTTTGAAGGGAACAATCAGTGGAATGCCAAAGAATTTACCGGAATCATCGAAGCAGCAGGAAGAGATCATGTCATTTTAAGCGACCCGCAAGCCGGTACGCGTTACCTCATTCCGATGGTAGCCGTTGACTACATTACATTTTCTGAGGAAATTGAGTATGAATATCCATTTGGTGGCGGGCCATCCATGAGCACATTCCCGCCAAGATAATTTTTTAAAGAAAAAAGGCATTGGACTCAGCACCCAATGCCTTTTTTCGTGTTAGAAATTCTTCACTGCCCCGACAATCATTAAAACCCAGGCTGCTAAAAAACAAACCCCGCCTATCGGAGTAATTGCACCTAACACCCCTACTTTTGTTAAGCTCAAAAGATACAAGCTGCCGCTAAATAGAATAATCCCAGCGAGCATTAACCAGCCCGACCAGGTGAAAACAGAGCTGGCCGCAACTTTGCCTAGCAGCAGACCGATGATTAGTATACCTATGGCATGAAACATTTGATAGGTTACACCCGTTTTCCAAATCTCTAGATAATGTGCATCAAGTCTGTCCTTAAGTCCGTGTGCCCCAAAGGCCCCGAGCGCCACTGCCAAAAAGGCATTAATCGCACCTACAATAATAAAGGTCTTCATCTAAAAATCCCCTCCTTTTTAAAAATCTAACAACGAATCGCCATTGGCTTCGTCTTCCATTTCTAGTTTTTTTGGCTGTTGTAATGATGGTGCTTGTTGAAAAACTTGTTGATTCATTAATGGCTGTTGATAGACTTGCTGTGTGATGACAGGCTGGATCGGTGCTGTTTGTTTAACGATTGCCTGTTTTTCGTCTAAAATCAGCTCGCATAATATTTTAATAGAGTACACTTTTTCCCGCAAGTTTTCTTCCTTCGTGCTGCTTTTGGCTAGTTTTAATTCTTCTTCCATTTTTGTTAATAATGTTTGAACAGATATATTCACTTCAACATTTCCTCTCTATTTCCGTCAATCATCCCATTGTACATGGATGTGACCGTTTCTGCGTAAAATATAGCGATACTTTTGGGTCTCGACAATATTCAACTGTTTCACGTGAAACATGTCAAAATTTGTCTTCTTTTAATCGGTTTCATACATCATCACCAATTTTGCAGCCTTATTATCAATATTGTATCTCAATCCTTTTAAAAAAGCATTTTCTGAAATATTTGTGATTATTTTAATATTAAATCTAAATATAACTAGTTATAATTAGCTTTAGCTAGGTAAAAGGAGAGCGATATATTGAAAAAAGGGTATCTATGTACTTTGTTGATGATGATCCTGATACTTGTCTTTACTGGATGTTCCGCTGCTGAACAAAGTAAACAGCCGGTAGAGAAAAAACAAGCTGCCCCTGAAAAGAACGTTGAATTGACTATTTCCGCAGCGGCAAGTTTGCAGGATGCCTTAACTGAAATTACGGCAAATTTCGCTAAACAACATCCTTATGTAAAAATTAACTATAACTTTGGCGCTTCTGGCGCGCTGCAACAGCAAATATCACAAGGGGCACCTGTCGATCTTTTCTTCTCAGCAGCCGAAGATAAATTTGAGCAATTAGTGGACGATGGTCTGATTGAAGTGAAAAATGGCATCGATCTTGTTGGAAATGAATTGGTGCTAGTCGTTCCTAAAGAGTCTACTAAAGGAATTAAAAGGGTGGAAGACCTTACAAAAGCTGATAAGATTTCGATTGGTACTCCTGAATCTGTACCCGCCGGTCTTTATGCGAAAGAGGTACTAGAAAACTCCAAGCTGTGGAACTCGTTGGAAGAAAAAATCGTCTATGCAAAGGACGTACGCCAAGTGCTTACATATGTGGAAACAGGGAATGTCGATGCAGGGATGGTGTATAAAACGGACGCATTGACATCAACAAAAGTGGAAATTGCCGCAACGGCGGATGAAAAGACTCATACTCCCATCATTTATCCAGTAGGAATCATCAAGGCTACTAGCCATCCAAAAGAAGCCATGCTATTCTATGATTATCTCCAGAGTAAAGAATCGTTGGAGGTTTTTAAAAAATATGGTTTTAAAGGACTGTAAAAGGATCGTATGACAGAACACTTTTGGGATCCTGTAAAACTATCGATTGAGATTGCCGTTGTTTCAGGATGCATTGTATTGATTTTCGGGTTATTTTTTGGAAAACTCATGGCGCGGGCCAAATTCACAGGGAAGGCAATCATTGAGACCTTTTTCCTTTTGCCTTTAGTCTTGCCGCCAACAGTTGTCGGCTTTCTGTTACTTGTGCTGTTTGGAAAACAGAGTCCGTTCGGCCAATTCATCGAATGGCTTTTTCACCAGCCGATTATTTTCACCTGGTGGGCAGCGGTCCTGGCAGCCACAATTGTCGCCTTTCCGCTCATGTATCAATCAGCAAAGGCCGGGTTTGAGGGGGTAGATGCTGACGTTGAGGATGCCGCACGGGTCGACGGGGCCAATCCATTCCAGCTATTCCTGTTTGTTTCCGTTCCGCTCGCATTGAAATCGATTATATCTGGCGGCATATTAAGTTTTGCCCGAGCGTTAGGTGAGTTTGGGGCAACCCTCATGTTCGCCGGAAATATCCCCGGGAAAACACAAACCATCCCTACCGCCATCTACGTCGCGATTGACTCAGGTAACATGCAGATGGCCTGGTTATGGGTATTGTGCATGATTGCTATCTCTTTTCTAATGCTCGTTTGCGTACAACTGTCTAAGACTAATAAATAAAGCCCCAATGCTGTGCACTGGAGCCTTATCAATGTTCAAGTCGTGTAAGTTTATCAAGTAAACCCGTATCAATCTAGGTACGGGTTGCTTTCATTGGCCAGCCTTGCAGTGCTCTTACCATGCGCCGCCATTCATCCTAAAATCCGCTGATACATCGACTTTGCTTGCGTTAAATCCTTTGTCCCATGAATCAATGCACGGCCGTCTTGAAAAATAACCATTCGTTCCTCTCCCATTTCTACGGAAATCAAATAAGGATTTCCTTTTATCTGATAGCCTAATGAACTCAGCTGGCCTGCAAGCCTTTCAAGGGAGATTTCGCCCTGATTAGAGGGGCGGATCTGCACCGTATCGCGGCCGCACAACACGCTCGTCTTCGTCATATTCTCATGATCTAAATAGGGATAGGTCCGCTTCTCGCCGCACGACATGCAACCTTCAAATTTCGCCTTTGACATTTTCATGCTTGTATATTGATTTTGCCATAGATCAAAGCTAACAAAAGAAGTTCGAACCGCATCCCAATCCTCGACCAACATCTTCAAGGCTTCCGCGGTTTGATGGGAGATGACCATTTGCACCGTTGGGGAAATAATCCCACCCGTATCACAGGTCATGCCCTGCAGTGGAATGGACCGCAACAAGCAATTTAAGCATGGGGTTTTCCCGGGAATAATCGAAAAACTCATCCCGAAGCTGCCGACACAGGCACCATAGATCCACGGGACATTGTATTTTTGCGACACATCATTCATGGCCATCCGCGTTTCAAAGTTGTCGGTCGCATCCAACATCACATCAACTCCGTCTGCCAGTTCTTCTAGCAACTCAGGTGTGGCATCGCCAATGATTGCCCGTATCTCCACATCGGAGTTAATCGCCCGTAGCCGTTTTTCAGCCGCAGCTGCCTTTGGAAGCTTCTCAGCGACATCCTCTTCGGTATACAGCTGTTGACGCTGCAGATTACTAGTTTCCACATAATCTCGGTCGATAATAGTGATTTTGCCAACTCCTGCTCGGGTCAATATCTCAGCATTTCCAGAGCCAAGTGCACCTGCGCCAATAATGAGGACGTGCTTCTGACTGATCTTAGCTTGTCCTTCTTTGCCGATACCCGGAAACAGGACTTGCCGTGAATACCGTTCGTTCATATTTATCCCCCCAATCGCTAAGAAAACCCGCCACTGGGCGAGCTTTTTTGGTGTAGCTTTATATGTCACAAATAAAAGCATTGTTTGCCTATTACAAGTACTATAATCCTCTCATAGTTCCCGTCCTTAGCTTTTTTTCACACTTACGGGTACTCTGAACTCCTCAGAGTGACCGTCTTCGGCTTTTTTCCACGCCCCCGGGCACTGTGAACCCCTCAGAGTGACCTTCCTCCGCTTTTTTTCACTCCCACGGGCACTGTGAACCCTTCAGAGTGACCTTCCTCCGCTTTTTTTCACGCTCACGGGTACTGTGTTCCGAGAATGTTTCATTCCTCATAAAAATCAACCGCCGCTTACCGGTGGTATGAAGGCAATTTCGTCGTCATCTTGAATGATTTCATCATTGGAAGCAAATTCTTCATTAATGGCTGTCAACACTGTATCCATTTTGGGGAGATTATACTGCTCCGTGAGCTCCGCCTTTAACTGTGCCACTGTTTTACCGCTTGCATTGAGGCGAAGAAACTCTTCTCCGCCGACTGCATCGCGTAAATGGGCAAAAAACAGTACCTTATTCATCTAAATCACCTGCCTCGGGCTTACCGCTTGGGTAGGCAACCGTTTCAAGCTGATTGCCCATCCAGGATTCGCCATCTTCCCAATGCTCTTTCTTCCAAATTGGGACAATTTCCTTAATTCGTTCAATCGCATAACGATTAGCTTCATAAGCATCGGCACGGTGTGGCGTGGAGACTGCAATCACAACGGCGACATCGGTAATATCTAGGCGGCCGACTCTATGGGTAATTGCGACACGCGAGCCTGCCCAGCGTTCCTCAATTTCACAGCCAATCTGTTCTAGTTTTTTCACAGCCATCGCCGCGTAAGCATCATAAATTAAAAATAACGTTTTCTTGCCGTTTGTTAATTCCCGGACTGTTCCGATAAAAGTGGTAATTGCCCCGGCTTCACGCTGGACCACTTTATCAATCACAGCCTGAATATTAATCGGCTCCTTTGAAATTTCGTACATTTTCATTATTTCACCTCTTCGGCCAATAGCTTTGGCACTGCATTTTCGACGACTTGGTAACCGCCAATTTTTTCAACCTGTTCTGTGAAGACGGACGACTGGATTATTTCCAGAAGCTGTCGGCCGCTTTCACTTTCATAAAAGCTGCGCGTCATCAGTAAATCGTATTCTTCATCCGCAACAGGAATAAAATCTAAGCCCATTGCTTTTGCCGCTGGATAGATTCCTAGCCCGGCGCCACACTCATCACCGTTGACCTCCGCAGCAACCGCTAAATGAGAGAACATTTCCCGGTCATAGCCGACAATTTCTTCGGAGGTAAGCTCGGCTTCTTCTAGCAGCAAATCAAACAGGATGCGGGTGCCCGCTCCTTTTTGGCGGTTCACAAAGTTGGCGTGTGCCCGGACTACATCTGTGACGTTTTCAATTGCCAGGGGATTGCCTTTTGGCAAGATCCAGCCTTGCTTCCTTTTTAAAAAGGGATAAAGGATTACGTCTTGGCCTGCTAATAGTTTGTTGACATAGGAAATATTATATTGTTTTGTGCTTGGGTCGAGCAAATGAATGCCCGCTACATGGGCCTCGCCTTTTCGAATCGCCATGATGCCGGCCATGCTGCCGACATGGGAGGAGACGATTTTCATCTCGGTGCGAACGCGTTTAAGTTCTGATGATAAAAGGTCAATTGTCATGTCATGGCTGCCGCAAAAAACGATGGCATTTTTGATTTCTTCTAGAGGCCGCAACAGTTCCACTTCGGCAAATTCCCCTTGTTCATAGCCACTGACGTTTGATGGAACGATTAACAGGCCGTCTGCTCGGACGTAGGACATGGTGACGCCCGCTGCTCGTGTGAGCGGGGTGGCCACATATTGTCCATTCACATAGCCGATATTCATTCGGACAAAATCCTCTGCCCCCATTGAGGAAACAATCCTGCGGCCCAGCTTGACCGTGACTGTCTGGCGCTTTGGTATAGGAATTCCTAAATACTGGCAGATCAGCGGTTGAACAAACCATTCTAAGGCCAAATAGGCTGAAACGGGGTAGCCTGGCACGCCGACCACGATTTTTCCGTTTATTTTTCCTAAAATGACCGGTTTTCCTGGCCGTGCGGCGACCCCATGGGTATACACTTCGCCAATTTCTGCAATGATGTGGACCGTAAAGTCTTTCCGTCCTGCTGATGAACCGGCGTTAATGACGATAATATCAGAGGTTTCGGCTGCCTCTAGGAGCACTTGCTTAATTTTTTCCGGCTCGTCCTTCACAATAGAATGAAGCTTCGGTTCGCCGCCCCAATCCTTTATAAAGCCTGCAAAGACCGTACCATTGAATTCGATAATTTTCCCAGAAGAAAGGGCAGCATCTGCTTCAATCAATTCATTACCTGTCGGGATAATCGTGACAATTGGCTTTTTGACAACAGGTACCTGCAACTGCTGGGCGGCTAAGAGGATGCCTAGATCTGCCGGCCGTAACATATGGCCCTGCGAAAATAGCATTTCCTCTTGGACAATATCCTCGCCAATCGGGCGGATATGCTGCCACGGAGTAGCTGGTTCAATAATTTCAATCGTCTCATCGTCAATGATATGGACATTCTCTATCATAATGACGGCATTAAAGGGGGCGGGAATGGCATTGCCTGTGTCAACCACGACAAATTGTTCGCCAAGCGTCAGTTGAAGTGGATTTTGCTCATGTGCCTTGTACGTGCTTTCGGCGATAACAGCAATCCCGTCCATCGCTGAGGCATGGTAGTGCGGCATGGAAACATGGGCAAAAATTGGTTCTGCGGTCACACATCCCAAAGCATCTATTGCTGAGATTTCTTCTGTATCAGCGGTCAGCTGAGAAGCAGCCAGAATTTCTTCGCGCGCTTCCGCCCGGGGTTTGTCTTCTAAGTAAATTTTCCGTCTATACTGTTCCTGTTCCATAACCAAGACCCCTTACCTTGATGGAATCACAGGTACATAGTCGCCCTGTGAAACTCCTTCTTTTTCTGAACTGATCTCAACAATGCCATCACTTTTGACCAATGTGGTAATTAAGCCGGATTTTCCGAGAATCGGCTCAGCCCACCAGTCGCCCTCATTTTCAAACAAACGAACGCGAATATAATCGGCTCTACCCATTGAAGACGGGATATTTTTGGTTATTTTTGCAAAAATCCGCTCCGGTTTGTGCTCGATTTTTTCACCCTTTAGCTTGCGTAATATCCGCTCACCGAACAGTTTAAAGATAATCATCGCACTTGCAGGATGTCCAGGCAGACCCATCACGGGTTTACCGTTGGCCAAGGCAAGAATCGTAGGTTTGCCTGGCTTAATGGAAATCCCATGAACGAATACGCCTGGCCCGCCTAAGGACTGGATGACATCGGTTGTATAGTCCTTTACCCCGACCGAGCTGCCGCCTGACAGGATTAAGCAATCGACCTGGTCATAGAGGTCACGGGCCCTGCTGCGAAATTCCTCATAATCATCACGGACAATCCCACCGTAGATAACGTCTATATTCCATTCGTTAGCCAGTCCAGCAATGGTTAAATAATTGATGTCGCGTATTTGTCCTTCTAACAGGGTTTCCGTTTGGTATGGAACGATTTCATCACCAGATGATAGATAGCCTACCCTGACTTGACGGAAAACCTTGACATGAGTGATACCTAAGGACGCGAGTGCCCCCAATTCCTGGGGACGAAGCTTTGTCCCTTTGTTGAGAAGAATTTCTCCTTCCTTAATATCTTCGCCAGCGGAAATGATATTTTCTCCAGGAGCGACCTGCTTGTAGGTATTAAGAAGGCCCTCTAAGTCCTCGCAGTGTTCAATCATGATGACGCTGTCACTGCCCTCAGGCATCATGCCTCCGGTCGGCACGTAAACGGCCGTGCCTTGACCCACTTTGGCAGTCGGAGCCTCGCCCATTCTTACTTCACCCGCTAAGGTTAGGAAGCCCGGCATGGATTCAGAGGAACCATACGTATCCTTCGCACGAACAGCATATCCATCCACAGTGGAGCGGTCAAAACTCGGCACATTTTCCTTTGCATAAACCTGCTCTGCTAAAATATAATGAAGTGCCTCTTCAAGCATCCGCACTTCTGTTTGCTGGATTGTTGGTATGTTTTCCTCAATTAAGGAAAATGTCTCTTCCACTGTTTTCACTTTGAAAAATTGCATGGTTCCCTTTTTCCCCCTTATTAGTGAAACTTCAATAAGTGGGGCGATTCCCACCTATACTTCCTTCTCCCCGTTCATGCAGGGAAGATCTCCGTTTGCTAACATGACAGCGTCCTCATATTCATGTGGGTGATTCATATTAAAAAAGACTTGTTCTAAGTCATTGGTGCTATAAATTTGTAATTCCTTTTCCGTTACGTACAATACATTTAATTGTTCAAGGATTTGTTTCATGCGAAGCTGGCCCGTTTCAATACACTCTGCAACGGTTGAGGCCGCCTCTTTTTTAAAAACGGAAAATAACGGCTGTTGTTTTCCATTTATGACAGGTATAACGGCATCATAGTCCCGGCAGCTGTTGACCAGCACCATAGCAAGTTCTACTGACACAAATGGCATATCACAAGCGACAATAAAATTGATATCGTAAGTAGAAGCCAGCAACCCGGCATGTACCCCGGCTAGCGGCCCCATTCCTGGATAATGATCCGAGACCATCTTCAATCCTAAAAAGTCATATATTTCTGGTTCATTGGTTACTAAAATTATATCATCAAACCGAAGCTTGAGCGTATCTTGAATTCTCTCAATATTGGTTTTTTTGTTTATTTTTAGCAATGCCTTATTCGTGCCCATTCGGCTGGATTTCCCGCCTGCTAAAATAATCGCTGCCGCTTTCATGAATAAACCACCTTCTTAGTTCTCTTTTTTCTCGCCTACGGCGTTATAGCCGTTCTCTTGAGCAACAAAATCGAGGTGAATGGAATTCAAATCTAGTAAAGCCGCCGACGGTTTTGTAATATATTGTCTTGTATCAATAATTTTAATATAGCCGTTGCACTCTTCACAAACTTGAATCTTTGATGTGGCATCGCCTTCAATTTCTAAAAACTGAATCGTTTTATGACTTTCATTACCGCAATGCGAACATTCTAGGCGTTTTGCATGCCATTGGGCGAGACAGCGGGGGCAATGGATGACTTTTTTTCCTTCTTCTGCAAGTGTGGCCAGTCTGACTGGTTCACCGCATACTGGGCAGCCTGCTCCCGGTACAACGCGGTCGATTTCAGGCTGAACTTTTTCTGCAATTACCTGTAAATATGGACGTAGTGCCGTTTCAGCAAGAAATTGAGGGATCCATTCTTCCAGACCATGGTCGGCGGCGAAACTAGTAAAATAAACATGATTGAACGCGAAAGCTTCTTCAATCCACCGAATCGCTGTTTCTTCATTTAGCAAGGTGCTGATACCTAAAAGCTTTGGTTCTAGCTCAGGTTTTCTGTTAACAATAACGGTATTTATTTCCTCTATCCACTGTAAGAATAGGGAAATTTCAAAATCAATAGCTGTTAAAGCGGCAACCGGTACTCCTGCTCCCATGGCCGCTTTATCAAGGTTCAGTCTGATTGTTTCCGGGTTTAACTGGAGCTTCCACTGTTCTTGAAGCTGAACAATTTCCTTTTGCAGGTCCTGATATTCTTTTGAAACAACGGATTTAATCATCGTTGTCGCACCTCTTTTTGTCGGTTTTTTATTCGCTGATAACATGCTTGAATTCGCTGATAAAATGTCTATATTCACTGCTAAACTATAAAAATTCGCTGATAAAACTAAATTCCACTTGTTACTCTATGAATATGTTAATGGAAATGGCTGCCATTTGAAAGACAGCCATTCCTTTTTAAAACTATATGGTTACAACGAATGGTTATTATGCTCCCTTTTTATGCTTAGGGTCATCCAATTCAGGGAAGTTGCCTTTTTTGACTTCTTCTTCATACCACTCAGTATAGTGTTCTTTTGCCCACCAGGCTGGAACTTCTCCAGTAACAACACCGGAGTATCCTGGTCTTGAGTTTTTATGAACAACGCTAAGGTAAACGTGACCGACAACAACGGCAATGGCTAAGCCGAAGCCCACGTTGTGGAAGAAATAGCCCCACTGCACGAGCGCTCTTGGGAAATATTCATGGAACCACATTGGGATTCCTGAACCAATGATTAAGATGGCCGTGACGATTTGAATCAGGGAGTTAATTTTTTCACCAGCGTTAAAGAATGTTTGACGTACATGCTTAAATTTAAAACCGAACAGTTCTTTCACAAATTCGCTAAAAAATTGGAGATCCCTCTTTTTCCATGTAATAAGCTCCTTCATCCAAAGCTTAAAACCTTTTAGGTCAAAGATGACCCAAATAAATGTTGGCAGGACAAACGTTACCGCAAAAATTCGATGCAGCAAACGTGCACCCGCCGGACCGCCAAAAACTGGATACAACCAGTCAAAGAACTCCGTGTACATTGGCAGGGCTGTAATATACAAAGCGAAGAATGAAAGGCCGTTGACCGCGTGAGCCGCAACAAAGGCTTTAGAAAAACGTCTAATTTTCACATTTGGCTGTGGCTGTTTACTCATGGCGGCCACCTCCATCTTCTTCTTTACCTTCTTTATTAAATAGCCTGTTTGCAATGAATGCCCCAACAACTGCCATCGTGGTTGCCCCAATCATGGCTTTCCCAATTGGCTGTGCATAGTCTTTCCAAAGAACAGCAGAGGTTGGCACTTTCGGGTTTTCTGGCAAACCGTATACAGATGGCTTTTCAGCTAAAACGTAAACCGTATGCGTACCGCCGACACCTTGGGGGTTATACACCATAGCATTTGGAAAACGTTCCTTCACTTCTTTCAGACGCTGTTCTGCCTTTTTAATCATCGCACTTTCTTCGCCAAACTCCATGGCGCCTGTGTGGCAAGTTGTGACGCAGGCAGGCTGTAAGCCTTCTTCAATCCGGTCCGTACACATGGTACACTTATGAGCTTTTCGGTATTCTTTACCATTTTTATCCTTGTATTCTTTCAAAGAAATCACTTCAAATGGACAGTTTTGCGTGCAATAGCCGCAGCCAACGCATTTATCTTGATCAACGACAACTGTTCCATATTTCGTGTAGCTAATGGCATTCTCTGGACAAACCTTTTCACAGGCGGCATCTGTACAATGGAAGCAGGAGGAATGGCGGAACAGGTATTCTAAATCGCCTTTGCCATTCTCATGCTCGATATATTGCAAGACATTCCACGTATCCGCTGTTGTTTTCACATGGGATTGGACACTGCCTAGAAACTCTGTTGGTTCTGCCGGAAGGTCATTCCAGTTTTTACAAGCTACCATACAAGCACGGCAGCCGTCACATTTTGTTACATCAACATATTTTACATATTTTGTCATGCTTCAGCCCTCCTAACATCACAGAGGAATGCCTTATATTCCGGAATCATGGTATTGGCATCCCCAATATGTGGAGTCAAGCGGTTCGCAGTGTCTCCTGTGGCAAATCCTTTAAAGCCAAAGTGCCATGGCATTCCAATTTGGTGCACTTTTTTACCTCTTATTTTAAAAGGCTTGTAGCGTTTAGTTACCATTGCATAGGCTTTGATTTCCCCACGTGCTGAGCTGACAATGACTTTGTCTTTGTTCTTAATGCCTTTTTCTATGGCAAGTTCTTCACTTAATTCAATAAACATATGGCCAGCAATCTCTGACAGCCACTCTTGGTTCCGCGTCATGGAGCCAGATTGCCAGTGTTCACTTACCCGGTAAGTTGTGGCAACGATTGGATAGTCGACCTTGTAGCCTTTTTTATTGAAGTCGCCCTCAAACACCGCTGTTGCTGGGTTCATCTCTTGCCCGGAGAATGCATTTGGAATTGGGCTTTCAAATGGCTCATAATGTTCAGGAAATGGACCATCATTCATGTTAGGAGCATACAATAGGGCTACTCCATCTTTGTTCATCATGAATGCCCCTGTTCCACCTTCATCGGTTGGTGCTTTAGCAGCTACAAAATCCGGTACGTCGTTTCCAACCCATTTCTTCTGTGCTGCATCCCACCAGATAACGGCCTTTTCTTTGCTCCATGGCTGACCGCTTGGGTCCGCCGCGGCACGGTTGTAGATAATTCTACGGTTCATTGGCCATGCAAATGACCAGTTCAGATAATGTTCGCCGCCAGTATCTTTGTTATCGCGATTTTTCGATTTATTTCTGCCTTCTTCAGGGTAGAAGCCAGAATAAATCCAGTTGCCGCTTGAAGTGGTTCCATCATCTTTAAGGGCGCCAAATCCAGGTAAAAGCTTTCCTGTTGTCAGATCATAGCCATTGATTTCTTTCGCTACTAGATCAATATCTGGTACATCCCCAGTGCCATAATTCCAATCAAGTGCTAAGAAGGGGTAGTCAGCTGATTTTGTGCTGCCAGCATATAGTTTTTTAAGTTTTAATGCTAGTTCATGAATGATATCAAGGTCTGGCCTTGCTTCGCCTCTTGAATCAATTGCTTTCCAGCGGTATTGCATCCAGCGTGAGCTGTTCGAAATACTGCCTTCTTTTTCAAAGGAAGCCGATGCAGGAAGTAAGAATACTTCTGTATTAATCTTAGCTGGGTCACTGCCAGCTTCTTTTTGCCAGAATGACGATGTTTCTGTTTCCCAAAGGTCAATGGCAACCATCCATTTTAACTTACTAAGAGCCTCTTTTTCTTTACCAGCATTTGGCCCGCCAACCACTGGGTTTGTTCCAAAAAGAAAAGCCCCATCAAGCCCGCCATCATACATGGCTTTAAATAGATTAATATGAGAATAGTTTTTATTTCCTTTTGGTAAAAAATGATAACCAAATTCATTATCTTTTGTAGCGGCTGCGCCATACCAAGATTTCAGTAAGCTAACGACAAATTTTGGTTTGTTGCTCCAATAGCCGGTTTTTGGTGTTTCTTTTGCCAGGTAGCCTGCAAGGGTTGCATGTTCAGGAACCATTGCTTTTGGTGCAGCCAGATAGCCCGTTAGGTTATCCCATAATAAACCAAAGTCTGTAGAACCTTGAACGTTCGATTCGCCGCGCATGGCATTGATTCCGCCGCCCGGTAAGCCGATGTTTCCTAAAAGCAGCTGCAGGATCGCATAGATGCGGACGTTTTGTGAGCCGACTGTATGCTGTGTTGTACCCATCGCATACATGATCGTTCCAGCTTTTCCAACCTTACCTGTTTCACAGAAGGTTTTACAAACCTTCAAATAATCTTCTTTAGGTGTACCTGTTACAGCTGTAACCTTATCGACATCATAACGGGAATAATGTTTTTTCATTAATTGGAACACGGAACGCGGGTGTTGTAATGTTTTATCAACAACAGGCTTGCCGTCTTCTGTAGTTTCTAATGCCCATTTTGTTTTATCATAGCTGCGTTTTGCTTGGTCATATCCTGAGAAAAGACCATCTTTAAAATCATAGCCGTCTTTCACGATAAAACCAGCGTTTGTATATTCAGCAATATACTCTTTGTGAATGAGATTGTTTTCAATCGCATATTTAATCATCCCGCCGATAAACGGAATATCCGTACCCGAGCGGAGCGCGGCATATACATCAGACTGTGACGAGGTCCTGGTATAACGAGGGTCAACAGAGATAATCTTTCCGCCTTTTTCCTTTGCTTTTGTCAACCATCTAAAGCTGATTGGATGGTTCTCCGCAGGGTTAGCGCCAATAATCAATGCACAATCAGTATGCTGCAGATCATTCCAATGGTTAGTCATTGCTCCACGACCAAATGTAGGTGCCAGACCGGCAACCGTTGAACTATGTCATATTCGTGCCTGGTGTTCTAAGTACGTCACACCAAGCCCTCTCATTAGTTTGGAGAGCAAGTACGTTTCTTCATTATCAAGTGCTGCGCCGCCTAAGCTGGCAATTCTCTCAGTTTTATTAACAGTGATTCCATTTTCTACTTCAATAAATGATTGATCACGAGTATCCTTTGTGCGTTTGGCAATGGTGTCAAGCATCCATCCCCATTCTTTTTCTTCCCACTTATTGCTGCCAGGTGCGCGATAAAGTGGTTTTGTTAAGCGTTTTTCAGATGTATATAACTGTCTTAATGTGGTTCCTTTACTGCAGAGCTTACCTTCGTTAATTGGGTTATCCGGATCCCCTTCCGTATAAACCACCGTATTATTCTTGGTGTGAACAAGGATTCCGCAGCCGACACCACAGTAGCAGCAAATGGTTGGTGTTACAGTAGCTTTGGCGATTTTGAGTTCCTTTGTACTCGCATAGGCTTTTAACTCATTAAAGCCTAGTTCCACAACAGCAAGTGTAGCGGCAGTGGCACCGGATAGCTTTAAAAATTGCCGACGATTTAAGTTCATTTCAACCATCATAATTCTCCTTCCCGAAAAATGATTATATTAGATTAGATCCTCCCATTATCTCTCTTGTACTGACTTGGATTAGGTTAAAGCTATTGATTCCCCCCTTCAATACTTCTCTCTAAAACTGCCTTCTTTGATAGATCATTTTTGACTCTGCCAGCTGTGGTATAAATCGCGGCCATTTTCCCTCTTAAATAGCCAACAACCTCTATATTTAAGTATTTTGCTAGCTGCACGGCCTGCTTTGTGGCGGCGGTGCGGGAGCCGATAATTGGAAAGCCAAATTTAGCGGCTTTGGAGAGCATTTCATATGAAACCCGTCCAGTTGTTAGTAACATTACCTTTTCGGGTGATAAACCCTTTCTTAGGGCATGGCCAATAATTTTGTCGACAGCATTGTGACGGCCAATATCTTCTCGGATCGTGATCGTGCCGTCTTCCTCGATAATACAAGCACCATGCATTCCGCCTGTTTCCAGGTAGAGTGAGGAATTTTGGGCAAATTCACTTTGCTTCTTTAATAGATAACTCAATGGAACTAGTTTGCTAGATGCCACTCTGGCAAACTTTTTGACATCTGTCATCGAGAAGAAGGTGACACCTCTGCCGCATCCTGCAGTGTAATGCTTCTTTTTCGAAAAGAATTGATCCTCATCAAATAGGGAGCAAAGTTCAACGTGAATGCTTCCCATATCTTCATTTATCGTAATCGACTCAATCTCACTAGCATTTTGAATAAACCCTTCAGAAAACAAATATCCATAAGCCCAATCGTCTAAGTCGTACTTTGTCAGTTGAAAAACAGCAATTTCATAGCCGTTAATAATTAAGGAAATTGGATATTCATCAGGACAACCTTTACGGTTCATACTTTTCCCTCCTCCTCAGGAAGTTTTCCTTATTTACAGTTAAGCAATGTACTATTGTTTTAAGCACTCAATAGAAAACGGTTTCATTCGGAAAATTGATTCATTTAATTTATCCTACGTTCAGAACACATTTTTGAAAGTAACATTTATCACTCTAAATACATGTTTATAGTACATATGGAGGATTTGTCATTTTTTTGTAACGATTAGCTGATTGGGCAAAAACGAAATTTGTTCAACAGATGAACTGGGTTTTATTTATTAAATTGTTTTATAATAAGAAATAGGTTTTATTTTCAAGGAGGAATACAGAATGTCGATTAAAAAGGTATTAACAATAGCTGGCTCAGATTCGAGCGGCGGCGCGGGGTTACAAGCAGATTTAAAGACATTCCAGGAGCTCGGTACATACGGAATGTCCGCCCTTACTTGCATTGTAACTATGGATCCGAAGGCAAATTGGCACCATAACGTGTTTCCGATTGATGTAGATATTTTGGAAAAACAGTTGGAGACGATACTTTCCGTTGGTATTGATGGCATGAAAACAGGCATGCTTGGAACCGTTGAAATCATTGAATTGACAGCCAAGAAAATTGATGAACATCTGTTAGAGCGCGTTGTGATTGACCCTGTAATGGTTTGCAAGGGAGAAGATGAGGTCCTCAATCCAGAAACGGCAGATGCCATGCGTGAACTGCTTCTGCCGCGTGCTCTAGTCGTTACACCTAATTTATTTGAGGCCGGACAGCTGGCTGGCGCTAAAACACCTCGTACCTTGGAAGAAATGAAAAATGCAGCTGTTAAAATCCACGATTTAGGGGCTAAAAATGTCCTCATTAAAGGTGGCAGCAAACTGCAAACCGAAGAAAAATCCATTGACCTTCTCTTTGATGGAAAGGAATTTAGCATTTACGAATCAGAGAAGATTCAAACCACCTTTACACACGGAGCAGGCTGTACCAATTCAGCTGCCATCGCAGCGGAAATTGCCAAAGGCAATAATGTCTATGACGCAGTCGATGTGTCAAAGAGATTTGTGTCAGCAGCGATTCAGCAGGGCTTCCGCTTAAACGAATTTGTTGGTCCTACATGGCATGGGGCATACCGCAGTGCCAAAACCGAATACTGCGACGATTGCGAGTAATAGGTAAATGGCGGAGCCGAACCAAACTGTTCGGCTCTTTTTTATAAGATAAGAAGGTATAAAATTTTTGACTTTGAGAATTGTCCAGCTCCAGCACCCAGCGGCTAGTGTACTTCGCTCTTTTCCCTACGATAAGTCAAGCACGGAATAGCTAACGCTCTCCGTGTTTCCTTTATCTCAGTCAAAGCGCTCCAGTCCATACGCCGCTAAACGGGCGCTTCCGCTTTTCCTGTCTTTAGGCATGGATTTCGCATTTTTTTACAAGTTTTAGTATGATAGTTACATTCTTAAATAAGAATAGATTATAGAATCTTCTACTGGATTAGTTGGGGAAAGGAGTTGTTAGGTTTGGAGTTAGTTGATATGAAAAAGGTTCAAGAAGCAATCAACAGCTTTGCAAATAAAGATGTATACATCCACCTAGAAACAACCAATGGTGCTTACGCATCACATCACGACCAATCTTTCTTTTCTGCTGGAGCCTATATTCGCAATGCCTTTGTTCGTTATGAATTAGGAAAAATAACCGGCATTGGGCCGTATCGTGTTGGGTTAAAAATAAATCTAGGCTGGATTTATGCAGAAGGCATTACCCATTTTGAAATTGACGCTGACAATCAGCTTTTATTAGCCGGTCATGACCATACCGGAAGGCTGGCTGTTGCATTAGAAATCAGCACCACACCGTTTGAATAAGAAAAGCGGAAGCGCCCGTTAAGCGCTGGAGCTACATAGTATTCAGCCGAAAGGAGCATTATTTATGAAAAAAGAACGACATGTTTTGGTCGTTTTCCCCCATCCTGATGATGAGGCTTTTGGTGTATCTGGGACGATTGCGACACATATACAGAACGGAACCCCTGTCACCTATGCCTGCTTAACCTTAGGGGAAATGGGCCGCAATATGGGGAATCCCCCATTTACCAATCGGGAAAACCTTCCAAAAATTAGAAAAGAAGAATTAAAGGCAGCCGCGAATGCTTTAGGTATTCAAGATCTTCGGATGCTGGGTTTCCGTGATAAAACGATTGAATTTGAAGATGAGGATAAACTGACCAATACGATTTCTGCCATCATTGATGAAGTGAATCCTTCCCTGATTATCACCTTTTATCCAGGCTACGCCGTCCATCCAGATCATGATGCCACTGGTGCAGCCGTCGTCAGAGCTGTTGAAAAAATGCCTGCTGCCGCACGGCCGACCTTACACTGCTCCGCCTTCTCCAATAATTGTGTTGAGGAGCTTGGCGAAGCCGACATTATCAACGATATCACTGCTGTTGCTGATAAGAAACTGGCCGCTATCCGGGCCCACCGGTCGCAGACAGAGCTAATGCTTATAGATATGGAAGAAAAACTAAAAAATCAAGATCCGCAAATGATGGTCTGGGTTAATAACGAACGTTTTTGGACCTACAAATTTGCCTAGGAAAAGCCCTTCATTCATGGAGGGCTTTTTATTTTGGGAAGAGTTTTTTTGTAGGATTTGTCTTTGCTAAGCTGCTCTACTTCGGCTTTCTCTCTCTTTTTTCATTCAAATCCCTATGTAGAAGAGGGGCTCTACTTCGGCTTTCTCGGGAATGTGGCACTCCCAATGAGCGGCAAATATGAAGCAGCCTTTACAGTAGAAAAGGACGGTGGGAGTTCAGAAAAGGTCATTGATATGAATGTGACAAAGCCTGAAGGGGTTGCGAAACTTAATGGGGATTGGATTACCAATGAGGATGTCGATTTTTATAAACTGATTAATCAGCTTCAACTGGAGATTAACCGCGAGGCCGCCAAAGGAAAATATAGCGGCAAGCAGTTAGAAGAAGAGTTAGCCTATTTGGACTCACAAGAAAAGATCAACGAAGATAAAAACCAGTTATTAACCCAAATTATCCGCCTCCGCTCGAAGGCCATGCTTGCAGTGGAGAAGGGCCATCAGGCAACAACTACAGAAATTGATGAAGTTCTTAGTAAAGTACGCGCTCAATATAATCAGTATGAAGCCGCCAAAAAATTAATTAGCAGCTACGGCGAAGAAAAGTTTTGGGCCACAGAAAAGCAGCAGTATACGATGATTGTTCTTTCCCAAAAGGTCAAGAAAGACTTGATTGAACAGGTTAAAAAGGAAAATCCAACTGTCGGTGAGCAGGAAATTATCTATTTAGCCCAGCAAAAATGCGAAGAACTGCTCGTCACACAGGTAAACTCGTTAAAAATTGAGATCCTTTAGGGGTGGCAGGCTTAACGGGCGGGGTTTGTTGAAGGACTTTTCTGCTTGGCGCCTCAATCGGCGGATGACGTGTGCTAATCAGCGGATAGCGGGCTCCAATCGGCGGTTAAGGTGTGCCTATCAGCGGATTGCGCACTCCTATCAGCGGATAACGCCTCCTAATCAGCGAAACGAGTGCCTATCGACGGATAGCGTGCGCCTATCAGCGGATAGCGCCTCTCTATCAGCGAAACGAGTGTCAATCGGCGGATTGCGGGCTCCAATCGGCGGTTAACGTGCGCCTATCAGCGGATAACGCACTCCAATCAGCGGATAACGCCTCCTAATCAGCGAAACGAGTGCCTATCGGCGGATAGCGTTTGCCTATCAGCGGATAGTGCACCCCAATCAGCGGATAGCGCCTCTCTATCAGCGAAACGAGTTTCAATCGGCGGATAGCGTGTGCCTATCAGCGGATAGTGCACTCCAATCAGCGGATAACGCCTCTCTATCAGCGAAACGAGTTTCAATCGGCGGACAGCGTGCGCCTATCAGCGGATAACGCCTCTCTATCAGCGAATAACGCACTTCAATCGGCACTCCTTATAAAACGTCGAGAATTGCCTTCGCTACTCCGTGTTCTTCATTTGTATCGGTGATATCATCGCATAGGGATTTTATCTCATAGTTGGCATTCCCCATTGCAATCGATCTCCCTGCCCGCTCGAACATCGATACATCGTTAAAATTATCGCCAATCGCCATTGTCTCAGCCAATTCGATTCCATTTGCTTTAGTAAATGTCTCAAGGGCAATTCCCTTTTGGGCTTGTTTATTGGTAATTTCAAGGTTTTCATGGCCTGAAGAGGATACAGCTAGTTCAGGGAAATCGACCAGTGCCTTACTTGCTGCTTCAAGTCTGCTAGCATCAAAAGAGAAGGCGAGCACCTTATAGATTTGGAAGTCTTCATCCGCAAACAGAATTTCATAATTCTCAATCTGGTGGATCAAGCCATCACGCAATCTTGCTCCGGCAGCATAGGTGATCTCCTCGCGGTTCACTTCGGGGTTAGCACTGACAATAATATCCACAAGAATCGACACAGCCTTATCGGGGTCAACCGTGTAGGCACCCTTATCGGTGTAAATCTCAAAGTAGACGTCATTTTCAGTTAGTTTCGCCGCTATCTCTCGTGCCATTGGCTTACTAAGAGGGGTGGCAGAAAGAATTTCTCCTTCGCTCGAGCGAATCTCGGCACCATTCACGCAAATAACTGGGCAGGATAGACCTGCTTGAGATAAAACGTAGGTGGCCTCCTGATAGGACCTGCCTGTGGCCACAACAAATTCAACGCCTTGGGATTGTGCTTTTAAGATGGCTCCCTTATTTTCCTTACTAATTTGTTGAACTGAATTTAATAAAGTCCCATCCATGTCTGACGCAATACATTTAATCATGCTGTCCCACCTTCTCTATTTTCATAGGTTATGTTTGTTGATAACGGTCTAGTTCCAGCACCCGACAACTTGTGGATTTCACACTAATCATCGTTTCACATTTCTTAATAGTGCCATTCTAACATGAACCGACAAACTTTCATGCCCAGAAAGCTTAGCCCACATATTTACTTCCTTCACGAACACTTAGAGGGGCTAACGGCTGACTTTCGATAAACTGCTTTACAGACGCTGGATTGGTTTTCGAGTATTCCCGTAATGCCCAGCCAATCGCCTTTTGGATAAAAAATTCCTTACTGTTAGCATTTTGCCGTATGTATTGATAGAGCAACTCTTCATTCGTATTCTGTTTATATTTCAATTGAAAAAGGAGGGCGGCTCTACGCAGCCACATATTATCATGTATGGACCAGCCATCAATTGTTTCCACCACGACATGTGGAAAAGTAGCAGCAATTTTCCCAACAGGCTTGGGGGCGATGGCGTCCACGGTATCCCACCAGGATTTCGTTGTAATTAAGTGCTCCATAAAGGGCAAATCCGCTTTTTGCAGCTTTTTCAATGATTTTTCCATGTAGACTAGGGCCGTATATTGGTATTCTCTTTCATTTTTCCCCCAAAGCTCTACTATCACTTCTTGATTAAAGGGCTCTTTTAAGATCTCTGTTTCCTTAAAAAAACGCTTTTCTAATTCTTTACGTAAAGGAGACTTAATCCCAAAGAAGGGAAAGTGACCCTTCATATACTTCTGCATTGGTTCTGCATTTGCTGGATTTGCGTTTTCTTCGAATAATTTTGTCAATAAAGCTATACCTGCTGACAATACCATCAATCCTCTCCAAATCGTTACCCTATGTAATAATTCTACCTTCTTCCATTTTAACCTTTAAATTAATGGCATAACCCACTCAGCCGATGCCAAACTAACATTACCAGAAAAGGAGGGATTCCAAAATGACAAAGAAAATCAATAAAGGCAGCCGCAATCAAAACTCTCCGCAGGCAGGGCATG
Organism: uncultured Bacillus sp.; assembly: GCA_963530265.1. Taxonomy (GTDB): domain Bacteria; phylum Bacillota; class Bacilli; order Bacillales; family Cytobacillaceae; genus Neobacillus. The sequence continues at coordinate 141,413 of CAUSCO010000002.1, forward strand.
CAGAAGCTGAGTTTGCAACAGAATTTGTGAGCGGTGATAATAGCAAAGGGAAAAAAAGTAATCACACTCAAAAGAAGAAAAAATAATAAATCTGGGTGCCGGCATGATTACCGGCACCCAGATTTATTACACTTTGGCATTCGCCAGATCATTTATTTCCCCAGCAATTTTCGCCTGTATCTTTTCCACAACGGCAAAATCCATCGCCGCCACATATATTTCTTCCAGTTCATCATGGAGCGACTTTGCTTTAGCGAGATAGCTTGTCGCTTCGGTCATTTTATTTTTATATCTTGCTGCAATTTTACTGATAATATCGGCAAAAAGATCGTCTGTCCCCTGCTCAATTAAAATCTCATACATATCGATAATTTCATCGCCATCACGGCTTGGGAAATATTCATGCGGGGCCGTACTATCAAAAATAGCCACGCCTAGTTCCCGGAAAATAACCATATCGAGGCTATAAGGATCAAAACCACAATGATAGATTTCTACATCAACCCCGCGCTCCTCACCAGCCGCTGCCAGCTTTTTCAGCATCGTCGATTTTCCAGAACCTGGACGCCCTTTAATGAAATAGCGCTTCGGTATTTCCTCTGTTAAATTCGGAACGTAATCGACTGCTCCCTTTGGCGTCGCTGCACCTAAGAAACGATGGCGCACATCTGGCACTTTATTTAATTTCATTTTTCCAAAAAAGGAATCGATTAGCTTATTCGTCAATTGGTCTGCCTTTTTAAAATTCATACTATTAATATAAATTTTTTCCCAATCGTCATGAATTTCCAACGCTTGCTTAAAGGTTGCATAGGCCTTTTGGAAGGATGCACTAATCTGGTTGGTCAGCTTTTGAATGACAGTTTTCTGCACGCTCAGTGCACGGGCATTCCAGGCTTCACCAAGGTTAATATATTCTTCGACTGCCCCAGGTGCCTTGGGCTCAATGACATGCGGCGCCGTGCCGTCAACAATTCCCACCTTTAACCTAGGAATGAGTACTCCATCAATGGAGTCATTATCAGATGAACAATGGAGAAACTCGATATCATACCCTTTCTCGACCCATTCATGGCCGATTTTCTTCATTAATGAGGATTTACCTGTTCCTGGACCGCCTTTTAGGATAAATAACCGGTCTAATCCTTGCAGATTTGAGTCATAAAGACTATAAAAGCCACGCGCAGTATTCCCGCCGGCAAAATAATTTTTGATTTTTCCCGCCACTCATCAACACTCCCTTTTAGCGAATCGAATTAGCCTTCACCTTCACCCATAGGGGGGCTTGATAAAGGCAAGACTCTTTTCAAACAAATCATAAGTTTTTTGAAATAAACGAAGCTCCCTGCAATCCTAATGCTTAGCAAGCGTTTTCGCTGTTCACATTATCTTATGCTCTTGCCTATAGTAGGTGAGTGCCTAAAAAATTTTATCTTACATAAACGTGCAGTAAAAAAACACTGTTTGTTAGTCCAGGTCTTATTTTGTTAATTGGACGGTTTCTGCATTGGTTAATTCCATTACTTTCATCGGGTCCAATACGATTTGCACACCGATTTTCCCGCCACTGACGACGATCTGATTGAGTGACTGACAGCTCTCATCAATAAACGTCTTATATTCCTTTTTCATTCCAATCGGAGAACAGCCGCCGCGGATATATCCCGTCCATTTTTGAATATCCTTGACGGGCAGCATGTCCATGTTCTTTTCGCTAGCAGCCTTGGCCGCCTTTTTCAAGTCTAATTCTTCCGCAACTGGGATGACAAATACATATATATTTTTACTTTGGCCTTGAGCAACAAGGGTCTTATAAACTTCCCTAGGATCTCTGCCAATTTTCTCCGCTACCGAAATACCATCAATTTTTCCATCCTTATTGTCGTAAGTATGCATTTCATATTCGACTTTCTTTGCATCGAGTATTCGCATTGCATTTGTTTTTGTCTGTGCCATCTATCCAAACCCCTCCATATTTAATACGTTCCAGCTATGTGAATCATCATAGCAGATTATCGGAAAAATACACAAAATCACCCAATTTCTGTCACCCGTTTGTCACTCTATTAATCCCTGACTATAGTAAACTTAAATTAAGAGAAATAGATGGTTCCATTGAGGTGAAATCAATGAAATATGATTTAGTCTTATTACATGCACCAAGTGTTTATGATTTTAGAAAAAATGCTTTACTTGCCGGTCCGATCAGTGACGTGGTCCCGTCATCGCCCGTGTTTGAAATGTATCCAATCGGTTTGACGAGTATCGCTGATTATTTAGAAAGGTACGGACTGCGGGTAAAAATTATTAATATTGCCAACCGGATGCTGATGAGTGAAAAATTTGATGTCGAAGCAAAACTGAGAAAAATTAAAACAAAAGCCTTCGGGATTGACCTCCACTGGCTCCCACATGCCCATGGCAGTATCGAGCTGGCAAAGATCGTCAAGAAACTCCATCCAGACACTCCCATGATTTTTGGCGGCTTATCGGCTACTTATTATCAAAAAGAATTGATTGAATATCCCTTTATTGACTTCGTCCTGCGCGGTGATTCCACCGAAAAGCTGATGCTGCTGCTTATGAATAAGATTGAAGCTGGCAACACCCACTATGCTGACATCCCTAATTTAACCTGGAAAAAGGGAAGCGATTACGGCTGCAATCCCCTTACCTATGTACCAATGGATTTAGACGATGTTGATGTTCCAGGCTATCGCTACACGATTCGCTCCGTGTTTAAATATCGAAATTTCCTTGACCCGCTGCCATACAATGGCTGGCTCCAATATCCAAATACGGCGTTGTTAACCGCAAGGGGCTGTACGCAGAACTGCCTCATCTGCGGTGGTTCCAAAGATGCTTATGATCAAAACTGTAACCGAAATTCGCTGGCATTACGGTCACCAGCCAAGCTTGCCGGGGACATTCAATTTATTTCACGTTTCAGCCGGGCACCAATCTTTATCCTGCATGACCTTCGCCAGGGCGGCCGTGACTATTATCATGAGTTTTTCAGCTGCTTGAAAAAACTCAACCTTAAAAATGAAATTGTGTTCGAATTGTTCCAATATGCCGATGAAGAATATTTTAAATTAATCAATGATAGTGTGCCAAAATATAGTATTGAAATCACGCTTGAAACTCATGATGAAAAAATTAGACGCTATAATGGAAAATTCAGCTGCACGAATCAAAAGGTGATTGATTCTCTTAATTTTGCCTTGAAACATGGCTGTAAAAAAATTGACCTGTTCTTCATGGTCGGAATTCCAGGGCAGACCTATCAAAGTGCGGTAGATAACATTGATTTTTGCGAAACCATTCATCTAGCTTGTGAGAAGGACCCAAGAATTTTTTACTTTGTTGCACCACTGGCACCATTCCTAGACCCTGCGAGCCCGGCTTTTGAACATCCGGAAATCCATGGCTATAAGAAATTCTGTCATACACTAGAGGACCACCACAAGGCGATTACCCAGCCATCCTGGAAGCATATGCTCAGCTATGAAACGAAAGATATGACACGGGATGACATTGTCAATTCCACCTATGAAGCAGCGGAAAAGCTAAATGACTTTAAATTAAAATATAAACTCATCGACCAAGAAGGGTATCAGGACATAAAGGAAAAAATTGAAAAATCAAGAGCTTATATTGAAAAGATTGATTACGTCCTTGCCCTTCCAGAAGCTGAACAGGCTATGGAACTGGCAAAAATTCAAAAGGAAATTGAGGAATTGAATAAATATAGCATCTGTGGAAAAAACGAATTAAAGTGGGAGGTACAGAAGAATTACGCAAACTTTTTTTCGCTTGCATTAGTAGGAATGGAGCAGCTTTATGAGGATTATCTTATTAAAATCAGGCAGCTCTTAAGTCCGAAACGACGCCAGCAATTCCAGCTGGACCCTGAACAGAGGAAAATAAAAATATAATAGGAAAAGGTGTTGGGTTTGTCCCCAACACCTTTTTAATGTCCACCCAGGTAGGCAGCCCTGATTTGATCACTTTGACTAAGTTCCTTAGCCGTACCGGCAGCGACAATTTTTCCTGTCTCAATTACATAGGTCCGGTCGGCAATGGACAGTGCCATATTGGCATTTTGCTCGACGAGAAGAATGGTTGTACCCGTTTTATTGATTTCTTCAATGATCCGGAAAATGGTTTGAACTAACAGCGGGGCAAGACCCATTGATGGCTCGTCCAATAGCAAAAGACGCGGTCTTGCCATTAAAGCCCGTCCCATTGCAAGCATTTGCTGCTCACCACCTGACAGAGTCCCTGATAGCTGCTTTCGACGCTCCTCTAGGCGGGGAAATAACGTAAAAACCTTTTCAAAATCTTCGCGGATACCCTTTTTATCTTTTCGTAAATAGGCCCCTAATTCTAGATTCTCCTCAACGGACATGTTAGAAAATACACGTCTTCCTTCTGGAACTTGAGAAATTCCCCGCTTCACAATCGATTGAGCAACCTTCCCTGCAACATGTTCATTTTCAAATAAAATTTCACCATTTTTTGGCTTTAATAAACCAGAAATAGTTTTTAACAGCGTACTTTTTCCGGCCCCATTTGCACCAATCAAGGTAACAATTTCTCCTTGATTGATTTCTAGGGAAACGCCCTTTAATGCATGAATATTGCCGTAGTACACATTGATATCATTAATTTTAAGCATTTAAGAGACCTCCTCGCCAAGATACGCTTCGATGACTTTTGGATTATGTCTAATCTGTTCTGGTGTACCATTGGCAATCAATTGACCGTGATCTAGCACATAAATTCGCTCACATACACCCATTACAAGGAGCATATCATGTTCAATTAATAGAATGGTCAGGTTAAATTTCTCTCTGATTAACGCAATTAAATTCATGAGCTCCTCAGTTTCCTGTGGATTCATCCCGGCCGCTGGTTCATCAAGCAGCAATAACTTTGGATTTGCGGCAAGTGCCCTGGCAATTTCCAGCCGGCGCTGCTGACCATATGGCAGATTCTTTGCAGTCTCGTGCATAACCCCATCAAGTTTAAAAATTTTTAAGAACTCAATTGCCTTTTCTTCCATTTCTCGCTCACCTGAAAAGTGGGAAGGGAGGCGGAAGATCGAACTAAAAATTGAATGCTTAGCAAGAGAATGATAGGCCACCTTAACATTATCAAGTACAGACAGTTCACTAAACAACCGGATATTTTGGAAGGTCCTGCTGATTCCTTTTTTCGTAATTTTATATGGTGCAAGACCATTTAGTTTATCGCCATCTAAGGAAATGCTTCCCTCCGTGGGAACATATACCCCTGTTAAGAGATTAAAAAACGTCGTCTTACCGGCCCCGTTTGGTCCAATTAATCCGACAAGTTCACCTTGTTTTAATTCCAGATTGACATCAGAAACAGCCTTTAAGCCGCCAAATCGGATTCCGGCATTTTCTACTTTAAGCAATTGTGTTTTTGCTGTCATGCTGTACTCCTCCTTTAGCGGATTTACCAAATTTAAAGAGTGAGGTAATTTCTTTTGTGCCCATTAAACCTTGTGGACGATAAAGCATCATCACAATTAGGACTAAGCTATAAATAACCATCCGTATTTCTGGATAACTTTGAAGGTAAGTTGAAATAATGGTTAACAGAATGGCAGCAATCACCGCACCAGACATACTGCCCAAACCACCAAGTACCACAAAAATTAAAATATCAAATGATTTCAAAAAGCCAAAGTTGGTTGGCTGGATAATGTAAAAATTATGTGCATACAAGGCGCCGGCAATTCCCGCAAAAAAGGCACCAAGTGCAAAAGCGGTAACTTTATAATAGGTCGTATTGATCCCCATCGCATCGGCGGCAATTTCATTTTCTCTAATCGAAATACAGGCACGTCCATGTGTCGAATTCGTAAAGTTAGCAATTACTAAGATCGTAAAGATAACACAGCCTACTAACCATGGCCAGGTTGTTAAATGGGAGACAGTCATTCCACTTGCCCCGCCGACATAATCAATATTTAAAAATACAATTCTAACAATCTCACCAAAGCCAAGTGTGGCAATGGCTAGATAATCGCCTTTTAGTCGTAAGGTTGGGATCCCGATAATAAGCCCCGCTACGGCGGCGGCGACACCACCTGTTAATAAAGCAACTGGGAATGGCAGGCTCAATTTCATTGTCATAATCGCCGAAGCATACGCACCAACGGCTAGAAAGCCAGCATGTCCAATCGAAAACTGTCCTGTGACCCCAATAATTAAATGAAGACTAACCGATAAAATAATATTAATGCCGATAAAAAACAGGGTATTTACATAAAATTGATTTAATGTGCCACCCACGATTAAAAATTGCATCACGACTGAAAAAATAACGGCTAAAACGATTGTTGTCCAGAAAAACTTCGCTTGTTTAAATATATTCATCGCTTAAGCCACCCCCTAAACCTTTTCCCTGACATTTTTACCAAATAAACCTGAAGGCCTGAAAATTAAAATTAAAATAAGGACAACAAATGCTACGCCATCACGCCATAGTGAATAGCCAGCGGCGCTTACAAGTGATTCAATAACACCTAAAACTAATCCACCCGCCATCGCTCCTGGGATAATCCCGATTCCGCCTAATACCGCGGCAACGAAAGCTTTCAATCCTGGGATAATTCCCATTAGTGGTTCAATTTTTGTATAATACATTCCAAAAATGACTCCAGCTGCACCAGCGAGAGCAGAACCGATTGCAAATGTGGCAGAGATTGTGTTATTCACATTAATCCCCATCAGCCTCGCAGCATCCATATCATGCGATACGGCACGCATGGCTTTGCCGATTTTTGTTTTATGAACAATAAATTGAAGAAGGACCATTAGAACAAGTGATGTTCCTAAAATCAGAATGGACTGTCCACTAATTTTCACACCAAAAATCTCTAAACTTTTCAACGGAACCAACCCGCTTGGATAGGCTTCAGGCTGTGCGCCGCGAATATAAATGGTTCCATATTCGATAAATAATGATACCCCAATTGCTGTAATAAGGGCGGCAATTCTTGTAGCGTTTCGCAGTGGCTTATAGGCAATCCTTTCAATGAGGACACCAAAGATTGCACAAGCGACCATCGAAATCAGTAATGCTGGAAAAAATCCTAAATCTAGTACAGTAATGGAATAAAAACCAATAAAGGACCCGACCATGAAGACGTCTCCATGGGCAAAGTTAATCAGTTTTACAATCCCATATACCATCGTATACCCCAAGGCAATTAATGCATAAATACTGCCCAAGGATATTCCATTAACAAGCTGCTGTATGATTTCCATATGTCTTACACTCCTTTGGACGGTCTTCAACGTTCTTTTAAAATTATAGTTAAACAAGGTTGGCATGTTGGGAAACGTGCATTTCTTTTGAAAAGGGGAATAGGGAGACGTCACGCTCCCTATCCCTTTGGCAAACTATTGGATTTGTCAGGTGCTTCCGCTTTTCTATTAAGGATTAATCTTAGTCTTAAATTGTTGTTCACCGTTTTGGTACTCAAGGATAACGGCGGCTTTAATTGGATCATGGTTTTTATCAAGCTTTACTTTTCCTGAAACAAGTTCTAAACCATCTGTTTCAGCAAGTGCCTTTTGAATTTTCGTAGGATCGCTGCTTCCTGCACGCTTAATGGCATCTGCAACGAAGTACACAGTATCATATCCAAGGGCGGTAAAGGCATCCGGAGATTTACCGTTGTATTTGGCTTTGAATGCTGTAACAAATTCTTGAACCTTCTTGTCACTATCACCTGATGAATAGTGATTTGTAATATATGTGTTATTCAGTGGATCTGCTCCTGCAATTTCTACTAGTTTAGGAGAGTCCCAACCGTCACCACCCATCATTGGTACAGTTATGCCAAGCTCACGAGCCTGTTTGATAATCAACCCGACTTCTTCATAAAAACCAGGAACGAATACATATTCGGGATTGGCTGCTTTTATATTGGTTAAGGTAGCACGGAAATCTGTATCCTTTGCCACATAAGCTTCTTCTTTGACAATTTTTCCGCCATTTTCAGTAAATGACTTTTTAAAAGAAGCTGCAAGACCTTTCGAGTAGTCGCTTGAGCTATCGATCAGAATGGCCGCAGTCTTAACCTTTAAATCTTTGCTGGCGAAGTTCGCTGCAACGGTACCTTGGAATGGGTCAATGAAGCAAGTACGGAAGACAAAGTCATTTAACTTACCATCTTTATTTGTAATTGTCGCGTTTGTTGCAGTTGGTGTGATTAAAGGAATTTTGTTATCTTGGGCAATCTGCACTTGTGCCAGTGTATTGGTACTTGTTGCCGCACCAATCATGGCTGCGACCTTATCTTGGCTGGCAAGTTTGATCGCACCGTTTGTGGCTTCGGCAGCATCCGATTTATTGTCAACCGTAACTAACTCTAGTTTTTTGCCATCGATGCCCTCTTTGTTGATTTCCTCAATCGCTAATTCAATACCTTCTTTTGCGGATTGGCCATAAGAAGCTACCCCGCCAGATAGTTCTAAGTTAGCGCCGATCTTAATCGTGCCGCCTTTTTCCCCATCACCACTTGCACTTGAATTACATCCTGCCAAAACACCTGCTGCAACCATAAATGACATACAAATACCAGCTAATCTCTTTTTCCTCATCGACTTACCCCCAATTTTTCTTAGAAATTTTCCCACTACCGTTGTCCAACTGTTTTAAAAAGATATAATATTCTGAAAACATTGTACATAATATTTAGGGGTTCGTCTAGTCAAATTATAAATTATGTTAAAATAATTTGCAATATAACAAAAATAATTATTTCCTGGAGAATACGCTTTAATATAATAAAGCGTGAAAGGATTTACTTTACAACTGCTAGAAAGTTAAGTTTTAAATATTTTGGTTGAATATGTTCCATCGTTCATCAAACAAAAAGGAGACCCCAAATACGGAATCTCCTCTAACAATTACTATATTAATTCTTTATTTTTCGTCTCTTTTCCCAAAAAGAAGACAGCAAAAGCCCCGATTAGAACAGATATACAAAAGATCATAAAAATTGTCGAAAGCGAAACGTGCTTGGCAACAAGATTCCCTACTAGTAATGGTCCTAAAACGCCGCCGATCCGACCGACCGCTGCTGCCATACCCGTTCCCGTTCCACGAATAATGGTTGGATACTGTTCAGGCGTATAGGCATATAATCCACCCCAAGCACCGAGATTAAAGAACGATAACAGAATACCTGCCGTCATCAACATAGCTGTTGAATCGGCATTTCCAAAAAAATACGCACTTAAGGCTGTACCAATTAAATAGATGACTAATACAAACTTCCGGCCGAATTTTTCGATTGCCCATGCCGCGGTAAAATAGCCTGGCAGCTGAGCCAGCGTCATGATTAGCACATATTCAAAGCTTTTAATTAAGCTGAAGCCCTTCATAGTCATCACACTTGGAAGCCATAAAAACATCCCGTAATAGGAAAAGACGACACAAAACCAAACAATCCACAACATCGCCGTTTGACGCCCATAATCCTTAGACCATAATTGCTTTAGACTTTGAATAACCGAGATTCTTTGCTTATCCTTTACTGCTGTAAATCGAGGTGAATCTGGAAGCCCCATGCGTAAGTATAAGGCATATAAAGCTGGCAATGCACTAATAAACAAGGCCACCTGCCAGCCAAATTTCGGAATGATGAAATACGAAATGACGGCTGCCACTAACCAGCCGACTGCCCAAAAGCTTTCGAGCAGCACGACAATCCTGCCGCGCTTATCCGCGGAAACACTCTCTGAAACAAGCGTTGAGGCGACAGGAAGCTCCCCGCCTAGACCTGCACCAATGATAAATCGAAATACTAAGAATACTGCTAAGGACGCACTAAAGGCCGAAGCGCCGCTGCCCACTGAAAATAATAATAAGGTAATGATGAAGACATTTTTCCGTCCGATTCGGTCAGCCATTAATCCAAAAATAAGGGCCCCTGCGACCATCCCAATGGAATTGATGCTGCCAATCCAGCCCATCTGCCCTGGCGTTAAATCCCATTCAACCTTTAAGGCCGCAATGATGAAGCTGAGCATCCCCACATCCATGGCATCAAACATCCAGCCCATTCCTGCAATCCCCAGCAGCCTGCGCTCTGATATTTCTTTTTTATTTTTCATCCAAATCCCCCTATGCTGTAACAGTTATATACATTATTCCCTAGAACCTATTAATTTAAGTAAAGGGGATAAAACTATCAAACATAGATATTTTATCAACTGTCTTTACACTTGTCACTACTTTTATACTCTACAACAACATAGAAGAGGAGAGGTTCGTTCTTCTATGCCTTTCATCTAGGCACCTTCCACATTTTTAAATTGATTAAAAAACATCTGATAATATCGACCTTGCGCGTTTATTAACACGTCGTGGTTTCCTTTTTCAATAATTTGCCCGTTATCGATTACCATAATGGTATCGGCATCACGAATCGTATTTAACCGATGGGCAATGATAAAACTTGTCCGTTCCGCCATTAGTTTTAACAAGGCTTCTTGAATATGGAGCTCTGTTCTTGTATCAATACTGCTTGTCGCCTCATCTAAGATGAGCAGGGCGGGTTTGGCTAACATCACCCTGGCAATCGCGAGCAGCTGCCGTTGTCCCTGGCTGAGGTTACCGCCATTTTCCGATAAAACTGTATCATATTGGTTAGGTAGTCTGTTAATAAACACCTCAGCATTGGCCATTCTCGCTGCCTGTTCAACGTCTTCATCGGTAGCATCTGGATTCCCATATTTAATATTTTCCTTGATAGTTCCGGAAAATAAGTACGTATCCTGAAGAACGAAGCCAAAGCATTTCCTCAAGCTATCCCTTGTATAATCGCGAATATCTCGACCATCAAGTAAGATTCTACCTTCTGTCACATCGTAGAATCTTGTCAGCAGGTTGACGATTGTCGTTTTTCCAGCCCCGGTTGGCCCTACCAAGGCTGTACTGCTGCCTACCTCTGCCTCAAAGCTGACATTTTTTAAAATTGGTACATCTGATCGGTAGCCAAAACTGACATTTTCAAAGACGACATGGCCCTTCGGATGCTCCAAGGCAATTGCATGTGGACGGTCGGCAGGCTCTTCTTGTTCATCAATCACTTCAAAAACCCGCTCTGCCCCAGCAACGCCAGACTGAAGGATATTAAAAATATTGGCTAAGTCATTTAGCGGCCTGACAAATTGGCGCGAATAGGTAAGGAAGCTTGCAATCGCCCCAACGGTAATTAAGCTTTTGACAGCAAGAATGCCGCCAATGACTGCCACAATCGCAAAGCCAAGGTTATTAATGACGTTCATAATCGGCATCAAAAAGCCGGACCAAATTTGTGCCTTAAGGCCAACATCGCGCAGCTTCTTATTGACCACATCGAACTCAGTGATAACCTTATCTTCGTGATTAAAGGCTTTGACAACTTCTATGCCGGAAATCGTTTCCTCAATATGGCCATTCAATTGCCCAAGCTGTATTTGTTGGTTTTTAAATAAGACACTCGTTCTTTTGGCAATCGTCTTTGTTAGTAGAAAAACAAGCGGTACCGTAATTAAACTGGCCAGAGTTAAAACAGGGCTTAAATAGACCATCATGATTAATGATCCTGCAATGATGACCACACCAGACATTAATTGCGTAGCTGATTGAGAAATCGTATTACTAATGTTATCGACATCATTTGATAGCCGGCTCATCAATTCCCCATGTGTCCGCGAATCAAAAAAGGAAACTGGCAGCTTTTGCAGCTTCCGAAACAAGGCATCCCTTAGCCGTTTGACAACCCGCTGGGCCACACCAGCCATCAGCCATCCTTGTAAAAAGGTGAGGGCAGCATCGGCAACATACGCACAAGTTAAGATGACAATCATGATTTCTAGAAAATTAAAATCAACTTTACCACTATGAAGGCTCATCGCATCAACCGCCTTCCCGATTAAAAACGGGGCGAGGAGCATAAGGATGGCATCAATGATAATAAAGAAAAAGATCAATCCGAGCATTTTTCGCTCATGACCAAAATAATCCCAAAGGCGCTTCAGGGTGCCTTTAAAGTTCTTCGGTTTTACAACCGGGCCGCGCAGGCGGTGGGCACCGCCAGGCCGAAGGGGAGGAGGGGTGCTGGGTGATTGCTCTGTACTTTTTGACATCTTACAAAACCTCCTTACCCGACTGTGATTGATAGATTTCTTGATAAACCCGGCATTCCTCGATTAATTTGCGATGAGTGCCAACGCCGACAAGTTCACCTTGGTCCAAAACGATAATTTTATCAGCATCCATAATCGAAGTGATTCGCTGTGCAATTAATATACAGGTAAGTCCGTTTGCATATTTTTTCAAAGCGGCTTTAATTTTCGCCTCTGTTGCGACATCAACAGCACTTGTACTATCATCTAAGATTAAGATATTCGGCTTTTTGACTAATGCTCGTGCAATCGAAATCCGCTGTTTCTGGCCGCCTGAAAAGTTAACGCCGCTCTGACCAATACTTGTTTGATAGCCTTCTGGTGAGGCCACAATAAAGTCATTGGCACCAGCAATGGTTGCCGCCGCCACTACCTCTTCTTGTGTGGCATCCTCTTTACCCCAGCGAATATTGTCCGCCACACTGCCCGTAAACAAGATATTCTTTTGCGGAACAATCGCAATTTTGTCCCTAAGATGTTTCGGGTTTATCTGTTTAATATCTTGACCATCTACTTTAATAATGCCGCTCGTCACATCATAGAAACGAGGGATCAGCCCTACTAGCGTACTTTTTCCCGATCCAGTTGAGCCAATAATGCCAACCGTTTCGCCTGGGAGAATAGTGAAATTAATATTTTTTAAGATAGGCTCGCCGCTTGTTCCTTCATAAGAGAAGGTCACATTTTCAACATCTATTCTCCCTTTTTCAGCGTGATGCGGCGGTAAGGCCTCCGGCTCCCATGTAAGAGAATCTTTTTGTAAAAACACCTCATCGATCCGGCCGGCTGATGCCTTTGCCCTGACAAACATATTAAAAACCATCGAAATCATCATCAAGGAAAATAAAATTTGCGTCATATAGTTAATAAAGGCAATGATATGGCCGACTTGAATTTCACCTGAATCGACACCAAGGCCGCCAATCCACAGAACGACGACAATGCCAAGATTTACAGTCAGCATAATCGCTGGGCTAAAGGTTGCCATGAGGCGTCCTGCGGCGATGGATTGATGTTTAAAATGATCATTTGCCTTTGAAAACTTGCCCATTTCCACATCAAAGCGATTAAAGGCCTTGACCACACGGACACCCGATAAGTATTCCCTCATCACCGAGTTGACCTGGTCTAATGCCTGTTGCACCTTGGAGAAACGCGGAAAGCCCAGGCGTAAATTAAGAACGATAAAGAGGGCAACAATCGGCACGACCACCGCTAATACCACTGATAAATGCAGGTTTAACCGCGTCGCCATAACAAGGCCGCCAATTGCTACTAATGGTGCCTTTACAAAAATGCGCATTAACCCATTCACAAACACCTGGACTTGGGTCACATCGTTTGTCAGGCGGGTGATTAACGAGGCACGGTCAAATTTATCAAGATTTTTGAACGAGAGCGATTGAACCTTTTTAAACAAATCCGAGCGCAATTCTGTCCCAAAATTTTGCGATACAATGCTGGCAATGACGCTTCTAGTTGACGCACTCACAGCCCCAAAGGCTGTAATCAGCAGCATTAGTCCGCCCATTTTTAAAACATAATGAATATCCCGATTCACAACACCTACATCAATAATTTTTGCCATTATCGTAGGCTGCATCAAATCACTAATGGCCTCAAAGGTGAGAAAAAGAACGGCAATGCTAAACGACTTCCAATAGGTCTTTATGTATTTTGATAAAAACTTCATCATCCCACCCCATACGATTTGCCAATTGTAGTAATGCTATTATAATTTCGAATATCGTAGTAAAACAATCAAATAGTTTGTACCAATAAAAAAAATGGTCCATATACAAGTAATGGACCATTTTTTCACGGATTACTATTCTTGAACAGGGCGGAATTCATGAACCCAGACGCGCATCTGCGGCAGCCAAGGCATGCCTTTATGATAAGAAAGAATCGTTTGCTTATATTCCTCAACGGTTTCGAAGCCCTCGCGGCGGGCGTCATCATCTGTCAATTCACCTAAGCTCTGCGAATAGACCTTTTCAACCACAAACTGGCGCCCTTCAAGCGTCATCATCTCTCCTGGGTCGGCATAGCGGCCATTTCGGCGTGTAGCCGTTTTTTCTCCCGCAAGGACCTTCTGTACATCGTCTTTCATAGTTACTAACCGCTCAATCGAACAAGTTTTAGGCGGCAATGCTTGGTTCTCATTTTGAAGTGTCATACATTCCTCTCCTCTTTTTGGTTTATTTTCCTATATTAACACTGTCTCTATAATAAATAAATCCATTTTCAAGCATCATTCCCGAATCTAAAGCAGTTACACAACTTGTCCACCTTTATCACGATACTTTAAGATGCCTTCTGCTGCACGGTATGCCAAGGCACCCACCGTATCTGTCGGATTATAGCCGGCATTTTGCGGGAAGGCTGACGCCCCAACAACAAATAAATTGTCTACATCCCACATTTGCAGGTAGCTATTAACGGCAGATGTACTCGGATCACTCCCCATAATAACACCGCCTGTATTATGAGTGGATTGATAGGTAGCAACATCGTATGGCCCCAATTCAGTCATATAATCGACATGGTCTGCACCCATTTCCTTCAAAATTTCATTACATTTTTTTGCCAGGAATTTTGCCATATTGCGGTCTTGATCCTCAAAGTCAAACGTAATCCGGATTAACGGGTCACCGTATACATCTTTATAGGTCGGGTCTAAGTCTAAATAATGGTGTTGAAATGCCATTGAGGATCCTTCTCCACCAACCGTGATAGATCTATTGGCATATTTTATTGAGGTCTTTTTAAATTCAGAGCCCCATGTAGGCGTTCCTTTTGGTACCACATTGTTCTGAATTGGTCTTAGTCCTGTTTGCCCCAGGATAATCATACCTCCGTGAATGAAATCTAGGTTAGAATGGTCGAAGTTATCACCATTATAATCATCTAAAATCATCCCCAGTGCCCCCGCTCCAGCAAAGGAATTAAACTCTTTCTTATCAAAAAATCCAACAGCATTTCCTTTTCGGACCTGATAGGCATAATTTTTTCCAATTGAACCAGTGCCTGTACTAGAATTGTATGGTGTACCAAGACCGGACAATAACAAAAGACGGACATTATTGAACACAAATCCAGTTAGAACGACAATATCGGCTGGCTGTTCAATTTCTTCACCCGTTGTTACATCGGTATATAATACACCTGTTGTCTTATTACCCGTTTTTAAAATTCTTCTAACATTGGAGTGGGTTCTTATTTCAAAGTTGCCTGTTTTCAGAGCAACTGGCAGGACTGTAACCACAGGATCGGCTTTTGCCCCATATTCACAACCAAAACGCTCACAAAATCCACAATATTGACAGGCTGCCCTTGAGATTCCATCCGGGTTTGTATAGGACTCGGATAAATTTGCGGCAGGTTGGACATATGGATGAAGCTTCATCCGTTTTGCAGCATCCGTAAATAGCTCCATTGCTTTTGTTTTCTTAAGCGGCGGGGTGGGATATTTATCTGACCGTTTCCCTGCTAGTGGATTCTCTTCGCCAGAAATACCTGCCGTTTTTTCAAAGGTATCATAATAAGGCTCCAGCTCGTCATATGTAATTCCCCAATCCTGAATGGTCATTTCAGCCGGAATTTTATTTTTCCCATATTTTTCAATTGTTTGGCTGCGAATTTGAAAATCATAGGGAAGGAAACGGAAGGTTTGGCCATTCCAGTGGACACCAGAGCCTCCCAATCCATCGCCAATTAAAAAGGAACCATATTGTCTCATTGGAAGTGCACGAATTTTTTCATTACTGCGAAAAGTGATGGTTTCTCTTGATAAATCCTGCATCATATCATACCGCAATGCATACCTGAGTTCATCATGAACCATGAAGTAATCTTCCGTTTTTCGTTCCTTACCTCTTTCTAAACCAACCACTTTGAGTCCTTTTTTTGTTAATTCCGAGGCAATGATTCCTCCTGCCCATCCGACCCCAATGATCACAACGTCTACTTTAGGTAATTTTCTCGCCATGGCTTCGCCCTGCTTTCTTATTATTTAGAAATTCATTTTTTATAACTCTGCCCTTAATGTTTCATATGAGATTTTAAACCTTGCGGATCTATTTTCTTAAAATCTTTGTCAATAATGTCGGTGTAAGCCATTTGACTGCCCGGATAATTCCTCATCTTCCAGCCATCCATATTTCTATTCCCGCCATACAACGGGTCACTATAAGCCCCTTCTAGGGTGGCGCTTCTCAACATTTGGAAAAATCCGCTCGGAGAAATGGTCGTTAGGTTTACTTTATCTTCCTCAAAGTCCTTTAGAATGGCATCCTGCTCTTCTCCTTTTAAGTCCGTGAAGTTCTTTTTGTTAACTGCCATACTGTGATTCTGCATTTCCCTTAAGCCAATATCAAAAATGTCTCTACGCTTTAGGCGACCCTGATAGCCCTGAACCTTTTCGCCCTTAAAAAAGGGGGCCTGCATATATTCCCTGGCATTAAACCCCCAATCTCCCGCCAGCTGATGGTCAATATAAAAGGCCACACCAAGTGCCTTTGCCCCTGGTCCAAGGTCATCCTCTGGGAGGATCCGTTCTGTTATTGCTTCGGTCATACGAAATTGTTCAGGAGTAAAATACATTAACGCCTGATTAAAATTTTCAGCCGTCTTCTGAGAAACCTTTGTCTCCTTCTGGCCCCGATCCCGAGACATTAGATTACCGATAAATCCTCCAACAGCTAGTCCGCCAACAGTAAGCCCGGCGTTTCGAATAAAACTCCTTCTTGATACAGATTCTGGATTTTCTTTGTTTTCTTCAACCATGTGGGCACCTCCAGATTTTTTACTTGTTTCTAACAATTATCAAATCCTTGCTTTTTTTTATTATGTTCCAAAATAAACCATTAATACTTATAAAAGGGAATGGAGAGAATAATAAAAAAAGGAGGAAAAAACATGAAAAAAAATTGGAAATTTTGCGGTGGATTTATTTTTATTGCCCTTCTCGTTCTTACTGGATGCTCTGGACAACAAGGGGGGAATAAAGTAGGGGCAACTTCAAACCTCCATGATAAAACCCTAAATACAAAAGGGAATGGTCATGTCCATGGGTCTACTGACAATCCCAATGTCATTCCAAGTGTTGATCGTGAAAAAAAAGTTACCACAAATGGAAACAAGCAAACGACTAACGGATTAGGGACAAATGTCTATAGCCTAATTGGAAGCTCAAGCCTGCATGATGGGGGAATTTCTTCACATCTAGAATCAAGACTTTCTGGGGAAGGGATTCCTGGCATAAAAGTATTTGTACTGGATGACACCATTATCCTCGCAAGGGCGCAGAATGAAGCCACTTCAACTCAATACGATGAGATTCAAAATAAAGTGTTAAAAAACACTGCAGGATCTTCTGGAAAGGGAAATCTTGATGGAGTTGATGTTTCAAAGTTGAATACCGATGACAACATGGATAAAGCAAAAGATATGATGGAAAAAGCCTTTAACGGGCAGGTCCAGATTTTAACGATTACAAATCCAGCAGCAATACCGCTGATTGATGGGATTAAAACGAATATAAAATCGGAAACACCAAACTATACGACGCTATCCAGCGATATCAATACACTTATTAAAATGACACGAGAAAAATAATAGTAAAAAAAAGACCGCTGAACCCGGTCTTTTTCTATATATTTAAATCTCTTCTTCTATAGAACGCAAAGGTAACATATAAGAGCACGGCAATTAATACAAAAGATATCAATACGAAGACGACATCCAGCCCGCCGCCATACATGACATTCTTGGCTTCAAAGTATTTAAACGGGGTAATGTATTTTAATCCTTCAATGTGTTCATTCAAATCAATTGCCACCGACAGGATATAGGTGAGCAACAGGATGGCGGTGGCTTGGGAAGCAGCAGTCTTTGGTTTCTTTTTTACAGCAGCAAGGGCACTGCCAATCACCATAAACAAGACTTGTAAAATAAACATTCCTGCCATTGTGATGGCGATATCCTCATTAATTTCTCCTCCATGGCTATATTTTCCCATCAGTGCAATGGACGATACAAAAGTAACGAGATTAAAAATCAAGATATTCACGAATGCCGCCAATAATTTGGCGGTAATAATTTTATTTCTTGAAACAGGCTTTACAAATAAGAACTCCGCTGTTTTGTCCCGCTCTTCTTTTGCAATAATCGTCGCTCCCAGCATCGCTGCATGGATGGTGGCCATCAATAACAAATAGAGGAACAGCAAGCCATAATACCCGCTTGCCTTTGAGACATCCAAGTCATTGAAACCTAGTACAGCTGCTAATGATTTCGGCATGTCAGCCAACAATTCATTCATCGATTGACCCGAAGACGAATACGCTTCATATTTACTCATGCCTGATGCTACCATTAGGAAGACACCGATGCACCAAAAGATGAGCGATTTACGATGTGACTTTAATTCTTTTAAAAATATGTTCATGATCAAATTCCTCCCTTATCGCTGTCCATTAAACGGCATGGATATCCTTTTTGGCATAAAGGACATAACTCGCGGCAATCGCAAGAATGAAGATGGCCGCTCCCGTTAGCAAAAAGGGCACTTCAAAGCTGGAATGATTCATGATATAGACGTTATCAAAATATTTAAACGGTGACAGGTATCGTTTCACTTCATCACCTGTTGTCGCACTAAACATACCAAGGAAATAAAAGGAAAATACGGTAGCTAATGATACAGTTAGGACAGATTTAATCTTTGGAACCATTACAGAAATAATGATTCCTATCGCTAGAAAAATGAGCTGGATCAATAACAGGGTAAGCGACAGCAGGAAGAAAGTATTGAAACTAAACGCTTCTGTCTTGACCTGTAAGGCCGTGATGCTGGCTGCAACGAAATAAACGATAAATGTAATCATAATTGAGGTTACAGCCGCCAATAGCTTGGCAGTCAACACTTGGGTACGCGTTACAGGCTTCGTTAACAGAAAATCCGCCGTTTTCTCGCGGACCTCTTTACTGACAATGCTAGTTCCGAGGTTCATGGCCTGAATCGCTCCACACAGCGTGATAAAGGAAAGTGGATAACTGTAGAATCCAAGTATGGAGAAGAAATTATCCAAGTTGATCCCAAATGCCTTTCTAATCGACTCCGGATAGTTCTGCAGCAGGTTAATAAATTGCTCTGCATCCTTTGCAAATGAAGAATAAAACGACATAAACAGAACGATTATCAAAATCAAGGATATTGACCAGATGATCGTCGACTTCCGATTAGCCTTTAATTCATGTCCAAAGATATTCATAGTTTGCTAGGCCTCCTTTTCATAGTAGTGCAAAAAGATTTCCTCAAGATCGGGCTCTTCAATCCAAAGATTGGCAATGTCAATCTCCGCTAATTTTTTCATTACGGTATTGATATTCCCTCTAAATAGAAAACTTGTGACATTATCCTTAACTTCTAGATTATTAACTCCGCTAAGATTAAAGTAGTCCGGGTCCAGCTTGTCATTTGTTTCAATTTTAACCTTTTTATAGTTATTTTCTTGTAAGGTACTAATCTTTTCGACGGTCACAATTTTCCCTTCTTTAATGATGGCAACCCGATTACATAAGCGTTGCACCTCGCTGAGAATATGAGACGAAAAGAGAATCGTCGCCCCTTTTTTATTTTCCTCTTCTAGGAGGTCAAAGAATTTCTGCTGCATCAGCGGGTCCAGTCCGCTTGTCGGTTCATCGAGAATAATCAGCTTTGGTTCATGGAGCAGCCCTTGCACAATCCCGACCTTCTTTTTATTTCCCAGGGAGAGATCGTCAATCTTTTTATGGAGATCGAGGTCCATGATTTCCGCCAACTCTTTCATTCTCTTCCTGCAATCCTTTTTATAAAAACTAGCTGAATAGTTTAACAGGTCCTTTACCTTCATATTGTCATAATAAAAAACCTCTGACGGCAGGTAGCCAATTTCCTTTTTGATTTCCGGTGCAAATTGAATGCAGTCTTTTCCAAAAATGGTCGCACTGCCGCTGGTTGGGTAGATCAATGATAAAAGAGTGCGGATGGTGGTCGATTTACCAGCCCCGTTTGGACCGATAAAACCGAATATTTCACCTTCTTCGACAGTAAAGCTGATGTCGGAAATCCCTCTGGCCTTGCCATATGTTTTTGTAAGGTTTTTAATTTCAATCACATTCATTGTGACGGACCTCCCTTATTTTGCTAATCAAATTCACCTAAGCCACTGTCTGCGTCTAACGCATCATTTATAAAAAATTTTCGTTAAAATCTTGAAGTATTCTTCTGCTTCCACTATCATCTTTTGATAATTAATTTCATGTTGTGGTGATAACTTGGCTTTGAGTAACTCTTCATCACTCAATTTTTCAAAGGTCCAGGTAATAATTTTTAGGATTTTTTGACTATCGATATCGTCTCTAAATTTTGAGAAATCAATGCCTTCGTAAATTTTACCGATATTGATCTCAGTGAGTTGCTTTGTCTTATTGTCCACCTCGATTTTTATTTCCTTCGATTCATCCAAATAAGCCACTTCGATAAATTTAAAGATGCCCGGGTATTGGGCCAGTAGTTCCATTTTTATTAATACAGATTTGCGGATTCTCGTGAAAAAATCTGGCTCTGTTAAATCCACCTTCTTGTAAAATTCATCCGTGATAATTTGAATGCAGTGGTCAAAGAGAAACAAAAACAACAGCTTCTTATTTTGGAAATAATGAAAGAGTAATCCTTTTGAGATACCAGCTTCTTTTACGATTTCATTCGTCGAGGCGAGGTCATATCCTTTCTGGGCAAATTCCTGTATGGCAGCATTTATAATTCGATCTTGTTTTTCTTTATCTAAGTTGAGAAATTTCGAAAACAATATGGCAGCCCTCCTTTTCCTAGAAATTGACCAGGTGAGTCAATTATATTGTAGTTTCGTTGACTACACTGGTCAATAGGTGACAAGCTAAATTTTTTACAAAAATATGAACTATATAGTTTGCCCTTTTAGAATGTGCTACGATACATGTGAAAGGTTTTATTTTTTTGGAGGTGAATAGTATTAATACGCTTAAAAATAGGGATACATCGTTGAAATTAAAAGGTTTACAAGCCGCTCAAAGCCGTTTATCTGTTGGCCACCCCATGCTTCCGGTCTTTGCTGCAAAGCAAGCTTCTGTAGAGGCGGGTATTGGCGGAGAAGAGAGGGTCGCTGAAGTTCTCCGGAAGCACACCTTTCCACACAGCCACCACATTTTTCACGATTTATCTCTCAAATCAGATGAAAGATTTCAAATGGATACTAGTATGTTGACCCCATGGTATGGTGTTGTGCTAGAGGTTAAAAATATTGGCGGAGTCCTGGAGTTTAAAGATAAACCGCCTCAATTAATCCGTACTCGAGAAGATGGGCATCAAGATGGATTCGAGAGCCCTGTTGTCCAGTTAGAACGAAATTGCGAATGTTTGACAGATTGGCTAAGGAGCCGTAATATCCAGTTCCCCATTTATGGTGCAGTTGTACTCGCCTATCCGAAACAAATTGTTGCAGTTCCTCCTGCAAAAACAATGCTTCTATTCCCAAATTTAATTCCCTCTTTTATTAAAAACATTCCACAGCCAGCAAAACAATTGGATCTCGATACCTTCAATTGGCTTTCAGCCGAACTTCTTAACAGCCATCAGCCGTTTATTCCCAAACCTATTTGTGAGACTTATAAGATACCTTTTGGGGATTTTCAAACAGGGGTGCAATGTGGACCCTGCGGCAGATTTGGCATGATTAAATTACCAAGGACCTGGCATTGCCCCTTTTGCAATGCGACTGACCGTTTAGCCCATCAACGAACCATATTGGAGTGGTTTTTGATTTTTAAGAAGACGATTACGAATAGGGAGTGCCGTGCGTTTTTGAGGATCGAGGACCCCGATACAGCAAAACGTATTTTACAAAGTATGAATTTAAAAAGTGAGGGAGAATATCGATATCGAGCTTATTTACTAGACCCTTCCGCTGATTGAGATGTGCTTTTCGCTGATTGGCACTCGTCTTCCACCGATTGGAGTGCTTCTTCCGCCGATTGGCACACGCCATCCGCTGATTGATTCGCCTTTCGCTGATTGGCACACGCCATCCGCTGATTGATTCGCCTTTCGCTGATTGGCACACGCCATCCGCTGATTGATTCGCCTTTCGCTGATTGAGATGCGGTTTCCGCTGATTGGCACTCGGTTTCCGCTGATTGAAGTGCTTCTTCCGCTGATTGCGGCACGCCATCCACCGATTGATTCGCCTTTCGCTGATTGAGATGCGGTTTCCGCCGATTGGCACTCGCTTTCCGCTGATTGCGGCACGCCATCCACCGATTGATTCGCCTTTCGCCGATTGAGATGCGGTTTCCGCTGATTGGCACTCGCTTTCCGCTGATTGAGATGCGGTTTCCGCCGATTGGCACTCGCTTTCCGCCGATTGGAGTGCTTCTTCCGCTGATTGCGGCACGCCATCCGCCGATTGATTCGCTTTCCGCTGATTGAGAAGCGGTTTCCGCCGATTGCGGCATGCTATCCACCAATTGCCGCACGCCATCCACTGATTGCCGCACGTCTTCAGCCGTTTCCACGTAAAAATGTGTAACAGCACTCCCATAGTGATATGATAATCATGTACAAAATCAGAAAAAAGGGGAGTGCACCTATAGTGAAGGATGAACTAATCAAAAGATTTACTTCCTATGTAAAAGTGGATACGCAATCGGATGAAAATAACGAAACATGTCCATCCACGGAAGGACAATGGACATTGCTCCGCATGCTAGTGGAGGAATTAAAACAAATTGGCATGGATGAGGTTACTATCGATGACAATGGTTATGTAATGACGACCTTACCAGCCAACACAGAAAAGGACGTAGCAACGATCGGCTTCCTTGCCCATGTCGACACAGCTACTGACTTTACTGGCAAAAACGTCAACCCGCAGCTTGTCGAAAACTATGATGGCGGGGAAATCGTCTTAAACGATACCCTTAATGTCGTCTTGTCACCAAAAAACTTTCCAAGTTTGCCTTCATACAAAGGCCACACACTTATCACTACTGACGGAACAACCTTACTTGGTGCTGACGACAAGGCCGGTGTTACGGAAATCATGACCGCAATGGCTTACCTCATTAAGCATCCGGAAATTAAACACGGCAAGGTCCGCGTTGCGTTCACACCGGATGAGGAAATCGGCAGAGGTCCACATAAGTTTGACGTTGCGGCCTTTAACGCTAAATATGCCTACACAGTTGACGGCGGTCCGCTAGGGGAGTTAGAATATGAAAGCTTTAACGCTGCCGGAGCCAAAATCACTATAAAAGGCAGCAACATTCATCCAGGTTCCGCGAAGGATAAAATGGTTAATTCCATGAAAATTGCAATGGACTTACATAGTAAGCTGCCAGCACAAGAAGCACCAGAATATACCGAAGGACACGAGGGGTTCTTCCACCTGCTAGCCTTTAAAGGGGATGTCGAGCTAACAAAACTCGACTATATTATCCGTGATCATGACAGGGATAAATTTAATCAACGCAAAGCAACACTCGAAAACATTGTCAAAGAATTTCAAGCAAAATACGGCAGTGACAAGATTTTACTCGAATTAAAAGACCAATATTACAACATGAAAGAGAAAATTGAACCGGTCATGGAAATCGTCGACATTGCTCACGAGGCAATGGTGAGTTTAGACATCAAACCAATCACCAAACCAATCCGCGGCGGCACGGATGGCTCCCAGCTTTCTTATATGGGGCTGCCAACGCCAAATATTTTTACCGGCGGCGAAAATTATCACGGCAAGTTCGAATTTATCTCTGTTGATAATATGATCAAAGCTACACAAACCATCATTGAAATCATTAAACTTACCGAACAAAAAGCGTAATCATAAAAAGCTAACCCCGGTCACACAACCCGCGGTTAGCTTTTCTATTTATAAAAGAGCTGTTAAGCACTGCTTGAGATTAGAAACCGTCTCCTGCAGCTGGGTTTTCAATTGATCAATCGGCCACTTTCCGCCATTCCCCTGTATATCCTTCTGAATTAGCATGATCATCCAAATGGAAAACACCGCTGAGTATAAATAATACTCTTTAACAAAAGCATCGTGGTTCAGTTCAAAGCGCACCGCCCCAAGATAAGCAGTCATGATTTTTTCACGAATTTCACTCTTCATTTTTTTAGGAAAAAGAGGATGTGACATATCAATCAGATGGTACAAATCCCAATAAGGTGTATTGAGATGGGTGTGCTCCCAATCCAATATCATCAGCTTCTGATCCACCACCGCAAAATTCCCCGCATGTAAATCACCATGTGATAAAACAAGCTTCTGGGAAAATATGAATCTATCAAGTTGCCTGTAAATGGAATTAATGGCTGCTTCCTCAAGGTCAAGAAGCGGCAATAAGCGAAAAAATTCATCCTTCTTCACAAAAATATCTGTTGCAATCTTGGCAAATTGCGGTTTTTGTCCGGTTAACGGAACATTTTCTAGTTTTTCAAGCGGGATTGAATGCCACCAGGCAGCCCATTTGGCGACATCCAAAACAATCTTCTCATTAAAATCATGTCTAAGCTGTCCAAGGTCTTCAAGAATCAACCAACAAAAATCTGGGTTTTCACTAATAGAATAAGAGAGGATTTTTGGATAGATGGCAGGAAATAACGGGAGAATTTGTTCATGCACCCAAACTTCTTTGCCCAATTGGCCATCATGTGTTAATGGCTTAAAAATAAAGCTTTGGGAAGGCGTTAAGTAGAATCTTTCAATATGCCTTCCATTCATCCCTGTATAGAGCGTTTCTTTTTTCAAGATTAGCACATCATTTAATCTGCCGTTGGCGAGGACAATATTACTTGGCAGCTCCATGTGTGTCTACCACCACCAGTATCTTGTTTTTTTGCACAGGTTATTAAAATAGCCACATCCTATTTAATACATATGTACCATAGGAACAATTAAATTCATTTAAAAAGCAAGGATGAATACCCTATTGTTGAAACTGACCTAATCTGCTGAAAAACTCACTGAGAAACTCGTAAAAAAGCTTTTCTGCTGGCAGCAGCTCACGATCAGCTGAGATAATCACCCCTACTGTTCGTGTGACATTGGGCTCCGTAATCGGTATTTTGACCGTTAATCGTGGAAGGCTGTCAACTAAGGTAATTTCCGGAATAAGTGTGACCCCAAGTCCGGCAGAAACTAAGCCCTTAATGGCATCGATATCTTCCCCCTCGAATGAAACTTGAGGCTGAAAGCCATGCTGGCCACAGGCATTGACAATGAGA
Organism: uncultured Bacillus sp.; assembly: GCA_963530265.1. Taxonomy (GTDB): domain Bacteria; phylum Bacillota; class Bacilli; order Bacillales; family Cytobacillaceae; genus Neobacillus. The sequence goes on from CAUSCO010000002.1 coordinate 166,946, forward strand.
TCGCGTAAAATATAACCTTTTGGAAAAAGAACAAAGGCGTCTTCCCGTAATTCGCTTAAATTCACTTTTAACTTATGTGCAAGCGGGTGACTGGCAGGGAGCAAGGCAACAATATTTTCAGTAAATAGTATTTTTCCAATAATTTGCTTCGCCCCTTTAGGTACTGGGCCAAGCATGGCGAGGTTAAATTCTCCTTTTGCGACTCCATCGATTAAGTTTTGATAGGAGCCTTGAATAAGCTGAAATTTAATGTGCGGATATCGCTCACGGAATGATGAAATGGCAGTTGGCAATGTATAAGCCGCTAGACTGCTTGGAAATCCAACTCGAATTGTTCCTTTCTCCGGGTCTAGGTATTCCTGAACCTCCCGTTTAGCATTGCCAATCAGTTTCATTGCCTGTTGTATCTGCTCTAAAAATTTGGCTCCAATTGGTGTCAATTTAACATTACGTCCTTCACGGACAAACAAGGGAACACCAAGTTCAGCTTCCAAGTTAAAGATTTGCCGGCTCACTGCCGATTGGGCAATATGTAGAGCGTGAGCAGCCTCCGTCACATGTTCTCTTTTGGCGACTTCTATAAAATATTGAATTTGCCTTAATTCCATCCTAACACTCCTCTAATCCATCTCATTTTGGCATCAATATTATCTATTTTCCATATTGATTAGATTATTTTTCAATTATAAAATAAAATGATGATAATATGAAGAATATTAAGTAATTTATCCATACTAATTAGATAAGGGGTGAATCCTATGAGGACAATAGAGGATGTAAAACAATCGGGCACACAAGTAGCAAAGGATTATGTAAATCAAGTATTTGAAACCGTTAAAGAACGGAATGCCTTCGAGAGTGAATTTCATCAAGCTGTGAAGGAAATCTTTGATTCTCTTGTACCCGTTTTTGCGAAACAGCCAAAATATATCGAACAAGCGATTTTAGAAAGACTTGTCGAGCCGGAAAGGATGATTACCTTTCGGGTGCCTTGGGTGGACGATTATGGCAAGGTCCATGTGAACCGTGGATTCCGTGTACAATTCAATAGTGCCATTGGCCCGTATAAAGGGGGATTACGTCTCCATCCCTCTGTGAATGCCAGTATTATTAAATTTTTAGGCTTTGAGCAAATCTTAAAAAACTCTTTAACCGGCCAGCCAATTGGTGGAGGAAAAGGGGGATCAGATTTCGATCCTAAAGGAAAGTCTGACAATGAAATCATGCGCTTCTGCCAAAGCTTTATGACAGAACTTTATCGCCATATTGGTCCAGATGTCGATGTGCCGGCAGGAGATATTGGTGTTGGAGCAAGAGAAATCGGCTTTATGTTTGGTCAATATAAAAAAATTCGTGGCAATTTTGAAGCGGGGATTCTTACAGGAAAAGGATTGGGTTACGGCGGAAGCCTAGCACGAACTGAGGCAACAGGCTATGGCACCGTTTATTTTGTTGAAGAAATGTTAAAGGACAAAGGACTGAGCTTTTGCGACAGTACAGTCGTTGTTTCCGGTTCCGGCAATGTGTCCATCTATGCGATGGAGAAGGCTAAGCAGTTTGGTGCCAAAGTTGTTGCCTGCAGCGATTCAAATGGCTATATCTATGACGAAAATGGGATTAATGTAGAGACCGTCAAACAAATTAAAGAAGTAGAACGTAAAAGAATCAGCGAATACGTAAAATATCACCCACATGCACAATATTTCGAAGGCTGCTCTGGTATTTGGTCGATTCCATGTGAGATTGCTTTGCCATGTGCCACGCAAAATGAACTTGATGAAACGGCAGCAAAAATTCTTGTCGCGAATGGCGTCAAAGCCATTGGTGAAGGTGCAAATATGCCATCTACACTAGCAGCAGTTGATGTATTCCTTAACAGCGAGGTGCTGTATGCTCCTGGAAAGGCAGCCAATGCCGGTGGTGTGGCTGTTTCGGCCTTAGAAATGGCACAAAACAGTGCTCGGTTGTCTTGGTCGTTTGAAGAGGTTGATGCGAAGCTGCACCAGATCATGATCAATATTTATCAAAATAGCATGAAGGCAGCTGAAGAGTACGGCTTCCCTGGCAACTTGGTGGTCGGTGCCAACATCGCCGGATTCACTAAGGTCGCTGATGCCATGATTGCCCAAGGTGTTATATAAAAATCTCCTGAAAGGGAGATTTTTTTTGTTTTTCTAAAGGATATTCCTTACATATTTCAATTTTAGTTGGTCACACTAACAATGGTTCAATTCCCTAGAAGGAGGCAACAATCATGGATCAAAATAAAAGCACACATGAATTCGTCGAAGATCTGCACGAGAGACAGGAAAAGGACAGAAAAAATAAAGTACGTCAAAGCAAAAAAGGCCAGCAGGGTGAAAAATTACCTAACAACGAGCATTAATACTGAGCAATAAACGAAACAAAGGCCCAACCTCTTCACAACTGGAGGTTGGGCCCTTGTTTTTATCAATCACTTATTCATGTTCGCTAAAAAACCTCCGAGGAGATCCTCTACATCTTCTTCGCTATCAGCTTTGTCTTCCTCAATTGGCAGATCCCTCTTAGCCGTTTCCCAATCAAACGCGCTTAAATCATCCTCAATATCGTTATATTCGCTAGGAGATGACGAGGCCTCACTGGCAGCCGCCGTCTCCTCAATATTGTCAGCTTCAACAAAATGAGGCTGTGCAGGAAATAATTCCTCCTCTTGAAGGTATAATGCCTCATCTATGTCTACGGAATTACTATTTAGCGAAGCTAGAAGCGAGGTGGCACGAATTGGGTCTGAAATGAGCTGATAGAGAATCGTCCCTAATAACGCCTCTGAATGCTCATGCTTTAGCCAATCTCGTTGGGCCTTCGTTAAATTTTTTGGAAGGGGGATGGTAATTGTCTCTTTTTCCCTTGAAAAAGAATGACTTACCCCTTGCATTACAAATTCGGCAATCTTACTCGAAAAATTTCTTCGCTCTGTTTCCTTTAACTTTTGCAAATGCTTGATAATATGATCAGGTGTATCAGAAGGGACGCGAAAGGAGATCGCTTGTCCCCGCTTCACTTCATTTGCGGTAGTTTTGTTCATACGATCACCTATTTAGTTTTGACTGGTTCTTTTTGCTTCTCTTGTTCTTTTTGCTTCTCTGTTTTTCTAACAAAGTCCATGATGAGCTTATAATAAGCATTGGCCATCATCCAAATACTTTCCTTCTCATCTTCAAAAAATTCGATATTATAGCCATCTAAATTGTTATTTAATGTTTTAAGATAATCCTTTAAGACATGCGCACCACCGCCGACAAAGTAACAAATTTCTGTTTGCGAATTCTTCTGCCAAACATTTCGTAATAACCGATATTGTTTTTTGGCCAAATCCAGCAAAATGCGGTCGGTAATATCGTGAACGCTTGTCCTGCTTCCTTTAACCATAATATGATTGCGATCATTTTTCCTCGTAATAATTTCAACCACATCACGACGGCTATCTAGCTCAATTCCGTGCTTTGTCCTAATTTCCTCGCGGATTGCTTCTAACGATTCTGAAACCCCGAGATTAAACCCTTGTGCCTTATCATCATCAACATTTCGATTTTTAATGACAGCAATATCAGTTGAAAGGCCGCCGATATCTTGGATAAGGATCCGCTTATCAATCAAATCTTTGTTAATAATTTTTAAATTATTATCCATTACAAGGTTAATGAACGCGGCAAAGCCTTCGGGATAAACCTTTACTTCATTGAATTTAATATTGACCTTTAAACCTTGATACTTTGGCGTCACCAAAAATTCAACTTGATGGACATTGCCAACTAATTTGGAACGATAGCCTGCATCCTTACCTTCCTTTACTTCACGAAGGGGAAGGCCTGTTCCTAATGTGTAGGGTGCATCAATCACATTATTTGTTCGTGTAAAACTATCTTGTTTTACTGCATCTAATGCCAATGTGGCAAAAAGCATAATCAAGGTTTGGTCTTCCTCAGACTTGCTGCTGCCCGGATCTAGTTCGGTGGCATTATTGCTTTTCGTTGCTAAATTTCCGATTCGATAAATCACATTGTTCTCTTTTAGGGCAGGGGAGTGGACCTTGATATGAATACCGTCTAATGGATTTTTATTATCAAGTTCCTCGATACCGATGACAGGGCGGTCTTCAGTGTCCCGTGCAATAATATTAGGAATATTTAATTCATACTCTAATTCTCCGAAAATGGCCTTAATGGCGTCATTTCCTACATCAACAGCAGCAACTCTGGATTTAGTCATTATTATCATTCCTTCTCATTTAATAGATTTATTTTTATTAAAAGATATGTATCTAGTTCTTATTATAAGAATATAGGAGTTTAATAGATTGTTCAATGATGCTTGCAGAAAAGAAATGAAAGTGTAAAAAAGTAAACAAATATGTAAACTTCGCTGATATGTACACATCCTTGTAAACATTGATGACAAACATGTATACATATTGTATTTTAGCGATGTATACATGTTTGTATACTTGTAATCACACTTGTATACTTCATGTTTACGTTATTGTATACAAGTAAACATATTTGTAAACTTAATGTATACAAAAGGTAAACATGTTTACAACACAAAAAAATATAAATCAAAAGTTATTTTCTTCAGACAAAAAGGGGGCCTGCATTATAACAGGTCCCTTACCGCTCGGTGTAAGTATGAATCAAGCTTATTTATATAAGAAATTACCCGCCAATCTTTTCATCCATGATTGAGATTTCTGCCATATCTTTACTTACATATAGATAATACCAGTTATCCCCATATTTTAACCAACTAGTTACCCGATTTACTGAGTTATTTTGGATATAATTTTTCCAAGAATCATTTACCCCGCCTGTTTTGTTGACGTTAAGATTATCAGCGTTAGTCTGGGGGTTATAAACAGTAGTAAAATCAGCATTCAAAATACCATTAGTATTGATATAGAACCATTTGCCTTGTTCATTAATCCAACCTGTCTTCATAATTCCTGTACTGTCAAGATAATACCATTTCCCGCCATCCTCAATCCAGTCTGTCTTCATGGCCCCTGCAGAATCAAAATAATACCTTTTTCCTCCATCATCTAACCAGCCTGTTTTCATTACGCCGTTATCAAGATAATACCTCTTGTCTCCTTCATTGAACCAACCGATTTTCATTACTCCCGTAGGCCCAAGATAATACCTTTTTTCCCCATCATCAAACCAGCCTGTTTTCATTACTCCCGAGGTGTCAAAATAATACTTCAAACCACCTTCATCAATCCAGCCTGTTTTCATGATCCCAGCTTGATCTAGATAATACTTATTTCCACCATCATCTAACCAGCCCGTTTTCATTTCTCCATTCGCATCAAGAAAATATTTGCTTCCATCGACTGTTATCCACCCCGTATTCATTACACCATTTTTACTAAGGTAAAACTTTCTTCCATCACTCGATAGCCAACCTGTATTCATTACTCCCGATCCATCAAAGAAATACCTTTTATAATCAATGGTTTGCCAGCCTTTCTTTGCGGTCCCATTTTCATAGTAATACTTATTAGTTCCATTTTGTACCCATCCATTTTTACTATCACTGGCATTGGCTGTAACGCTCTCATTTGAACTAACTGTCACTGTATAACCGTGTGCCATAGCAATTGAATCAAAATTGCTATCAGAACGTGTAATGACTACGGTTGTGCTTATTTGTACCCGATCGAAAAGCCACCGTACTTCTTGATTATGCATTCTCACACAGCCCGAACTAGCATATTTGCCAATTGAATTTTCATTAGCATTACCATGAATAGCATACGTTGTGCCATATGTCCCTCTGGCATCCAATCCCATCCAGCGATCACCAAGGGGATTACGGGGGTCACCACCCGGAATATTCTTGGTATAATATGGCCGATTTTTTATCTTATTTACAATGTTAAATGTCCCTTCCGGAGTATAGTCATTGCTTCTCCCGGTAGCTACCTTAAATGTTTTCACTAAGGCACCACCCTCATAAAACGCTAGGGTATTTGTTTTTTTATTAATAATAATTAACTGAGATCCACTTGCTTCTGTATTACCTGTAAAGTAAAAGAAACTCAATAATAAAATCATAAAAGCAGCTAGTTTTTTCATATCAATCTCTCCAATTATATTGTTACAAATAAAATACCATTTTATTTCAGAATATTTCGTCACAATTTGACGAAGAAATTTTTAATATTAAAAAAACTACACTCTACTCTGATTTCTAAAACAGTTATTGTATGAGCTTTCCATAATGTAAATAGTAGCAACGGTGTCAGGCACCACAGCTTGAAATGATACCGACATTTGGGTTATTCTTAATGATACAATTCCACTTAAGGTTGTGGTTCCATGAGGATTAATAAGTTTATTAGTGAGTCGGGAAAGTCTTCAAGAAGAGGGGCAGATAAGTTAATTAGCGAGGGAAGGGTCTCTATTAATGGCAAGGTTGCACAAATCGGCAGCCAAGTTGAGCCAGGTGACGTGGTCCGTATTGACGGCAATCCCATTAAGGTTACAAACAATTATGTTTATATTGCGTTAAATAAACCAGTCGGGATAACGAGCACCACGGAAAGACATATAAAAGGGAATATTGTCGATTTCATCAACCATCCATTGCGAATTTTCCATATTGGCCGATTGGATAAGGATTCTGAAGGTCTTATCCTACTTACGAATGATGGAGATATTGTCAACGAAATTCTTCGGGCAGAAAATAAACACGAGAAAGAATATATTGTCACAGTCGACAAGCCAATTACTGCTGAGTTTCTCAAGAGAATGGCTGGGGGAGTGGAAATCTTAAATACGAAAACACTTCCTTGCAGAGTTACACAGAGTTCCAAATATGTATTTCAAATTATATTAACGCAGGGACTAAACCGGCAAATTCGTCGAATGTGCTCAGCTCTAGGTTATGAAGTGGTCGGGCTGCAGCGGACACGGATTATGAATATCCATTTAGGAAACATGCCTACTGGACAATGGCGAGACTTATCTAAGAAAGAACGCAGTCAATTATTTGAAGAGCTAAACTACCAACCAAAAGAGTGGTAAACTGAGAATGAGCCCCCGAATAAAAACAGTTCTATTCATCACCATCTACAAAAGAATTAATGTTCGTAACAAATAAGAAATAGTAATAATAGAGAAGAGAAATATCTAGAATAGAATTATTTCTCTTCTCCTATATGGCGATTATGTAAGTATTGTCACTAAGGAGAATAAAGCTCTACTAGTCTTCTCGTCTATTGACATAACCTTACAAACTCATGTTGAGAAACAGGCCTATCTATTTGGCAATTTCACTACTGATTGGCGCTGTACTGCAGTTGTATGTGCAGTTTGGTGCTGAATGGTTTTGCCATTAGCGAGGGTAACACCAAAACTAATCGCAGTTGAATGACTGCCTTGTCCTTGAATAACTTGGCTTGGTTCTGAAGTAGCGGCTGATTGATCAACGGTATTACTAGCACCATTATCTCCTAGATCTACAGAAGTCGTTCCTGTTTGTGTTGCAGTTGCAGGCTCAGAAGTATTAGCTGCTTGCGCTTGTGCACCATTAGCACTGCCTGCCTTTACTCCGGTTGTGCTAAAATTAGTAGTCGAGTTGATCCCAAACGCCTTAGCCCATGATGGTGAAACACTTTGTGATTGAGAAACCTCTGCAGCGCTAGCGGCACTACCTATACCTGCAGTCAATAATCCAACTGCCAAAAAAGAACCTATGCTTTTTTTCAACATATTCAAACCCCTCCAAGATAAAATTGAGATTTCCGCTGTGCCATTTTTTAACAGAAAACTCCATCCAGCAAAATACCAGATGGAGCTGAATTCTATTTAAAGCTATAAATTAGTTTGCATTTTGAGCTTGAATAACAACAGAGCCGGAAGCTTGCGTTTGGCTGATGTTAGAACCAAAGGCATTGGCAGTTTGATTTGCTGTATTGCTAGAAGATTGTCTTTGTTTTGCACTTCCAGCTGCAGCTTGTGTTTGTTGAGTAGTATTTTCTACTGCTTGAGTTTGATCATTGTTTGCCCCAACAGTAGTAGCTGCTTGGGTAGCAGAATTAGCAGATGCTTGGTCTTGCTCCACATTGCCCACTGCTACTTGAGTTTGTGTAGTTTCAGTTGCTGCAACTTGAACTTGGTCGTTATTCATGCCAGCAGCATCAGCTTCTTGAGTTGTAGAAGTAGCGGCAGCTTGCTCTTGGTCAGCACCCATTCCACCTGCTTGACCTTGAGTAGTTTCATTTACTGCTGCTTGGGCTTGGTCGTTATTAACTCCTGTCGAAACAGCTGCTTGGTCTATTTCATTACCTGAAGCTTGCTCTTGGTCAGTACCTAATGCACCTGCTTGCTCTTGAGTTGTTCCATTTGCGGCTACTTGAACTTGGTCATTAGCAACACCAGTTGTATCAGCTACTTGAACTGTATCGTTTCCAGAAGCTTGACCTTGGCTAGCATCGAAGGCTCCTTCTTGAGCTTGGGAAGTACCATCAACAGATACTTGTGCTTGGTCGTTATATAATCCTTCAGACCACGCGCTTTGTCCAGTACTGTTAGCAGAACCTTGACCTTGAACTACTCCTACTCCAACAGCTGTTTGGTCTTGTTCAGTAACACCTACTGCTGCTTGAACTTGATCATTCTTAGCTCCATCAGCTACAGCATTTTGCACTGAATCATTTGCAGAACCTTGTGCTTGAAGAATACCTAAACCAAGAGCTGCTTGTTCTTGTTCCGTTACAGTAGCACCAACTTGGACTTGATCATTTTTATATCCATTTGCATCTTCAAATTGTTGTGAACTATTAGCAGACCCTTGTAATTGACCAATCAATAGGCCTGCAGCTCCTTGACTTTGAGAGCCAGCATTGACGTTTACCTGATCCTGGTCATTTTTAACACCTATTGCTACTTGTGTTTGGTCTCCAGTATTGCTTGAGCCTTGAAGCTGACCGATAAGTGCACCTAAAGCTCCTTGAGCTTGAGCCCCTTGATTGACTGATGCTTGATCTTGACTGTTGCCAATACCTGCAGCAGATTGATCTTGAACATTAGAGTTTCCAGCACCTTGACCTTGGCCAATTAAGATACCCAATGCACCTTGAAGTTGGAGATTAGCATTCTCGCCTGATTGATCTTGATTATTAAATGCACCTGTTGTGTTTTGGAGTTGATTCGTTCCATTTCCAGATCCTTGTGCTTGCCCAATGAGCACACCTAATGCGCCTTGAACTTGAACGGAGGTATCGTTAGACCCTTGTTTTTGTTTTGATTTTAAATCATTGGCTACGCTTTGGTCTTGGATTGATAATTTTGCAGCCCCTTGATTTTGACTAATAAGGGCGCCAGCTGCTCCTTGAAGTTGAACAGATGTTTTTGATGCAACTTGCATTTCCTTTGATTTAAAGGCATCTGTAGCAGTTTGGAATTGACCTGTAGCGTCACTAGCACCTTGGTTTTGAGAAATATATTTCCCTAATGCAACATCTGCCCCGAATTGGTTAGAATTAGCAACATGGGTTTGTTGAACACCATGTGATGCAAATGCTGAAGAAGAACCTAACAGCGTTCCTGCAATTACTCCTGCACTCACAATTTTTTTCATGTTTAATACGTTTCTGATACTTTTAAAATTATTCAAACTACCAACCTCCGCTTATTCTAATAATTTTTGGAAATTTCATTTCCCAAGCTAAATATACAGTACTTGAATCTGTTAGAAAAACTCCAAATTTGGTCGTTTATTCGTTATTAAGAACGTTTATCGTTCTTTATTGCATTAAATCTCTGTTTTTCTCATTATTTCACATTTTTTCCAATTAACTTATTAAAGGAATAAATATATAGAGATTTATAGAATTCTTGTCCAATTTGTTTAGTTATTAAAGACGGCTTTTTAAACCTGAACTCGTAATGTTGTTAGTACTTCCATTCTTCCTACGATCCTTAGAATAGACTTTATTTAGTAATCCATAAAGGCTTAAAAAGAGAAATAATAAGGTCAGTCCGCCCCATGAATATGTTAAGGTATTACGTACGTTCTCGATATGTGCTGGGTCCTTCTCTGCAGAAGCTGGGTTTTCTGTACCATAAAAACTCGATTTTCCATCAATCCCGTAAATAACAACCCAGCTTTGATTTGCCCAATTATCTTTTTTATATTGAAGGACAATATCTGTGTCGTTGTCCTTTGTCGTTTGTTTCGGTCCATCTGTCCAGCGCTGTGTCCATGCAAAAAGTAATGCTATTGTAAATGTCATACATACAGCAATAAAAAAATTGTTTTTCATTACGATCACTCCTAATTAAATTAAGAATCTTTTTTGTTCACTATTACTTATTCAGCAAAAAACCTATATAGAATACTTCTATATAGGTCTTGAGTTAACTATTGGTTTACCTTTTTGCGGCGGACAGACAGTAACACACCAGCTGTTATCAACAAACATCCTAAAATTAAGAAATTATAGAGGTTTGATGCTGTCACCGGGAGAGTATTTGCTTTTTCAAGTGGTACAGCACTAACTACATCCTTCTCTTGTTTCGTTTCTACAGTGTTATATTTAACGATCTGTTCGTTATTAAGGTCAGATGATACTTGACCATTTTCCTGTGGAGATGATGTAACAGAAGCATCTCCCACATTACCCTTTTCACTTTGGGGAGTTGTTACTGGATTTCCTTCATTATCCCCACCTTGTGGCGGAGTCTCATTTTCTCCTGGTGGTGGAGTTACTGGATTTCCTTCATTATCCCCACCTTGTGGCGGAATCTCATTTTCACTTGGTGGCGGTGTTACCGGATCTCCTCCATTATCGCCGCCCTGTGGGGGAGTCTCATTTTCTCCTGGTGGTGGAGTTACTGGATCTCCACCATTGTTAGGATCTGTCTGATCGCCACTCTGATTTCCAATCAGATTAACCAAAAATGTAATGCCCATAAAACTATTCATTGTAGCTTCGAATTGTTGTAATTCCTCACTAAATTTAACCATTGCGGAATTTTCGACAACTAGATTTCCCCAATCAAATTTCTTTTCATATTTATGTTGAGAAGCCTCCGTTTCCAATCCACCGATAATGAACTGATGATAATAAATATCCACCAACGCATCATTAACCATTATTTCTTGAAAAACTTTTACTACGCTGTTTACAGTACCCTTTACAATTTCGACATAGTTCCGTGATGATACATTAACGCCTGTTTCTACAAACTGCTTTAATGTATCGACCATATTACTTTTAATTTCAGCTGTTTGAGTTTGTTCCACTTTTGCAGAACCAGAAGTGCTCAAAGATTGAGTTTGCTGTGCCTCAATTTCTGTTTTAAGCTTCTGCTCATCTACCTTTGAATCGATAGTACTAAGCTGCTGTCTTTGGTTAATGGCTATTCCTGTTAACTGATTCTGTAAGAAAGCCGCTTGTTCTTCGGCGCTTATTAATTGTGATTGGCTTGTCCTTACATTTGTGTCTTGACTTTGTGAAGGGTTTTCTCCGACCGCTACAGTAACTTCTTGGGTTTGTTTAGATGTAAGATCCATTGCCTGTTTTTGTTCCGCTTCTACTTTTTCAGAGGAAACACCTGCCTGCAGCTGTTCTGCCTCAATTTGTGTCAGTTGGCTTTGGTCTGCTTCACCTTTTACGTCACTTTCAAGTTTGCCCTCACAGGAAACAGATGCATGGACGGTTTGTTCCTGACAAACTGTTTGATCCGCTGTTTGGTCTTGGATAACTTCAGCCTTACCAGTTTTATCCTGTGTTTGAGACCCCTTTGTATCTGTTGATTCATTCTGAGTGGTCCCATTTTCAACAATCGTTTCTTTCAGGTCATTTTCGATGGCATCTTGATGATCTTCAACCGCTTCATTTGGGGTCTTTAGTGAATCCTCTGTCAGATTAACATCTTGTTGGACCGCTGTATCATTATTAACAACTGTCTCTGCGGCCTCCACGTTTCCAACGTTTACCCCCATAGTAGTCGAATATAACAATAAGCAAGTAATTAAGAGTTTCTTTAGCACACTTTACCCTCCTTTCGAATATTTAATTAAGAACCATATGTTCATTATAATGAACAAATTAACAAAACAAAATGTCCATTTTATGCCATTTAAAGCATAAAATGACCTATTTTGATGACTTTTCTATGGTTATCTCCTGTTTTCTAATCATTTCGTTATTATTAACAAATAGTTTAATATATCGAACAATAAAACGTGCTACTTCAAATAATTTTATGATATAAGAAAAAGCACTACTCCTTGTTGAAGTAGTGCTTTTGGAATTAAGCTTTTTTCATTAATAGCAGTATTAAGCAGCTTTACTGTTTCCTTTTTTATTCGTTTCTCGATTAAAAATCAACTGATCAAGTGCATATAAACTGCTGCCATTTATCGCAATAACCACAGCCATAGCTAAGAAAGCTAGATCTAATTCATAACCTGCCATTTGGCCATTGCCTAAAAAGCCGACTGCTAATTTTACTTTTACAATCGCTCCAATCATGAGTAATGATAAAACTGCGGAAACGACTCTAGTACCTAAACCAATCAATACTGCTAACCCACCGATCATTTCGATGATTGCCACTACATAAGCAAATCCACCAGGTATGCCAATGCTATCAAACCATCCTACAGTGTTTTCAATTCCGCCTTGGAATTTAGACAATCCATGTATGAAAAAACTAATTCCCAGAACAACTCTTAAAATCAATGTACTTGCTTCAAACTTCTTTATCATTTTATTTCCTCCAAATTATAGGTTTTTTTCGACAAAATCCGGGTAGTGCCTGTCACCAAGGTACTAAATCGACAAAATTCGGGTGGTGCCTGTCACCAAGCTATTCGCCGAATTGCCAGATGCTGTGGCTTAGGTTTCCATAGCGATAGCTGCGATGTAATAATGTAGCTGTTTTTTGATTATCTGCTGCCCCTAGTGCATAGAAAAGAGGAATAAAGTGCTCGGAACCATATGGCGGCACGGCAAGGTCAGCAGTTGCGGACAATGTTCGATAGTTAAAAAGTGATTCTACATCCCATTTTTTTAAACGGATGGCTAACCATTCATCAAAGTTAAGTGCCCAATCGTCAGTTTCTCCGGTACCATCTTTACTCCAATTCACAGCTCTAAGATTATGAACTGTTCCTCCGCTGCCGATAATTAAAACGTCCTTTTCCCTTAAACCAGCTAAAGATTTCCCAATCTTATATTGCTCTTCAGGAGAAAGTTGTGGATTTACTGACATTGATATCACTGGAATATCGGCATTTGGGTATAACTTTCTCAATACAACCCAGGCACCATGATCTAACCCTCGTTTTGTTTCGACCTCAAAAGGAATTCCTTGCTCCGCGAACAAATCTTGGATCTCTTTTGATAGTTCGCCTTGTCCCTTTGCTGGATATTCAATGCGGTATAACTCCTCAGGAAACCCGCCAAAGTCATAAATGGTCTTATACTCACCCTCGACGTTGCTAACTTTTTGAATAGGCGACTCCCAGTGAGCCGAAAATAAGACAATCGCCTTTGGTCTTGGCAAGTTGCTGCCTAACTGATTTAAAAACTGTGTGTAGTCATTATTTTCAATTGCAAGTAATGGCGCTCCGTGAGCGATAAATAATGATGGAAGCATGTGATCCTCTCCTTTAAAGTATTATTTTTTCAATGAATCAAATATCCAGTTCATATAATCATTGTAATTTTGTAATGATACTGAATGTCCTTCGTGATACGCATTAAACGTTACGTTTGCACCCAATCCTTTAAAATATTCGTTATTTGCGACTCCCCACTCATATGGCAGGACTTGATCCATATCGCCATGGGAAATAAATAAGGACAGCTGATTGACAGGTTTAACGTTATATTCATCCTTCACGAACTCAGGAATGTAGCCACTTAAAGCAACAATTCCTTTAATACGGTCTCCTAGTGTCAAACCAAGGGTCATTGACAGAATTGCTCCTTGGCTAAAACCGAGTAAATACAATTTGCTTAAATCTAGCGGATATTGTTCTGAAGCATAGTCAATAAAGCTTGTCAGCTTTTGAATAGCTTCATCAAATACCTCTCGATGTGGTTTCCCATAGCCTTGAATCGTAAAGTAAGCAAAGCCGGGTGGCTGCTGTAAATGACCACGAATACTAAAAATGTAAAACTGCTCTTCCAAACCATTTACCATCGACAGCATGTTTTGCTCATTACTACCGATCCCATGCATAACGAACAGGGCAGGATAGGTTTTATCTGGGTCCACTTGTGTTGGTCGACGAAGCTCATATATCATAGGTGAATTCAAAGTCATCACTCCTTCATATTTAAGTAACCGACTATTAGGATGCCATTTTTCTTGAATCAATATTAAAAAGGATTCTTTTCATAAAAATCAGCATTATTATTTATAGAAATAAATTAATTCATATTAGAAAACATCTGGATAAAAAAATTTGTTTCCCAATGAGAATAATTATTACTTATAAGATAACAATTTCACTTATAGATTGTCAATCATTTTTTTGCTAATATAGAATTAAGTTCTTTATAAGAAAACATTTTGAGGTGGACCATTTGGATATTGGAACAAAAATTCGAGCAATCCGAAATCGAAAAAAGATCACCATTGCACAAATGTGTGACGGGACAGGACTGTCAAAAGGCTTTATCAGCAATGTCGAAAACAATAACACGTCTCCCTCCATTAACACATTACAATCGATAGCAAGCTATCTCAAGGTGCCATTACCTTATTTATTATTAGAAAAAGAGCAGCATATGCGTGTAGTTAGAAAGGCGGAAAGAGCTTACTCTACCCGAAATGACCTAAAAATCGAGCATTTATCCACTAAGGGCGGATTAAGAATGATGTTGGTTGAATTTCCTCCTGGCTCGTCTATGGGGGAGGTAAATGCCCACGAAGGAGAGGAATGTCATTTAGTATTGGAAGGAAAAATCCTTGCTGAACAAGGCGAAGACTCCATGATTATTGAAGAAGGTGACTCATTCAGCTGGAACGCAAGTGTACCTCATTTTGCTAAAAATATCGGGGATGGAAAAGCGGTTGTATTAATATCCGTTTATTCAGATACAGAACTTAATGATGTTTTCTAAAATGTCAGCATCTATTTAATTCCATTTATATTTTGCCGCTCTTGTCTTCAAAGCCAGATCGCTTGTATCAATAAAACGCCTTTTTTTATAGGTTTTATGGGAATATAATAAAGATGGATGAAAATTAATAATTAAGTGAGGATGAAAAAAATGGAGTTAAATAAAGATTGTATGTATTGCATGGAGGATGAAAGACGTGACAATCTAATGATTGAAATAGGTAAGCTAGATGTTTCGACAGTCTTTCTCTTTAAAGAACAGACCTATACGGGCAGATGTAATGTCGTCTACAAGGATCACGTAAAAGAACTATTTAACCTTGAACCCCAAGAACTTGCAGCTTTTATGAACGATGTAAAAAAGGTGGCCTCGGCATTGGACAAGGCTTTCCAACCTAGTAAAATTAATTATGGAGCGTATGGTGATACACTGCATCATCTTCATGTGCATATTGTGCCTAAATACGAGGGCAGGGAAAATTGGGGATCCACTTTTGAGATGAACCCAGGAAAAACATACTTAACAGACGAAGAATATCAGGAAATGATTACAACCATAAAAAACGCTTTATAACTTCTATCTTTCCGAAAAGCATGGAAGAAGGCATCCTGCTTGATGTCTTCATAACCAAACAGGGCATGATTCAACGTACGATTGAATCATGCCCTGTTCGCATTAGGTTACATAGGGAAGGTTTTTTCCCACTTCGTTTTATCTAGTAACCAGTAATAAAACTGATTGTTATCCTTAAAAACTATTATATGTTTGCCGTCCGGAAGTTGACTTCCCATTATAGGCTCTACATCAAGCTGAAAAACAGATGGCCCATACCAAGGGTAACCAGGTGTCTTGTTATCTCTCTGCCAAAATCCAATTCCACCATTTTTTAATTTACAGACTACCCCAAATTGACCTGCATTATTTTCAAAAAATATCGGATTTCCTGTAACACCTTTAGCAAACGTCTCGCTTTTCTCCCACTTTCCACTAGATTGCAGCCAATAGTGGGTTAAAGAAGAACCTGACCGAACAATAAGTTCCAAACTACCAAATTCACTATTGATTGGAAGAGAAATCGAATAATGATCTGGATTGTCTTCATACCATGGATATTCGTTGTTTTTATATTGTTTTGTATGATGTTCACATTCAATATTTAGGAGCAGATTCCTTACAGGGTCCGCTTTGTCTAAAATCACGGGATGACATAGACCACTACTTTTGCTGGTAATAATGGTGGACATCATTTCTTCCACTGTGAAGTATGGACGATATCGAATTGTCTTTGAGTTGATCGAATGAGGATATGCCTTTATCTTGAACCCAAGTTCAATTGCCATATTTACATAAAATACCTCATCCGTACCGAAGGAAATCGTTTCTAGTAAAGCTTTTTTTAGCTTTTCCAGTCTTTCTGGGTCAAGTAATGCGTTAACAATTGGTCTTGCAATTACCTGTCCAACATTGAAAACTCCATAGAAGGGCTGTACATTAAATAATTTTTTCCACCTATCAAGGTCTTTCTTAAGTTCGTTTCCAATATACCAATCTTCTTCTGGAATCCTTAGCATTACCGCCATATAATCCGTATCTTCCATTTGGGTTTGAACAAATTTTTCATATCCTTTTTTGAAAAACAAGGCATCCGAATCAAGATTAATAAAATATTCATACTCAATACCCAATTCTTCTAACCATTCCATTGTTTCCAGAAAATAAATGGTCGTCCACCCACGCTTTAATTTATGGCTAGCAGGGCAGACAGGAACACCTAAACCATCACAGAGTGTTCGGTCATTTCCCCCGTTATATAAGACAATGGCACTGTTCGGGCAGTAGTATCGAATATTATCAATCAGCTGCTTGACTAACTCTCGGTCTTTATGAACAAGGATTGCAAAACAAATTTTACTTTTGGGTGATAGCATATATTTATTTTCATCACTATTTAAAATATCGATATTATTACGTTGAATCTTTTCTTGTTCACCTTTCCGTTCTTGGATAAGGTTGATCATTTCCTTCTTGTTTCCACTTGCACGTTCATAACGCTGGAGAAGTTTACCATTCTCTTTCCCATGTGGATTTGTTTCATAGTTTAAACTTGGGTGCCATAAGTGATATACTTTCCCTTTGACATTTGCGATTTTACCACAAATCGTCCGAACCGCATGTGAAAAGGCATCATCTTCGCCCCCCCATCCAATAAACCGCTCATCAAAACCGCCGACCGCATCGAAGTTCTCTCTAGTAATGACAAAGAGTTTGCCTGCAAATCCATCATACACCCAATCGGATTTAGTACATTCGTCAGATCTTATATCTATCGGCCACTTTGGTTTTGTTTTAAGCAATCTCTTAGTACCTTCATATTCTACGTTATAGACTTCTGTAAAAGGAACTACCCATGCTTCCTTTTTTAGTAATCTTATAGCTTCCACTATCAGGTTAGGGTCATAAACGACATCCGCATCCGCTATTACAAAAATATCTCTTGTAGCATTTTTCGCTGCTAGGTTTACTGCCTTAGATTTATTAATTCCTTGTCCATTCATTATTCCCAAACATATTTCAGCTTCGGGCATGACACGAGCATAATAATTTTTAATCCATTCAAATACCTTTGCTCGTGGACCATGGTCCGTTTGGAAAGGAATAATTATTGAAACATTTTCCAACACATAAATTCTCTCCTTCTTTATATAAAAATTAATTATTTATTATTGTTTTACTCATTATTTTCATTAGCTCTATATATTCTTCAAAATTACCAATATCGTAGCGATCCCCAGATATGATTTCTCCATAGATTGGTTGTATTTCCAGCAAATCTTTTATGGCATCTGTCAACTGAATTTCCCCGTCGACACCCTCCTTTGCAGCCTCTAAACATTGAAAAATTTCAGGGGTAAAAACATATCTCCCTATAACTGCTAGATTTGAAGGAGCATCTGTTTTAGGTTTTTCAACGATATTCTCAATTTCTATGAGATTTGATTTATTAGAGCCTTGGATTACGCCATAATTTTTTAATTGATCTTGTTTTACTTGCTTTAATCCTATAACACTACAATTCGTTTCCTTATATATATCAATTAATTGGTTCAGAGCAGGAGTTTGACAAGAAATGACAAAATCATCTGGTAATAGAACTCCAAACGGTTCATTTCCAACAAATTCCCTCCCAAGTCTTATGGCATCCCCTAGACCTTTTGCATAAGGTTGTTTTATATAACAAATTTCTATTTTAGGAAGTTCTAAATGTTTAAGCATATGTTCTTTATTTTTGCTTCTTAAAAAAGCCTCTAATTCCATTGAGTAATTGAAATATTCGAGAATGGATCTTTTTGAATGTGAAGTTACGATTAGAAGTTGTTCAATTCCTGACTGAACTGCCTCTTCTACAATATAATGAATGGCCGGTTTAAGACCTAAAGGAAACATTTCCTTGGGTATTGCTTTTGTTATCGGAAGACTTCGAGTACCATACCCTGCAGCAGGGATTATTGCTTTCCTCACCATAACTGTTTTCCTCCTTCCTTGGTTTTAATAACTTAATGGAACAATATTGTTCTTTCGTGAGTTTTCTTTTTATTATGTGAATGGAAATGAAATATTGAAACGGCTTGTATCATGATTTTGCTAAATAATTGGTTATTCATGGATAATTAAGCAATTTGGGTAAAACACCAAGAAACTTTTGGCTCAAGATTATGGGCAAAAGCTCCTTAAAGGTTGAATCCTATAGAAATTTTAGAACTTCAACATAGTAAATTTGTCTATTTCAAATCAATGCTCATTCGCATTTTATAAAGTAAAAGCACTTTATGCTTATTTCCGGTTGTTTGTTGGTAACAAAAAGAGAGCTGGTGCAAATCTAATTTAGGAGAGAAGATCGTGAAACTAGGTATTATGTGTGGGATGCCCCTTAGCGGAAAATCCACCTACGCTAAAATTCTTCAGAGCCAAGGGTGGGTTCGTGTATCGCTTGATGATATCAGGCTAGCTTTACATGGCCAAAATTATAAACCAGATGCGGAGCCGTTCGTGTGGGAAAGCGCTGAGCTCATGGTCCGCACATTGCTAAAAAGTGGACATAAAGTGATTGTTGATACCACAAACAGAACCAGCGAGCGTCGTAAAAGGTGGAGACGTGTCGCGAAGGAATTCGGACTTACTTTGGAAATTTTCCATGTTGATACTGATTATGAAACATGTAAAGAACGTAACAGTGAGCTGAACCGACTAGCTCAACATTATTTAAAACAAATTTACAATGAATTCGAGAAGCCCTCTTCAGAGGAGGGAACCATTATTAAGGTACATTAGCTAAAAATATAAAGTAAATTATCACATTATCCATTTTTCTAAATTCTTATTAAATGGGGGAGGGAAGTTAAGTGAAAAAGTATATTTCCTTTGATATTGGAGGGACCAAAGTAAAGCACGGGTTATTATTGGAGAATGGAACGATCCTTTCAAAGGACAGCTACAATACCCAGTGCACCAATCTAGAAATGTTTTTAAAAGAAATGATTGATACAATTATAATGTATACAAAAAATAATGATGTGAGCGGTGTTGCGATTAGTTTACCAGGCTTTATTAATCCCGACACTGGTTATTCAGAACGAGCGGGTGCTATAACAGCACTAGATAATCAGAATCTTAAAAAGTTATTAGAAACAAGAATTCCTCTACAAGTTGAGGTTGAAAATGATGGGAACTGTGCGGCATTCGCAGAAAAAATAAGTGGCAATGCCAAGGATTGCAGCGATTTTATTTGTGTGACGCTAGGCACAGGAGTTGGTGGAGGGATTTTTATCGACGGGAAACTTTTGCATGGTCACAGTTTTAGAAGCAGTGAATTTGGTTTTATGATAACAAAAGCCAGCAGCAATGACGGCGATATATTGCAATCCAATGCTTCTACTGCCGCCTTAATTAGGTACTATAAAAAACTCAAGGGTATTGGTGAACATGAAAAAATAGATGGAGAGAAAATTTTTTTAGAATCTGTTAAAAGTAAATCAGTGAGGAGACTCATTGATGACTGGGTTAGAAACATTAGTTATGGAATTTTTAACCTTGCAGCCACTTTAAACCCACAGAAAATTTTAATTGGCGGCGGCGTAATCGCCCAACCTGGTTTGTTAAGTCATATTAATTACCATCTTGACCAACTTTATTGGTGGAAGGTTATTAAGATTCCAGTTGAAAGTTGCAAACATCAAAATGACGCAGGAATGATTGGAGCACTGTACCATTTTATTCAAAAACAAGGCAGCTAATTTTTTTAACTTCATAAATATAGAGTAGTCGATAGGACTACTCTAACTAATGATACGGTTCATCGTACCTGTTTATGATGCGCTTTGACCAGCCTTCTTCTGTAATCGTAAGTTTTCGCTTAGACCAAGTGCCTTCGCTGTTGAAGTATGAATTTCATGGATAAGCTCTGGGTTTTCCAATAGTGACACGCCATAAGATGGAATCATTTCCTTTATTTTTGGCTCCCACTCTTTTAGATGCTGCGGGAAGCATTTTTTAATTACATCAAGCATGACGGAAACGGCGGTAGAAGCACCAGGAGAAGCACCCAGCAATGCAGCTATTGAGCCATCTGCAGCACTCACAACTTCCGTTCCAAATTGAAGCGTTCCTTTGCCACCGGCCGCAGTATCTTTAATCACTTGTACACGTTGACCCGCTACCACGATATCCCACTCTTCGCTTTTGGCGTTCGGAACAAACTCTCGTAACTCTTCGATACGCTGTTCTTTCGATAACATAAGTTGTCCAATCAGGTATTTTGTCAATGGAACGTTTTTTGCACCTGCCGCTAACATAGTTATGAGATTATTCGGTTTTACGGAACCCAATAAATCCATATTTGAACCCGTTTTTAAGAATTTTGGTGAGAAACCGGCAAACGGTCCAAAGAGTAATGATTTTTTGTTATCGATAAATCGTGTATCAAGATGTGGTACAGACATTGGAGGAGCACCAACCGCAGCTTTGCCGTATACTTTTGCATGATGCTGCGCTACAACCTCTGGATTGTTACACACTAGGAATAGTCCGCTTACTGGAAATCCTCCAATATGTTTACTTTCAGGAATACCAGTTTTTTGTAGTAATGGCAAGGACCCGCCGCCGCCGCCGATAAAGACGAATTTTGCAGTATGGCGTTCGATGGCACCGGTATCGATATTCCACACTTTTAATTCCCATAAACCATCGCTAGTACGTTTAATATCATCAACTTGATGTTTGTATTTGATATCAACATTTTGATTCTTTAAGTGGTCAAACAATTTGTGCGTTAAAGCGCCAAAATTGACATCCGTTCCGGAATCGGCTTTTGTTGCAGCTATCGGTTCATTCAATGTACGGCCTTCCATGATAAGCGGAATCCATTGTGTCAGTTTGTCATGATCATCAGAAAATTCCATCCCTTGAAACAGGGGAATGTTCGAAAGCGCTTCAAATCGTCTTTTCAAAAAAGTTACATTTTTTTCCCCTTGTACTAAACTCATATGTGGCAATGGCATGATAAAGTCCTGCGGATTTTCTATCAGATTGCTGTTTACAAGATAAGACCAAAACTGTCTTGAAACCTGAAATTGTTCATTAATTTTTATAGCCTTGCTAATATCTAAGGATCCGTCCGGTTTTTCGACAGTGTAATTAAGTTCGCACAGGGCCGAATGCCCCGTTCCCGCATTATTCCATTCGTTAGAGCTTTCCTCGCCTGCGTTTGCGAGCTTTTCAAACACCGTAATTTTACAGTCCGGTTCTAATTCTTTCAGCATTGACCCCAAAGTTGCACTCATGATTCCGGCACCGATTAAGATAACGTCAGTTCCAGTTTGTCTGTTGCTCATTTTCCCCATCCCTATCCCCTAAGATTTGCAGAAAGGATGTAAGCGCTCCCGATTTGGCATCTCAGCAAGCCAGGGGGAGATTAGTCACACACCTTTTCTGTAACAATTAAACTTTGTATATTATATCACAAATATTTAAAATATTAAAATATAGCACTATTATAATAGTTATAAACTATTTAATAATGGGATAGGCGGGGAAATATTCAGAATTCACCAATTAAACACAATCACCTAACATTAATAATGATTTAATAAATGTACTAAATAAAGGTGGCTTTCATACATTTGGACCGCATCTGTTATATCTTTAAGAGTAATTTCATATATATACGGTCTGTTCATTAAAAACGGAAGAATGGGTTTCCAATCAATGGTGCCAGTTCCCAGTTTTAACCCATCATGTTTCTGACCTTCGCTATCTACCACGTGGAAATATTGAATATATGAATCTAATTTTTCCAGCTGCTCTAACAATAATCTGTTATTACCTCTCAGGGAGATAAAAGCGTGGCTAATATCATAAGCCAATGGCAAATTTAAGGGCCTTACAATTTCCTCGAGCCAATTAGGGTTTTGGGCAGTAAAAAGACCATGGATAGAGTTCTCCCATAAAAACACATCTTTTCCGTATGACAAAATTTGTTTTATCTCATTCACTAATTTATCTTTATTTTTTTTATTGATCATAGAGGCAGCTGTAGGCAAATAGTGAGGGTGAATCACACATTTTACAGAATGCGATAAACAAATATCAGCAAGAATCCTTGTGGATAAATGATAGAAAAGATAATCTTCTTTCTGTTCATGGATAATATTTAAATATTTTCCATTGTATTTTGAAGGGTGATGTAAATATACATCACACCCCTGGCTTGAAAGCATTGAGATGGTATTTTCTAATTGTTTTCTTTTGTCTCTAAACAAATCGTCCTCATTTAAATGCAATTCGATAATTTCTGGCTTATATCGTAATCGGTCATACAATTGTTCCGGTTCGTACGAACATTTTAAACCTAATTTCAACAAAACACATCACCACTTTCAAATAATACTGATATTAATATGAAATGAATAGTTTAATCCATTATAACAAATTTACAGATACTCTTTCGTTAACTTAAAGTAAACCTTAGCACAAAAATCTTTTACTGCTTGAACTAATTCTTTAGGAAATTTAGGAAAAACCATTAAATTAATTATTTATTTTAATTTTACTTAATTTTTTCATAAATGTTGTTAATTTTTTACAATTTTTCCTTATGCTAAAGGAGTAACCTAATTGCAGATTGGGAGGGAGAAGGAGGAGTGAGAAAGACTTTGAATCGGAACGCATGGAAAAAGGCAGTTCTTGCTTTTGTTCTTACGGCCACATTATCTGCGGGCATTGTTATGGCATCTGAGCATCCAAAAACACCTGGCGGCCCCAAAAACACCGAGAATGATAAGAACCGTTTCATTCAAGTACAATTACTCGGAATTAACGATTTGCATGGACAATTGGACACAACCCGTAAATTAAACGGAAGATACGTAGGCAGAGTGGACTATCTCGCTGCCTATTTGAAGCAAAGGAAAGGGGAAAACAAAAACACCCTTTTGGTCCATGCAGGTGACATGGTTGGCGGAAGCGCGCCTGTTTCCTCGCTTCTTTATGAGGAACCCACGATTGAAGTGTTGAACAAAATGGGCTTTAATTTGGGAACGTTAGGGAATCACGAATTCGATCGTGGAGTGAAAGAAATGATGCGGCTGATCCACGGTGGAACCAACATGAAGAACGAATCCTTTGAAGGTGCAGGGTTCCCTTATGTATGTGCCAACGTAATTGATGAAAAGACAGGTAAACCGATTCTCCCTCCCTTTGAAATTAAAAAGTTTAGCGGCATACCGATAGGGTTTATTGGTGTTGTCTTAAGTGATACACCCGAGATTGAGACTCCAGGTGAATTAGCGGGAGTAACGTTCACAGATGAGGTGAAAGCCATTAATAAAGCGGTCGCAGAACTCAAAAAACAAGGCGTTAAAGCTATTGTTGTACTCGCGCACAATGGCGGCCGTCAGTCCACCAATGGTGGTGACGCTACTGGAGAAATCGTTGATATGGCCAAAAGGGTTGACGATGAAGTAGACGTAATGTTTGCCGGCCATACCCATACGTATCTCAACACGGAAGTACACGGAAAGCTGCTTGTTCAAGCTTATTCTTACGGAACAGCCTTCTCAGACGTCGAATTGGAGATTGATCCAGCAACTAAAGAGATCGCGTCGAAAAAGGCTGAAATTGTAACAGTCTATCAGGACGCAATCCAACCAGACCCAGAAATCACGGAAATGATAAAAAAGTACGAAGCAAAAGTCGCTACCGTTGTTAATAGATTCGTTGGGACGGCTGTAAATGACATTACCAAAACTCGGAACAAGGAAGGTGAATCCGCTATGGGCAATCTGATTGCAGATTCAGAACGAACAGCCATGAACTCTGACTTTGCATTTATGAACCCTGCTGGAATTCGGGCGGACATTCAAGCTGGAGAAGTCTCTTGGGGAGCGTTGTTCACCATACAACCGTTTAAAGAAAAACTTGTCAAATTGACCTTAACTGGCGGCCAAATCCGCCGTCTCTTGAATCAGCAATGGCAGCCGCAGGGAATAGTACGTATGCTGCAAATTTCCGGTTTGAAATACACCTGGGACGGAACTAAAGGTGCTAGAAGCAAAGTCATTGATATTTACGGTGCTGATGGAACCCCTATTGATCCAAAAGCCAAATATACGGTTACGGTACCCGAATACCTGGCTAACGGCGGGGATGATTTCACCCTTTTACGTGAAGGGACAGATAAAGTGGTTGGTCCTGTTGATATTGATGTGATTGAAAATTACGTTAAGCAGCTCAAGCAGCCATTTTCTTATTCAATCGAAGGACGGATCAAGAAAATTCACTAGCCGCACGATAGGTAAATATTTTTTCAAGCCACTGTATGCAGAATATTGGAATGATATATGTACGGTCTCAAAAAGCATCCTATTGCAAAGCACCGATCCTATTTATACGGAACGGTGCTTTTTGTATGTTATCGCGACGTTAGAATGCTTATCTATTCAGCTTGTCACTCTAGTCCCATATTTTCCGCACAGCATGAATAAAGTACAATAATCTTATAGGAAGGTACTACTTATACAAGGTGCTTCACTCTGTTGACCCCAAATTCTGAATAAAATTCACAAAAGCCTTCACGACATTCCATTCCAAGGATTCATTATGGTAATACATCCAGGTTCTGCGTAATATAGGATTTCCCTTTTGGTCCGTTAAATCTATTTTATATAAATCTTCTATATCCTTGAGCATTCTGCTGGACAGGATGCCATAGCCTAATCCATTGATAACCATTTCCTTACAAGTATCAACCTGGTCCACTTCGATACTGATAAAAGGCGGCTGTGTATAGTTTTCGGCCCACCAATTATCAATTAATGATTTTAATAAGTAATCCGCACTATAGTCTATTCTGGGAAGATTAGGCAAATCAACAAGATCAATCGCTTCCCTCGACGTAACAGAAACAGTTTCTTCCAATAATAAATGTCTCTTTAATCCTCTACAGCTATAGTCGCCTCGAACAAAGCCGATATGAACATCCTTATTGTGTATAAGTTGACTTACATCTTTACTCCAGCCTGTAATCACTTTAAATTCCACATGAGGATACTGGCTTTTAAATAATTTCAAAATATAGGGCAGTTCATAATTGGCAAAAAAGTTAGATACACCCAATCTCAATGTTCCTACCACTTCATTACCAGACGTTTTACTCATATCCCGGATATGCTCTTTTATTTTGTTAAATTGAGTAAGGATATCATCGGCACAATGAACAAGATATTCTCCCTGTGGGGTAAAATGAACCCCTCTGCTTTCACGGGTTACTATTTTGACGCCAAATTCTTCCTGCATGTGCTTTATACGGTTGGTTAATGCAGGTTGGGTAATAAATAAAAGCCGTGCTGCTTTGGTTAGGTTCTTCTGACTATAGAGGACCTTCAGCATTTCCCAATCTCGGTAATCCACTATTTCCTCCCTAATTTTTCCATATAAAAAATTTTTATATGTCATTATAATTTTTTAGCATTTTATTTATTTCCATTATTGCATTATCATTGGTCTGTAGCAATGGATAATTACTTCTTCAAAACACTGGAGTGTGGACATCCTAAACCATCCACAGCATATGTTATCTTCAGCCATATTTATAGGCGTCCTGTATGCAGGACAGAAATAACTTTAAAAATAGGAGGCATTTTTATGTGGATTATAACTCGTTATTTAGATTCAACTATTTCCATGTTTGAATTTGAAACTGAAGAAGCAGCAAGAGAGGCTCTCAAAAACATTAAGGGCTGTAAAATTCTTTCTGAAGTTGTATACTTCAATGATCCTTGTTTTCAGCAGGAGGCAGCTTAAGATATTTGCATGTAAAAAAGGGTAGATCGTTAGTCTTCAATTGATTTTCTAACAATCTACCCTTTATGAATAAAGAATTACTACCACCGCTTTTCTCTCCTATACTTGCAAAACTTGCAAATATTCTGCAAGGCGGAAAAGCGGACATTGATCAATATTACTGTATTGAAACTGAAAATGAACTAATTCTTAAATTTTTTGACTATGAATTAAAGGGCATTGGCCATTTCACTCCCAACGAAACATATTGATTTTTATCTAGCAGGGATAAAAGACATAGGTATTAAAAAAAGTTCCTACCATAACTTGCACTATGCTGGCGTTATTTATGATACGGCTGCCATATGCAATTAATAAAAATTCGATTAAAGGCTGAACTATATATAGTTCGGCTTTTCTATTTTACCTAGATAGTTATTAATAATAAAATGAGGAATTTTTCACGTTTCTAATGGTTGTATAATATTGAAACATATGATATGTTTTATGGTATCTGGTATACCAGATACTTTTAAAATTATAAACAATACTAATAAACTACTACTTTTGTAAAGGATGTAAATTAATGAGTCTCTTAAAGGCAGAACAACCTCCATTATTTAAAGAGCATGCTTATAGAGAAATTAAAAAGGCGATTATTCAGCATAAAATAGAACCTGGAGCCACACTTTACGAACGTTCTCTTAGTGAAGACCTTGGAATTAGCCGAACACCTTTAAAGAGCGCCTTACAGCAACTTGAACTAGAGGGGTGGATTCAGTCAATTCCAAGAAAAGGGATTTTAGTCAAAACCATTAATAGAAAGGATGTCACAGAGGTCTTTCAACTACGAAAGGCCAATGAGACATTGGTAGCCGAACTGCTTATTCCCCTTCTTGATCGCGAAACATTAAATAAGATCGAGAAGATGGATAAACAACTATCTGACTTAAAGGAGGACCCTTTAATGTTTGTGTTTCAAGATACAGCATTTCATTTGTACCTTGCGGAGTTAAGTCAGAACCGTCGGCTGTATCAATTAATTTGCAATCTTACTGATCATTTTAATTGGTATGGCTTCGCTGCATTAAAGTCAGGAAAAAAATTGGATGATATTTATTATGAACACAGTTTAATTATTGAGGGGTTAAAAGCAAGGGATTTACAGCAAACAAAGGACGCTGTTCTGAGTCATATTGAAAATACGTATAACACCGTAACAGCAAATCTTAAGGAGTAAAAAGGTGAGAATCTATGAATCTTGCCAATGTTTAACCTTTAGATTTTAAGTCCATTTTTTAGAAAGAAGGTAGGATGTGGTCTCAAATACAGGGACACTGAGCGTATGAAATTCCTAATCATTGTTTTGCAAATTTGCATTTTATATATTTTTTCCTTCATTGGAACGGCTATTCAAAACCTTTTCCACCTGATGATTCCAGGTAGCATTATCGCACTTATATTACTTTTCATTTGTTTATGTTTAAAAATCATCCCAGTAAAGTTTATTGAGCATGGTGCAGGATTTCTGTTAAGCATTTTAACATTATTTTTTATTCCTGCTACAGTCGGTATCATGAATTACCCTTCCTTGCTTTCTCTTCACGGTGTAATGCTCTTTATAGTCATTCTATTAAGCACTGTAATTACCATTGCAATAGCAGGGACGGCAAGTCAATTTTTTGAAAAGAAAGCACAAAAAAGAAAGGATGAAAAGGAATGCAACAAGCACTATTCGCATTCTGTATGATTTTATTAACTGTCATCGCCTTTTTTGTGATGACCCGATTATACAACCGTTTTTCTTTTTCATTTTTCATTCCCGTTTTAACTGCAACCGTACTGATTATCATCATCCTTGCAGTGCTTCATATTCCTTATAAAAGCTATATGATAGGTGGGCAGTGGATTAACTCTCTTTTGGGACCGGCCGTTGTGGCACTTGCTTATCCTTTGTATAAACAACGTCACTTTTTAATGACTCATTTGATTCCTATATTAGGAGGGGTTTTAATCGGTGCCATTTCTGGGATGGTAAGTGTCAGCATCTTAGCTAAGATATTTGGGATGATCCCTCCATTAATTCTTTCAATCATCCCTAAATCTCTTACAACTCCTGTTGCCATAGAAGTGGCCAGAGGATTGGGAGGTAATGCCTCAATGGCAGTTGTTGGCGTGATGATTGCTGGCATCTTTGGTGTCATTGCAGCTCCCATGATCTTTAAATTCGCCCGGGTGCATAGTCCCATTGGGAGAGGGATCGCCCTTGGAAGTGCCTCACATGCCTTAGGGACCTCAAAAGCTGCTGAATATGGTGAACTTGCCTTTTCCATGAGTTCTGTAACCATGACCTTATGTGCAATTATTGGCTCATTTTTAGGACCCATCGTTGTATGGCTATTCCATATTTGATAAATAAGAGTGCCTGTCACCACCCGAATAATGTCGATTTTTTTCGACAAAAAGCGGGCGGTGACAGGCACTCATTTTTAGTTTGTTTCATGTATCGGAAAGCTGGTTAATGTGGTAAATGCGTTTGCCACTTTTCTCGCAAAGGCAAGAGGTGGTTCAACTGATTGAATATGTATATACATCAGGTTGGGTTGTGTAAATATCCAGTGATTGTGCAGGGCTCCGACAATTAGTCCTTGTTCCACAACGGATTTTATAAAATTTGGAATTTCCTGTTCAAGTAATGTTATTTCACCGAGGTTTAATGAATTACCATTTACATCCAACGACTCAAAAGAAATTCCTACTGGTAAAACTGAATTACTAGGCCGTCCTTGAATTAATACATTAATACTACGCTTTAAGCTAACAGAACAGCCGTTTTGCTTCATTTGAGCTTTTCCATTTAATATATGGGCAAATTGGTCTCCTAATTGCTTAATGTTATTCATGCATTCGACCCCCTTTTCCACATACTTTTTTATATTAAACCCACTATTTAAATTATATTCATTAGTCCTTCTTGAGAACTAAAAATTGTCTGTGATGAACAGGCATAAGAATAATTAAAAAAATTACTCCTTATCTAAACTCTTGCCTCTCAATGCTTTAAGAGAGGCTTTTTGTTAATAGACGTTTTGGTTAAATATTAACGATAGCTTTTGGAAAACCTAGCTAAAAAAGAGAAAAGAGGAGGCAAACCAATGACAGAAAGCCCAAAGACTAACAACATGACTTTTTGCATGAGTGAATACGATGTATTAAAACGAGTAATCCTTTGTCAGCCTCAATATATGACGATCCGCGAAGTAATTAATGAAACGCAGGAGCATTTTAAGAATGAAGGTATCCATATTGAACGTGCACTCGAGCAGCATGGTGAGTTTGTAAAAACGCTAAAGGATAATGGTATCGATGTTATTTTATTGCCTTATCATAAAAAATATCCTGAACAGGTCTTTACAAGGGATGTTGGTTTTACACTAGGGCAAACAATCTTTGTTGCGAAGATGGCAACGGATGTTCGTTCAGGGGAGGAAGACATTTTAAAACAATGGCTCGAGGACGAAGAAATCTCTTATTATAATTTAGCTGAGGAACGGATTGAAGGCGGAGATGTTGTGATTGATCGAGAAACCATTTATGTGGGGCTCAGCAATCGGACGGATCAAAAAGCGGCTGAACAATTACAGCGTCTTTTGAATCAATTCAATGTCATTACAATCCCATTTAAAGAAAAATACCTCCATTTGGATTGTATATTTAATGTTGTTTCATCTGAAGTGGCTCTTATTTACCCAAATGCCTTAACGAAAAAAGACATTGAGTTTTTTGCTTCACGCTATGATTTAATTGAAGTTTCAGAAGAGGAACAATTTCAATTGGGCACAAACGTATTGAGTATTGGCAACAAACGAGTATTAAGCCTTCCGGTTAATGAGAATGTAAACAAACAGCTTCGAAACCGGGGCTTTGAAGTTATAGAAGTGGATATCACAGAAATCATTAAATCTGGTGGCTCCTTCCGTTGTTGTACCCTTCCTATCTTACGGGGAACGTAAAAAATATAGGCCCATTCGCAAATATTGTTATTTTTCGATCAGATTTATACCATGGGCAAAAAGGTATATGTAAACAGCCAAAATATAAAAATGACTATATAAATAACCCATTCCTACAGGATGAAGTTGTTTATATAGTCATGCGGTAGAAAATTTAGCTATTTTACATTTTAACCAAGGAGTACATTAACTCATTAATATTTTACCAGACAGAACAATTTACAGTTGGCCTCTTTCCTTATCATTTACAATAACGAATTTCCTCATTAGGATATATTTCAAATCAAAAATAAAAAACCTCATTCAATTAATATAAAAACCACTCCTATTTATGGTAAGGTTCACCGCACTTGTTTAAGGAGCAGTTTTTTTATTATTCTCATATCATATACTCATTACTCTTCATCCTGGCCTTGAAAGACAAAAACCTTCTTCAATATTAAAGTCATTTTAGCTTGTACGAATTAGAAATTTAAAGTATATATTGAATAACAAATTCATTCGTTTTTTCACGGAACAGTATCATAGGGGGAAAGTATGGATCATTTTAATGAATATTGTATTGATTTCAAAATACCAACTCAAACAAAGTCAAACCAATTATCAACATATGTTATTATTCCAAACTATGTAACAAAAATAGAAATGAAAGAACAAATAAAAAAAGCGTATGATGAATGGAAAAAAAAGTATGTTAGGGTAATTGGAACATTACCAAAACTTTATTATATTGAATATGACGACAAGGGCAGTACAGTATCAGAGGCACATGGCTTTGGTATGTTAACGGCGGCATCTATGGCTATGTTAGGTATAGATACACAAGAGTTTTTTGATGGAATGTTACTTTATTCCAAAGAACATCCGTCAAAAGGAAATCCATCCCTTATGGCATGGAAACAAATTCGTGATAGATATGGAAAAATGACTGACGAAAAGCTTGAGAATACATATTCTGCCACTGTTGGTGATTTTTATATCGCCTATTCTCTACTCCTGGCTAATAAATTATGGGGGAATAATAATAAATCGAATTATAAGAAAGAAGCTAATAGGATTATCTCGGCTTTAATGGATTCAGTAGTTAATAAGCAAGAATGGACCATTAAATTAGGAGATTGGGTTAAAGATGAAGATGTGAAGTACGGTAAAGCAACAAGAACCTCCGATTGGATGGTGGGACACATGCAACACTTTTATCAGGACACAGGGGATAAAAGATGGAAGAGGACAATTAATAAAATCCTGGAACTGACCAGCTTTTTTCAAAAAACTTTTAGTTGTAAAACCGGCCTTCTCCCAGATTTTATTTGGAAAGTCAACGGTCAATACAAATCAGTTAATCCATTTTTTCTTGAAGGAAAATATGATCATCGGTACTATTATAATGCATGCAGACTACCTTGGCGTTTAGCAATGGGATATCACTATTTGAATGATTCAAGAATAAAATTTCAATTAGATAAAATAAATTTTTGGATAAAAAATTTTACTAAATTAGATCCCAATAAGGTAATGGCGGGTTATCAGCTAGATGGGAATCCATTGTCCAGTTATTCAGATTTGGCCTTTATCGCGCCTTTTGCAGTTTCTGCCTCCATTGACATTGTAAATCAAGACTGGCTGAATAAACTATGGCGAAGAATGACCGAATACTATGATCCAAATCATGATAGCAATTACTACAATGATAGCATTCGTTTGTTGTCCATGATTTCTATTCTTTCAGTTACTCCGGCACCCTAAAGGTTTTAAAGAGAATGCTCAATGGTTCAGCCCCTTTCCTGAAATTCTCTTATAATGTTTTTACTTCTTTTAACAATTTTTGTATAGAAAACAATTTCGGCACATTAGAAAATCCTCTTTTTTTAATCCATTTCTCCTTATCTGTTTACTTGTTTCTCCAATCATGCCCCTTCTCCTATAAAATTTACATTATAAAGAACAATAATATATAAATAGTGAAAAAGTACAAAAACATAAGAAAAGTAAAGAAAAAGTACGAAAAACGTTCTTAATTGCGGAAATTTGGACACTTTTGAAGTTTTGAAATATGATAATCTACCCATATAATTTGGTTATCGTTCGATAAATAGAACAAAAAACAACTTGGAAAAGAAAAATAATAGGGAGTAATAACCATTTTTAAGCTAAATTATAAATTTGGAGGATGGCGTATGGAGAAAGTGGTCAGTATAGCGAACATTTATAATGATTCAACTGCAACAAATGTTTCTGGTGTAAGAAATACGTATATGAAACCAAGAATTGTTGCTTTTATACCGGCACATAATGAAGAAAAATCGATCCGTGACTGTTTAGCCGGTTTAGGAGATCAATCCTTGCCAAAAGATGTTGAACTGGATGTTATTGTGGTAGCCGATAACTGTACCGATCGGACAGAAGAAGTGGCATTAGAAGCGGGAGAGGAATTTAAGCTACGATTGAAAGTTCTCACCACAAAAAATAATAAACACCGAAAAGTGGGAGCATTAAATGCAGCTTGGAAAAGTATTCATGGAGATCCTTTAGACTTATATGATAAAAAACTATCAATCCTTCAAGAGTATTATAAGAATTCAGTCAAGGCTATCCTTGGCATGGATGCGGATAGCCGGCTTGCACCGGACGCACTATCTCAAATGTGGGAAGGACTCATGAGTTCCCGAAATATTGGCGGAGTAATGGCGAAGTACACCATGAGAATGCCAAAAAAGAAAAGTCTTATTTCAAAAGAAGATACTCATTACGAAGCGAAGATTGCAAACGGTGAGTATGGGGGCCCCATTGCACGTTGGTGGACACATCAGCAAAAGCAAGATATGGCAAGCTGGCTGTTAAATCTCCAATACAGTGGTGGAAGTACGTATGTATTAGGAGGCCAAGCAACTTTGTTTCGGCCGGAAGCATTGCAAGACGTAATCGATGAAAACAAATTGGATGGTCCTTGGCAAGATGAAAGTGATGTAGAGGACATGCTTCTAACTTGGCAAATCCAAAAAAAATGGAAAACACTCATCAGTCCTACGGCTCGTTGTTTTGTAGATGCTATGAGATCCTATCATACCTTCCGGCAGCAACGAAATAAATGGCAAGCGGGAACAGTTGAGTTACTTACAAATAGTAACATTGGAGTTAAATCAAAACACAGAGGAAAGATATGGCGCTCGCAAATAAAATCATTTACCGACCTTACCATACGCCTATTATTCATTTTATTATTAGTCGGAGCCATCGCTACAAAACAGTTTTATTGGTCCTGGCTATGGCTTACACCTGTGGCCTTAGCGTCGATTCTAAATACCATACTTGCACTCAAGACTCCTATGCATAGACCAATCGATGTCATTTTAGCTACATTACTGATTAGCCCCGAAATTTATTTATGGGTCAATCTTATTACCTTTGCAAATGTATGGTTAGGAAAATTATCTGCAAACAAAAAAGATGGCTGGGCAACACAGTATAACGCTGAGAGGGGCCAAACAAGAAGTAAACTGATTGAGGGTATCCTTGTCATTATCGCTTTAATAGGGCTAGGCACTTATTTTTGTATCGATCATAGAGCCTTTTTAACAAGCGAAACTGTACAATTGGCGGTAAGACCTTATTTAAAAGCAGGTTGGAATATATTAACCTATTTAACCATTTATTCAACAATAGCTATGCTCTATCAAATTTGGACGTTACGAGGCAGACATTCCGCTTAAAGAATTTCGAAATAAATTTTATTTGAAGGAGAAGTAACGATGAAAATAAAGAAAGCGATTATTCCCGCAGCTGGATTTGGTACCAGATTCTTACCAGCTACAAAGGCCCAACCAAAAGAAATGCTGCCTATTGTCGATAAGCCAACTATCCAATATATTGTGGAAGAAGCTGTTGCTTCAGGAATTGAGGAAATTATTATTGTAACCGGCAAAGGGAAACGATCCATCGAAGACCATTTCGACTATGCCCCCGAACTTGAGCAGAACTTATTAGAAAAAGGGAAATTTGACTTGTTGGACAAAGTTCGTTATTCCACAAATCTAGCCGATATCCATTATATTCGTCAAAAAGAGCCAAAAGGGCTTGGACATGCGATTTGGTGTGCACGTCATTTTATCGGTGATGAACCATTTGCCGTTCTCTTAGGTGATGATATCGTTCAAAGCGACACACCGTGTTTAAGACAACTTATGGATATCTATGAAGAGACACGTTCATCTGTGATTGGAGTTCAACCAGTTCCTTTGAATGAAACACACAGATACGGAATCGTTGATCCATTAACCCAAATGGGAAGACGATACGAAGTACGTAAATTTGTTGAAAAACCAGCTCTAGGAGCCGTACCTTCCAATCTTGCCATAATGGGCCGATATATTCTTACACCTGATATCTTTATGTTTTTGGATCGGCAAGAGGTTGGATCTGGGGGAGAAATTCAATTAACTGATGCCATTGAAAAATTAAACCAAATCCAACGTGTTTTTGCCTATCATTTTGAAGGAAAAAGATATGATGTTGGAGAAAAGATTGGCTTTGTGAAAACAACAGTTGAATTTGCCCTTCAACATGAAGAACTTAGGGATGAATTGATAAATTATTTTAAAGAATTAGTTATGACTACTGAAGATTCCCTAATACTAGATTCAATATAAATCATAATGAAAGCTGAGATAATAATTTTTTCTTAATTATTTCAGCTTTCTGTTTTACTTAAATCACGCAATTTCTACTTTCCTCTATCTATCAGTGACTCAACCCAACTTAAAAACCTCATTCATTTACTTATGGTAAGGTTCATTCCACCTATTTAAGCGGCGGTTTTAATACAAAAAGCAAAAAAGGCACCCCCATAAAGGGTTATGAAGGACAAAATCCTCTCCCAAAACCAAATGCAGTTTTTGTTGGAGGGAGGACTTTTCCAATTTTTAATACCATTTAACAAAGTAAGCGGTTTATCCTTAGCAAAATTGTATGCATCTGGACCATAATCTGCAGTTGAGACTAATATACCTTTAGTTGCACCTTCATTCATAACCGTTATTGTATGGGCAGGTTTTCCCGAATTTATACATGTCTACTTCTGTGGGCGCAATGCACTGTCACTTTTTAATAATAAAGAAAGTTTCATCTCCATTTGATCGTTAGAAGTTTCTCTTGTCTGCATTATGGAAATTGGGGTGATTATCGTGGAATTTCTAAAAGAAGTGTTGAAAGGGATTGTTTCCAGGCAATCTCATATCTCTTTCTCAGCAAAGAAAACCACCCCGCGTAGGAAACAAAAGGGGGTTCCCGATTCAATCTTTATTCACCAAACATGGATCCTATTTTGCATTCTCATCAGCTTGATGAAGTCCGAATATATTATATATTCCCTTTGGTATCAATATGGTATCCTTGCCACGCCATTCCAGGCAGTGCATATTTTGGCAATGCGACCTTGCCGCCATTCTAAAGAATTTTGGCTTCCGGTTCGTAATAATTATCGACACCCATTGTACAAGCATACCCATTAAGAGCTTGGCCTGCTTCCGGCGGAGGACTTTGACGCTGCATCAAAGCACCATTTATCCCAGGTTCATTCTCATCGCCAGTCACCGCTCCAAAGTAAGGCATTCCTGCGAAATCACTCCAATCTTGAAATGACCATCCAAATACCTCACCATAAAATTTCTTTGCCCGTTCCATGTCATCCACATGAATTTCGAAGTGAACTAATCTTCCCATGATTACCTCCTAGTTTTGTTCAAAATTTTTCCTCTTACCGTAAGTTGATACTTATGTAGCTTCATGCCTATGGTGCTTTATTTATATTTTTAAATCTAAGATGAAGCAGGCTTTTCAATTTGAGTTAAGTCACCTCTTTATTATAGGACAGTTGCGGGAATATCTGACAAAAAAGGCAGCTCCCTGATGGGGGATAGCTGCCTTCGTTTACAATTACTATGAAAAAGTAGGAGCAGGGAATTCATCAATTCTCATACGAAGTAAACTATATGGTTTTTCCCGCAGGTCTCTTCCATAATGAAATCTCGCCTGCCGATGTAATTGATTCACAATGACATATAAGTATTGATCGGGGCCAATCGAAAAAGTATCCGGCCATAAAATTCTCGGGTCATGTGCGATGGTTTCCATTGCGCCATTCGGCAATATCTTCCGGATACTATTGTTTTCATAGTCTCCCGCATAAACGGTTCCTTTTGCGCCGGTGATCATTCCATCAGACGCACCTTTTTCCCCCCAATACTGCACATATTGGGATAAATTCATGTCCTGTATCCTTCTGTCTCTTAGGGCTTCTGTTGAGATCGAGAACAGCTGACGGCTGGTTAGCGGAGCATAAAATAAAACCTTTCCATCAGGAGAAATCGCTAAACTATCGGAAGCCAATCTAAATGGGAAACTCGAGCCGTCCGGGTTTCGATTCATCAAAATTTCACCTTCTACTTTCGGTAAAAAATAGGGATCAGGTGAAGTTGATATTGCCCCATTTAACCGTCTAAACGCGTTCCCATTTTCTAAATCTACGACGATAATAGCCCCTGGCCCTTTGGAAGAAGAATCCGTTATATATGCATAGCCTGCTCTTCCAACCCGAAAATCCAAACGGACATCATTCAGATAAGTTGTTGGCAAGACAACATCTTCTGTAAAGGTATATACTCTCCTTATTGTATTCGTTCTTAAATCAACAGTAACTAATTTTGCTCCCCCTTGAATAGGTTCAGAAAAATTTGGTGCCCCTGTATCTAGTACCCAAAGTTTTCCTCTTCCATCAGCAACGATACTTTGGACACTGACGAAAGACATCGTAATATTCCCAGTATTAACTAAATTGGTTTCTAAACTGGGATAAGGCTGCAATTCACCCTCAACAATTTCCGCCACAGTAAATTGAACGTCGTCTCCCCATTTCGGAAAGCATACAAAAATACGACCGGTTTCGGAAACGCTGACACCTGTAGGCATAGCCCCATAAAAAGCATGCACCAGTTCAAACTGCCCAAAATATTTTTCCATAGGTAACATAGGTTGCATGATATCCTCCTCATCAAATCCGAACGGATATCACCTATATATGATGAAAATTTTTTGTAGTGCCTGGTTCTTGATAAATTTTTCTATCGTGATGGATGCTGTGGGTTTATTAGTCCAGGAGAAACATGGGAGTTTCGATAAAGTGATTCAAACTTCCACTGGCTCTCCAAAAACGGGGAATGAGAGCATCTGAATTTACGTTTGCAGTCAATTTTAGAACTAACATAAAAACTATTATGATTTGCTCCCGTCCAGCAGCCTGGTTAGAAAATAAATCCGTCTCTTTTAAAGGGGAGTATTTTTAAGTTTAGTGTAACTTTTTCATCCTGAGCATAAGTAAGAATTTTTAAAAGCCTATAAAGTGGGCGGATATTCATTTAATATAGCTTATTTAAGAACCTCATTTACTTATGGTACGGTTCTCCCCGATTAATCCGAAACGCTCGATAAATCTGTTCCACCAATATCAGCCTCATCAGTTGATGGGGGAAGGTCATTCGCGAAAAAGACAGCTGTTCATTTGACCGCTTTACTACTTCCTCACTTAAACCAAGCGACCCGCCAATCACAAAGGCAATTTTGCTTTTTCCGTATGTAGCTAATTTATCTATCGTATCGGCCAGTTCCTCGGATGACCGCAGTTTCCCTTGGATCACTAAGGCTATTACATATGTATCCTGGCTGATTTTAGCAAGAATTCTTTCGCCTTCTTTTTGTTTTACCTGCAGCATTTCCAACTCACTTAATTCCTCTGGTGCTTTCTCATCTGCTACTTCAATGACCTCTACCTTGGCATAGGCTGAAAGTCTCTTTAAATATTCCTCTATACCAAGCCGTAAATATTTCTCTTTTAATTTACCAACCGTAATGATCGAGATATTCACAATCCACAACTCTTTTCAACTTGATTATAAACAAGTTATCCACAGAACTTATCCACATATACACAATTTCTATCCACATATTGTATGGAATCACTTGTTCGCCACCATATATATAGCTGGTTTTTCACAATATTCACAGCCTGTTGATGACTTATCCACAGGAATTTGTGATAATACCGGATATGTTTGGTATTGATCCACAATATCATCTAAGGCAATTTCTATATGCTCCTCACAACTAAAAATCATTTATTTTTCACCTTCCCAAAAAAATTCTTTTATTCTTATTGTTAACTTCATACCACTTTGTCATACGACACATCAAACACCTCATACATCATACCAAAAAAAACAGGAATGTGAACATATCACATTCCTTCTGTACACACCATTATTCCAATTTTTCCGCAGTAAGGGTCATACTTGTTTCCTTTAGCTGACCATCACGATAATATTTAACCGTTAACTTCTCACCAATTTTCTTTTTCTGATACAGATGTTTCCGGAGGTCGATGACGTCATTTATTTTTTGTCCATCCATTTCAACGATGACATCCAGCTCTTTTAAACCTGCTCGTGAGGCCGGTGAATTCGGGACAACTTGCCGTAATGCAACACCATAGGTCACGTCACGAGGTAGTTTCAAGGCTTCCGCTTGATAGTATGCAGGAATCTCATTTACTGATTTTAAATCAACACCCATATACGGACGCTTAACAGTCCCGAATTTCTCAAGGTCATCAATAATTGGCTTCGCAGAATTGATAGGGATTGAGAGTCCAATTCCCTCGACTGCCTCTTGGGAAATTTTCATAGAATTGATCCCGATGACTTGGCCAGCCATATTAATTAAGGCACCACCGCTGTTGCCGGGATTAATGGCAGCATCTGTTTGCAATACCTCTGATTGCCAATCAATGACGCCATCCTGATTAATATCAACTGGAATCGTCCGCTTGAGACCTGAGATAATTCCTTGGGTGACAGACCCAGAAAAGGTTGCCCCGAGCGGATTCCCAATCGCAATGACTGGTTCACCCATTTTCAAACTATCAGAATTACCGAATTCCGCTATTTTCTTTACTTTACTTGCATCGATTTCAAGTACAGCTAAATCGGTCCAAATATCACTGCCAAGAAGCTTCGCAGGGATTTTTGTTCCATCTTCCATGGTTACTTCGAGGGAAGTCGCGCCCTCCACCACATGATGATTTGTAACAACATAGGCTTTGTTGTCTGTCTTTTTATAAATGACACCCGAGCCTGTTCCGGCTGCCTCCGTTGAGGAATCGCCATTATCAGACCAAAAACTTGATGACTGAATATTATTGATACCGACGACGGCTTCTGCTGTTTTATCAACCGCTTGTGTTGTATTGGTGTTCACATCATAGGAAATCTGCTGTTGAATGCCGACCTGCTGATTATTTTTGTTCGTTTCTGTTTCGGTAGCAGCATTTTGATTTGGAGAAATTTGATAAGGTAGAATACCCCGATTTGACAAGGTTGGAATGGCAAAAACCACTAAAACTGCACCAATGATTGCTCCAACTAAACTAGCAAGAAAAAAGCCGCCCTTTTTTCCTTTTTCTCGATAACGCCCCTGTGATTGCTCATCATCATAATATCCCATTTACACCATTCCTCTCTTTCGAAAAGGTTGTTATCCTCTATTTTGGCTTATACTTTCAATTATAATCAATCTTCCTTAAATTACTAAAAAATTGCATATTGTTATGAAAATGTTACGACTTTGTTCATAGTTTTTTCATATAAAAAAAATGACGGCCCTTTTAAAGGTACCCTCATTCACTCTAGACTAAACTGCAGTTAATATCGTTGGTGTTTTCGGATCAGTATCATAGAGATCAAACTGTTCACCTACAATAAGGCCCTGGCTTTCAAGGGTTTGTGATACCGACATCTTTGCTAAGTCCTTCATATTATTATCAAGACTTAAATGGGCAAGATAGACGCGTTTCGTTTGATCGCCAACCACATCACTCATGGCTATTGCGGCATCCTCGTTGGAAACATGTCCGACATCACTTAAAATGCGGCGTTTAATGTTCCATGGATATCTCCCCATCCGCAGCATCTGAACGTCATGGTTTGATTCAAAGATATACACATCGGCATTTGAAATCGTTCCTTTCA
This sequence comes from uncultured Bacillus sp., assembly GCA_963530265.1. Classification (GTDB taxonomy): domain Bacteria; phylum Bacillota; class Bacilli; order Bacillales; family Cytobacillaceae; genus Neobacillus. The sequence goes on from CAUSCO010000002.1 coordinate 207,496, forward strand.
TACGGTCACTAACATAACCTGTATCTGTGATAAGGACAAGTTTTTTCCCTGAATGATGGAACACATAAAACATTGGTTCCGCCGCATCATGGGAGACTCCAAACGATTCAATTTCAGTTGAACCGAAGCTCTTCACTGTTTCCATATTGAAAACAAACTTTTGCTCTGTTGGAATCACTCCAACAGAGTGTTCCATCGCGCGCCATGTTTTTTCATTTGCGTAAACGGGCAAATGATATTTTCGAGCAAGGACACCAATCCCTTTGATATGATCACTATGTTCATGAGTGACAAAGATTCCGGAAAGCTTGCTAATATCACGGTCAATTTGCCCAAAAAGTGACTCCATTTGCTTCCCGCTAAACCCTGCATCCACTAGGAAGGAATGGTCATCAGACTCAACATAGAGGGCATTTCCGGTACTCCCACTTGCTAGAATACTATAACGTAAAGACATATATTTTCACTCCGAACTCAATTTTTCTTTGCTGTCAAATTCTATAATTTGTCCCTCAAAGGCGTTCACAAAAAGGCTCTCCTTACCATCGACGACAATACGCCATGTTGGTGCTAAAACTTGGGATGCCGCCAACTGAATAAGTGTCGAATAACCAAGCTCAATTTTGGTAATTTTACTTTTCGGCTTCAAGACGCCTTTTTGATGCAAGGTTTCAATTGCCTTTAACGGTGGCAGCACCACTTCTTTTGCCGTTAGCTTTTCAATACCCTCTAAATAGGTTTGTTGATAGGAAGTGATTTGATTATCCTCATTTACTGTAAATGTAATCATTCCATTAATATTTTTATATAATGGAAAACTTTCATATTGCTGAAAGTATGTGATGGTGTTCTTTTTGTCATTCTTCTCCCAAAATTGATAATGGTCACCGTAAAGAATATTTTCTTTTAAAATGGCGGCTAGCTCCGCCGGTTCAAATTTTGAATTAAGCTGAAACGGCTTCTCAAGGGTTACTAATAACGTTGTACCAGGCTCATTAAAAGTGGCCGACTGACCCTCAAGCTTTTCCAGATCCGCTTTCGTAAAAGTCTTTGGCTTTGCACTTAGATATTGATCCTTAATCGGAGCCTTTGGCAGTTCTATATACTTAATTTCATCTGCCTTTAATTTATCTTCAAAGGAAGTCTCTGTGATGACTTCAAATTTATTGGCGTCTCGCATTTTCATGAATTGAAATAAAAGATATACATCTAAAATCAAAAACGTGACGATTAAAATGGTTTTAATTTTACTCCAATCCATGTACAGGCCCCCCTAGGTCATCCATTGTAATCTGCTCCCATGTTCTATCATACCGATAGAACCATGCAGGTTCTAAGAGGATCAATTTATTTTCATCAGAATCCCTTTCCATACGATAGCCGAGAATTAGTTCATCAAGAAGCTCTGGCTTAAAATCCCTTTTATTTTGTAAATATTCCAAGACTTCATGACCTGTGGGAGGCGTTACCTTTTGCATTTCTGTTAATAATGGCAGATCTAAGGCGATGTTTGGCCGGACATACTTATTAATTCTATCCCGTCCCCACACCTCATTAATTTCGGAGAGCCCTCGGTCGTTAAAGATTGGATAGCCATCCATACTGTATAAACGAAACGTTACCGACCGTTGGTACTCACTTTTAGAAACAAAGCGAAACGGGTCAGTCCAGCCTCCATGTTCATTCACAAAATCAATGCTTCTTTTGACTAAATCATAAGAGCTATCCAAATAATTTGTTTCTTCAGTTGGATTAATATATTGAAGAATATTACTCTCGTAATTGACAGTCATCTTACTTGAATCATTCGTGAACTCTTCTCCCTGTGGGACAAGACTTTTCTGAACAAAACTTGGATCATCGAAGAGTGCTGCTTTAAACGTTTCTGAATTTAGGGTCACAGGTAAATATTTATAGGTCGTCATTTCCGTTTTACCATCTGGTAAAAAGAGTGTTTGCTTTTCGGATGGCTTATAAGCAAAATACCGTGGAAAATTGGTTGAATTCTTATAAAAATCATGATTAAACTCATTCAAACTTGTTGAGGATACATGGCTTATATAGACCTGTTGAGTTTCAGACGAGACAAAATAAACTGTTCCATTTTCCTTTTCAATACCATCTACATTAATAATAATCCGATTGAAAGTGAAAGAAGGTACCTTTTTCCCCTCAATATTTAAGACACTGCGGTATAATTCAATCGGTACCTCTCCAGGGAAGATAATTTCGGCATTTCCGCTGCCATGGATTAAATTGTCAATGTTATCCACTCTGTTGGTAAAATTTTTTACATCATAAATGGCCCAACCGCTCATTTCCTTGATGATCTTGTCAAGATCGACTGTATTATTGGTTCCGTAGTGCTCATCTTTTATATGAAATAACACTTGATCGGGCCTAATAATTTTTTGAACTTCTTGTTTTTCACTTACCGTGACTTCAGCCACAGTATTGCTATTTTTCATTGTGTCGTAGTTTGGCTGATAGGTCCAAAGGTTCCATGTTAACAGAATACTAAAAAAAACTAGGAGAACTAAAATCCAGGATTTAATAAATTCGTATCTCATGACCATTCATCCTCTTCAGAACGTTCGTATGGTAGTGAAAAGGATATCTTCGTACCTTTTCCTTCTTCACTTGTTGCCCAAATATTCCCGCCATGAGCATATACCATTTCTTTAGCAATCGCCAATCCAAGTCCCGTGCCGCCCAATTTCCGGGTTCTTGCTTTATCTACACGATAAAACCGGTCAAAAATCTTTCCAATATTCTCCTTTGGAATCCCCACACCTTGATCGGAGACACTGGCAATAATCTTATCTTCCTTTTCTTTGATAGAGAAGGTAACTTGTCCGCCTTCTGGAGAATATTTTAGGGCATTTGAAATTATGTTGTATAATACCTGCGTCATTTTATCTTCATCAATTTCAACAAAAATGGCCTCTTTAGGAAGTTTTCGTTTAAATGTGACATTCTGCTCCTTAGACATTTCAAATCGATCAATAATACGGTGGTAGAAATCAACAAAGTTCACCCATTCTATGGTCAATTTGTAATCCGTACTATCCATTTTAGATAATTGGAGCAAGTCATTGACAAGACGGATCATTCTTTCAGTTTCTGTCCGCGTTACCTCTAAAAAGTTGGGGGCTATTTCTGCATCCTGCCATGCACCATCCGCAAGGGCCTCTAAATAACTACGCATGGTTGTTAATGGAGTCCGCAGCTCATGTGAGACATTTGCTACAAATTCTTTTCTTTCAGCCTCTATCTTTTCTTGATCTGTAATATCATGCAAGACAGCAATTAAACCATTCACAAATCCAGTTTCCTTTTGAATAACTGAAAAATTCGCCCGTAATATATAGGGTTCTGCATTCGTACTATAATCTAATATTAACGAGTCCTGTTCTTCAAGAAGGTCCTCAAATGTATTGGTATCATCTAGATTCAATAAAGAAACAATAGGCTGAGAAAGGACTGTTTCACGTGAAACATTCAGCATCTCTGCTGCCGGGTCATTAATTAAAATAACACGGCCTTTTCTATCGGTAGCTATCACTCCATCTGTCATATAGGCTAATACGGATGATAGTTTTCTCCGTTCCCCTTCCGTCATTGCCTGGGCTTCCTGGAGCTTCTTCGTTAAATGGTTAAAAGTAATCGCTAGCGTACCAATTTCATCGTGACCATACACTTTAACCTTGCGAGAAAAGTTGCCCTTTGCCATCGCGAGCGCCTGTTTCTTCATATCGGCAATTGGTCTTGTAATCGTCTGGGCTAGTAAAACTCCTAAAATAGCTGTAATCGATAAAGCAATCCCCGTTCCAGTTGCAAAAATTTTATTAATGGTTTTCATTTGTTCAAACACACTTTCAATTTTTGCGACTAAATAAATTGAACCAATTACTTTTTTTCCAGATTTAATGGGAGTAGAGAGCACCCAAATCCTATGTCCTGTTTGATTATCAATTTTGATTGCACTTTGGTCTTCTTCTAATACCATCGATTGTTTAACCTGAAGATCAATAGACCTTTGTCCCACAATCCCCTGATTAGGATGAGAGGTACCAAGTATTTTTAACGAGCCGCTTGCTATTACCCGGACTTCAGAGATATCACTTGTTGTATCAAAATCTTTTAAGATCTTCTTTATATCGTCTTCAAGTGTTGGATCCTCAGGTGTTCTTTTCTTACCCATTTCCTCGACTACATTGTAGGCTAATAAATCAACTCGCTGCTTTAACGATGTCTGAAAGTTTGTCCGCAATGTTTCTTCTAACTGCTTGACAAAGTAGACACCGATAATTTGCATCGCCACTAATAATAGAAGAACATAGATGATAACGAATTTTACATGTATAGAACGAAAAAAACTGACCTTTTTCATCAATCCCATTACTCCTGTTCAGGATTCCGTAAATAATAACCAACCCCGCGTCGAGTGACAATCCATGTTGGATGGCTTGGGCTATCTTCAATTTTTTCACGCAAACGTCTAACTGTTACATCGACTGTTCTTACATCACCATAATAATCGTAGCCCCAAACAGTCTGCAACAAATGTTCTCTTGTCATCACTTGGCCAATATGTTGTCCTAGATAATATAGTAATTCAAATTCACGGTGTGTGAGTTCAATCGTTTCTCCGCGTTTTGAAACGACGTAGGCATCTGGATGAATCACTAGTGAGCCAATCTCAATTTCATTTGTTTCATTTTCAGCATCTGGCTGCGATAGAATTTGATTGTGCCGGCGTAAATTGGCCTTGACGCGGGCAATTAATTCCCGTGTGCTAAACGGTTTTGTTACATAATCATCTGCACCAAGCTCCAGCCCTAACACTTTATCAATTTCAGAATCCTTTGCTGTCAACATAATAATTGGCATTTCATACTTCTTACGGACTTCACGGCAAACTTCCATTCCATCACGTAAGGGCAGCATGATATCCAAGAGGATTAAGTCTGGTTGTATTTCTTCAACCAATTGGAGTGCCTCATTGCCATCATAAGCGCAATAAACAACATATCCTTCTTTTTTTAAGTTAAACTGCAAAATATCAGCAATTGGTTTTTCATCATCAACAACAAGAATTTTCTTTTCCATATAATAGCTCCTTTTTATTTAAATCAATCTATACAATTAAGTGCTACTAGAAGTCATATTCATACTACTCTACTGTATCATTTTATTGGTTTAAATTCACCTATAACTAGCATTTGGCAAGATTGGAATAACAATTATTAGAAATGCTGGTTAACCCATCCAAAAAAGAGAAGAGTCTCTAGAAGCATACTAGAGACTCTTGATTCTTTAATTTAAATAAGATAGCGGATTGACCAAGCTGCCATTTTGATATACTTCAAAATGAAGATGAACCCCTGTGGCATCACCGGTAGCACCCATGACACCGATGGCAGAGCCCTTTGATACGGTTTGGCCTTCTTTTACATTTAAGGACGCCATATGACCGTAAAGCGTGCGGAATCCATTTTGGTGATCAATAATAATTTTATTACCATAACCGCCGCCCCAGCCAGCAAATACTACTACGCCATTATCGGCAGCCTTTATCGTCATATCACTTGGTCTGGCAATATCAATGCCTTTGTGCATTTTGCCCCAACGAGGTCCCTGCTTACTAGACACGTAACCGCCTACTGTCGGCCAGGCAAAGCTGCCTTCACCGCGTGAAGGAATCACTTTTGTCCCTTTTACAACAATATGATTTACCGGCTGCTGAAGGATTTGCTCACTTGACTGGTCTTTCTTAACCATTACACCATTTTGCTCAGAAATCAAATAGGATACCGTTCTTGAGCCATTTTGACCGGCTTGTTTTTCGTTTGTCTCACCTTTTGGAAGCGATGAGTCCTCCACCACTTCGTTTGCAAAAGGAATTTCTTCCCTTTGATTTACTTCTCTATCAACAAGGACCTCAATATAAGGTTTAAGAGCTGTAACATTTATTTCCTGACCAATTTTTAAAAGAGATCCCTCTGTTAATCCAGGATTTAATGCTAAAAGATCAGTCGTCTTTAAGCCATGACCTTCGGCAATGGTCCCAATCACATCGCCCGCTTGTACAGCATATTTTTTTTCTTCTAATGTGCCCTTTTGTAAATAGGTAACAGCCTCATCGGCTGACATAACTTTTTCAGGTGCAATGGTTTTCACTTCGATTGAAACATCTTTTGATAAGCGAACGTCCAATAATCGAGATTCATTTTCTTTTAAGGCTGGTAAGGACACATTTTCTTGTGTCTTTCTCGTCTCAAGCTCGTTTAATTGATCCTCAGGAACATATTGTAATTTAAGCTTTTTAATTACCTCTTCAGCAGTTTCTTTATGATCAAGATAGACCGCAGGCGCCCCATCAATGATAATCGCGGCTGCCTCAGCCTGAAGCTGGAATGTATCTTTTATCGTTTGAACTGCTTCTTGGTTATCAGTTGTAGATCGAAATACTTGTTCAGGTATGTATTGAACCTGTTGGCCGATAGTTAAATCTATATCCTTAAAGGATTTTTTTTCGTCGGCAACTTTTTCAGCGATAATGTTATTTATTACATCCTTATCTGTAACCTTACCTATATATGTACCGTTATGATATACATGATAAATTGTAGTCAATTTTGATGATGTAGCAAAAGCTACTGGACCATTACTAAAGGCAATAACAGATGCAGCCATAGCAGTGATGACTGTTGTTTTTAACAATAGAAACCTTTTTGATTTTGTTTCTTTATTCGAAAATAACATGTTTTCCTCCTAAACCACGGTAAAACCCTTCTTAACGTAAAATTTTTATTAGTTAGAAATTTCCCAGTATTTTAGACCTCTTTTACTTTAACATAATTATATTTAAAAAGATTATTAGTCTTTGTAATGTAACAAAAATGTATAAAAGCTGACATTTTTCTACATTTGACAGTAATATTCTAGTTCATTTTTCATATATTTTTTGGGTTTCCTTTTTAAGGAGTGGTTAAAAATCCTTATTATATCAAGGTTTTCTTATAGTTCTAGAGTAGTAGCTTGTGTTCATAGAAAATCGGACAAGTTATATAGGGATAATGTAAAAAAGAGGGAGTTTTGTTACAAAATGATTAAGAAATGTTTAATTGTATAAAAAAAAGAAGCTTGCATATACAAGCTTCTTCCTCTTAATGGCGCAGGACGGAATCGAACCGCCGACACAAGGATTTTCAGTCCTTTGCTCTACCGACTGAGCTACTGAGCCACACAAAGTGGCGGTCTGGACGGGACTCGAACCCGCGACCTCCTGCGTGACAGGCAGGCATTCTAACCAACTGAACTACCAGACCAACTATTTAATTGACCGTCAGCAAGGAGACCGTCCTTGCCAGTCACTCACTGACAATCAAAAGCCATGACCCCTACGGGACTCGAACCCGTGTTACCTCCGTGAAAGGGAGGTGTCTTAACCGCTTGACCAAGGGGCCAAATCAAAAGATGAAAATGGTGAGCCATGAAGGACTTGAACCTTCGACCCTCTGATTAAAAGTCAGATGCTCTACCAACTGAGCTAATGGCTCGTACTAAGATAATTCCCTAAACACTTTTTGTGGTAAGTCAGATGCTCAAAAGAACTTTCGTTCTTTCTCGCAGATTGCCCGGGGGAAAATTTTCACACTAAATATGGATAATCTGTCCCCGCCTCAGAAAGCTTATTCAAGAAGCGGCTCGACGTGTACAACTCGAAGCAATTCATGAAGCATTGCTTGTTGCTCTACCAACTGAGCTAATGGCTCGTACTAAATGTTCGTCGTATCGTGACGACGCTTTTTATATTATCATGGATGATAGACAAAGCGCAATACTTTTTTAAAAAAACTTTTAAAGTGAGGATTACTTTCCAGATTTGATGATTTACTTTCCGGTTTTAGTCATTTACTTTCCACTTTAGTCATTTTTCTTTCCACTATCGCCCAAGCCCATTTAGAGACCAGCCATTTCTACTAAAAAGAAAGCCCTCCAATTGGGAAGGCTGCTGCTTCATTAAATTTGTCTCCAAGGGCTGCGAACTACATTTGTTTGTGTTCGGTCAGGGCCAACAGAGAAGGTTGTCAATGGGACTCCTGTTAGCTGTGTGACGCGTTCTACATAATGGCGGGCATTTTCAGGTAATTCATCCAAAGATTTTACCCCAGTGATGTCCTCAGTCCAGCCTGGAAGTTCCTCATAAATCGGTTCACATTGTGATAAGATTCTTAAGTTAGCAGGATATTCGGTAATCACTTCGTCATTATAACGATAAGCGGTGCAAATCTTTAAGGTTTCAATCCCTGTTAATACATCGATAGAATTAAGGGAAAGGTCGGTTAAACCACTGACACGACGGGCATGACGTACCACAACACTGTCAAACCAGCCAATACGGCGTGGGCGTCCAGTTGTTGTACCATACTCACGTCCTACTTCACGAATTTGATTACCAATCTCATCATTCAATTCCGTCGGGAATGGACCATCACCAACACGAGATGTATAGGCTTTGCACACACCGACTACATGGGTAATTTTAGAGGGGCCAACACCAGATCCAATCGTTACTCCTCCTGCTACTGGATTTGACGAGGTAACAAATGGGTATGTACCTTGGTCAATATCAAGCATGACACCTTGTGCACCTTCAAATAAAACGCGTCTGCCGTCATCCAAAGCATCATTTAAAACAACCGATGTATCACAAACATATTGTTTAACTTGTTGTCCATATTCAAAATATTCATCAAGGATGTCTTCCTTCTTAAAGCCAGTTGTCTCATAAATACGTTCAAATAAACGGTTTTTTTCTTCAAGGTTTTGTTCAAGTTTTTCTTCAAATATTTCACGATCAAGTAAATCAGCCATTCTTATTCCAACACGGGCAGCCTTATCCATATAGGCAGGGCCAATCCCTTTTTTGGTTGTTCCAATTTTATTAGCGCCTTTTCGTAATTCTTCAACTTCATCTAATTTTAAATGGTAAGGAAGGATGACATGGGCCCGGTTACTAATCCGAAGATTCTCAGTTGAAACTCCCTTTTCATGTAAATAGGCAAGTTCTTCTACGAGCGCTTTTGGATCGACAACCATCCCATTGCCGATTACACTTATTTTTTCTTTATTAAAAATCCCTGATGGAATCAAATGTAATTTGTATGTTTCTCCGTTAAATTTAATCGTATGTCCGGCATTGTTACCACCTTGATAACGTGCAATTACCTCTGCATTTTCAGAAAGAAAATCGGTTATTTTTCCCTTTCCTTCGTCTCCCCATTGTGTTCCAACAACGACTACTGATGACATGAATGGCACCTCCGAAATTTCTGCTTCTTATTTAACTATCCCTAGTTTATCAATTCAAAGCCATAAAAGCAATAAAACACGAACATTTTATATTAAAATATTAAACTATGTTCGTATATATTTACTATTCTCCAAACATATTAAAAGGGATTAGCCAGAAAATGGCTAATCCCAAATTTATGCACCAGGAGGATCATTATAACGTGTCTCAAGGTTTACGAATTTATTATATTCCTTAACGAAGGCTAACGAAACGGTTCCTGTTGGGCCGTTACGTTGTTTTGCAATTATAATTTCAATAATATTCTTATTCTCTGACTCTTTATCATAGTAATCATCACGATAAAGGAAGGCAACGATATCAGCATCCTGCTCAATACTCCCTGATTCACGAATATCAGACATCATCGGACGTTTATCCTGACGTTGTTCAACACCACGGGAAAGCTGAGAAAGGGCAATAATAGGGACCTTCAACTCACGGGCTAATTGCTTAAGGGAACGGGAAATTTCCGATACTTCCTGCTGGCGGTTTTCACCAGACCGTCCGCTTCCTAAAATCAACTGCAGATAATCAATTAATATCATTCCTAAGCCATGCTCTTGCTTTAAACGGCGGCATTTTGAACGAATATCATTTACACGAACACCTGGAGTGTCATCGATATAGATACCGGCATTGGAGAGGCTCCCCATTGCCATTGTCAGCTTGCCCCAGTCATCATCTGTAAGCGACCCTGTCCGAAGACGCTGTGCATCTATATTGCCTTCTGAACATAGCATACGCATGACTAGCTGTTCAGCACCCATTTCAAGGCTGAATATCGCGACTTTTTCATCCGTTTTGGTAGCGACATTTGCCGCTATATTCAAGGCAAAGGCTGTTTTACCGACTGATGGACGGGCTCCAACAATAATTAAATCATTCCGCTGGAATCCTGCTGTCATCCGGTCAAGCTCAGCAAATCCTGTGGCAATACCAGTAATATCACCGACACGATTATGCATTTCCTCAATATTGTCATAGGTACGTACAAGAACATCTTTAATACTGTGGAAGGAACCGGCATTCTTTCTCTGAGCGACTTCCATAATACTTTTCTCTGCTTCACTTAACAATGACTCAACTTCGTCCTCACGGGAATATCCATCAGAGGCAATATTTGTGGCAGTACGAATTAATCTTCGTAGTAAAGACTTTTCTTCTACGATTCTAGCATAATACTCAATATTCGCTGCTGTCGGAACAGACCCTGATAAGTCACTTAAATAACTGACACCGCCAATATCCTCGATTAGTTTTGCAGCTGAAAGCTCCTCTGTTACCGTAACGAGGTCAACCGCTTTACCTTGATCATTTAAATGTAGCATCACATTAAAGATTTTTTGGTGAGACGCACGATAAAAATCTTCAGGAATTAATATTTCTGAAGCCAAAGTGAGAGCAGCGGGCTCTAAAAAGATCGCCCCTAAAACGGCTTGTTCAGCCTCTATATTTTGTGGCGGCATACGATCCGCATATACATCATTCATCTATCAAAAACCTCCTAGCCTAGAAGGATGATTATTATTAATATCAAAAAATATCATATCCCAAAAAGAAAAAAGTGACCAGTAAAAAACCGATCACAGCATCTTGCTTACTTTTTTATTCTATCATGTTTATTCTTACTTTCGCACTGGCAAATTTTTTACAGTTACTTCACTTCTGTTACCGAAACAGTTAATGTCGCTGTCACTTCATGGTGAAGCTTGACTGGAATCTTAGTGTGACCTAGTGTACGAATAGCATCAGCTAATTCCATTTTACGCTTATCGATTTTTATGCCATGCTTCTTTTGCAGCTCTTCAGCAACTTGCTTCGTTGTAATGGAACCAAATAGTCTGCCGCCTTCACCAGCTTTAGCCGTTAATTGAACCGTAATTTGGTCCAATACTTCTTTCATTTTTTTAGCTTCGGCAAGTTCTTCTGCAGCTTCTTTTTCTTCTTTCTTTTTTTGAGCATCCAAGGTACTGATATTAGCACTATTTGCCTCTTTCGCTAAACCTTGCTTGATTAAAAAGTTATGTGCATAGCCATCTGCTACATTTTTAACTTCGCCCTTTTTTCCTTTACCTTTTACATCCTTTAAAAAAATTACTTTCATTCCTTTTTCACTCCTTCAAAATATTCAGTGATGGCCAACTTTAATTGTGTCTCTGTTTCTTCAATGGAAAGACCAGTCAACTGGGTTGCCGCATTCGTTAAATGACCGCCGCCTTTAAGACTTTCCATAATCACCTGGACATTGATATTACCAAGTGATCTTGCACTTATTCCAATGACGCCTTCGCCTCGTTTGGCAATGACAAAGGAAGCAAGCACACCGTCCATCGTCAGCAATGTATCGGCAGCTTGGGCGATCATTACTTGATCATACACCTCAGGTTCTGTGCCCTTCGCAATTGCAATCCCATCCCTGTAAAAGTGAACTGTTTCAATTAACTTTGATCTTTTTATATATGTATCCACATTCTCTTTCAAGAACTTTTGAACAAGGATAGAATCGGCACCGTGTGCCCGTAAATAGGAAGCTGCATCAAACGTTCTTGACCCAGTTCTTAATGTAAAACTTTTTGTATCGACAATGATTCCTGCTAAAAGTGCTGTCGCTTCAATCATTTCAATTTTGCCTCGTTTAGGCTGGTACTCCAAAAATTCCGTAACAAGCTCAGAGGTAGAGGAGGCATATGGTTCCATATAAACCAGCAAGGGATTCGCTATAAATTCTTCACCGCGGCGGTGATGATCTATCACGACAACATGGTCAATTTTGTTTAATAACTTTTCTTCCATCACGAGCGAAGGTTTATGGGTATCAACAACGACAAGCAAGGTTTTATCTGTTGAAATTTCTAGTGCCTGCTCGGGGCCAATAAAACGTGAAAATATCTCTTCCTGCTGACGGAGTTCATCCATTAAACGTTTTACGCCATTGTCCATTTCTTGCATATTCACTACGATATAGGCATCCTTTTGATTCATTTGGGCAACCTTGTAAATCCCAATACTTGCACCAATCGAATCCATATCAGGGTTTTTATGTCCCATAATCATAACTTTATCACTAGCGATGATTAAATCTCGTAAGGCATGGGAGATAACCCGGGCTCTTACCCTTGTCCGTTTCTCAACGGGATTTGTTTTTCCGCCAAAGAATTTCACTTTACCATTTGGCAATTTAATCGCTACCTGATCGCCGCCTCTGCCTAAGGCCAAATCAAGACTGGATTGGGCTAAAGCTCCTAACTCTGGTAAGGAGGTAACACCGGTGCCCACGCCAATACTTAAAGTAAAGGAAACATTATGCTTGGAGGTCATTTCCCTTACCTCATCAAGAATGGAAAATCTCCCTTTTTCAAGAATATGGAGAATTCTTTCGCTAAAAACAGCAATGAATCGTTCAGATGAGATCCTTTTTAAGAAAATCCCATTATCTTGTGCCCACTTATTCAAAATAGAAGTGACTAAATTATTAATACTGCCGCGCATCTGGTCATCCATGCCCTGGGTAAGATCATCATAATTGTCCAAAAAGATGGTAGCTATCGCCGTTCGTTCATCTTGGTACTTTTTCTCAATTTCTGTTTGTTCTGTTACATCAAAAAAGTATAATAACCTTTCATCCCGTTTATGAACAATGCGAAATTTTCGTTCATGAAGGGTAATAATTTCTGTTTCCACTTCCTGTTTAATTAACGGTATTAGTGCATCTGCTAGATCGTAAAGAGATTTGCCCACCAATGTTTCCTCATCAAAACAAGAAGAGAGATAAGGATTGGACCATTCAATATAATACTCATCATTGATGAGCATAATCCCAATAGGCATTTCCATTAGGGCTTCTTCGCCAACCCGTTTCACACGGTAGGAAAGCGTGGTGATATACTCTTCCATTTCCCTCCGCTCTCGACGGTCAATGACAAACATATAGTAGAGAGGGAAAATCATTAACAACAGCCCGGCTACACTTAAGATCCAATTATATAATGACAGGACAATAAGCAGAATCACTGTAACGCCAATTAGCCCATAAAAAGGGTAACGAATTGACCGCTTTTCTAAAAATGCAGGCAAAGTCTTCAGCTCCTTGACGTAAGTCTTACTGTTTTTTTTCCAACCGCTTTCTAAAATCATAGCCTAAATCGGTAATGCCTAATAGTAATATTATATAATGAACAATCGGTATGATGAAAGTAAGAATTACTATGAATACACCAAGTCCTTTGGCCATTGACCGTTGATGGATAATAAAGAATAAAAAGGCCAGTCCTTGCAAGACAATAAACATCTCCAAAATATATCTTGCATTGATAAAAACTAAATAAAGATAGGTACCTTCTTGCGGCTGAAATAGCATTAATCCTGCCAAGGAAATTAAATAGTACCACATAAGGCTTTTTGGCAGAGTAAGATTTTTAAGTTTCCCCCACGGTTGAACAGCTGTCCCAAATCGTTTAACAATAGGGAAACAAACCCATTGGATTACAAAGACAGAGATTAAGGACACCATTATTAAAATGCTAGGTGCCAGTGCTTCCAACATCTTCATCAGATTGGCAGTCTGCTTGTTCATTTGATCAACTTGGTCTTGTCTGCCTAAAGATTTAAGCATCGACTCAGACATTTTAGTTGATTCGTTTAATGCCCGTGTCAGCTCATGGATGATATCAACTTTAAAGAATGCCACACTGCCAGCATAAAAAATAACCAAGCCAACAATACATGTGAGGGTGCTTGCAATTAAAATCGCGGTTCGACTCTTATTTTTTTGAAGCATATAACCAATAACCACGCCTACTGCACCATAAATCAGCATTAAACCAAGTCCCATAAGAGAGCCGGCAATAAAGGAGATAAAGATTGCTGCAACAAAGAATGCCACAATGTTTTTCATGGTATTTTTTGCAGAAAACATGATAAACGGAAGCGGTAAAACAAAGTTTAGAAATGACCCTAAAACAGGGACATTGATTGTAATGAATAAAAGAACTGCAAAGGCAGCTAAAAGAATGGCACCTTCCGTTAGTTTATGTACATTTTTCACTTAAACACCCCTAAATATTTTAAGCCTATCTCTCTATTGTAGCTAGATAGGCGTTAGGATTCAACTATATGCATTTGCCCTAATAATTAAAAAGGCAGCAAGGATAAATCCTTACTGCCTGATCAATTTATTCTATTCACCGGCTACGAATGGTAGTAATGCCATTTGACGTGCACGTTTAATTGCAATTGTTAACTTACGTTGATATTTAGCGCTAGTACCAGTTACACGACGTGGTAAAATCTTTCCACGTTCAGAGATGAATTTTTTAAGTAAATCTACATCTTTGTAATCGATGCGTGTAATGCCATTTGCTGTGAAATAGCACACTTTACGACGTTTTGCGCGACCGCCTTTACGTCCTCCTGCCATGAAAATTCCCTCCTTTAATATTTAAATGGTAACGTTCAAAAGGTTTTGCTTAGAATGGTAAATCGTCATCAGAGATGTCGATCTGGCCTGTTCCGGCAAATGGATCTTCATCCATTCGTTGAAAACCTTTGTTTTGGTTTTGATTTTGACGTTGATTCTGATTGTTGCTGCCATATGGATTACCTTGAGGTTCCATTGGAGGAACACCGTAATCATTGCTTCTACCGCCGCCAGAAGAGTTCCTAGGTTCGAGAAATTGGACACTATCTGCTACGATTTCAGTAAAGTACTGACGTTTTCCATCTTGCTCGTAGGTACGAACTTGAATTCGACCATCAACTCCTGCTAAACTGCCTTTTTTCAAGAAGTTAGCAACATTTTCAGCCGCCTTACGCCAAACAACAATATTCAGAAAGTCCGCCTCGCGTTCACCTTGCTGATTTGAGAATTGACGATTAACTGCAAGGGTAAATGTAGCAACAGCAATGCCATTTGGTGTATATTTCAGTTCAGGATCTTTTGTTAAACGGCCAACAAGCACGACACGATTTATCACCAGAATCAACTCCTTTTAAATTCTGTCTTATTGTTTCACGTGAAACAATGAGTTTCAGAAATATCTATCTTATTCTTCTTCTTTAATTACAATATGGCGAATGATATCTTCGCTGATTTTTGCAAGACGAGAAAATTCTTGTACTGCAGCAGCTGAAGATGTTGTTTTAGCGATTTCGTAATATCCATCACGGAAATCGTTGATTTCGTATGCAAGACGACGCTTGCCCCAATCTTTTGTCTCAGCAGTTTCCGCACCATTTTCAAGAAGAATTGTATTAAAACGCTCAACTAGAGCCTTTTTCGCTTCATCTTCAATATTTGGGCGGATGATGTACATGATTTCGTACTTTTTCATCACAGTCACCTCCTTTTGGTCTAAACGGCCCGAATGGGCAAGGAGCAATTATTCATTACTCACAAGTTGAAATTATATCACAAGTATTCACTAAAAGCAATTCTCTTCACAGATTTGCCAATTTTATTATAAAAAGAAAGGAGGAAGCCAATAGAAAAGCCCTGCAAAAATGGCAGAGAAGAACAAAAGCACAAGCGCCCGTTTAGCGGCGTATGGACTGGAGCGCTTTGACTGAGATAAGGTGAAACTTCAATCAGCGAACGCTTTTCTCGCTGATTGTTAGTTGAACCGATCGGGTTCTTACGGGCAGTTGAGAATCTACTGCCCGTTAAACGCGATAAAGGAAACACGGAGAGCGTTAGCGATGCGATGTTGACTTATCGTAGGGAAAAGAGCAAAGTACACTGGGCGCTGGAGCTGGACTAGTCTGACTCAATATAAGTTGTTCACAGTGTTGGATTCTATAAATTCCTAGACATATAAGAAAATGGGGTGGAGCTTCGCTCACACCACCATCGCCATGATTAAACATTAAATCGGAAATGAATAACATCCCCATCTTTTACTTCATATTCCTTACCTTCTAAACGGACTTTACCAGCTTCCTTAGCGGCATTATGGCTACCAGCAGCCAGTAAATCATCATAAGAAACAATTTCTGCACGAATAAAGCCACGTTCGAAATCAGAGTGAATAATTCCGGCACATTGAGGTGCTTTCATTCCTTTTCTAAATGTCCATGCCCGTACCTCTTGCACACCAGCTGTGAAGTAGGTCGCTAATCCAAGCAAACTATAGGCAGCACGGATTAATTGATCCAAGCCGGATTCTTCAATTCCAAGTTCGGAAAGAAACATCGCTTTTTCTTCGCCTTCCAGTTCAGCAATTTCTTCTTCAATTTTCGCACAAATAACGATAACTTCTGCTTGTTCAGCGGCAGCAAACTCACGAACCTTTTGAACATATTCATTTGCTGATGGATCGACTATATCATCTTCACTTACATTGGCCACATAAAGGACAGGCTTGATGGTTAAAAGATTCAATCCTTTGGCTAGCTTCATTTGTTCCTCGGTAAATTCAACCGTACGTGCTGGCTTTTCTGCTTCAAATGCATCACGGAGCATCGAGAGGACTTCGAATTCCGCCACAGCATCCTTATCGCGTTGCTTGGCCAACTTTTCAACACGGCCAATTCGTTTTTCCACTGATTCCATATCGGCTAAAATTAACTCTAGGTTAATGGTTTCAATATCATCAATTGGGTCAACTTTTCCAGAAACATGGGTGATGTTGTCATCAGCAAAGCAGCGAACTACTTGGCAAATGGCATCTACTTGACGAATATGTGATAGAAACTTGTTTCCAAGTCCTTCACCTTTACTTGCTCCTTTGACAATACCGGCGATATCTGTAAATTCAAAAGCTGTTGGAACGGTCTTTTTAGGTTGGACAAGTTCCGTTAATTTTTGTAAACGATAGTCAGGTACTTCAACAATTCCAACGTTCGGGTCAATCGTACAGAAGGGATAATTCGCTGATTCCGCTCCTGCCTGTGTAATTGCGTTAAATAATGTAGATTTACCAACGTTCGGCAGCCCTACAATACCAGCTGTTAATGCCATTGTCTTTCACTCCTCTAAAAAATCGATCTATATGAATATCAAATGAGTTCTCAACTATTAAAATGCCTCCCACAATTATAGGCAACTAATCCTAAAAAGACAAGGTATTCCCTAACAGATTCAACAAACGACACCAGTTAGTTTACCCTTTCGAGATTGACAAGACAATCGTATAACGAGCTTCCAAGACCATTATCCGATTCTGTACTTGAGGTCAGATTATTAACAGACCCGCCAAACTTCTTCCACATTCCCTCATCCATATTAATCGTATTGGGATGGGCCTTTGGCAATATGACAACGAAGCCTTTTACCTCGCCGCGCTCATTCCATACCCTAACATAGTCGCCATTGTCCAAACCTAATTCCTCTGCAATATTCATTGCAATCTCCACTTTAAGCTGCACTTTCCCACCTAAAAGATGGAAGTTCTGAGAGTGGTTAGATCGTAATGGATGGATGGTCAGCAAATTATATGGATATTTTTCTGCAAGCAGCGGATTTTCCCATTTTGATTCTTCCGGAACGGCTAACGTTAACCGGCCATCGCCGCCCTTCTGCAAACCTAAGAGGGAAGTGAATTCAAATTTTCCTGTTGAAGTTTGGAATTTATGGTCCCGCCACGGTATTTTTGCAACAGGGAGTTCCATATGATGATGTGCCCTTATTTTTTCAAGGGTAATGCCTTTTCCATTCAGTGATTGGAGGGTCATTTGCAGCCAATCTTCTCTTAAGAAGTCAAAATCCTCTCCAAAACCAAGCCGATTTGCTAATTGCGTCCAAATCCATAAATCAGATTGTGCCTCACCAGGGGCTGAAACCAGTTTTGGACCATAGTTCACATAATGATGATACATCGATGAATAATAAAGATCCTCTTCCTCAAAAGCCGTTGTTGTTGGTAACACATAATCAGCTAGCATGGCCGTGTCGGTCATAAATTGATCGATTACAACAAGTGTTGGAACAGAAGAGAAGGCCTTTACGACCGTATTGGTGTCAGGCACCTGGGTAAGCGGGTTTCCGCATGTGACCATAATCATTTTAATTTCCGGGTCCTTTGCCTTTAAGACCTCTTCAGCCTGCTTCATAATCGAAAATTGCCGATGCTGCTGTTTACGGTTGGGTAATGTTAATTCATCAAAAACAAAGCTTTGGCCAACTTGAAGATTCGCATAATTAGCCCCGCCGCCGTGAATACCTATATTGCCGCTAATAGCAGCAAGGGCATCAATCAAGCGAATCGTATTCCCGCCATTTTTATATCTCTGCAACCCTAGACCCATATAGGTAGCCGTTGGTTTATCACCATAAACATGGGCTAACTTTGTCATAACATCGCATGGGACTTCCGACATTTCACTTAATTTTTCTAAGGTGATGCCATTTAGCAGCACTAGTAAATCCGCAAAACCGAGGGTGGATTGGTTGATAAAATTTCGATCCTCTAATTCTAATCGAAGCATTTCCTTGATGATTCCAGCGGCCAATAAACCGTCCATTCCAGGCTTAACTGTTATATATTCATCAGCTATTTTTGCTGTTGCATTATACATCGGATCAATCACATATAGTTTTGCACCAAGTTTTTTTGCTTCGAGCAGATTTTCGTAAAAATGCATATTGGTCCGAGCTACATTTCGGCCCCAAATAATAATATTTTTGCTTTTAAAAATATCACCAGGCTCATGGCTCCAGGCATTGCCAAAATCCCACTTTTGCGCCTCAATGCCTGCACCCCAGCAAAGCGAACCATACAGTTCGGTTACCCCGCCGTAACAATTAAAAAAGCGCTGATCCACGTTTTTTAAAATTCCGTTATTAGCATAATCATGACTGTGCAACACAGCAGTTGAGCCATATTGTTCTTTAATACCTATTAATTTCTCAGCAATTTCATCGAGTGCCTGGTCCCAGGAAATCTGTATAAATTCGCCATTAACCTTTTTTAAAGGGTGCAATAAGCGTTCTGCCGAATTAGTTCTGGCAGCCAGCATCCGCCCTCGACCGCAAATCTTCCCCTTTGTAATCGGATGTGCCGGGTCACCCTCTACTTTGACAACCTTATCCTGTTCGATTGTTACATGAAAACCACAGCTATCCCAACAATTTAACGGACAAGCTGCCTTTCGTACCTCAGCCAACGTATCCACCCCCAGAATACTAAACTCTATTTAAAAAAAGCATGAAATTTACTCTTCATGCTTCACTAAGATTTTCTTCATTTTTCGAGAAAACTCTTTCCTTGGAATGAGAACACTGTGCCCGCATCCTTCACACTTAATGCGTACATCCATCCCCATGCGGATTACTTTCCAACGATTGGTGCCGCAAGGATGCTGTTTCTTCATCTCGACAACGTCATTTAGGGCAAATTCTTTTTCTTCCATTGCTTAAACCCCCTTATTTATGAATTAGGTATTAGACCCTCCTGGGTACATAATAAGATTTGGATTTGGAGCTTTAATACCATTCTCGTCTAATAGAAGCTTAATATCCTTCCGAATTGCCCGGGAAACGCCTGCCTGCTTCATTGGAAGTGTTTCAGCGATTACCCGTAAAACAATCTCGGTAGGACCCATCGTTTGTATTCCTAATAGTTCAGGAGGTTTCGTTAACTCTTCATATTGGTTTGGCATTGTTAGCAGAGCTTCAGCAATCACCTTTTCCGCTCTATCAATGTCTTCACCATAAGAAATCGCAATATCAATGACGGCAAGACTATTATTGATCGAAAAATTGGTTACCTGAGTGATGCTGCCATTTGGTAAAATATGAACTTCGCCTGTCCAGCTTTTAATTTTTGTCGTTCTTAATCCAATGGTTTCGACATTGCCTTCAAATACTCCTATCCGAATATGGTCACCGACTGAAAATTGATCTTCAAATATAATAAAGAAACCGGAAATAATATCTTTTACTAAACTTTGTGCACCAAAACCGACTGCTAAACCGACAATTCCGGCACCAGCAAGCAAGGCCTTCACATCAATTCCTAGGACAGAAAGAATCATCATAATAGCAATAAAATAAACCACGTAGGTAAGTACACTATCCAGCAGCTTTGAAAGTGTATCTTCCCGCCGTTCCGACGTATTAAGAGGTGACAGAGTTCTAATCTTGAAAATATTATGGATCGCTACTTTGCCAATACGGACAATGATATTAGCTACAACCAAAATGGCGATAATTTTCAGCAAACCTTCCCCAAGATTCAGCCATGTAGCTTCATTTTGAAATTTATTAATATCTGCTTGAATTCCCTTTGAAGTGAGATTCATTTTACACCTTCCTAAAACCCATTTATCCTATTTTAGCAATTTTTTTATCTAGATAATAGCATTATGAATTTTTGTTTTTCTTATCCTGCTATGTATAGATTTTCAAAATTTTCCGTATAATAGTAAAACTTACTATGTTTAGGGAGTGGACTTAATGAATCTAAAGACCAGCTTTTTTGACAGGAGAGGCAAGGTACAGATTATTCATGATGAACTTCAGGCTGCTGAGAATCTTGCCGATGAGTTACTCCTGAATATTCCTAGTACGACAAGCCGCCCCATTGTGTTTGTTTGTATTGGGACAGACCGCTCCACAGGGGACTCATTAGGACCACTAGTCGGAAGCCTGCTAGAGGAGAAAGACCTGCCATTCTTTCACATATATGGAACATTAGATGAGCCTATTCATGCAGTTAATCTTACTGAGCGGCTGATGGAGATTAACACCCTCCATATTAATCCATATATTATTGGCATTGATGCCTGCTTGGGGCGAATCAAAAATGTTGGGGTCATTCAAGTCGGACATGGGCCTGTCAAACCTGGGGCAGGGGTGAACAAGGATCTCCCTGCTGTAGGTGACATACATATCACTGGAATTGTGAATGTCAGCGGATTTATGGAATTTTTTGTTCTTCAAAATACACGCTTAAATCTTGTCATGAAGATGGCAAAAACGATTGCTAGTGGAATTTACCAAGCAAGCTTACTCTACTCAAAACAAAATTGGACGGAAATAAGTTGGGTAGATGAAGAAAAGACAAACTAAAAGAGCAAACATGGAAATTGTCTGCTCTTTTTTGTTTTATAAGAATTTATAAGTCTTGACTTTGAGAATTGTCCAGCTCCAGCACCCAGCGGCTAGTGTACTTCGCTCTTTTCCCTACGATAAGTCAACATCGGATCGCTATCGCTCTCCGTGTTTCCTTTATCTCAGTCAAAGCGCTCCAGTCCATACGCCGCTAAACGGGCGCTTCCGCTTTTCTTATAAGATTTGTTGATAATTATAAAGAATCGTTACAATTATTCCTGTTACAACAATTCCAGGGAGCAGGTTCGCTACTTTTATTTTTACCATCCCTGTTAGGTTCAGGCCAATTGCAAATATCATAATTCCACCTGTAGACGTCATTTCAATAATAAACTGATCCATTAACGCCTGTGGAACAAACCGGTCAATCTGTGTAGCAAATAAAGCAATTAATCCCTCATAAAGAACAACAGGGATAGCAGAAAAAATAACGCCAATTCCTAGAGTTGTCGTTAAAATTAATGCAGTAAAGCCATCAATTAGCGATTTTGTATATAGTACAGCATGGTCGCCGCGGATTCCGCTGTCAAGGGCACCAATAATAGCCATTGCCCCAATGACAAAGATCAGAGTAGCCGTAACAAAACCTTCTGAAATATTCCCCTTTCCATTAGAGCCGACCCTACGCTCCAGCCAGACGCCCAAATCATTTAGTTTATCCTCTAATTTTAAGAGTTCTCCAATGACTGCGCCAACTACCAGGCTAATAATAACAATCAGGAAATTTTCACTTTTCAATCCCATCTGCAAGCCCAGTACCATGACTGACAAGCCAATTGCATACATAACCGTCACTTTCATACCCTCTGGGATCCGATTTAAAATCTTACCTAGAAGGGTACCGATAATAATTAAAAGTCCGTTTACGAGAGTTCCTATTAAAAACATTATAAATTCACCCTTTTTCCCCGCATTTATATCACTTTATTCGCCTTTCGAAATAGTATTAGTAATAAACTATCATTTTTCTATATGAATGAAAAGCAAATTTTAAAGAAAACTCGCCTATTGTCGAGCCCGATAAGGCGGTTCATGAGGCGTAGTTGCACTTATGCTTAATAGGAAAGTTATACTTTCCTATCGGCAAAAAAAATAAACCATCCCCTTATGGTTTATTTATGGTCGATTGGATCGTATAACCTACCACTCAGCAACAAATTTTCTTAATTATGACTCCTCATGATCGAGCATTTCGAGGATCCGTTCCAAATCCTCCGGAGTGAAAAACTCAATTTCAATTTTCCCTTTATTTTTGTTCTGTTTAATGGTAACGGTCGTACCAAACCGTTCACGAAGGGAGTGCTCTCGCTGTTGTAAAAACACATCTTTTTTCTTTTTCGGCTTTTTTGTTTCACGTGAAACATTTTCATTGATTTGCTGAATTAACTTTTCTAATTGACGGACATTTAGCCCTTCATTGATCACTTTTTCAACTAAAATGGACTGCTTCGCTTTTTGCCTAAGTCCTAATAAGGCACGTCCATGTCCCATTGAAATTTTCCCGGTTGTGATAAGTTCTTGAATATTTGGAGGGAGGGAAAGAAGTCGGACATGGTTGGCAACATGCGGACGGCTTTTGCCTAAACGCTTGGCCACCTCTTCCTGTGTGAGCTTTAACTTTTCCATTAAAGTCTGATAGGCTTGTCCCTCTTCAATTGGATTTAAATCTTCTCTTTGTAAGTTTTCTAGTACAGCCAATTCCATCATCTGCTGCTCAGAAAGCTCACGGACAACCGCTGGGACTGTTTCTAGCTTCGCTTCTTTAGCAGCACGGAAACGACGTTCACCGACAACAATTTCATAGCCTTTAATACTTTTACGAACGACGAGTGGCTGCAAGATTCCATGCTCTAAAATAGAATCTCTTAATTCCTCAATTGCTTCTTGTTGGAAGGTTTTCCGTGGCTGGTAGGGGTTGGGACGAAGGTCCTTGAGTTTAATTTCTTGGACTGTTTCTTCTTTATTGGCCTCGGAAAAAAATGCATTCAGGCCCTTTCCTAAAGCTTTAGCCATTTGAGACCACTTCCTTTGCTAAATCTAAATATACTTCAGCACCGCGGGATTTTGAATCATACGTAATGATTGGTTCCCCATGACTTGGAGCTTCACTTAGACGCACATTCCTTGGAATAATAGTTTTATACACTTTATCTTGAAAATACTTTTTCACTTCTTCAATCACTTGAATACCGAGATTTGTTCGTGCATCCAGCATTGTTAATAGGACACCTTCAATTTTTAAATCTTGATTTAAATGCTTTTGTACCAGCCGAACCGTATTCAATAATTGGCTTAAACCTTCCAACGCATAATACTCACATTGGACAGGGATTAACACCGAATCGGATGCCGTTAAGGCGTTAAGGGTTAATAATCCTAATGAAGGCGGACAATCAATGATAATATAATCGAACCTGTCCTTTACTTCTCCAAGCGCCCGTTTTAAGCGAACTTCTCTTGAAATAGTCGGAACCAATTCAATTTCCGCTCCTGCTAGCTGGATGGTTGCAGGAATGATATATAAATTATCAATAGATGTCGGTTTTATCACATCTTTAGCTTCCACATCGTCTACTAAAACATCATAAATACACTGTTCTACTTCTGCCTTTTCTATTCCAACCCCGCTTGTTGCATTTCCCTGCGGGTCAATGTCTACTAATAAGACCCGTTTCCCTATGTATGCTAAACAGGCGCCTAGGTTGACAGAGGTTGTCGTTTTACCGACTCCACCTTTTTGATTTGCGATTGAAAGGATTTTACCCACGTTGTCACCTACCTATATTTCTCAAAAAATTTTAATCTACCATTCTTATTTATATATATATTAATTATCCCTTATCAGGAAAGGAAAGTAAAATTCCATTCCTCTATTTTATCATGATTTTAATAGATGTTGGTTTTTTTCTAAAAAAATTCCAATCAGGCATTTAGACTTATTTTTTTCCAATTCATAGATGAAGAAAACATAAAGGGGAAATAATATAAATTAAAAAAGAACCACCCATAAAAATGGTTTGGCTCTTTGTGTATGCTGTTTAGTTTATTTTTTCTTTGGAATTTTGATTGTAAATTGGTAAAATTCGTCAAATTCTTTTTCTTCTGCATCTAGTTTAATTCCACTATCTGATACCATTGATAATGATTGACGAATGGTGTTGACCGCAATTCTCATATCTTTACTAAAAGCCTTTCGTTTTGGCTTTGGTTTTTCACTTTTTTGTTCAAGGAGCTTAACAACGCGTTCTTCTGTTTGCTTTACATTCAAATTTCTTTCAATAACTTCAGCTAGCAGGTTTACTTGTTTTTCTGGGTCTTTTAGAGGTATTAAGGCACGGGCATGGCGCTCAGTAATAATTTTATTTAATAAGGCATCTTGAATAGGCTGCGGTAATTTAAGAAGACGCAGCTTGTTTGCAACGGTTGACTGACCTTTCCCAAGGCGCTGTGCTAATGCTTCTTGCGTCAAGTTATGCAGTTCAAGCAGCTTCCCGTACGCAATTGCCTCTTCAATGGGAGATAAATTTTCGCGTTGTAAATTTTCTATGAGGGCAACCGATGCTGTTTCCGTATCCGAAAAATTTTTAATAATTGCAGGTGCTTCTGCCCAGCCAAGTTTTTTCATTGCTCGCCAGCGCCGCTCTCCGGCAATAATTTCATATTTATCGATTGCAAACTCTCGGACTACGATTGGCTGAATGATGCCATGTATATGAATCGTTCGTGATAACTCTTCGATTTTTTCTTCATCAAATACCGAACGTGGTTGGAATCGGTTCGGAATAATTTGGTTAATCGGTATTTTTTTTATTTCTTCGTTTCGTTCTATTTTCAGCTCTTGTTGTTGCTCTAGCTCAACTTCATGTTCTCCCTTTTCGCCGAGGCCAAAAAAGCGTGTAAATGAACTCTTCATCCCCAACACCACCTTTACGAAGCTCCCTATTAATTATTCTCTATGCAAATAAATTCTTCCTGCCTAGGATACCATTTTTATAAAAATAGTTATATGGCTTTATGGTTTTTAAAAGGAGCAAATTTAACTACGTTCAGACATTCAGTTTTATTCTATCGGTGCTTTTCCAGGTGTTCCTGGCTTCCGAGGGTATTTCTTGGGCGTTTGTTTTTCTTTTTTAATAATTAAAATTGTTCTTTCACTATCTTCCATGGGCATCGTAAATGTAAAAACATTTTCTACCCTGCCACCAAGTGTAGTAATTGCCTTTTGACCGATTTCTAATTCTTCCTTGGCATGTAAGGCTTTCATCGCAATAAAATGTCCGCCCACTTTTGCAAGTGGTAAACATAACTCACATAAAACAGACATTCTTGCCACTGCTCTTGCTGTAACGACATCAAAGTTCTCCCGATAGCTAGGATTTACTCCAAATGTTTCGGCACGATCATGAACAAAATGGACATTATCCAGTTTTAGAACATTGGCAAGATGATTTAAAAAAGAAATCCGTTTGTTTAATGAATCTACAATCGTTACTTCAATATGGGGAAAGACAATTTTTAACGGTATGCTCGGAAATCCAGCTCCCGCACCAACATCACAAAGATGAAACGGTTTTGTAAAATCAAAGTAAAACGAAGCTGTGATTGAATCGTAAAAATGCTTTAAATAAACGTCGCCTTTTTCGGTGATCGCTGTTAAGTTCATTTTTTCATTCCACTCGACCAGTGTGGTAAAATACGTTTCAAATTGGTCAAGCTGATGCTCAGAAAGGGAAATTCCCTTTTCCTGAAGGTTTGCCGCAAATTGTTCGATGTTCATTAACAAATCTTCCTCACTAATAGTCCAGTATTAGTGCCTTGGCTAAAAGGTCTACAGCCAAGGCGCTTCCACTTTTCTTTATATTGTCTAGCTCCAGGCCATACGCCGCTAAACGGGCGCTTCCGCTTTTCTATTCATTCGAGACTTTGGCAATTCTGCCATGCTCGAGGTATACAAGCAGGATGGAAATATCAGCTGGATTGACACCGGATATCCGCGATGCCTGGGCAAGCGATAATGGTTTGATTTTCTTAAGCTTTTGTTTTGCTTCGGTAGCTAAGCCGTTAATGGCATCATAATCAATATTCTCAGGGACTTTTTTATTTTCCATTTTCTTTAATCGTTCTACCTGTTGTAGTGATTTTTCGATATATCCTTCATATTTCACTTGAATTTCGACTTGTTCCTTTATGTCATGGTCTAAATCATGCTCGCTTTTTGTCAGCTTTTCAATCAATTCATAAGTCATTTCCGGCCTTTTTAACAAATCTGCGGCATGTATCCCATCTTTTAGTTCACTGCCGCCAACACTGCGAATCAATGCTTGAACTTCAACAGATGGTTTTAGAATAACAGATTGTAATCTTTGTTTTTCAGCTTCAATGGCTTCCTTCTTAATTAAAAAGGCTTGATACCTCTCATCACGGATTAGACCAATTCGATGACCTATTTCTGTTAACCGTAAATCGGCGTTATCATGACGCAACAGCAAACGATATTCTGCTCTTGAGGTTAACAAACGATAAGGCTCATTCGTTCCCTTTGTAATTAAATCATCAATTAACACGCCAATATACGCATCGGAGCGGCTTAACACTAACTGTTCCCGGTCTAAGGCATTTAACCCCGCATTAATACCGGCCATAATTCCTTGACCTGCAGCTTCTTCATAGCCAGATGTGCCATTAATTTGTCCCGCAGTATATAGGCCTTTGACCACTTTGGTTTCTAGTGTCGGCCATAGCTGGGTCGGCACAATTGCATCATATTCAATCGCATAACCGGCTCTCATCATTTGGGCATTTTCTAATCCAGGAACCGTTTTGAGGATTTGCTGCTGTACATCTTCAGGTAAGCTCGTTGACAACCCTTGCACATAGACTTCTTTTGTATTCCTTCCTTCTGGTTCAAGGAAAATTTGATGGCGTGGTTTATCATTAAAGCGGACCACCTTGTCTTCAATCGACGGACAATATCTCGGACCTGTTCCCTTAATCATGCCAGAAAACATCGGTGAACGATACAGATTGGCGTCAATAATTTGATGGGTTCGCTCATTTGTATAGGTTAACCAACATGGCAGCTGGTCGGTAATATATTTTGTTGTCTCATATGAGAACGATCTTGGAACTTCATCACCTGGCTGGATTTCCGTCTTGCTATAATCAATCGTGTTACTATCTACCCTTGGCGGTGTTCCTGTCTTGAACCGCACTAATTCAAAGCCAAGCTCCTCTAAATGCTCTGATAATTTAATCGATGGCTGCTGATTATTTGGACCGCTGGAATATTTTAATTCTCCAAGAATCACTTCACCCCGCAGGTAGGTTCCTGTTGTAATAACGACCGTTTTTGAGCGGTAGACTGCCCCTGTTTTGGTGATGACACCTTTAGAAATCCCATCCTCAACAATCAATTGCTCAACCATACCTTGAAGTAACGTTAAATTAGGTTCATCCTCTAGTGTTTTTTTCATTTCATGCTGATAAGCAAATTTATCAGCTTGTGCCCTTAAGGCACGCACAGCAGGACCCTTTCCAGTGTTTAGCATCCTCATTTGGATATAAGTTTTATCAATATTTTTACCCATTTCCCCGCCAAGGGCGTCGATTTCACGAACGACAATCCCTTTAGCCGGTCCCCCAATCGAAGGGTTACATGGCATAAAGGCCACCATATCTAAGTTTATTGTGATCATTAATGTTTTGGCACCAAGTCTCGCTGCGGCAAGGCCCGCTTCACAACCGGCATGCCCAGCCCCAACGACAATGACGTCATAATTACCTGCTTCGTATTGCATGTTTTCCTCCTTTTCCGTGTATGACGGAAATGCTGCTTCTATTGTCTAGCTCCCTCACCAGCTTCAGCTGCCAGTGTACATTGCTTCTCTAATTATATCCTATCCAATTTAGGCATCAGGGAATCTGATGCCGTACGACTATCTATTTTCCTAAACAGAACTGTGAGAAAAGCTGGTCAATCAGGGTTTCATGGACACTATCACCCGTGATTTCCCCAAGTAATTCCCACGTTCTTGTCATATCAATTTGCACAATATCAATAGGGGTACCCATTTCCACCCCTGTAATCGCATCCTCAATGGTACGAAGACTTTGATTTAATAAGGAAATATGACGGCTGTTTGAGACATATGTCATATCGCCCGCTTCAATTGAGCCCGAAAAGAACAAAGAAGAGATTGCTTCCTCTAGTTCATCTACACCACGATCGTCAAGTAATGAAGTGGTGACAAGTTTATGCTCTTTTGAAAGCTCCTTAACCCGATCTATATCAATTTGCTGTGGCAAGTCCGTTTTATTAACAATAACGATAACATCCATCCCTTTTACGACTTCAAAGAGATTTTCATCCTCAACCGTCAGCAGGTCAGAGTAATTCAACACAAGTAATATCAAATCCGCCTCTTTTAACACTTGACGGGAGCGCTCCACTCCAATTCGTTCGACAATATCCTCAGTTTCCCTAATCCCTGCTGTGTCTAATAATCTTAGTGGGACACCGCGAACATTCACATATTCCTCTATGACATCACGAGTGGTCCCCGGAATATCTGTAACTATCGCCTTATTTTCATGAACAAGACTATTTAACAGCGATGATTTTCCAACATTAGGCCGGCCGACAATTACAGTAGACAAACCTTCTCGTAAAATTTTCCCTTGCTGCGAAGTCTGCAAAAGTTTTTGAATTTCCTCCCGAACATAATGGGCCTTTTCTAACATCATCTTATGGGTCATTTCTTCAACATCATCATATTCCGGATAGTCAATATTTACTTCTACCTGAGCAAGTACTTCTAAAATCTCCTGCCTTAGTTTATGAATCAATTTTGATAAACGGCCTTCCATTTGACCGAGCGCTACATTCATTGCCCGATCTGTTTTCGCTCTGATTAAATCCATTACTGCCTCTGCTTGCGATAAATCAATCCGGCCATTCAAAAAAGCCCGTTTTGTAAATTCACCCGGTTCCGCCAGTCTTGCCCCATTGATTAATATCTGCTGCAACACTCGTTTCACAGAAACAAGGCCGCCGTGGCAATTTATTTCAACTACATCCTCTTTTGTAAAAGTTTTTGGTCCTTTCATAACAGAAACCATGACCTCTTCCACCACTTCGCCACTTTTTGGGTCTAATAGGTGTCCATAGTGTATCGTATGGCTGGCCACTTCCGTTAACCTTTTTCCACCGACTCCTCTAAAAAGCTTGTCTGCAATTGGGATGGCATCATCACCACTCAAACGGACAATCGCGATGGCACCCTCCCCCATCGGTGTCGAGATGGCAGCAATTGTATCGTATTCCATATCTCTCACCTCACAAATAAAAAAATCCAATCTATTTCAAACAGATAGTTATTACATCTTTGCTATCTAACTTAGTGGTCGTGGACTTATGGTCCACCCACCTTTCTATAAAACATTAGAATACCACATCAATTATTGTCAAAAAAGTAATCATGCTTATGCTGCTAATTATCCACAACTACAGTTTTGTCCATTTATTATTTTAACTTATCCACATGTGAATAACAACATAGCTGAATTTTAACCAATTGATTAAAAGAAAAAGTTATCAACAGCATGGATCATAACATAAAGAAAACTCGCCGATTGGCGAGCCTCTAAGGGCGGTTCATGAGGCGTAGTTGCACTTATGCCTGATAGGAAAGTTTTACTTTCCTATCGGCCAAAAAAAAACACCCTATCCATGATAGGGTGCCATGCCTTGTTATTTTTTGGCGTTGTACGCGGCTTCTTTTTTAACGGGTGTGATAACAATAAATCGGTGGGGTTCAGACCCATCAGAAAATGTTTTTACCCTCTTATTTTCAGATAAAGCAGTATGAATCACTTTACGCTCATATGAAGGCATAGGTTCTAACGCGACATCTTTTCCTGTCTTAATCGCCTTCCCGGCCAGACGATTGGCTAACTGAATGAGCGTTTCACTTCTTCTATTTCGGTAATCTTCAGCGTCTAAAATCACTGTTAAATAATGATTAGCAAAGCGATTAATGACAAGCTGGGTCAAATATTGGAGCGAATTTAGTGTTTGGCCTCTTTTTCCAATCAAAAGAGCTATTTTTTCGCCTGTCATAACAAAGGTAACCTGTTTACCGTCACGCTTAATTTCTATATTCGCCGGTGCTCCCATTTGTTCACTAACTTGAATGAGAAATTTCTTTGCTTCTTCAATTGGGTCAATGATGACGGTTACTTTGACAACAGCAGGTCGTGCACCAAAAATACCGAATATCCCTTTTTTACCTTCATCAATTATATCTACTTCTGTGCGGTCTTTCGTTGTCTGCAATTGAGCTAAAGCTGATTTTACTGCTTCTTCGACATTTTGTCCTGTAGCAGTTACTTGTTTCACTTTTTTGCTCCTCCCGCATTACCGGTGGCATTTGCCCTCAAATCCGGTCCTTTTATAAAATAGGTTTGAACAATCATAAAAATATTTCCGACAACCCAGTACAATGAAAGAGCTGCAGGGAAACTAAACGCAAAGAAAACAATCATAATTGGCATCATCCAGGTCATCATCGCCATTTGCGGATTTGCTTCCTGACCAGCCATCATAATTTTTTGCTGGATAAATGTTGTGATTCCCGCAACAATCGGCAAAATGTAATATGGATCCTTTTCACCAAGGTCAAACCACAAAAAGCTATCGGAAGCTATTTCTCTTGTTCTTGAGATAGCATGATAAAAACCGATTAGAATTGGCATTTGCACGATTAATGGGAAACAGCCGGCCATTGGATTCACACCATGTTTTGAAAAAAGTGCCATCGTTTCCTGTTGTAATTTTTGCTGTGTCTTTTGATCTTTTGAGCTGTACTTTTCGCGAAGCGCCTTCATTTCTGGCTGCAAGGCCTGCATCGCTTTAGAGCTTCTTGTCTGCTTGATCATCAGCGGCAAAATACATAACCGGATTAAAATGGTTACAACGATTAATGATAAACCATAGCTTCCTCCGAGCAGAAATGCTCCTTCTTTAATTAACCATGATAATGGGTAGACAATATATTCATTCCAAAAACCTGTACTTTCCGATGTAATCGGCTTCTTAATTTCACTGCATCCAGTTAAAAACAAGAAAACAGAAAGCATACCGAACGAAAGCAATATTCGCTTTTTCAACCAAATTTTCCTCCCTGCCAAATATAAAATGAAAAGTGTGTACTAAACAATTATGTACTTATTAATAAAAGCAACTATTAACATAAGAACTTCGAAAGCGGCTGGCTTAATAGTGTGCCTCAGGCGCTTCCGCATATTATTTTATCATTTTTAAAAAGTAATTGTCTTTATTAGATGATTATATTTTGACTAATTATATAAATTTAATTTTTCTTTAAAACTTTTCCCACCTTAAGGACATGGGTTAAACTTTTCTTCACCTCAAAAAAGTCCATTTCGGCGGTAGGTTTCCTAGCAATAATCACATAATCGTTTCCTGACGATACTAGATCATGTAATTCAAGTATGGATTGTCTCACATACCGTTTAACTCGATTCCTGGTAACAGCATTTCCAATCTTCTTACTTACAGACAAGCCAATCCGAAAAAAACCTTGTCCCTCTTTTTCTAATGAATAGACAACGAATTGCCGATTAGCAAACGAGCGGCCCTTCTGAAATGCCGCCTGGAACTCTTTATTTTTCTTAATTCGGAATTCTTTTTTCATAAAAGAAACTCCTTCACTTATTGATGAAAAAACCTTACTGCTTTGAATGCCTCACGTTTACGATCTACATGCTTGGACATTTCTTTCTAATTTAGAAAAAAAGACCACTGACTGTTCAGTGGTCTATGCTGATAATACTTTTCTTCCCTTTTGACGGCGACGAGCTAGAACCTTACGTCCGTTTGCTGAGCTCATGCGACTACGGAAACCGTGAACTTTACTATGTTTACGTGTATTTGGTTGATATGTTCTTTTCATATATGACACCTCCCTGAGGAATAGCTATCAAGTTAAACTCTATTGACAGTCTTACTTATTATAAAGACGTCACCCTTAAATTGTCAACAACTCTCTAAATATTATTCCCCATTTCCAAATTTTCTCGAACATATTTTGTCCATTTCTAGAAATTCTATAGTTAGGCTCACCCAACTCAATAAATGGAAAATTGTCTCGCAGCAGAGGCCTGTCGCTTCCGCTTTTCGGGGTTGTGGATAAATTTTCGACACTTTTCTCATTATCCACACATGATATTGACAGGTTTTGCACAAACTCTTGGCCTGTGGACAATTTTTATGCACATAATGTGACAGTTGTGGATAAACTACGAAAAAGCATTGCGTCTCTTGCAATTATTTGTTATTATACTTGTGTTTTCACTCTGAATAACTTCATCACTGATAATGTGTTATCCACAGTTGTGGATAACATGTGGATAGTTTATCCTAACACTATGTAGAAACTTGTCCACAGGCGGTGGATATTGTCGAAACTCCACTTTTTTTCCTTATTATATCTTTTCCACAACCACTGTTTCGTATATTTATAAATTAATAGGTTGAACCGCTAGTATAAACCTTATTTTTTCACGGAACTTTAATCAAACAAGTTTATTGGTTGCCAAGAGAATTCTCCCTTTGAAAAATATTTTTTTGGAGTTAGACAGAAATAATGAGAGTTTCAGTTAAGATAAATTTTTATTAAAAAAAAATAAAAAAGGAGGGATACTAGTTGGAAAATATTGCGGATCTTTGGAATGCAGTGCTTGCCAATATTGAGAAAAAGATAAGCAAACCTAGCTTTGACACCTGGCTCAAGTCTACCAAGGCTCATTCCCTTAAAGGTGATCTGCTTGTGATAACAGCTCCCAATGAATTTGCCCGTGATTGGCTGGAAGAGCGTTACTCGCAGTTAATCTCTGGGATCCTCTATGAAATTACCGGAGAAGAGCTATCTATTAAATTTATCATTCCGCATCATCAACAAGACGATGGAGAAGAAATCACTTCTCCGCCAAAAAAAGTAAAAAAAGATGATGAGCATAGTGATTTTCCATCTGGAATATTAAATAAAAAGCACACCTTTGATACATTTGTTATTGGTTCAGGCAACCGGTTTGCCCATGCTGCATCACTTGCAGTAGCTGAGGCACCGGCTAAGGCCTATAATCCCTTATTTATTTATGGGGGCGTAGGATTAGGAAAAACACACTTGATGCATGCGATTGGTCACTATGTTTTAGAACATAATCCTTCAGCAAAAGTCGTTTATTTATCGTCAGAGAAATTTACAAATGAGTTTATCAACTCAATTCGTGACAATAAAGCAGAGAGTTTTCGCAATAAATATCGAAATGTCGATATCTTACTTATAGATGATATTCAGTTTTTGGCTGGAAAAGAATCTACCCAAGAGGAATTTTTCCATACGTTTAATGCTCTTCATGAGGAAAGCAAACAAATTATTATCTCCAGTGATCGTCCGCCTAGAGAAATTCCGACATTAGAGGACCGGTTGCGTTCACGTTTTGAATGGGGCCTTATTACCGATATTACCCCGCCGGATTTAGAAACAAGAATTGCTATCCTTCGCAAAAAAGCTAAAGCAGAAGGTTTAGATATACCAAATGAAGTCATGCTGTATATAGCCAATCAAATTGACTCAAATATTCGTGAACTTGAAGGTGCACTAATCCGAGTGGTTGCTTATTCTTCTTTAATAAATAAAGATATAAATGCCGATCTCGCCTCAGAGGCATTAAAGGATATTATTCCAAGCTCGAAGCCTAGGGTGATTACGATTCATGAAATACAAAAGATTGTCGGGGAGCAGTATAGTATTAA
Source organism: uncultured Bacillus sp. (assembly GCA_963530265.1). GTDB lineage: Bacteria > Bacillota > Bacilli > Bacillales > Cytobacillaceae > Neobacillus. The sequence continues at coordinate 241,744 of CAUSCO010000002.1, forward strand.
GCTAGAGGATTTCAAAGCCAAAAAGCGGACAAAGTCTGTTGCCTTTCCTAGACAAATTGCCATGTATTTATCACGTGAATTAACCGACTACTCCTTGCCAAAAATAGGAGAAGAGTTTGGCGGCAGGGATCATACAACCGTTATTCATGCACATGAAAAAATTTCTAAGCTTCTTCAGACCGATTCAACGCTGCAAAGGCAAATGAAAGAACTTCATGAATTGTTAAAGGTATAGAAAGATCTCACTAGAGATTGGGCCATTCTAAAAGATAAACAGGCTGTACTTACCCTTTCTTAGTTGTTAAGATTGTGCATAACTTTGTCCATTCTATACACAGTCTGTCCACATGTGGATAGGCTGTGTTTCTATGAAAAAAATGGAGTTATCCACATATCAACAGGCCCTACTAGTACTTCTACTATTTTTTTAAAAATAATATTATATGTTAATGCTTTAAAAATATGCATAAAACGGAGGAGTTAATTCGATGAAATTTGTCATCCAGCGGGACCGCTTAGTTCAAAGTGTTCAAGATGTAATGAAAGCTGTGACATCAAGAACGACGATACCTATCTTAACAGGGATTAAAATAGTTGCTACAGCTGATGGTGTAACGTTAACAGGCAGTGACTCCGATATTTCCATAGAATCGTTTATTCCAAAAGAGGATGCTGGCGATGAACTGGTTGAAATTAAACAAACAGGAGCTATTGTTCTCCAAGCAAAATTCTTTAGCGAGATTGTAAAGAAACTCCCTACTGATTCCGTTGAGATTGAAGTTTTAGGATCACTGCAAACCGTTATCCGTTCAGGAAAATCAGAGTTCAATTTAATTGGCCTTGATGCCGAAGAATATCCACATTTGCCGCAAATAGAAGAAAACAATAAATTTCGTATTGCCGCCGATCTATTAAAAGCAATGATTCGTCAAACACATTTTGCAGTGTCCACCTCAGAAACACGCCCCATCTTGACAGGTGTAAACTGGAAGATTGAAAATGAGGAGTTAACCTGTATTGCAACAGATAGCCATCGATTGGCACTAAGAAAAGCAAAAATTGAATCCGAAAATCACGAAAACTATAATGTGGTCATTCCGGGCAAGAGCTTAAATGAGCTAAGCAAAATTATCGATGACACAAATGACCTAATTGATATTGTCATAACTGAAAATCAAATTTTATTTAAGGCCAAGCATTTATTATTTTTCTCAAGATTGTTAGAGGGAAACTACCCTGAAACATCAAGATTAATTCCAAATGAAAGTAAAACGAGTATAACTGTTAATACAAAGGATTTTCTTCATGCAATTGATCGTGCCTCATTATTGGCACGTGAAGGGAGAAATAATGTCGTCAAGTTATCAACTATTGATGGAGGAATCATTGAAATATCATCCAATACGCCTGAAGTTGGAAAGGTTGTCGAAGAAATTCAAAGCCAATTCATTGAGGGAGAAGAGTTAAAGATATCCTTTAGTGCAAAATTCATGATGGATGCATTAAAGGCATTAGAGGGAACAGATATTAAGGTGAGCTTTACTGGGGCTATGCGTCCTTTTGTTCTTCGCCCCCTTCATGATGAAACAATTTTGCAGCTTATTTTACCTGTCAGAACTTATTAATTGGATGCAAGAATGAAAATCAATCTGCCACCATACAACTGGTGGCTTTCTTTTTTTCGGGTTTTCTTTGTGTCCAGCTAAATTTTTTAGTAAAATAAAGTATTGGAACCATTTATAGAAATGAGGGTGAAAATAGTGCCTGAAAAAATTAAACTGGATACCGAGTATATTACATTAGGGCAATTTTTAAAGCTTGCCGATGTGATTCAAACTGGTGGAATGGCAAAATGGTTTTTAAGTGAACATGACATATTTATAAATGGTGAGCAAGATCAAAGAAGAGGAAGAAAGCTTCGTGTAGGTGATAAAGTCCAAATTGCTGATTTTGGGGAATTTGTCATTACCGAGTAACTAAAGGATGGCGGTTCCCATGTTTATAGAAAAATTATCATTAATCAATTATCGGAACTATGAAGAAATGTTCATAGAATTTGAAAATAAGGTAAATGTCATCTTAGGTGAAAACGCCCAAGGCAAAACGAATGTCATGGAATCTATTTACGTTTTAGCAATGGCAAAATCACATCGAACCTCCAATGATAAAGAACTTATTCGCTGGGACCAAGAGTATGCTAAAATAGAGGGTAGGGTTCAAAAGCAACATAGCTCATTGCCTTTACAATTAATTATTTCCAAAAAAGGGAAAAAGGCAAAGCTTAACCATATTGAGCAGCAAAAGTTAAGCCAGTATGTTGGGAATATGAATGTGGTGATGTTTGCACCGGAAGACCTTAACATTGTTAAAGGCAGTCCACAGGTGCGAAGACGGTTTATTGATATGGAAATTGGCCAGGTGTCAGCTATTTACTTACATGATATGAGTCAATATCAGAAAATACTTCAACAGCGGAATCATTTTTTAAAAATGCTGCAGATTAAAAAACAAAATGATTTTACGATGCTTGAAGTGCTAACAGAACAGTTTATTCAAATGGCTGTGAGGATTGTTAAAAAGAGGTTTGAATTTCTAAAATTGCTAGAAAAGTGGGCTAAACCGATTCATCAAGGAATTTCTAGGGGATTGGAAACACTTGAAATTACCTATAAGCCATCAGTAGAGGTATTAGAAGACCAAGATTTGTCGAAAATGATAGCAAGCTTTGAGGAAAAATTTGCAAAGGTAAGAACAAGGGAAATTGAACGTGGCACAACCCTGTTTGGTCCCCATCGTGATGATTTGTTGTTTTTTGTCAACGGAAGGGATGTTCAAACCTTTGGATCTCAGGGGCAACAACGAACAACTGCCCTTTCTATTAAGCTTGCTGAAATCGAGTTAATCTATAACGAAATTGGCGAGTATCCGATTTTACTTCTCGATGATGTCCTCTCAGAATTAGATGATTATAGGCAATCCCATTTGCTCAATACCATACAAGGCAGAGTGCAAACGTTTGTGACAACCACAAGCGTTGAAGGGATTGATCATCAGACACTAAAGGAAGCTTCAACCTTTATGGTTGAATCCGGCATAATAAAGAAAGTCAATTGAGGTGGGTCATGTATATTCACATTGGGGAAGATTTAAACATTAGGGTGAAGGATATTATTTCCATATTAGATAAAGAAAGTGTGAACAATTCTGCGCTAATGGAGGGATTCTTAAAGCATCATAGTGGAAAATGTATTAATTTGTCCAAAACCCCCTTTAAATCCGTCATTGTTACAGATGACAAAGTATACTTATCCCCGGTTGCTTCTGGAACATTAAAAAAACGGTCAAGCCAAATGAATATACATGAATTTTAATATATTATTATTGTTTTTAAGAACGAAAATATTGAGATATTTTTGTCAGAAGGTGCAGGTGAACAAGTATGACTATTGAACAAAAGATAGTAGAGGGAGAATACGGTGCCGATCAAATTCAGGTCCTAGAAGGACTTGAGGCAGTTCGAAAACGACCTGGTATGTATATTGGTTCAACAAGTGGAAGGGGTCTCCACCATCTTGTTTGGGAAATCGTTGATAATAGTATTGATGAGGCACTCGCAGGCTACTGTGATGAAATCAATGTCATTATTGAGGAAGATAACGGTATCACGGTAAAAGATAATGGCCGTGGGATTCCAGTTGATATTCAAGAAAAGATGGGCAGACCGGCGGTTGAAGTCATTATGACTGTCCTCCATGCAGGCGGTAAATTTGGCGGTGGCGGATATAAAGTATCCGGTGGACTTCATGGTGTAGGTGCATCTGTTGTTAATGCCCTTTCTTCAGGGTTAGAAGTTTATGTACACCGTAATGGGAAAATCTATGAAATCAAATTTGCACGTGGAGCAGTAGTGTCTGAATTAAAGGAAATTGGCACTACGGACATAACAGGAACGATTACCCACTTTAAACCAGATGCAGAAATTTTCACAGAAACATTGGAATTCGAATATGACATTCTAGCCACCCGTTTGCGTGAATTGGCGTTTCTTAATCGTGGATTAAAAATTACGATTGAAGATAAGCGGGTTGAAAATAAACGAAATGAATACCACTATGAGGGTGGTATTAAATCCTATGTAGAGCATTTAAACCGTACAAAAGAAGTGGTCCATGACGAACCGATTTACATGGAAGGAGAACGTGACGGCATTAGTGTGGAAGTCGCACTCCAATATAACGAAGGTTATACAGAGAATATTTACTCTTTCGCAAATAATATTCATACCTATGAAGGCGGTACACATGAATCAGGCTTTAAAACGGCTTTAACAAGAGTCATCAATGATTATGCAAGGAAAAATGGCCTAATCAAGGAAAATGAAAACAACCTTTCAGGTGAAGATGTTCGTGAAGGAATCACGGCGATTGTTTCCATCAAACACCCTGACCCACAGTTTGAAGGACAAACAAAGACAAAGCTCGGAAATTCTGAAGTCAGAGCGATTACTGACACTGTTTTTGCAAGTACTTTTGATAAGTTTTTATTAGAAAATCCAACTGTCGGACGGAAAATTGTTGATAAAGGTTTAATGGCATCACGGGCAAGGCTTGCCGCAAAGAAAGCTAGAGAACTAACCCGACGCAAAAGTGCATTAGAGGTTTCTAGTTTACCCGGAAAATTGGCTGATTGCTCTTCAAAAGATCCTTCTGAAAGTGAATTATACATCGTTGAGGGTGATTCTGCGGGCGGATCAGCAAAACAAGGGCGGGATCGCCATTTCCAAGCGATTCTACCGCTTCGGGGAAAAATTCTTAATGTGGAAAAAGCGCGTCTAGATAGAATTCTTTCTAACAATGAAGTTAGGGCAATGATTACAGCGATTGGAACAGGAATCGGGGAAGATTTTGATATTGCTAAAGCTCGTTATCATAAAGTTGTCATCATGACAGATGCAGATGTTGATGGTGCCCATATTCGGACACTCCTCTTAACGTTTTTTTACCGATTTATGAGAAAAATTTTAGAAGCTGGTTATGTTTATATTGCCCAGCCGCCACTCTATAAAGTTCAACAAGGCAAACGAATTGAGTACGCCTATGATGATAAAGAATTAGAACGGATTTTTGCCGAGCTGCCAGCTACACCAAAGCCTAATATTCAACGGTATAAAGGTTTAGGTGAGATGAATCCTGAACAATTATGGGAAACAACGATGGATCCAGCTAATAGAAGTATGCTCGTTGTTAGCCTTGAAGATGCAATTGAAGCAGACGAAACCTTTGATATGTTAATGGGTGAGAAGGTAGAACCACGTCGTAACTTCATTGAAGAAAATGCCCAATACGTAAAGAATTTAGATATTTAAAAGACGGAGGGAGGTATTTAATATGACTGAAACACCCAATCCACATGTAAAAGAGATTAATATTAGTCATGAAATGAAATCATCATTTCTTGACTATGCGATGAGTGTTATTGTTTCCCGTGCCCTGCCAGATGTTCGCGATGGGTTAAAACCGGTTCATCGCCGTATTTTATATGCGATGCATGACCTTGGCATTCATGCAGACAAACCCTATAAAAAGTCCGCACGTATCGTTGGGGATGTTATCGGTAAATATCACCCGCATGGTGATTCTGCTGTTTATGAAACAATGGTCCGGATGGCACAGAACTTTAACTATCGTTATATGCTTGTAGATGGACATGGGAACTTTGGTTCTGTTGATGGCGACTCTGCAGCAGCCATGCGTTATACAGAATCAAGAATGTCCAAAATCTCCATGGAACTATTAAGAGATTTAAACAAAGATACCATTGATTATCAAGACAACTATGATGGGGAAGAACGAGAGCCTGTTGTATTACCAGCCCGTTTTCCTAATCTCTTGGTAAACGGAACATCTGGGATTGCCGTTGGGATGGCAACCAATATTCCACCACATCAGCTGGGTGAGGTCATTGACGCGGTTTTAGCTCTCAGTCAAGAACCAGAAATAACCATCCAAGAGCTAATGGAAATTATCCCTGGTCCTGACTTTCCAACTGGAGGAATAATTCTTGGCCGCAGTGGCATTCGTAAAGCCTACGAAACCGGCAGAGGGTCCATTACCATTCGGGCTAAAGTGGAAATTCAACAAAAGTCCAACGGCAAAGAAGTAATCATTGTTAATGAATTACCCTACCAAGTAAATAAAGCACGATTAATTGAAAAAATTGCTGAATTAGCTCGAGATAAAAAAGTTGAAGGCATTACAGACCTTAGAGATGAATCCGACCGTAAAGGAATGCGGATTGTCATTGAGGTTCGTAAGGATGCTAACGCCAATGTCCTTTTAAATAATTTATATAAACATACCGCACTTCAGACTTCCTTTGGTATTAATACCCTTGCCCTTGTGAATGGGCATCCAAAGGTGTTGACGCTAAAGCAATGTATAGTCCATTACTTAGATCATCAAAAAGTAGTCATTCGCCGCAGAACAGAGTTTGAATTACGGAAAGCAGAAGCACGTGCCCATATTTTAGAAGGGTTAAGAATTGCCCTCGATAATTTAGACGCAGTCATTACGCTGATTCGGAACTCACAAACAACAGATATTGCCCGTGAAGGATTAATGACAGAGTTTAATTTGTCAGAAAAGCAAGCACAAGCCATCCTTGATATGCGCCTGCAGCGTTTAACAGGCTTAGAAAGAGAAAAAATTGAGGACGAATATCAAACTTTGATGAAGCTAATTGCTGAATTAAAGGCAATATTAGCAGATGAGGAAAAGGTCCTTGAAATTATTCGTGAAGAATTACTTGAAATTAAAGAACGTTTCAATGATAAACGCCGAACGGAAATTGCCACGAGTGGATTTGAAAATATTGAAGATGAGGATTTAATTCCAGTTGAGAATATTGTAATTTCCTTAACCCACAATGGCTACATTAAACGTCTTCCAGTTTCCACTTATCGTGCTCAAAGACGGGGTGGTCGCGGTATACAAGGAATGGGAACAAACGAAGATGATTTCGTCGAGCATTTAATCACAACTTCAACCCATGATACCATTTTGTTCTTTACTAATAAGGGTAAGGTGTATCGTTCTAAAGGCTATGAAATTCCAGAATATAGCCGTACTGCTAAAGGGATACCGATTATTAATCTCCTTGGCATAGAAAAAGGAGAATGGATTAATGCCATTATTCCTGTTGCGGAATTCGTAGATGATTGGTTCTTATTCTTTACGACTAAAGAAGGAATCTCAAAACGTTCTCCATTATCATCATTTGCTCATATCCGCAATAACGGTCTGATTGCGTTAAGTCTGCGCGAGGGAGATGAGTTAATCTCTGTCCAGTTAACAGATGGTAAAAAACACATGATTATTGGAACAAAGAATGGTATGCTGATCCACTTCCCAGAAACGGATGTTCGTTCAATGGGACGTACAGCTACAGGTGTGAAAGGCATTACCCTTGATGCTGAAGATGAAGTTGTAGGGATGGAAGTCTTAGAAGAAGATAATGATGTGCTAATCGTAACAAAAAAAGGTTATGGTAAACGTACACCTGCAGCCGAATACCGCATCCAAGGAAGAGGCGGAAAAGGAATAAAGACCTGTCATGTAACCGAGAAAAACGGAGAACTTGTTTCGGTGAGAGCTGTTACAGGTGAGGAAGATCTTATGCTTATCACCACTGGCGGTGTCCTAATTCGAACAGATGTAGCAGGTATTTCTAAAATGGGTCGAAACACACAAGGAGTAAAACTCATTAGTATAAAAGAAAGTGAAAATGAGTTTGTGGCAACAGTCGCAAAAGTTGAAAAAGAAGACGAAGAACATCAAGAAGAACAGGTCCAAGACCTACAAGACACAGCACAAGAAAATGAAACAATTGTTGGTGAAGATCACTCTCTTGATGAAACTCAAGATGTAGACATTCCAGAGGAAGATAAGGAATAAGGCATGAAGGAGCATACATAGTATGCTCCTTTTCTAATATAAATTAACCAAAGGACTGCTTGTATCTAAACATTTAAAATTGATTGTCTATCCTTGATGATACGAATAGCAAAGAGAGTAAAAAAGTTTCTCAGATATTCATAGTAATAATTAAAAAACATGTTGACACTAAATAGTATAGATGGTATATTAATTAAGTCGCTTACGGGCGATACAAATTTTGTTCTTTGAAAACTAAACAAACAAAAACGTCAACAAACAATAAATTATTAGC
>CAUSCO010000003.1:0-240087 GCA_963530265.1 uncultured Bacillus sp.
TTATTTAAAAATAATCAAAGCCGGTGAAATTTTACTTGTCGTAAAATTCCACCGGCTTTTTCATCTTAGAGGTGGGTTTTGTCCCAGCCTCTTTTTATTAATTAATGATGGTTATATTTACTTGTTTATTTCCCCAATTAATAGCGCCCTGTTCTGATGGTATAAACACATCTATCCGATTTCCTTTAATAGCTCCGCCAGTATCAGCTGCGATTGCCTCACCATATCCTTCAACGTATACTTTACTTCCTAATGGGATGACAGATGGATCAACAGCAATTACTTTTGCATTCGGGTTAGCATTTAAATCAACGCCCGTGGCCGTAGTACCTGAGCATCCTTCACACGATGCGGTATAGGCTGTTGCCTTAACTGTTATTTCCTTCGATTTACCCTCATCACTTTTTTTAGCCTCGATCGTGTTGTTAACCTCTTCTGTTGTTGTATTCTCATTTACAGCTTCACTTGCCTTCACCTGCGTTTGTGAAACAGGTTCAACAGGAACAGCGTCACTCTTAACCGGATTTGCATCTTCTGATACAGTTTTTGACTCAGCATTTTTCACATTATCAGTTAATTCATCATAGATGACAAGAGTTAATCCCGGATGAATAAGGTCTGTATTTAATTTGTTCCATTGTTTTATTTGATTAACAGAAACCTGATAGTTCATCGCAACATCCCATAAAGTGTCATTTTGTTGAACTGTATATTGTTTTTCGGTTGCAATTGTTAATACATCTCCTGGATGAATCAGGTCAGTAGAAAGGTGATTCCATTTTTGAATATTTTCTACAGTTGTATTATGTACTTGTGACAGATCCCAAAGAGTGTCCCCTTTTTGGACAGTTAATTCTGCCGCATATACATTAGAGCCTACAGTCCCTGAGAGTGCAGCAACTGCTATAAATGTTTTTATTTTATTAATCATTTCCATACCTCCCATGTTCTTTCGCTGCTAACTGTACACATCTTATCATGATTTTTTCTGATACAAAGAACAGGGGTATGTTAATTCGTTTACAAGGATGGCAATTATATTACGATAACATTTCTAAGCGATTGAAAATTCTAATTTATAGAAATCAGTCTACTTTTTGGAAATTTAATACCTTTTAAAAAGAAAAGAATAGTGCATAGTTGTTTCTGCACTATTCAATAAAAATAATTTTTAGGCAAACTTCGAAATGGCAACAGCACATGCTTTATATTCAGCAGTTCCAGAAATCGGGTCGTATTCATTTAAAGTCAACACATTTGTAGGTGTTTCACTCCAATGGAAGCTCATAAACACAAGGCCAGGAACCACTTGTTCTGTAACCTTTGCCTTCACCTCAAGTTCCCCTCTACGAGAACGGACCTGGACCAATTCTCCGTCACTAATACCAAGTGATAGCGCATCCTCTGGATGGATATCAATTGTTTCTTCTGTTTGTTTCACTTTGACACCTGCTGCATAGTGTCGTGTCTGCATATGTGTATTATAGGACTCATACCGTCGACCTGTTGTTAATGTAAACGGATATTCGGCATCAGGCAATTCTAGAGGTTCTGTATAGTCCACTGGGACAAATGGTGACTTTTTCATTACTGGCTCTTGATTATGAAACCGTTCATGCATTATCAATGTCCCTGGATGGTTTTCATCAGGGCAAGGATAATGGATGCTGTACTCTTTATCAAGGCGTCCATAAGAAATACCACCATACATCTCCCATGCTAACCTTCTAACCTCATCCCAGATTTCCTCACTATTGTTATAATGCATCGGATAGCCCATAAGTGTTGAGAGTTCACAAAGAATTTCCCAGTCTTCCTTTGTATTAGAATGGCCAGGGACTGCCTTCCGAACGCGTTGAACTCTTCGATCTGTATTCGTATACGTTCCATCGACCTCTCCCCATGAACGAGCAGGCAATACCACATCTGCTATTTTGGCTGTGTCCGTTAGAAAGATGTCTTGGACAATTATGAAATCAAGCTTTTCAAACAATTTTTTCGTATGATTCATATGAACATCTGCTAGGAGTGGATTTTCCCCAATACAGAATAAAGCCTTTAATTCGCCCATTTCTAGGCGGTCAAAGGTACGGGTCTGCGTATCTCCGGCTTGTGGATTTAATTCGACCTTCCATTCCTTTTCATAACGAGCTCTATACTCATCATTAGCTAGGCTCATCGCACCGGCCAATTGGTTTGGCAAACAGCCCATGTCACCTGCACCTTGGACATTATTTTGCCCCCTTAGTGGCATAATCCCAGATCCTGGTTTTCCGATGTTTCCAGTTAACAAGGCTAAGTTTGCAATATCGAACACATTGTTTACCCCACAATGATGTTCAGTAATCCCAAGTGTGTAGGCTACCATCGAGCCGCTTGAAGTAGCGTACTCTCTTGCAGTTGCGACTATATCTTCTGCATTAAGGCCCGTAATCAACGCCGCATATTCTGGTGTATAGGACTCCACTTGTTTTGCTAAACGATCAAAATCGATGGTAAATTGCTCAATAAATTCTGGATTATATAAGCCTTCCTTCAGAATGACACGAATAAAGGCATTTATTAAGGCGATGTCTGAACCAACATTAATTTGTAAATGGCGGTGGGCTGCTTTGGTCATATCAATTTTTCTTGGATCAATGACAATGATCTTTAGGCCTGATTTTACCGCCTTTTTCATCCGATTCGCGATAATTGGATGTGCTTCTGTTGTGTTAGAACCCATCAGCAGCAATACTTCTGCCTTATCAAAATCCTCAAGAGTATTCGTTGGGAAACCGCTTCCAAAAACAGTTGCCAGACCGGCAACACTGGGGGCATGTCACGTTCGGTTGCAACCATCAATATTGTTGCTTTTTATTACCGTTCTCATAAATTTTTGGGTTATATAATTCGACTCATTTGTACTTCGAGCGCAAGCAAACATGCTAATCGCGTTCGGACCCCATGTGGTTTTTATCGTCGTTAACTTATTTGTAATAAGTTGATAAGCTTCTTCCCATGTCGCCTCAACTAATTGTCCTGCTTTGCGAATTAGTGGGGATGTTAATCTGTTTTTTGCATGTACATACTCATAAGCAAACGCTCCTTTTACACAGGTTTGCCCTTTATTCACTGGTGCTTCCTTATCCCCGCGAATTTTCATAATTTTGTTATCCTGTACTTCAAGCACTAAGCCGCATCCTGTTCCACAATAACCGCAGATTGTTTTCACAAAATTAGGTTCTCCCACTACTTTCCCTCCCCTAAAATCTTAACTATCTATATAACCATATTAATCTATTTATTATGATTATAGATTCCTTTTTAAAAAAATATTTGAATATTTTGTACAAAAAATAAAAACGAGAGCTAGACTCTCGTTTTTAAGCGATTTTTGCAGGTAATATAATATTAAAGGTGGTTCCTTTGTTTAGCTCGCTCTCGACAAATACCTTACCATTATGGCTCTCAATAATTTTGAAGCTAACCATTAAGCCTAACCCGTTGCCATTCTTCTTTGTCGTGTAAAATGGTTCCCCTAGCTTCTTTAATTTTTCCTGAGGAATACCTACCCCTGAGTCCTGGATTGAAATTTGCACATTATTTTCATGGATGATGGTTTTAACATGCAAGTCCCCCCCATTTGGCATGGCTTCAATTCCATTCTTAATAAAATTTAGAAAAACCTGTTTTAATCGGTTTTCGTCACATTCAATTTGAATAATCTCTTGATTACAATCCAATAACAAACGAACATTCTTTTTCCTCGCTTCAAATTCAAGCAAGGAAACAACATCCCTGATTACTGTGACAACATTCTTTTCTTCTAATTCTACAGACTTTGGTTTAGCCAACACCATAAAATCCTCTACAATACCATTAACCCGGTCTATTTCATCGAGGATAATATTTAAAAACTCCATCCGTTCCGGATCTTTTTCATCCAATTGTAAGAATTCAGCATATCCCTTCATGGATGTTAGTGGATTACGAATTTCGTGTGCAACCCCTGCAGCCAGTTGTCCTACAGCAGCGAGCTTATCTTGGCGGTGGAGTACTTCTTCCGTTTTCTTTCGTTCTGTTATGTCATTACGAATGGCTAGATATTGATATGGCTCTCCATGATCGTTTAAGAATGGCACAATCGTCGTATCGACCCAATAATAAGACCCATCCTTTGCTTTATTTCTTAATTCTCCCTTCCATACTTCTCCAGATCCAATGGTTTTCCAGAGGTTTTTGAAAAATTCCTTTGAATGGAAACCAGAATTAATGATCCTATGGTCTTTACCGAGAATTTCTTCCCGACTATATTTGGAGATTTCACAGAACTTATCATTTACGCTGGTAATCTTCCCCTTTGCATCCGTAAAGGCAACTATTGAAGATTGATCTAGAGCAAATTTAATATCAATATTCTCTTTAATCATCTCTTTAAGATGCCCTTCTGCCAGTTTTCTGTTAGAGATATCTGACCGAATAGCGATATATTGAACAGGTTTCCCTTTTTTATTCAAAAAAGGAACAATTGTGGTGTCCACCCAATAAAACGACCCATCTTTCGCTTTATTTCGAAATTCTCCGCGCCATATTTGTCCGGACTGAATCGTTTTCCAAAGATCTTGAAAGAATTCTTTTGTGTGAAATCCAGAATTTAGGATTCGATGATTTTTGCCAATAATCTCTTCCTTTGAATACTTAGAAATCTCCTCAAATTTATCGTTTACATACATTATAGTTCCATAGGAGTCCGTAATGGCTACAATCGTTGACGCGTCAAGTGCAGCTTTGATATCCCTAAGGTTTGTATCAGTTGCGGCTAATTGCTTACTAATTAATGTACTGGAAATAATTAAACTACCAATAATTAGAACGGACACAAATAAAACTAAATATATGAAAAAGGGGCTATCTGTATTTGTGTCTGTTAAAGACCCACTAGTTGTAATCGCTGCTCTTTTTAAAAGAAAATGTCCTTCGGCTATTGCTGCAGAAATAATAAGTGCACTTATTGGTTTAAGCCAAACTTGATTTCCTTGTGAGTAACTTGAAGAAAATAACATCCACAAAGAAAACAAAAAGGAACAAAAGATTAATAATCCCGAAAATAGTAAGAGGCCCACATTGTAAGCAATACTTTCATTCATGGCATATAAACCAATCACTTGAATCGAAATAACGGCAAAGGTTAAAAATAAACTGCCAAATAGTAAATGATAGTTACTAATGGTTTTTCCAAAAAACCAAAGGAATGCCATACCAGTAAAGGCAATCCCTATAAATATAGATAGAATGGTAAGAGGAATATGATAGCTTGAAAACCGATTGGTATCGTCTGATATTAGTGCCATAAAATTCATTACCCATATACCAATTCCCATGGATAATGTACCACCAATAAACAAAAGTCTTTTATTTTGGTTTGAAGACCTTATTAAGGTAAACATATCTAATGCAGTATAAGATGCCATGATGGTTAATCCAATGGCAATAATAATAAAATATGGATGAAAAGTCCCTAGCATTTCATTCATTAATCTGCATCCCCCCGATTCAACAATGTATTTCTACTATGATTGTAATGTAAAGCATATACTTATGAAACATTTATTTTCATTCTATTCCTTTATTTTACCCCTTTTTAGTTCATCCCTGTAAACAATTTCGGAAAACGCTTAAATAGATTTTTTTGTGATAAAGTACTTATTTTTATAAAAGAGCAAATTTTTTAAAAAAAAGTCTACACATTTTATATTTTTTTGTTTATACTGTACTATAACAAGATGATTAAAAATAAACTGTATTAATAAAGGAGGAGTTTTAAAATGTTAATGAGTCCAATTGAATTTTTCCGTACCTTACCTAAAAAGGAATGCCCAGAGTGTGGTCAACACATGGAGGAACAAGCTGAAAGTTACTTAATGGAATGTGACCGTTGTTTAGCTAAAAGAGAAGAGTAGAGCCAAAAAACTCTCCAGAAAATGGAGAGTTTTTGTGTTTTAAGAATTTTTTTCATTTTTGGCAAGAAATAGGCAGGAATAAACCATTTAATCTATGTAAAACCTTTACATAAGGAGATGATTCTAATGGCAAAGGCAAAAGAGGAAGATTATTTAACTCCTGCAGATAGGGAACAACAAATGACGATTAATAATGGATCTGTATTCCCTAATAAAAAAAATGTAGCCGGGGATTCTGTTAATGAACATAAATTTCTTGAGGAAGCTAATATCATAATTAGCGGTGATGAAATTCACCAGCAAAATGAAAATCTATAAAGGATGGTTTTCGAAAATGAGTTTGATTGATCCTGCGAGTGCAAAATTAGGTGATGAGGTGTTTGTTATATACCGTAATCCGCATGTTCCTTCTGTAGCAAATATAAAAGCGGCTGAAATTGTCCAACATCCAAAAGACCCTAATGCCTTAGCACTCTTTATTAATGATACCCTTCATGTCATTGAAGATGATGACGCATTATTTTCATCCCCTGAAGCCGCTCAAAAAGCATATGATGATCACATTTTTTGATTTTGATGAACAATAAAAAGACTGTCCCAATCATAGTGACAGTCTTTTGCTACAAATTTATATTATATTTTCGGAAGCTCTCTTATTTCCTGTAACATTTCATTGCCACACATCGGACAAAGCAGGTCATCAGCGACAAAATCCTTTCTCATCCAACCAATACATGCATCATCCATACATGAATAGATTTCGGTATCCACCATTATTGTTTCAATTTCTTCTTCTTTAGACCTTTTACCGTAAAAAATGGGAACCGCCTCCTTTTTTTACTAGTATGTACAAAAAAATGACTTTTCATTTCTAGAAAATCTTCATTACTTAGGAGTGTGAAAAAATATGGTAGATATTCAAAAACAATTTACAAAGGTCGGAACGGACATAGAAGAAGTGAAACGGTTAAATAGCAAGTCCGGCTTAAGCTATAATGAAGTAAAAGTCTTGCTTGCTAACCAATTTGTAAATAGAAAAAAATAATGATTTGCTGAATTTAAAATATTAAATTCAAAAAGGGAAGATGTCTCACCAGCTATTGATGCTTAAATGACATCTTCTTTTTTGTTCACATTATATCCATATCTTTTTTCGATCAACTTCTTTATCTTATTTATAGGAGGGATCGTAATGAAAAAAATCTATCTTATATGCAGTCTTGCCGTGTTTCTTGGCATTGCGGGCGGAATATCATTTTTTCTAATTCGAGACGCAAATGCGACAATTCCAGCGGATGTTAGTTTGATTAACCAAAATGGTGATACATATAATTTTGGCAATGAAAAGACCCAATTAAAGTTAATTGAATTTATTTACACCCATTGTCCTGATGTCTGTCCAACCACAACTCAAAAGATGGTGGGATTGAAACAGGATTTAATAAAAAAAGGAGTTTATGGTAAGGACATTGAATTTGTTACCATTACGATTGACCCCTATCGTGACACCCCTGAAATTTTACAAGATTATAAGCAAGGATTTGGATTAGCAGACGACAACGACTGGATATTTTTAACCGGGGAAAAACAAAATGTAAAGGATGCTCAAAAAGAGCTTAGAAAAATTACTGATGCACTACAATTTCAATACAAAGACCCTGGAAATGGTCAGTTCATTCATTCAACGTTTACTTATTTAGTTGATGGAAACAACAAATTTATCGCGAAGTTTCCAATGGGGCAAGACTTCAACAAACAAGTCGTTTATGATAAAATCACTGATAAATTAGAATAATAAAAAAAGCGGTTAGTCCAAGGGATTAATCGCTTTTTAATGTAAATTTTTTAATTAATTCACGGACGAAGGGTAGTTTTTAATTTGCTGCAAAGATAAAAGGTAATTGGACTTTGGTTTGGTTAAACTCGCTTTTATACCAGCACTTTTTAATCGGTTAACGAGTTCAGTAAGCTGTTTTTTTGCCATACTTCTCACCCTCTTTAAAACTTCTTAACCCAATTCTACAACAAAAGTATGAATAAAGTGTGAAAATGGAAAAAATTTTTTAGAAAAATTACTCATTTTTTCTTTAAATATTGATATGGTTAAAAGAGATTCGCTCTTCGTTCAGTTTAATGGTATAATAAATAGATATTTTGTGTTCTGGAGGATTTCTAATATGATTACTGTAAGTAACGTAGGTTTAAGATATGGTGACCGCAAGTTATTTGAAGATGTTAACATTAAATTCATACCCGGTAATTGCTACGGGCTAATTGGAGCAAATGGGGCGGGAAAATCAACCTTTTTAAAAATTTTGTCAGGTGAAATTGAGGCCCAAACAGGAACGGTTCAACTCGGCCCTAATGAACGAATGGCTGTATTAAAACAGAACCATTTTGAATACGAGGAATTCGAAGTATTAAAAACCGTTATTATGGGTCACGCTAGACTTTATGAAGTCATGCAGGAAAAAGACGCTATTTATATGAAGGAAAACTTTACTGATGAGGACGGCATGAAGGCTGCCGAACTGGAAGGAGAATTTGCAGAATTAAACGGTTGGGAAGCTGAGCCTGAGGCTGCGATTCTGTTAAAAGGTCTTGGCATTGGTGAAGAACTACATGACAAAAAAATGTCGGAATTAACAGGATCAGAAAAAGTAAAAGTCTTACTAGCCCAAGCATTGTTCGGCAGACCAGACGTTTTGCTATTGGATGAACCAACAAACCACTTAGATTTAAAAGCAATCCAATGGCTTGAAGACTTCTTGATTAATTTTGAAAATACGGTCATCGTTGTATCCCATGACCGCCACTTCCTAAATAAGGTTTGTACACATATTGCTGATTTGGATTTCAGTAAAATTCAAATTTATGTTGGAAACTATGATTTTTGGTATGAATCAAGCCAATTAGCTTCGAGATTAACCTCTGATGCTAACAAAAAGAAGGAAGAAAAAATTAAGGAATTACAAGCCTTTATTGCTCGGTTTAGTGCAAATGCTTCTAAATCAAAACAAGCAACGTCACGTAAAAAACTATTAGATAAAATCACCCTTGATGACATCAGACCTTCTTCTCGTCGTTATCCCTTTGTTGGTTTTACACCAGAACGCGAAATCGGTAATGACTTGTTGCGGGTTGAAGGTTTGACAAAAACGATCGATGGAGTAAAGATTCTTGACAACATCAGCTTTTTTATGAATAAGGGAGATAAAATTGCCCTTGTCGGTACAAATGAGCTGGCAAAAACGACTCTTTTCAAAATCCTAATGGGTGAAATGGAAGCAGACAGTGGAACTTATAAGTGGGGTATCACTACTTCTCAGGCCTACTTACCTAAAGATAACTCCGAGTATTTTGAGAACAGTGATCTCAATCTTGTTGATTGGCTTCGTCAATTTTCACCTAAAGATGATAGCGAAAGTTTCTTAAGAGGATTTTTAGGAAGAATGCTTTTTTCTGGTGAAGAAGTGTTAAAAAAGGCAAGCGTTCTATCCGGGGGAGAAAAGGTTCGCTGTATGCTGTCTAGAATGATGCTAAATGGTGCCAATGTGTTACTTCTAGATGAGCCTACAAACCACTTAGACTTAGAGTCGATTACCGCACTAAATGACGGGTTAATTAATTTTAAAGGCTCAATGCTTTTTGCTTCACATGACCATCAGTTTATTCAAACAATTGCCAACCGAATTTTTGAATTTACACCAAAGGGCTTAATAGATAAGCAAATGACCTATGATGAATACCTTGATAATGAAGAAGTGCAAAAGCAAGTAGCGGAAATGTACAAATAATTACCGTTCGAGGATGTCTCAACAGAAGTAAAACTCTTTGAAACATCCTCTTTTTTTTAGCTTCTTTTTTGTTTTTTCCGTGAGGACGGCTCTGAAATGGAACCTGTTTCTGTTGTAGTGGTTCCTTGACCTTCAACTTGTGGTGAATTAAGACCGATAGTGGACGGATCAGCCTTCCGTTTACTTCGTTTTCCCATATATCACACCTCCCCTATTATCCTTTGGAACATTATCACTCCTTATACGGAATATTTACCAAAAACTAAGGCAAGATTATCTACTAAGGAGGTGTTTTGTATGGCAAAAGTTGGAGTAGAACAATCTCTTACAAATATCACACAGGCATTAAGAGAAAAAGGATATGACGTCGTAGAACTAAAACAGGAGTCCGATGCACAAAATTGTGATTGCTGTGTTGTAACAGGTCTTGATTCAAACATGATGGGGATGCAGGATACCTCAACAAAAGGCTCTGTCATTGATGCAAATGGAATGTCTGCTGATGAAGTATGCCAGCAGGTAGAAAGCAGGCTGCAATAATTATTTTAAAAAGACTAAAGTTTTTTCCACTTTAGTCTTTTTTTCATATTAAATTAGGTGAAAAGCAAAACAATAGAAAAAAAGAAGTGAAAAGTACAGATCCACTACGAGCGAAGAAGAATTAATCGATTGGGATGGTTTCACCCTTTTCAACAATACGTTGATAGCCTACCAATAATAAACCGTGCCAAAACTTAGCATTTAATTGTGTGGGATTAACCGAATCAGGTAATGTTATCTGCCGCTGAAATTCACCATAGTACCTCTCAGAATGGGTTATGCTTAGTTGTGGATAGATAGGTAAGGCATTGCCCTTAATAGTAAGTATATTACTATTAAGCCCTAATTCTAAGTTCTCCTTCAGTACCCCTGGAAGTTCAATTATGACCATCACGTCTTGATCGCCTTCTAAGATATCAAATGCTGGGAATGACCTTGATGACTTTTCTTTACGACCGGATTGTTCACCCATATTAGACTGTTTATGCTCTTGCTCATCCATAAATTGCTTAGCAAAATCTTGGTCAAAAATATTGTTCCAGAAGTCACCCCCATTCATATTCTTAGTAATTTCCATCCATTGTTTTAATTTATCTATGTCCATCTGTCTATACCTCCGTCTTCCAAACTCACTAATGTCTAAAAGGATCACTTACTTCCATATTACGAAACTGCCTCATAATTTAATCCACACTACAAAAAAATAAAGCGATGAATCGATTAATGGATTCCATCGCTTTATTATTTAAACTTTTGTATGCTTAGTCCATTTCTTTCGAACACCAAGAATAATACCTGCAATGGCAAATAACATCATGCCAACAACAGCATTTAACTGGAATAACGGTTGTTCACTTTCCTTCTTATTTTGATGTTTCGTTTTATCAATCTTGGGCTTAGGCGGTTCCATATATTTTAATTGGATCGACTGAACCACTTGACCGTTTTGATCTTCAATTGAAAGCAGCCCGGCGTTAGTGACGTTTTTAATGTAACCGTCAACATTTTCAGTGATAAGGATGTCATTTTCAGGAGAGAATTCTTTTTGATCGTTAGTGAAAATTTCCCCTCGTTTAATCGTGTTATGCTGAAACGTCTTAAAACCATAATCAAATAAAAGGGATGTATCCTTATATTTATCATTTTTTAAATCTGACTTTAGTACAACAGCTGTCAATCTAATTTTTCCATTATCAGCTGTTGTCGCCAAGGTTTGTTTTGTTTCAGTTGTATAGCCTGTTTTCCCACCCGTTATACCTGGATATGGAAGCTCCCCTCTTAGCATCCGATGGTGTGATAGAAGTGTAGTCTCCCATGATTGCCCCTTCCAATCAAGCACCTTTGTTCCAAATATTTCAGCAAAAACTAGGTTCTTAATCGCATAATTGGTTATTATCGCTAAATCCATGGCCGTTGTATAATGATTCTCATCGAATAAACCATTGGGATTGGTGAAATGTGTATTATTTACACCAATTTTAGTTTTCAAATATACATTTAAATGTTCAGCAAATTGCTCAACAGTTCCATCGAGATGTTCTGCGATTGCAACTGCCGCATCATTTCCAGAATTAATGAGCATCCCTTGAATCAGTTTCTTTAAAGGGACTTGTTCCCCTTCATTTAAATAAACACGCGTTCCATCTTGACTAACGGCATTCCCGCTCACTGTTACAATACTATCTAAATCACCATTTTCAATTGCATAGATTGCCGTCGCGATTTTCGTAAGACTGGCGGGATACATTTTTTCATTAGCATTTTTCGCATAGAGTACTGCACCTGTGTCAGAGTCTAACAGAACAGCGCTCTCACTTTTTAAAGGCAAATCCTCTGTCCCTAGAGCAATAGCAGATATTTGACCAGTAAATAGAAGCAGCGCAATGATGGTGATTGATAGAATTTTTTTCACTTGATAACACCCTTACCCTACAATTAATTCCTATTTGATTTTATCAGATTTTTTTAATTAATAAATAGTTTTCTTAAATTTGTTAAGAAATAGATGTAATAGAAAAATATTCAATATAAATAAAACCGGTTATTCATCTAACCGGTTCAAAAATTATTTTCTTTTTTTCGATATTAATAAAGTAATTTGTGCCATTATCATGGGCAATGAGGATTTTCTTCTATAGGCCAAATATTTAGGCTCCCATATATCCGTATACTTTTCTTTAAACTTTCTTAAACCTTGAAAGTGATAAATAAAGTGACCATGCAGGAAAATTTGTGCTGCTATTTTTTCGCTTAAAAAGGAAAATCTTGAAAGACCGACATTTGCCAAAGGTGCCATGCCCATATTAAAGCGGTCATAACCCTGTTCCTTAGCCCAGTCAATTAACGACAGAAAAAGAAAATCGATGGTACCTGCTGGTGATTCAGGTCTAATTCTCATTAAGTCTACTGAAATGGTTTTTTTATGATCATATACATACATAATACTTAAAAACCCTTGAATTTGCTCATTTTCATCTCTAACAATGGCAATTGGTGCCTTATTTAAATATTTTTCATCAAAGAAGCCAAGTGAAAAACCCTTTTCTTTTCTCCCTTGAAGCCATTGATCCGAAATTCCTCTTAATTCTTCCAATAATACAGTTGAGAAAGGAGGCTCTAGCAATTCAAAAATATATTTTTCGCGATTAAATTTATTTTTAAGTGCCCTTAATCCTTTCATTTTGTTCCCTGCGAGCGAAAAGTCCCTAAGGTCAACGAAGGCCTCTTCCCCCAATTTAAAAAAGGCGAAACCATGGCCATGTAAATATGGCAGCATATCATCACTTACTTGATAAAATACGGGAGTAAACCCATGTAAATCAGCAATTTCTTGAAATTCCTCAATTGCATTGGATATTTCATGTTTTTCCCCAATCGGGTCCCCAAGGATGACTAATTTATCAGCATATTTTTGGAATGGGACTAGGACATTTTTTTTGTTATTCCAAAAAATATATTTATCATGTAAAAAAATTAAATGGGATAATACCTTCCCTTGATAGACTGATAAATGGTTGATTATCTCCTGTTCAGGACCAATTGATTTTTCAAATTTCCACTTTTTCGGCAGGCTGATTAAATAGCCTACGAAAAGAATGGTTGAAGCGATAACCAAACCAATTAATGCACTTGAAAACAAATCACGATAATCAACAATAACATAGGGTAAAAATTTTTCAGGAAAGGCTATTTTTGAGATTGGTAAATTTACATACCCTATCAAAATATACATAGAGGTAATAATGGCAATAACCATGATATCGAAAATCGTTTTTCCCCATGTAAGGACATAGCTTTCCCGATAAAATTGTCCTTTTGAGATTCTCAATAATAGGGCAACAATAATTAAAAAAATTGCCTCTTCATAGTCGATTCCTTTAAAGATAGAGAATAATGCAGCAAGAATAAGTGCCAGCATCGTCAAATCATACGTTCGTTTTACACTGTATTCAATTCCGCGTGATAAACCCAACAATAAGAAACCAGCGGCAACTGTAAGTTGATGGGAAACGTTGATAATTGGAAATGATAATAGCTCCTGAGCAATCCTGATCCTAGACATAATACCTGGAACACTAGCTGATAGAAGCAGGATTAGCCCTGATAAAAAAACAAGCATTGTTAATATAACATGGCTTAATCCTTGAATAATCGCTTTAGGCAAGTAGTTCCAGGATTTGTTCCATCTTTCCCAATAAAGCTTTACAAATAAGCCAATGCTAATCAAAAATGGGATGAAGTAATAACCAATTCTATAAAACAATAGTAAGACAAGGACTTTCTCTTCAGGAATGTGTAAATCCTGCATCCCCCAAATGAAAACTATATCAAAGGACCCTAGCCCACCAGGAATCATACTAATGATCCCTGCACACGCTGCAACAATATAAACTGGAAAAAGATTTTTGAGAGTGATAGGGATTCCTAAGATTCTACTGATAACAAAAATTGCGAAAAAGACAGCTAACCATTCTATTACTGAAACCATCACTAGCTTAATGCTGAAATATGGGGTAATCATGGCTTGATTGTCTTTGTTTGACTTTACCATATGTATAATTATAAAAACTGGTAAATATAAACCTATCCCTATTACAGCGAAATAAAGCCATCTTGTATTAGCAAACAGCGGATAGTGGCGATAGCAGATGGTCACAATCCATGAAAGCAAGGAAATACCTGTTAAGTAAAAAAGAGAAACCGATGCAATGACCCCTAGGAGTTTCCGCTTATCCTGCTCAAACTTATGAAAAAAATACGTTCTAAGCATTGCCCCAATCAAACCGCCAAAGCCTATTAAATTAGAAAAAGAATTAGCAATGAACGATTGCTCTGCAAGCTCTCTTTTTGAGACTTTTAGCCTTAAAATCCGAACTAATATAACGTCATATAAGATCATTGGTAATACCGATGCAAAGGTAACCAAAAAAATCAATAATAACAGCCATATATTTAGTTGGTTGATTTCATTTTTAAGTAATTGAACATTTAAATTTCCGGTGAATTTTTTCATCTCAACAATGGCAAAAATCAACAAAAACATTGGAAAGATTACTTTTGCAACTTTAAATACTTTTTCTTTTCGAATCCCCAACAAGATAACCACCTAATTTTTCATCCTGTTTTTAATATAAACTGTTCACAAAGAAAAACAAAGAAATATATTCCAATAGATAGGGTTTAGTTAGTTCTATTGTTGACAGATAAGTGAATATTCAACCGTTGGAAACCAATTGTATATATGTCACTTAATTTTTGATTAAAAATAAGCAAAATAATTTTGAAAAAGAGACAAGTTTTCCTACCTGCTCTGCATAAGTATTTAATAGGACAAAGTAGACTCGCCGCTTTACGAACCCTAAGAGTGAAAACATTGGCTAGTTGCACTTATCCCAAATTTATCGAGGAGGTTTATTTGTGAAATTTTTAGTTTTTAAAAAAGAAACTCTGCTCTTCTTTTTAGCAGTCGTTGTTGTATTGGCGAGCATTTCGGCATGGTTTATGCTTAAAGCCGGTGATACAACTGTATTTAATCAACATGCAAATAGTGAAATCCGTGAAATCCATATGGTGACTGGTGAATTTAAGACAACCACGAAAACTGGGAAAGAGATAGAATCGTACCGTTGGGATCCTGGTTCGATTACTCTCAAAAAAGGAGAAAAAATAAAGATGTATATTAGCGGGGTTAACGGTGAGAAGCATCCTTTTTATATAGAAGGAACACCTATAAAAGGGACCGTTACTAAAGGTAAAGAAACGATTGTTCCACTCAAATTCGACAAGGAAGGTACCTATCGATTAATTTGTGAAACCCATTCTGACAGATCACATAATGGTCCGATGATTGCGTATATTGTAGTCGATTAAAAGCAGGAAGCACTTTCCTGCTTTTTCATTTGTTTAAAGGGACTGTTTCATATGTTTTCTACATTAATACGTTGATATTATTAAAATCTTCTTATATAACAGTTTTTGTTTTTATCTTCTTTTTTATAGTACAGTTTTATATTTTTGTGCTACTTCCAATTTTAATCTTCCTTAGAACATTATTAAAAAAACCATATATAATAAGATTTCACAATATCTTAACAATTTCATCTTTTTTATGTGATACATTTCACAAATAGCCTGTTATACTGATAGCAAGATTTAAATATCTAATCTGTTATATACTTTTTCAAAAAAATCAAGAGGTGAATAATTATGGAACAATGGCAAGGATTTACTAAAGGAAAATGGTCACAAGAAGTCAATGTTCGTGATTTTATTGTCAAAAACTACTCTGAGTATGTAGGTAATGATTCATTTTTAACTGGAGCAACTGAAGCAACTAAAAAACTATGGGATCAAGTAATGGATCTAACAGCACAAGAACGAGAAAATGGCGGTGTCCTTGATATGGACACAGAAACCGTTTCTACTATTACTTCACATGGTCCTGGCTACTTAAATGAAGATCTTGAAAAGGTTGTAGGTGTTCAAACAGATAAACCTTTTAACCGCTCCCTTCAGCCATTCGGCGGCATTCGCATGGCGAAACAAGCTTGTGAATCCTATGGATATGAATTAAGCCCAGAGGTAGAAAGGATTTTTACAGATTACCGTAAAACCCATAACCAGGGCGTTTTCGATGCCTATACCGAAGAAATGAGATTAGCTCGTAAGGCAGCCATTATCACAGGACTTCCTGATGCTTATGGACGCGGAAGAATTATTGGTGACTATCGCCGTATTGCTTTATATGGTGTTGATTTCTTAATTAAAGCTAAGCAAAAAGATTTCGCCAATACTAGCAGTGTTATGACAGAAGACAACATTCGCCAACGTGAAGAACTTTCTGAGCAATACCGTGCATTAAAAGAGTTAAAAGAATTAGCAAAAAGCTATGGATTTGATATTTCCAAACCGGCTAAAAATGCACAAGAAGCATTCCAATGGGTATATTTCGGTTATTTAGCAGCTGTTAAAGAACAAAACGGAGCAGCCATGAGTCTTGGTCGCGTTTCCACCTTCTTAGATATTTATGTTGAAAGAGACT
The DNA here is from genome assembly GCA_963530265.1 of uncultured Bacillus sp. Lineage (GTDB taxonomy): Bacteria > Bacillota > Bacilli > Bacillales > Cytobacillaceae > Neobacillus. Next base: position 16,821 of record CAUSCO010000003.1, read on the forward strand.
TACAAAACGGGACATTAACTGAAGAGGAAGTTCAAGAAATAGTCGATCATTTTATCATGAAACTTCGTCTTGTAAAATTCGCGCGGACACCTGACTATAATGAATTATTTAGCGGCGACCCAACATGGGTAACGGAATCAATTGGCGGTATGGGCAACGATGGTCGTTCATTTGTAACTAAAAACTCTTTCCGTTTCCTTCATACATTGGATAATCTAGGCCCTGCTCCAGAACCAAATTTAACGGTATTATGGTCACCACGTTTACCTGAAAACTTTAAACAGTATTGTGCAAAAGTTTCGATTAAAACAAGTGCGATTCAATATGAAAACGATGATATCATGCGTCCTGAATACGGCGATGATTACGGTATCGCCTGCTGCGTATCTGCAATGGAAATTGGCAAACAAATGCAATTCTTCGGTGCACGTGCGAACCTTGCCAAAGCCCTTCTATACGCAATTAACGGCGGTGTCGATGAAAGATTAAAAATTCAAGTTGGACCACAATATCAACCAATCACTTCTGATGTGTTAAATTATGATGAGGTAATGGAAAAATATGATTTAATGATGGATTGGCTTGCTGGTCTTTACATTAATACTTTAAATATTATTCACTATATGCATGATAAATACAGCTACGAACGAATTGAAATGGCATTACATGATACAAAAATCTTAAGGACAATGGCAGCAGGTATCGCTGGTTTGAGTGTAGCCGCTGACTCATTAAGTGCGATTAAATACGGTGATGTAAAGGTCATTCGCGATGAAAACGGTCTTGCAATTGACTTTGAAACGACTGGTGACTTCCCTAAATATGGAAACAACGATGATCGAGTCGACAGTATTGCAGTTAGTATTGTTGAAACATTTATGACCAAACTTCGTAAACATGTTACTTACCGGGACTCTGTTCATACATTATCAGTACTTACCATCACATCAAATGTTGTTTACGGTAAGAAAACTGGGAATACACCTGACGGACGTCGTGCTGGTGAACCATTTGCACCAGGTGCTAATCCAATGCACGGCCGTGATACTAAAGGAACACTAGCATCACTTTCATCTGTTGCGAAGCTTCCATATGCTTCAGCAATGGACGGAATTTCCAACACCTTCTCTATCGTCCCAAAAGCATTAGGTAAAGAAGAAGACAGCCAGATTCGCAACTTAGTTTCTATCTTAGACGGTTATGCCATCAAAGAAGGTCACCATTTAAATGTTAACGTATTTAATAGAGAGACATTATTAGACGCAATGGATCACCCAGAATTATATCCACAATTAACTATTCGTGTATCAGGATATGCGGTAAACTTCATTAAATTAACAAAAGAGCAGCAACTTGATGTTATTAACCGTACATTCCATGAGTCACTTTAAGTAGATGATGCGGGTCCCCTGTTCTAAACGGGGGCTCCTGCTTACAAATGAAAGGGGAAAATCATTATGAACGGAAATATTCATTCAATCGAAACACTTGGAACGGTCGATGGACCCGGAATCCGCTATGTCATTTTTACACAAGGCTGCCTCTTGCGCTGTCAGTTTTGCCATAACGCAGATACTTGGGAAATTGGCACCGGAAAAGAAATGACTGTTTCCGAAATCATAGATGATCTAGTATCCTATCTTCCTTTCATTCAAGCTTCTGGGGGTGGAATTACCGTCTCTGGCGGTGAACCGTTGTTACAAATCCCATTCCTAACTGAATTGTTTAAGGAGTGTAGAAAGAAGGGTATTCACACTACAATTGATTCATCTGGCGGTTGTTTCTCCCACTCGAAGTTGTTTATCGATCAACTTGAAGAATTATTAAAATTTACCGATTTAGTGTTACTTGATTTAAAGCACATTAATCGAAAAAAGCATATCCAATTGACTGGGATGGCAAATGATCACATCTTAGAATTTGCTCAATTTTTATCTGATCGTCAGATTCCAATCTGGGTGCGCCATGTCCTTGTGCCAACAGTTACAGACGATTCTGAAGACTTGCAAAAACTAGGAGAATTCATTGGAACACTTGAAAATGTCCAAAAAATTGAAATCCTCCCTTACCACAAACTTGGCGTTTATAAGTGGGAAGTGCTTGGACATGAATATCAGTTAAAAGATGTAGAACCGCCCACTGAATCTAGTGTAGCATTTGCCTATCAAATGCTGACAGCACAATGGAAAACACCTCTAAAACACTGATTCCTTTTAGAATCAGTGTTTTTTCTTACTACTTATATGCGATATACCCATTGTTTAGTTAAAAAGGGAGCACAGATTTTTCCTTCTGATATTTTAGTAATCTATTCAAGAAATAGAAATTTAACAGAGATTAAATTGCTTCTTTTCCATTTCTACTATATACTCATATCATTGATATTTGAAGTGAGGTGATAATTTTTGTTTCAATTGCTAATTTATATATCAGATATAGATGCATTAAACGCACTTTATGTAAGTATTTGCTTAGGAATAACATTAAAGTATTTATGGGCATGGGGTGTGGAATATTCATTTATCTGCTCTAATTCTGATCCAGCAAATACAAAAATTATTCAACCGTTAGCTTTTTACCGAAAAAGAAGCTGTTTAAACGGAAGTTTTATTCTGAAAAGAATTGTTAAATATATTCGTAGAAAAGAATGTTCTAAAGAAGATTCTGAGGAACCATTTTCCTTCCTTTTAACCTAAGCACATTAATAAGTCAATTTAGGAGGAAATATGAAAACCAAACGATCTTCACTTATACTTGCAGCACTTTTAATTTTACCAACTTTATTGTTATCTGCCTGTTCTTCGCAAACACAAAATGGTAATAATACTGGATTTTTTCAAACCTATTTTGTTCATCCTTTTACAAGCATTATCCACGCAACCGCTGACCTATTTAATGGAAACTATGGTTTAGCGATTATTATCGTAACATTGATTATCAGGCTTGTTTTAATGCCATTAATGTTAAGACAATATAAAAACCAAATGGCGATGAAGGAAAAAATGGATGGCTTAAAACCTGAAATGGATATTATCCAAAAGAAGATTAAGTCTGAAAAGGACCCTAAGAAGAAGCAGGAACTTCAAACAGAAATGATGGGACTTTATAAAAAACATGGTGTGAATCCTTTGAATATGGGCTGTTTACCAATTCTTATTCAGATGCCAATTTTAACCGCCTTTTATTATGCCATTCGAGGTTCGAAGGAAATCGCTACTCATCAGTTTTTATGGTTTAATCTAGGACATCCTGATATAATCATTACCATTATTGCTGGACTTGTTTATTACTTTCAATTTAAGGTTTCGCAATCCAGTATGCCAACAGAGCAGCAAAAACAAATGAAAATGATGGGACTAATGTCACCGCTTATGATCGTGATGTTTTCCTTTAGCGCCCCTGCTGCTTTACCACTTTATTGGGTAGTTGGTGGATTATTCTTAACCGTCCAAAGTTTAATAAGTCGAAAGTTGTATCAATCAAAAAAGCCCTCAGGAACTCCTGTAAAGCAAAAATAAGGATAAAAAAGAAGCATTTCTGAAATGCTTCTTTTTTATAACCCTTTTACTTAATTTTTTTAGTAACTACCTGTTATGATTTAGGATAATTTTTCTTAAATATGGAATTCTACTTTTGTATAACTTAAAAAAGGAGTGTTTCCAATTCATGAAAAAAGGATTATTCGTAATTGTCATCCTCATTTTTAGTCTGTATTTATCTGGTTGTGCAAAGAATAATGTCAATGATAATGTCGCCAATCGAAATAATACCAACAATAATTTGACAAACGTTCGGAATAATACTCAAAAAAATATCGGCAATAACCAAGGAAAAATGAGAGTTGCTGACAAAGCTGCAGATAAAGTCACTAATTTGCCGGAAGTAGACCATGCTAATATCATTGTTACTGACAACAATGCATTTGTTGCAGCAAAATTGGACCGTTCATCTCGGAACGAATTGACAACTAATATTGAGAATAAGATTTCTCGCACTGTAAAATCAGTCGACCCCGATATCGATCATGTATACATTTCTGTAAACCCAGATTTCTATGATCGAATGAAAAATTATACCAGCTATATTAAAAATGGGAGACCGATATCTGGTTTCGTGGATGAATTTACCAACACCATCCTCAGAGTTTTTCCAGATGCACGCTGAGCATCAAAGATAAGAAATGCCTGATGTTTCTCAGGCATTTCTTTGATTACTACAATTTCCTCGCTAATGCAAATTTTACTTCCACCCGTACCCAAAAAGGTCATTCAATAATTTAATTAAAATCATCTCTTTATTAAAAAAACTGGAGGCCATAACCTCACTGTCTTATTTACCTTGCATCTTGAAAATACTCTTTGTAAAATCCACCTACTTTTCCAGTATTGTCAATGATGTAATAAAACTCTTCTGTTTCGTTTTTTACATCATAAATTTTCCCACTTGTTAAGACGTTATTGACAATAAATTTTTTTGCATCTGTTTGAATACATTTTACTTTTTTTACTGTTGCACGATCTCTCCATGTTAAATGAATCATTGTTGCCACCTTTCCTTTCGGTCATTATTCATATACTAGTATAATCAATGCAGACAGTGAAGTGCAACAATATCTATGCTTGCTTCATTTTTAATAACAATTAATTTTTATCGATCACACTTTTTGAACATCAATATTTTCAACATATAATCTCTTTACCTTTTGTGAACCTTTTTCAACTTTTGCTAAATAAGGGTTCTCAAAACGAAAGAAAGCGATTACAATAGTAAAAACTGAATATTTAATTCACTTTCCAAGGAGGGCATTCTCACATTGAAAATTATGAGTAACGAGCAGTTGGTTGTTTCGTATCGAGATGCAGTAAAGTCTGGAGAGGAAAAAGAAAAGGAATGGATACAAATCTTAAAGGATGAAATCAAGCGCCGTGGATTAAGGCCGTTTAAGAATCAAACCTAGAAAAAAAATAAAAATAAAACCGCTGATGTAATATTCAGCGGTTTTACTTCTTATTGTTTAATAATTTCTAATTGGGGTGAAAAAGATAACTCGTTTAACTTTGTGACTATTTGGTCTGCTGCATCTACTGGGTTTTCAGCATAGATGTCAATGAATTCTCCCTCATAATCTTTCCTAGCATACTCATAACGCGGGTCATAATAGTATTCGAGCAAAATTCGAATCATATCTGGATAATTCTTTTCATCTAATAATTCCAAAAGCCTCTTTCTCATCTCAACATTTTTTACACGTTTTAATACCCTATCAATCCCCAACGATATCTTTTCATGAAACCATGGCTCCTGCTTGTACGGCAGCACATACTCAGAAACGAGGAGATTAACCCTTTGTTCCAGTGGTGAATGAATATAAATATTCAATCCCTTAAATTTAACTTCCATCAATTTTTCAGGTTGAACAGCTTTGCCAATTCTTTTGCTCTCTGCCTCGACTAGAAAATAATCGCACCCTTGAATATTCTGCAGTCCTTTAAATAACAGGGAATCAAACTTTTTTTGATTATTACCATCACCAAGACCAATTGTCCCAAAAATTGATCCACGATGACAGGCCATTTCTTCAAGATCTAGAATTGGATAGCCCTTATTTTCTAAAATTTTTAGTACTTCCGTTTTTCCAACGCCTGTCATTCCATGAAAGACAACGGCTTTATCAGGAATATGAGGATCTATTTCTTCAAGTATATAATGGCGATAAGCTTTATATCCCCCGAGTAAACGCCATGCATAAATACCGGCAAACTCTAAAAAGGTTACCACCGCTTTACTGCGCATCCCTCCACGCCAACAATAGATGACTAACTCACCATCTGTATGAAGGGATTTTATTGTATGCAAAAGTTCAGGGATTTTTGGAGAGACAAATTCCATCGCTTTCCACTTGGCCGCTGCCTGTCCTTCTTGTTTGTAAATGGTCCCCACTACTTCGCGTTCCTCATCTGAAAATAAAGGTACATTGATTGCTCCTGGGATGGCTCCATCTTTAAACTCAATCCGTGAACGTATATCAATAATGACCGATTTCTCTAAGTTAAAAAGGTTTTCAACAGTTATTTCTTTCATTTATATTACGCTCCTAGCTGATTTTATAATCCCCGAACAAAAAAAATCCGTAAAAAACAAACAAAACTTCCACTACTGGAAGTTTCCATCGAAAATTAAGTATATATCTATTATAAAGAAGATAACTGTTTCTATCAAGAAATTGAAAATCTTTGTTAGTATTTAACATTTTTCAATAAAAGTCTACTCCAAACTGCAGAGTAGACTTTTATTATTACAATATGTTTGATTCCTGTTTGAAAATAGTCATCAAATCCTCCATTTCACTAAGGCGATTCTGTTCAAATAAATCAACAATTTTACTTCCAACAATTACGCCATCACTATACTTGGTTATCTCCATAATTTGCTCTTTATTTGATATACCAAACCCAGCCATAACTGGGATGGGGCTCACATCTTTTACAGCCTGCAAAAATTGATGTAATTCCGCATCATATTCATTTCTTACCCCTGTTATTCCTTTGACTGTTACAGTATATAAAAATCCCCTGCCCTTGTTTGCAATCGTTTTAATTCGTTCCAATGGTGTTGTAAGGGTAACCAGCCGAATTAATTCCACCTGTGCTTCCTCAAGTTGTCGTGAAATCATTTCCTCTTCCTCTATTGGCAGGTCGGGAATAATACATCCATCGACCCCAGCATTTTGTATATCTCGAACAAATTCTTCTATACCATAAGAATAAATGGGATTTAAGTATGTCATTAGGATAATGGGAATAGATATGACCTCTCGTGCTCTTTTTAGCTCCGCTATGATTCCCCTAAGTGTCGTTCCCTTTTCTAGAGCCCTTAGTCCTGCTCGCTGAATGGTTGGTCCATCGGCGACAGGATCTGAAAATGGAACTCCAATTTCAATCGCAGTAGCACCAAATTTTTCAAGTAATGATAGTCTATCCACTAGACAATCTAACCCTCCATCCCCTGCCATTATGTAAGGAACAAAGGCCTTTTTGTTTTTCTCTTTTAATAAAGTAAAGTTTTTTTCAATTCGATTCATGTTAATTCCTCCCTTCAAGCTTGGCTTTAACCGTATCTACATCCTTATCACCACGTCCAGATAAACAAACAACGATATTTTCCGAATTTTTCATTTCTCCAGCAAGTTTAATGGTATAGGCAACAGCATGGGCACTCTCAAGAGCTGGGATAATTCCTTCAAGCTTTGATAAAAGTAGAAAAGCATCCAGTGCCTCTTGATCGGTAATCGAGACATAGTTAGCCCTGCCGCTATCCTTTAAAAAGCTATGTTCTGGTCCTACACCTGGATAATCAAGTCCTGCCGAAATCGAATGGGCTTCTTGAATTTGGCCATCCTCTGATTGTAATAAATACATTAAAGCGCCATGCAAAACACCTGGTCTCCCTTTTGTTAACGATGCGGCATGAAAGTCGGTCTCAACGCCAGCACCCGCAGCTTCTACCCCATATAAACGAACTCCCTCATCTTCAATAAACGGATAAAACATCCCCATTGCGTTGCTCCCACCACCGATACAAGCTACAACAGCATCAGGCAGCGATCCCTCTCGTGCAAGAAATTGTTCCTTTGTTTCCTTACCAATCACACTCTGAAAGTCTCTAACCATTACAGGGAATGGGTGCGGTCCCATGACAGACCCTAATAGATAGTGGGTATCATCGACATTGGCTACCCAATATCTAAGTGCTTCGTTTACTGCATCCTTTAATGTTGCACTGCCGGAGGAAACACCAACCACCTTTGCACCGAGTAATTCCATGCGAAAGACATTTAATGCCTGTCGTTTAATGTCTTCTTCACCCATAAAAATGATACAGTCAAGATTTAATAAAGCACAAACGGTTGCTGTGGCAACACCATGCTGTCCTGCACCGGTTTCGGCCACAATCCTTCTTTTCCCCATTCTAACGGCAAGTAATGCCTGACCAATGGCGTTGTTAATTTTATGTGCACCCGTATGATTCAAATCTTCTCTTTTAAGATAGATATTTGCGCCACCTGCGTGTTTTGTAAGATTTTCCGCAAAATATAATGGTGTTTCTCTACCAACATACTCTTTTAATAATCTAGCAATCTCAGCTTGAAAGGATAGATCCGTCATTGCTGCTTCATAGGCATCATTGAGCTCAATCACGGCTTTCATCAGTGTTTCTGGTACAAATCTACCGCCAAAAATCCCAAAATGACCTTTCTCATTCGGTAATGTATAAGTGTTCATTCGGTTTTCCTCCTAAAATTATCTTTTTCACCTTTTTAATAAATGCTTTTATCTTTTCATGATCCTTTATCCCATCGGTTTCAACCCCTGAGCTAACATCTACCATAAAAGGATTGATACAATTAATGGCCTCCTCCACATTTTCCACATGTAATCCACCGGCAAGGATAACCTTTTTTCCTTTGATTAATGATGTATTTACCTCTCTCCAATGAAAGGCAACGCCGTTTCCACCATGAAATTTCCCTTTTGGCCCATCGATTAAAATATAGTCGGACGGAAATTGACTTACATCGAGTAAACCAGCATTACCTTTAAAACCGATTGCTTTAATAACGGGTAACGTAAGGGATTCACTGAATGATGCTGATTCGTCACCATGTAATTGGATATGTGTTAAGCCGACAAATGAAGCAATTCTTTCAATTTCATCTCGTGATTCATTCACAAAGACACCAACTTTAAGTACATTGGCAGGCAATGATGACGCGATTTCTTTTGCATTTTCAATTGAAACCTTTCGCTTACTTTCTGCAAATACAAGTCCTATTGCATCGGCTCCATATTTGGCAGCAACAAGTGCTGTTTTGACATCCATTATTCCACATATTTTTACTTTCATCGATTTAGACCTTCTTGAAGGGGCAGGCGAAGGTCTAAAAAGGATTTTTCAACGTCCTGGCTAACCATCAATGCCTCGCCCACTAGAACTCCATTGGCCCCTGCGTTTCTTACTCGCTCTGCATCCTCTATTGTATGGATACCACTCTCGCTTATGAGATAGGCACCAGCTTTTTTTACAATAGAGGCCAATTTTTCGGTTACCTCTAGTGAGACATGGAAGGTTTTTAAATCACGATTATTGACGCCAATCAGCTTAGCATCTGTTTTAAGTGCCTGCTCTAATTCCTTCAAATTATGAACTTCTACTAAAACCTCTAAGCCTTTTGCTGTGGCGTATTTGAATAGTTCCTTTAAACGATTTTCATCTAAGGCCGCAACAATTAACAAAATTAAATCAGCCCCATTAGAAGCAGCTATATCGATTTGCAATGGGTCAATGATAAAATCCTTACATAGAATAGGGAGATTTACGGTTTCTCGAACCTCTTTCAAATCGGAGAAAGAGCCTTTAAAGAAGGTAGAATCTGTTAAAACTGAAATGGCGGCAGCCCCAGAGGTTTCGTAAATAACAGCTTGTTGTGCTGGGGCAACACCATTATTGATCAAGCCCTTTGACGGTGAAGCGCGTTTATATTCCGCGATGATCGATAGGTCGTTTGCATCTTTTAGCTTTTGAACAAATGATCTTCTTGGATTATTTGTTACTAGGAACGTTTGTGTCTCTTCTTGAAGGAGTAGAACCTCCTTCTTCTTCTGTTCGATAATTTTGTCAAGTATTGTTTCCACTTAAATCGCCTCTTTCTGGCCTACTCGAGATTTTTCAATGAGAGCCATTAGTTTTTCATATGCTGCACCTGTATCAATAATTTCTTTTGCAATTGTAATCCCATCCTTTATGGAGCTGGCCTTTCCTGCTGTATATATTCCAATTCCTGCATTGAGAACAACCGTATCCCGATGTGCACCCTTTTCCCCTTTTAATACTTTTATTAAGATTTCACCATTCTCTTTGGAATCTCCTCCCTTAATAAAGTTGTTATCATATTGTGGAAGGTTAACATCTTCAGGGTGGAATGTGTGATCCGATATATTTCCATTTTCTAACAGTGTATAATGATTTTCGCCTTGAAGGGAGGCTTCATCCATATAGCCGGCTCCATTTATTACGACTGCCCTCTTTCGTCCAAGCTTTTGCAATACTTTTGCAAATACATTTAGTATATCTCTGCGATTAACACCTAATAATTGATAATCCAAATCAATCGGATTTGTTAAAGGACCGATATAATTAAAGACAGTAGGAATCTTCAGCTGTTTTCGGACTGTTGTAATCTTTTTTAATTTCGGATGAACATGTTGTGCAAATAAAAAGGCGATCCCAATCTCCTGAAGTATTTCTTCTGTCCTTTCTGCAGATAAATTTAGATTTACACCCAAGTGTTCAAGTACATCTGCACTACCAGTTTTACTGGAGATACTTCTATTTCCATGCTTTGCAACAGGAATTCCAGCACCGGCAATCACAAAAGCTGATGTTGTACTAATGTTAAAGCTGGATGTACCATCACCACCAGTCCCACAATTATCAAGAACATTCGGAAATTTTCGTTTAAAACTAATAGTATTTTCCTTCAAAGCTCCAACAATACCGGCAATTTCTTCAACGGTTTCACCTTTTGATTTTAACCCCATTATGAAAGCGGCTATTTCTGATTCGGAGACCTCCTCCTCCAAAATAAAATTAAATGCTTCTTTCATTTGCCTTTCAGTAAAAGGTTGTTGTTCAGCTAACTGGAGTAAATAATTTTTCATTTGAATTCTTCCTTTCTATTTCGATTAAAAAATTTTTTAAAATTTGTTTACCTGACGGGGTTCCGATTGATTCCGGATGAAATTGCATCCCATAAACCCTGTACTTCCGATGCTTTAATGCCATTACTTCATGATCATCAGTGGAATTGGCAATACACTCTAACTGTGAGGGAAGACTGCTTTCCTCTATTGTTAAAGAATGATACCTCATCACTTCTAATGGCGAAACCAGGTTTGTAAATAATTCATTGCCTTGATGAGTGATAAATGATGTTTTACCATGCTTTATAAAATGTGCTCTTCTCACTTTACAGCCAAAAGCTGCGCCAACAGCTTGATGACCGAGACAAATACCTAAAATTGGGATCGTCTTATAAAAGGTTTGAACTAATTCTATACATATACCTGCATCCTCAGGCCTCCCTGGCCCAGGTGATAAAATAATTGCTTTCGGGTTCAGTTTTTTGATTTGATCCATGTTGAGCTGATTATTTCGATAAACGACAACCTCCTCGCCTAATTCACCTAGATACTGATAAAGATTAAATGTAAATGAGTCAAAATTATCAATTAATAAGATCATTGGCCACCCTCCAAAAAGGATCTTAATTTGTTCAATGTTTCCTCATACTCGGATTCAGGATTCGAATCGTATACTATTCCGGCACCCGCTTGAATTATTGCCGTTCCATCTTTTATTATCATCGTTCTAATAGCCAGAGCAAAATCCATATTACCGCTAGCCGATATATAGCCAACTGCCCCCGAATATAGACCTCGTTTTGATTTTTCTAAGGTGTTGATAATCTCCATTGCCCGCACCTTAGGAGCCCCTGAAACAGTTCCGGCTGGAAGGCAGGCAGCAAGAGCATCTATTGCCGTTTTACCTAGTTGTAACTGGCCGCTAACTTCAGAAACTAAATGCATCACATGACGGTATTTCTCGACAGTCATATACTTATCAACCTGAACGGAACCAAAATCGCAAACCTTCCCAAGGTCGTTTCTGCCAAGATCAACGAGCATCCGGTGTTCCGCAAGTTCCTTTTCATCGTTTAAAAGTTCCTTTTCAATTTGCTGATCTTCTTCTCTGGTTTTTCCTCTGCGTTTTGTGCCAGCAATTGGATTGGAAATCACCGTTCTACCTCTAGTTTTTATTAAGCTCTCTGGCGATGAACCAATTACGGTATATCCTTCAAAATCAATATAAAACATGTAGGGGGTGGGATTGCTGCTCCTATGACTCCGATAAAGAGATAACGGTGGACCATTAAAGGCTGATTTCATTCGTCTTGATAACACCACTTGAAAAATATCACCTGCAAGAATATGTTCTTTTGCCACTTCGATACTGTTTATAAATGCTTCTTTTGTTGTCTCCGATTCATAACCGCCAAAATGAAAAGGTTCTTCTTCACGATAATAATCCGGAAGTTTCAGTTCTTCTATCCTTTGCATGACTCGTTTTTCTATTTCTTCAACCTTGCTTTTTTCAGAAAGTGGCTGTCCGCAAACCATTACTTTCTCTTCAAGATGATCAAACACAATCATTTCCTCATAAAACATTAAGTGCACATCCGGCATATCTAAGCCGTTCGGATGCTCCTCTCCAATGATTTCAAACTGCCTGATGATATCGTAACCAACATAGCCGACCGCTCCTCCTATGAAGGGAAGTTCTTCCACTTCTACGCTTGTTTGCGGCAAAAGTTCCTTTAAAACATCTAATGGGTTTCCTTCTAAAATCCTCTTTTCACCATCTCGTTTAATGATTTCATTCATCTTTCCTCTAGAAATGAGTTCGAAGGCAGGATCAGCACTAATAAATGAATAGCGCCCTGAGTCATTGTACTTATGAGAACTCTCTAATAAGAATTTCTTATTACCACTAATTTTTTGTAAAATTGAAATAGGGGTTAATGTATCGCCTTTTATTTCTTGTAAAATAAAGCCATTTAGTGTTTCCATGTTACAACTCCTTTCAAAATAAAAAAAATCGTCCTCTATATGCGCAACTAACTTGTGCATATAGAGGACGATTCTCTGACCGTGGTACCACCTCCATTTGAAGCAGGAAAAATCCGCTTCCTCTTTCAGATACAGAATTTAAGTTCATTCGATATCCTATCCTTTTAACGGTGGAACTCCGTGCATCCCTACTATGGTTCAAGACGCCTCTCGCAAGTCCATTCCACAAATCCATTCATATCGGGCTCTCAGCTCCCCCGACTCTCTGGAAAGAATCAAATCTGTGTACTACTCTTACTCAGTGATTTACGGTATAATTTTTTTAAAAAACAAAAAGGGCCTCCCATCCAAAAAGGACGGAGAACCCGTGGTGCCACCTTCATTAGCTAAATTCTAGCTCACTCAACTGATATCGAAGCATAATTGCTTGAATACCTGTCTCTTGTAACGATGAGATTTTCGCCAAAGCCTACTAACCCATTAAGGAGGTTCGGTTTGGAGCTCAGAAGTCCATTCACCAATACGTCTTCACTGATTTGCACCAACCATCAGTTCTCTAAACAATCCGTAAAAGTTACTATTCTTCGTCATTGCCGTATACGATTTACTTTATTGATTATTATCCTATCCAACTTTACCTTCTATGTCAAGTATTTAATTTCTTAAAATTCAAAATTAACTATTCCTTTATAGCCTTATTTCTAAAATCTGAAATTTCCTTATCATTTTTAATTTATCCCATTTCCATTTAAAGGATACCACTATCTTTGTTAATTTCAAGCTGATTTGCGAATATTAACATTAGCATATAAGTAAAGCTCAGGAACGTCTATTGGCGTTTTGTGCTAAAGAGCATATATGAAGGCGGGATAGAAGATTCATGGAACATATTGAACAATTAAGCCAAAAACCAAGAGCAGCCAAAAAAAAACAGTCGGCCGCTGGTCAAAAGAAGTCAGGTGAAGTAGCTAAACAAAAGTGGGCAATCACCTCACTGGCTTCCATACCTTTAGTCATGACTTTAGGAAATTCAATGTTGATTCCTGTATTACCTTCTATGGAGAAAAAACTATCGATTTCCTCCTTTCAAACAAGCATGGTCATCACCGTTTATTCCATTGTTGCGATATTTTTAATTCCTGTTGCTGGGTACCTATCAGACCACATTGGCAGGAAAAAGGTGATTATCCCAAGTCTTGTCATAGCCGGGATAGGTGGACTGATCTCCGGATGGGCCGCATGGAAATTAGATGATGCTTATTGGCTGATTTTAATCGGTCGAGCGCTCCAAGGAGTTGGAGCAGCCGGGGCTGCCCCCATTGTCATGCCGCTAGTTGGCGATATGTTTAAAAATGATGATGATGTAAGTAGTTGTTTAGGATTAATTGAAACGGGCAATACGTTTGGAAAAGTTTTAAGTCCAATTCTAGGAGCCTTTCTTGCAGGATTTATTTGGTTTTTACCTTTTTTCTCATTTCCAGTATTCTGTGCCATTTCAGTTTTATTGGTGCTTTTCCTTGTCAAAAGTCCCAAATCCAAGGAAAAACCCATTCCGTTTAAAGACTTTTTTGTAAATATTAAAAAAACCTTCACAGAAAAAGGACGTTGGCTATATGCCATCTTTTTTATTGGCGGCATTCTTATGCTCGTGCTGTTCGGAATATTGTTTTACCTCTCTGAAACGTTTGAAAAGGAATATGGTATAAAGGATATTAAAAAGGGCATTTTCCTAGCATTACCCCTTGGTGCACTTTGCTTATCCTCTTTTATTAGCGGAAAAATCATTAAAAAAAATAAAGTACTAATGAAATGGATTACCTTTTGTGGTATTGTCGCAGCCGCAGTCTCCATTGCTGCACTATGGTTTTCGATTAATCTTTGGTATATGCTTACCATGTTTCTCATTAGCGGCGTTGGGATAGGGTTAAGTTTGCCATGTTTAGATGCTTTAATTACAGAGGGTATAGAAAAAAAAGAACGAGGAACGATTTCATCTATTTACAGTTCGATGCGTTTTATCGGTGTTGCAGTAGGACCGCCATTGATTGCTTTGTTAATGAAATATGCCAACCATTGGATTTTCATTACGCTAAGCAGCCTTGGTATCCTTGCTGCAATTGTTTCTATTCTTGCAATTAAACCAAAAGCAGAATCATAAGAAAGTGCTGAGGGAAATGCCTCAGCATTTTCTGGTTATGGTCTAACCATTCATGTCTTTTGAAAAAAATTCTATAGCAAAAAAGTAATTACTATGTTATAATATTTTGTGTTCTCATGAGGCTTGCGGGTGTGGTTTAATGGTAGAATTTCAGCTTCCCAAGCTGACGGCGGGGGTTCGATTCCCCTCACCCGCTCCAGTAAGATGGAGAAGTACCCAAGTGGTTATAAGGGGGCGCACTCGAAATGCGTTAGGACGGGCAACCGTTGCGTGAGTTCGAATCTCATCTTCTCCTCCATTACATAATTCGTCAAACACTTGCAATAGTGTTTTTTATTTTACCATATTAACCAGCAAAAAGAGGATTTCCCGGAAGTCCTGCGAGAAATCCTCTTTTTTATGTTAACTGCTGGATAATCGCGCATCTTTATGCGGAGTTATCACAATGTTTGGATGGGTAATCGTATTACTAGGCATCCCTTTTATCTGACTTACGCTGCCATATTTTTCCCGCAGTTCCTTTATTGGGCCAAATTCAATCGCCCTCATAGGACATGTGGACACACAAACTGGTTCCTCACCATTTTCTTGCAAATCGATACAAAAATCACATTTATTTGATTTAAATACTTTTTTATTATATTGAGGTGCGCCGTATGGACATGCCTTAACACATAATTGACTTCCCACACAAACTTCTTGATCAATTGTAACCACACCATTTTTCTTATTCTTTTCAATTGCTCCTACAGGGCAGCTTGGAATACAGGCAGGTTGTGTACAATGATTACAAGCGATTGAAAAATAATAGGACTTTATGTTATGAACAATCCCACCGGTCGGCTCCTCAAGGAAAGTTCCTTCTTCATATGTATACACCCTGCGGAAATTAATCCCGAAATTAAGATTATTTTTATCCTTACATGATACTGTACATGCCTTACAACCCGTACAGAGGCTCTGATTAATATAAAATCCTAGCTGCTCCAAATTCCTCACTCCCTACGCTTTTTTTACTTCGACAAGGTTAGTTAATTGCGGATTCGCTTTGGCAAGAGCTGTCGGCCGCTGTGAGGTTAACACATTAACTGAACCTCGTTGATCAAGTCCATTTTTATCAGGAGTATACCAAGCACCTTGAGGAATTCCCGCAACCCCCGGAGTGATTCGTAGTGTAACTTTTACATCAATCACTAGCGAGCCCCGTTCATTAAACACCTGAACACGATCACCATTTTTAATGCCTCGTTTCTCAGCATCCTTAGGATTCAACCACATTTCTTGTTTTGCTGCTTCCTCAAGCCATTCTTGATTGTCATAGGTGGAATGACATCTTCGCTTGTAATGCCAGCTAATGAGCTGCAATGGATATTTTTCTATTAATGGATCCTCTGGTCCTTCCCAAGAAGAGATATATTTCGCAATAGCTGGAATTTCCTCATGCTGTTTCATATCCCATAAAGCCTTCGAGAACAATTCAATTTTCCCAGATGGAGTCTCGAACGGATGTTTTTCAAGGTCATCAATTTGTTCTTTAAAAGCTATTAGAGGTTCATTGAACTTAAAATGATGTACACCCTGCTTTTGGAATTCCTCAAAAGTCGGAAAGTTTGTGTCTAGCTCTTTTTTGGTTCTAACTGCACTTTCCTTGACTAGGTCAAGAATTGTTTTCCCTTCTGTAAATTTTTCCTTCATTCCTAATTTATCCGCAATCTCCGCAAACACATCATATTCATCACGGCATTCATACAAAGGGTCGATCGTTTTATCGCCAAAAACAACGTAGTCACCAAAACACCACGGTGTACCAATATCATAACGTTCAAAGAAGGTGGTTCCTGGCAATAATATGTCCGCATACTTTGCACTTGGAGTCATAAACAGATCACTGACAACAATAAACTCAACTTTGCTTTCATCTTCAAGTAGCTTACGAGTTTTATTAATATCTGCATGCTGATTTATTAACATATTTCCAGCCATGTTAAAAATACATTTAATGTTTGTTGTTAATCTTTCTGTTCCTAATAAACCGTCTTTCTCAGTCATTTCTGTTCCTTTTTCTACCGCTGTAGTCCAAAGGAAACATGGAATCGATGCCTTGAACGGATTCTCATAAGAAAAAGGATAAACAATTCCGGAACGGCTCCAATAGCCTGTTCCAGCCGCCCAACCGCCTAACTTACCAACATTACCTGTTAGGCAGGCTAACTGTGCGCCACCTCGCATGAATTGCTCACCATAGGCTTGACGCTGTGCTGCCCAGCCCTGAATAAGAGCAGCCGGCTTCGTCTTTGCATATTCACGGGCAATTTCGCGGATTTTACTTGCAGGTACACCGCAAATTTTTTCAGCCCATTCAGAGGTTTTAGGCACACCATCTTTTCCACCAAGTAAATAACTTTTTAGTGACTCTTCCTCAGCGACTCCCGCTGGCATATGTTCCCCGTCAAAACCGATACAGTATTGATTAAGAAATGCTTGGTCATGCAAGTTTTCTGTGATTATCACATATCCCATAGCGTCCATCATAGCAGTATCTGTTGTAGGGAGAATAGGGATCCACTCATCTGCAAAAGCTATTGCAGTATCTGTATATCTAGGGTCAATCACAATAATTTTGGCTCCATTTTTCTTCGCTTGCATTAAATATTCACGATAGGGTGTTGAAAATATCATTTCTGAAGGGTTTTGGCCCCATAAAATAATATATTTTGAATGCAAAAGCGAATCAAAGCTATTTCCTGTATTGTTCGTACCATAAGTAAAAGGGGTTGCAACATTTCCTGCACCTGAACTATAATCATTTCGAGAGTTCAGATAACCGCCAGTAAGAGCTAATAATTTTTTTGCTGCTCTTGTTCCTCCATGCAATCCCCAACTTTGTCCAGATCCATAGTTTACATATCTAGATTCTGGTCCATATTTTTCACCAATCCTCTTTACTTGTGCAGCGATTGTTTCAGTGGCTACCTCCCAAGAAATCCTTTCAAATTTCCCTTCGCCCCGCTTGCCAACGCGTTTCATCGGATATTTGAGACGATCAGGGTGATAGAGCATAGTGCGATAGTTTCTGCCTCTCACACATGCCCGAAGCGGCGGTGTGGATAGGTCTCCTCCTTCTTGTGTATCCGTACTGACCCGAACTACCACCCCATCCTTCACATGTGCTTTTATGACACAACGGCCTCCACAGTTGTTAATACTACAGGTTGATATAATTTTTTCCTCGTTCTTTGCTGCTGCTGGCTTTATTTCTTCTTTACGGTCAACGAGCATCTTGGTGCCAATTCCACCAGCAATTACCGGGAGTCCAAGGGCTCCAGACCATTTTAAAAAAGTTCGCCTCTGCATTTTATTTGTTAACAAATTCTTTAATTGGTTATTTTCAGACATCGGCTAATGCCTCCTTTACTTCCAATAAAGATGTCAAATCAAAGTTTAAAAAGTCCTCAAGCAGCATGGCAGCCCCCAAAAATAATTGACTGTTTGTGCAGGCGATGATTCTTTTACAAAAAGCTGGAATCCAAACAGTTAAATGTTCTTTAAGAAAGTGGATTTGACTAGAAATTAATTCTTCAATTCTTTCAGGGCTAGTCGATTTTAAGTTTAAATCGACTAGAAAAATCATAAATTCTAATTCCAACAATAAATGATCATCTGGTTCATTATTTTCTTTGATGAATTTCAGACCAAATTGATGGTATTGATTCCTAATTTCCAAAGTCCACTTTTCAAATAACAGATTCTCATTACTTCTATAGTAAGACTCCCAGGGAGGGGCAGCCAATGATCCAGGTCCGATAAATAGACGATGATATTCATCTCTTTCAAGGCTGATTTGTGCTTCAGTCAGTTGTTCGAAGTAGGGAGTGAGAATCCGTCCACCTTCATGAAATTCCTTTAATTCAGAAAAATTTCCCGAAGAAGCTAATGTAAGCAAAATCTCCTCATTGATTGGTTCCATAAATAAGCAATAAAGAAACTGGTAAAAATTTTTTCTAGATAATAAAAACGGCAGTAATTGGATATGTTTGGACTCATTTGTTTTGATCATTTCCTGTCTCCTCGTTTGTGATTAGATCACATATAACTCAAAAATTACTCATCCTCATTTCCTTTACACTTGAGTTTACATTTACAGTTTCATCATACCTTATTCTGCCAACGTTGAAATTACTTTGTGCAATTATTCACATTAAATTCAAAATTAATTTGAAAAGTGTCTTTTTTTCTGTTACGAAGGAAAATGTGTATAATAAGGAGGTCTATTAAACAGCAAAGGATGATACCCTTGAACATTACTAACCACGAAGTTGAAAAATTGGAAGACCCATTTGGTTTATTATCAGGAGAGAGATTTGAGTTTTTCCTTGAACTGGATGTAGAGGAAGATGACGAACTCTTTTCTGAAAAAGGTGTAGGCTTAAAAGTGATTTTCGTTCACGAGGAAAGTGGCGATAAAATTTCTAGCTATTACTTTTACGAACGTGGGAGCGAACAGATTCTTGACTTTGCCCTTGATGAGGATGAAGAAGAACTAGTCCTTACATACTGTAAGCAACATTGCGAAGGCTAAAAAAATAGCAGGGAGAACATTCTCCCTGCAAACCTGATATTACATAAAATTTTTACTATGATTATGAATAACTTGAAGTTCTTTTGTTGATTCAGTCATTTCACTTTTGCAAATGGGGCAAAGTGGCACTTCACTGCTTTTAAAATTGTCACGAATCCAACACTTACAACTATCCGAAGAACACACCCAAATTTTAGTTTCTTCTAATTTAATTTCTTCCTCATTTTTTCTACCAAACGCCAAAACGATCACTCCTTTTAATTAGTTATGACTGTTTTTGAACACTTTGTGGATAGCTCACAAAACTATCTTTTTAGTAAAAATATATATAGATAAAAAGGTGATGCTTTCACGTGGTGCATCACCCTTTTATTTTTAATAAGATTAAACTGTTTGTACGTTAGCAGCTTGTGGTCCACGAGCGCCTTCAACGATTTCAAAAGAAACGGATTGACCTTCTTCTAAAGTTTTGAAGCCTTCTGATTGGATTGCTGAAAAGTGAACGAATACATCTTGACCGCCTTCAGATTCAATAAATCCGAAACCTTTTTCTGCATTAAACCATTTTACTTTACCGTTTTTCATGGATTTTACCCCCAACATTTTGTTCACTTTAAATTTCTCGTACATTTAAAATCATAAAAAAGACGTAACCCTACACAGTTGGGCAGACATCACCCACATCTTCGTGCAGTTACGACTACTTAAACCAATAAATATTAACGAACATTAAAGCGTACCTTTATTTTACCGCAATTTCCCCAAAATGTCAAACCTACTATTCTAAAACCAGGAAACAATGAAAATATTTGTATGAACAATGAGAATAAATAAACTCGCCATTTGGCGAGCACTATATTAGTTACCTTTTTTGGAAATCTCCTTGCAAAAAAACCTCCATAAAATTAACAATGAATTTTTGAATATCTGCTTCCATGCCAATAAAATCTATTGTCTTTGGCGGTTCTTGATCGGGCTTGGGTCGGAAATCCGCCATACTTTTTCCTTTGGCCTCGCCAAATTCCTGAACCCGAACACGTCTTGGAATATATTTAACGAAATCTGGATTGGTTAGGGCCATTAATGGTACTACATCATGAAGCGGTGCACCTTCTATTCCAGGTACATTTTTCTGATATGCTTTGAAATAATAATCAAACGCCGGTTTAATTAAATGCTTAAATGGGGTCGTGCTGTTTTCTCCAAGAAAATTAATGATATCAGGTGTAATGATAGCTTTATTGGTTATATTTAAGGGGTGTAAATAGATATTATGAGCTTTTTCCATAACAGTATTTGCGGCAATTGGGTCAACATAAAAATTTGCTTCTGCTTCAGCGGAAATATTCCCAGGTACTAAAAATGCCCCGCCCATGATATAAAAAGCAGTAACATCTTTTAAGGCATCATTCCCATATAAGATAAACATCAAGGCTAACTCAGTCAATCTTCCAACAGAAACGATTACGAGGTTTCCTTTATATTGTGTGACAATTTCAAGTATTTTGTTGATATCATAAACCATAAACTTTTTCATCGTATCCGGTGGTTTAATTGGACCTAAACCTTCTTTTCCATGAATTTCTGGATAATACTGGGTTGGTTCACCCGACAACGGTCCTGCCGCACCAGCAATGATTGGAATATCTTCTCTTTTCGCTAAAGTTACCAAATAAGCTGTATTTGTTACAGATTTCTCCTTGGGGGTATTTCCATAGCCACTTACAATACCAACTAAATTTATTTTATGATTAAGTATTGCATACATAATAGCAAACGAGTCATCAATCCCGGGGTCTGAAAATAACAGCACATTATAAACCATTGCACCACCCCTTTTTTATTAATCCTATTTAAATTATGCTTCACACATTCCGGAAAGAACTTTGGCAAATAAGAAATAAACAACGGTCACATAGACACATCTATCTGACCATTGCCTTAGTTTTCGAGATATCGGTAATGAACATTAACCCTTAAGCTTCCTTTTTGACTTTTGTTGCTGTTTTTTTTCTAGGTGCTACCGCTTTTTTGGGTGCATCTGTTTTATGTGGTTTTGTCCGATCAATAGACGCCTGTAAGGCTGCCATTAAATCAGTGACATTTGAAGCAACTTCCTTGGTTGCCGCCGTTACGGTTTCTTTTCCGCTACGTTTTGATTCAATTAAGTCGAGCAGGGCAGTTCGGTATTCATCTGTATATTTTTCAGGTTCAAATACAGTCGTTAATTGATCAATCAGTAAAATGGCCGTATCTAATTCCCTTTTCGTAACTTTATCCTCCGATGGAACGTTTGGCACATCACCAGCTCTTCGCACTTCATCAGGAAATTGAATGGTTTCCATTACCAAAGTATTTTCATACACACGAATAACCGCCATTTGTTCCTTAATGCGAATGATGATCTTGGCCAAACCAACTTTTTGAGTTTCCTGCAAGGCCTTACGTAACAATGAGTAGGCTTTAGATCCGCCTTCATTTGGTGACATATAGTATGTTCTATCAAAGTAAATAGGATCAATTTCCGCTATTTTTACAAAATCAATTATTTCAACCGCTTTCTCTTCGTTTTCCTTGCGCAGTTTTTCCAAATCCTCATTATCCAGCACCACAAATTTTCCTTTTGTATACTCGTACGCCTTTACGATTTCTTCCGGTTTTACTTCTTGTTCACATACGGTACAAATTTTTTCATACTTAATGGGCGCATGACATTTATTGTGCAAGGTGCGAAGCTTAATATCTTTATCTTCCGTAGCGGTGTGAAGTTTGATGGGGATGTTTACAAGTCCAAAGCTGATACTTCCTTTCCACATCGTATGCATAATGATGTCTCCATTCTTTTTATGTTTATTTTGCGGTCCATTTAACTTTCCATTCCTAAAAACAATTGGAAATGGATGAAATCCCAAACAATAAAGCAAAATAAAGAAAAGCAGAAGCGCCCGTTTAGCGGCGTATGGACTCCTCGGAAAAGCTAACGCTTTTCCTTCGTGCGATGCCAAAAACTTTATACTTGTTTATCTTTAGAAAAAAGGAAGGACATCACAACAATGAAGCCGATGCTGCCAAGTTTAACCTTTGATTCTCCTGTACGGCCAGATTGGAAGTACGAGGTTAAATATGATGGATTTAGAGCCATGTTAGATTGGGATTTCCAAAAAATCAGTTTTATAAGTAGAAATGGAAAGGATCTATTCCCGCAATTTCCAGAGATAAAAGAATTTTTACTGAGATATGAAAAACAGCTCAAATCATTTTTACCCCTGCAATTAGATGGAGAACTTGTTTATCTTGAAAATACACACAAAGCAAATTTCTCTGCCATCCAAGTCCGCGGCCGGCTAAAGTCTGAAAAGAAAATTAAAGAGCAGGCAACCCGATTACCCTGCCGCTTTATGGTATTTGATTTACTCATGTTAAAAGGTAGGCCCCTTTATTCACTTGCCTTTCTTAAACGGAAAGCAGAACTAAAGAAATTATTTATTACAATGGAGTTGGAATTAGATCCTAATCCCTATGATGACCAGCTGCTTCAACATGTTACAGCCTATGACGATTTTAATGACCTCTGGGAAAAAGTGGTCTTATATGATGGAGAAGGAATTATTGCTAAAGCAAATAATGGTATTTGGGAAGAAGGTAAACGGACAATCCAATGGTTGAAATACAAAAATTGGAAATATGTCAGTTGCTTTGTCACAGCCTTTGAAAAAACGAATGGATATTTTTATGTGGGAGTATATAAAGAAAATATGATTGATCTTATTGGCCAAGTTCTGTTCGGCTTTAAACCAGAGGAAAAAGATGCACTAAAACACACCATAAAGCAAAATATGGTGAGGGGGGACAACCAATTTATTTATGTTGAGCCTGCTATATGCCTTGAAGTGAAATATTTAGAACTATATCAGAACCAACTTCGTGAGCCGCATTTCGACCGATTTCGCTTCGATTTAGAGCCAGTAGAATGTACATATGACCGCTTTATGTTTGACCAAAAAAACCTGCCAGCTGGCTTGGAAATTACTCACCCTGATAAACCCTTATGGGAAAAACTCAACATTCAGAAAGCCGATTATATCCTGTACTTACGAGAAATCTCTCCCTATATGCTGCCTTTTCTAAAAAATCGTTTATTAACTGTCATTCGGTATCCACATGGAATGTTTGGCGAAGCCTTCTATCAAAAAAATTGTCCTGATTATGCACCAGACTTTGTTCAAACACAGGAAGCAGATGGAATTCAATATATTCTATGTAATAATTTAAAAACACTCATTTGGCTTGGTAATCAACTTTCAATTGAATTCCATGTACCTTTTCAAACCGTGACCAGCAAAGGTCCGAGCGAGATTGTTTTCGATTTAGACCCTCCTTCCAAAGAGGCTTTCCCATTGGCAATTCATGCTGCGCTTTATATAAAGGAAGTCCTGGACCAATTAAATTTAATTGGCTTCATAAAAACTTCAGGTAGAAAAGGCTTGCAAATTTATCTTCCCTTACCTGAAAATACTTACTCTTATGAGGATACACGACTTTTTACCAGCTTTATTGCGGAGTATTTAATATCGAAGGACCCTGATTCTTTTACCATTGAACGTATGAAAAAAAAGCGAGGAAATCGCTTATATGTGGACTATGTACAACATAGTGAAGGGAAAACAATCATTGCACCTTACTCAATGCGGGGAACCGAACATGCTGGTGTTGCCACCCCACTTTATTGGGAGGAAGTGAATGAAAAGCTGGAACTTGTTTCTTTTAATATAGGAAATGCCCTCAAGCGAATTCGTGAACAAGGAGACCCTTTTAAGGATTACTTCCAAACCAAGCAAATTCAGAACTTGACACCCGTTCTAGATTTTCTAAAAGAAAGCGGTAAAAAAGGATAAGGCAGCGGGCCTTATCCTTTTATCATTTCTGTAATAAATTGCTGTGCTTCTGATTTCAATTTCTCATATGTTTCCTGCTCAGAAAAATCATTTTTTGTTGAGACTGTAAAAGTACCTTCCTCAAGATTAATCAATACAGATGTCTTATATTCGTAAGTAGCGTTTCCAATCAGATCGATTGTGTAATCTCTATCGTATTTATGGACGACACATTGAACTTTTCCGCCATTATTATATACATTTATTACTTTTTCCATATCGTTTAATCCGGTTAAACAAGTAACTAAAGAGGAAGCTGACATCGCAGTACCACAGGCATTCGTAAAACCTACACCCCGTTCAAAGGTTCTAACATAAATGGATCCTGGCACTAGGGGTTTTACAAAGCTGACGTTCACACCATCTGGAAATAAATGATTTGGTCCATTTACTTGTTCACTAAGTTGTTTTTGGCTGTCATTTTTTAGCTGTTTTTCTTCCACAATTGCTATTAAATGTGGGTTCGGTACTGCTAATGCTGTAAACCTTAATTCTTCAGACAATTCATCAATTCTCTCATTAAATAGTGTTGGCTTATTTAGATTTAATGGTAAAGCCTTTAATTCAAATAACACCGGAGAAATTTCTACCTGGTAAGTATGAATATCAGGGAATATGTCCGCTTGTTTGCTAACCTTTAAATTAGCTTTCATGGTTTCGATGACTGCTTTACTTAACCCTTGCTGCTCGGAAATAAATCTAGCTACCAGGCGAAGGCCATTGCCACACATAGATGCTTCGGACCCGTCTGCATTAAAGACCCTCATCCTTCCATTCGCATGTTCACTTTTCATCACAAATAAGATTCCGTCAGCTCCTAGTTCGGACTCACGATTACATAATAGTTTTGCAAGCTCTGCTCTTTCTTGTTCCGAAAATGAATAATTATTTGAAATTTCATCAATGAGGAAAAAATCATTCCCCGACCCATGGCCTTTAATTACATCGATTTGCACTGTAAAACCCCCAGAAATGATATATATATTGATTTAATTATCATATCAAACATTATCTATTAGGGGAACTTTCAAATCTTTATCTTTCAATAAAGTATTCGTTAATTAAAAATGACATCCTAAGGAGTTTGTCCTCCTCAGATAGTGAATCCCACATTGTTAGGACAGGCGTATTTGGTTCCGGAAAGAGCGGGCTCCACTCCAAAGGCATCCATCCACGGCGAAGTCTGCCCACCTGCAGACGGCCATGGTCTAAAACTTGCTCATCCATAAAAGCAGTGGACCCAACTATAGTACCAACATATCTTCCCGAGCTATCCATCAATTCCTTTTTGCTTTTTCTCCAGCCCAAATTCTTCTTCTTAAAGCTTCCTAAAAATTTCTTCTTCTGATCATAAACGTCCAAACTAATTACTTTTCTACCTTTAACCTTATAAAATCCTAGTGCTTGATTGTCTACATTGTATAATGCAAAGATTTTTGAAAACCTTAACCGCTTTATCCCTTTTTCACGATATTTTTTTATCCTCCCAGCCAAATGACCATCTGGAAAATAGAGAAGTAAACTAGGGAACTGGGTGTTCATGTATAGCACTAAAAGATGGCGAGCTTCAAAGATTGATTGGCAGCTACTTTTAGACAGTGTCATATTTTTTTTAATTGTAATCGATTGCCGCATTCTAAAAAGGTAGAGTTGAAAACTAATGAGGCTGTAGAATAGAAAGGGAATAGCTAAGAGCATGATTTCCCTATGCTTTATAAAAGAAAGATTTCCTAAAACAATCATGATTGTAGGCACAAGTGCAGCAATACTACCATTTAAGTTTATATTAGCTGTATCCCGGTAATATTCATTTATTTTCATCTAGATAACTCCTTATCAATTCCTCTACTATTAGTTTATTTAATAGGATAAAAAAAATGATAGAATTTTCTTCTAAACAGTCAAACAAAAAAGAAGAGTCAACTAGACTCTCCTCCTATGCATGAATATAATCATTGATTGCGGTCATTGATTGTTTCGCATCATGATACCCTTGATTATATAACTCTTTTAACTTTTGCGGATTTCTTTCCATCCGTCCTACCTTTAATGGCTCAGTGGGTCGAATGATTAAAACATTTCCAGCATTTTCTTGGTCTTCAAGATATGAGACTGTATCATTGTAAATCTGATATCTATTCCTTAAAGACTGTTGCAAACCCTTATAATTTGGGTATTTCCGATCCACTAGAAAATGAAATTTTGAGGGTTTTTTCAAATAACCTTGATTTCTAGTTAAAATAACAATATTTTTGTTATACCCATCTTTTTGGGCTTTTTTGATTGGAATCGGATCACTAATACCACCATCAAGTAAGATTTTGTCCTTATATCGAATCTCTGGTGCAATAAACGGCAGCGAGCTTGATGCACGTAAAACTGTTAAAAGCTCTTTCCCATAATCTTGCTTATTAAAGTAAATGGGCTCACCACTCAAACAATCAGTTGTTCCTACTACAAATTCCGTAGGGCTATTGTAAAAGACATCATAATGAAAGGGAACATGTTGATTGGGAATTTCATCAAAAATAAAATCCATACCAAAGAATTGGCGATTTTTAAAATAATTTCTCCACGAAATATATCTTGGGTCAGAAGCATATTCGACCGTGACGGTTTGATTTCTTCCTTTTTGTTTAGACAAGTAAGATGCTGCATTACAAGCCCCCGCTGAAACCCCAATCACATATGGAAAGAACAATTCTTGTTCTAAGAAATATTCAAGGATTCCGGCAGTATACACTCCGCGCATCCCGCCGCCTTCTAAAACTAAACCGACTTGATTTAACACAATGCCACATCCCTTTTTCAGTTAGCATAGCAAAAAACTCTACAACACATTATAAAATATCGTCCTCTATTTGCAAAAGGGAAAGTCTTCAATGTTAAATCACTGGTCTGTTACTAAATTCAGCTTCGATTTATCTATGAGGCGAGCTCTTTTTTTCTAAAAACAATGATACTTGTTCCTAGTAAAATCAACATGATCATTACCGCTAAAATGCTCGCTGGTAAAATCTGATTTGACATCCCTTTTCCTAGGATCACTTCATTCGCATAGTTTGTCAATTGAGCAGGACTCCATTCCAGCTTATTGGACAGGGTACTGCTAATGAGACTAATCACTATGACAACTGCTAATGAACTAAAGCCGGCTACTCCTGGTGACAGAAGGGCAGCACTAAAAAACAAAGTAATCGTTAAAATCACCGTTAGCCATAGACTGTAAAAAAAGAAGGATTGAAAAAAGTCCGTTATTGAAATCCATTCAAATAAAATTCCCGTATAATACCATGTGGCAAGGTAACCAATCAAGAAAGAACAACACATTAACAAGAGAGCACCTGCCCATTTAGCGGTCACAAAAGAGCGATATGATACTGGTTTGACTAATATCATTCCAGCCACACCGCTCTTTCTTTCCGCAGCGATGATTCCCATAGTTGACAAGACGATAATCAAGACTCCGAGTGTTGTATACTGTCCAAGGGCTTGTATCAAGACCTCACCAGCTGTGGGCATGGGAATATTAATAACCGTTCCTTCAGGTAAGTCACCAAGTGAATCAAGGATTTGCGGCAAATAATAACTCGAGATTGGCTCCTTAACTCCAATTAAAATAAAGGTAATCGGCACCCAGATCCATTTGAAATTTCTCCACATTTCTACCATTTCTTTTTGAAGTAATGTCAGCCACTGGTTCATTTTCCCACCACTTTCATAAACACATCTTCAAGTGTCAAACTACTGATCTCAAATTTTTCAAGAGGCAAGTTTTGTTCAGAAATAAACAATAGAAATGATTGTCTTGCTAAGGCTACATCCTTAACTAAAATACTAACACGGTGCCCAACTTTGACCACAGAATGGGTTAATTCATGGTCTGAGAAAAACGGCATCCATTCATCGATTTCTCCTCTAAAATACAAATCAATCTTGGCTTGCTGATGCCGTTCACGAAGCTCTGTCATCGTCCCTGATTCAACAATTTCGCCATTATGTAAAAATATAATTTCGTCACAAACCTCTTCGGCATCATTTAAAATATGTGTTGAGAATAGAATAGTTGTTTCTTTCTTTAACCCTTTCAGCAAATCGAGGACTTCCCTTCTGCCAATAGGATCTAAGGCAGAAACAGGCTCATCTAGCATAATGAGCTGCGGCCGATGGATGAGGGCTTGGGCAATCCCTAACCTCTGCTTCATCCCACCCGAATATTTAGCAACCTTTCGATTTTTTGCCTCTAAAATCCCAACAAGCTCCAGTAATTCTAGTGATCGTTCCTTTGCTTCCTTTCCTGTTAATCCAGCTATTTTTCCGACATAGGATAAAAATTCAAGGCCTGACATCCAATCATAAAATACAGGAAATTGTGGCAGGTAACCGATTAAATCACGGATATCCTCACCTTTTTTTGCTTCTGTAAAGACGATACTTCCTTTTGTTGGATTCATAAGTCCTGAAAGCATCCGAAGAGTCGTTGTTTTCCCCGCACCATTTGGCCCTAAAAGGCCCACACAGTTCCCCTTCTCTAATGTAAAATTCATTCCTTTGATTACTTCTATCCCTTGGAAACTCTTTTTTAAATCTTTAATTTGAATAAGGGACATCAGTTGCTTCTCCTTCCAAGGACAAAATAAAGAATAGGTCCAATGATATTAATAAATATAATGATGAGTGCCCATAACCATTTTGGTCCATTTGTTTTCTCTATTCTGACTAAATCAATAATCGCAACAATTAATAAAATAAGTTGAATAATGAGGATCGGTGCAAGAATCGGTAAATAACTTGCTGCATTTTCCATAGTTTTTCCTCCCTTTTTTCCTCTACTATACCTATTTGACAATCAAATAAATAAACCTTCAAAAAACCCGACAAAATTTTTTGTCGGGTTCGATTTACAGTTATTTATTTTATCACTCTAAAAATCAAAGGAAATTGATATTCTTTTCCTTCATAAGCTTTCACAGCAGCCATAATGCTAAAAACAAGTGCTGCAATCCCAAGTGCCCATAATAGAAAAATTCCGATAATCACAAGGGTTAAAATACCAGCAACAACTGAATAAATTAAATAAGAAATAAAAAAATTAAAGTATTCTTTTCCATGATAATCAATAAAGGATGACTCATCCTTCTTTAATAACCAAATAATAAGCGGAGCAATAATAGGAAAAAATAAACTTAATACATAAATACCAGCGGCCAATAACCTTTCTTCGCTTTTTGCCATTTTTCATTTCCCCCATTGGAAAAATTTTTTACACCATATAATTTACGCTTCCCCGCTTCAAAAGTTTCATAGATAAAAATATATTTGACAAATATTTAAAAACAATTGAGTTTCCTTCTTTTCCCAAGGGACATATGTTGCTAAAATTAATAAAATAACTATTAATAACATGCAGAAAGGTTTTACTATGACAAAAATACTATTAAAAAATGCCAATATATATCCGGTCACTTCAAAGCCGCTCAAATACAGTGATGTCCTTATTGAGGATGGAAAAATAAAAAAAATAGGCCAAAATATTGTATCCGATTCACACGTAAAAATAATTGATTGTGGAGAAAAGTATCTTTTTCCTGGTTTCATTGATGTTCACACCCATCTAGGTTTATATGACGAAGGAACTGGGTGGGCTGGCAATGATGCCAATGAGACTGCTGAAGCCCTCACACCACATATCCGTGCTATTGATGGGGTCTATCCATTAGACCCCGCTTTCACTGATGCGGTAAAGAGCGGAATCACTACCGTTCATATTATGCCTGGAAGTGCCAATGTCATTGGAGGTACAACATCTGTTATTAAAACGACAGGTAAAAATATCAAGAAAATGATTGTCCAAGAGGTTGCAGGCTTAAAAATTGCCTTAGGAGAAAATCCAAAAAGAATTCACAGTAATGGTAACAGCGATTCCATAACGAGAATGGGCATAATGGGTATGCTGAGGGAAGCATTCTACCGAGCCATATACGCAAAAAATCCTGACAACATAAGAATTGCCCCAATCATGATGGCTTTGAAAAGAGAAATCCCGGTTAGAATTCATGCCCACCGAGCAGATGATATTATCTCAGCCCTACGGTTCGCGGAAGAATTTAATCTTGATTTAAGGATTGAACATTGTACTGAGGGACATTTAATAGCTAGCGAATTTGCAGGTCTGAATTTAAAAGTTTCTGTAGGTCCAACTTTGACACGAAGGTCCAAGGTCGAATTAAAAAATAAAACGTGGAAGACCTATCAGGAATTGACAAATCATGGTGTCGATGTGTCGATTACAACAGATCATCCCTATACACCAATTCAATACTTAAATATATGTGCCAGTCTTGCTGCCCGTGAAGGATTACCGGAACAAAAGGCCCTGGAGGGAATCACGATCCTTCCGGCTAAAAATTTAAAAATCGATCATCTAGTTGGAAGTATTGAAGAAGGTAAGGATGCGGATTTAGTCCTTTGGAGTCATCACCCATTTCATTATTTAGCAAAACCAAAGTGGACGATGATAACTGGCGAATTAGTATTCATCGACACATAGAATTTTGTTGAAAATTGGTAAAAATTATTATCGAAAAATACACAAAAAGTCTATTTCTTTTTTCCTCTTTTTCTTGTATTATATTTTAAGTGAAAGTCTTTTGAACCTAAGTCCAATGGGGGTTACAAACATAATCCGTTAACAAAAAAATGAAATAGGGAAGGCAAATGGTGCGCCACCAGTTTACTGGTTCTAGTGGGTTCGATTCCCACCCCGAAATTTTTTACGCAACTTTATAAAAAATTTCGAGGGTGGACCGCTTCTTTTGACATGGGATCGGAATGCCCTAATGGAGGGATTTTCATGTTAAAAAAACGTGATCTTCATGACAGCCACACACTGTACGAATTAATGACGCATCCAGATGTCTTCCCTTTTGTACGCCAAAAAGCTGCTTCATATGAAGAATTTTTATTCATAACCAAGCAAACGATAGAAGCTGAAGAGCGCGGTGAATTAATATCACGAACTATTCTTGATGAATGGGGTGCACCAATCGGCACCATTAATTTATATGATATTGAGAACAATGCCGGTTTTTTAGGAACATGGCTTGGGAAACCCTATCATGGTAAAGGCTATAATAGCCCAGCTAAAAGTGCCTTTTTCGAAGAGTTATTTTTTGAAGTAGGAATTGAAACCATTTTTATGAGGATTCGCAAAGTTAATATACGTTCCATTAAGGCAGCAGAAAAACTACCTTATATTGTTAAGGCAAATCAAACAAGAGAAGCAATTTATGAGCAATTAAACGCAAATGGTGAAGTGTATGATTTATACGAAATATCAAAAGATTTATACACTTTCCATCTTCTGCGAAATGGCACACAAGATACAGACAATTCTCAATTATTAGAAGCCTAAAAAAACAATCGGCACCCTGCCGATTGCTTTTTTTATTACTTTAAAAATAAATTTATGATTATTCCAATATATCATGTTCAACATTTATCTCGCTAAGACCCATATGGAGCAAAAATTCATCTAGTTCCTCATTTGTTAAGGTTTCTAAGCGGCCATCATGAAAAAAAACTTGGGTTTGATTGGGGTTAATTCTGTTCATGTTAAAACTCATATTTCTTTGCTCCTTTCATCGATGATTATTTCCTATTATCTGCGAAAAAAGCCATTTTCATTCAGGTAAATTAAATTGTTCAAAAAATTACAATAAAATATCTTATTAACATATTTTGTCTTAATCTATCCACTTATATTTTAGATATTTTCCCTAATACATCTACCCCGCCTGTCACAGGAATAATACTCCCTGTAATGAAATCAGATTTTTCGTCAATTAAAAAGGCGATGACACGAGCAATATCCTCCCCTGTACCCTCTCTTCTTTTTACGCTTGCTTCGATGGAGTCAGCAATATCTTTTTCCTTCCACTCTTGCGTTATATCACCAGGACAGATCATATTGGCTGTAATCCCATATTTCACTTCTTCGATAGCAATTGTTCGGGTCAATGACGCTAATCCTGTCTTTGCTGCTGCAAAGGCGGAACGATAAAGCCAACCAGGTGCAGTCTCAACCTTGTCATATCCAAGCGTAATAATTCTGCCCCAGTTTTGTTTTCGCATAACAGGTATCAAGAGCTTTGATAAATAAAAAACTGCAGATAAATTTCCTTGTATTAAGTAATTCCATTCTTCAAAAGAATAGTCAGCTAAATCTTTCCTTTCGTGTACGTATGGACCGGCATTATGTACTAAAACATCCACTGTTGAAAAGACCGATAGTGTCTGGTTTACAATTTGAATACAATCCTCTTGGCTGGCTATATCCCCTTGGACTATGATGCTATTCGTACCGAAACAATCGGATAATTGCTTCGCTAAGAAAACCGCTTCTGATTCACTTTTCCGATAGTTGATCACAAGCTGATAGCCCATTTTTGCAAGCTGAATTGCGGTTTTTCTGCCGATACCAGTTGCTCCTCCTGTAATCAAAGCCGTTTTCTTATTCACCACTCATAACCTCACATTATTTAATAATTTTCATCTTTCTTTACTATATGTTAAAAAGATTAGTTTAGATATGCAAATAATTAATTTCTAGTTGAAATGAAAGACAAAAATCAGTATTTAATAACGGATGGGCATTCATTTGCATAGTATGGGGTAACAAGAAAAGCGAAAAGGATGTGACAGGATGCAGACTGTTATTAATATCTTCAGCTTAAAAATTAACAGTGTATCAAACAACGGGTCTGTCAACATCGGTGAAGCCCTTCATAACGCTCATACGGCAAACTCCAAATCACAAGGTCAAAATTCCTCGTTCGGAGATTATGCACCACCATCTGCTGCCATGGAAAATGTTTTTATTGATCCGGATCTCAATGATATGGGTGATATCGCCAATCCATCAAACGTCTATACCAATCCGATATAAAGGACTGAAAAAACTATGCCATTTCAGATAAATATCTTTAATATTAAAACGAATGCCCTCAATAATAATGCCAGTATTGATTTAGGTCCAGTGGTTCATAATAGCCATACTGCCAATACCAAATGGATAGGAACAAATTTGGCCTTTGGAGATTTATCACCATCTACCTCCAGTTCAGTTAATGGTTATGCTGATGTTGATGTTAGCGATCAAGACCAAATTGCTAACCCATCTGCACCAATTGCCAATCAATTTTAGTGAATTGAAAGGAGGAAAAACGAATGTTTCCTTGGAATATATTTCCTTTTAATAAAGATATGAAAGATACCATGAAAAAGATGAAGCCAGAAGAAATAGATAATTTTATTCAAGACATCATGGGGAAAGTCATGCCAGCAAACATGAGAGGAATGATGAACCCCCAGGATATGTTTGGTGGATTCCAATCCTCTGTGGGCCAGCCGCAGTCACCAACAGATCTTCTTAATTCTACCGCTTTTGAAACACATGATTTTGTTTTTGTAAGAATTCCGATAAAAAACGAAGAATGGATTAAACAAATCCGTATTTATCATACAACCAATCAACTGATTGTTGAACATGTCCCCCAACAAGAAGATAAACACACGATTACCCTCCCAGCCATCGTGAAGAAGAAAGGTGCGACTGCTAACTTTAAGGACAGCATGCTCGAAGTAAAAATACCTAAAAACATAGATATGCAATATTCAGAAATTGACGTGACAGAAATTATGTAAACGTCATTTTTTTTGCATGTTTCTGATTATCATAAATAAGATAAAAATAAGAGGTACATCATCGAGTGATAGAACAAACCAATTCTGAATAGAGGGTTTTTATGCATTTCTTCTTTCGCATGTTCACTTCTGGTAAAACAGTTATGAAGAAAATATCGGAATTGGAAAAAAAGATAACTTCTATAGATACCAAAATAAGTGAGGTTAATGCCGGGGTTAAGGATGAGGTTATTGCAGCCGTTCATGCTGCAGTTAAAGCAGAGGTTAAAGCTGCAATCAAATCTCTCCCTATTACTTCTGAAAAACAGGAAAAAGTTAATTCTACTTCAATTCAAATTGACCACCTTCAGGTAGAGAAAATCGTGATAGAACACTTAGATTATGCAAATAATTTTGGTCAATTAGGGATAAAAGAGTTATCAGGTAAATTAAATATTGGGTCTACCTATGAAGGAGATATTTCCGAAAAAATGAATGAGATAGTAAAAGAAAAACTAGGTAAAGAGGCTAAGGTAAATTTCAAAGCCAAAGAAGAGCTGTGAAACTAACAAAGACAGCCATATTCGGCTGTCTTTTATTACATGTTTGTTATTTACTTTCCATCAGTTGAATCCCCTTGGTCATCCATGTTCATACCATCCATGGAGTCCGTTGCTTTCGCATCCTCTGGTTCACTTGGCGTCCCGACTACAAATTCTTTTTTCGGCATATTATGCATATCTCTGGCTGTCACATGTGAAATAATATAGTATGTACCTTCTTGCTGAAAGGATTTTTCCAGTCGATAAACGCCATTCTTAGGGTTTTTAATCGTTATTTTTTCGTGAGCTTGATCCTTTGCCCGCCAAACCTCAAATACAACTTTCGCATCATTTATTTTTTCATTTCCCTGCTTTACCGTTGCTTCAAATGAGACCGGTTTATTTACTTCTCCTGTTGCTGGGTTGATGGACAAATCAACATCGACCATTTTTGGTAGACTTCCTGCTTCTTTTTTTTGTTGACTACAAGAAACTGCGATACCTAAAAGGAAAATTGTAAATAGCAATAATAATAGCTTTTTCATGACTTCGCCCCTATTTTATTTCTTTCAATACTTTAATATGAATGGCTTTTAATAGATCATCAAAATTCATTTCTTTTTTCTTCACACAAATTCCCTCTTCCCTCATTCGTATTGTTACATATTTACCTATATTATTGCAAAAAATAGATTTTAACAACAACTAGAAAGGAGAAACATATGTCAACACCTTATAAATGCCCTAATTGCAAAACAAATCGGAGTCGTTTTAATATCATCCAACAAGTTTCACAGTCTGTAAAACTTGACGCTCAAACTGGCGAAGTAATCAAGGAGTATGGAGAGAATGAATTAGAACCTTTTCATTTTCCTTATAATGGGCCCGATTATCGGGTGCAATGTGGTGCCTGTGGCTTAATTGAGGATGAACGTACCTTCATTAAGTTTGGAGAACAACAATAATTTCATAAAAAACACCTTTATCACTAGATTTTCTCTTTCATAAAGGTGTTTTTTTTATGTTAATTTAGGTTATTTTCTTCTAAAAAGTCAATGGAGTCCACTTTCCAGGCATCAACAGGGGAAAATCTAACTAAATGGATGTCTCCTCTAAATGTTTGACTGCCTCTGTCTTCAATGTACCAATCAACTACTGCGGGAACATCTAATGTAATTTCTTCTGTTAGGTCCTCAGGCGGCAATAACTCTAACCGTGAAATTCTTACATTTTCAACCCTGTCTAAAACAGACTGCCATTTTATTTTTTGCAATGAGGCCTTTGCAGTAATCCGAGCATCCTGCTGCTTAAATCCTGCAATATAAGCGTTAATAACCTGATAGGGATCGGCTTTTCCAAGATAATCATCTAACTTGCCTGATGCCTTCATAATCATAAGCATGTGGGATAAGTCCATCGCATTGGTGCGATGGGTTGTACTACCAAAAAAATGAATGCAAAAATGACCAGGAAAATTATTTTTCAATGCTCCTGCACCATGAGGCATCCCGTGCATTGACGCTGCAATCATTTGATTGTTATGAATCACAAGGATAGCCCTACGTTTCCAGCTCCATTTCCCACCATAGATTTTTTTCATAACTTTTGTATCCTTGGTGGTCAGCGGCTGAACATCTGCATGGTGACTTCCTGCTCTGCGCTGGACCCTGAATTTTTTCCCTGTTTCCACATCTAAGACAGTAAATTTCGTATACTTGGGTAATCGCTGGTTGACTTCCTTCCAATCCAGCATTTCAATTTTATAACTAAGGCTAGTCGCAGCGAAAGTCCTTTGCCCATTTAGGAGGATGTGAATCAGTATGAAAAGACAAATAACCTTCTTCATTAAGGTCCCTCCTTTAATGGTTTTTTGCTACATTAAAAGAGTTACCTGAAGTGGGAGTTATCATTCATTTATGACGGATATTCATGATTATTTTCAAGATTGACCAGTTGCTCTTGTATCAAATTCCAATCAATACTTTCCCCGATAAAAACAAGATTTAACGGCATATTCATATACTCCTTCATGTATAAAGGCATCCCATACGAAAATTGAAATAAAAATGGCTGCTCCGAATAATCAAACTTGATATACCCCTTAATGCGGTAAATCGTATCTGGTAGCTCTTTTAAAAACCCCTCAAACCTTGTCTGACTAATCACATTTTTAAATTGATAGACAAAAGTAGTTAAGTTTAGGTGAATGTGTTGTGACTTTTTCTCGAACGATATAGAGAGATTTCTGAGTTGCGAGATAGAAACCTGAGAAAAGTTTGTAAGCAGGCAGGTT
This sequence comes from uncultured Bacillus sp., assembly GCA_963530265.1. Lineage (GTDB taxonomy): Bacteria > Bacillota > Bacilli > Bacillales > Cytobacillaceae > Neobacillus. The sequence continues at coordinate 53,697 of CAUSCO010000003.1, forward strand.
GCGTTTGGATTGATGGCTTGAATCTCATAGGTGATCGTTGCTTGCTCCATTTCGGTTAAAAGGTCCATTTTATTTATGATAATGAAGTCCGCATGCCTAACTTGCTCAAGTACTAACTGTTGCAGCTGTGGGCTTAATGATTTCCGATCTTTCCATCGTGGACCATCAACAGTTGTAATAATTCCTTTTATTAGCAATTTATCGGCAAATAATGGAGAGAGAATGGAATCTAAGATTTCCACTGGATGGGCTGCACCTGTTGACTCAATATAAATAACATCTGGTTGTACTTCCACTAATAATCCTTGTAGCTGTGCATCAAGTTCGTCTTGAATGGAACAGCAAATACAGCCTCCTAAGAGCTCTCTTAATGATACATCATCGTCAACGGCATTTGAATCAATCGAAACCTGACCAAGTTCATTCATCATGACGGCAACTTTTCTCCCAAGACGGTGTTCATCCTCTAGTAAACGTTTTAACAATGTCGTTTTTCCACTACCTAAAAAACCTGATAAAATATATACTTCTGCTTTTTTCATGGCGCTCTGCCCCTTTTCCATACAAAATTGAACCCGACTCCAAATGGAATCGGGTCATAGATTATTTCATTCTACCTTTTAATACCTCAACAGCCTTTTGTAATTGTGTATCATTGGTTTTAATTTTTTCACGTAATAGATCCATTAATTTTAAGGTAGAATCACCTTTTAATACTCCATCAACAGGAAGATTTTGTGCCGTTTGGAAACTGATGACAGCTTCTTTTGTTTTTTCATCAAAGAATCCATCTTCACGACCTGGGTCATAACCTATTGCTGTCAACATCTTCTGTGCTGTTTGTACTTCAGTCGATGAAGTAGATAATGCTAATTCCTTCTCAGGATCGATTATTGGTAATGTTGCATAGTCAGGCAGGGCAACTTCTACATCAGGTGCGATTCCTTTTTTATGAATCCAATTACCGTTAGGCGTTAACCATTTGGCAATAGTGTATTTAAGGTTTGAACCGTCCTTGAAATCTGCAGCGGTTTGAACCGTTCCTTTACCAAATGACTTTTCACCAATTAGTGGGATACCAGCTGATTCCTTTACAGCGGCAGCGAAAATTTCGGATGCACTCGCACTTCCCTTATCAATCAAAACAACTAAAGGTAGGTTAGGATTTCCTTCATTTTGCGATGCAATTTCCTTCATTTTTCCATTTCGATCTTCTTCTTTAACGATGATTTTACCTTTTGGTACAAACATGCTTGTAATACTAACAGCTTGGTCTAATAATCCACCTGGATTCTGCCGCAAGTCTAAGACAAGACCTTTCATGCCTTTATTTTGTAATTCTGTTAAGGTCTTAACTAATTCTTTAGAAGTATTGCTAGAAAAACTGGTAATTTGAACTTTTGCAATAGTATCATCTACCATTTCACCATAAACCGTTTCAATCGGGATGGTATCACGAATAATCGGCACCGTCATGGGAGCATTTGTCCCAGGTCGTTGGATTGTTAATTCGACTTTTGTTCCCTTTTTACCTCTAATAAGAGTTACAGCTTCTGTTGAAGTCTTCCCCTGCAAACTTTTTCCATCTACTGAAACGACCATATCATTTGGTTTTAAGCCTGCTTTTTCGGCAGGAGACCCTTTAATTGGAGAAACGATAATAATGTGCCCGTCCTTTTCCTGAATTTCAGCTCCAATTCCTTCAAAAGAAGAAGAAATACTACTATGAAAGCTCGCTGCTTCTTCATTACTCATATAATCTGAATAGGGATCATCCAGTGATTTCACCATTCCGTCAATCGCACCATTTATGAGCTTATTTTGATTAACATTCTTGTAATATCCACCCTTTAATGTATCATAGGCTTGATAAAGCTTATCGAATTCTGTCCTCGCCGGAGCAACTGATACGACCTTTTCTTTACCAAAGGCAAGGGCAAAAGTTGTAATCCCAGCTGATAGGAAGACAAGAAGAAATACCAGCATAATAAAGTGAAACTTTTTCAGGCGGATATAACCAGATTTATTTTCGGTTACTTGCTCTTGTTCTGCCTTTATTTCCTCAACCATTTTTTGTTCATCATTTTTTTCATCCAAAGCCTTCACCACTTTCATTCACCATAAAAATATGAAATCTACTAGCATAACGGAACAAGCTAGATTTTTTCAAATTCTGGAGAAGCAAATTATCGATATATTTAAAAGTAAACCCTTAGTGATTAGAATAACATTTTTTTAATAAAATTAACAAAGAAATTAAATGAAATGGACTATTTTTAATACTTAACAGCACTTACCAGCATGTAAGTGCCAAATTTCATTATATATTCTGCTTTATATCCCTAATCCTCACCAATCCTCCTAAAAAGAAAAAACCTCTTTCGTAATGAAAGAGGGTGATTAGATTATTCCTTGATGGCAGCTTCCAGAGCCACTTCAATCATATCATTAAATGTCAATTGTCGTTCTTCCGCGGTGGTTTCTTCTCCTGTTAAGATATGATCACTAACCGTTAAAACAGAAAGAGCATTGCGGTTAAATTTTGCTGCTAATGTATAGAGGGCTGTGGTTTCCATTTCAATCGCTAAAATTTGATATTTAGCCCACTTTTCAAGTTCAGCATTATCATTATAGAATGAATCAGCCGTAAAAATATTTCCTACTTTTAAATTTAATCCTTTGGCAACTCCTGCATCATATGCCTTTCTCAGCAGGTCAAAATTGGCTGCTGGGGCAAAATCAACATGCCCGAAGGTGAGACGATTCATGTTGGAGTCTGTTGAACTGGTCATCGCCAGAATAACATCACGTACTTTTACATCCTTTTGAATCGCACCGCAAGTACCAACTCTTATCAGGTTTTGTACATTATAGCTTTGCATTAATTCATTTATATAGATCGATATGGAGGGAACTCCCATTCCTGTTCCTTGGACAGATATTCTTTTTCCTTTATATGTTCCAGTAAAACCAAACATATTTCGAACTTCGTTATAACATTTTGCATCCTCTAAAAATGTTTCTGCTATATATTTTGCCCGAAGTGGATCCCCGGGAAGCAATACCGTTTCCGCTATTTCATTTTCTTTTGCACCAATATGTACACTCATGGTTAAACCTCCTAAAAAAGTATCTACAGTCAAATGTCTGTATCATAGACACTATATCATAAACGATTTTTATTGAAAAACCTTTCACGAACTAGACATGATTTTTTAAAAATGTGGGAAGCTATTTTTAAATTTAAAAGGAGGGCTATTAATGGGAAAAAAACACCGAGCCCGCATTAATGGGCAAAAGAAGAATAATCACATCCCTGCTGAGGCCATTGTGGCAGAAAATGAAGCACATGAAAAAGAACATAACGCAGCCGGCGGACGAAAAAGATAAATTGAACTGACAATCATTTAATGTATGAACAGAAATAAACCTAAGGGATCTCCTTAGGTTTATTTTCATTAGCGAAGGATGATTCGATTTATAGGAATCCAACCACCTGGCTTTAATTGAAAATAATACTGACCACTGCGACCTTCATCAATTAAGATAATATCACCCGTCGATAGAAATCTCCCACTATAATTAGGCGGTATCCTGTCTGTCACATTAAAACGGCTAAATGTTTCATGCAAGCAATGTTCGCGATTACTAGCAGAAATCGTGGTTCGATACACTTCTTTAAAACCTTTATGGTCACGATACTTTGGCGTTTGAAAAATCGTAACATCGTATTGGATACATGCTTTTTTTGTTAGCATTTTAAGCATCATATACCCCCAATTAAAAGAATTATATATCTATTCTAATAATTAGCGATAGCCCCTGTAGAATCCTCCATTAAAATTTCACTATTTTTGTGGATTTGCCAAGTGTCAACGGAGTAAACACGACAGATATTAGTGGATTAGGGAAAACCTGCATTGACTGCTCGTCTTTCGTCACATCTATAATAAACGGAAAAGAGATTCTCCTCTCCTTAATTTACTTGATTATTATTCTTCCTGTACTTCTTCGTCGATAATACTCTTTTCGATTAGATATTCGAAGGTTATATCTGCTAATTCTTCTAATTCTTCTTCACTAGGAACGTATCCCCTTTTTACAAGCTCATGAAAGAAAAATTCGGCAATCTCCTCTGTATCAATAAATACTTCAATTTCTCTCATAGCATCGCCCCCTTTTTAGAGAATGTATGATGTACACTGCCTTTTCATGCAAGATACTTGGAATGCATTTTTGATTAAGTTCAAATCTGTATTCATTGAAGGAATTTTTTCAACAGGAAAATGCGTCTTTTTTTAAATGGACAAGCATAGGATTAAAAAAAGAGACTTTGAGGTGATAGAATGTTAAATTTTCAAATGAAGTTAGAGGCATTTATTGAAGATGTAAACCGCGAGGATGGAATCACCCTCCGAGTATTTGAGAAGATTACAGACAGCTTATTTTTTCTAATTAAATGGGCTGGACTTCCGTTTGTTTTGTATTTACTATTTGTGATATCGAGGTGGTAAGCTATACAGGGCTTTTGCCATCATTACTTACCAGACTTTCTAATTTTCTGATAATAACCCTCATTACTTTATAATATTCTTGATCCTGGAACATTTCATATAAAATCCGGTAATCATTAAATATGTCTAATAAATTATCAATTAGTTCTTTTTTTTGTTTTTTCCGTTCCATTTCCTCTACTTCTGATTTCCTTACCATATTTTGAAGTTTAGGATTGTTTGGGGTCTTTTCTTGTTTATTAACTAAGTATAGAAGACCTAGTTTTTGTATGAACGTATCAGCATTCTCAGCATCGGCAACGAGCGTCAACTCCTCTTCACCTGATTCAAGCCACTCTCCGTCACTAACACGTGAAAGCTCATAGATAACATCTTCCCAGGCATCCTCTTTATAGCGCCAAATTTCTGTCCGAAAACCAACGACTTTAAATAAATCAGCACCATAACCAGCAACTTGAACTAAATCACCGAAAAAAAACTTATATTCGATATCAATCTGTTCTTGCTCCATCACGGTACCATCATATTCTGATAGTAATTGTAAGGCTTCTTCAATATAAAGCCCCTCACTCTTATTGACCTCATACACATAATTACTATCGATCAATTTTACATCGGTTATTTTGCCGACAGTACCATAAATTGTAATCACAACCGTATCACCTATCTTATATTTCGGTCTTTTTCTTTTTACCATGTCCTCCCATCCCCTCAACTGGAATAGTCATGAATTTTGATTACAATAGTATATGCAGGCTCAAATATAACGGGCACGTCTTTTGAAAAATGAAAAAATCGCCTTAATTCCTAAGGCGATGACTTTGCGATATTTAACTTTCTGAGATGAGATATTCCTGCCAGGCATCATCAAAAATAGTCATTGATTCTAAATACTGACCATTCAATTCCAAATAATTACTAATTTCATGGTAATCAAAGGATGTCTTCGGAAACCCGTGATCTAAAAAGGCATTGTTAGCAAACAAACTGATGGCATCCTTTGGGGCAGGATGTCTATATTTCATTAAAAAATGATAAAATGTTTTTCTCATACCTAAACGCCTTTCTTTCTGATTCAATTTCTCTCTTTTTCTTAGAAACACTATAACGGATTGTTTACGTATCGTCCAGTTATATAAATGGCCATTAGTAAAGCAGCCTACCTTTCAGGCTGCTTTTTATTAGGAAGAAAAATCAAAATAATTCTTTTTCAATAATCTAGGAATTCCCATTAATTCCTCATAGGTAATCTCTTTCCCGACTTTCTTACAATCAATTAAAAACAACTGATTTTCTATTTCTTTCACAATCTCTTCATCTTGATAAATCATATTGCAATCAGGGCAGTGATTTGTAGGAGTTGCTGTAATTTTAATTGCCCGCGTGCCGTCTGGTAATTCCCAGAAAACGGACTCAACGGTTGATTCAACATTTTTGCTATTGCACCATTCACATTCTAATGTCATACTTTCTGCCTCCTATTCCTTCTTCGAATCTGGTGGCTGGCTGGAATCTTGCGGACTTTGATTTTCCTTTTTCTTCTCCGATAACGCTTTAAATTTCTTGTCCTTAAGTTCATCCCGTTTACTCCGCTTATCTTTTAATGAGGAATGTGCAGGGTCTTGGTGGTATTGATTACGGCGGTTAAGTCTTGTTAACCCTTCTGGAACAAGATTAAAATGTTGGTCATTCATGATCCCAGCAATTCCGGTAAGCGACTTTCTCTCGTCCATATCAGGGTACACTTCTTGAAAATACCCTTCTGCTCTTCCCGGAATATAGTTTTCTGGCTCTGGATAGGAGGTAATTACCCCTTCAAAATTACGGAGAACAACCTTTTCAGCACTTTGTGAAATTAAATAGTTCGGCTGCAGGGCAATTTTCCCGCCTCCGCCGGGGGCATCGATGACGAATGTTGGTACAGCATAACCGCTCGTATGTCCCCGCAGTCCCTCGATAATTTCGAGGCCTTTCGAAATAGGTGCACGGAAATGGCCAATTCCTTCAGAAAGATCACATTGATAAATATAGTAGGGGCGGACACGGATTTTGACAAGGTCATGCATGAGACGTTTCATGATTGGAACACTGTCGTTAATTCCAGCAAGAATCACAGACTGATTTCCAACAGGAACACCGACGTTGGCAAGCATTTCACAGGCTCTTTTTGAGTCTTCAGTAATTTCGATTGATGTATTAAAATGGGTATTTAACCAAATGGGATGATATTTTTTCAAAATAGTACAGAGGTTTTCTGTAATTCGTTGTGGAAATACAACAGGTGCCCTTGTTCCGATGCGAATAATTTCCACATGGTCAATTTCACGTAGACTCTTCAAGATATATTCCAAAATATTGTCATTGATTAACAAACCATCCCCACCAGAAATTAACACATCGCGAACCTCAGGTGTCTGCCTAATGTAAGTAATCGCAGCATCAAGCTGTTTCTTAGGCACACCCATGCCAATCTGACCTGAAAAACGTCTTCTTGTACAATAGCGGCAATACATGGAGCATTGGTTTGTCACCAAAAAGAGCACCCGGTCTGGATAACGATGGGTGAGTCCAGGTACTGGTGAGTCCTCATCCTCATATAGAGGGTCTTCAAGGTCATATTTCGTTTTATATATTTCTTTTGAAATAGGGACGGATTGCATCCGAATTGGACATCGTGGATCGTCAGGGTTCATTAAGGAAGCATAGTAGGGTGTAATATTTAAAGGAATCGTTTTTGTTGAGATTCTTACTCCCTCTTCTTCATCTGGTGTTAAGTTGATGACCTTTTTTAAATCATCTAAAGTACGAATGGTATTCGTTAATTGCCATAACCAATCGTTCCATTGCCCCTCCGTCACTTCTTTCCAAAGCTCTATATCTTTCCAATAGCGTTTGGGTTTATATAAAAATGGTTTCATTACTAGTTCCCCCTATCTTGCTTTACTAAATTTTATGCAAGAATCGTGCCAACTCTACAATTGGCTGTGGAGACAACTGTTTGATTGATCCCTTCTATTTTCCAAAAAAAAAACAGCCGAAAAGTTGGCAGTTTAATCGGTCATTTTTTTTAATTTATATTGTAATGTCTGCCTAGGAATCTCTAAAATCCTAGCAGCCTGATTGATATTCCCTTCACTTAAATCTAGGGCATTTAATATCAGCCGTTTCTCTACCGCTTCGATATTTTTTCGTAAAGATAAATTTTCAAAAGGAGGAGTTTTTTTACCCCGGGGTATAGTCAGATACTGCTTCAGCATGATTGGTAAATCTTCAACTCCGAGCCTCTCACTATTACCAACATTCATCATATATTCAATCGTATGTTTAAGCTCCCGGACATTTCCTGGCCATTGATAATCAATAAAAAATTGCTCGAGCCGTTTTTCTAATCCTTTTAGAGCCTTGTTCAGTTTATGATTAAATTCTTGAATAAAGTAATCGGTTAAAAACATAATATCCTCTTTGCGGTCTCTTAGTGGAGGGAGGGAAAAGGTAAATACATTCAAACGATAAAAAAGGTCATTCCGAAGCTTCTGTTCTTGAAGGGCGAGAGTTGGGTGTACATTCAACGCAGCAATGACACGAACGTCGACAGAAACGTTTTGCGAGCTTCCGACCCTTCGAACCATCCCGTCCTCTAGTACCCTTAACAGCTTTGCCTGCAACTCCATTGGCATGGTATGTAATTCATCAAGGAAAAGAGTGCCGCCATCTGCCAATTCAAAAAGCCCTTTGCGATCCACTGCCCCGGTATAACTACCTTTGGCCGTACCAAAGAGAATGCTTTCCAGCAGGGTTTGAGGAATGGCTGCACAGTTCTGGGCAATAAACGCACCGTTGGAGCGATGTGATTCATGATGTATCCCTTGTACAAATAATTCCTTTCCTGTTCCAGACTCACCATAAACAAGAATCGGAGAATCGGATTTTGCAAGCTTTTTTGCCTCTGCTTTTGTACCTATAAAGACAGGATTGATTGTCCTTAAATCACTAAAAGTATAGTTTACTTGTTTCGAACCCTTCTTGTTATTGCCTTTATGAAAGCCTCTTTGTAAATCTAATAGTCTTTCCGCGAGCAGCTTCATTCTGGAATAATCTTTGGCAATTTCAACAGCGCCAATGATTTCTTCTCCTAGAAAAATAGGCAGAGTTGTATTGATGGTTTCTATTCTTACTCCATGCATATTCACATATACCTGTGTTTGATTGTAAATAGGCTTACGGGTTTTGATTACCTTTAAAAGGGTGCTTGACTCTTCTGTCAGGGATGGAAAGGCGTCAATTATATGCTTACCCTGTACCTCTTTCACATTCATGCCATCATGCTTGGCGGCTACTTCGTTATAAAAAATGGTTTTTCCTTCTGTATTGACAACATGGATTCCTTCATCAATGCTCTTAAGAATAGCTGTCAAGACTTCTTGTGTTAATGCGGTTAATTGGGCCACTTTATTTACCTGCCTTCCTGCTGACTGGAGATGCCGAAAAATTGGCACCCTAGCCGAAATTTTAGCAGTTTGCCAGATTCTTTACCCACATATTCATATTTTCTAGCTTGTCATAGATATAGCAATTGTTCATTAGCCTGCCTCGGTACGAATAGCCTAACTGAAATAATACCGCGTTCATGCCAAAAGATAACGCTCGTGCAATTGAATAGGCACAAAAGATCCCCTTTCGCCTTAATTCATTTTCAAGCTCATGGAGGAGGATTTTCATCAGCCCATATTTCCTGTGTTCGGTTAAGGTGGCGCAATCCGTGAGTTCGGCATTTTTATAAAATGAATTAATTTCTGCTGATGCTGCACTGACAATTATTCCTTGGTAGAAAAAGGTATAATAGATTGTCCCTTCCTGCATCGTCTTTTTTACATATTCCGGTTCATGTAATGGGGTTGGATAGATTGGAAACACTTGTTTGTACAGTTTGGATAGCTCGGCCGCACAGCTCTCATCTGCTTTCTTTATTTCGTATTCCTTCGGGGGGGAGGGCCTATCTGTTGATGGCTTTAATTGATATATACTATGAACGATGCCATCCTCAGTAATCCAATCGTCATTCCTCTTACGCTCTGGACTATAAAATTTAGAAAAAAAATGAGCATTGGAGCCCAGAAAGTAGCCATCAATCATTGCTTCAGGCTGAAGTCCACCTTCCAAAAATATTTGAAAATCTTCGCAACGGCTTTTAATAATTAGCTTTTCCGCTTGCTGCTGCTTAATGAGCTTTTCGGCTTTTTCTAACAGTAATTTTGTGTTTCCGCGATAATCATCCACCCGAATTCTTTTATTAAAGGGATCTAAATACACTTCGAGGTAATAGCTGCTTGCCTCAAAATAAATGGTGGATGCGGTTTTATTCATTCAGTTACCTCCTTTAAAATTGGTCCTAGTGGTTTATACTTGATTCCTTCATGTGTCCATGCTGCTCCGCCAATCCAGAGTAACTTTATCAAATATAAATCCTCCCAATTTTTAACTATAATTTATAATAGCAATCAAATGAACTGACAGTCACGTAGTGAACATTAATCAGCGATTTCACACCATTTCAGAAGTGTTACGGCAATGATTTCACTTGCAGCAAACAGATCCTCGAGGTTAATATGTTCATTAGCATCGTGAGCTGTTTCCGTAATGCCAGGCCCGAAAACGACAACGGGAGTGTTTCCAACAGTTGAAAGGATTCCTCCATCAGTTCCCCATGGACTAGCTTCGAGGATAGGCGGTTTTCCCGTAACTTCTATAAAACTACTAGTCAATTCGTTTATCAATGGATGGTCAATTTCAAGACTTCCTGGCAGCCATCTGCCGCCAAACCATTCAAGTTTTAGTGGATGTTCCTCCAACCAGGCATCTTGCTGTTGTAATTCTCGTAAACAAATTTCCATTTCCAACTGTGCAGAATGGATTTCTTCATCTGGAGCTACCCCCATCCTCCCCTCGAAGATAGCAGTGTCAGGCACCGATGAAGGCCACTGGCCGCTTGTTATTTTTCCAATATTAATCGGAATCGGAATCGGAATTTTTTCAAAAAGAGGGTCGGCAATCCTGGCATTTCTATCTTTCTCTAATTCTTGTAATCTTTGAATCACAAGGAGGGATTTTTCAATTGCACTGACACCCTCGTATCTAGTTCCACCGTGTGCTGCTTTACCAGTTACTGTAATTCTAAACCACATGGACCCCTGCTGTTTAGGGAAGACTTTCATATTAGTTGGTTCAGGGATGATTGCCCCGTCGGCATGATAGCCTCTTAAAACAGCAGCCAGCGTTCCAGCACCACCACTTTCTTCCTCAATCACACTTTGAAAAATAATATCTCCTTTCAGCTTGATTCCACTAGCAATAATAGACTCAATAGCCATTAAAAGGGCGACATTTCCACCCTTCATATCTGTTGCTCCTCTTCCATAAAGCTTGCCGCATTCAATTCTTCCGCTGAATGGGTCGTGATTCCAGTTTGATTCGTCGCCAATGGGTACGACATCAATATGACCGTTTAGAATGATTGATCTACCGCCACCTGCTCCTTTTAATACAGCTACTAAGTTAGGATTCCCTTCAAAACTATGACGATCGCAGCAATAGGCCGGGTGGTTTTTTAATACATCTCCGCCAATTTCCCAAATATCGAGTGTTAAACCGAGCTGACGGCATTTTTCAATAACTATTGCCTGTGTACTGCTTTCTTTTCCCCTCGTGCTATTTTCACGTACAAGTAACTGCAAAAGTCTTGCCCCTCGAGCTCGATGTTCTTTAAACCACAGCTTTATTCGATTCTCATATTTTTTCATCTGGTTCACTCCTTAATAACAAATTACGCTTCATGGGGAATCATACGAATAGTTTCACTACTTTTAAATTCACAACCCGTTTTATTCACCACATTTTCTAAATTGTAAGGTGCAAAAAGCTCTGTCAACAGCAATCCTTCTTCGGTTATCTTAAAAACAGCTAATTCGGTAACAATAAGGTCAACACAGCGGGATGATGTCAATGGTAACGAGCAAGAGGGTACAATCTTGGGGCTACCATGTTTATCACAATGATTCATGACGACAATGACTTTTTTGGCTTTTTGAGCGAGCTCCATCGCTCCGCCCATACCTGGAACCTTTTTTCTCGGAACAATCCAATTAGCAAGGTCTCCATATTGACTTACTTGGAGCGAGCCTAAAATCGTTATATCCACCCTGCCTCTACGAATCATGCCAAAGGCCACGGCACTGTCGCAATAAGAACCACCATTTATTAGTGTGACTGGAAATCCTCCAGCATTGCATAAATTTTCATCTTCTTCCCCTTGTACTGGACTCGGTCCCATTCCGATAATCCCATTTTCCGCATGAAACATCACCATCATATCGCTTGATAAGTGATTTGGAACTAGTGATGGAATACCGATGCCAAGGTTAACAACCATTCCATTTTGTATTTCCTCTGCAGCCCGTTTGGCCATTTGGCTGCGAATATCTACTCCCATGCCCATTTCCAATTCACCCCCTTTGTAGGAATAATATAATCAACGAACACTCCCGGTGTAATGATTTCATCAGGAGAAAGACTTCCCATTGGGACAATTTCTTCAACTTCAGCTATGGTAATATCTCCAGCCATCGCAACAAGTGGATTGGTATTACGGGCACTTTTGTCGTAAATTAAATTACCAAAGGCATCGGCCTTTTTGGCATAAACAATCGAAACCTCTGCGGTTAGGGCCGTTTCGACAAGAAAACTTTTCCCTTCGATGGGAAAGAGCGGTTTATTTTTCGTGACCATTTCATTATCCATGCCAATATCCGATAAAATGGCCGCTAGCCCAACCCCACCGGCACGGATTCTTTCCGCCAAAATACCTTGTGGGGAAAATTCCACCTCAAGTTTTCCATCATGCATTAGCTGACCCGCGAAAGGATTTGAGCCAATATGCGAGGCAATCACCTTTTTCACTTTTCCTTGACTGACCAATTTGCCAATCCCAATATGGGGAAAACCAGTATCGTTGCCAATTAAGTTCAGGTCATGGACGCCTTTTTCCAAAATGCCATCAATTAATGTCGGGGGTGAGCCAACTCCACCAAAGCCGCCAAACATTAAGGTCATACCATCATGAAAAAAATTCATAACCACCTCTAAAGTTGTGATTTTACCAAATGAATTTTCCATTTAGTGATCACCATCCGTTTCAGCATTAAGTTGATTTGAAATATCTGCAAACGTTTCTTTTAATAAGGAGACTAAAATTTCCATTTCCCTTTTTGTTATCGTCAATGGAGGGGAAATAATAATGGCGTCCCCATTCACTCCGTCAATACCAGCACCTGCCGGATAGACTAGGAGTCCTTTTTCCTTAGCGAGTGATACGATTCGTTGAGTCATTAATTCTTTTCGCGAGAATGGAGCTTTCGTTTGGATATCCTGGACAAATTCAATCCCAAGCAATAAGCCCCTGCCGCGTACATCGCCAATAAACGAAAATTGCCTTTTCAGTTTTTCAAGCTGATTTTTCAAATAAATGCTCTTATATTCTACTTCTTTGAAAATCTCGTTTTTTTCTAAGTATTCAAGGACTGCTAAGGACACAGCACATGATTGCGGATTGGCACTTAAGGTATGGCCGCTCATGATCGACTTTGATCCAGCTAATATTGGTTCCATTACTTTTTCACTTGCAACCGCGGCAGCTATCGGTGCATAACCTGCTCCCATCCCTTTTCCTAATGCGACAATATCTGGTACTACACCCCACTGTTCACAAGCAAGCATGGTCCCTGTCCGGCCAAAACCTGACATCACTTCATCGGCAATAAAGAGAATGTCATTGTCTTCACAGATTTTTTTGATGGTTTTAAAATAATCCTTTGGCGGGGCAATCGCTCCTCCCGCAGCACCAATCACAGGTTCAGCGATGAAGGCAGCGATTTGTTCAGTGCCAATTCGCTTGATAGCTGTTTCTAATTCATTGGCACACATATACCCACACGAAGGTGCCTCAAGATTATACGGACAGCGGTAGCAATAGGGTGGGTTGATGACCGGAAAATCCTCTAGAATTGGAACAAACCTTGCTCTTCTGCTAGGATGGCCAGACATCGAAAGTGCTCCCATGGTAATGCCATGATAACTAACCCATCTTGAGACAATCTTCATCTTTGTGTAAATCCCACGTTCCTGCCAATATTGAATGGCCATTTTCATCGCGGTTTCTGTCGCTTCAGAGCCGCTGTTGACAAAAAAACTCCAGTTTAACTTCCCAGGTGTCAATTCGGCAATTCTTTCAGCCAGTTTTTCCGCCGCTTCACTAGTAAATTGCGATCGATAAACAAATGAAACTTTTTTAGCCTGCTCCTGCATGGCGTCGATGATTTCAGCTACGCCATGACCAATATTAGCCGTAACGGCACCTGATGCCGCATCAAGGTATTTGTTTCCATCCGTATCAAATAAATAAACCCCTTTGCCATAATCAATGACCGGGTAAATTTCATCAAGCATTGGTTTTATTAAAAATGAATTTCCCACAATGACACCACTTTCTTTATAAATATAAGTAGTCTTATAACATTGTATGAAGGGATTTTCCATTCTATCATTGCAATTGCGGTGGTCTAACATGGAAATAATTAATAAGAACCAAAAAAGCCCTTCTTTTACTTTTTACGACCGTTATTATAGAATTACTGTTAGATTACATAAGGGAAGGGCCATATGAATACAAATAAAAACATTCAATTTAAAAAGAAAGAACTATCCACTACACAGTTAATTGTTATTTTTTATTTTTCTGCCTTAATCGTATCTACGATTTTATTAAAAATCCCACTTGCCCATCGTGAAGGGGTTTCCTTGAGTTTTATTGATGCTATGTTTACTTCAGCTAGTGCCATTAGTGTTACGGGGCTAAGTGTTATTTCGATAAAAGATACATTTAGTAACTTTGGAATTTTTCTTTTATGCTTCATTCTGCAAATAGGCGGACTCGGGGTTATGTCTTTAAGTACTTTTCTTTGGATTATGTTGGGGAAAAAAGTGGGGTTGAGAGAACGACAGCTGATTATGATTGATCAAAATCAATCGAAACTAGCGGGGCTGGTGCAGCTAGCCAAACGTATCTTGATTATATTTGTTTCGTTTGAACTTATTGGTGGAATTATTTTAGGATTTTGCTTTTTGAATGATTTCGATAGTCCAGTATCTGCCTTTAAACATGGATTTTTCGCTTCAATTAGTGCAGCCACCAATGCCGGATTTGATATTACAGGTGAATCACTTTTCCGTTTTAAAGATGATTACTTTGTTCAAATTGTTATTATTTTCTTAATGATTGTCGGTGCGATTGGATTCCCGGTTATGGTTGAAATTTATGAATTCCTTTTAAGTTTACGACAAAAGAAAAATTTTCATTTTACCTTATATACGAAGTTAACGACGATAACGTTCGTCATTCTTTCCGTTGTTGGGACATTGCTGATTTATCTCCTAGACCGTCAAAACTTTTTCGTGAATAAGTCCTGGCATGAATCCTTTTTTTACTCTTTTTTTAATTCGGTCACAACCAAAAGTGCTGGATTAGCAACCATGGATATCAATGATTTTACTCCTAGCAACCAGTTGTTCTTGTCGCTTTTAATGTTCATTGGTGGTTCTCCTAGCAGTGCAAGCGGTGGAATACGAACTACCACGTTTGCCATCGTTATTTTAGCGATTGTTTTTTACGCTCAAGGAAAAGGCTCAATTAAAATTTTCAGACGGGAACTCCATACCGAAGATATCATTAAGTCATTTATTGTCCTTACAACTGCTGCTTTTCTTTGTTTAAATTCAATTTTAATTCTTTCCATAACGGAAGAGGGAACACTTATTGAGGTTATTTTCGAAGTGACTTCAGCCTTCGGAACAAATGGATTATCACTGGGGTTAACACCTAGGTTATCCACATTTGGCGAAATTTTAATTATTATCTTGATGTTTATTGGAAGAGTAGGAATTGTAACGTGTTTACTTATCTTACGAGGCAAAGGCAGTAAGGAAAATTTTAATTATCCAAAGGAAAAGGTTACGATTGGTTAATTTTATTAAGAAAAAGGCTGATCCGTGGAGATCAGCCTTTTTCATGTTAACAATAATTCCAGCTTGCACCGATAATAATTAATAAAATAAACAAGACTACGATTAAGGCAAAGCCACCAAAGCCACAGCCTCCGCAGCCTCCACCTACAGGGTATGCAGGATAACCGCAGCCTCCTACGGGATAACCGTAGCCTCCTACGGGATAACCGCAGCCTCCATCAAATCCATATCCATGATACATAAACATTCACTCCTCTATAAATTGTTTCTTTTCATGGTTAACATATGAACTAGGTGCTTGACCTGTATGTGCATTCGCCTATATTATGAAAGACAATGATAACTTTTGAAGGTGATAGGATGAAATCTATAGTAAAGAATTTTATTAACGGCATTTTAACAATAGTCCCAATCATACTAGTGGTGTATGTCATTTATAAAACCTTTCTATTTTTAGACGGTTTGTTAGGCAACTCCCTTAAACATTTTTTCAAAGACGATTACATTCCGGGTATTGGTCTTTTAACGACGTTTATTTTAATTACCCTGTTAGGCTGGATGTCTACAAAGTATGTTACGGGAAAAATAATTAAACTAATTGATTACCTGTTAGAAAAAATTCCAGTTGTCAAGACCATTTATTCCGTCATCAAGGATACGGTTCAATCCTTCCTTGGCGATAAGAAATCCTTTTCTAAAGTAGTATTGGTGGTCATTCCTGGAACGGAAATGAGAAGCATCGGTTTTATCACTTCTGAGCAATTAGAGGACTTCTATAGTCCGTTAAAGGACCATGTTGCAATCTATATCCCGCAAACCTTTCAAGTAGCAGGGTTTACCTTCTTAATTCCAAAGGAACAAGTGGAGATTATTGACATAAAAGTGGAAGATGCTATGAAGTTTGTCCTTTCTGGTGGAATGACTTCTTCCTCGAAAAAGAACTTAAAAGAATCATAATAGTGATTTCCTTTTTTTCTTTAGTGACATTGAATATTTTTTATTTCACTGATATAACAAAAATAAGGGCGTCCAAAATTGGACGTCCTCATTATTTTGCTTCAAACAGTTTGGTAAATTCTCCGTAACCCTCTTCTTCTAGCCGATCCTTTGGTATAAACCGTAACGCAGCAGAGTTGATGCAATAACGTAAGCCTGTTGGATTTGGCCCGTCATTAAACACATGACCCAAATGGGAATTGGCCGATTTACTTCTTACTTCTGTCCGCACCATAAAATGACTTGTGTCTGCTTTCTCAACCACTTCTTCATCTTCAAGCGGTTTTGTAAAGCTTGGCCAGCCGCAGCCAGCATCAAATTTATCTAGTGAACTAAATAATGGCTTCCCCGAGACAATGTCTACATAAATCCCAGCTCTGGTCTCATTCCAATATTCATTTCTAAAAGGTGGTTCCGTACCATTATTTTGCGTAACTTCATACTGAATCGGTGTCAATTCTTTTTTCACATCTTTATTTTGCATGTTCGTTCCCCCAATGTCTTTCAATAAACCCAGCACGGCCTGAACCGACATGATAGGACTCATAATGGGCTCGATTTTTCTTATAGTAATGTTGATGATAATCTTCAGCAGGATAAAAGGTCTGTGCCGGCAGAATCGGTGTCACAATTGGCATATTAAACCGACCGCTTTCTTGCAATGCTTGTTTTGATTCTTCAGCAAGTTTTTTTTGGGTTTCATTATGATAAAAAATTGCGGTTTGATACGATTGACCGCGGTCATAGAACTGCCCGCCCGCGTCGGTTGGATCAATTTGCTGCCAAAATAATTCAAGCAATTTTTCATATGGAAAAACGTCCGGATCAAAGGTAATTTGCACCGCTTCATAATGACCGGTGGTATCTGAACACACTTGCTGATAAGTCGGATTTGCTATCGTTCCACCAGTATACCCTGACAAAACATTGATAATCCCAGGCTGTTCATCGAACGGCTTCACCATACACCAAAAACAGCCGCCGGCAAATGTCGCTAACTGATGATTGTTTTCCACGTTTCCACCCCTTTTCATTTTATTTTAGTATACCGAATGTTTATTCAAAAATAAAATAAACGGTTTGAGACCATAAAATATCCCAAAATTCCTATTCCTTCAATTTATAGATAGACACCTACCCATATCAAATTGAATAAAATATGGTGTAATCTACTGTAAGGAGTTGATAACATGTCCGAGAAAAGAACCCAAACGGATTATCTCCAACGAGCAGCAATGTATGATTTGTTAGCTCAAACCTATAAATACTCAAATCCAAACTTACACATGCATTTTTATTTAAAACATTATAAATACATGAATAAAGCGATGAACCTTATGCGCACGACTGCCCAATCATTCCAAGGTGATGCCAAAGTCCGCCTCCTTCATACCTCATACGATTCCCCAAATGTTGATGTGTATATTAATGGAAAGAGGGAAATAAGAGATTTGTCCTTTAAACAGGTCAGTACGGATTTAACGCTGAAAGCTGGAAAATACCATGTTGATATTTACCCAGCGGGAAACATGGTTGATAGTTTCTTAAATAAAAATATAACTGTGGAAGCTGGCCAATCGTACACGCTAACCACGATTGACCCAGTTAAAAAAATGCGCCTGCTCATTTTTTTGAATCAACCAGAGGTTCCTTTGAATGAAGCAAAGGTCCGCTTTATTCACTTATCACAAGATTCCCCGCCGCTTGATATTGCCGTAAAGGACCGGGATATCATTTTTTCAAAAGTTTCCTATAAACAAGCTACCGATTATTTAGGATTAACACCAATGACTGTAGACTTGGAAGCAAGGAGTGCAGGCAGCAGAGATATCATATTACCTATGCCTTCGTCCAATTTTAAAGCAAATGAAAGCTACACAATTGTCTTTTTAGGTTTATCCAAGGGTAGTCCAGAATTTCAATATATCTGCATAAAGGATTAAAAAATAGGTGCCCATCATGGCACCTATTTCACTGGGACTAATATAGTAAAGGCAATGTCATCCTTTTTCAGGTCAAATTTGTCTGCCTTGATTTTTAGATTACTTTTTAGTTTCAGTTGCTGCATGTGGATATAGACCAGTTGGTCATTCGGCCTTATCTCCACACCTTTTGGCAGCTTATAGTTTTCACTAATAAAATTTAACACGTAGGAAATGGGTAGATGTAGCTTCCCGACTGACATTGTTTTTTGCTTTAATACCAAATCACCATTTTTTTGCGCCTCTGGTTCGAAGGTCAATTTTAAATTTAATTCTTCACTAAAAAACGGTAATGTTCCGTATAGTTCTACTTCCGCACCCAGTATGACCTGATAATCAATCGGCGAATCAGCAGCTTCTTCTTTCATATAGTGATTAATTAACCTATTTAAATCATACTTATTTGATTTAACATGAAAGGAAACATAGTCATCAGTGTTGGGATTTTTTATTTTACTGATTTCCTTATCAGTGGATGGGGCCAGTACCAGCGAAAAAAGTATGATAGCAATTAAAAGATTTATTCCTAATAAAATAAGGAAGCCTATTTTCCATTTGTTTTTCATCTAATTCTCCTCAGCATTAACCGTATAAGGCACATTCTCAAGGTCAGGTAAAACCCGTGTTTCTAATGTCTCATTAAGCCTTTCGGCAATTAATTCATAACCCTTGTCATTGGGATGGAAATTATCTTTATACAAAAGATTTTCGGCTGCATTCAAGAATACGTCCTCAATCTCAACAAAATAAGCATTCGGATTTTGAGCAATTACACTTTTTCCAGCTTGATTCCAATCGGCAACAATTTCATCCATTTCTTTAATATCCGAAAACCACTTTGAAAACGGATTATACAAACCCACCAGTACGATGGTGGCGTTGGGATTTTCTTGGGCAATTGCCTCGATAATTTGAGTTAAATGGCTTCGATAGGATTCTTTTTCTTTTGTAAAATCAGATACCTGCAGGTCTGATATATTATCTTTCATCACTTTCATAATATCGTTGCCACCGATGGTTAAAATGACCAAATCAGCTTTTTGTAATACGGGCTTTATTTCTGGCGATTTCAGTCTTTTAAGCAATTGAGTCGTCCGATTACCCTTAACTCCAAAATTATAAAAATCAACTTCTTTTATTCCTTTTTCTTTTTCGAGCATCGTTTTTAAATAAGGCAGATAGCCGCCTTGGTCTGTACTATCTCCGACACCTTGTGTTAAAGAATCACCAGCCGATAATACTGTCAATTTTCGTGGAAAAAAATCAGCGGGGATTTGTTCAAAAACTTGGGCAGAGACTTTCTTTTCTTGATGCAGCACCGGTGAAGCGGATTGACTACATGAGCTTAACAACAATACTAAAAAAAGTAGAAGGGGTAAAAACTTTTTCAATTTCTATTCACCTGCCTTCTAAATTATTTCTATTATACCACTCCTAAAATCATTCAAAACAAATTGTACTATATCCTATTCATAGTAAAAAAAATAGACCAATGAATAGGTCTATTCCAATGTCTTGATATCCTTGATTATTTCATCAAAAGGAACATTCTCATATCCACTGTATGTTTTTTTGATATTCCCTTCTTTGTCAACTAGGTAGAGAAAGGTTTGATGTATGACCTGACTCCCTTCTGTAGGTTTCTTGACAATGGTCTTGAAGTTCTTCGCAGCATAAGTTTCAATAAACTCTTGCGAATAACCGGTTATGAAGGTCCAATTTTTAAAATCCACACCAAATTGACTAGCATATTTGGCTAAGATTTCAGGCGTATCGACTGTCGGATCCACACTGAAGGAAACGAATTCTACATTCTTCAAGCCTTCCGCTTTGACCTTTTCTTGTAATTTTGTCATATTAGCGGTCATCGGCGGGCAGACATCTGCACAACTAGTAAACATAAAATTGGAAATCCAAATCTTTCCTTTTAAATCTTTTAAACCGAATGGCTTGTTATCTTGTGCCGTTGCTGTAAAATCCTTAACAGGCCAATTTACAGCATTTTCAATTCCTTTTTTACCACACGCTGACAATAAAAGGGTACTAATAATTACGAATAATAACAGAAAGCGTACTTTCATCTCGATCACCTACAACTTGTCTATTTCTTTCGGTAGTAGTTTAACAAAGTTAGCTGATAAATGAAAGTAAACAGCATTCCTTAATCCATTACACCTGTTCGTTCAATTGTATTTTTCACATGTACTTCAAAGGTAGCATGTTTATATTTTTCTCTCCACTCATTCATAGTTTCTGGTTTACCTCTGTGATGGGCTTCGTATTCATTCCCAAATCCAATGGGATCGATCTCTAACTCTTTAAAATGCAGAAGTAAGTCTTCCACATCCTTTTTCATCACTTTACCAAGGGTGTTTTCAAGATACTTCATCGATTCTGGTGTGGATAAATCTAAGGCTTCCGTCATTTCTAATAATCTTGAAGCTAAATTTATGGTTATTTTGAAATGAAGATTCTTCTTATCAACTAACTTTATTTTTGTTTTACTGCGAATGTTATCAATAATCAAAAATGCTTTACTATAAATAGGAGATTCCGGAAAAAGGGGATTTTTTATCATCAATCTCTGTAATTGTTTTTTCTCAATTCCAATTTCTCGGGCCCCTGCTCTACTAGAATCGATTAAAATTTTTAAATAGAAAAGTTCTCCGCCTTTTATATCGCCTATAAGTCGGTCGTTTTTAAACAGTCCAACCCCTGAAATAATCACATTTTTATTTTTCACCTTTAGGATGGGTAGTACGGGATCCTTCCCTACTTCAAATAAATTATGGTTAAACTCATGTAATGTGGGAGATATAATTTGTTCCCCCTCCACATTTTGTTGAATTAAATTATAAACATAGGTACCTAGGTTAATATCTGGTTTATTTTGGCCATTTTTTAAAATCTCGGATGCGGACTTGTCCGCTATTGTTATATAGACCATATTTCCAATCGCTGAGTCGCGATTTAATGTGTCTACAAGCTGGCTAATTCCCTTCTCTGCGAGTTCTCTACTGTAAATAACTGTTCGTAGCTGGCCTGAAACCAATCTTTGGTTTGATTGTAAATTTTCTTGCTGCCTTAATCCTTTACTCGTTTTTGCGAATGCCGTTATAACTTTTGATTCGGTTTGTGTCAATGGATCAAATTTTTGAACAACTGCTGTTCCCATAATTTTGTTTTCCTCCACCAGGTCGAAGCCAGCTATCGTTATAAGCCCTAATTTTTCAAGGGACTTCTGTTGAACGCAACTTGTGTTAGTCATAATAATTATACAGCAAACAAAGATGATAATCATTTTGCCTTTATGACGATTCCGCACTTGTTTTCTTCCTCCCTATGAGCCACTTTTTTATAACCACTATTATTGAAAGGAGTACTGGATAGCAAAACGCCATGACAAAACCCAATTTTGCAACTAAATCCGTTATTTCATTCATTTGATATCTAGATTTAATAAAAAAAGTTCCGCCCCATACCAAAAGAGCAATCACCCAAATTCCCTTTCTTTGTTTCCAACTCATTACCCTGCTAAAACCTTTAGAGGTTGCCCATAAATAGAAACACATATTTGGCAAGATAATTAACATCCAAAAAGAAACAGCAATAAATTCAAATCTTTCTAAATTAGGAAGCCTGACGATTTTAAACATCGACAATACCGGCCAAATCGTGCGTGCTAAACTATTTTCTGCAAAGAAAGTGATAGAGACCATGGTAGTAAGTGAAAAAGCGATTGTTGTATACAAGTTACCAATTTGGGAATAAAGGAAAACCTTTTTTTTATCTTTTACATATGGATAGATGAACATCAGTAGTTCAAAACCTAATATTGACAGGGTGGTCTTATAAATTCCTCTTATAATATGGATGAAATCCACATTCAAGATGGGAAATAGATGTTTAGGATCAGAATAATGCATCGGCACAAAAAGAATTAAAATTAACCAAGCTGTCCCTAACACCGAAAGAAAAGTAACACCCACAATTACCCGAATTCCACCATTTACCGCATAAATGGATAAAAGCATTAAAACCAAAGAGATTTGCCATGTTCGTAAGTCAGGGAAAATCCAAGCTTGGACTATTTCAATATAATTCATTAGGATAATGAAATAACATAATGTCATATAAAGCATGTAAATTATGTTCATGGCATTCCCTAGCCATTTTCCATATACATCTACCTGGATGCCATATAAATCGGCACTGTCATATTTTCTTAGCATTAGCACCATAGCAGCTAAAACAATGGAAGATGTTATTCCTCCTAAAAAAACAGCTATCCATGCATCATGTTTTGCTGCCAAGTAGACTATTCTAGGTAATCCAACTAAACCTACCCCTGTTTGGACACCATGTATGATAAATATAAGAAGAACTGCATTAAACAGCAAACTTTCTTTTGGATGTAAATTTACTTTCATTCTGACCGCCCCTATTCATCTACATCCTTTTTCTTTGCTTTTTTTCCAGAAAAACTAATATCATCCCCAGGATGGTTCGTTAAGGGCCTTTTAGTTAGATATTGAGAGGGCATCTTTAAAAAACTGTATCTTAAATCCTGCCACCTAAATGGATAAACTGGCGAAAGATAGGGTCCACCTACTGTATCCAATTTAATGAGATGAATGAGCAGAAAACAAAAAGAAACCATTATCCCAATCCCACCCCATAGGCCAGCCATTAAAATAATCGGAAAACGTATCATTCGAATAGAGGTACCCATAAGGTAACTTGGTGTTGTAAACGAGCCTAATGCACTTAAAGCAATGATAATGATTAAAATATTACTCGTGAACCCAGCATCAACGGCTGCTTGACCAATGACAATACCGCCAACAATACCCATCGTCTGGCCCACTTTTGTTGGCAGTCTTGCCCCTGCCTCACGCAACAGTTCGATAAAAAATTCAAGAAGAAGGGCTTCAAAGACGGGTGGGAATGGAACATTTGACCTTGATTGACCTAATGATACAAGCAAGGGAGATGGAATCACTTCATAATGGTAGGTTAAAACCGCCACATAAGCAGGTGTCAAAAGGACCGATATAAAGGCTGCCTGTAAACGTAGAAAGCGTAAAGCTAGTCCCATGTTCCAGCGCATATAGACATCTTCTGTTGATTCAAAAAAGGAAAAGAACGGCGCCGGACCATATAAAGCATCGGGACTCCGGTCCATTAAGACCACAACCTTGCCTCTCATTAAGGCAATCGTGACTCGATCAGGAAGCTCTGTCGTGACTAATTGCGGGAAAACCGTCCAGCTATTATTTTCAAGCAATTGTCCAAGCACGGTGCTTCCAGCTACATGGTCTAGTTTTAGTTGACTTATTCTCTCCCGAAATGTGTTCACATGTTCTTCATCTGCTATGTCCTTAATATAAACAAGCTTTACCTTTGCTTTGGATCTTGTTCCAACAGTCATATCTTCCATACACAAATTTAAGTCTTTTATGTTTTGCCTTAAAATATTAATATTACTGTCCAGGCATTCCGTAAAAGCGATTTTGGGTCCATATACCAATGATTCTGTTTCGGCCTTTTCAATGCTCCGTTCTATCGTTTTACTAATATCGGCAAGGATTCCATAAGGCTGTCCCTCAACATAAATATATACGCTTCCACCGTTTATCCCCTCAACCACATCGTCTAATTGATTGTTTGCAGTTAAGTTAGCAATCGGAAGGATTTGCGCAATCGCTTCACAGGTCCACTCCGTTTGGGTATGTTTTTGAATCGGGATAAGTATTAATTGATCAAGACTCATACTCTCTATTTGGCTATCCATGTAGCAAAATACTAATTTCTGTCCATCCCTTTTTAATGTCCTAAAAATCAGATTTTCTCCTACATGGAGTTGACTTTTTATTTGTTCCTTTAATTCATCAATCCTTTGGCTATGCGTTTTTCTTTCCTCTGGAGATTTTTTCCCTGTGATCCATTTGAACATTAGTATCACCTTTGTCCAGTTAATTTTTTTTATTTTTACCAAAAAATCTATTAATAGCCAAAAAACTTGGATTTAAAACAGTTATAAAAGTAAGACACCCATTCAAGTTTGGGTATTGATAATGAAATTGAAGAATCCGCTTTTACCTTTTTGAAAATTATGATATTATGAATGAGCATTCAGTCAACGTAGAAAGATTTAAAATAAAAATAAGTGATGAAAGGTGATGACAATGAACCGAATTGGTCCAATTGTAGTTGTAGAAGGGCCTAACTCTAGTAAAGTTCCCTATTCTAGGAGTCTTTATTTAAACTGTCCTGAAAAGATTTTGATTGATACTGGTGCTGATCCAAAGGCGCTGAAAGATATAGACCGCGAATTTGGGGTCAAGGTCATCATGAATACACATTACCACCCTGATCACACCCTTCATAACTATCTATTCAACGAGACCAAAAAATTGATTAATCCGATTGAATTTAAGACGTCGCTAACCATTGAAGGGGTTGCAAGAGTAAATGGAATTTATCAGGAATGGGGAGCTGATGGTGTTGAAAAGTGGAAAAATACTGTTCCCAAGGAATGGGTGAAAAATCTTGGCGAAATATCAGGAACCTATAATTATGAAACAGACTATAAATTTGGAGAGGTAAAAGTAACATTTTTACACACTCCAGGTCATACACGTGGTCTAGCATGCCCGTACTTTCCTGAGCTAGGTATAGTCTTTAGTGGCGATTATGACATGACAACCTTTGGTCCTTGGTATAATGGGACCGATGGAGATATTGAAGATTTTATTGCCTCAGGGAAACGTCTTCTTACACTTGATGCGGACACTTACATTACTGGTCATCAAAAAGGCATATTCTCTAAGCAGGAATTTAAAGAAGCGATGGAAAAGTTCCTAGCCATCATCGAACGTCGGGACGAAAAAATTATCAAATATGTAAAACAAGGGTTGAACTTTGAGGAATTAACAAATGTGGGTATTTTTTATCCTAAAAAGAGCTTGGAAAACACCATTCTCAAAACGTGGGAGCGGGGCGGAATTCGCAAGCATTTATCGAGACTAGGATTAAAAGTGCCTGAATTGAATGGGAATCTAATAAAGTCAAATTAAAAAGACCTTAAGGGGATTATTTCCCTTAAGGTCTCTAGTCGATTACATTTACACTTCAATTGCTTCTTCTTTTTCATCCTCTTGTTCCTCAGCTTGCTGTTTCTTTAACCGTTTACGATAAACGAACTTCGATAAATTAATACTGACCTCATACAGAAGTAAAAGTGGTAATGTTACGACAAAATCAGACATGAAATCTGGTGGTGTAATAACAACAGCAATGATAATGAGAACAAAATAGGCATATTTACGAATTTTCGCTAAGACAAACGGATTAATAATTCCCAGTGAAGTTAAAAACATAACTACAACGGGAAGCTCGAACAACACCCCAAATGGCAGGGTCATATTCAAAATAAAGCTAAAATACCTTTCTGCAGTGAAGTTGGTAACAAACATATCCTGACCCATATTCACCAAAAAGTCTAGCACCATTGGAAAAATTGCAAAATAACCAAATGCAAGACCGCAAATAAATAAAAGAAATAATGCAGGAACATATGAAAGGGTCGTCTTTCTTTCAATAGGCCTTAAGGCAGGTTTTACAAATAACCAAATTTGCAATGCTAAAACTGGAATCGTTCCTGCAATCGCCACAATGCCTGCAATCATGAAATAAATCCACATGATATCACTAGGTCCAAGCACGAGAAGTTTGGTATCTCCAACAAACCATTTATAGATTTTATCTACATAAATAAAACCAACGATAAAAAAAACGACAAAAGCCAGAGCTGAGATGATAATCCGTTTACGCAATTCCTCTAAATGATCAACTAAATTTAATTCTTTATCTTCCATGTACTTCCCCTGCCAATTTCAAAGGTTGAAAAAAGAAACGTGTGTGGAACCCTCAGTATATTTCAATAATTCTTTGAGGATTTACATGTTTTCACGCATCCTTACAGTTATAAACTTCGAGAGAAAAAGGTGCAAGACATAAAATCTTACACCTTATTTAGTCAATTTTTTCTTTTCTTCGTTAATATCTTCCATTACATCATCCGTAAGTTCACGAGTTGATTTTTTAAATTCTTTTAATGTTTGACCGAAGGCTTTTCCGATTTCCGGAAGTTTTTTTGGTCCAAAAATAATTAATGCAAGTGTTAGTATTAAGATTAATCCGGGTATTCCAATATTAGAAAACATGGATTTACATCCCCTTTAATTGTTGTATATTTCTACTATGATTATAGTATTGAAAAAACCTTTTGCGTTAATTATTTGCAATAATTCATAGTAATTTCACAAATCGTATGAAAAATAACTTAGAGTGATATTAAGCAATTCAATTTAAATTATTTATCACTATAGACAATTTAACAATTAAGATAGCGTAAGTCAATCTTCAAGTAATTGATTTAATTCTTAAAATATTTTGCCAACTTATTTTTTATTACATATAATTTGAACTCAAGAACATATACTGTATGAAAATTATAAAACCAATGGATTGGAAGTGATGAGGATGGAATTTTCACTAAGCAGTTTTGATGGTGCCCTCCCTGTGGAAGTTACAATTGATGATGACAATGGAAGATATACCATTCGTAAAAGCGATCGAAGTGGAGAGTATTTCAATAGTTCAATTGAATTAATTGCCTGGGTGAAATCACATTTCCAAGAGGAAGAATTTTGCCATCCCCATGAATTCAGAGGTATGCTTAAAAAAATGGCAGAATACGAATTAAATGGGACACATTTGTAGTCGTAACTTTATAGAAAATATAGAATAGCACCAGCAGAAATATGCTGATGCTTCTTTCCATGGACTATTATTTTCGGTGATAAACCCTAAATTCATAATCGTAGGGATTTTTTTCATTTTTTATCCCTGTTTCATTAGTGGTAAGTAACCATTCAACGTGGTTAAATTCTGGGAAAAAGGTGTCCCCTTCAAAGGTTTCATCAATATAGGTAATATATAGACAATCTGCGAAAGGAAGTAATTCTCGAAATATTTCCGCTCCGCCAATGACAAAAATTTCGCCATTTCGATTGTGGCTATACTTTACAAACTCCTCAATTGAGTAAAAAACAGTACATTCATCACATTGATAGGAAGGATTACGGGTAATGATAATATTTTCACGGCCCGGAAGAACACGACCTATCGATTCATGAGTCTTTCTCCCCATTGCAATCGGGTGGCCCATGGTTACCCTCTTAAAGAACTTCAAGTCCTCAGGCAAATGCCATGGCAGTTGATTGTCCTTGCCAATGGTCTGATTTTTATCCATAGCAACGATAAAGGATATCATACACTAACTACTCCTTTAATGTGGGGATGTGGGTCATAGCCTTCTAATGTAAAATCTTCAAATTCAAAAGAATAAATATCCTTTACGTTTGGGTTTATTTTGAGAACTGGCAATGCCCGTGGTTCACGATCCATTTGCATTTTCACCTGCTCAAGATGGTTTTGGTAGATATGCACATCTCCAAATGTATGGATAAATTCACCTGGCTTTAAATCACATACTTGGGCAACCATTAATGTTAATAGGGCATAAGAAGCAATATTAAATGGGACACCCAGAAAGACGTCAGCAGATCGTTGATATAGCTGACAGGACAATTTCCCATCGGCCACGTAAAATTGAAAGAGACAATGGCAAGGCGGCAGGGCCATATTGTCAATTTCTGCTACATTCCAGGCATTGACAAGTAATCGGCGTGAATTTGGGTTTGTCTTAATTTGCTCGATTAATTCGCTGATTTGGTCGACTGTTTTCCCATCAGCACCTGTCCAAGATCGCCATTGATGACCATAGACAGGCCCTAATTCACCGTTCTCATCGGCCCACTCATTCCAAATCCGTACTCCATTCTCCTGTAGGTAGCCAACATTCGTATCTCCTTTTAAGAACCATAGTAATTCATAAATAATCGACTTTAGATGCAATTTTTTCGTTGTTAGGAGCGGAAAACCTTCCTCCAAGTTAAATCTCATTTGATAACCAAAGGTGCTGATTGTTCCTGTTCCCGTGCGATCACCCTTCACATTACCATTTTTTAACACGTGTTCACAAAGTTCTAAATATTGTTTCAAGTTCTACACTCCTATCTTTACATAAAGTTAATTTTAACAAACAAATCTTTCTATGAAAACAACCTGATTTGAATTTCGAGTAAATGATAGGAACATTACAGGGAATTCTGGGATATTAAACAAGGAAAGAAGCTACCAAAATTGGCAGCTTCTCAAAAATAAAAGGTTACACGTCTAACCCAAAGTTTCGGCAAAGGGAAGCCAAACCGCCGGCAAAACCGCTTCCGACAGCATTGAATTTCCAATCCCCGTTATGACGGTAAAGCTCGCAAATAACAACAGCCGTTTCAACTGAAAAGTCCTCACCAAGGTCAAACCTTAAAATTTCGCGGCCGGTCTCTTCATCCACGACACGTACAAAGGCATTGGAGACTTGACCAAAGTTTTGGTTTCTTGCATCGGCATCATGAATCGTGACGGTAATCGCAATCCGGTGGATATGGGAAGGAACCTTACTAAAATCAATTTTAATTTGCTCGTCATCGCCATCGCCTTCACCCGTCCGATTATCCCCAGTATGTTCAACCGCCCCAGACGGGTGGACTAGATTATTATAAAAGATGAAGTCGGAGTCCTGCGCCGCTCTACTGTTTGCATCTGTTAAAAAAGCAGATGCATCCAAATCAAAGTCTTGACCACCGTGATAACGGTTTGTATCCCAGCCGAGGCCAACAATGACCTTTGTTAACCCAGGATTCGTTTTCGTTAAGTCAATTCTTTGTCCTTTTGCTAAGTTAATACCCAAATCAATCACCTCGTACTGAGCTATATTAAGAGAGAAGTAAACATAAATTCTAACTTTTAAAATTGTCCAGTTTCTGCTTTTCTGAATTAACTATAAGAACGAACAACTTCACTAAGGCTGGCAACGTTTGTGCCACTGCCGATTGCAGCAAACTTCCATTCATTACCGTTACGATAAATTTCACCAGTTACAAGGCATGTTAGTCCGCTATAATTATCAGATAAATTGTAGTGGATTAATTCTTGATTATTGCTAGGATTCACAATTCTGATAAACGCATTTTGTATCATACCAAAATGCTGCTTCCTTTTTACACAATCATAAATATTTACAACGAAAACAAGCTTTTGAATAGAAGAAGGTACCCTGCTTAAATCTACCATGATTTGCTCATCATCGCCATCTCCATCACCAGTCAAGTTATCGCCTGAGTGCTGGACACTTCCGTCATTGCTTTTTAAGTTACCAAAATAAACAACATCCTTATTGGATTGGAGCTTGTCATTCGCACCTAACAAAATTACAGATGCATCACAGTCAACATTAGCACCGCCACCGCCGCCGAATAAACCGCCTAATAAGCCGCCGCTCTTTCCACTTTGAACTGGATCCCAGCCTAATCCTACCACAATTTTTGAAAGCCCTGGATTACCTTTTGTTAAATCTACGCGTTGACCTTTTTGCAAATTAATAGCCATTTCCTTCACCTCATAATAATTATTAGTAGATAAACAACAATATTGTACTTATGATTGTTTCAATTTTTTAAAGTTTTCCTGCAGCTGTTCTAGTCGTTTTGTACCCTCAATTCGTGCCCGTTTATTCTCTTCTTCAATTGCTCTTGTTTCCTGCATCCCTTTGATGATAATATTCCAGGATTCTTCAATCGTCTCGATTTTAATACTTGGTCCGCCGGCAAGCCTTGCAATATCGGTACTTTGCTGTGAAATGTTCTGAGCATTTTTAAGGAGCATTTCATTTGTCCTGCGGTCAAGCTCACTCATCGAATCAGCAACAAGCTTTTGTCTTTTCGCTGCGACAGCTTGAATTAAACCATTTTTAAAAATAGGGATCGTCGTAACAAAAGCAGAATTAATTTTTCCAATCAGTTTTGTATTTCCTCTTTGTAATAAACGGATTTGCGGTGCTGTTTGTAAGGACACCATTTTTGCCATTTCTAAATCGTAAATTCTTTGCTCTAACAGTTCAATCGCATTTTTCAATGAATCCAACTGCATCGAAGCAAGCTGGTCACCTGAAGAGACGCGTGCTTCGAGCTGTGGAAGCTGGACATTTTTCAGTTCTTCCACCTTTAATTCACCGGCAACAATATATTTTTCTAGCGTTAAATAGTATTGATAGTTTTGCTCGTACATTTGCTCAAGCATACTCGTTGAATCAACCATTTCATGCTGATATTTCGAAATTTCTACATATACTTTGTCAATTTCAGAACCCATGGTCTGATACTTACCGAATAGCTTTTCTACCATTTTCTCGCCTTTTTTAAAGAGCTTCCCGAAAAATCCCCCTGATGTCTTTTGGAAATCTTTCGCATCAAATTTATCCATAATGCGTCCAAGCTGTTTTAATAATTCACCGGAGTCTTCCACTTTGGTTGTCCGCATATTGCCGAGAATTTGATCCGAAAACCGTGAAATCTGGACAGCCGGCTCTTTCCCAAATTCCAATATTTGAATTTGGTCGCGCTCATCAATAGTACGGGCTAAATTTTGAATTTCTGGTTCTTTGCGAAGTGCGAGTTTGATATCGGATACTTTCGTTTCAGTAAGGACATCCTCTTTACCTTTTGGTGTTAAACCGCTGGATGGATTTGGCGATAGACTCACTGTTTAATCTCCCCTTAAATTTTTTAAGATTCCTTGAAAAATCCCTTTTTTGAATAGAGATGGCTCTTTGAATTCTAGGTCAAATACCACATCATCAAGCCAGTGTTTATCAAATAATCGTTCATCGAGATAATTTTCAATATCATTATGTCCTGGAGGATTGTACAGGATGATATCAATCCCAAATTGATTAAGGAGCAGCAGCAGTGCCGCATCCGACCTTGATAAGGGTCCTGTTGATTCATTATTGTAAATCATTAATTTCGGAACATGCTGGGAATAATCAAATCTCTCCATCAATTGAATAATATATTTTGGCATAAACATGGCCTGTGTAAATAGATACATTTTTACTTCTTCAAGGCTTTCCATCGGCAAAGGCTTTAATCCGGGTTTTCCACAGATTCTCCTCACCGCACTGGCAATGCCTTTTTGTAAACCTGTTGCTAAAAAGGAAAACGGCCAGTAGTGTGCTTGCATCATTTTTTCTGGGATTACTAGTCCATCCTTGCCAAGTGCGTTTCGATAATGAAAACGAAAATCGCTGTTGTTGGGGATGGTAAAGGGCAGTTTTCGAATCAGTAAACTATGTTCTAATTGACTTAGCGATTGCAGCCGATCCCAGTATTCTTTACGATTTTTACTAACGCCTTGTACTTTTGCAAAAATAGACGGAATTTTAACCTGTCCATTCCCGACGAAGAAATCAGGCCGAACCATCGCAATTTCTTTACAAAGAATAAATAGCTCGTCATAGGTCGTTTTTAATGTAATCGACGACGGAGTGTAATCCCTTAATTGCCATGGTTTATACAGGCCCGACCCTTCTTGGTTTAAAATGGTCTCAATCTCTTTGGAAGCCCGATAGGCAACGGTAGTTTTCCGACTCCGTTTTTGTTTAGGAAACGGCTCTGCCGGCTGCTTTTTTGGGAAGTGATGGGTAAATATCTCTTCATCCGTCAATCCCGATAAAATATCGCTGCCTTCTGGATGAAAAATAACGATATCACAGCCAAGCTTTAGTAAATAAAACAAAAAATATTGATGGCTTTTTTTAAAATCACCATACCACAAAAATTTTGGCATCTCTTTTTGCGGGTCTGCCTGCTCTAATGGTGGTTGTAAATGGTTGATTGACCACTTCACAATATCCACCAGGATTCGCCTTAGCTCATGATTTTTTATACCGCTTGTCTCAAGTCTTGCATACAGGTCCAGTGTAGCAATCATCGCTTCTCTAAGTTTTCGATGAATCACCGGAACCTTTGATTTTAGCAATACCTGTTCCCCGTCAAGAAATGCCGTGAAACGGTTGATTGACAATTTCTGTTCATTATTAATATTGATTACTTTTTGAATGGATTGAAAGTGAGCATTATTAATGGTTTTATCAAGGGATTCTGCACTTAGCAGGTTTAGGTTCCATTCCCTATTATGGATGTAATCAAAAAGCTGGTTATAATATTCATCCGTATCAATTGGAATACCTAAAAACTTTCCTATTACTTGTCCAATTTGAATTGCCCCATTTTCAACTGAATAATTTGGACGCTCCGGCAGCGCTTTTTTTAGCAAGCCTTGCCAATTTTCAAATGAAAGGGAAACAGGACGGACGTTTAACTGATTTAATGGTGGATACATTCATAATCCCTTCCTCTAAAAGCGAAAGCTTTTTTCACAAATAAGAAAAAAAGAATTATCTGTGAAGAATTGTCCAGCTCCAGTGCCCAGCAACTTTAGAGTCACCACCGCTTTTCTAATAGCAAATTATGTAAGATTTCCTTATCATCATATCATAGTTAGTTAATTGGTTCATTTGTTTATACGAAAGTCATTTAAAAATGTTTCATTATTAGGGCTGTTTCCTCATTTTTCACCTTTTTCCTTGTCCTTACATACTATTTGAGTACTCACACTAAAGTAGGTGACTCGATTGAGATTTCTATATAAACGGCCAAAGATGGAACAGGTTCAAGAAGAATTGAATCTGTTGATGGAATTGATGGTTTCCGACCTATTTATCTATCTAGATTTATTTGTGTTCAGCCTTATTTTCACACTATTACTTTCTCCTGCCATCCATTCATTTGCCATGTGCATTCTCTTCTTTATTGCAAGCTTTAGCTTATTCTCTTGCTTTTACTATTTTATTTTTAGTCGAATCATGAAAGGTTAACATGTCAGTATAATAGTTTATGAAATTGCATTAGAATCTCTTCTCCCGCACCGACACCTTGTTTTTTTGTAAGAATATGATTATTGGTGCCCGGAACATTTGCAAGAACACGTGCAAGTTCCCCGTGGTTTGGTACAAATCGATATTCGCAGTTCTGCAGAAAGTCCCAGTCTAGGATGGAGTCCCCTGCTCCTGCAAACGCCCTCATCCCTTCAAGGTTACAAATAAATTCTAGTGCACTTCCTTTACTGATTGCCTTGGGAATAAAGTAGAGTTTCCTTCCTTGTAAGGAAATCCTCCAGCCATATTTGGCAGCCACAACATGGATTGACTCTATTTCAGAAGCAGCTGGAAGGCTATTTAATATGTAGTAGAAAAACAAATGTTCTGCCTGCTTCTTTTCCCCATCAAGACGAACGCCTACGCTTTGCAATATAGAGAGCAATTCGGCTTGTGAAACAGACTCGAAGTGCAAACATTTTTCAATATAGTTAGACCATTCCTTCATCGGTGCACCCTGATAAAGAATATAAGCACCGTTTGCAGTTATCGCATATTTTATGTGAATCTCGCTCTTAAAAATAATGAATCGCTTAAATTGCTCAGTTGTTCTCGTTGTAACAGGAACGAATAAGCTTTGACGAGAAAGCTCTTTTAGCTTAATAAAAGAACTTTCAGTCATATAACCTACCCAGTTGCCATCCTTTTGTTCAACAGGCTTCAGAATGATTCCTTTCGGTTCACCTAATTCTTCAATTGCACGTTGGGAATACATTAATGTGCGATCAAGGTCGGATGCAAAAATCATTTTGGCATCACCTTAACTGATTTAATTAATCCACAGCATACATATTTCATATCTGGATAGGAAACTACTTCGACTCCTTTTTCTTCTGCAAGCATAAGGATGTGTTTAAGATACGGGCTTTCAGGATCATTCACTAAAATTTTCCAAGGAACTCTGCGGAGAAGAACGCGAGTAGTCTCACCTACTCCAGGCTTAATATAATGTGTGCTATCTATTGAAAATTCCGCTTGAATTCTCTTAACGTCCTCCATCCCTAAAAACCCGGTATCAATTGTCTTTAGACTCTTTTCTATAGCAGTGGCAGCTGCTTCCTTCCACACAAGTGAAAACTGGTCCGTTATCAAATCAACGAAATCATTAGAGACATCGACAGGAAGTAAATCACGATAAAATTTAGCCCCGTGAAAATCATCCTTCCTGATGTATTGCTTATTTAAGACTGTCCGGCTTACAAGCCCTGAAACGGTCGAGTTTAAACATGCACTCGGGATCAAAAAGTCCTCCCTTGTTCCAAAAACAGTGGTGCAGTAACCAGGATCAGCAAGGACGGCGAGTGTGTCATCAAGTCCGATGCCATACCTTTTTTCATACTCCTGACAGGCCTTTGTCAATTCTCTCGTGATAGCCCCCTTGCCTGTCCAGCCATCAACAAATTGAATAATGCCGTCAGGATGCTCTTGACAAATATATTGAAGTGCATTTTCATCAATCCCGCGATCACGGATGATAGAAATGCTATAATGCGGTAGAGAAACATCGTAGCGCATTTTAATATATCTTTTAATTAATATTCCAATCGGTGTACCTGCCCTGGCAAGAGAAACGAGAACGGTTTGTTTCCCTTTCAAACGAAAGATTTGTTCTGCCACAATTCCAACACACAAGGCCATTTTTTGTTTATATTCTTGTAAAGTTTTCCAGAACAAATCAATATATTCCTTTGGAGGCTGATATTCAATTGGTAAAGATTCACTATAATGTCCCCCAGATTGGATCTTCGATTCACGATTAACCGCTGAATCTTCTAGTTTTATTTCACTTAAATCCTTTAGTAAAAATAAAACATCATCATCGTGGTATGTTCCGATTTTTGCTGGTTTGTTGACTATTTTTTGCATACTATTCACCTCTGTTTTCCGAAAAAAAGACAATTTTAATTGTTTTTATCGCTGTTTTCCCCAATTCTTTAAGCATTGGCTGCAGCTGAATTTCTTCTACTTCTCTCTCGAAAAAGATAAATAATTCATCATACTGTCCCGGTGAAATATTATAAACAAAGTGAGAAACCCCATGGTCTTCTGGATTGGGAAAATTAACCCCATACCTTGCCCCATATCCCTCTTTGTTTTCAATATAGATTGGACTTCTTGTCGTTGATTGATATAATACACCGCTGCCCATTTCTGCTGCCAATTTCATTGGCAGATACATAAATTCACCAGTTCCAAGACATAAAGTTTTTTGTCCAGTTCTTTTTTGTTTTAAAAACTGGGCTGCCGCTGAAATATTTTCATGGATTGAATTATTGTCAAGACTACACACACCGAAGCGTCCTGTCTCTGAAATATATCGCGGCTTTTTTAAAAGAGTACTAGAGGTATAAGGGGTAGCTGTAAAAAAAGAGCCAAGATGGAGCTTTTCTAAAGAGGAAGCTCCACCCTCGTCCATATACTCTCTATTACAAAAATCACTCATCTCTTTCAGTTGTGTCACTTGTACATGACCAGATAATAAGCTGACCACATTAATCTTTATCCCTAATTCATTTTCGATCCTTAAAAAATTTTGTTGATCTTCCTGTGAACGCCAATCCAAAATACTGACTACGGTGTATTCTTGTCTCGGAAATTTACCATGAATAGATTTAATTATGTTTAAAGCCGTTTTACCAGTTGTTATTTCATCATCAACAAGTATGATTTCTCGATTATGGTCAATCATTTCAAGTGGAATATAACAGCGGTGAGAGGTAGCGTGAGAGTGTTCCTCCTCAAAGGCAATTGCAGGATTTAGTCCACTTGGTTCTTCCCTTGTCGTATGAAAGAACTCTGCAGCTTGAAAACAATCAAAAAAAGCATGTCCCAGTGCAGTGGCCGTTTCGGCAAACCCAATAACAACGGGATTAATACTTGATGGAATAAAGGATTGACTTTTAAAGGAATTGCCTAGAAAAAATAAAGATAGCAATCTCTCTTTTTCGACACACTCAAATCCCTTTACTGATTCTACATATCTTGCAGCAAGAAGGGCAGCCGTGATAAGACCCTTATTGGGGTTAATCGGTAAATGCTTGCCTAGCACTTTACTTACGAACAAAAAGGAACGCTTCTTATTAATTCGTGCCGCCATTGTAAATAACTCGTCGATTGGGATTTTATACTGATTTGCAACTACCTCGATTTCCACATCAATGGAGTCAAGAATGTTGAACGTATACTTCTTTTTTGATAAGGTCAATGTTTGTGTATTCTTCATGTAGCACCCCGTAAAGCTGTGATTTTAGTAGAGTTTTTTTCGCCCAATAATAATGAGGTTTGACCTCGTTCATCTTATTAGCAAAATCACTTTTCATAACCCCAATATTCCCATTACCCGCTTTTATTATATTGCTGGCATCATTATAGTCCTCGTAGGATACAGCATTAAGGGCCTGAACGACTTTAATATGCGATGGATGAATAATTGTTTTTCCTGTAATGCCATTGTTAATATCCATAAGGACCTCACGGATCAATCCATCCATATTTTCATCAATTAATTTTGCTCTCCATTTAAGACCCTCCTCGCCATACCGTTCGCGAAACGGAGTTTGCCGAAGCTGTGGCTTCAGCATCCTCTTTTGGGCAGAAAAGTATTCCCAAACTGGGCCCGACACTACATACGGGCTCTCAAATCGTTGAAAGACATTAATGATATCAGAAATACAATCTCTTAAAACAGCTATATCATATACAGTGGTATCCACACTGCGGCGGATTCCATACAAGCCACTAAAGTCGGTTGCACCAATTCGAACATTCAGAATATAATCTTTATATCGATCGAGCAGATGCTTAATATTCATTAATTCTTCCATTCTAGTTTCTTTCTGGATTACCTTAGCTGTTTCTATGATTGGCATGGCATAAAAAGGATGTGAGCCTGAATGAATCTGACGTACCATTGTTAATAATTCTTCACCATTTTCCGCACTAAACTTAGGCAAGACTACCCCTGTTAAAAGGTTCGTTGCAGTTCCTAATTGTTCTGTTACCCGTTTAAATTGTTCAAGGTTTCGAATCCGAATAAACATCAGTGGTAAATCTACAATACTTAAAAATCCTTTTTTTAATCCCTCGTTTAACCTTACTAATTCCTCAACAAGCAGCAATTCGGCCTTTTGGACCTCGTTGTCTCCTACTGCATCTTCAAGATCAATTACTAGGGAGGTTAACCCTTCGTGCTTTTTTGATAGAATTTCCTGGTGGATATTTGGCCGGGTAGCAGGCATGTATAGAGTTGCACCCAACCCATACGATAAAAGTTCACGGTTTGAATATTTAGTAAACGTCTCTGGCCTCCGAAAGAAAAACCGTTCAATTTCATCCTCATAAAAATATGTAAAAAATTCCATAACCATTTTCTCCTCTTTAAAAGGTAAAGAAAACTCGCCGTCTGGCAAGTCCCTAAGGGCGAAGACAGAGGCGTAGTTGAACTTATACTTTCCTCATAGCTAAAAAATAGAGGAGACGGACTCTCGTCAGCTCCCCATTTTTTAACAACTATTATGAATTATTTTCTTTGGCAGCTGCCTTTTTCTTATTCATATAGTGAACAACGAAAGTAGCTCCAAATGTAACTAGTAAGATGATAAAGAAAGTCACATGCCCCATATTAATTCCACCTACAGCAAGAAGCATTTTCGCTGCAATAATCAGGATTAAAATATAGGCAGTTGTTTCTAATTCAGGCACTCGGTCAATTAAGGTTAAGAACACACCTGCGACACCACGCATCATTAATACACCAAGCATACCACCAATTAATAAAACCCAAACCTCTTCACTAACACCAAACGCAGCGAGTACACTATCAACCGAAAAGGCAATATCCATTAATTCAACGGCTGCTACTGTTCCCCAAAAGGTACCAAAAAGGCGGATCAATAAGCCGCTTTTGTTTATTCCTTTAGCTTCTTCTTCGTGACTTTCGGCTCCTTTTCGTTTGTCCATGAAGTACTTAATCGACAACCAGGCAAGATATCCTGCTCCTAATATTTTCACCCACCACAGTTTAATAAGGAAAACACCGATTCCGATTGCGATGAAACGGAAAATATAAGCACCTAAAAGTCCATAGAAAAGGGCTTTTTTCCGCTTTTCTGGTGGCAAATGTTTAACCATTACTGCTAGTACAAGGGCATTATCAGCAGATAGTAATCCCTCAAGAATAACCAAAGTACCAATTAGCCCCCAGCTTACAGGATTTGTTAATACCTCTCCCCACATTTCCCAATTAAAAAACTGCGAGTAAGTATCCAATATATGTTGTAAAACCGTCATTAAAAGAATTCCTCCTAGATTGTCTCCTATTTTTATAAAA
Organism: uncultured Bacillus sp.; assembly: GCA_963530265.1. Lineage (GTDB taxonomy): Bacteria > Bacillota > Bacilli > Bacillales > Cytobacillaceae > Neobacillus. The sequence goes on from CAUSCO010000003.1 coordinate 92,553, forward strand.
GGACCCATTTGCGGTCCTCTTATTTTCTATTTATTAACCGATTGATAAGCCGAAATCAGTGGCTAAAGCTGCTAATCCACCTTGATAACCACTGCCGATGGCACTAAATTTCCATTCACCGTTGTGACGATATAATTCGCCAACAACTATTGCAGTTTCAATGGAGAAATCTTCGCCTAAATCATAACGAATAAGTTCTTCACCGGAAGCTTCATTGAAGATGCGAGCATATGCGTTGGAAACTTGACCAAAGTTCTGATTTCTACTATCAGCTTCATGGATGGTAATTGTAAAAGCGATTCTCTGCACGTTTGCAGGAACATTGGTTAGATTGATATTTATTTGTTCATCATCACCGTCACCAGCACCTGTACGATTATCTCCATTATGTACAACAGCCCCAGCTGCTCCTTGTGGATTATTGTAGAAAACAAAGTCAGATTCATTCGTGACTTTGCCATTCTCTCCCAAAAGGAATACTGATGAATCTAAGTCAAAATCGTTTCCACCATCATATTTATTGGTGTCCCAGCCTAGTCCCACAACCACATTTGTTAATCCTGGATTTGATTTAGTTAAATCAACTTTTTGACCTTTTGATAAACTTACTGCCATTTTTTCATTCCTCCAATTATGGTAATAGTCTATTTACGAGTTTCTCTTAAAAAGGTTTCGTTTATTAAAGTATATTTTTTATGGAAAATATTAACTCATCCATTTTGGTGGTGTATTTTTATCCCAATATATCGACCCTAAGTCCTGGTGGCTTTGAAAACCATCACAGGAGCTATGGTAATGAAAATTAAACCAAAATCCTTCTTTTGGTGGATTATCACGTCTTACATGAAAACGTAAAATATCTTTCCCTGAAACACTGTTTTTTATATTAAAAATTTTTTCAGAGAGTCCTGCACCAGGCTGCTCCGTAATAGAAAGATTTTTTAAAACATCTTCTGGAAATTGGGAAGCCGTTTCGGTTAGTGCTATTTGGATATTCGGCAAGATAATTTCACGAAATTCATTTTCAATCACTGGCTTTATTTTGGAACCGAATTTTTGATAGGATTGTAGTTTTGCTTGGTTTATTAATTCTTCCATAAACGACTCTCTATCAAACTCTGATTCTTCAAAAACTCTTCGCGTAGCGATGCTGCTTTTTGCCGCTGTTGCTTCAATCGCATCACGGTCACTCATCGTTTCCGCATTAGCAGGGTTGATTAACTGTGTGGGTGTAACAAGCCCAAATGTTAACACGGAAATCAGGGCAAATAGGGATTTACGGAGCCACTTATTCATTCTAGTTCACACCTTTATAGTAAGGAATTTTCTGAATTTGTGTTTTGTTACAAAATATTATACTTCTTTTTTAGGGAAAATGGAAAAGAGTTTATACTGTTTTTATCTTTACTGGTATTAAAATAAAAAAAAAAGGATGTCAAATGACATCCATCTTAACAATGAGCTTCCAATGCACCCATTAGATTTTCCATAACAGCTTCCATTGGCATGCCTTCGATATCATGTCTTGGAATGAAATGAACTACCTTTTTATCCTTAATTAACGCCATTGAGGGTGAGGAAGGCTCAATACCCCCAAAATACTCGCGCATTTTGGCGGTTGCTTCTTTATCTTGGCCAGCAAAAACTGTTACTAAATGTTCAGGCTTTTTCTCACTATTTAATATCGCTTGGGTTGCAGCAGGACGGGCTAAGCCAGCGGCGCATCCGCATACAGAATTCACAACAACTAGTGCAGTCCCGTTCGTTTTCTCCATAAATTCCTCAACGGCTTCTACTGTTGTTAACTCGTCGAATCCCGCTCTTGTTAATTCTTCGCGCATTGGTACGACCATTTGTTTCATATATTCTTCATAAGCATTTGACATCAATAATCACTCCATTTCTTCCTTTTTAGAATACTATATTGTTTGCTTTTTTACAAAATTACTGTTCTGTTTTTCTAGCCTCTGTCATTTGTTTCCAGACAGAACCTTTTGCTTCTTCGCCGCCTTCGATTCTTTCAATGGCCATTTTCACTTGCAGACTAACTTCAAATTCAGGGTCGTTTGCGGCTGCATTAAGAGCAGGGAGGGACTTTTCATCGCCTATTTCATAAAGAAACATGGCTGCCCTCCACCTGACTAATTTGCTTGGATCTTGCAATGCTCCTGCCATTTCTTCGGCTGCCTCTGAAAAACCTAAATCAGATAAACAATCGCCTGCAGTTCTTCTGACGGTTACCGTTTTATCTTTTAAAGCTCTATATAAGAGCGGCAGCACTTCTTTTTCCTTTATCATACCAAGATAAACCGTTGCAAGTCTGCGAATAGATGTTTTTTCATCTGCTAGAGCTTTCTCAAGTACGGGTAAATCCGCTAGTTCAGGGTCATCCATTTGCTCGAGCAATTGATAGCGAACTTGCCAATCTGAATGATCTAGTTCGCCTAAAGTTACTTTTTTACGAGCTCGTTTAGGTTTATGGAAGGATGAGGGCTCGTTTGTTTGGGCTTTTGATACAAGTGCTTCGAGACGGTCCTTTGTATAGGCTGCAATTAATTCCTCGACTACTTCTTTACCAATTTGGTCAAAATCACCATAACGGACACCTTGTTGATCCCATTTACGTAACAAAATATAATTATCTTCAGGCAGCTGTGCCCGTTCTCTAGCTTTTAAAAAGTAATCAGGCATTCCAAACCTGCGTTCAGTTGAGCTGTCGGTCAGCTTTACTTGAAGCGGTATCTCCTTAAACATTTGAATTTCTACCTTTATTTCTCCAAAATGTTCATCCAGACTATTGACCTTGGCAGCTTCATCCGCTTTTTCGCCAAATGCCTGACGGACTAGAGGTAATAATTCCTTCCAATCATATTTAGAGTTCCGTTCCACTGCTAAAAAATCAGCTACATGGTACACGCCTTTAATTCCAGCAATTTGTAAGATGGACTGAATGATGAATGGAGCATCAGCAGCTGTATCCTTTTTATAATTATGGCTCTTTCCCATGGGAAGTTCTTGGTCTAAAATGATTTTCATTGTATTCGGACTTGGCGTTGGTTCAATCGCCTTTATTTTCAACACAATCACCTAATTCTATTGGTTTTCTTTTAACAAGTTTAACATATTTGATAATTTCATTCATTGGTTATACTCTATTAAAAAAGAGCACGCCAATATGACGTACCCATTATTCACTTTCAGCAAGCTCTGCTAAATAGGACCAGCGCTCGATTAAATACTCGAGCTTTTCGTTTAAAGCATTTTCCTGTTTCATTAAGTCCTGTGCTTTTGTAAAATCACTGCCAACCTTCCCCAATTCATTCGCCACGTCCTCAAGGTCTGCCTCGGTGTTAGCAATAATTTCATCGATTTCTTCCCATTCCTTTTTTTCCTTAAAGGTCAATTTTTTCTTTTTTTCCTTTTCAGGTCCATTAGGAGCTGAAGTCGTCTTAATTACCATTTTTTGAGTTTCAAGTGCGGTTTCCTTTTCTAGGTATTCGCTGTAGTTACCATAGAAGGGATCAATTTTCCCTTCTCCTCGCAAAACGAGAAGTTGTACCGCCACCTTATCAAGGAAATAGCGGTCATGGGAAACGGTAATCACTACACCTGGGAAGTCTTCAAGATAATCCTCGAGAACTGTTAAGGTTTGTGTATCAAGATCGTTTGTCGGCTCATCAAGCAAAAGGACATTGGGTGCAGTCATCAATAGCTTTAACAGGTAAAGACGACGCTTTTCTCCGCCAGACAGCTTACGGATTGGCGTACCATGTGAAAATGGCGGAAAAAGAAAGCGCTCAAGCATTTGGGCAGCAGAAATCGTTTTTCCATCCGAGGTTTCTACGACCTCAGCTGTCTCTTTGATGTATTCGATCATCCGCTTGCTTTCATCCATGTCTTCACTTTCTTGGGTATAATAAGCAAACTTAACCGTTTGCCCCATGATAAATTCCCCATTATCAAGTGGGATTTTCTTTGCTAAAATATTTAATAATGTCGATTTGCCAGCACCATTCTTGCCGATAATCCCGATTCTATCCCCAGGTTTGACCAGCAAATCAAAATGATTTAGAATCACTTTTTCCTCATAGCGCTTTGAAGCATCCTTCAATTCAAAAACCTGTTTGCCAAGTCTGCTGCCATTTAACGAAATATCAAGTTTTTCACCAGAAGGCTTTCCACTGGTAAGTTTATTATCAAGCTCCTCAAAACGGTCGATACGTGCCTTTTGTTTCGTCGATCTGGCTTGGGCCCCGCGCCTGATCCATTCGAGCTCTCTGCGGAACAGGTTTTTATTTTTTTCATAGGTTGCTGCCTCATTTTCCTCGCGAATAGCTTTTGCCTCTAAAAAGGCCGCATAATTTCCTTTATATGCGTACAGATTGCCTCCATCCAATTCAAACATGCGATTGGCAACCCGGTCTAAAAAGTAACGGTCATGGGTAACAAGCAAAATGGAGCCTTTGTATCTGCTTAAGTAGTCTTCTAACCATTTTACAGAATCAAAATCAAGATGGTTGGTTGGTTCGTCTAAAATCAGTAAATCAGGCTCAGCAATTAATACTTGTGCTAAGGCGACCCTTTTTTTCTGACCGCCTGAAAGTTCGCCAATTTTTTTAGTGAAATCCTCAATGCCTAATTTCATTAAGATTGATTTAGCATTCGTACTGGCATCCCAGGCATTTAATACATCCATTTGTTTTTGTAATTGAAACAGGTTTTCTTGTACCTTGGAATCATTTGGGTTAATATTCAGTTTCAATAAAGTGTTTTCGTATTCACGCATCAATTTTAATATTGGTGCTTCTCCATGAAAAACTTGTTCCAGAACGGTTTTATCAGCATCCAAGTTTGGTTGTTGATTTAAAAACGCAATTGAATAGTCTTTTGCTGTGATAATTTTACCGTCATCAGGGCTGTCCAATCCAGCAATTATTTTTAATAATGACGATTTTCCCGTTCCGTTGATGCCGATTAAGCCGACACGCTCTTTTTCACTAATCGTAATTGAAATATTGTTAAAGAGTTGTTTCTCTCCGTACGTTTTCGAAACATTTTCCACTGTGAGCATTTTCATAAATCTTGTCCATCCCATTCTTGATAAAATTGTTCTAAAAATTCAACCATTATCTGTTGACGTCTATCCGCCATTTTTTTAGCGGTTTGAGTATTGAGCATATCTTTCAACTTTAAAAGCTTTTCATAAAAATGATGAATGCTTGTTGATTTTCCCTTTCGATACTCTTCCAAACTCATTTCGTCCCGTACTTTGATGGTGGGGTCGTAAATTTGCTGGCCTTTTTTACCGCCATAAGCGAAGGCCCTGGCAATACCAATTGCCCCAATTGCATCTAATCGGTCTGCATCTTGGACAATTTTTGACTCAACCGTTTCTAACTTAGTTTTCCTTCCGCCTTTATATGAAATCGATTCAATGATTTGTGTAATATGGTCCCTCACTCCACCAGGAAGCGTTATTGTATTGAAAAATGAATCTAGTTTCTCTTTGCCTTTTTCAGCAGATTCATTAAGTTTTTCATCAGGTATGTCATGTAAAAGCGCCGCCATTTCAATGATAAACGGGTCACCCGTCAGTTCTTCTTTGCTAATATGTAAGGCATTACGCCGGACGCGGTCGACATGGAACCAATCATGCCCTGTAGCATCTTCCCCTAATTCTTGGCGGACAAATATTTCTGCGTGTGCAATTATGTTTTTCATTATTCGAGCACCTGCCTTCACCTATGCTATTTTATCATGAATAGCAAATAAAAAATAACCCCGAGGTTCGAGGTTATTTTTTATTTGCTTGGCGCCCGCTTTTTTTCTGGCTTTGTGATTTACTATTGCCAATTTGAAATTCACTGCCTAATTCAACATCATTTCGATTGTCCTGCTTTTCAATTTGTGCTCTAGTCTGATCAGCATTTTGTCTTCCTTGCTTGCTCACGTACACACCCCTAACATCTAAAAATAACTTGCTTTCCTAGTATGCTCGGACTGGGATAAAGTTATTATTTCAATTCATTAAACCAACTAATCCCAAGAGTGTTTTCTCCCGCATGAACCCCAATAACGGCCCCCAATGGACAGCAAATGAAGTTAACTTGTGGGAATTGTTCCTTGAGTTCATTCTGCCATCCATCTGCCTGTTCAGCATGTAAGCCGTATAGAATATATACTTCTTTAACCTGATGTTTTTCATATGCTATTCTGAAATAATCATAAATTTTTTCTTTTGCCTTTTTCTCGCCTCGCACTTTTTCTTTTACGTTCAGTGCTCCACTTTCTATCGATATTATTGGCTTCACACTTAACATACTGCCAAGGAAAAATTGAAGGCCCGACATTCTTCCACCACGATGAAGCTGTTCCAAACTTCCGACTAACACATAAGTCTCATTAGTATCTCTTATGTGTTCTAACTTTTCTATAATGGATTCAAGGCTCTGACCCGCCTCTAATAGCTTCATTCCTCTTTTTAGTAATGCCGACATTGGGTAGGTGAGGATTTGTGAATCAAAGGTTGTTATCGGAATATCGACGAGCTTTGCTGCCTGCACACTTGAGGATACTGTTCCGCTTAGTTTCCCGGAAAGGAGAACGGTTATAATTTGGTCATAATCTTCCGCTAGCTGTTGATATAAAGATTGAAACGCACCAACAGAGGGTTGTGAGGTCAAGGGAGGATTTTTCAGCTGCTTTAATCTCGTAAATAACTCCTTAGGGGTTAAGTCCATTCCATCAGAAAATTCCTCTCCATCTAACAAAACAGTTAATGGTATTGTATATAAATCAGGGTGGTCTCTTAGATCATCATCTAAATAGGCCGTACTATCGGTAACCCATGCCGTCTTAACCAACGTCATCTCCCCTTATTTTTAGTATGAGGTCTTAATATCTAAAGTTAATATTATCCTACCTTGTAAATTGTTTATTGTAAATATATTAAATGCAAATAGAACCAGCTCAAAAAGCTGGTTCTTTTCACTTCCTTAATTTTATCCGTTTGTCAGCTGCTCTAAGGTTGTCAGCATAAATTCTATCATTTCAACCAAATCATCCATCTGATCTTCAGTAACCAAACGTTCAAAATCCACCGTTATGGTTGTGGATAAAAACTTTTCTATTTCCATTGGGTTATATTGAGTTGTCATCGAAACCTTTCTTGATGTTCCCCATACATTTAGGAGTATTTCTTTTACATTTTTGTAATCAATCTCTTCTTCATGATTAAGAAAATACTTCAGTCTTAGATTACATCCAGCAAGTTTATCAGATGATGTATTTGGTAATAGTTCAGCTGATAAATTTTTAAGCATCGCTTCCATTTCAATTTTTGCTATAACGGAGCTGTTTGGTAAGCAGAAAAATATGTCAAATTGACGTGACATTTTGGCCATATTGACCAAGTCATTTCGGTCTGTGATAACAATATCACCGCTAATATCCAAATCATATAAAGCACCTTCAATAACCACCTTCATATTATCAAAGGCTGTTGGATCAAACATGTATTTTTCGACTCCTTTTAGATAAACGAGGCATACTGGGCATTAACGTTTAGAAGAGGCCTACCGCATTGCCGTTATCATCCACATCCATATTTAATGCTGCTGGTTTTTTAGGTAGTCCTGGCATGGTCATGACTTCTCCTGTTAAGGCTACAATAAACCCGGCCCCAATCGATGGTTTAAATTCTCTTATTGTTACGGTGAAATCAGTAGGTCTGCCCAGTTTTGTAGGGTCATCAGACAAAGAATATTGTGATTTTGCCATACATATCGGCAACGTAGACCAGCCGAATTTTTCATAATCCACTAATTGTTTTGTCGCTTTAAGTGAAAATTCAACATCCTTCCCACCGTAAACCTTCTGAACAATCGTTGTAATTTTTTGTTCGATGGAATCAGCTAAATCATATAAAGGATGAAAATTATTTTCTTCTTTTTCTATTACCTCTAAAAGTTTATCTGCCAATTGGACGCCGCCCGCACCGCCTTTTTCCCAAACTTCCGTTAAGGCAACTGCAACATCCTCTCGTTCACACCAGTCTAATAATGTTTGAACCTCAAGCGCGGTATCGGTGATAAATTTATTGATGGCCACAACAACAGGCAAACCAAAACTTTTAATGGTTTCAATATGTTTTTGTAAATTAGCAAATCCAAGTATAAGGGCTGAAATGTTTTCTTTGGCTAACTCTGTTCTTGCTACTCCGCCATGCATTTTCAAGGCACGAATGGTGGCAACAACGACGACTGCCTCCGGTTTAATCCCAGCACTTCTTGATTTAATATGTAAAAACTTCTCTGCCCCTAAATCAGCTCCAAAACCGCCTTCAGTAATCACATAATCTGCTAACTTCGATGCCGCAGTTGTTGCAATGACACTATTGCATCCATGAGCAATATTTGCAAATGGACCACCGTGGATGAGCGCTGGGGTATGTTCAATCGTTTGAACAAGATTTGGTTTAACCGCCTCTTTTAACAATAAGGTTAAGGCACCTTCAACCCCAAGATCACCAACCGTCACTGGTTCCTTATTAAGATTATAGGCAACAACCATTCGTGCTAATCGCAATTTTAAATCCTTTAAATCGTTTGCTAAACAAAGTACTGCCATAATTTCTGAAGCTACAGTAATATCGAAACCATCTTCTCTTGGAACGCCTTGGAGTGGGCCGCCAAGTCCAATAATCACTTTTCTTAGGGCACGATCATTTAGATCAACCGCCCGTTTCCAAACAATCCGGCGAGAATCAATGTTTAGTTCATTTCCTTGTTGAAGATGGTTATCGATTAATGCGGCCAGAGCATTATTTGCAGTCGTAATCGCATGAATGTCCCCAGTGAAATGCAGGTTAATGTCCTCCATTGGCAGTACCTGTGAATAGCCGCCCCCTGTTGCTCCCCCTTTTATTCCCATTGTTGGTCCTAATGAGGGCTCACGCATGGCAATCATTGCCTTTTTCCCAATCCGATTGAAGGCATCACCTAGTCCTACTGTAACCGTTGATTTCCCTTCACCAGCTGGAGTTGGATTAATCGACGTAACGAGAATGATTTTTCCGCTTTCCTTCGTCTTTAATTTGGATAGTGCTTCATTTGATAATTTTGCTTTATACTTGCCGTATAGCTCAAGGTCATCTTCCACTAACCCAATTTTTTCTGCGATTTCCACAATTGGCTTCATTGTAGATGCTTGTGCAATTTCAATGTCTGACTTCACAGATGTACTCATCGTCACAATAATCCCTCACATTCAGCATTTAGAATTTAAGCTACACTTTTATTGTATCAAAATAACAATTTCATTCCGATTAATAATTATGTCGAATTAATATCTTTTCTGAATTTATATTAATGTTTATAATATAAATATCGAATTTTTTTAATATTCATTGACTTCCATCGGTCGGCGATTGTATTAATAAATTTAATATAATTTATTATATGTAGAAAAGGGGATGCTCACTTGCCAATTAACATTCCAAAACTTTTACCTGCCCGAGAGATTCTTGAACAGGAAAATATTTTCATTATGGACGTTGAAAGGGCTGTCAGCCAGGATATCAGGCCTTTAAAAATATTGATTTTAAATTTAATGCCTGAGAAGGAAAAAACGGAAACACAATTATTACGTTTATTGGGAAACACACCATTGCAAGTAAATGTGAATTTTTTAAAAACAGACTCTTATGAATCTACCCATACGAGCAAACAGCATTTGGAACAGTTTTACACTACATTCCCCGAAATTAAAGATCAAAAATTTGACGGGATGATCATTACTGGTGCGCCGGTAGAACTGTTAGAATTTGAACAGGTGAAATATTGGTCTGAATTAACAGAAATTATGGATTGGGCAGATTCAAATGTAACCTCAACTTTACATATTTGTTGGGGAGCACAAGCTGCACTTTTTTATCATTATGGTATTGGTAAATTTGAATTACAGCGCAAATGTTCTGGTATTTATGCCCACCAAATTTTTGATCAAAATGATATTTTATTACGCGGGTTTGACGATAATTTTTATGCACCCCACTCCCGCTACACGGATATTTCCATTGAGGCTATCCTAAAAAATCAGAAATTAAAATTACTAGCTGCCTCAGATGATGCCGGAGCCTTACTGATTGCTTCCAAAAACCGTAGGCATGTTATGATTACGGGTCATTTAGAATATGAATCCGATTCACTTGCACAAGAATATGAAAGAGATTTAAAAAAGGGCTTAAAGATTCATATGCCAGAAAATTACTTCCCAAATAATGATCCGACCCAGCCTCCAATCAATCGGTGGCGTTCACATGGTCACTTATTTTTTTCAAATTGGCTCAATTATTGTGTATATCAAGAAACACCCTTTTCATGGGACTAGAAAAAAGCATCGGGAATCCGATGCTTTTTCATTTACAGGAATTTATCATCCTTTTGTATTTCATTCGTGATCATTTTGATTTTGAATCTCTTTTAAAGCATGGACTCTGTTTTGGTCATCTTCAAAAAACTGAACGAGATCGCCAATACGATCGATGGAATCCCAACTTAAATGATGCTCAATACCTTCCACATCGTGATAAATATTTTCATCTTTAACCCCGATGATTTTGAGAAACTGTTCAAGTAATTCATGTCGAAAGACAAGACGCTTTCCAATTTTATTCCCTTTTGATGTTAAACGAAGTCCTCGATATTTTTCATAAACTAAATATTCATCTTTATCAAGTTTTTGCACCATTTTCGTAACTGAGGAGGGATGTACAGACAACGCTTCAGCAATATCCGAGACCCGAGCGTATCCTTTTTCATCAATCAAAATATATATTTGTTCAATATAATCTTCCATACTAGGTGTTGGCATCCCTTGACCTCCAAAAAATTACTCAACTTAAAGTTTACTATAGAAGAAATTGAGTGACAAGGCTCATTATCACATTTATGAATTATTTCATAGCAGTTTCTTCAAATAAAAATTTCACTTTTTTCTCCTTTTCATCAAGGAAAAGCCTGGCATTAAAAGTTTTGTCTTTGTTCAAAAATCCTTCAATCAGCTCTGATTTTCCTTCTGTAAGAAGTAACTTAACATTTTTCTGGGTAATATTCTTACCAAGAATTTTTTTTGAAATCGTAAAATTACAATGATTATTTTTATAATTACTGCAGCCATAAAAACTGCCCTTATCAATAACATCCCCATCACACTTCTTGCAATGACCTAATTTCACAGCAGATCTCTTTCTTGTCTTTTGTTTTCCCGGAGTGAAGCTATTTGTGATTTCCTCAGAAAATGTCCAGTTAACGGATTGCTCAATGCTAGAGGAAATTAAATGGTTTACCATCTTTTTTGTTTGGTCCATAAAATGTTTGGGTACAGCAGAACCTTGTGAAATTTCCTTTAATCTTTGCTCCCACTTCGCTGTCATTTCTGGTGATGCGAGAATATCTTGGCCAATCGCTTCAATCAAAATTTTTGCCTTTGCCGTTGCATAAACTAAATTCTTTTTCACATCAATATATAAACGGTCTTTTAGCATCGTGATAATGCCAGCTCTAGTGGCCTCCGTTCCTAGGCCTTCAGTTCTGGTCAAAATTTTTTCAAGCTCTTTATCATCTATATGCCTGCCTGCTGTTTTCATTAATGTTATTAGCTGGCCTTCCGTATAGCGCTTTGGCGGCTGTGTCTGACTTTCTTTCACATCCACTTTTATAGTCTTCCCCTGCTCCCCCTTTGTTAGAGAAGGAAGTTCAGGATCATCCTCACGATCCTTATGGTTTAAAACTTTTCTCCATCCCTCTTCAAGTTGTACCTTTCCTTTCGAGATAAAGGAAGCCCGACCTTCTACTAAAGTTGTCACTGTTGTATATTCAGCAACAGATTTATTATAATGTGCAGCGATTAAACTAGTGACAATCAAATCATAAATTTTTCGCTCATCTGGACTAAGCCTGTCCATATTGGGGATTTGTTCAGTTGGGATGATAGCGTAGTGATCGGTAACCTTCTTTTCATTAACATATCGTTTGTTATCAGCTATTGAGGAAATCGGTAATGGGAAAAAGCTTGAATAGTCTTTAATATGACTTAATTTTTGCAGAATATCAGGGAAAGTATTGGCTTCTTCTTTCGTAACATACCGCGAATCTGAGCGGGGATAGGATACATACCCTTTTTGATAGAGTTTTTGCATGATATCCAATGTGTTTTTTGGTGATAATTTAAAGCGTTTATTCGCCTCTGCCTGTAATGCTGATAGATTATAAAGAAGAGGTGGTAAAAATTCTTTTCTTTCCGAGATTACTTCTGCAACCTCAGCTGGCTTCTCGCGGCAAAAGGCTGCAACTTTTTCTGCCATATCCTTTGTCTTCACACGGGTTTCCCCATCGTTCTGCCACTTTCCGCTATATTTCTTGCCATTGATGCCAAAATGGGCAATTACCTCCCAAAATGGCTCGGACTTAAAATTCTCAATTTCTAGTTCTCTTTTCACAATAAGGGCTAAGGTAGGTGTTTGGACTCGGCCAACGGAAAATACATCTGAAAACCCCTTTTTTTGCAGTAACAAACTATATAGCCTAGAACCATTCATTCCGACGATCCAATCCGCACATGCACGTGTATAGGCTTCAAAGTACAAGCTTTTCGTATCCTTTTCATCTAATAATTTATTGAAGCCATCACGAATGGCATTAGGAGTTAACGATGAAATCCAAAGTCTTTTCATTGGTTTTTTACAGTTCGTTAATCTTAATATATTACGGATGATTAATTCACCCTCACGCCCAGCATCACCTGCATGGATAATTTCTGTAACGGCTGGGTTGGCAGCTAACTTTTTTATAACCGCAAATTGTTTTTGTTTATCTTTCGTTACTTCGTACTTGAAGTGTTCAGGTATGATTGGCAGATTGTCTAATGACCATTTTTTCCAGCTTGGTTCGTATTTTTCCGGTGCAACGAGCTGACAAAGATGGCCTATTGCCCAAGTAACATAGGCACCTCTAGGAAAGGTATCATTTGGATAGATTTCAATAAAACCATTTTGCTTTTTATTATTAAATATAGAAGCCAAAGTTGAACCCTGATCAGGTTTTTCAGCAATAATTAATTTCATCTTTTTTTTGCTCCTTTTTAAAGCATCCCGGATTCATTTTCCCACTACTCGCCAATTTCGTAAAGTACAAAAATTATTAGCTTGTCGTAGTCACTTAAAGAAAATTGCATCCGAAAATAAAGGTGACTCGCCTTAATGGCGAGCCACGTTCATTCGTTTTTTATTCTGAGTATTGGTTTGAATCTTGGAAATACCAATTCTCATCCGGAACGATATTTGAAACCTTTAAAATTAATGATGGTATTCGCTCAACATCAAAGACAATTGCCCCAATTTTATTTACAAACATTATAAATGCATTCCCATGAGGAAAACTGGCTAAATCATCCCCTATATGGAGTAATGACATTATAATGGCCTGCTTTTCTTCTGCTTCAATTAAAACTCGTGGTGAGAATCTTAAAATCCATTCTTCTCCATCAATTGAAAAACGGTACATATAGGCCCCACCTCTAAATGGTAAACTTATTAATTTAGCATATGAGGAAAAGCCATATTTATGTTTATCAATACGATTCAATTCAGACTTTTTTAAAAATTTTTGAAAACTAGCCTATTTTCAGTAAAAAAACCGCTTACCATTATCTTGACTGTCTATTTTCAATATTGTATATTTAAAGCATCATGTAATCGAATAACAATATTTGCTGATTTGCTACATGATAATATTTATCTTTGGCACCAAGAAATGGTGTCATGAAAGGCTTAGGAGGAAGAAGTACATGCAAAACGGTAAAGTAAAATGGTTTAACAACGAAAAAGGTTTTGGTTTTATCGAAGTTGAAGGCGGCGACGATGTATTCGTTCACTTCAGTGCTATCACTGGCGAAGGCTTCAAATCATTAGAAGAGGGTCAAGAAGTTTCTTTTGAAATCGTTGAAGGAAACCGTGGACCACAAGCTGCTAACGTAGTAAAACTATAATCCATAAATAACCAATCAAGGGCTGATGATTATTCATCAGCCTTTTTATTTGTTTTCTAAATTAATTTTTTCCCATATTCCTGAAGCTTTACTCCTACCGTACATTCCGAAATACAAAAACGATGGGCCACTCTCCGCCCACCTTCTTTTTTTAAATGCTGATGTAAAAAGCAGCCATCACAATATTGGTTCATCAAGCCTTCTACTTGGCCCAATAGTTCTTTTCTAACAATAGTCTTCATTAATACTAAATCCCCTTTTTATAGAATTAAGGTTTTCGCAAAAATTTCTTTCCCCTCTAATGCCTGGGTGGCCAATTTATCTGCTTCCTTGTTATCTTTCCTTGGAATAACTGTAAATTTCGGCTGCATTCCTAGCTCTTTGATTTTTCCCTCAATCCGATCAAGCCATCGATTGAGTGTTTCTTCGTAGCATGGCCATTCCCCTTCGAGTTGTTTTAATACGCCCTGTGAATCACCCTTAAATTCACATGAAAGGTGATGGACACCTAAGTCTTCTAAAATATTTAGAGCAAAATAAAATGCAGCATACTCAGCTTCATTATTTGATTCCATTTCATCAAATCGTTCATTGGCCCGTATTCGGTATTTCTTCTTTCCTTGCTTAAAAAAAATCACTGCTCCAAGCCCTGCTTGATTTGTTTCCTTCTGAAATCCGCCGTCAAAATAAACGGTAATTTCATGTGGGTCTTCCTCGATTTCCGTCAACAGCTTTTTCATTTCCTTTAGGACCCATGATGTCTCTTGTTCATCATAAAAATATAAATCCGTTATTTTCCCTGTTCCCTCAAGTTCTTCAGCCAATTGAATTGCTAAATCACCAGCTACCCAATCAGATGAACATTGGACTTTTTCATTATTTTTTACTTTATAGATCCACTCAAGCCTATATCTCATTATTTTCAGCCCTTCAAGAATAATTTTCTCATCTTACCAACTAGCTTATTCATTTAGGAAAAAATTATATATATTTTTATTATACCCATCTGGATAGTAGCAAAAATAATTTCCTGCATTACTGCGTTAAAATATGTTAAACTTTTCTTAATATAATAATGGAGGAATCAGCATTGATTGAAGTCTATATTGATGGGGCGAGTGCAGGTAATCCTGGACCAAGCGGAGCTGGGATATTTATTAAAGCAAACGGCACGACAGAAAAACATTCAATACCGCTTGGAATCATGTCAAACCATGAAGCAGAATTCCATGCTTTTATTAAGGCGTTGGAAATATGTTTAATAAACGGATATGGTCAATCGATTGTTTCGTTTCGGACTGATTCAGAATTAGTTAATAAGGCTATCGAAAAGGAGTTTGTCAAAAATAAACTATATACTCCCTTACTTGAAGAGGCCTTACATTTATCAAAACAAATTGCACTATTCTTTATGAAATGGATCCCAAGTGCTGAAAATAAAGTAGCAGATGAACTTGCTAGGTTGGCGATTCAAAAAAATCAAAGTGAGGAGCCTAATACATCATCATGAAACGACCAATGTTTGCTGATTTTAGCTTGCTTCTAGTAACATTTATTTGGGGTACAACCTTTGTGTTAGTCCAAAATGCCATTGATTTTTTACCGCCTTTTGCCTTTAACGGGATACGGTTTGCCATGGCGGCAGTTTTATTATTTCTGTGCTTACTAATTTTTGATAAGAAACAACTAAACCAATTAAATCTTAAATTTCTGACCTCAGGAGTGTTCATAGGATTTTGGCTTTTTCTAGGATATGTTACGCAAACGATTGGACTTTTGTATACGACTACTTCAAAGGCTGGATTTATCACGGGCCTAAGTGTCGTCTTAGTGCCATTATTCTCGATGTTTCTACTCAAGCATTATCCCAGTAAAAATGCATTAATCGGTGTAATAATAGCAACAATTGGTTTGTTTTTCCTGACACTAACTGATGTTACAGCCCTGAATGTGGGGGATGGTTTTGTGTTTATTTGTGCAATTAGTTTTGCCATGCAAATTATTTTTACAGGGAAATTTAGTCATAAGTATCCAACACTATTATTAACAGTTATTCAAATTTCAACTGTTGCCTTGTTATCAACTTTATCCTCTTTTATTTTTGAGGATTGGAAGAAGTATATAAATATGGCTAACCTTTTGTCGACGGACGTCATGATTGCCCTAATCATCACTAGCGTGTTTGCAACAGCGATTGCCTTTTTCATTCAAACAAATTTCCAAAAATATACGTCTTCTACAAGAGTGGCCTTAATATTTGCAATGGAGCCAGTCTTTGCTGCAATTGCCGGTTATCTTTGGGCTAACGAACGATTATCCATTAGTGCTCTTTTTGGCTGTATCCTCATTTTTATGGGAATGGTTTTTGCTGAACTCCCAACAAATAAGTTCTCCCTACTCAGAAAGAATAAAAGCATTGAGAGTTAAGAAAGCTCCCTTCATTTTACGAAGGGAGTTTTTCGTTTGATTAAATTTACAGTAATTCTTTTTCTTTTACATACCGTATTGCATCTTTTCTTGAGTTTATATTATTTGAAATTAAGGTTTCCAATAATGATACATAAAAACTGCCATCAAAGCTTTTTTGAGCCTTTAAGGTCAGTTCAATTGCCGTATTGATTAATTCATCGGAAGCATTTGTAGAGTGTTTTCCGAAGAAAATAAAGCCTATTGCATCGTCTTGAAATTGAAAACCCTTTCCTTCTAAGAAGGTTAAATAATCCTCAATTGTCCCCACTTTCTTGTCCAACCCTCTCCCAACCAGTTATATATATTCTTTTAAAATCTTACCTTAAATTTCGACAATTTTCTATCTTTTTCTGTGCATAGATGTCCAATAACCCCTACCAAAGCACCTAATAAAGCTCCCCCAATCACTTCTTCTGGTTGATGACCTAACATTTCTTTGAGCTTTTTAGGGGCTTCTTGTTTAAACTCAACACTATCTTCTTTATGAATTTTTTCAATTAATTCGTTCATTGAATTAACTTTTAATGTGAGTTCTCCTGTTTGGCGGCGAACCCCTTGAGCATCGTACATCACAATTAAGCCATACACGAGGGAAAGGGCAAAGTCAAAGGTCGACAATCCCCTTTGTAAGGCAATATAAGTTGTAAGGGTAGAAACACCAGCAGAATGCGAACTAGGCATGCCTCCGGTACCAAAAAACAAATCTGGCCGCCATTCTTTCTTTTTCAAATAATGGATAGGAATTTTCACACCTTGGGCTAGGCCAATACTAAAAAGGGCTAAATATACACCTTTGTTCATTTCATATCACCTCTACCATTATTGTTAAGAAAGTTGAGTTTTATTATTCCTTGTGGAAATACTAAAAAAGTGGGAGGTGAGCTAGATGAGCAAAAAACACAATACAAATCGGGGAGTACAAGCTCCAGGGGTAAATCCTCAAGGATATGGACAAGATGCGGAAATGACTGAGGATCCAAAAAGCAAGCTAGAAAATGCAGCGAAAAAGAGTAATACAAGATAAAGAAAACTCGCCGATTGGCGAGCCCCTAAGGGCGAAGAAGAGGCGTAGTTACACTGATGCCAGATAGGAAAGTTAAACTTTCCTATCTGGCTAATAAAAAAAGGGTGTCCCAAAGGAAATTTTGGAACACCCTTCTTCAATATTAGGAAATAATCGCTTCATCAAATGGAAGCAGCCGCTGTATACCTCGAAGCTCGATTTCATTTAATTTATTTAACGCCTTTTCTTTTGGAATTCGTAGTCCTGCCGCTTCTAACTCACAGCTAATGGGAACATCACATTTTATCTCAGCAAGTATTCTGGATAGGTGAAGCATGTCTAATCCCTGCTCTATTTTAGTTTTATTTGATTTTGATAATCGTTCAAGGTTTGAAATGATGCCTTCAACATGCTCAAACTCCTGTAAAAGTTTTAGGGCAGTTTTTTCACCGATTCCCTTTACTCCTGGATAATTATCACTAGGATCACCCATTAATGCTTTTAAATCAATCATCTGACGCGGTGTAATCCCTTTTTCCGCAAAGAATGTTTGTGGTGTGTGGACAAGGTAATTCCCATATCCTTTTTTCAACAAAATAACAGAAATACTATCGTCAAGCAGCTGAAGAATATCTTGGTCACCGGTTAAGATGGACACATGGGCAGAATCCTTCATTTGCTGAGCAATCGTGCCAATGCAATCATCCGCTTCAAATCCAGGCAGACCAATATTCGGAATATCAAAGGATTCCACTACCTCTTTGACTAAATCAAATTGTGGTATCAGTTCTATCGGGGCCTCCCCGCGATTTCCTTTATAATCGGCGAATAACTCGGTTCTAAAGGTTTTACTGCCCATATCCCAACAAACAGCTAAGTGTGTTGGCTTAAAGGAAGATACAGCTGTAAATAAATGTTTAATGAAGCCATGAATTCCATTTGTCGGAATCCCTTTTGAATTTATCATAAATTGACCTGAGACAGACGTTGCATAAAACGCACGGAATAACAAGGCCATCCCATCAACAAGCATAAGTGTAGGTTTATGATTTTCCAATTTCTAGATTCCCCCTATTGGTGTTCTAAAAACAGCACATCTACCATTATACCATAAGATGAATGTTAAATTATTCGATTTTATTTTCAGAATACGAAATCCTTATTTTGCTGATTCAACTGGTAGTTTTTGTTCTATTTCAGTTAATCTTTCGATGGAAACTCCGCCTTCCAAGGCTGAAAGAAGGCTCAAATAGAAATCTTCGGCCTGTTCATTCATCTGTCTAACTAATCTGATAAATCCATCCTGCAACTCTAATGCATAATGTTCGTTCAGACGTCCTGCTTCATGTTTCAAATAGTGATCTGCTTGTAACTGTAAAACGTTATGAAGTTCTTCAATCATATATTTCTTTTCATTTTTTTCAAAAAAGGACTTTGGATTTTTAAAATAGGAAACTGCTTTCGTGAACAGCTGTGGATTTACCTCCTTAAAGGCTATTGGAAAATCAATGTCGGTACTTTCGCCTTTCTCAAACGGTGAAAAAGACAGGCTTTCATTGATTTCAATCAGACTACGAGTTAGACTAGCTTGATATTCAGTAAAAATCTTTTCAATAAACCTGTCTAATCTGACTGTTGTTGCTCGCATTTCCTGTGCAAAATCATAGCCAAGACTATCTAAAAATTCATCAAGAGCGGTCTGCAATGCCTTTTCCAAATTACGGCCGTCGTCCCTTAATGTTGACGGGTTAAATGCCTCTTTAAAAAAGTCGCTAAACCGTAAAAAGACTCTTTGTTTAATGTAATAAACCAATTCCTCTGCTTCCTGGGTTAATCGATTTTGTAAAGGCTGGACTTTTTGTTTTTCCATCAATGCCTTGATACGCGTCTTTTGCTTTTCAATCTCTACGCGTTTAAGCTCTTTAACATTGGTATCCTCTCTTGAACCTTGAATAAGGGCGCTTATTATTTCATGGACACGCGATAATTCCTTTTCAGCTGAAGTGACGGCCATTACCGTAAGGTCATTGGATATAAACTGATAAAAGGCTTGTTCAAATTTGTCCATTCCAGAAAGACCAATTGGTTCTGTGTGTATTTTCTCCTTTAGGGCAAGCAAACTTGATAAGGAAAATAGATGTGGATTTCTTATCCCATATTTAATTAGCTGCTCATCGACATACTTGGCCACCGATTCCTTTTCTTCTTCATTTTCAGCAAGATCGATGGCATTTATAATGAAGAACATTTTATCCATTTGAAATGCATTCTTCACACGGCCAAGCTGGATTAAAAATTCGCGGTCAGCTTTTGAAAAGGCGTGATTATAATAAGTGACAAAAAGGATGGCATCTGAATTTTTAATGTAATCAAATGCTACTCCAGTATGCCGTGCATTGATCGAATCAGCTCCAGGGGTGTCAACTAGCGTAATTCCTTTTCGTGTTAATTCACAATCATAGTAAAGCTCAATCCATTCCACATAACAGGATTTTTCTTCTTTTGCTACAAACTCTTGAAAGTCGGTTACATCTGTTGCTTTAACAGTTCCAAGTAAGGACACAAAAGAGATATAACCCCTCTTAAACGCCTGTAAAAAGGAATAATGGGTTTTCTCCAAAACACCCTCTTGCTCCTTCCCCACCATAATTTGGTCGATTATGGCTGCTGCCTCTGCAAAATCACTTGCATGTAAGTCAAAAACCCTTAAGGAACGATTTATATCCTCCAGCATGGTGTCTTCTTCTTTAAATTTAACTAGAACTGTTCCATGTGGATATTGATTGGTAACTGGTTTTATTTTATTGATAGCGGCAGTGGTTGGGTTCGGCGAAACGGGCAGTACTTTTTCTCCCATTAAGGCATTGGCAAAAGAAGATTTACCCGCACTAAATGCCCCAAATAATGCTACTGTAAAACCTTTATTCTCTAATCTTTCCGCTTTATCAGCTAATTCCTTTGCCAGTTTCTGAAAACCAGGCAGATCTTTTATTAGCTCAGAAGCTTGTTTAAGCTTTACCGTTGTTGATTTCAAATGATCTCCTGCCTGGTTGGTGATAGGATTCTCATCGATAATCGTTGGCACTACCACTGGCATATCGGTTTTTACTATTACCCTGTTAGTTTCCCCTTTGGAAATAACCACTTCATATTCTTCTTCCTCGTGAGCAAATAGATCAGTTACATCTCCCCTTAGGTTTTCAGATTGCGTTAGTAATTCATCAATTGTTTTTTCTTTTAATAAAATAAGCTGTTCATGTTTTTGAAGCTCAGCTAAAGCGTTAACATATCTCTCCATCTCGCCAAATTCCTTTTCAACCCGTTCCCTTACAATTTCCGACTGATTTTTTAACGCTTCTAAAAAGTTCATTTTAAAATCTTCGAGTTGATTTCTGGCGATTCTTTTAATCTCATTGGCAACATCTTCTGTGTAATGAAGCACATATTCCCCTGTAACACGTGCCCCTTTCTTAACTGTCATAATCACTATATCGATAGAAACTGGGATGGAAAAGGATTGCGCTAAAGCTTGAAGGTCACCTTGATTAAGTTCTGTTTCCTTTAAGGTTCTAAGTAAAAATTCGCGTAAATGCCATTCAAGCTGTGATTTTGTTTTTTCAAGGATATCCTGATAAAAACTTTCTAATCTCTTATTCTTCTCTTCTAAGGTTTTTTGCTTAGAAAATAGGAAGCCGACCTTAAATTCAGGCTGACAACTTTCTAAATACCTTTCAGCAAATGCTCTCGTTTGAAATGGCAAAAGGTAAGCATTTTTTATAATTTGAGCACTCTCATTATCAAATGCTTTTTCCTTATCCCCGCTACCTTCTTTGATGACCTTTAGGTCTGAAGTGATTTTTTGATAGTTAGTTTGTAGTGCTTGTGTTTCTTGCTCCGTTAATTCGTTTAAAATTTCATGAACAGGTGTAAGCTCTTCTTCCTCCACTTTTTTTGCTTGCTTAAGATGATCATAGGCAATTTTTCTAAGGGATTGAAAAATAGATGGAACCAACATGTGCTCCTTTGCAGCCAATTTATCAGCAATAAAGCTCTGAAGTTGCTTAAATTCATTAAAAGGATGATCTTTATCCTTTAATGATGTATAAAAAATCCTTAAAGGCTTCACTCCCCATGATGCAAACGATTCGACAACACTTCTTTGAAAGTTTGGATAGCTTAGTTCCTCATCCTTGTGTTTATCTATTTGATTAATAACCAAATAAACTTCTTTTCCAGCCTCCATTAATTCCTTCGTAAATAAAAAATTTAACTCTGCTTGGACATGGTTATAGTCCATCACATAAAAAATCATATCGGCTAAATGGATGGCAGATTCTGTTGCAATCCTGTGAGCGTCATCAGCGGAATCAATCCCAGGTGTATCCATAATGACCGTATTTGCTGGTAACCGGGAATCGCTGTGGCTAATTTCTAATTCTTCGATTTTGTCCCCATCTTTACAATAATTTTTGACTAATTCATAGTCGTAGGGTGCTAAATAAAGCCTTGGTTTGTCATTTTTAAAAAATACTTTCGCATAATCCTCACCGGATTTTACCTTCACTAAGTTTGCACTAGTTGGAATTGGGCTTGAAGGCAATAAATTTTCTCCGACCACCTGATTGATCATTGTTGACTTTCCAGCAGAAAAATGACCACAAAAGGCAATCAAGAATTCCCGATTCTCTAATTTTTTCGCAAGCTGTTTTACTTTTTCTGCCTGGCCTGCGTCATGCTGGACAAGCAAATATTCATATATCGAACCAATTTTTTGTTTAAGTGTTTGAGTGGTTTCTTTTTGATTGGCTGTTTGCACCATTTATTAATTCCCCTTAACATAGTAGTAATAATTTTTATTTTATACGATAATTCAAACTTTTCCTATAATGACAAACAAAATTCTTATCAAAAACAAAAAAGCCAAGGATTTCTCCCTGACTCATAATGTAAACAATGTTTTATTGGGTGACATTTTTCAAGACGTGCCTCATGACAAATGCATAAATGATAACGGTTCCACCAACAAAAGCAAAAGCCATATGTAACACCTTCCTTATTCGGTCTCTCACTGAGAATGATTTTCATCGTTGCATTTATTTTAGCATAGATGAGAATTGTTTTCAATACTCTTTCGTAACAGTCACATTTATTTAACAACCCTTGGAATAAAACGATTGCATTCCTGAAAGGCCCCATCATACTCTGTTAGAGTTCTAAGGGCTTTTTCTTCTGCAGGTATTCGAACCATCAGCATAATGACATTTAGTAATGTAAACAGTAGAGCCGTATAGACGGCGTTAAACAACATCGGTATTACAATTAGTTCAATGGCAACAACAAAATAATTTGGATGTCTTAAAAAACGGTAGGGTCCCTTCCTCACCACCTTGGCATTCGCAAGGACAAGAATCTTCGTGTTCCAAAACTTTCCGAGTGAGGAGATTGCCCAGATTCTCATAATCTGCGCAAAACCAAATAAACCAAAAATAAAAGGCCAAAGAAAGGATAGCTGTCGTTCCAGAAGAACCTTTTCTGAAGATAATACTATAAAAAACAAGACATGCATTAAGACTATATACTTATAATGCTTTCCACCAAACTCAACTGCACCTTGTGTCCTCATCCATTTTTCATTACGTTTTGCAACAAAAACTTCCACTATGCGCTGCAAGATAATGAAACTAATGAAAATAAGAAATGGAATGATATCTTTCATCTATTGCCACCTCAACAGGAGAAGTTCTGAGCTAAACCCTGGACCTAGTGCTGTTCCGAGACCCAAGGCGTTTTTTGGAATGTCCATCTCCATATAACGCCTTAGTACATAAAAGATGGTTGCTGAGGACATATTTCCATACTGTTTTAACACTTCTAATGAAACCTGATTCATGAATGGAGGAATTTCTAATGACTTTACATATGCTTCCAATACTTTTTTACCGCCGGGATGGGCAATGAAATAATTGATTTGTTCCATCACAATATTCTGCTCCGCTAAAAAATCGTGTACATTCGGTTTTAGCCATCCTTCGATAATTTGCGGTATATCACGGGAGAATACTACGAATAACCCTGAATTTTTTAATTCCCATCCCATGACATCTAATGAATTAGGCATAAGTGTTGATTGCGTTGCGATAATGAATGGTAATGAGGCCTTCGTACTAAAATCCGCAGCTCTCGCAAGATCGCCGCAAACCAAGGCACAGGCAATTCCATCTGCAAACAGAGACGTTCCAATTAAATTACTCTTTGACAGGTCATTCTTCTGAAATGTTAAGCTGCAGAGTTCCACGGAGAGCACAATAACCTTTGCCATTGGGAATGCTAAACAATATTCAAAGGCCCTTGATAAGCCGGCGGCACCCCCAGCACAGCCAAGTCCCCACAATGGGACCCTTTTTGTATGTGTGTTAAAAGGCAATTCATTCATGATTTTAGCCTCGATACTTGGGGTTGAGATACCGGAGGATGAGACAAAAATAATCGCGTCGATTTCTTCGTAAGGTACAGGTACCTTTAGAAAACTATCGTTGTGTAAGCAATTCATGATTGCTTCTTTACCAAGCTTCACAGCAGACTCAATATAGGCATTGTTCTTCTCTTCAAAGGTATGATTTTCTTTAAACCATTCTAAATTCTTAACAAAATGTCTTTTTTCAATTTGGCCGTTCTGAAAAGCCTTTAGCAGTCTTTCAATATCCTTAAATGAATCAGCAAAAAGCTCTCGTGCAAACTCAACTGCTTGGTCTTGGTTAATTTCAAAAGGAGGAATAACCTCTGAAACGGAAAGAATGGCAGGCATCATCATTCTCCTTCCATATATGTAAGGCTATTTTTTCCAGTAAAATTGATATTATTCGAGGATTTACTATTAGATAAAAAAAAGCCTCCCCGCTTTAGGGAAGCAAACGTTTTGAAGGTTGTTGCTGTGCCTTTAAATTATAACGCGGATTTATATTTCCTTCATTACATAATCTTTTCCAATTGCAAATGCCTTAAATCCTTTCACCCTTTTTGACAGAAAAAAAACAAGAAACTGTCCTTCTGCTTTCCTCATTTATTGTTTTTCGATTGTTTTTGTACTTCAATTTTAATTTTGTTACTGGCTAATAATCCGCACACTTTACAAAATTCTACTTCATTATATAGGAGTCGACATTGTTCACAATAATACTTCTCCATAAAAACCACTCACTTCCGACAAATCTTAAGATATATATTTTATATTATTTTCGATTTTCGATAATGTGACACTATTTCATATACTAGTATATTTTTTGTATTGTAAAACAATATTCAATTACTTTTATCACAGGTAAAGTGTGATAGTTCACATTTTTTTCACATTTACCCCTTAAGAATAGTGACTTTAATCACTGATATAACAAGTTTTTAATATTAGCATAGTAAGTACCTAAGGAAAGAACAATTTGTGAACTTTGAAATTTCATATTTTACTTTCGCAATTGTTTTGTATTATGAAAGAGAACTTATTAAATTAATGATTAATTTTCTGAAGGGAGTCTTGGGGATGGCGAAAGCAGAACTTAAAACAAACCAAAAAACAGAAGTGGAAGACAGTTCTTCTCTCAAAGGGACATTAGCGTCCGTTTTCCTTTTGGGAGCATTTATTATTGTCACCTGGGTGGGTGTCTACTACTTATTCGTGGAACGTTTTTAATGATTAAAGGGGGGATATATTATGCACATGCATAAATTAGAGAAAATTTGGCTGACTTTTGGTATTAGCTGCCTAGTCATTTTTTTGACAGTCGTTGGTGTTAGTGCCTTCTATCTCGGCAATAAACCACCAAGCTGTTTAACGACGATTGACCCAGAAAAAGTGGATCAACAAAAACCATTTGATAAACCTGGTTTACATAAGGTTGAAGGAAAAGAATGGGACTATGAATTAGTTTTTGTGGCATCCGCTTTCTCTTATACTCCGGCACAGGTAGAGGTACCGCTTGGTGCTAAAGTAAAAGTAATTGCAACTACTAAAGATGTTATTCATGGCTTTGAAATGGCTGGAACAAATATTAATATGATGCTAGAACCTGGTTATGTCAGCGAATATACAACTACATTTGACAAAGCAGGCGAATATTTAATCGTATGTAATGAATACTGTGGTGCTGGACACCACTTAATGAGTGCTAAGATTGAGGTGGTAAAATAATGGTTAATGGTGCAGCTGCAAAAGTAAAAGTTGACCCTCGTGATGCAAAGCTTTCCATGGCACACTTTTTTGTTGCCTTTTCTGCTCTTGCACTAGGCGGATTAATGGGTCTCCTGCAAACCCTCGTCCGTTCTGGAAAATGGGAACTTCCTTGGGGAATTGATTATTATCAAATCTTAACGGTCCATGGCATATTAATGGGTCTTGTGTTAACAACCTTCTTTATTATGGGATTTCAATATGCTGCTGTAAGCAGAACAACCGGCGGTCATTCGAACGCCGCAAGAAGGACAGGATGGATTGGCTTTTGGGTCATGTTAATTGGTACCTTAATGGCCGCGACCATGGTCTTACTTAAGGAAGCATCTGTTCTTTATACCTTTTATGCACCACTTAAAGCCCACTGGATTTTTTACTTAGGGTTAACTTTCGTAGTTGTTGGAAGCTGGGTGGATGGTGCGGCACAAATAATGACCTATGCAAGATGGCGCAGGAACAATCCAGGACAACCAAGCCCCTTATTAAGCTTCATGGCTGTTATTAATACTGTCCTTTGGATTGTTGCTACCTTAGGAGTTGCTGCCACAGTCTTATTCCAATTGCTTCCATGGTCACTTGGATTAGTGGACACTGTTGATGTATTAGTGAGCCGGACCTTATTCTGGTATTTTGGCCACCCGCTAGTTTATTTTTGGTTACTTCCAGCCTATATGTGTTGGTATGCTATTATTCCAAAAATTATCGGTGGAAAAATATTCTCAGATTCATTGGCACGCTTGTCGTTTATATTGTTTTTGCTTTTCTCGATTCCAGTTGGTTTCCACCACCAATTGACAGAGCCTGGAATTGATCCAGCTTGGAAGTTTTTCCAAGTAATCTTAACGTTCATGGTTATTATTCCGTCATTAATGACAGCTTTCTCTCTATTCGCGACATTTGAGCGGTATGGACGTTCTAAAGGTGCTACAGGCCTTTTCGGCTGGTTTAAGGTACTGCCATGGAATGATGCCCGTTTTACCGTACCATTTATTGGAATGGCCTCGTTTATCCCTGCAGGTGCAGGCGGGATCATTAATGCGTCAAACCAAATGGACCAAGTGGTTCATAACACCATTTGGGTAACCGGTCACTTCCATTTAACTGCAGCCACATCTGTCGTCTTAACATTTTTTGGAATATCCTATTGGCTTATCCCACATTTAGCAGGACGTAAATTAACGAAAGCTATGAATAAATTAGGAATTATCCAAGCCTGGGTTTGGTTTATTGGAATGGTGTTCATGTCAGGTGCAATGCATATACAAGGTCTGCTTGGCGGCCCTAGACGATCTGCCTTCTCCACATATGGTGGAGCAAAGCAAGCAGCTGAATGGGTTCCGTATCAAATTGCTCAAGCGGTGGGCGGATCAATTTTATTCCTTGGTATTATTTTAGTATTGATCATCTTTGTTAATCTTGCTTTCTTTGCTCCTAAAGGGGAAGAAGAATTCCCAGTTGCTGAAGCAGAAAATACGGAAGAAAAAGCACCGATGATATTTGAAAACTGGAAATTATGGCTTGGTATTACTGCAGCCCTTATCCTTTTTGCTTACACGATTCCATTTATCGACATTATTCAAAATGCACCTCCTGGTTCAAAAGGATTCCAAACATGGGGTAAATGGTAATTTTTTGAAGTAGTGACTAATGAAAAAGGCTTCAATCTAAAATGATTGAGGCCTTTTCTGTACCAATATTGTCGTCCCTTTTATGGGAGAATTTCTTTAATTTATCTGATAAACTTTGCTGTATTTTTCATAAAGATAATCAATTAAATAGTTAGGATTTAAGGACTCTCCTGTTACCTCCTGTAATATTTCTAACGGCATTTTCATTTTTCCATATTGATGGATATTGTTAGTCAACCAATCTTTAATTAACAAAAAATTTCCATCCTCAACTAATTGATCGAAATTTGGCAGTTCCTCTAGCATTTTATGCTTAAATTGAGCTGCGTACATGTACCCTAGGGCATAGGATGGAAAGTAGCCAAAGCTGCCTCCTGCCCAATGTACATCCTGAAGTACACCTATTGCATCATTTTCAGGACGAATGCCTAAATACTCTTCGTACTTGTCATTCCAAATCTTAGGCAGGTCCTTTACTTCGATTTCATCATTAAATAATCCCTTTTCAATTTCATAGCGGATAATCACGTGGAGCGGGTAGGTTAATTCATCTGCTTCAATTCTAATGAAGGATGGCTTAGATTCATTAATGGCCCTATAGAAATCTTCAATTTCCACTTGATCAAACTGACCATTTGCATACTCCTTTAATAGGTCGTAGTTATTTTTCCAAAATGAAAGACTTCGACCTAGGATATTTTCATAAAACAGAGACTGCGATTCGTGAATGCCCATTGAGGTTCCTGTGCAAAGCAGTGTGCCAATCAAGTCTTTTGATATATTTTGTTCATATAAGGCATGACCGCCCTCATGAATGGTCCCAAAAACCGCGGCACGGAAGTCGTTTTCATTATAATTTGTGGTAACACGGACATCACCGGGATTTAAACCAGTTGCAAAAGGATGGACCGTTTCGTCCAGCCTGCCTGCATTGAAGTTATAACCCATTTTATCTAAGAGTTTCAAACTAAATTCGCGCTGGTTTTCCTTTGGAAATGGTTTAAATAAAAAGTCTGTATTAGGCTTATTCGGGGATTCTGAAATTTGTTTGACTAATGGGACAATTTTCTCCCTTAGTTCCCCAAATACTTGATCCAAAACCTGCACCGTAATGCCTGGCTCATACATATCTAATAATACATCGTACTTATTTTCTCTATAACCCCAATAGTTGATGAACTTTTTCGTCATTGCAACTAGCTTTTCTAAGTATGGACTAAATAAAGCAAAATCCGAAGCTTTTTTTGCTTCCTCCCAAATACTTTCTGCCTTTGATTGGAGTATGACAAACTCTTTGTATTCTTCAGCTGGTACTTTCTTGTTTCGTTCATATTCTTTTTTACATTCTTTTAGGATTTTTTCCGTTTTTTCAGACAGTGGAAGCTTAGATAAATTGGCGATGTATGCTGCCATATCCTCGGAAGTAGACATCTTAAATACTTCGGCAGATAGCATTCCAATCACTTCGGATCGCTGTTCAACCCCCTGCTTCGGTGCTCCTGTCCTAAGATCCCAATAAATTAGGGCCAATGCTTCGTTATAAGCGGATATTTTTTTTACAAAATCCAAAAATTCTTTTTCGATTTGTGTACTATTCATGGCATAACCCCCTTGTATCTAATTAAATTTTAGCATACTATTCTGAGAAGTAGATATTTAATGGAGCAATAGGGAATAAAAAATATGGTTTTGTTAGGGGGACGACATTTGAGAGAATTGGTTGGTACATGTTCATGCTGCAACAAAGAAGTTTATTGTTTAGATGGTTTTTTAAATGGCGTCCTTTCAGATGAAAAATATATTTACTGTATGGAATGCTATGAAAACCTCTTTAAAGAAAAAGAAAATCCGCAAAGCTAAGCTCTGCGAATTTTTTTGAACGTGATGCGGCATAGCACCATCGGCGCTTCCGCTTTTTTCATCATTAATTATCAGTTGGCTCTGTAGGTAACACCGCTATTACCTCTTGTAACACTCGTGGATTGATGTCTTCATCTAACAATATATGAACGGTGCCTTGATCTTGTTGACCCCTAATTAGACGCCCTACTCCTTGACGCAGCCGGAGAAGCATATATGGTAAATCTACTTCTTGGAAGGGATTTTCTACCCCATTTCGTTTAGCCGTAAAGACAGGATCATTGGGCGGAAATGGAAGTGAAAAGATTAAAACATTTTCAAGTGATCTGCCCGGGATATCAAGGCCTTCCCATAGATGGATGGAACAAAGAATCGCGTGCTCATCATTCTGAAATTTTGAAACAAGGGTACTAATCTCCTCGTCTCCTTCAAAATAAATGGGGTAAGAGATTTCTCCAGAAAGGTGCATCTTAAGAGTTGACAGTTCTTCCTTATTATTTAATAAAATTAAGGCTCGACCCTCTGATTTATTAATCATTTTAATAAGATAGTTCATTTTATTTTCCATGCTTGCTCTTGGAAAACGTGGGAGATATACTTTCATCTTTTCATCATAGGCAAATGGTGAGGCTACTGAAAAGGATAAGTATTCCTTCACGCCTAGACTTGCTGCCATATAGTCAAATGATTTTTGATTTGAAAGTGTTGCAGATGAAAAGATAAACGGTTTTTTCTGTGAGAAAACCTCTTCCCGCATCACTTCTTCCACCATTTTAGGCATGATGACAAGCGTCCGTTCTCCTCCACTTTCTTCGAACCATGTAATGCCATTTAATTCTTGCAGGAAGAGCGATAAAGAGTAGGTGATTTGCTCCAAGTACTCCTCTACAATTCTTAAATCATATTCATTTATGACATATAACTCACTTTCAAATACAAGCTCTTCCTCTAATGCCTGGAGAGTTGATAATAGTTTACGGCAAGTTTTCATGACTAAAGGGTGCTTGGTAATGACTTGTTTATCAGAGCCTTTCGATTGCGTGGAGAATTGTGAGATGGCATCGAAAAACGCCTCATTATCTAATAGTGCCTCTTCAATCGTATACAACGTCTTTTCTCGCACTTCATTCTCCATTAATCTTGTTAGCAAGGAATCTAGTGTATAATCTGTAAAGCGGTAGCTTAATGCTTTCTGTGCCGCATATTCTAGTAGGTGTCCTTCATCAAAAACAACTGAAGAATGCTCAGGTAACAATGGGAGCTGCCCTTCTCGCTTTCGTGATTCCTTTGTCCAAATATGCTCCATATAAAAATCATGGGAGCAGATGATTAAGTCCTTAGAATGACGATAATATTCCCTGTGTAATGTCAGACCACAGCGATGACGCTTGTCACAGGAAAAGCAATCTTGAACGGGGTCCCAATTGACATTATTCCATACTTCATCGGACAAATTCGGGAAATCCCGTCTGTCTCCGTATCTTTCAAAAGTCTGCATTGATCCCACAGAATGGACAAAATCAGGAAGATTTTGATAAACATCTGAAATCTCATCTGAAAAATTATTATTTCGAACCTGCTCCAACTTTCTTAAACAAAGGTATTGATCTCGTGATTTCGCCAAACGGACATCAATATTCAAATTTAGGACCTTCTCAAGTTTTGCAATATCGCCTTCTTTTTTGACAAGCTGTTCGATTAAGGTCTCATCGGCACAGGCAATCACAGCGGGCCTATTCGTATACCTTGCATACATGATTGCGTATAGTAAATAAACAATTGTTTTCCCGGTTCCTACTCCTGCCTCAGCAAACATAACTTTTTTATCCTTAAAGGCATTTTCCAATTGGAATGCCATATAAATTTGTTCATCCCTCAGTTCAAATCCAGCTTCCGGCAAGATATCATAAAATACATCGCCAATCCATTCCCCTAATTTATCATAAAAGGATTCAGTTTTTGAAATATCAAACGGCATCCGGTTCTGCATTTAGTCCCCTCCACATACAACAAGCGTCTTAAAACGAGGCTTGTTGTTAATCTATTTTATATTTCATTGACGCGGGGGTCTTTTTCCCCAATATTGATATAAATCTGTTCGGATAAATCCATTAAACAGCTTTCGTTTCTTTGTTGCTGGCTTTCCGTATATTTGTTCAAAATTTTCATTCGAGGTCAAGATATAAATGGACCAGGTGTTAAGCTTACTAAAAGCCTGTCCCATTTCCTTATACATCTGTTCAACCGCTTTCTTGTCTCCTAATCTCTCCCCATATGGAGGATTGCCGACAATGACCCCATATTCCTTACTGGTTGATATATCGCTGACTTGCATTTGTTTAAACTGGATGATATCCCCAAAACCTGCCTCAAAGGCATTGTCCTGTGCAATTTTTACCATGCGATGATCAATATCAGTACCCGTTATATCTAATGGCTGGTCGTAATTTGCCAAGTCTTCTGCTTCCATTCGCGCGTCATCCCATACTTTTGCTGGAATCCAATTCCATGCTTCCGAGACGAATTCCCGATTAAAACCTGGAGCAATATTTTGGCCAATCATTGCGGCTTCAATTGGAATGGTGCCAGAACCACAGAAGGGATCAATAAATGGGCGGTCGGCATGCCAATTCGTTAACATTACAAGAGATGCGGCCAGAGTTTCCTTTAGCGGCGCCTCTCCCTGATCAATGCGGTAGCCCCTTTTATGAAGTCCCTGGCCGCTGGCATCAATCGTAATCGTGGCCACATCCTTTAACAAAGCCACTTCAATACGATAAAGTGCTCCGTTTTCTTCAAACCAAGTACTCCGTTTATAATGTTTTTTTAAACGTTCCACGACAGCCTTTTTCACAATTGCCTGGCAATCAGAGACGCTAAAAAGTTTTGATTTTACCGATTTTCCGATAACAGGAAATTCTGCATTTTCTGGTAAAAATTGTTCCCATGGAAGTGCTTTTGTCTTCTCAAACAATTCATCAAATGTATACGCCTTAAATTCGCCCACTTTGATTTTAATTCGGTCTGCGGTTCTCAGCCATAAATTACTGCGCGCAATCGCTGATTCATCACCAGTATAGATGACCTTTCCATTTTCAACTTCACAATCGTATCCTAGTGATCGCACTTCTTTTGCAACTAAGGCTTCAAGTCCCATCGCCGCGGTAGCAATTAATTGATATTTTCCCATTTCTTCACCCTTAAATCAGATTAAATGTATGTATGTGTTCCATATTATTAAACATCTTATTCACTTTCATTATTGACAAAATCCTTGCACCAAATGCAATTATTTACAATAAAAAGGCTCCCCCGTTCAGGAGAGCCGTTAATATCCAGCATACAATCCCATTAATAACGTTCTGTAAGCCATGTTCTGTACCAGTGTACTGCAAGCGACTTTAATGTCTCGTACTTAGGTGGCAATCATCTATCTACAGATTCAAAATTGAATCTGTCCTTCTCCTCGTTCAATTCCTTAGAGAAAGTTCCCCTACCAAAATTTGGGTTTCTCGCTCGTGGGGTTTACCCGTTCCACCCTTTCCATTTCTGAAAAGGCTACGTCACTGTGGCACTTTTATAGGTATTCATACCATATCCGTAAAGGACTTAGGTATTTTCCCGGCCGTCAACTGAATGCTAGACTCAGCTGCCCTAGCTTATGAATTCACTAGGCACGAACACTACGAGCATCTCAGCTCGTGCGAGCATGGACTTTCCTCTGCAATTCACAAATAATGTTCCTCGCAGCGATTACCCGAACGTCATTAATGATACTTTCTTATTATATGTATTTCCTACTGTTTATTCAATGGTTTTTATTAGGAAATAATGGTTATTTTTGTCAATCATATAATTTATTGCCAAAAACATGTTTTTCTAAATTCGACAAGCGCTTTAAAATATCAAAATTTGTTGTTCCTGCTGGTTGTGCCACCGGCTGCCTTTTTGAAGATTCTTCAAGCTGTTTACGCAATCTGAGGTTTTCCTGTTGAAGATCCTCTATTTCTTGATGGAATGATTCATAATCCTTAATAATTAAATCTAAAAATTTATCTACATCTTCTTGTTTATAACCTCGAACACCGGTCTTAAACTCTTTTTCTAAAATATCCTTAGCTGTTAATTTTACTTTATCAGCCAACATTTAAATCACCTCAAGTTTAGCCAATCATTTCCTATTATTTTTTCAAAAATAAGTCCTTTTGTCAATTTTTCTTTTACCTTTACCTAAAAACATTTCATTATATGGATAAAAGCCTTATTATTTCTTAAAAATCAGTGAGTTTTAATTGTTCTTCCTCAACAATCATTTGTAAATCGTAAAAGGTAATTAGTTCAATCCGATAGTCCTGTTTTTTTTGATATTGAATTGCCATATCCAATATATATTTCGGGCTTCCTTCCTTTTCCTGATCATACAGCAAAAGGAGTCGATCACTTTTTTCAATAAAAAATTGATTTTTCAATCGAAACTGCCATGGTTTTTCATAGGCTTTTTTCGTAATAGAATCAACGAAATCAGCTTGTGCCAAAACAGAGGCATACCATTCTTTATTCGTTTCATTCCATGTTGCCTCCTGATTTAAAAAAGGGGTTATGACGGCAAGCTTTAAATCAGGATACTCCATTTGTAATTCAAAGACCACTTCGGCGGCCCATAGTTCCGCCCCTAGTTGGCCGCTGATTAGCACCCACTCTAAACCTTCCTCTACCATCGGAATCATAGCCTTTTTCAAAGCAGCCTTTATGAATAAAACGGATGGATGATCTTTTTTAAAAATTCCTAGTTCAAATGGTTTATAACCGGAAATTGCTAGAACTTTATTCAAGATTCCCCCCCCAAAAAATGAAAAATTTTTTAAATGGACAAACACTTTGAGATAAAATGCATACTATATAGCAACGATAAATAAAAAACAAGGGCAAAGTAGCCCTTGCAATAAACATTACTATTATCGTCTGCGACCCATAAATGGTCCTGGTGCAAAGCCTGGTCCACCTGGTGCAAATCCAGGGCCTCCTGGTGCAAAGCCTGGTCCGCCTGGGCCAAAGCCCGGACCGCCCATTCCACCAAAGCCTGGTGCATTTGGGACATTTGGAAGTGCATTTGGCAGTGCATTTGACACTGGCATTATTGGTGCAGCAGACACTGGCATTATTGGTGCAGCAGGTCCACATGGGTTACAGCAGTCGATGTGCTGATTGCAGCATTCTTCAGCACATGATGCTGTATGCGGACAGTAATGTTTATGTTGATACATATGGTGATTCACCGTTGTTGTGTGTACTGGATGAATATGTGGCACCACCGTTGTCGAGAACGTATGGTTCACAAGTTCTTGTGTCGGATGAATGACTGGCGGCATAAAATTGGTTCCAAGATACATATTTTAATCTCCCTTCATATATTCTGTTTACATTAACAGCCTATGTTAAAGGAGTTACTCTTGTACTAATGAAAATACCTATTTTCGTCATAGAAATTTATTTAACTAACAGGAACATTTGCTATACTTATTGTCTTGTTTTAAGGCCAAGCCTATTAAGTTATTTTAATTTTCTATAACATCGAATAAAAGCTATCTTTTAAACTTGTAAATACTACAGCAGTCAAACAGACGACAATAAAAAATAAGAATAAAATCGCTTTATACATACTACCAGCTCCATAAGTTTTATAGTCGTTTTTTCTCAATCCAATTTTCAATTGTACATTTTTCAACTATGATAAACAATATAGAAATGCTGGATTTTAAGAGTAATTTGTTAAGAATTTGTGACAAAAAAACAAACTGTGACGAATATAATATTTTTATGAATTAATTTATCGAATTATGCACTTCCCTGGGAAAATTATCATACTTTCGTTCTAGTCGTTTTTGTCGGATTTGAAATTGTTCTAATGTTCTATGCCTTTTTAATTTATTCATGGTTTTAGATTGTGTAATTATGTTAACTGCTGTTTGGCAATAATTCAATGCAAGCTGATAATCTTTAAGTCTATGTTCATATATTTTTGCAAGTTCCAAACACGCAGCTAACATCATTTGTTCCTCTTCACACTTAACAACGTCCAAAAACAAATTCCGCGCCAATTCCCAGTTTCGTTCTTTTTTTTGCTGAAAAGCTAAGAGAAGTTTAGCCCGATACGAAGTAATGTCACAGTCATTTGTAAGTTTCGTCAGAATCTTTTCTGCTTCTTTTTCTTCACCTAAAGAGGCAAACCAACGCCCAACCTCGTATGATTCTGGCCTTGTCTGATTTAAGTCTGTCCCACATAATTGAAAAGTTAGATGAGTATATAAGGTAACGAGCGATAATATGTCAATTTCATTATGTTTCAGAATCCCAATCATCCCATCTGGCTGTTTACTTTCAATAAAATCAAAATAAATCATTGGTGCCAAAAAGCCAGGAATATCATCAACTCTTTCTACCCCGAGAACCTCCTTTTCTACAATAGCCAACTTCATACGGTCTAATTTATGCTTCCAGAGCCTTCTCGCTGCATGAAAAAGATCAAAGTGACCAAACTCAGGCAGCTTTGGGACATGGTCTCTTACCAAAGTATGTCTTGTTTTCACTTGCGGCCAATCAAACGATTTTCCATTGTAGGTGACAAGCGTTCGATAATTCACTTTCTCTAAAAAGCTTTGATACAATGGAACCTCACCACCCGGATTGGGTAATATATGCTGCCTTAAAATAAGCTGGTCACCAACAACACTTGCATAACCGAGTAAAAAGATGGTATTCCCTACCCCGCCGCCAAGTCCTGTCGTTTCTGTATCAAAAAAGAACAAATCTTCCGCCTTATGCCCTTCAGCTGATAAGGGATGGTTGATAGGCTGCTGGTTCCAAATATTGATGGCTGTAAGGAAGTCTTGAAAACGATAATGGCCATGCTGCTGTGTGAGTGGATATTTCACTTCCCTAATTAAGCAATAATTCTGGTCAAAAAAGTAAGGTATGACGTTTTCTTGCTCCCATTTCTCCCGGAAGGGTATCTCGATATCATCTGGTATAAGGACATTACTGATTTTTTCAGACTGGTCTCCTACTGAAAGATGCGGCTTTAAACGATTCAATTTATTTTTTAACGACATTTCTACACTTCCTTGTTAGAAAGGGATGGTTCTAAGAAAGAATCAATTATATTGATAGCATCCTTTTTTGCTGTTTCACTTACAGTGTCTGTTCCAATGCACGATGGGCACCCAGACTGACATTTACAGCGGTTAATCATTTTTAATGTCTCATTAAGCACATTTGGCATCCCGGAATTGATTTTTTCACTTAAGCCAACTCCACCTGGGTATCGATCATAGAAAAAAATTGTTGGCTTCTCGTTATGGTCTGCCTTCACTTGTGGAATGACATGAATGTCTTGAGGGTCAGCCATCACAAATAATGGAGCAATGTGATTGAGTGCATGTGCAGCCGCAACAAGTCCCTGTTCTAGACGTTCATGCCCCATTTCGGCTAACGGTTTATTTAATGAGATCCAAGCCGCATTTGTGTGAAGTTCCTCTTCAGGAAGATGAATCGGACCTGAACCGATATTTTCATGTGTTTCAAATTTAATCTTTTTAAAAATGGTAGCCATGGCCCGCACACTAACATCCCCAAAACCAATTTCGGCATCATCCAATACCTGAAGCTTATCAACCTCTAACACTTTTAATTGAACGGCTAAATTAGCATCGGTATAATAGTCGACATCGACTTCTCGTACAAAGGCTTTCTTTTCATCCCAATCGAGCTTCTCAACCTGGAATTGCACCCCTTGGTGTAAATAGATTGCTTCATCATGAAGAAGCGTCATTGCAGAGAAACGATCCATTTCTCCAATTACTCTTACGTTTGCTACATCGGATTGATCTATGATGATGACATTTTCCTGTGAAGCTGATCGTAAACTAATGTTATGGGCAGGAAAAGAATCATTCATCCAATACCATTTATCACCATTACGGTAAAGAACGCGTTCCTCTGTTAAGTATTCAAGCAATTCATCGGTTCCAACATGTCCAAACTGTTCGCCCACTTTAAATGGCAGCTCATAGGCTGCACATTTCATATGATCAATTAAGATTATTAAATTATCCGGATTAATCCTTGCCGTTTCAGGGCTTTTATTAAAGAAGTAGTCAGGGTTCTGAATAATGTATTGATCAAGCGGACTCGAACTCGCCACCATAATAACCAAAGCTTCCCCGTGGCGCCTTCCCGCTCTTCCAGCCTGCTGCCATGCACTTGAAATCGTCCCTGGATAGCCCGTCAATATGCAAACCTGCAACTGGCCAATGTCAACTCCCAATTCTAATGCATTCGTGCTGACAACCCCATAGATCTCGCCTGAACGCAGGCCTTTTTCTATTTTTCGTCTTTCTGTTGGAAGGTAACCGCCGCGATACCCCATAATCGATTTGGGGCCTAATTGGTTTTTTACCAATTCTTGCAGATAGGTCAAAATAATTTCAACTCTTACCCTGCTTCTTGCAAAAACAATTGTTTGAATTTTATTTTTTAATAGTTCACCTGCAATCTTTCGAACCTCAAGAGTGGCACTCCTTCTAATATTTAATGGCTTATTGACGATTGGCGGATTGTAAAAAAGAAAATGCTTTGTTCCACTTGGGGCACCGTTATTGTCAATCAAATGCATCTTTTCTTCCGTTAGTGTTTCCGCTAGCTCTAGCGGATTGGCAATCGTAGCTGAAGTACAAATAAACACAGGATTACTGCCGTAATAATGACATATCCGCTTTAACCTTCGAATGACATTGGCCACATGGCTGCCAAATACACCGCGGTATGTATGAAGCTCATCAATCACAACAAATTTAAGATTTTCAAACAATGACACCCATTTGGTATGATGCGGCAAGATGGCTGAATGAAGCATATCTGGGTTTGTAATGACCACATGGCCAGCCTGTCTAACCTTCTGCCTAATATTAGCGGGAGTATCCCCGTCATACGTATAACTGTTAATGGCAGCACCTGATGCGTCTATCAGTTCATTGATTTCACTTTTTTGATCCTGTGCCAGTGCTTTCGTAGGAAACATATAGAGCGCTCTTGCACTAGGATTAGATACAATGGTTTGCAATACGGGCAAATTATAGCAAAGTGTTTTCCCTGAAGCCGTTGGAGTTACTGCTACAACACTTTGTCCCTCCATAATCTTTTCATAAGCAGATTTCTGATGTGTATAAAGATGTTTAATCCCCTTACTTTGAAGCGATTTTTCCAATAAAGGATGTAAGTCTTCTGGCATTGGTACCGTTCGTGCAGGCTTTTCCTCAATGGTTTGCCATGTGACAATATTTTCTTTAAATTCGCTATTTATCTTTAAGTCTTCAAGTATTTCCTGAAGGCTTTTTCTTAACTTCATGTCCCTCACCTCATTATTCTTTATTTTAGCGAATAGACGTTCGTTATTAAAGAGAAAAACAAAATTTATTCCTGTTAAATGATAGTTTCTTCTTCCAGCACTGGTGATTGGTTCAAATCTTTTTTTATAATTTAACATGTATCAATTAAATTACAGAAGGAATCTTTGGTACAATGGAAAGTAATTGAAAAGAATTTGTAGGTGATGACATGAAAATTGAAGAAATTAAAAGGGTACTTGCTGAGTTCACCCTGTTTCGCGAATTAAATGATTTTGAACTAACGAAAATCACTGAGATTTCGATTGTTAGGGAATGGAAGAAAAATAGTCATGTATTTCTTCAGGGGGATCCGTTGGAAAATGTTTATTTTATTTACAACGGGAAAATAAAAATTTACAAAAGTGACGTCAATGGTAAAGAACAAATTGTGGCTATCGCAAAAAAGGGAGAAATGTTTCCCCATGTAGGCTTTTTTAGAAAAGGAGATTACCCGGCCTATGCGGAAGTCCTAGAGCCATCCCAGCTTATTGCTGTCCCGATTTCGAAATTCGAAACAGTTCTGATTGAAAACCCTGAGCTTTGTATCAAAGTATTCAAGGTCCTTGGTGAGAAAATTGTAGATTTACAAAATCGGCTTGAAGAGCAAATTCTTAATAATACATATGAACAATTCGTCAAGCTTCTCATCCGCCTTGCCCAAAAACACGGTGTAAAACAAAGTGATGGTACCCTCCTATTAAAGTCAGAATTCACAAACAGAGAT
Organism: uncultured Bacillus sp.; assembly: GCA_963530265.1. Taxonomy (GTDB): domain Bacteria; phylum Bacillota; class Bacilli; order Bacillales; family Cytobacillaceae; genus Neobacillus. Next base: position 131,947 of record CAUSCO010000003.1, read on the forward strand.
CTTGCCAATATGATTGGAACCACGAGAGAGACCATTAGTCGAACATTAACAAAAATGAAAAAAGAAGAATTAATTGAAGTGGTTGAGGAAGGCGACATGATTCTGAATGTTGACATACTCCTGGAAGAATTAAACTTAATATAAGAAAAGCGCAAGCGCCGGTTTAGCGGCGTATGGACTCCTCGGAAAAGCTATCGCTTTCCCTTCGTGCGATGCCTATGCTGCCGAAGCCTTCCTTGTGGAGCGCTTTGACTGAGATAAAGGAAACACGGAGAGCGTTAGCTATTCCGTGCTTGACTTATCGTAGGGAAAAGAGCGAAGTACACTAGCCGCTGGGCGCTGGAGCTAGACAATTCTCCAAGTCAAAACTTATAAATTCTTATATTATAAACACAAAACCGCAGCATGATTTGCTGCGGTTTTGTGTTTATTTTGCAGACAGCTGAAGCATGTCTTCCATATCTTCTTTTGCTGTGCCAATTAATTTTAGGTTAAAGGTATCTTGAAGCACCTTCAATACACCTTCAGAAATAAATTCAGGCGGTTTTGGTCCAATTCGGATATCTTTTATTCCTAAACTAAAAAGTCCTAACAGAATCGCTACTGCTTTTTGTTCAAACCAAGATAGTACAATGCTCACCGGCAGTTCGTTCACTTCACAGCCAAACGCATCAGCTAATGCTAAGGCAATTTTCACAGTCGAACCGGAATTATTACATTGGCCTAAATCAATGTATCTTGGTATGTTTGTGCCTGGAACTACACCATAATCAATGTCATTAAAGCGGAATTTTCCGCAGGAAGTTGTCAAAATCACCGTTTCTGGAGGAAGTGATGTTGCCAATTCGCGGTAGTAGTCCCCGCCATGTCCAGGTGCATCACAACCAGCAATAACAAAGAAACGTTTGATTTTCCCTGCTTTCACTGCGTCGATAACTTCAGGTGCAAGGCCGAGAACCGTTTCATGGTGGAAGCCGGTCAGCAATGTTTCATCAGACTCTATGGCTGCTTCAGGAAGCTCTAATGCCCTCATAATTAATGGGGTAAAATCATCATTGACAATTTTTTCAACATTCTCGAGTCCTGCAACCTCATAGGTAAACATTCTATCAGCATATGATCCTTTAATGGGCATGACACAGTTAGTCGTAGCAAGAATTGCTCCAGGGAATTTTTCAAACAGACGGCGTTGATCATACCAAGCTTTACCAATATTCCCTTTTAAATGAGCATATTTTTTCAACGCTGGATAGCCGTGTGCAGGCAGCATTTCTGAATGTGTATAAATATTGATACCCTTGCCTTCGGATTGCTTCAATAGTTCCTCTAATGCAAATAAATTATGGCCTGTAACCACAATGCATTTGCCTTCAATTTTATTTTGACTGACACGAATGGGTTGAGGAATTCCGAGTCGACTCGTATGGGCCTCATCCAACATTTCCATTACGCGGACAGCAGATTGCCCCACTTTCATGGCCATATCAATATGTTCCTGTACGTTAAAGTTTGAGTTGGTTAACGTTAAGTAAAGTGCTTCATGTGTAGTGGCATCCACAAATGGATCCGTATAACCTAATTGGTTGGCATGTGTACGATAGGCAGCAATTCCTTTTAATCCAAAAATGATTGTATCTTGTAAGCTAGCAATTGTTTCATCTTTCCCGCAAACACCCAATACTGTACATCCGCCAGATGGAGTTTGTTCACATTGATAACAGAACATATAGTTTCCTCGCTTTCCATTAAATTACTTCTCTATCGTACGAATATTATTAACTTGATAGTGTGATTCACATCACACTTATCCGAATTGTAATAATTTGTTCAAAAAGTTTTTGCAATTTTATGTCGGCACCTACCTATTCCCTTCAGCATATGATAAGGAGAAAAATAATGAAAAGTGAGGGAATGATCATGTCATCCGTGCCTCCAAGTGATAAAAATAACAACAAGAGCCAAATACCTGAGCCTTTTCGTGAATTGGCAAAATCAATGAACGACTTTTTTACTGAAAAACCAATTAGAGGTTTTTTACAATCCATTGATGATTTTTTCAAATCTCCTTTTCCTAGTGGTACCGGTTTTCATGTTGAAACAGTTGAGACAGGGAAAGAATTTATCATTACTGCAGAACTTCCAGGGGTAAAAAAAGAACAAGTTCAATTAAATATTACAGGAAACTATTTAACTATTACTGTTGAAAATAATGAGTTAGAAACAGTGGAAAACGAACAGTCCCAGATTTATCAGCGAAAATTCCTTCGACAACAATCGTCAAGAACCATTTCTTTTCCGCGTCCAATTAATGAAAAATTGGTTAAAGCATCCTACAGGGATGGCCTGTTACAAATTCGCATACCCCAAGAAAAAGGAAAAGTCATTGAAATTGAAGATTAACAAGCTACTCAAGGTGCTTATTTTCTAAAGAACAAAAAAGACGGCAGCAGCCGTCTTTTTTATTATGCCTTAAAGAATCCTCCAAAACCTTTGACCAATGATGATACTTGATTCACTGCATTCATCATTTGTCCAGCCGTATTTACCATTTTATTTACATCGACCGACCCATCTTGAGACTTGAACGAATTCATAAATGATTGGACGCCGCCTGGTTGTTTTGGTATGTTATGATTTTTGGGATAAGGATTCATCATTGGGTAACCGTTCATTGGGACATATGGCTGCTGTGGAACCATTTCCTCCATTGGCTGGAGTGGGTTTTGAAAAAGATACTGATTATCCTTTTGGGAATATTGCTTATTCATGTATGGGATATTTTGTGGAACGAAACCCGGTTGATAGGTTTGACCATAGGTCTGCATGGTTTGCTGGTAAGGATTCTGTTGTTGGTAACCCATCCAATCATACGGAAGGGGTTGCGTTTGATATGGAATTGGTTGATTTCGATTAATGTTTTGCGGCAAATTCGAATATGGATTAATTGGAACTTGGTGCATCATTTGCCCCGAGTATCCATAATGAAAAGAGTTATTTGGTTTTCTTTTACCAAACATGGGCAAACATCTCCTCTGTAATTCTCTATTACATTTTATGAAGCTTAGAGATGAATGGTGAGTGGACGCACACGACTGCCAATGTCAAAATTGCAGGGATTTTGTCTAAAGTTTAAATATTTTAAAAACTAGAAATCGCTTTATTTCATGATACGATAGAAAAAATGATGAAGGAGGAGCTATTTATGGACATTCGCGAATTAAAAAGCAAATTTATTCAAAGTCGGGATTACAACACTGATGACGTTAACGCACTAATGGATTTTGCTAAGAAAGCGTATATTCACAATGAAATCAATATAAAAGAATATCGTCTTCTTGTCCGTGAGCTTGAAAGCCAAGGCGCAGTTATACCTGAAACAGATAAAGAAAACTCCCTCATCGAAAATCTTTAAAGCGCAAGCGCCCGTTTGCGACGTACACAAGTCGCTGGGCGCTAAGTCTAGATTGAATTAAATAAATATCAAAGTAGTTAATTCTGAACATAATTCAAATTATCACAAAAGAGATGCTTTTTAGCATCTCTTTTACTTTTTACTTTCTTTTAATATTTCCTCTAGGAAATATTCAACTGTTCGGTGTGCATTTAAGAATCTTGTTTTACTAGTTTTTGGGAAAAAGGATTGAATCGAGAGCTGATCTATATGCTCTGAGGTTGTGTCTATTTGCTTTAAATGCAAGTGTTTATGATTTATTTTCGGCAGCCAATTTTTCATAGCAATTTTCCACGCATCATTTATTATTTTTACTTCATCGGCAAATGGTTTGATCACCACGTCAAAATCATGGGTTACTCCTCCTTCTCTCCCTTCCTGATAATATTTTAAGAATAAGTGATTATATTCCAAAAGCTTTTCTGTTAATCGAAGAACTTCTTCTGACATCTTTCTATAGTCCCTTCCAAATTGCCAAAATAAAAAGTAGCAAAGTGTAATTATGCTACTCTCATCAATATTATAATTTTAACGTTACTTAAAAGCCTAATTCAAGCTTAAAGGATTTTGATCCTTGACCATGGTTGAGATCCGGAATTTCAATGGTAGAAAATGGTGTCAAAGTGGCTATTTTTTTCCCTAAATCTGATAGTCCTTGAACTGGCACAGCTATTTTTTCTTGTTCTTCCCTGTTCAAACTTATGCGATGGTCGGAGAATGAGGCTCCAAGAACAGACTCTAGTTCTTCCAATTGCTCGTAAATATCTGTCAACCTCGAAAGCAGATTTTCTTTTTCGGACAATGGCTGTTTCATTAATAAAACCCTCCTCGCAATTATCTTAAAGGTAGTATTCTCCCTCTGCATATTAGCTTCCTTCACCCTTGACAAAACTAGAAGAAGTTCGGCAAAGAAAGTGTGAAATCAGCATGGATTTCATTCATATTCGACATTTCTTAATTCGTATGAAAAATTGAAAAACCGCAAATCCTAGGATAGGAGGTGTTTGTAGTGGCCAAAAAGAATAATCCAACAAACAAACAAACAAAATCAGTTTCAGAACAAAAAACAGGCTATGGTGATAAAAAGCTTGATGGACCTAATCGTCCTGCGGAATAACAATCAAGCCAAAAGGCAAGGGAAATTTTTCCTTGCCTTTTTTATTTCAACTTTTCAAACTGTAATGACTTTTGAAGTGCAAGCAATAATTGTAGTTGATTCGACTTTTCAAAATACCAGTCTGTCAGGTGAGTGGGGTGATGATGGCGAGCGGGAAAGTAAAACCATGTAGGTGATACCAAACGCTGCTTACTCCAATCCTGATACTCATGCTGATGATGTACGATAATAGGAAAACTCGTTCGTAACAATGGTGTTTTTCGACTAGTTTTAATTTTAAAATATTGTTCATAATCATATCTTGAACCTGTATGTGGGGTCTTTTCAGCAAATTCCAAGAAATATGGGAAAAGACGTGGTTGGAAAAGAATACTTGCAAGTCTTTTCCCTAAATTAATTCGCTTTGAAAGTGTTTTAAAGCCATTTACACTTGCACCATAAACCTCTCCACCACAAGTTGGAAACAAAACACAACTGAAATGAAGCCAATCTTGAAAGGAAAAAATCATCGAATTGAATACTTTTTTCTTATAGATGGGGTGTTCAATGACAGGGATTTGAATCACATTTTGCTCATTAATAATGAATGCTGTCGTTAAGCGCTGCTGATCATTTTCCTTCCAATACCGATTCCATTCTTTCTGCATGAATGCTGAAACATTGAAATAGGGAAGTAAATGAAACAAAGGCCGATTAAGTTTCGTCGAATATTGATAGAGCAATAACTGGGGGAATGCATCTTGAAAGATAAGCCAATTGGCCCGCTCGTATGTAAGAAAAAGTTGTTTTCTCATTTTAGCATCTATAAGATGCGGGAAAACGGCCCCTTCAAGATCACACATATTCCATCCCCCATTTCTAGAAACCATACTTGCTAGAAATGACCAAATTATATTTGAATTCCTTTTAAAATAAGTAAAGTATGCTTCAGTTCTTGTTATATTATCGATATTTTTTTTATTGGTTTCAGTTAGAATTTGACGGATGATTGTTTGTTCCTGTATTGTAAGATGATTCATATTCATCTTCCCTTTATTTTTAGTAGAGTATGAGTAACATCTGGGAGGCTTTTGGCCCGTTAATGCGGGAAAATTGAATCATGATTATATTTGGCAGACACGGTACAATTGTTATTAGAATGTGTTAGCGTATGTATTTTATACACCCCAATCTCGCTAAGATTTGATATGATAAGGAGAGCTTGAGAGGTGTAAAACATGAATCTTAATTATCCAAACGGAAAAAAATTTGTACCGAAAGTAACGGAAAAAGAGAGTGTGCTGAAAAACAAGAAAAATGGTTCTTATAGTAATAGGGGCATGACACTTGAGGAAGATTTAAATGAAACAAATGAATTCTATCGGGACAGAAAAATTGCGGTCATACATAAAAAGCCAACACCCGTTCAAATTGTCCAGGTTGATTATCCAAATCGCAGCGCTGCCGTTATAAAAGAGGCATACTTTAAACTTGCATCGACTACTGACTATAACGGAGTATATAAAGGAAAATATATAGATTTTGAAGCAAAAGAAACTCAAAATCCCACCTCTTTTCCGCTAAAAAACTTCCATCAACACCAGATACAACATATGGAAGAAGTGATGACACAAGGAGGCATTTGTTTTGTGATACTCCGTTTTACAAAATATGAGCAGGTTTATTTGCTCGAAGCACAACACTTGTTATCCTATTGGGAAAGAATGAAAAATGGAGGCAGAAAATCAATCACAAAAGAAGAAGTAGAACAAATGGGACATTACATTCCACTTGGATTTCAACCACGGATTGACTATATTAAAGTAATAGATTGTCTGTAAAAAACTTCATTTTTTCACAGTAGTTAGAAAGGAAGGAAGATCATTATGTCTGAGCAATATCAATCAAGAGAGGAGCGCCGAAAGAAACTCCAATCCAAAGGTAAACAAAAACCCAAGAAAAAATCTGGCGGGCTTTTTAAAAAAATTTTTCTTAGCCTTGTCGTGCTTGGAATCGTTGGAATACTTGCAGGAGTGGGGACTTTCGCCTATCTAGTAAAGGATACTCCCAAACTTGATCCGAAATTATTAAAAGATCCAATCCCTTCAAAAATATTAGATAAAGATGGTAAACAGATTACCGAAGTTGGTGCAGTAAATCGGGAATATGTGAACTATAAAGACATACCAAAGGTTGTTGAAAATGCCGTTTTAGCTACAGAGGATTATCGCTTTTACAAACACCATGGGATTGACCCAATACGCCTTGCTGGTGCAGTATTGGCAAATTTCCAACATGGTTTCGGTGCGGAAGGCGGAAGTACGATAACCCAACAGGTTGTTAAAAATACATTTTTAACTCAAGACAAAACTTTAAAGCGAAAAGTTCAAGAAGCTTGGCTCTCCTATCAGCTTGAACAACAATATACGAAACATCAGATTTTTGAAATGTATGTAAATAAGGTATATGTTTCTCGAAACAGTCATGGTCTTGCTACTGCAGCAGAACTCTATTATGGAAAACCATTAAAAGAGTTAACATTAGCAGAAGCTGCTCAAATTGCCGGCATGCCGCAAAGTCCGAATAATTATAATCCCTTTGACCATCCTGATTTAGCTGAAAAAAGACGAAATATCGTCCTAACGTTAATGAATCAGCATGGATTTATTACAAAGCAGGAAATGGAAGAAGCGAAAAAGGTTTCCGTTGCATCTACGGTTCTGCCTCCAGACCAGCGCCATGTTGACGACAAACCCTTCGATTCCTTTGTGGATGCTGTCATTGATGAAGTAAAACAAACAACAGATTTTGATATTTTTACTGACGGACTAACCATTTATACTACTTTAGATACAAATGCTCAAACACATGTTGATGAGATACTTAATACAAAAGACAAAGACGTCATACCATATCCTGATGAAGCATTCCAAGCAGGAATCGCCCTCCTGGATACGAAAACAGGAGAGATTCGTGCAATTGGCGGCGGAAGAAACCAACAAGTAAAACGAGGCTTTAATTATGCCGTCGATACACAGCGTCAACCCGGTTCAACAATTAAGCCGGTGCTCGATTATGGTCCCGCTATTGAATATTTAAATTGGGGAACCTATGAGATGATTGAGGATAAACCAATTACCTATTCTACTGGTAAGAAATTTGGTAACTGGGATCAAAAATACAAAGGTCCGATGACAATAAGGACAGCGTTGCAATTATCACGGAACACCCCTGCTGTCCAAGCCCTGCAACAGGTTGGTCTGGATAAAGCAAAAGACTTTGCCATTAGTCTTGGTATTCCATTAAAAGAAATCTATGAATCATACGCCATTGGCGGTTTTAAAACGGGTGTTTCACCGCTGCAAATGGCTGGTGCATATAGTGCATTTGGTAATAATGGTTTATATACCAAGCCACATGCAGTTCAAAAAATTAAGTTGCGCGACGGCACCGTGCTTAGCAACACGCCTGAGCCAAAAGTGGTGATGAAAGATTCTACCGCCTTTATGATTACAGATATGATGAAGAGTGTACTCGAATCCCCTGGGACAGGAACAAGAGCTAAAGTTCCCGGACTTCCGATTGCTGGTAAAACAGGAACAACTAACTATACGGATGAAGAAATGAAAAAGTGGAATATTAAAGGCAGTTCAGTTCCCGATGCATGGTTCACTGGCTACACGACCAATTATACAGCGTCAATATGGACCGGTTATGGGGATCGAAAAACACCGATAACTGCCGTTGGAGACAATCAACGAATTGCAATGTTACTATTTAAAAATTTAATGGCGTATGTATCAAAGGATGTTGAGACCCTTGATTTCACAATGCCAAATAGTGTTCAAAAAGTTAGAATTGAAAAAGGCTCAATGCCGCCAGTACTAGCCAGTCAATTTACACCAAATAGTGAAGTCATAACTGAGTACGCCGTTAAAGGCCATGCACCGAAAAAGGTTTCTGAGAAGTATAACAAACTTGCTGCGCCTGTAAACTTAGCGGCAAAGTATGATGATGTTAACAAAAATATTGCTGTAACTTGGGAATATAATAATCCTACTGGCGAAAATATTCAATTTGATATAACGATTGATAACTCATCTAATCCGCAACATCTCGTTCAAGCAGAAAAAAGCTTGACGATTCCAGCAAATCCCGGCGAGAAATATACAATTTCTATTTTAGCAATAAACGGGAACAAAAAGAGTGATCCTGTTACTACTTCTATTGAAATACCAAAACCAGCAATAGAAATTGTTCCAGGCAATGGGAACGATAATGGAAACGGAAATAGCGATGGTAATGGCAATCCTAATGGCAATGGCAATCCTAATGGCGATGGTAATGCTAATGGCAATGGCAATCCTAATGGCGATGGTAATGCTAATGGCGATGGTAATGCTAATGGCAATGGCAATGGTAATGCTAATGGCAATGGTAATGCTAATGGCAATGGTAATGCTAATGGCAATGGTAATGCTAATAATCAAGGAGGTACCATTCCTCCAGCTACCGTTCCTGGAACCCCTGCAACCGGTCAAGGGACTGGAACTCGGGGAACCTAAAAATTATTTTAAATTAAAAAAAACGTCTAGGCTTATGCTCTAGACGATTTTTTTATTATCCTACTCTTCCCATATAGCTTTTCCTGTTCAACCATTAGTTCAGAAAGCTGCCGGTATGAGTGAAATAAAGTCGGGCGTGAAATAATAAATCCTAATCTTTCTTCAATATTAACAGGCTTAAAACGAAATTGATGATATGGAATAGGATCCGTAGCTATATAGGTTTCTTGGTTTGTAAGGTACAAAAATTGAAGGAATAAGATAACTCCCTCTTCCATCCATTCCCCAGTATTTTTCTGGTCACGGTTACGGAATAATTGATCAAGTTGTGCCTTAGTGGTTTCCCATTCCACCAGTATTTTTGAAACTGTCTCTGTTATATTATCCATTGGCAGCTACCGTTCCTTTCATTCTTTTTTTCCCTTCTCTACATAGATCTAGTAATGGGCAGCTTGGACACTGTGGATTTTGGGCTTTACAATGGTAACGGCCAAAAAAAATCAAGCGGTGATGGGTCACCGACCACTCCTCTTTTGGAACCTTTCTCATTAATGTTTTTTCAACTTCAAGAACCGAATCCTTCCAACGGCAGATTCCAAGACGTTTACTTACACGTTCCACATGCGTATCTACTGCAATGGCGGGAATGTTAAAGGCTACAGACACAACGACATTTGCCGTTTTCCTGCCCACCCCTGGCAGTTTAGTCAATTCATCTCGATCTGTTGGGAGCACTCCGCCATACTCTTCTATAAGTAGTCGACAAAGACTTTGGATGTTTTTCGCTTTATTTCGATAAAGTCCAATGGAGCGAATATCATTTTGAAGTTCTTCAATTGAAACCATTAAGTAATCTTCTGGTGTTTTGTATTTCTTAAATAATTCCTTTGTTACTTTATTAACCAAAACATCTGTACATTGTGCAGATAATGAAACAGCAATCACCAGTTCAAAAGGATTAGAATGGGTTAACTCACAATGAGCTTGTGGATACATTTTACCCATTTCATCTAAACATAATCGGATTTGTGTATTATTAAGCAAAACTATCACCTACTATTTTTGAAATAAAATAAAACGAGAGAAAATTCCCTCGTTAATCCTATATATTTATTGCTCCAACCAATTATAAAAGGGAACAGAAGGCTGTTGCGTCTCATTCTTTACATGCCCTTTTCCTGTTTGTTTTTGACGGAACTGTCGTCCATGGTTTTTTGCTTGTTCAATTGTTTTAATACCATTTTTCTTCCACTCAAAGAGAATTCTATCAATATAACGGAAGTTCAATTTACCTGACATGACAGCTTCCCTTAGTGCAGCTTTTATAATAGTTGGATCATGTAAATCGTCATCCATCCACATTCCTAGCGATTCACATTCAAATGGTGATAAAGGACGGCCAAATTCCTTTTCAAAACAAGTATAAACATCAGTCTCTTCTGATTTCTTTTCCATTTGTTTAGATGCTTGATTGTTTAGCATAAACTGATCAACAAGTTTTTCCCATAAAGGATTTGCTGAATACTTTTCAAACCGGATGCCATCATGAGAATATTGGTCAATAATTTCAATGAAACTGCGTTGAATCAGCTTTCTAAGCATTTCCTGACAGTCTGCAATCGAAACTGTCATCCGTGCCGACAGCTCTTCCGGGGTAGGAAACTCTTTTCCTCTTTCTATAAAAGTAAGGATATTTAATAAAAGCACAAGCTCCGTTTCATTTAAGTTTAAATTTCGGTATTCCGAAAATAATATGGTAGGAAGGGTTATATTCCCTTCTTGGAGCCATGCTAAAATATTTGATTTCATCGTTGGACACCTCCTGATAAGTATAACACGAACCCACTATTCGGGTAAGAGTATTAGGCATCCATTTTTGGAAAGGAAAAAGTCTGCAGGGTGCAGACTTTAGTAGATTTATTATTTAGTTAAGATTTAACTGCGAACTTTTGCAGTCACAAACTCCTGCATTCTTGCTACGGCTGCCTCTAATAGATCTAGTGAAGTGGCATAGGATAGACGAATATTATCTGGTGTCCCAAATCCTGAGCCTGGAACAACGGCTACCTTTGCTTCTACAAGTAAAGCTTCCACAAAGTCATCTACATTAGTATACCCAGTCATTTCAGCAGCCTTCTTAACATTTGGGTATAAGTAAAAGGCTCCTTGAGGCTTCACACAGGTAAAGCCAGGCACGGCAACTAGTTTATCATATATGATTTCTAATCTCTTTTCAAATGCTTGACGCATTTCTTCTACTGGCTCCTGTGACCCGTTGTAAGCGGCGATAGCTGCATACTGGGCTGTCGTTGTGGGATTGGATGTACTATGACTTGCTAAATTTGTCATAGCCTCAACAATCTGTTTATTGCCTGCTGCATAGCCAATTCTCCAACCCGTCATCGAATGAGATTTAGAAACACCATTAATCACCATAGTTTGCTCTTTAAGTTCAGGAGAAAGTTCAGCGATTGAAACATGCTTGGCACCAAAGTATATTAGCTTCTCATAAATTTCATCGGAAACAATCAGTATATCCTCCGCAAGGCAAATTTTACCCAATTCTAACAGTTCCTCAGCTGTATACAGGACCCCTGTTGGATTGCTAGGAGAATTAATAATAACTGCCCTAGTTTTGGCTGTAATGGCGTCTCTTAATTGCTCTGGGGAAATTTTAAAGTTATTTTGTTCCTGACCCTCGATATAAACAGGTACCCCACCAGCTAATTTCACTTGTTCAGGATAACTAACCCAATAAGGTGTTGGAATAATTACCTCATCCCCATCATTTAAGAGAACTTGAAATAACGTATAAAGGACGTGTTTTGCTCCATTCCCTACAATGATTTCGTTTGCCTTATAAGTTAATCCTTGATCTGTTTCAAACTTCTTAATAATTGCTTGTTTTAATGCAGGTAGTCCTGCAGAAGGGGTATATTTTGTATGACCCTCATTCATTGATTGTATGGCAGCATCTAAAATATGCTGGGGTGTATTAAAGTCAGGTTCTCCTGCCCCTAATCCAATTACATCTTCCCCTTTTGCCTTTAATTCCTTTGCTTTTGCGGTAATTGCTAATGTAGATGAAGGTGTAAGTGCCATCACTCGTTTTGCTAGTTCCACTGCGATCCCTCTTCCTCTAATCTCCAAACACTAGAGATTTTCAATTTTTTTTAGCCATTCACCTGTTTCAAAGTGAACGTAGTAATAATTTATTAAATTATTTTCAGAACGGTAATAAATTTCCCATAATGGAATGTTTTTTTCCATTCCTAGCCGAACTGAAATAATCTTCTTTGGTTTTTTTTCTTGGAGTAGTTTTTGAACTGCTTCTTCTTTAGATAAACCATCTTTTGCATTCTTGATATAAACCTTTTTACTCTTGTCAGGGATCCAAACGATAATTTTTTTACCTTGTTTATTTTTCCCTTCAATCACATTTACTGTTTCTATCCCATTGTAAATATGAAAGTCCTCCACTTCGCTAAATTGGACCTTTTCATTTGCAAGTTTTACTGCTTTTATTTCTGCAGCTTTAACGGGTTCAATTGAAGAAAAATATACCCATATTGATATTCCAAAAATCACCAAAACGAATAATAAGACAAAAAATAACCACTTTTTCATTTACAATCACTTCTTTATGTACGATATATAGTAAATATTTTAACCATCTTGATTAAGGCCAAATCCAAACATAAGATCCTTTATTTCACATCAACTTAACTTGTGAAGAATCTTTCTAATTATTATAACAGGATAAAACAAGTTGTGTTACGAATCTTCTCTAAATTAATAATTTTTTTCATTATAGACAGGTCATGACTTTCATTCTTCCACCTTTACAGGGATAGTAATAATCTCATAGTTTGATTCCGTAAATTTTATGGTTATCGTACCATGCTTTTTGGTGAAATACACTTCTGACCATATGCTGTTTAATTCTTGAAGTAAATCAGAGTCTAGATGATCCCCCTCCGCCGCAAAAAGAATTGATATTTGTGGATTAAGGGTTTGAATTAATTGATTAGACTTTTGGACTTTGGATAAACTGTTGGGAATCTTAAAAACATGGACATCCTCAAGGTCCTTCTTTAATAGTGATTGCACGGAACGATCGCTAAAAGATGTCATTAAAAAAATGCCATGTTTAAAAAAACGCAACATTAAATCCAATCCCTCATTTTTTTCTTTACCGATGTATTGCACTTCAGCAATCATGTCTGGTAAAATTTCTTTTTTTGTTCCTTCACCCCAAACATTGATTGAAATAAAATTGGATTGATACAAATTTTTGGTTAATAATGCAGCAAGGGCAGGTGTTGTGACAATTTCTTTTATGTTATATTTCGTGATTAGGTGGCTAATTTTATGGAATGATGGTTCTTGTCCATCATTTGTAAGAATGAGAGTAGAAATCTCTTTTACATCATAAAGGGATAGCAATCCTTCTAATTCGGTACCAGTTTTTTCCCCACCGATATTCACTAATATAGTTTCACCCTTTGGTCCTTGAATAAGTGTGGCTTCCCCGGCAGATAGACTCAAAAAAGTCACAGCTGTTTGATGTTCCTTAATATTTAAATCAATATTTTTAACTTCACTAGTGATAGATGTTTCTGCTTTTGCCATCATGCTGCTTGGAATAAATATAGCCAAAATAATAAGCAATATTTTCATACACAATCCTCCCAGATATTTATAGGATGTGTCATTTTTCCAAATATTATCATAACCAATTTTGAATAAACTCTACTAATTCAGCCATTGTTCCTTTCTTTACGGGGACAGGGGGGATTGATTTTAAAAAAGCTTTCCCGTATTTTGTTGTAACAATCCTTCGATCAAATACAATCATAATTCCGCGATCAGTTTCTGTACGAATTAACCTTCCAAATCCTTGCTTAAAGCGAAGTATGGCTTCGGGAAGTGAATATTCTGAAAAGGCATTGCCTCCTTGCTTTGCAATCATCTGACATTTCGCCTCTGTAAGCGGTTCGTCTGGCGGGCTAAATGGAAGTCTTACGATAATAAGGCAGGATAAATCTTCACCAGGGATATCTACGCCTTCCCAAAAGCTGCTAGTCCCCAGCAAAAGGGCCTTATCATAGCGCTGAAAGTTCCTCGTCAATCGGGTTCGGCTTCCACTTGTAATACCTTGGGCAATGATAACATATTCATTAAGAAAACCACTTTCTCGTATCAATTCATATGTTTTCTTAAGCATGTCATATGCTGTGAAAAGAATGAGCATTCTTCCTTTTGTCGCCTCAGCAATTGTGATGATATGTTCCGTAATCGCAATGACATATTCATCTAATGACACATTTTTTATTTCGGGCAAATCTTCAGGAATGAGTAGCTGAACTTGATTTTTATACTCAAATGGTGATGGAATTGTTACTTGCATCGTTGCTTCCTCATCAAGTCCAATTTCCTTCATAATATAATCAAAGGATTGATTGACCGATATGGTGGCCGATGTTAGAATAACCGCTTTTTTCGCCTGAAACAATTTCGCTTTTAGCTGCTTTGCTACGTTGGCAGGCTGTACCAAGAAGGTGGTTACATTTTGTGGTGAGCGCGTATCCATTTCTATCCATTTAATATCATTCGAATCTTTAATAAAACAGCTAATAACAGCATTTCGAAGCTGACCAAGATCATTTACAAATGCAGAAAGTTCCTCTACCTTAATCTCTTCTATATTCGTTAATAATTTTTTTTCGCTTTTAATCCAATTGAGACGATCACTGATGGCATTGTACAAATCTTTCAGTAAAAAAGCAAACCTCTCGGCACTATGGACAAGTGCATTTTTTTCCTTCCCGCTATCGGTTTGGGAAAAGCGCACTTTTAGACGATTATAATAGCCCTTTTTATTTGAAAGCTTTGTTTTCGCAAAGAGAGCTATCAATTGAAAAATTTCATCCATTTCATAGTGAAGGTCCACAACCAATTGATTCACTTCAAATGTATGAGGAAGTTTTTTCCCTTGAGCAGGGATGGATGATAATAGCCCTTCCATCTCATAAAAAAGCTGTTTTTGTTCATAAAGTCCAAATTGGCCCAAAAGTAATCGGGTCGATAAATAATCCAAGGAATAACCAAAAAACTGACTTGCCACTTTTTCAAGGTGATGTCCTTCATCAATAACAACATAATCATGGGCAGGTAATATAGACCCTTCACCTTTTATATCACTTAATAATAATGAGTGATTTGTAATAATAATACTAGCAGCTTGTGCTTTGCTTTTTGCTTTAAGATAAAAATCTTTTTCTTGCCATTCTCCATTTTGTAAAAAAACAGGTGGTTCTTCCTTGATTTTGTTCCAATAAAGTTGGCCGCCGCTTGAAAGATTCAGTTCATCCTTATCACCGGTCTCCGTCTCAGTCAGCCAAACTAGAATTTGCATTTTTGTTAAGGTAGTATCATAATTATCGTTTTCATCCATCAACGTCTGGTGAAACTTTTCCAAGCTTAAGTAATGATCTCTGCCTTTTAGAAGAACTGAACTAATTTTAAAAGGAAGGATATTAGCTAATAACGGAATTTCCTTTTTTAGAAGTTGTTCCTGAAGTTGAATGGTGTGTGTACTGACAATAATTGGCTGCCTATGTTGTTTTGAAAAGTAGGCAATTGGCAAAAGATAACCAAGCGATTTTCCTACTCCCGTTCCAGCTTCTATTAATGTATGCCTTTGCTTTTGAAAGGATTGATAGACAGCGTCCATCATCTGAAATTGACCCGTTCTTTTCTCAAAAAATTGAAAACCGTTCCTTATGATTTTCATTTTTTCTTCTTCACTTGCAGGATACTCCATATCTTTTTCTGGTGCATTTATTTTAGACTCGATAGGACTTTTTAATAATGCTATGCCCTTAAAAATTTCAAATGCAGCTGGTAATTGCTCCTGCTTTTTATCCATAGTATTAATCATTTCTTCTAAAAGCTGTTGGAGATCGCTTTTTAGCCCTCCAGATAAGTGGGTTAGCTGCTTAAGCGTTACATAGGGCAGCAGCATTAATCGCTTTAATAGGATTAAAAATAATTCTGCCGTCACCAAGGCATCACTATCTGCCTGATGCGGACGATTATGGTTCAGATTTTCTCTTTCCGCTAGATCGGAAAGCTTATAACCATCGGCGGTCGGATAGAGGGTTCTTGCCATTTCCACCGTATCTAGAACAGAACCATAAAATCCTTCACTTCCAGCTTGGATTAATTCTTCTTGTAGAAATGATAAGTCAAATAAAACATTATGGGCGACAAAATAGGCTCCATCCAATAATGATATGACTTTTGTTGTTATTTCAGAAAATAATGGTGCATCCTTTACCATTGCATCACTGATTCCAGTTAATTCTTCAATAAACACGGGAATCGGTTTTTGTGGATTGATTAGCGACGAAAACTTTTCTGTGATTTTTCCGTTTTCAATGACCACAGCCGCAAATTGAATAATTTTGTCGCCTTTTTTTGGAATGTTTCCTGTCGTTTCCAAATCTACCACAACGAATTTATTTATCATATTCTTAACACCCCAAACCTTCGTTCATTAACGGTATCACAAAAATAAAAGAAAAAGAACTACTATTGATTCAAATTCTACCATTGTCACAGTAAAATTTAAAACGCATGAAAAAATCCCCATAAATGGGGACTTCTACATAATAGTTAGTGCAGGTTCAGCATGAATAAGTTCTTTAATCTGATTTTTTTCATCCATTATTGCCACCTTCGGGGTGTGGGTTTGTACATTTTCTTCAGCTACAAGTGCATAAGAAATAATAATGACGATATCCCCTGCTTGGACAAGGCGAGCGGCTGCACCATTTAAACAAATCACACCGCTCCCCCTTTCTCCAGGAATGATATATGTTTCTAAGCGGGCTCCATTATTGTTGTTTACAATTTGTACCTTCTCATTTGCAATCATTCCTACCGCATCTAAAATATCTTCATCTATCGTAATACTGCCAACATAGTTTAAATTTGCCTCTGTTACTGTTGCTCGATGGATTTTGCCATTCATCATGGTACGAAACAAAAGTATTCCTCCCTGTCAACACATGTTCTAGTCTATTTGAATAATGATATTGTCTATTAAACGTACTTTTGAAAATTTTACTGCGAGAGCAATAATTATGGTTCCGTTTAACTTTTCTAATGGTTTTAACTGTGGGTAGGAGAGTATTTCAACATAATCAATTTTTCCATTCGATTCACTAGAAATCATGTCGGTAATCATGTTGGTTAATCTAATAGAAGTGTCCTCGCCTTTACCGATTTCTTTTTTTGCTGTTTGCAAACTCCTATACAATACAGTTGCTTGCTGTCTTTCTTCAGGTAATAAATTAATATTTCGTGAACTTTTTGCAAGACCATCTTGTTCACGGACTATGTCTACCGCAATTAACTTAATCGGAAAATTGAAATCTGTAATTAAGCCATCCACCACAGCGACCTGCTGGGCATCCTTTTTCCCAAAATAAGCCCTAGTTGGAGTTATGATAGTAAAAAGTTTCGTAAGGACTGTAGCGACACCGTCAAAATGCCCTGGGCGCGATTTCCCACATAAGACGTCTGTTCGCTCTTTAACTACTACGTTTACTGTTGGTTCGTGTGGATACATTTCCTCAACTGAAGGAAAAAATAGATAATCTACTTTTTCCGCTTCTGCTAAGGCATGGTCCCGTTCAAAATCGCGAGGATAGGCTGAAAAATCCTCATTGGGACCAAACTGCAATGGATTTACAAAGATACTGATGACAACAACATCATTCTCTTGTCTAGCCTTAGATATTAATGTTAAATGGCCTTCATGCAGAAACCCCATCGTTGGAACAAAGCCAATCGCTTTTCCCAAACTCTTTTGTTTCAATATTTCAGCCTGCATGTCCTTTATGGTTGTAATGACTTTCATTTTATACCTCCATAAAGTACTTTAAGTTCTTCTTCCTTCATGGTAAAAGAATGTTTATCATCAGGAAATTGGCTGCTTTTCACATCAGAAGTATAGGCTTGAATAGATTCAATTATAAATGGATTAACAGCATGGTATTGCTTTACGAATTTTGGTACTCGATCGACACCATAGCCTAAAATATCGTGATAGACAAGCACCTGCCCATCTACGTTAAGCCCCGCTCCAATTCCAATCACTGGAATCGAAATAGATTTAGAAACTTCCTCTGCCAGCTGTTTAGGCACACATTCAAGCACAAGAGCGAAAGCCCCTGCTTCTTCAATTTCTTTTGCATCGTTCATCAATTTTTGGGCAGCATGTGCATCTTTTCCCTGTACCTTATAGCCGCCTAAAACCCCAACAGATTGTGGTGTTAAGCCTAAGTGTCCGCAAACTGGTATACCTGCTTTTGTCAAGGCAGCAATTTTTTCGGTTACATCATCTGCTCCTTCAAGTTTTACGGCATGTGCCCCCGCATCTTGCATGAGTCTGCCCGCGTTAATTAATGTATCTCTAACCGAGAGGTGATAGGTCAGAAATGGCAGGTCTGTTACAATAAACGTATCCTTTGCCCCTCGTTTGACTGCTTTTGTGTGATGAACCATATCTTCCATTGTTACAGGTATGGTAGAATCATAGCCTAGTACAACCATTCCTAGGGAATCACCGACTAAGATAACGTCAACCCCTCCTTGTTCTGCTTGTTTCGCAGATGGAAAATCATAGGCTGTAAGCATGACAATTTTTTCATTTTTTTCTTTCATTTTCAAGAAATCCGTTGTTTGCTTCATCATTTTTCCCTCCTTTTGATAGTGGGAGCAGGTGATAAAACGAATTTGCAGGCAAATAAAAAAGATCCTTCTGAAGGCAGAGGATCCCATTACTCATTTGCATGTTCCATCCCTCTGTCCCGGTCCGTAATTCGGATCTAGGCAGAACCCTTTTTAATTATCAGTTTTATACAAAAAGGTGCAGTTCTCGAAAGATACTGCCCAAGGAAATTATAGCAAATTATTAGAAAAGTGCAAGTACATGTTTAGGGACATATAATGTGATTTTTGGGCAGGTTAGTTTGATCCGCGCCGGCATCTTGATTACATCTCGACGTCGGCCGAATATATATGGTGAACCAATCCGGTTGAATCCTCCAATTTTAATACCCCGTCGTCGGTTATTCCTAGTGCCTTCCCTTCAATAACATTGGTTAAGGTTCTGGCCCTAAGGATTTTCCCAATACTGATCGCATAGCCTTCCCATAAAAGCTTGATTGGGAAAAAGCCCTGCTCTAAGTATACTAAATATAATTTTTCAAAGTGTTTGAAAATACTTCTGATTAATCCAGCTCGAGAAATCAGCTCCCCTTTTTCGAGGTATAGCGAACTAGCCTTTTCCTGAAGCTCAGTTGGGAAATCTTCTTTCTTTTGGTTTACATTTATCCCCATTCCAATAATAATGGAATGGATACGGTCTGCTTCGGCTATTAATTCTGTTAAAATCCCTGTTACTTTTTTACCGTTTACCAAAATATCGTTTGGCCATTTTATCTCTGGCTGAAGTCCTGTTTCCTCTTCAATTGCTTGAACAATCGCAACTGCTGTTAACAATGTCAGTTGAGGTGCCTTGGTGAGTGGAATGTTTGGTCTAAGAATCAGGCTCATCCATATTCCAGTAAATTTAGGAGAATGCCATGTTCGGTTCATTCTTCCTTTTCCGGAAAGCTGTTCTTCGGCAATAATAACAGTTCCTTCTGGCAAGTCTTCATTAGATAAGCGGTGGGCAATTTTTTGTGTCGATTCTACACTCTCTTCATAATGAATATTTTGACCAATAAAGTTTGTCGTTAAGCCTAGTCTTATTTCATCGGCCGTTATTCTTTCAGGTGTTTTTACAATTCGATATCCTTTATTTCGAACTGCCTCTAATTCAAAGCCTTCTTTTCGTAATTCCTCTATATGCTTCCAAACGGCGGTCCTAGAGCAGCCAATCAGTTCAGCTAGATGCTGTCCAGATAAAAAGTCAAGGTCTGCATTTGTAAAAGCATCAAGCAGTTTTTTTCTTATTTCTGACTGCACGTCATAAGCCACTCCTTAATTTTCTGTTTATCGTTTTTCACATTCCCAGTTACTAGTGCATATTCAATTTTCAAAAGGGTTTCCTTTAACCACGGCCCCCCTTTTTGCTGAAACCATTCCATTAAGTCATTACCTGTTACAGCCATTTCTGAAAGTTCCTTAATGGGGATCATATCATAGAGATTCAGCCAATCCTGAATGGATTCCTCCCCGGTAATTCCTTTTATCACATTAAAAAGTTTTTCAGTTGAGATAATGATGTCACTTCCTGCCGCATATAAATCATAAACGGCCCATTCTTGTTTAAGCCTTTTCTCTACAAAAAATAAAATATGCTGAATATCTCTTATATCTTTAACAGGAAGACGCCAACCTCGCAAAAAATCCTCAATGGCTTTCTCCTGCTTATTTAGACAAAAAAGAAGTAAGGACCACATTTCTTTTTTTGTAAGTCCTTTACAATTTAATGTGACTAGTTTTTCAATTAATGTGTTCTGATTTCCTAAACCGGGTAAATAAGAAAATAAATTTGTATCAAGTAAAATCCTAATAGCATTATGACAATTTTCCCCAATAAGCAATTTTTCAAACTCTGCTCTTTTTCGTTCGACAGCAATGTTTTTTAGTAAGGGAACAAGGTTTGCTAATGCCTGAAGTGTTTCTTCAGCGATCGTGAAGGAGAGCTGGCTGACAAATCGAACCGCTCTCATCATCCTTAATGCATCCTCTTGGAAACGATCATTTGCAGAACCAACTGTTTGAATCACTTTATTTTTTATGGCTGCTTGCCCATTAAAAGGGTCCATAAGCGTTCCAGTTTGATCCATTGCTATTGCATTCATGGTAAAATCTCTTCGCTGTAAATCCTCGTTAAGATTACGAATGAAGGAGACCTCTTTTGGCCGTCGATAATCTTGATATTCTCCCTCTGTCCTAAAGGTGGTAATTTCATACGATTGATGATGGAATAAAACAAGAACCGTTCCATGCTCTATGCCGACATCAACAGTTTTAGGAAATATTTCTTTCACTTCTTCAGGTGTTGCTGATGTCGCTATATCGATATCATGAATTAACCTGTTTAACAAATAATCCCTTACAGATCCTCCTACAAAATAGGCTTCGTAGCCTGCAGCCTCTAGTCGTTTTAAAACAGGAATGGCTGATAAAAAGGGTTCTTTCATCTCATTCACCTTAATTCAGCAGCTTCCAATAGAGCTGCTCATATTGTTCAACGATATTTTCGGATTTGAATTTTGTTCTTACCATGTCTAATGAACGTTCGGAAAATTTCCGATGTAGATTACCATCGTTTAAGAGAGAAATGGCTTTTTGAGAAATATCCTCAATATCGCCTATTTTACAAATATATCCAGTTTCGCCGTGAATAATCACTTCAGGTAACCCGCCAACATTCGTGCCAATACACGGTACTCCACAGGCCATTGCTTCTAAAGCCACGAGGCCAAAGCTTTCTTTTTCTGACAATAACAACAATAAATCACTAATGGAATATAATTCCTCAAGACTCTCTTGTTTTCCAAGGAATATGACTTGATCCTCTAGTGAAAGCTGTTTAACGAGTTTATTTACAATGGTCATTTCCGGCCCATCACCTACCATCAGTAATTTTGCGGGCATGCTGTCGGAGATTTTTGCAAAAGCTTTGACTACATCATTTACCCGCTTTACAGCGCGGAAATTAGAAACATGGATAATGACTTTCTCATCTTCTTGAATTTCTAATTGCTCCTTCAATGCAGCTGCATCGGTCTTATGGTAGATTCGGTCATCAATAAAATTATAAACGGTTTCTATGTGTTTATCTGGATTGATGAGATCATAGGTCTGATTGACCAACGAATTCGAAACAGCAGTCACAGCATCTGATTTTTCAATGCCAAATTTTATCGCATCTGTTAAGGATGGATCATAGCCTAAGACGGTAATATCAGTACCATGTAAGGTAGTGACAATTTTAAGATCCCTGCCTGACATTTGTTTAGCTAAGATGGCACAAACTGCGTGAGGAATCGCATAATGGACATGAAGTAAATCCAATTTTTCACGATTCGCTACCTCGGCCATTTTACTAGCTAATGCGATATCATATGGAGGGTATTGAAATACGGAGTATTGATTCACTTCGACTTGATGATAATGAATATTATGATACATTTTATTTAAGCGAAATGGGAGGCTTGAGGAAATAAAATGTATTTCATGACCTTTTTCCGCAAGCATCTTCCCTAACTCTGTAGCCACTACACCTGAACCGCCTACAGTTGGATAGCAAGTAATTCCAATTTTTAGTTTTCTCATCGTTATTCCCCCATAAAATCTTGCTTCAAAAGAAGTGGTACTTTTGTCTTGAAGCCCTCAGCATAGGTTACTCCGACCAGTTTACCAAACATTTTTTCTCTTGCTTCCACTGTTTCAATATAACCATTTACAAGCGGTGTATTAAAACTTTGAGCAGTTAATTCAAATTGGCTTTTATAAGCCCGTAATGCTGCAAGCTTTATATCTATAAATGGTGTGATATCAATGGTGAAATCCGGACTATGAAAACCATTAATCATATAAAAATATACTCTGCCAACACGATGCGGCTCATTACATTCATCGGTTTGGTATTTTTTTATCCCAGCAGAAAAAACAGCTTCCTCTACAAGCCTTGTGCAATTCCCATGATCGGGATGGCGATCTTCAAAATAAGGGGCAAACACTATTTGTGGCTTGTATTTACGAATGATACCGGCAATCTTGCGGATATACTCTTCCTTAAGAAATAAACCTCTATCAGGTAACCCAAGTGAGGTTCGTAATGTTATCCCTAAAATTTCAGCCGATTGACTTGCTTCCTCTTTTCGTAAGACTACATTCCCATTTGAAGACAGATCCGCATCTGTTAAATCACAAATGCCAACCTGTTTTCCTTCTGCAGCCAATTTTGCAATGGTTCCTGCCATGCCAATTTCCACGTCATCAGCATGGGCACCAAATGCAAGTATATGTAATTGCTTATCCTTCACTGACTTCACCATTCTCTTTAACGATGTTTCTCCATTCCAATAAACCCATCTCTAGTCCTCTTATTAATAATTCAGCAGTCCCCATATTAGTAGCTAGCGGAATAGAATAAACATCACAAAGTCTAACCAGTGCAGTAACATCTGGTTCATGCGGCTGTGCGGTTAGTGGATCCCGAAAAAAGAATATCGCATCCATTTGGTTCTTCGCTATCAATGCACCTATCTGTTGGTCGCCGCCAAGCGGTCCTGATTTAAAACGTGTCACGTTTAATCCTGTAGCTTCATTTATCCTTAAACCAGTTGTGCCAGTAGCGTAAAGTGAATGTTTTGAAAAAATTGCCTGGTAAGCCGTTACAAATTGAACTAAGTCATTTTTCTTTTGATCATGAGCGATTAATGCAATATTCATAAACTGACCTCTAATCTAGTATATTTTCAAGTCCATAAACAAAGGTATTTTGTTTCATAACTGTTTCGACAGCAACCTTTACACCTGTCATAAAGGAGCCGCGATGATAGGAATCATGGCGAATTGTTAATGTCTCTCCATTTGATCCAAATAAAACTTGTTGGTGGGCGATTAGTCCAGGCAAACGAACAGAATGAATATGAATTCCATCGTAGTCACCACCCCTAGCCCCTTTTATCGTTTCTTTTTCATTAGGATGACCCTGTTTTTTCGATTCTCTAACAGCTGCTATCATTTCTGCAGTTTTTACTGCTGTTCCAGAAGGCGCATCCAGCTTTTGATCATGATGCATTTCAATAATTTCAACGTCAGCAAAATATTTAGCAGCCATTTGCGAAAATTTCATCATCAATACGGCACCAATGGCAAAGTTGGGTGCGATAATGCATCCAAGCTCTTTTTCAAAACAAATTTGCTGAAGCTCTTCCAAATCTTCTTTTGAAAAGCCAGTAGTTCCAACAACTGGACGAACATTATATTCGAGTGCTGTTTTAGCATGGTGCATGCCAAATTCCGGTGTCGTTAAGTCAATTAATACATCTGCTTCAATGTTCTGGAGGCACTTTTCAATATCCGTATAAATCGGAACATTACCAATGGATTGAAAGCCTTCAACATCGCTCAACATCATTCCATCATGTTTATGATCAATGGCTGCAACCAATGTAAAGTGTCCTGTGTTTGAAACTAATTTCACCGCTTCACTGCCCATTCGACCGCGTGGTCCGGCAATAATTATTTTAATGTCATCCATTTTTCTCACTCCATACTCTCTTGGTCGATTCTTGTCCATCGGTTTTTGTCCCGTGTATTAAATTTATTCATCACGTAATCATGGGCCGTTTCCAAATCAATGTTAAGGGCATTTGCAAAGCAGATTATTACAAAAAGAAGGTCTCCGAGTTCTTCTTCTATTGCTTTTTCTGTTTCAATTGTTTTTTTGGGTTTTTCACCATAGTAATGGTTCACTTCCCTTGCCAATTCGCCAAGTTCCTCTGTAAGTCTGGCTAGCATTGCTAGCGGACTAAAATATCCTTCTTTAAATTGACTGATATATGTATCGACCTCTGCCTGCAAGTCTTTCATCGATTTCCCGGTTGTCATCGTACGTCACCTCAATTCTTAGAACAGGTAGATTTACTAATATAATTATATTCCATTATTATGTTAGCTAAATTATGACTGATTTACAAATGTTTTCGATTCATTTCACTCTTTTCCGCTGCTAATTGCTCTTGTCATCCTAATTCGCTATAATAAGGACGCAATAATACAGCAATGTATGGAAGAGGTGGAATTATTATGATATTTGGACTCAAGATAAAAAACATTCTTTTTATCCTCTTAGGGGCAGCCATCATGTCATTTGGACTTGTTAATTTCAATATGCAAAATAAACTGGCCGAGGGTGGATTCACTGGAATCACACTGCTGTTTTATTTTCTGTTTAAATGGGATCCTTCTTATACTAATTTAATCCTGAATATCCCTTTATTTTTTATTGGATGGAAGCTTTTAGGACGTAATGCATTTTTATATACGATCATTGGAACTGTTGGCGTTTCAATTTTCTTATGGATTTTTCAACGTTTTAGTATTGATATGCCGCTCCAACATGATTTAACGTTAGCCGCCTTGTTTGCAGGTGTCTTTACGGGAATAGGCTTAGGTATCATTTTTCGAACTGGCGGTACAACCGGCGGAGTCGATATTATTGCAAGGCTTGTACAAAAGTATGCGGGTTGGAACATGGGTAAAACGATGTTCTTATTTGATGCTTGTGTCATAACCATTTCATTATTGACATACCTAAATTATAAACAAGCGATGTATACACTGGTTGCAGTTTTTGTTAGTGCTAAGGTCATTGACTTCATGCAAGAAGGTGCTTACTCTGCACGTGGTGCAATGATTATTTCCGAAAAAAACGAGCAAATTGCAACAAAAATCATGGAGCAAATGGATCGGGGAGTTACCGCTCTTAGGGCATATGGGTCCTACACAAAAAATGAACGAGAAGTGTTATATTGTGTAGTGGCAAAAAATGAAATTATCCGTCTAAAAAATTTAATTACTTCTGTTGACCCTCATGCTTTTGTATCTATTTCTGTGGTCCATGATGTACACGGAGAAGGATTTACACTTGATGAAAATAAAATGCCGATTAACGATTAAAAAGCAATGTCCCCAATACAGGGACATTGCTTTTTAATCTTCATTTCTATTCATACCTGTAAAAATGAGAACGAGTCTTAATAGTTCAAGAACCGCCACTGCTGCCGCAGCTACATAAGTAAGTGCAGCAGCGTTTAATACCTTTTTAGCTTCTCTTTCTTCTCGATTTGCTATTAATCCTTTAGAGACAACTTGGTCCAAAGCACGGTTCGAAGCATTGTACTCAACAGGCAAGGTAACGAGTTGAAATAGGACAGCAGCTGCCATAAAAATGATTCCCAGCAAAATCATTCCACTTAAATGAGCAAATATCCCTATCATAATAAAAATCCAGGAAGCATTGGATCCGAAATTAGCAACTGGAACTAATGCATGCCGAAAACGTAAGAATACATAGCCTTCAGAGTCCTGGATTGCATGTCCACATTCATGGGCAGCAACAGCTGCAGCAGCAATAGAATTGCCATGGAAGTTTTCAGGTGATAACCGAACTGTTTTGCTTCTCGGATCATAATGATCACTTAAGAATCCGCGTCCTTCTTCAACCACTACATTAAACAAACCATTTGCATTTAGAATTTCCCTAGCAACTTCAGCACCTCTACGATAAGTGGATGTTGGAACCCTAGAATATTTGGTAAAGGTATTTTTCACTTTCATTTGTGCCCATATCGGGATTAAAACAATGATGGCAAAATAAATAAGATAATACATATGGACCTCCAAATCAGCTCGTGCTGTTATTGCTTACAAAGTTAGCCGATTAGACACATCAATCCTTTAGGTCTCTAGACCGATTTTTTTTCAATTCCTTATCACCCTTGTACTTTCTCCAACCGACATAGGATAATGTCATGATAATTATGCTTCCTGTTGAAATAATAACCCACCATAATGATGGATCTGCCTCATCTTCTTCCATATTGGCAAAAAGATTCGTTAAATCTGTGTCAAGTGCATTCAATTCCTGCTGGCTTTTAGAATCCTTGACAACCTGTGAACGATATTCATTGATAAAATCAACCCGTGCATCCAATCTTTGAATATTTTCTACAGGTACATCTATTTTCATACTAGGATAGATGACATTATATAAGGACAAAAAGGTGTTAAAGTTTGTATGAAAATGGGCCGTATCACCAATAACGGCAGCTTCCTTAGCTTGTTGAAGGGCGGTCATTATTTGTTCTTCCATTTCAGTCCATAAGGGTTGATGACTCGTTGCTAATGCATCAATAACAAGACGGAACTTTGTTAGTTTATTTAGTCTTTCCTCATATTTCATGTTGGGACTAACGGCGGCTTCCATCGCTTCGTTATGCGAGGTATTAACAATTCGAACCTCGTCCATTGATAATGGCTTCTCTGTCCCCGTTATGCTCGTAAACTGGTCAGAAAAATAATCAAGCATTTTTTTTGCATCTTCATATCTTTGAACTTTCACCATTTGGAGTGCTTCATCGGAGATATCATCCAGCTTCTCCATCGGCGATTGTTGTTCAGCATACACTGTTATGGGAGTGAGCATAGTGATAATTGCTAAAAATAATAACCATTTGATTTTCAATCCTTGTCCCCCCTTTCATTACTAATAAAATGTATGTAGGGATGGACAAGGTTAGACCAGATGAAAACTATTTTATTTCAAGTTTAAACCTTTTGGCTCGAATTACAAAATAATATGCAAGACCAATTGATAGGATAGACAACCAGAACGTAAAGTATCCAATTTGTGGGGTATATTTATCAAGCATATGATAGCTAGGCAACATAAAAAATACATAATCAATGACGTCATTATGAAGTGTCCAAACGGCCGCCACTATTAAATGCAACCATTTAAAGCGGTAAAATGGTGCATACAAAATTCCCTGAACTGCCATCGCAAAGTGAGAGATGATTAACATATAGGCAACCCAATCAAGCTCTCCTTGAACAAAGTAGACAAGGATATTCATGACAACAGCCCATATTCCATATTTAAAAAGCGTCACAATGGCTAGAGCTTCAATAAAAGGCCAGTTTTTCCGCAAAAGAAATGCAATGAGGACCAAAACAAAAAACAAACTTGCTGTCGGGCTATCAGGTACAAAAGCTAAAAAAATTGCAGGTGTCTCCTTTAGCTGCCATCCATACCAATAATACCCGTATACGGTACCAACAACGTTAACTAGAAGTAAAAGTTTAAGAATTGACCGATTGGCTAAGAGCGGGTAAATCCAACGCACATGTACACCTCTTTCTTTCGATGTCTAGAATTCTAGCATGATAAAAAGCTGACGATACTTTCGTCAGCTTTTTACAATTGTTCATTATTTACCAAGTCCAGAGATAAATTCAGAAAGCGTCTTAAGCTCTTCTTCACTACCTTTAAAGATTCCTGCTGGCATTTTGCCGCCTTTACCTTCTTTAGCAATTTTGGCTACTTCATCAGCAGACAAGCCCGTGCCAACAAGTGTTGGCGCACCAGCACCGCCTTGGAAACTGTCACCATGACAGGTGATACATGTATTATCACTAGCAATTTTATATCCATCACTAGTCTTATCAATATCAACTTTTGCCACAATTTTCCCTTGGCGCTCTGCAGCTGCCCAGTCATGTGTGGAAACAGATTGCCAAGTTAAAAACACGATAGCTGCTAAAGCTAATAGCATAAAGCCTGTTGCTAACGGACGTTTTCTTGGACGGCGTTCCGGTCCACGATCAAGGAATGGTGCTACTAATAACCCGCCAAAAGCCAAGCCAGGTATAATCATTGCACCAATCACCGTATATGGACCAGATGCAAATGAATATTTTAACAATTGATACAAAAATAAGAAATACCAGTCTGGCATTGGAATATAACCAGTATCGGTTGGGTCAGCAATCCTTTCCAGCGGAGCTGGATGGGCAACGGTTAAACATAAAAAGCCGACAAGGAATACTGCTCCAACCATCCATTCTTTCAAAAGAAAGTTAGGCCAAAATGCTTCTGTTTTACCAGGGTATTCAGAGTAATCTTTCGGAAGTTTTGGCGTTCGCATTTCGGGTGCAATTACACGTGAATCACCGACAAACTTCATACCTTTTCCGCGATG
Organism: uncultured Bacillus sp.; assembly: GCA_963530265.1. Taxonomy (GTDB): domain Bacteria; phylum Bacillota; class Bacilli; order Bacillales; family Cytobacillaceae; genus Neobacillus. The sequence continues at coordinate 160,864 of CAUSCO010000003.1, forward strand.
CATTGAGCAATCCCCTCCTTTTTTCTGTATTAGAAAATGATTATGTCAGAAAAAATTAATTTTAAAGTGGTCCAGAAATACCTTGTCTACGGATCATAACAAAGTGAGCTGCCATTAGCCCAAATAATACCGCAGGTAAGAAGAACACATGGATGGCAAAGAAACGAGATAATGTTTGCGCACCCACAATCGATTCATGACCCGCCATCAAGGTTTTCAGGTAAGGACCAAGGATCGGTGTTGCATCAATAATTTGAAGTGTTACCTTTGTAGCAAACAGCGCTTTCATATCCCAAGGTAATAAGTACCCAGTTAAACCAAGACCAAGCATGACGAAGAAAATAAGTACTCCGACAACCCAGTTTAACTCACGAGGCTTTTTATAGGCACCTTGGAAAAAGACGCGTAATGTATGTAAGAACATCATTACAAGAACTAAACTCGCACCCCAGTGGTGCATTCCACGGACAATTTGTCCAAATGCTACTTCATTTTGCAGATAATAAACAGATTCCCAAGCATTTTTAATATCAGGTACATAGTACATCGTCAAGAACATACCTGAAAGGATTTGAATGACTGTAATGAAGAATGTTAGACCGCCAAAACAGTAAACAAATGCACTAAAATGATGTGCAGGGTTAACATGCTCAGGTACTTCATGGTCTGCGATATCCCGCCACATCGGCGTAATATCTAAACGTTCATCTACCCAATCGTAAATTTTGTTTAACAATGATTACGCCTCCTTCCGTGGTGCAGCTTTACCTAAATAAATGTAACCATCTTTTTCCTTGTATGGATATACATCAAGTGGTGCAAGTGGTGGTGTACCAGGAATGTTTATACCATTTTTCTCATACCTGCCACCGTGACATGGACAGTAGAATTGCTCTGGATGATCCTTACTCGTATTCCAGGCAACTGTACAGCCTAAGTGTTTACAAACAGGTGATAGGGCTATAATTTTATCGGTCTTATCGTCTCGATAAACCCAAGCGGTATTGGTTACTTCTGACTCATACCAAGCATCTTTTTCTTTAAAGGAAAAGTCAACCCGTACCGGCTCTCCGGTTAATTCGGAAGCCTTCTGCTTTGTTGCAATAAAATCCCCGCCTGCTTCGGCCTTAAGCACAGGATCAACTGCAAAACGAACCATTGGCATTAACATTCCAGCTGCCATGAATCCGCCTACCCCTGTTAAAGTGTAGCTTAAAAATTGACGTCTTGAAACACGTTCCTTACTCATGTTTATCCCCCCCTTTATTCACAAAGTTAAGTCCAGCGGACAATATTAAACACTAATAAAACTAGGACATAACAATGATATATCAATCTTCAACCAAGGTCAATATCATACTATTTTAAAAATATAATTATGATTAGTTTTACTCACTTTCAGTCCATTTTTGCGTAAAGAGTGTTAACAGCTGCTTTACTTGACTTTCTATTATTTCCGTTTTTTGAGAATTACTCATATGCTCCAGCGGTAGCGACGGAAGCCATATTAACGAACCGCATAATTTCTGCTCATGCATCCGCCAATCGAGCTCTGATGTTATGTAAAAGATATGCTTAAATTCACTCTTTTTTATGTTTTCCTCCCATTTTATTAAGTCGGTCAATACCTTTTCGCTTGTCTCATTTTTCAGATAGGTAAACGAAGGAAATAATAAGATTCTTCCTGTAAACTGCCTTTCTAGATAGGCTGTTAATAGTGTGATAAATTCAACTGTTGCCGCGGATTGTTTCATCTCACTCCCGAATGATAGAGAATTAATAGGTATAACAGCCGTATCCACATACTCCTTCGCATTCAAGTATGTATCAACTTCTTGAGGTATCCATTTCATTGTTTCACCAACCTTTAGAATTCACTAATTCTATCATATCATTTTCTTTTCAAATAACAAATGATTATGTGAATATTTTGAATGATTCCATTTGATTTTGTCGTAAAAACAAATAAAAGGAAGCCTGCTTATCGCAAACTTCCCTTTTCTTCCATCACTTTTAATTTATTTAATTCTTCGGTTAACATCTGAAACGCTTTTCGATCTTGCTTGTCAAGTGCCTCATCAATTAATTGCAATAACTTTTCACGTTGATATCGTTCTATACTACGTTGTAATAATTGTTCCGCAATAATTCCATCCTTTTCATTCACTTGTAAATGTTTCGGAACAAATGGATTCTCTTCTAATACAGCTGCATACTGGTGAGCCTGATTAGCGGCATGAAAATTTAATTGAATGAAAATATCCTCATCTCGATTTAGCCGAATATCATGAAAGGATTTTTCGGCATCTGTTGTCATGACATTTTCTTTATAAAACCGAAATGGTACTTTATCAACACAATGTGTAGACATAATTAGACCACGCGGACAATACTGTGCTTGCTCAACAAAATGAACCTTCTCCATTAGTTGATCGTGGCTCATTAAATAGTTAAGAATCCAAACACATTCTCTTCTCTTTAATTGATAATGGTTTAAAAACCAGCGAATAAAGTCCTTCTTCTCGTTGACAGAAACAGGGGTTGCCATGATAGTTGCCCTCCTCTGCATAATCAGCTTTTTTATTTTTTTACATCGATAAGTCGTTCGAGTAAATCCAAATACTCTACATTTGTTGGATCCCCTATTAGCAGCTGTTTAAAAATTTCGGCGGCCCGGTCGTTTTTTCCTTCCTCAACTAGAAAATATCCGTAATCAAGTAAGAAGTCATCATTATCCTTAAAAAAAGTATATGCACTTTCATATTTGTCTAATGCGTAAGAATATTCTTCGAGTTTATCGTAAGCAAGGGCAGAATCCCATAGAAGCTGTGGCTCTTCATCTCCCGTAATATCTAGCTGGGAAATTAACTCAATCACATCGTCATACCTTTCTTGTTGGAAAAATAGCTTATTTAACGTGAGGGCAGCTTCCATAAATCCAGGGTCTAAAGCAAGTGCCTCACGGAAAAATTGTTCTGCTTCTTCCACTTTTCCAAGTTTGATGGACATTTTCCCACCGGCGAAAAATAATTCTTTATTAAATTCATCTTGTTTTATTCCTTCTTTTATAGCCGATAAACTATTTTCAAGCTCACTCTCCCGTTCATAGGCTTTCGCAAGATGTAAATAAAGTGAATGATATTCCGGGTCAAGCTCTTTTAAATCAATAAACTTTTCAATCGCGGTACGATTATAACCTGCCTGAAGCGCCGTTAATCCATACCCGAATAGAGTATTAATCTCTAATTTTTCCTCAATTGCCTTATCATAATAAGTAAGTGCTTCTTCAAAAGCTCCGGAAGCACTTAATAAATCAGCCAAACGTCCATGTATATTGACTCCGGCAATTTCGGTTTCTTCTGTTAACACCTTTTCATATGCATTTCTAGCTTTAATCACTTCGCCTTGCTCACTGTACAGCTCACCTAATGCAAAATCAATAATGACCTCATCCGGCAGCAATTTTTTTGCTTTTAATAGCTTCCTTTCACATACTTCATAGAGACCCTGGATTTGATAAAGATCAGCTAGCAATAACAATGCCGGTCCAAAATTTGCATCCTGTTCTGAGATTCTCTCTAAAACAAGAATCGCCTCTTCCTCAGCTCCCGCTTCCACTAATATTTCACCGAGTAGTACAAGAAGCTCTCCTTCTTCTGGATATGTTTCTAACAGGTTTTCAACTAATGCCTTTGCCTCATTTAAAAAACCAAACTGGTACATTTCTTCTCCAAGGAGAAATTTTTCTTCTGGAAGACCATGTTGTAATACAACATTATATTCAATTAAGGCCTCTTTATGTTGGCCGTTTTCTAACAAACTAATAATTTTATTTACACGATCCATTGGCTTTTACCTCTTTCCCCCTTGATTTACAAAGAAAAATAAGATGGGGTTCGCACCTTTACATATTCTCCATTTCCAGGTTTAAATAATACATTTTCCCCTGAGCGGACAACCTTTCCTTTGTGAACTGTAACTACAAGTCTATCACTATGATAATGAAATAAACTTACTTCATCAACATTATTGACTTCTCTACTCTTTAAATATAAATTATAACTTAATTCGGTACCGTTCATAAGGCTGCCTTTTTGCGGATAAAAACCGATTTTGTTTAATACTGAATTCGACAATGGTTTATTTTCCTCAACTACCTCGTATAATGCTGGGATCTTTTCTTTTAGCATTATACCTTTCCATTTCGACAAGACGACCTTCTCTTCCTTCTTTTGTGAATGAGAAATTATTGGAATAAGTGGACTGTTAAACGGAAATAATGCTTCCCTAATCCAGCCCCAAGGTATATTCTCTAATTCGTCTAAAGCTTTTATATCAATAAAAATAGCTGGAATTTTTAACTTTTTACAACTTCTAATAAACGATAGGGTAATTAAGCGGACAGGGATCTTTACTCCAATAATAAAATCAAGTGAACTGCTTATTAACGCTGTTTTTATTTCTTTTATTTTTTCCGATAGTTCTTTTTCATATGATATGGTGGCATAAGTAAGCAAAGTGGTACTTCCTTTTAACAAAAAATGTTCAATTAAGCTTGTTTTTAAATTTTGAAAGGAGCCCTGATGTGGAATTGTAGAGTTTAAAAGGACATAAGTCGGGGTCATGATATAAGGTCCAGCATTCATTTTCATACAGCGGTATTTATTAAAATGTGTATGAAGCCTAGTTATTCGGTCATCGTTTATTAACAGCGAACATGTAGTCAGATGCTTGTCTTTAAGGATATTGGCATTTTCAATAATATACATCGTCCACCACCTATTTACGTTCTTAAAGACAAGCTATGCTAAGAAACTAAAAACTATGACTTTGAATTATCTTTATACAAAAAAAACTGCCATAAAGACAGCTTTTACTGAATAAGACGATCTAAGTGTGAAAAGAAATTCGGATAAGACACAGCAATGGATTCCGTTCCTTCAAGCAATACCTCACTGTCACAAAGAAGTGACGCAATTGCTAGCATCATCCCAATTCGGTGATCACCATGGCTTGAAACGGCACCGCCATGTAGGTTGGATGTTCCGTAAATAATCATGCCATCATCAGTAGCCTCAATAGAAGCCCCTAATATTTTCAGTTCGTGAACCACTGTATCGATTCGATTTGTTTCTTTCACCTTTAGTTCTTCCGCATCCTTAATAATAGTTTTTCCTTCAGCTTGTGTTGCTAAAAGAGCAATTATTGGGATTTCATCAATAAGCTTTGGAATCAAAGCTCCTTCAACAACTGTACCTTTAAGTGTAGATGACTTTATAATCAGGTCACCAACTGGTTCAAAGGAATTCTCGTCCTGCTGAACAATCTCTAAGTCTGCACCCATTTTCTTCATGACCTCAATAATCCCAGTTCTCGTTGGATTAAGCCCAACATTTTTTAAGACAATTTCACTACCAGAAATAACAGCTCCTGCGACTAGAAAAAAGGCAGCGGACGATATATCCCCAGGAACATGGATGCTCGTTCCTTTCAGCTTTTGTCCACCCATAACCGTAATCATTTGATTATCTTTGTTAATTTCACCGCCAAATTTACGAATCATTCTTTCTGTATGATCACGGGTTTCAGCAGGCTCAATAATGGTACTCTCCCCTTCTGCTTGCAATCCTGCAAGAATAAGAGCTGACTTAACTTGTGCACTTGCAACAGGAAGGTCATAGCGGATCGGTTTTAATTGTCCTCCACGGATTGAAATAGGCGTAAAAGCACCGTTTTTCCGACCGTCCAGTTTAGCCCCCATAGTTGTTAATGGGACCGTTACCCTTGTCATAGGTCTCTTCGCAATGGAATCGTCACCAGCAATGGATGAGAAAAATGGTCTTCCCGCCAATATCCCCATTAATAATCGGATTGTCGTTCCAGAATTGCCAACATCCAATACCTCATTAGGTTCGGCCAATCCCTCAAAACCATTACCATAAATATGGAGCTGGTTGTCAGATTCTTCGATTTTTACCCCAAGCTTTCGAAAGCAGGAAATGGTGCTTAAACAATCTGCACCCGGCAAAAAATTGGTTACTCTGGTTTCTCCATGGGCAATAGAACCAAACATGACAGATCGATGCGAAATCGATTTGTCACCTGGTATGGTTACTTCACCATATAAACGTTTTATATTAGTCTTCAATTTTAATGACGCCATCAAGTACCACCTTTTTATTTATCATTTTATACACCAATTGATGTGGCATAGCTCGAATAACTGCCAATACATTGTTCAGCTCTTTGCCGATCCTCTTCTGTTTGAAAACTTATAACCAAAACCCCAATTATATCTTCACGTGTTTCAAGAATGCGAATATTTGTGATGCTGATTCTCTCTTTCGCTAAATATCCGGTAATTTCGGATATCACACCAGGAACATCTGGAATATCGACAAACAAATCATAAAAGGCTGGGATAGCGCCTTTTTCCTTTTGTGGTAAATCATCGCGGAATTGTTTTGCTAGTTTAAAATAATCAAAAATGGCATCACTGTTTTCATTTTCCAATAATGTTTTAACCCCATTCATTTCATCCAGCCACTTATTGAGCAGTTCGATTAATATTTCACGATTGTTAAGCAAAATATCCTTCCACATTTCTGGACTACTCGAAGCAATCCGTGTTATATCACGAAAACCTCCTGCAGCTAGGCGGGGAATGAGACTTTCCGTTTTAGATAGTTTTTCAGTTTGGCGTACAATCGATGCTGCAATAATATGTGGAAAATGACTGACAATCCCTGTAAGATAGTCGTGGTTTTCTGGCGTAATCGTTAAAAATTTGGCATTCGTCCCAAATAACCATTCTTTTAGTTTGGCTACTTGTATGTTCTCTACATGTTTTTCAGGCGTTAGCAGATAAAATGCATTTTCGAATAATATTTCTTTTGCTGCCGAAACACCACTCTTATGAGAACCAGCCATCGGGTGACCACCAATAAATGTAATCCCCCGCCGCTGTAAGCTGCTTGCACTGCCAACAATTTTCCTTTTTGTGCTTCCGGTATCTGTCACAATCACGTTTGGATTAAGTGGAAGTTCCGCTAGCAATTGGATAATTTCCTTCGTGTCATTTACGGGTGCAGCAATAATGATTAAATCTGCTTCAATTGCTCCATCCTGGATATTTTCTGCTATTACATCAATGATACCAAGCATTTTTGCCAGTCTTGCTTGTTCGTTGTTGATATCATATCCAATTATAATTGCCTCATTATGTTCCTTTTTAATACATAATGCTAAGGAACCACCAATTAAGCCTAAGCCAATAACAAAAACACGGCCTTTCAATTTAAATCCCCCTATGTAGAGAAAAATACTCCCCTCAGTTTGCCTCTAGAAATTCGCTTAATACCTTTAGAACACCCTCATTTTGTTCATAAGAGCCGACTGTAATTCTCACCGCTGTTGGGAAACCAAGAGCTTTTCCAGACCGGATGATATATCCTCTTTCTTGTAAATATTGAAAAATCTCATCACCATCTACTTTAAAATCAATTAAGACAAAGTTTGTCTGTGAAGGATAAAAATCAAGCTGATGCTGCTCACAAAATTCATAAAACTGAGCAAGTCCCCGCCTATTTTTTTCTCTACAAACCTGTACAAATTCTTGATCGTTGAGGGCAGCACTTGCTGCTAATTGGCCTAAAGAATTGACATTAAAAGGCTCCCTGGCAGGCTCAAGTGCTTTTATAATCGCTTGATTTGCTACCCCATATCCCACTCTTAATGCTGCTAACCCATATATTTTTGAGAAGGTTCTTAAGACTATTACATTTTCGTATTTACGTGTCAAACTAATGGAATCATAGTAATCTTCTGCGATTACATATTCATAGTAAGCTTCATCCAGCACAACAAGGATATGTGAGGGTACCTTATCTAGGAAAGCTAGTAACTTATTTTCTGGGATATAGGTACCTGTAGGATTGTTAGGGCTACAGATCCAAATGACATTCGTTTGTGCATCAATAGCTGCTAGCATTGCTTCTAAATCATGGTCACCGTTAACAAGAGAAACCTCTTTAATGATTGCCCCTTCAATTACAGCATTGTGCTTATATTGCGAAAATGTTGGCGTAGCCATAATCGTACTAGCATTAGGATGCAACAGTGCCCGTGAAATAATTTGGATTAGATTATCCGATCCATTGCCTAATATTATTTCGTTTTCGTTAACTTGTAAAAATGCTGCAAGTGACTCTCTGAGATTTGTAGCGTAGCCATCAGGATAAATCGCTAAACTTGTTGGATTTGATTGAAGAGCGGAAATCGCCCGCTCTGAACATCCAAATGGATTTTCATTTGATGCCAGCTTGACAATATGTTCTAAGTTAAATTGCTTTTTAACTGCCTCAATTGATTTCCCTGGTTGATAGGGAGTCAATGTTAATAATTGCTCTTTCCATCTCATTTTCTCCACTCCGTTCGTTTAAGTAGGTCATTTATTCTGTGAATTTTATTGTGCAAGACCTCTGACTAAGTCAGGTCTTAACACAGTTGCCTCGTTTAAATATACATGGACTATTTCTTCCTGTGTCTTATTTGTATTGACATGCATCATGATTCTAACGCACATCTTTAAGGAATTAGGAACAGGCATTTCCTGCATACACATGACAGGAACATAGGTCCAGCCTGGAAATTCCCGCAAAGCTTTAGCCGGAAACCCGGCATTAATATCTTCTGTGGTTGAAATGAATGCGGAGGCGACTGAATCAGGTTGAATTTGATTTACCATAATTAATTTAGCTATTAGTTCCTCGGTGGCAGTGAAAATGGCTTCCTCAGTATTTGCACTAACCGTCGTGGCTCCTCTTACCCCTCTAATCATGAAGAATCCCCCATTCTATTAAAAACTATTTAACTCTTTCATTAAAACTTTTTCGGATATTTCCTGAAGCATTGGCAGTCCTACTTGTTCTAGTAACACAAATCGAATCGACTCACCAACAGACTTCTTATCCTGTTTCATTTTGCCTACCAGTCTCTCAAAAGAGAGTTGTTCAGGAATGGTTGTTTTGTATCCTAATTGCTTAACCCAATCAATGAATTCACTTAATTGAAATGAAAGTCCTAGCGAGTTACTGCTTAATTTTAAAGCAAAGACCATCCCAATCATAACGGCTTCCCCATGGGTAAAATTCCCATAGCCCATTTCTGCTTCAATGGCATGTCCAAGTGTATGTCCAAAATTTAAATAGGCTCGAATTCCAGTTTCTCTTTCATCCTGAGAAACAAAGTTGTTTTTAATCCCTATCCCTTTTACTAATGAATAGGTTAATTGTTCCAACGTTAAGGTATTCAAATCATGAATATTTGATTTTAACCATTGATAGAAAGCAGGGTCAGAAATAAGTGCATGTTTAATAACCTCTGCAAAACCTGAACGGATTTCATGAATGGGTAGAGTTTTTAGTAGTTCAAGATCATAAAATACCGCTTCTGGCTGATAAAAAGCACCTATCATATTCTTTCCTAGCGGATGGTTGATAGCTACCTTCCCGCCAACAGCACTATCATGCGCAAGGATGGTAGTTGGAACTTGAATAAAAGGAATTCCTCTCATAAAGGAGGCAGCAACAAAGCCTGTTAAATCACCAACTGCACCACCTCCGAAGGATAGAATGACAGACTTTCGATCCAGACGGTTCTCCAGTGCGGTTGATAGAGCCTCATAATATACTTCAAAGGTTTTTGCTTTTTCACCAGCAGGTGTAGTGAAAGTGATAGGATTCCAGGGTTTAAGAACAAGCAGTAACTTATCAAGATGGATCCTAGAAACGGTTTCATCTGTAATAATGAATACCTTGGTTAGACCAGAAAAATGATTTGTTAAAAACGAACCCAGTTCTGTTCTAATTCCTTCCCCAACAAACACTGGATAGTTTTTTGAAGCTGTATGGATTTGAATGGTTTCCATTAAAATTCCCTCGCATATTCACGTTGCCTAATAATTTCATTGGCAAAGGTATCAAAACGGTCACTGTAAAATTGTTCAATAAGGGCATTGGCAAGTTCCCAGGTCACAACATGCTCAGCGACCACTGCAGCAGCTGGTACAGCACAACTGTCAGAACGTTCAACACTTGCTGCAAATGGCTCTTTTGTTTCAATATCGACGCTCATCAGCGGTTTATAGAGTGTGGGAATTGGTTTCATAACACCTCTTACGACAATCGGCATTCCTGTCGTCATGCCGCCCTCAAAACCTCCAAGTCGATTCGTCTTGCGATAATAGCCTACTTCCTTGTCCCAGGCAATCTCATCGTGAACCTGACTACCAGGTTTTCTAGCAGCCTCAAAACCAATTCCAATTTCAACACCTTTAAATGCATTTATACTCATCATAGCTGCTGCTAATTTCCCATCTAATTTCCGATCATAATGGACATAACTTCCGATCCCGGCTGGCATCCCCGTTGCAATGACCTCCACAATTCCGCCAATCGAATCCCCGTTTTTCTTCGCTTCATCAATTGCATTCATCATTTCTTGCTCCACATTTGGATCAGAAGTTCGAACAGGTGAATTTTCAGTACGTTCTTTCAAAGCATCCATTGTTAACGATTCATCAAATTCAGCTTTTATCCCGCCAATTTCGACTACATGAGCGACAATGTCTACTCCTACTAATGATAATAGCTTCTTCGCAACAGCACCAGCCGCAACTCTTACCGTCGTTTCTCGTGCTGAAGAACGTTCCAAAACATTTCTCATATCATGATGGCCATATTTAATAGCCCCATTTAAATCAGCGTGACCTGGTCTTGGCCTTGTAACCTTTCGTTTAATTTCAGCCTCCTGACCTTCGTCTATTGCCTCAATACCCATAATTTTTGTCCAATGAGTCCAGTCATTGTTTTTTACTACCAAGGCAATAGGTGAGCCAAGTGTTTGTCCATGACGAACTCCTGATACAATTTCAGCCGTATCTTTCTCTATTTGCATTCGTCTTCCGCGTCCATAGCCTTTTTGTCGTCTTGCTAATTCATCATTTATATCGGAAGCCACCAGCGGCATACCTGCTGGCAAGCCTTCTAAAATTGTTGTTAGCTGTGGTCCATGGGATTCTCCAGCAGTTAAGTATCTCATTCCCATTGTCTTTCCCCCTTCAACTCATTAAAGAATTATGTATCAATATAACATATTGTTCAAAATAATCCTAGTATAACTATTCAGAAAATAAGGATAATTTTTTTCGTAATCATATAAAAAAGGCACTCGTATAAAGACTATACCAGTGCCTTTCAGGTTAAATTAATAGATCCATTCGTTTACTAACTTAGAGTATTCGACCAATTCTGCTTCTTTAAAGAATAAACCAATTTCACGCTCTGCACTTGCTGGAGAATCGGAGCCATGAATAACATTCTTACCTACAGTTATTCCAAAATCACCGCGAATGGTTCCAGGGACAGCATCTTTAGGATTAGTGGAACCCATCATTTGGCGGGCAGTTGCAATAACATTTTCCCCCTGCCATACCATTGCGAAAACAGGTCCTGATGTAATGAAATCCACTAGTTCTCCAAAGAATGGACGTTCCTTATGCTCGCCATAATGTTCTTCAGCAAGCGTGTTAGGAATACTCATTAATTTAGCTCCAACCATTTGAAAGCCCTTTCTTTCAAATCGAGAAACAATCTCACCAATTAAGTTACGCTGCACTCCATCTGGTTTTACCATTAAAAATGTTTTTTCCATGAATTTCACTCCTAAATTATTATGTATTTTGATTGTTATCGGAGAACAATCCATGGAAATGTTATCATTTTTTTGAATATTTAGCAAGCTCGGTTAACATATAACGTTAACGTTCTATTTACTTGGTAATTCTATAGGTTTATGTACTCTAAAATTTTCTTCTACCTATATATTTTGCAATATCACGCAGTGTTTTTTTTGCTTTATTATCAGGTAATTCTTCTAACACTGCCAAGGCTTTATCTAGGTATGAATCACTCAATGCCATTGATTTTTCGATTGCACCAGATTGTTTTATAAGGGAAATAAATTTCAAAATATCTTTTGAATCCATATTTTCATGGACTTTTTCAATTTCTTTGCGTATTTGATTATTCTCCATTGCAAATAAAACAGGAGCAGTAATATTTCCTTGTAAAAGGTCACCTCCGGCTGGCTTTCCCAGTGCTTTCTCGGTAGCGGTAAAGTCCAAGATATCATCAATAATTTGATAGGACATTCCAACATAATACCCGAATAGAAAAAGCTTTTTATGGATGGATTCTTCAACCCCTGCTGCAATCGCACCAAGCTGACAGCTAACGGCAATTAATAAGGCTGTTTTTCTTTTGATTCTCCGAAGATAATCCCTTAAATTCTGATTAAAACGGTATTTGTCTTTGATCTGTTGTATTTCACCCACTGTCACTTCAACCATTGTATTCGCTAAAATTTTATGGGCCGCAGGTTTTTCAATATTTGTCATTAATTCTAATGCGAGGGCAAAAACAAAGTCACCCGTATACATAGCAATTTTGTTATCCCATTTCGATTTGACTGTTGGCTGGCCCCTGCGAAGGTCAGCATCATCAATTACATCATCATGAACAAGCGACGCCATATGAATTAGTTCAAGGGCAACAGCAACATTTTTCATCACATGTATATCGTAATGACCAAATTTGCCTGCAAGCAAAACAAAAACAGGACGAATTCTTTTTCCCCCAGCTTGTAATGTATGCATAGAAGCTTGTCGCAAAAGAGAAGACTCAGATTTAATGGTTTCTTCCAGCTCTTTTTCAATTATGTTAATATCCGAATTCAAAAATGAATACATCATTTTTAATTTCATTTGTATTCACCCAGCTTTTCATCCTGTCTTCATTTTCGTTGATCTAATTTTTCTTACCAATATGAACAGCGGCTGCACCACCACTATATGGTTTATATTTCACATCATTGAATCCTGCTTGTTCAAACATTTTAGCAAGTTCTCTCATACCCGGAAATTCACGTGCTGATTCATGAAGCCATGCATATTCTCTATAACTTTTCGCTAAGAGTTTGCCGAATAACGGCATAATAAAACGGAAGTAGAAATAATAAAGTTGTTTATAACCGATTAGGGTAGGCTGTGATGTCTCCAGACAAACGGCCATTCCACCTGGTTTTACAACCCGATACATTTCCTTTAAAACTTGTAAGTAATCGGGGACATTCCTTAAGCCAAATCCGATGGTAACATAATCAAAGCTATTATCTGGAAAGGGAAGTTCCATAGCATTCCCGTGAATAAGTTTAACCTGGTCAAGTCCTAAATCTTTAACCTTTTCTAAACCAACATTCAGCATATTTTGACTAAAATCTAAACCAGTAACTTCACCTGCTGGTCCAACTGCTTCAGCTAATGCAATTGTCCAATCGGCCGTTCCGCAGCAAACATCGAGAGCCTTTGATCCAGGTTGAACATTCATTCTTTTCATGGTGTCTTTCCGCCACTTGATGTGTTGTTGAAAACTAATAACAGAATTCATTTTATCATAGTTATCAGAAATCTTCTCAAACACATTGTGAACGCGTTGTTCCTTCGATTCCTGCATGTGTTTTACCCTTCTTCCACATAAGTTTTTGAATATGGCTGGTATTGGTTCAATAACGACATGATTCTTTTTTCAAGCAAGTCATTCAAAAATGGATACTGTCTTATCCCTTTTTCAATAACTTGTTTCGAATGCTCGAGGTAGTGGTCACATATGTCTATTAAATGATTTCGTTGTTCACCTGTTAATTCTTCTAATTTTAAGTCATTTCTCGAGAAGCTAATTTTCTTCAATGATTCAAATAGTACGGATCTTCCAGAATAAAAATATTGCTTTTTTTCGCTCAATAAACGTTTAAATAGTAACAAATTAGCAAGGAAATCATTCCATAAATCTACTTTAAAATAATCAGAGAGCATTGTGAGTATAGAACTTTCAATCATCTTGATGCTAGTCATCAGTTTTTCTATTCCATCAAATTCACTTTGGTAAATAATCGTCTTATTTTCATTGACTTCTTTTACCCCTTTTGAAAGTGATTTAATCATCATAATGTCGTCTGAATCAGCAAGTAATTTATAATATAAACCACTAAAATAATCGCCAGCGAGAACTGTGAGTTGACGTTTTTTTTCATCGGATGAGGCATTGAAAATATGTTCATGGGTATCCAGGGCAATTTGAATTAACATAGTCGACAATGCATAATTCTGGATCTTGCTAAAAGGCAATTCGAGTTGATCCATTAAAGAGATGAGTATAAGGAGTTTATCTTCATCAATAATTGGGGTTTCAATATATTCAAGCAGGTATGTGTCAAGTACTCTTTTTTCGACCTGCTCTTTAATTAATGTATATTTTTGTCGAATGTCCTGCACTCTAATCACCCAAGCTTCCCCGAAGTAATGTTTTTATGTATTCTTTATTGTCTATTTGAATGTAAAATTCATGCCTATGAAATAAGAAAATTTCCACCTTTTTCATTAAAACAAGGCAGTCACCATTATATCATAAAAGGGCTTAATTGGGCAGCGATTCACAAAATAATCATTGATTCATCATCTATTATCTGCTCCACACATATGGATGAGTGCAGCCCTGCTTATTTATGCGTTTCACTTTCTACCTCACCAAATTGAGTAAGGATTTTTGCATTTCCCCTAATTTTAATGGCAGAAGTATGCTCAGTAAATTGAGCAATTAGGACTTCTCCTTTGTCTAGCTTTTCCGAATGATGGAATCTGGTATCAGTTCCCCTTGTTAACCCGATGACACTGACACCATCCTCATTGGCTTTTACTACGACATAATCATTATTTTGCTGTATGCGTTCTTCCAATTAAAATCACTCCTTTAGAGAAAAGAAATTTATAAACCTAATATTTTATTAAAGAAAGTACCTCAGAACGTGCAATTGCATCCTCTGCAAAAACCCCTCGAACTGCAGTAGTGATTGTTTTGGAGCCAGGCTTTTTTACACCTCTCATTGTCATACACATATGCTCTGCCTCAACAATAACCATAGCCCCGTGCGGACTAAGCTTTTCCATAATACTGTCTGCGATAGTAGACGTGATTCGTTCTTGTAGTTGTGGTCTTTTCGCAACGGCTTCAACTGCCCGTGCCAATTTGCTTAGACCCGTGACACGACCATTTTGCGGAATATAGGCTACATGTGCCTTGCCAAAGAAAGGCACAAAATGATGCTCGCACATAGAATAAAACGGAATATCCTTTACCAGCACTAACTCTTCGTGATCTTCACTAAACACGGTCTCAAAATGCTGCTTTGGATCTTCATTTAAACCGCTGAATACTTCTTCATACATTTTTGCTACTCTTTTGGGTGTATCAAGCAAACCTTCACGATTTGGATCCTCACCGATTGCTTCTATTATTTGACGTACCGCTTCTTCAATTTGGGCACGATTGACTTCTGACATACTGAAATTCCCCCTAGAGTATATCTATCAAGTATAAACGACAAATACATATTAGCACAATCATTTCAACACAAGCAAAGATAAGAAAGTAAACTCACTGCAACCTATTTTCACGGATAGGATAGAAAAAAGGCCATGGATTATTTCCATGACCTTTTTGCTTAAGCCTTTCGCTTAAAGCAATAATTTATGTAATTATTTTACTGCGTCTTTAAGCGCTTTACCTGGTTTGAAAGCTGGTACTTTGCTAGCAGCGATTTCAATTTCATCACCTGTTTGTGGGTTACGACCTTTACGGGCAGCACGCTCACGTACTTCAAAGTTACCAAAACCAATTAGTTGTACTTTATCACCATTTTTTAAAGCATCTAAAATCGCATCAAAAACAGCATCAACTGCTTTAGTAGCGTCCTTTTTTGAAAGCTCGCTTGCTTCAGCAACTGCGTTAATAAGTTCTGTCTTGTTCATGCCATTCACCTCCTCCCAAAGAAATTATCAAGATTCGCAAATAAGAATACTTATCTACATTTCTAAACAAATTTTCTAAATTCTATACGTCATAGCGCGGTTTTATTACTAAAGTGAGCAATATTGACTCCTTTAGTGAAACAAATCTATTTTTATAATAAAAACCCTATGAAATAAGGCTTTATTCACTATAACGTAATCTGTTAAAAGATTATCATAATCAATACATCATATCAAGAAGATTTCATGAAATAATGGTAAACTTTTCTTTAGTTTTGCGTTTTTCTACTATATTTGACTTTTTTCTTTACATTTTTAGAAAAAAAAGACTCCACTTAGGAGTCCCGAATTTACAGAATAATCGCTATTAAACCGCCTGAGCCTTCGTTTATAATTCTTTCTAGAGTTTCTTTTAATTTATATCTGGCATTCTCCGGCATCAAAGAAAGCTTTGCTTGAATTCCTTCTCGGACAATTGAACTTAAACTGCGCCCAAAAATATCAGAATTCCAAATCGATAATGGATCATCTTCAAAATCCTGCATTAAATATCGAACAAGTTCTTCGCTTTGTTTTTCAGTCCCGATGATAGGAGCAAATTCTGATTCTACATCTACCTTTATCATATGAATCGACGGAGCCACAGCTCTGAGTCTGACACCAAACCGTGCACCCTGGCGAATGATTTCAGGTTCTTCTAGGCTCATATCTGAAAGTGTTGGTGATGCAATACCATAGCCTGTTTGTTTAACCATTTTTAATGCATCGGCAATATGATCATATTCTGCTTTGGCATGGGCAAAATCCTGCATTAATTCAAGTAAATGATCCTTTCCTCTAATTTCAACCCCTACAATTTCTTTTAATATATCATCATATAATTCATCTGGAGCAATTAAATCAATTTCAGCTACACCAGTCCCCATCTCAATACCAGCTAATCCTGCTCTCTCAATGAATTCAAAGTCAGCAAATTGTTGGACCACGTGATCAACATCTCGTAATCTCTTGATATCTTTGACTGTCTCTTTAACAGCCTCTTGATAGCTTTCACGAAGCCAATGGTTTTCTCTTAGTACCATTACCCAGCTAGGCAAGTTAACATTGACTTCCAGAACCGGAAACTCATAAAGCGCTTCACGCAGGACATTGAGTACATCACTATCCCGCATACTTTCTACACTCATGGCAATGACGGGAATATCATATTTTTCAGCTAAACTAGACCTAAGTGTCTCCGTACTTGGGTGGTATGGCTGGGCACTGTTAACAACCATAATAAATGGTTTACCAACTTCCTTCAGCTCATTAATCACTCGTTCTTCCGCTTCAATATAATTACTTCTAGGAATCTCACCTATCGTCCCATCCGTTGTGACAACTACCCCAATAGTGGAGTGTTCTTGGATGACTTTTCTTGTGCCAATTTCAGCTGCTTCGTGAAACGGAATTGGTTCTTCATACCAAGGTGTATTAATCATTCTTGGTCCATTTTCATCCTCATATCCTTTGGCACCAGGCACTGTGTAGCCCACACAGTCAACAAGCCTGATATTGACATTGAGCCCCTCATCGACATGAACAGTAGCTGCTTGATTCGGCACAAATTTTGGCTCAGTGGTCATGATGGTTTTTCCAGCTGCACTTTGCGGCAGCTCATCCTGTGCCCGCGATCTCTCAGCTTCACTGTTTATATTCGGTAAGACAACAAGCTCCATAAATTTTTTTATGAATGTTGATTTTCCTGTTCGAACTGCCCCTACGACTCCTAGATAAATATCGCCTCCTGTTCTTTCGGCAATATCCTTAAAAATGTCAACCTTTTCCAAGTGATCCCCTCCCGATCATTGAGTAAAGTGGGATAATATCATCCATTTTAGGTATGTTTGGACAGTATATGTTTATGACGTTGTCCTATCTTGTTATGACACTTTTCAAAAATTTTTTACCCCCCCTTATTAAAAATTCACGAGGTGCATGGTTATCTGTATTTCTCTGAACATTTTATTTTATGGAGGGTTTCTAACTATTTTCACGGATATGGTCAGATTTAATATCCATATCGCGATATTAATGTTTAGCATAAAAAAACCCTTCTCCTACAATATATTTCATAGGAAAAGGGTTATGACAAAAATTAAACTCCGAAGCCCGGCCGTCTGTAATAGACAGTGCTTAAAATCTTTTAATAATAAAAAAGTTTACCAACTATTCTTCTAAAAAAACAGGTTCTTTCGTTTTTGAATCAATCGTATAGGGTAAGGAAAACGCTGGTACAAACATCGAGTCATCGACTAAGATAGAACGTATATCCATGCCAGGTTCTGGCTCCTTAACCGTTTTCTTAAGTGCTTGATAAAGGTCTGGCCGATAGTCGACGTAAACCTCAGCATCACCCGTTATGACTAAAGAGAGGTTTTGATTGGTAAACGGACTAACAACAAAAGGTGTTTTCTCATACCCTAGTTGTTTAAAATCTACCGAAAATACATTTTTAGCAATTTGAGTCTTATAGGGCGGATACCCTTTAGATTTTATTCTTAATTTCATTTCTCGAATGGTTTCTGCCATCCTTAAGTCCAATAATTTAACAGTTGGGTTCTTCTCAACATTAACAAGTACATATTGAAATATCCCTCCGCTTTCATAAGCATTTCCTGGAGGTTCAGCCATATACTTAGGGGCAATTTTTTTAAACTCTATTGGATACTTTTGATAAATGGGCGTCTTTTCATCCCTTGTTTTGATTGGCAGTATTCCGCCATTATCCGTTTGAAATTGCTCTACTGCAGTTTGGACTGTTTCGATTTGATCCTTATAAGGAATTTGGTTTTGTGTTAATTCTTCTTTCGGATACATACAACCAGATAAGAGGACCACTGTTAAAAGAAGTATGCTCCCTAGCTTTTTTCTTTTCATAAAATCACCTTTAGGTTTATGTATTGTAAACAATCAAGTTAAGAAAACGATGAGTAACGTAAATCCAGCAACAATCATAAATAAATAAGCGAAAATGGCTGTTATAATCCGAAGTATCCCTTTTAACTTATACCTACTTAAATAAATAGTCACAATCGCAAGCAACATAAGCCCCATTCCTGCAATCGATATCCACATTTTTACCATAGCCGGCGACAATCTATATTCCCCCTTTTTCGAAAATTAATTATATCATAGCTATACAAAATCAAAAAAAATTAGTACAAAAAAAACTGAAGTAAAGAGGGGCGAATTCTTTACTTCAGCCATGTCCTGACTAAATTACCCATTCTCCAGCGTCATACTACCAGGTTGCTTCGTTGCATTGTATGCAATCCAGCTACAAAACGCATCAGGAGAACGACTATTTTCTTTAGAAAAAAGAACGTTTTTAGCTTTCATTGTTTTTTTCTACGAGGACATTCACTAAATCTTCCATCTCATGGGTTCTACCACGTGCCATTAAAACATCTACAGCATCTTTTGGGTTCTTCCCATTAAATAAAACATTATAAAGTGCAGTGGTAATCGGCATGGTAACATCATATTTTTGAGCTAATTGATAGGCTGCTTTGGTCGTTCGCACACCCTCGACCACCATTCCCATATTATCAAGGACTTCTTGCAATGTTTTACCCTTACCAAGTAAATTACCTGCTCTCCAGTTTCTTGAATGGACACTAGTGCACGTAACAATTAAATCGCCTATTCCTGTTAGTCCAGAAAACGTTAACGGGTTAGCTCCCATTTTTGTACCAAGTCGAGCTATTTCTGCTAGCCCGCGGGTCATTAAGGCCGCCTTGGCATTATCACCATAGCCAAGTCCATCTGTAATACCAGCAGCTAGTGCAATAATATTCTTTAATGCACCACCGATTTCAACTCCGATAACATCCGAATTCGTATAGACACGAAAATTGTGGTTTATGAACAAATCCTGGATTTTTTCCGCTGCCACCATATTTTCTGAGGAAACCGCTACTGTTGTTGGATGCCTTAGGCTTACTTCTTCCGCATGGCTAGGACCAGAAAGGACAACAACATCCTTTAAGAACTCTTTTGGCATTTCTTCTTTAATCATTTCGGAAATTCGTAAAAGAGTATCAGGCTCAATTCCTTTACTTACATGAGCAATTGTTATTGGGTCTGCTTGTACCGTCTGTATTTTACCAAGAACTTCCCGAATGGCCTTCGTAGGAACAGCTAAAACAACTGTTTCTACCCCAATTAAAGCATCATGCAGCGAAGCATAACCAACAATTAATTCTGGCAGAATAATTTCAGGTAAATATTTTTTATTCGTATGATGTTCATTGATTTCCTTTACCTGATTTTCATTATGGCTCCATAAACGAACTTCATGGGCATTATCTGCTAGGACGATTGCAAGCGCAGTTCCCCAACTCCCTGCACCTATAACAGCTATTGCTGTCTTTTTATCCTGCATTACTATACACCCGCCTTATCCTTATTTTCTTTCTCGAGCATAAATTTTGATAGGGGTTCCCTCAAATCCAAAAGCGTCTCTAATTCTATTTTCCAGAAAACGCTCGTAGGAGAAATGCATCATTTCTGGTTCATTTACAAACACAACAAAGGTTGGAGGTTTAATTGCTACTTGGGTAGCATAATATATTTTCAAGCGTTTCCCTTTGTCTGTCGGTGTCGGATTCATGGCAACCGCATCCATAATCACGTCATTTAACACGCTTGTTTCCACTCGCCTCGAGTGGTTTTCACTTGCTGTATTAATCATTGGCAAAAGGGTATGAATGCGTTTTTTTGTTATAGCTGATAAAAATACAATCGGAGCATAACTTAGGAATAAGAAATGTTCTCTAATCTTTTGTTCTAACTCTTTCATTGTCTTCTCATCTTTTTCTATTGCATCCCATTTATTGACCACAATGACCACTGCACGTCCTGCCTCATGGGCATATCCAGCAATTTTCTTATCCTGCTCAATAATCCCTTCTTCGGCATTGATGACCACAAGAACGACATCAGAGCGTTCTATAGCTCGAAGTGCACGAAGTACACTATACTTTTCTGTGCTCTCATATACTTTCCCTTTTTTTCGAATGCCTGCTGTATCAATGATGACATATTTTTGACCATTATACGTATACGGTGAATCGACTGCATCACGAGTAGTACCAGCTATATTGCTGACGATAACACGCTCTTCTCCTAAAATGGCATTGACAAGTGAAGACTTACCGACATTTGGCCGTCCAATTAAGGAAAACTTGACTACATCTTCAGCATACTCTATCGGCTTATTTTTGGGGAAGTGTTTAGCCGCCTCATCTAGTAAATCACCAAGGCCAAGTCCATGTGAGCCAGAAATAGGGATTGGTTCACCGAAACCAAGTGAATAAAAGTCATAAATTTGCTCACGCATTTCAGGATTATCGATTTTATTCACACCTAATACAATCGGTTTTTTAGACTTATATAAAATTTTTGCAACTTCTTCATCTGCAGCTGTTACCCCTTCTCGTCCATTCGTTAAGAAGATAATCACATCTGCTTCATCAATTGCTACTTCCGCTTGTTGGCGAATTTGCTCTAAGAACGGTTCATCCCCGATATCAATTCCACCCGTATCAATTACATTAAACTCATGCGTCAACCACTCTCCAGAACTATAAATACGATCTCTTGTTACGCCTGGAATATCCTCGACGATTGAAACACGTTCACCAACAATCCGATTAAAAATAGTTGATTTCCCAACGTTTGGTCTTCCTACAATGGCAATAACAGGTTTAACCATAATGATCGCCATCCTTTCTCATATATTTAACAAATTATTTATTATGTTAGCATTATTCCAATTAAAGTTCTTAGTAAGTAAAGAAACCCTTCTTTAAACGAGAAGGGCCTAACTTTATTATTTTATCAATGTTAGGCAGATCTAGCAACGGAAAGCATGACAAGAATCTTGTTTACGATGATTTTTGTCTTCCTTTTTCAAAAAAGTGGAGGTGATTTTGAGCATAAGCCCCTGCATTTTCCATTAGGCTCCATCCTATTAGTAAAGCAACAATTAAGGCACAGACATCTAAGTATTCGAAGGACCCAATTGAATAGGGAAATGGAAACTTACTTAGTGTATAGGCATACAAAAATTCTCCTTGCATGGTTCCACTAATGATTATAAGCAATCTCCCTTTTAACGTTTTTTGAAGGAGGATGGCAAGGTATCCAAAGCAAATTCCCATCATCCATTCCTTTTTAAAAATAATCCAGATTGGGTCAAAGATTTCGAATAAGTGAAAGGTTACATATGCAATAGATACAATTAATGAACAAATAAAAAAATAGATGGTAGCCCCTCGTTTTTCTTGACTAAAAAATACATAGGAAGTTAGTAATAGAAATAATCCACTTATACTTATTCCATAACTGCCAACCATAAAATGATAATTCGATAAAAATAACAAAATGAGAATGATTGCCGAGAGTTTTAACCGATATGGATTTTTTTTATCAAGGATGAACGTGAGGTAAACCCATATTGACCAACAAATCCAATAAAACATTGTCCCTTCCACTTCCTACACCTCCTATTTTTATTATTGGTAATCTTTATATACTTTCATACTTCTTTGAATAATTTTTCCATGGTGAATCATCTTATTAAGAGGAGGTGTAGTTATATGGGAAAAGACCGACAAGAAAAAAAGCTAAAAGCAAGCAGGAGAGTGGAGTCAGATCGTGATCAGGCTTTGCACTATCCAGGCGCTACAAAGCTTTCAAGCCCTGAAGAGGCACGGGGATTAAATGATGGGAAAAGATAAATTAATATTTATAACAAAAAAGCTCTCGCAGGTGCGGGAGCTTTAATCTATC
Organism: uncultured Bacillus sp.; assembly: GCA_963530265.1. Taxonomy (GTDB): domain Bacteria; phylum Bacillota; class Bacilli; order Bacillales; family Cytobacillaceae; genus Neobacillus. The sequence goes on from CAUSCO010000003.1 coordinate 183,623, forward strand.
TTACGCTGGCTATATTGTCTTGTATCTATTCCCCTTTGTTGCAGCCAATGATAGGTTTCACCAGAAACAATCAGAGGGACTTTTTTTAAGTCAGAAATGGATCGTGCACCTAACGCCGTCAAAATCATTGATAGCTCCATGTGAAGGGTTTCAATCTCTTCTAGCAGTGACTCCAACCCCTTTTCAACCAGAATCCGCAGAAAAAAACCTGCCATGCCGATGGCATTTGCACCAATTGCTATTCCTTTTGCAATATCAAGTGCTGTTAAAAAACCACCTGAGCCAATTATGGGCATTTTTTGAGAACTATATGCTGCCTCCATGATTGAGATTGGCGTAGGAATGCCCCAGTCATTAAAAAATGAAAGGGTTTGTTCTCGGCGCTTATTTTCTATTTCTGCAAAATTTGTTCCTCCTGAACCGCCAATATCAACAGCCGCAACACCGACGGATAAAAGAGATTCTACCGTTTCTTTCGACATTCCGAAGCCCACTTCTTTTACAATAACTGGAACTTCCATCCCTTTGACAATATTCTCAATTCTTTTTAAGGTACCAGTAAAATCTCGATCGCCCTCAGGCATGATCAATTCTTGGATTACATTTAAGTGAATCTGCAATGCATTAGCCTCTATCATATCTATGGCTGCTTTAGCATTCTCTATTGTTGCTTCACTGCCTAAATTGGCAATAACAATCCCGTGTGGATTCTCTTTTCGTACTACTTCATATGTATACCTTTCGTCTTTTTCTTTGATAGCAGACATTTGTGATCCTACAGCCATGGCTAATCCAGTCTTATTAGCGGCCATTGCCAGTTGTTTGTTAATCAAATACGTTTTTTCACCGCCGCCGCCAGTCATGGCATTGATAAAAATTGGCGAACTTAAAGAAAGTTCGCCAATTGAGTGATTTAATCGAACATCGGTCACCTTGATGTTCGGTAAGCTTTGGTGAATAAATTTGATATCATCGAAAACTGTAGAACGGTTTTGCCTGTTTTGAAGGGCAAAGCGAATGTGATCCCATTTTCGTTCAGCTCTAGACACTTATATCACCATTATTTTCTCAGATTCTTTAATTTATCTCCAATAACTTCACCAAGCTGGAAGCCTTTAGACTCTTCAGGAAGCTCATAATCAAAGTTTTCCTCTTCGTCTTTTTCTAGCAATTCTTTGATGCTTAATGATAGGCGTTGATCTTGTTCATTAGCATCAAGGACTTTTACCTTTACTTCCTGCCCTTCTTTTAGTACTTCATGTGGTGTTCCAATATGTTTATGGGCAATTTGAGAAATATGAACAAGTCCTTCTACACCTGGAAAAACTTCCACAAATGCTCCATAAGAGACTAATCTTTTTACTGTACCATCTAGGATACTCCCCTTAGGTGCTTTTTCAGAAATATTCGTCCATGGTCCAGGAAGCGTTTCTTTTATGGATAAGGAAATCCTTTCATTATCGCGGTCTACACTTAATACCTTCACTTTGACTTGTTGGCCTTCCTGAACAACATCCGATGGCTTATCAACATGTTCATAAGAAAGTTGTGAAATATGAACAAGCCCATCAATTCCACCAATATCAACGAATGCACCAAAATCAGTAATTCTTTGTACTGTACCATCAATAATCTGCCCCACTTGGATCGCACCAAGACGGTTTTGTTTTTGTTTACCTTTTTCTTCTTCCACAACAGCACGATGTGACAGGATTAAGCGATTCTTTTCTTTGTCAAGTTCGATAATCTTAAATGAGAGGGTGCGTCCTTTATAGTCACTAAAATCCTCAACAAAATGTGCTTCTACCAGTGATGCGGGAACAAAACCGCGGACCCCAAGATCCACAACAAGACCGCCTTTTACAACGTCCTTAACCTCTGTTTCAAAAACTTCACCAGATTGGAATCTTTGTTCTAAGCTTTCCCATGCCTTTTCTGCATCCACTTTCCTTTTTGAAAGGATTAGTGCGTCCTCTTCTATTCTTAGCACCTCAAGCTCAAGTTCATCACCCTCGATTGCAGCATCTGATGCTTTTTCAATATGAAGGCTTGAAAGCTCACTGATTGGGATAATTCCATCAAGTTTGCTATCTGGAATATTCACAAGCACCTGTTTTTCTTCTACCTTAGTTACTTGTCCAGTTACTTTGTCCCCAATTTCAAAGGTTTTCACTTCTACCTGATTTAATTCTTCCGTCATATGTACTCCTCCTTAATCCATTTACTCTAAAAAATCTATATATGATTTGGTGAATGCCACGCAGTATACACCACATATAAACAAACATAAATGCAATGAATATTCAAAATTAATCTCTTTTTACTAACTTCTTACAAATAGTTTATTTTGTCAAGCAGAACCTATTGATGCTCTTTTATAAGTTTATGAATTTCTGACATAATTAATTCAGTAACTTGATCAGCAGAAGCTTTTGTTTTTCTCATTTCATCCATTTCAATTGGTTTCCCATATACTACTTTTAATTTTCGAAAGCTTTTATACGGACCGATCACAGCACAAGGAACAACATATGCCTCAGACTTCAATGCAAAAAATCCCGCTCCAGAAAGTCCTTTTCCTAGTTCTCCATTCTTACTTCTAGTTCCCTCCGGAAAAAGACCAAATACTTTGCCATCTTTAAGAATCTTTAGGCCAGTTCTAAGCGCCTCTCGGTCGCTTAGCCCCCTTTTTACCGGAAATGCATTACATTTTTTAACAATATTCCCCAAAACCGGAACCGAAAAAATTTCTTCCTTAGCCATGTAGTGTATAGGTCGAGGTGCCATAATACCGACAACGATAGGGTCAAAATTATTGATATGATTGGAGCAAAGAAGCACACCTCCTTCTTTCGGAAAGTTTTCCAGTCCATTTGCCTCAATCCTGTACCACGGTTTAAAAATCACAGTCACAACTGACTTTGCAAAATCATAAAACGTCACACTTATCCAATCCTTTCGTGCACTATAGCCATTATCTTTTCTACAACTTCAGGAATAGACAAAGAGGTTGTGTCAATTTCAATTGCATCATCGGCTTTTTTTAATGGAGCAATTTCTCTTTCTGAATCGATTTTATCTCTACGTGCAATTTCTTCTTTTAATTTTTCTAAATCGGAAGAGAATCCTTTTTGGATGTTTTCAAAATGGCGCCTTTCCGCTCTTTCCTCTACACTGGCAAGTAAAAAGACTTTTACTTCCGCATTAGGCAATACATGCGTTCCGATATCTCGTCCATCCATTACAACTCCGCCATCTGTTGCAAAAGCCTGCTGTCTTCTAACCATTTCTTCGCGTACCTTCTGATGTCTAGCAACATAAGAAACAGAGTTGGTTACTTCGGCAGTCCGAATCTCTTTGGTTACATCTTTATGGTCAAGGAATACTAATTGGCCTTTATCGGATGGCAACAATTTAATATCAGTGGATAACAGCGTGCCCAACAATGAAGCTTCATCCTCTAAATTTAGATGGTTAACAATTGCTTTATATGTCAGTGCCCTGTACATCGCACCCGTATCGATATAAATATAAGAAAGTTTTTCTGCTACAATTTTTGCTACTGTACTCTTTCCGGCTGCAGCTGGACCGTCAATTGCGATTGATAATTTATTTTCCATAAATCCTCCTAAATGCCAACATGTTCGTCACTTCACTTCTCTATTATTTTACCACAAGTTAAAGAAATGCCCCTTTTTTTTAACATAAAAATAAAGCAGGATGTCCTGCTTTATTTCCCCCCCTTTTTAAAGGTTTGAAGAATTTCAGTAAATGTATTTTCATTTACTCCCTCATATTTTGTTAATTGTTTTATTTGCGGGAAAATATCCATCTGATGAAAAAAAAACTGTGCAAAGAATAGAAAGAGAAACTGGATAATCACAACCTTAATTAAAAGCCTTTCTACCCATTTCACATCCAACACTCCAATACTAATAATATATAGTTAGTATTGGAGTGTAGATTTCAATTTATTCCCTTTTTAAAATCAGTTCCATCATGAATAAAAGGAAAAGCGCTTGCTTTTCCTTAAAGAACATTTTCGTAAGTAGCCTCAGCATTTTTCAGTTTTTCTACCTTTTCTTCAAAACCAGTTTTTGCGTTAATAAATATTCGGTACGTATCCCCATCCATTGTCCCAAGAAACTCATAGCAAACCACTTCTTCACTAAGATCGTTCAATATCATGGCCTGGCGGTCTTCCATAATCTTTAATTTTGGATTTACTTTTGCACGAGCTTGATCGAGTGTAAGCGTCGGTTTTTCAATCGTTCTAGTTTGAAAGGATTTTAAATACTCTTCTGCTGATATCCCAATAATATCTCCGTTATCTAGAGCTACCTTTACCTTCACTGCTTCGGGATAGATTCTAACGCCATTTATATTTGTAACAAAATTTAGGACGCCAATATTGTCATATTGTGTGCTTTCAAATATCTCTAAATCTTTAAAGCCTGTTTTCTTCAAAAAATCAGCTGCCTTGTTGCTAGCATCATTTAGACTAAGAGTCTGTTTACTTATCTCTCGGCTATTAATAAACCATATGGGATGTCCTGCCTTTTTAGTAATATCCATACTAGCTTCTTGTCCAGTCTGCTTATTTTTAATGGATACACTATAAAAACCATAGTCAGACCCTTTTCCATTTTCAGTAACCTTCACTTGGGCATTCCCGTCAAATTTCATATAATTTTTGGCGATCGTAATTGCCTCTTGACGAGAGATTGTTTTCCCTTTAATTTTTTTGAAATTTTCATCCTTTTTTTGCATGTTTGTGTTGGTTGGTCCAAAGTCTGTTTCCTTATAACCAGAAACAGTTTTCTCAACTGTTTTAAAACCATCAATGATGGTGTTGTCGGTCGTTTCTTTTCCAGATGCAAGTGCTAATTCTACATCCATCCAGCGAAGATTATTTTTTAAAACCATACTCTGAACATTGCGAAGTTCGTTTTGAATGTCACCTGATTGCGTATATAGTACCTTTAATCTTTCATACTCTTTATCAGTCAAAGGGTCTTTTTCTAAATCTCTTACGGCTGTCCGATAACTAAAATCTCCAATATTCGCCAAAAACTCTTCTGTCTTATTGAATGGTAATAACGTTAATGGTAGCTGCCCGACATCTCCATGTGCCTGTGATGTCAATCTCCATACTTCAATTAATGAAGGAGACAATGTATTTTTTGAATTCATCGCAAGCGTTGTTCCAATTTTATCATGTAAAATATCCATTCGATATGAAAGACTATGGAATGCTCGTTGATAATTGTTTTCTGAATTTAGTAAAATCGCATTTTTTTCTTGGTGTTCTTGGTAGCCCCAATAAGCTGTTCCCGCAACACCTAGTGCGAGAACACCGATTAATATTCCTCTAATCAATGCTATTCACCTCTCTACTTGCAAAAAATATGCTTGCCAATTCGTTTTATTTGCGGTCTTCCCCATATCCATCCACTAGTGGCTGTATCAGGGTTAAAGTAATAGATCGCTTCACCTGTTGGATCCCAACCATTGATTGCATCTAAAACTGCTTTTTTTGAAGATTCATTCGGTGTTAGCCAAATTTGCCCATCTGCTACCGCTGTAAAAGCCCCTGGTTCAAATATCACTCCGGAAACGGTATTAGGAAACGATGCACTTTGCACCCGGTTTAGGATGACGGATGCGACAGCAACTTGCCCAATATATGGCTCTCCCCTTGATTCGCCATGAACAGCATTTGCCATTAAGCGAATATCATTTTGTGAATAACCGTTTGGGGTGTTTGCCGCAGTTGGTTTTTGTGTAGAAGGTTGGGGTGCAGCAGGTTTTTGTGCTGCTTGTTTGTTATATTTCGTTGATTTTGTTAACTTTGCTTTAGTATTTGCACCAGCAATTCCATCAATTGGTAAACCAAATTCATATTGAAAATTTCTTAATGCCCAATATGTGCCCCACCCAAATACCCCATCGATTTTTCCATGGTAGAAGCCAATATGTGTGAGCCTTGATTGAAGTTCAATTACATCATCACCAACGGCTCCTTGTTGAATGACTTGATTGGAAAAGGCATGTACCCCATGGCTCTCCATTAAAGTTAATGGCACCGTACAGAAAAAGATTAGGCTGAAGTATTTGATTAGGATGCATTTCTTTATCATGGAATAATTACCCCCATTATGAATCTTTTTGCAGTAACCCTATTTTTTGTTTTATTGTAGTTTTTATTCCATTTAATCCAAATTAATTAGAAAAGCGTAAGCGCCCGTTTAGCGGCGTATGGACTGGAGCACTTTGACTGAGATAAAGGAAACACGGAGAGCGTTAGCGATCCGATGTTGACTTATCGTAGGGAAAAGAGCGAAGTACACTAGCCGCTGGGCGCTGGAGCTGGACAATTCTCAAAGTCAAAACTGTTATACTTTCTTAATCTAATAAGAAAAACCCTTCATTAGGAATGAAGGGCCTGTTTATTAAAATGATTGGCACTTAGGATTTTCGCCTTTTTCACCTTTCGTAAGCCATACCACCAAAGAAAAATCATAAAAGGAAAAATAATATATAGCCAATTTTCAAGTGAAATCAAAATAAAATCATAGGAACCATGTAAAATAAATGGTAGTAGTAGAGACAATATCACCCATTTGGCTTTACTTCCTGTAGTAAATTTTGCTTTTCCAATATAAAAACCCATAATTACTCCAAATAGAGCATGGCTGGATACTGGCAATAATGCACGTGTCATTGCATGTTCAATCCCATTTGCAATTAAATAAAAGATATTTTCAACTGTAGCAAAGCCAAGTGATACGGCTACACCGTAGACAATTCCATCAAAAGGTTCATCAAATTCAACGTGTTGATAGATAGCATAAAAAAGGATAAACCATTTAAAAAACTCTTCCAACAGGCTTGAGCTAAGAAACGCATCAAAAAAATGCGACTTTAGCAAATGCTCTGTATCAAGTACATGTTGGACAAACATGATTGGAAACACCAATAGAGCCCCATACAAAAATGTCCGAAATACAAAGGAAACTGGCTCTGGCTCATATTCGTCTCTTAAATAAAAATAACTAAGTAAAGCCAAACCAGGGGCGACTCCGGCCGATAAAATTCCGAGCATGCTGAACCTCTTTTCCAATCCATTTTCTTTATCGTAACATGTATAGCCCATAAAGAAAATGAAAGATTCATTCCAGCTATCGTGTTAACGAGATCTTCATCTGCCAATATTGCACGTCACAATAAATTCTTATTATCATTAAAAATGGATTGTCTGTAAGCCGCTTGCCATTGCTACAGCCAGTTTAATTCTAGCCTTTTTGGAGTCATTGTCACTGCCTAATATGACTCCCTTTTTATAGAGATCATAGGCACTACCCTCATAATCGTAGGTTGTATATACTGCCCCCTCTTCAGCGCTTGTTGTAATAACTAATTTTATACCAGCTTTTATTGACTTTTCGATTTCTTCCATCATGTTAGGAGCTACCTGACCTCTCCCCACTCCTTCAAGAACAATCCCAGCGACGCCAGCATCTCTAGCAGCTTTAAGGAATTTTCCATCTGCTCCAATATAACATTTAATGATTTCAACTTGCGGGATTGATGATTTAATTTGATAATATTCTCTCTTCAGAGGCTTCTGAAAAACTTGGACGCAATCATTGTCAATGATTCCAAGATATCCGAATCCAAACGCATTAAAACCTTGTATATTGGAGGCATGTTCTTTTTTTACATATCTAGCAGCAAAAATACGTTCATTAAACACTACGACTGTACCAGCATTTAGCAAATCATTAGAACATGCTGAATAAATAGCGTGCCGCATATTAATATAAACATCACTGCCCAACTCTTCTGGTGAACGCTGCGAGCCTGTTACAACAACAGGTCGAGGGTCATTAATGGTTAAATCAAGAAAGTATGCCGTTTCCTCCATCGTATCGGTCCCATGGGTGACAACCACACCGGAAACTGTTTCATCCTTAAAATATTCCTCAATTTTATCCTTTAAGAAGACTAAATCTTCAAATGTAATGTGGATACTCGCCTTTTGAAAGACGGAATCCACAATTACCTCAATGTCTTTCGGTAAATTACACAACGCAACCAGCTCTTCACCTGTTAAAGCTCCCGAGGCTAATTTTCCTGAAACCTTATTTGGTTTACTGGCAATCGTACCTCCAGTGGTTAACAAAACAACCTTATTCATCCATTATCATCCTTTTGCTTCTTTTTCTAAAATGGAACGAGCTATTTGACCACCATGAAACCGACCATTTTCAATGAAAATTTCATTTGCATTATTTCCTGCAGCGAGGACCCCTGCAATATATATTCCGTCAATATTTGTCTCCATTGTTTCCGGATTATAAAGAGGTCTTCCTGTGTCCATTTCAATTTCCACACCTATTTTTTCTAAAAATCCATGGTCAGGATGATAGCCAGTCATAGCGAAAACAAAATCATTGGCTATTGTCTTTTCTTCCCCTTCCTTTATATAAACAACCTGATTCTCTGTTATTTTCTTCACATTTGCTCGAAACTCCATGACGATAGTTCCATTTTTGACTAATGATTCGAATTCAGGGAGAATCCAGGGTTTAATGCTTGAAGAGTATTCCTCCCCACGGTATAACACGGTTACCCGTGCTCCGGCCTTGACAAGCTCAATAGCTGCATCAACACTAGAATTTTTTCCACCGATTACACAAACATCTTTGTCAAAATAAGGATGAGCCTCTTTAAAATAATGAAATACTTTTGAAAGATTTTCTCCAGGGACGTTCATAAAGTTTGGATGATCATAATATCCGGTTGCGATTATAACATAACTTGCACTATACGTTCCTTGATCACTTTCGACTTGAAATAATTGATTTTGTTTAAAGACTTTCGTGACTGTTTCATAGGAGTTTATCCGAAGATGATTGCGCTTCACAACCTCACGATAGTAGACAAGTGCCTGGTTTCTTTTAGGCTTATAGCTATCAGTGACAAACGGCATCCCGCCGATTTCTAATTTCTCACTAGTACTAAAAAAAGTTTGATGGGTAGGATAATGATAAATGGAATTCACCACATTCCCCTTTTCAATGATTAAAGGTCTTTTTCCAATTTCTTGTATGGCAATAGCCGCTGCTAAACCACAGGGACCACCGCCAATAATGATAACATCTTCCTTTTGCAACTGGTACAACTCCTTAAAGAACGAAATATATATATAATAAACATTTGTTAACTCAAAGTAAAAAATCTCCTACCGTATTATGATAGGAGATTTTTTACTTTGTTTCAACAACCAACACTTTAATTTTTTATTCATAAAATTAAACCCAGCCTCTGAAGCGGCTAGCTTCTGCCATTTTTCTTACCCCAACCATGTAAGCAGCTATACGCATATCAACATGGCGTGTTTGAGCAGTATCGTATATATTATTAAAGGATTTCACCATAACCTTTTCAAGTTTTTCTTCTACTTCTTCCTCGGTCCAATAATACCCCTGATTATTTTGGACCCATTCAAAGTAAGAAACAGTAACTCCACCTGCTGATGCTAACACGTCCGGGACAAGCAGGATTCCTCGCTCAGTCAAAATTTCAGTAGCTTCTAAGGTAGTTGGCCCATTCGCTGCTTCAACAACAATGCCTGCACGAATATCATGAGCGTTTTCCTCTGTAATTTGGTTTTCAATAGCAGCAGGAACGAGTATATCACATTCAAGCTCAAGTAATTCTTTATTGGTTATTGTGTTATTAAATAGCTTGGTAACAGTTCCAAAACTATCTCTTCTATCTAATAGGTAATCAATATCAAGACCATTTGGATCATACAATGCACCGTAAGCATCGGAAATACCGATTACTTTTGCCCCGGCATCATGCATAAATTTGGACAAATAGCTTCCGGCGTTACCAAAGCCTTGAATAACAACCCTTGCGCCGTCGATTTGAATACCTTTTTTCTTAGCAGCTTCGCGAATGCAGATTGTCACACCTTTTGCTGTTGCCGATTCACGTCCATGTGAACCCCCTAAAACTAGTGGCTTTCCAGTGATAAACCCCGGAGAATTGAATTCATCGATTCGACTATACTCATCCATCATCCAAGCCATTATTTGTGAATTGGTAAAGACGTCTGGTGCTGGGATATCCTTCGTTGGTCCAACTATTTGGCTAATTGCCCGAACATATCCACGACTTAATCTTTCCAGCTCTCGAAAAGACATATCGCGAGGGTCACAGACAATCCCTCCCTTACCACCGCCATATGGAAGATCAACAATTCCACATTTCAAACTCATCCAAATCGAAAGGGCTTTCACTTCAGTCTCAGTTACATTAGGATGAAAGCGGATGCCGCCCTTTGTTGGCCCTACTGCATCATTATGCTGTGCACGGTATCCCGTAAATATTTTAATCGAGCCGTCATCCATTCTTATTGGTATTTTAACTGTTAGTAAACGTAATGGCTCCTTTAAGAGTTCATATACCTCTTCAGGATAACCTAACTTTTCAAGTGCCTTATGAATAACAGTTTGTGTCGATTTCAACACATCATGCTTTTCGTCTTGATTAGTCTGATCATTAGCTTTTTCGGCTACCATTTGTAATCCCCCTAGAAAATGCTCTACGAATGTTGTCCTCTTTCAGTGACAAGTATACACGTTTAAAGGATTTATGCAAGAAAAAAAAGCACAATTTATTTATAGAAAACGTCAATATGTAACCGTTGCCAACCTTATTTTAAAAGGATTCTTAAAATACTTGCAGACATTTCACCAATACCTTAAAACTAAAAAAGGGCAATCGCCCCTTTTTAGTTTATTTTTATCCCTGTCATCACTTATTTAAAAAAATGAAGAATGGTTTCCACCGCAAAATGTTCAATAACAGGTTTACCATATTCTGAAAGAACAAACGGACTAAGAATGGAGGGGTTTCCAAACTCTGATAAAATGCAAGCGGCCTTTTCCTTGTTTGTCTGTTCTACATTATCCATCAACAGATAATAGCGGTTGTTCATTGTATATAGGCTTCCACCAAAAATTTCTACTATGGATAATCTTTTTGAAAGTCCAATTATATCTTCAAATTCTTTAAACTCATATAAAAGTTCCTCACAGCCTTCAACCCTTACTTGCATTTCAATGTAGCCATCATATAGTAAATCCTCATCGTCTATGGTTTCATCAACTGTAATGATTAAAATCATTCCTTGAGCCTGAAGAGAGAAAATTTCAACAGCGACAGAGCCTTGGATATCAACATCTAATTCCTCACTTGCTTCCTCAAGCATATCATGAAAGAGTTGATTCCATTTACTCGAATCCTTCCAAATATCTTCTTTCGAAAGTCCTCTATCAAATAAATCATCAGAGGTTAAAAATATTTTTATTTTATTGGCCGTTAAGCGTTCTAAGCGCATGCTTTTGCCCCCTGCCGTGACATAACTCTTGTTTTCAGTTTATGCCTTAGGGTGTTATTGGTGAATTGTCTACCTCAGTCTAACTTTTCTACTCCTCTTTTTAGCGTAATGAGGTGGGATTCTGCAGGTGCTCCTAACCTAAGTGGTATGGCAGTTGTTCCGTACCCATTACTTATTAAAAGAATGGTGTTTTCCAACCTTTTAATGGTTCCTTTTTCATGGGGACTATACCCCAGAATATGGATCTGCCCACCATGTGTGTGACCGCTTAACACTAAGTGAATATCGTCATTAGGGAGTATCTTATTCGTAATCGATGGAAAATGACTTGCTAATATTTTAAAACTGTTATCCTCTGCATCCAGAAGTGCCAAATCCAGGCGATCACGTTGCTGACTTAGGTCGTCCACACCAAGTAAACATAATTTTTCGCCCGTTGCTGATTCAAATGTTACTGAAGTGTTATCCAGTACCTTTACACCTAAATCAAGCAATAGAGCATCCAATTTCCGATAATCTACTTCATAATCATTGTTACCCCAAACAAAATAAACGGGGCCAATTTGCTTTAATTTCAGTAAATTTGCCTTTATCTTTTCAAAAGCTACTCCTTTTTCCGTTAAATCCCCACCAATCACAACAAAATCAGCTTTCCCTTTTACGTCTTGAATAACCGAATCAGAAATAGCCCGTCTATGAATATCTGAAATAAAAAAAAGGGTTACCTTACCAAATGATGCTGGAAAGTCCTTAAAGAATAGTTCGTGTTTAACTACTTTATTTAAAAATGCCTCATGCAGCATATATAAAAGTAGAAGAATCCCCATTATCAACAAGACAGTCAATAAAATAGCCATATCTCTTTCCCCATTTCAAATACTTAACGTTTTATGGAAATCATACCATAAAGAATGTTTAAAGATAAAAAACAATCGTTTGCTCCCAGCCTAAGAAGACATTAAAAAGCCTCCCCATACAATGTATGAGAAGGGATTCACTTTTTACTTTGTTTATTTTTATTCGTCCTCTTGTATACTTAGGATGCGAAATCCATATTCTTCAAGTTTCTTTGCAAACTTGCCAATATTGTCTTTCTTTTCAATCTTCATAACAATTCTCCGAACAAGTTTGTCTGTTTCATCGAAGGTGACGAGTGAGATGATGTGCTCATGAAATTGATGGGCGATTTCTGAAAGTTTGGCTATCCGGCCTTCGGTTTCAACTGAAGTAAAGGCAATCCTCACCCCTGGACGATTGACCCCAAATGCACTTTCAAAGGAACTGATTACATCGGACCGTGTAACCACACCAAGAAATGTCTTTTTTGCATCAACAACAGCTAATAATGGGAAGTCCTTTAAATCAAGGAGAGTTCTTTCGAAAAATTCGTTGCCTAGCAAAAATTTTTCCTCGTGTGTAGCAATATCCTTAACAAAAGTTGAGGTTAAATATTCATTCTTTTGTTTTCCTGATTGAAAAAATCTTTCATAAAGGTTATATCTTGTTACAACCCCTACATACTCATCACCATTTAAAACTGGTAATCCATCAATTTGATGTGTTTCTAACAAAACCAATGCATCCTTGAGCGTTACATCCAGTTGAACTGTAAAGCAATTATGCTTGGGTATCATAATATTTTTAACAAACAATTCCCATCACCTCATAGTAATAATCCTTTATTTTATTATACTTCTACAATCAGTGAAAAGTCCTTTTAGATGTTAAAGATTTATGTCATGTAATGAGAATGACTTCATATGATTAAATGATATTGAATAAAGGGAGGGCGACTATGAATACACATTTTAAGACCTATCATCCTTATGTAAGTCCGTTTGACCCTTGCAATCCTATTACTGAAAAAACTTTTTCCACTCCACCTCATTTATATATGGGTTTTCAACCACCGAATTTGCCGCAATTCACACCCCTTGAAGCACTAAGAGCTGGAACACTATGGAAAGACCTTTATGACCCTTATTACAACTCCTTTGAGTTGGCCAAGGGGGAACTGCCAACATGAAACAAGTTTCTGCAGAATATTATCAATTAATGGAACAACTCCAAGCAGTCGACTTTGTATTAGTCGAATTAACCTTATACTTAGATACACATAATGATGATCTTGAGGCCATCAACCAATTTAACCATTATGCCAAAGAAAGAAAACGTTTGAAGAAGGCATTTGAAAGTCAGTTTGGTCCCTTATTACAATATGGAAATAGTTACTCTGGATATCCTTGGAATTGGGACGATACCCCATGGCCTTGGCAAGTATAAATAGAGGGAGGGATAGAGATAAATGTGGGTTTATGAAAAAAAATTACAATATCCTGTTCGTGTCAGTACATGTAATCCTATGTTAGCAAAATTTTTAATTGAACAATATGGTGGAGCTGACGGGGAACTTGCTGCTGCTCTCCGATATTTAAATCAAAGATATACCATTCCGGATAAGGTAATTGGGCTACTTACAGATATCGGAACAGAAGAATTTGCTCACCTCGAAATGATTGCCACAATGGTTTATAAATTAACAAAAGATGCTACTCCTGAACAACTGAAAGCAGCTGGATTGGGAGACCATTATGCTGACCATGATAGTGCACTATACTACCATAATGCTGCAGGAGTTCCTTTCACAGCTACCTATATAACGGCAAAGGGTGACCCAATTGCAGATTTATATGAAGACATTGCGGCGGAAGAAAAAGCACGTGCTACTTACCAGTGGCTGATTAACCTGAGCGATGATCCTGATATTAATGATAGTCTACGATTTTTACGTGAACGTGAAATAATCCACTCCCTACGGTTCCGAGAAGCAGTCGAAATCCTAAAAGAAGAAAGGGACAAACAAAAAATCTTTTAAACGTTTGTAGAAGAAGCAGTCATAAAGCCCTGCTTCTTATTTTTTTTCGTGATAGAGATTAATATCGTATTGTTTCTTCATGATTTCAAAGACAATATGGCGGTTTTTCCATTCCTCTTCTCTTTTCCATAAATCTTTGCTGCGATCAACGATTTCACACCTTAACTCCTGATATTCCTTTTCCTTCTTTTCCTTTTGTTGTTTTAACTGATTCATTGCACCGAAACCGATAATAGAGATAGTAAGTAAGCTCATTGCCATACCATCATTTAATGAGGCAGATATCATAGATAAAAAAGAATAAGAATAGTGTTTAACAATGGTTTGAAAGAAGTAAACAATAAATACAAAGCTAAAAAAAAGCGTCGCATATATTGAAAAATAATGCCACAATTTAGCATCATCAAACTTTTTCTTCCTTTTCCTAACGTTCTCTAACATTTGTTTTGTGGCTTGATCCGTATATTTAAGTAATTGGATTGGAGAATCCATTTTATCACCCTCCATTTCTCCATATATACTTATGAACCTGTCCTACAAATTATGTTATTCACGACAAAAAAAAAACCGATCCTGAGACCGGCTAATTATTTATAGGTATTTTCAAAATCTGACCAGCATAAATGTTTTCAGTCTGAAGGTTATTGGCTTTCTTGATCATATCCATTCCTTCTTGAGACTTGTAATACTTTTGTGAAAGATTAAATAATGTTTCATGTGGTTTGACAGTATGATAAACCACCTTAGGTTTTGTAATATTCGTCTCGGTTTTTACCGGATTGGTCTGCTGCTGACTATTTTTATCTGTTTCCTGCTTATTGACGGAGGCAGTATTTGAATTAGGTGTTTGAACAGAAGTACTCGAGCTATCGCTTGTAATGGGCTGTTCTGTATTAGCAGCAGGTTCTTCATTTATTTCCTCGGATTGACTCAGGCCATTGTTATCCTGTTCAGTTCCCTTTCCCTTTGATTGGTCAGATTTTGTTTCTTCCGCTTGATTGGACTTTTTCAGATTAATTGTTTCATATCCAACAGAATTCCCTGAGGTTTTTTCAGCGTTGTTGATTTTTTTCCCACTATCTCGGTAAGAAATGACACTAAAAATAATGATGGGAAGGAGGATAAAACACAAAACTAATAACCGAATGAGTGGATATTTTAGCTTCAATTTTGTTTTCTTCTTCTTTTGACGGTGGACTAACTCTCTTGGAGGTAATTTTTCACTGTCGCTGTCTTCAACCTTGTCAGTAATTTTTTGAATTCTTTGTTTTAATCTTTCCGCTTGGTCTCTGTAAGGTTCTTCTTTATTCACAGAGTTCCTCCTCCTTGTTCATCGTCAACTAATGAACGACTTCTTTTTCTTTTTATATGAAAGCCTAATAGAAAATCAATCACAAAGTGCATCATGACTGTAACAGCTAAATTTCCTGTCCATTCGTAAATAACCCCAATTAAAAAACTTAGTAAGACAATATTAATAAATAAAAACCAATTAAAAAGATAACGATAGTGGATAATAGCAAAAATAATGCTAGCCATGATAAGACCCACTTTTGTTTGAATGATTCCTCTGAAAAGTAATTCTTCACTAAAAGCAACAACCATAGCAATGACTAGGATATGAAAAATATTTCTATTTTGAAAAATCCTTTCATTCAATCCGCCATCATCATAGAAGGATGATGGTAGCCATTTCATTAACAAAATATCCAGAATGACAATTGTCACCCCTGCAGTAATACCGATAGAAATTATTGAAACGTCACTAAAATGGAAATTTTGCAAATATGAAAAATCATCAAATAAAATTATTCCTAAAATGAAGGAAATAGCTAAGAGAATGATTTGTGTTAAGTATAAATGATAAAGGAGCTCTTTATCTGTCAAACTTGCAATTAATTGTTTAAATTTCTTTTTCATTCACTCAACTCACTATTAATTAGAATTTTAGCAAGATAATTCATCCACTTATCATCACTTGTTATTAACAATGGCGTATTGGCGTGAGATTGATAATCATGAAGTTGTAGACCACAAAAATCACAGCATGAGGGAACCTTGCTTGACAATACTTCATCAAAATATTGTAAGATAAATTCTCGTCTGCACGTGGCTGCTTCCACCCATTTTTTCATTTGAAAAATATTATTTATCTTAACACCTAATCTTTCCCTAACAAATTCTTTTAGGGCCGCCTTTAAAACCTCCAGAGAAATCACCTCTTGAAAGGGATTATTTACAAAATCCTTAATAATTCTCCATTGAATGTCTGAAAAACCTCCAAGTTCACTTAAATGAGAGCTTAGTTCTATCCTTCCATCCCTTAGCAGATGGTCATGCTGGATTTTATTAATCAACCAATCAATTTGTTGCTCTGATGGTAATTCACCTTCTGCTAGCTGGAGCGGAAGCTGCTCATCACCCGGTGCATTTAATAAAATGGCTACGCTTGGTGCCCCGTCCCGTCCTGCTCGACCAATCTCCTGCAGATAGGATTCAATTTGCATTGGCATATGATAATGAATAATAAAACGAACATTTTCCTTATTAATTCCCATTCCAAAGGCACTTGTGGCACAAATGACATCGAGTTGGTCATGAATAAATTGTTGTTGAATTAAAATTCTTGAGTTTTGATCCAATCCGCCATGATAAGCCATTGCCTGGCAGATTCCTTTTTCAACTAATATGGATGCCATTTGCTCGGCTGTCTTTTTACTTGAAAAATAAATGATTCCCGGTTTTTTTAATTTTGAAACTAAGTCAATGATTCGATCCTGCTTATCATAATAATGGTTTAACTTTTCAACCAAGAAAGCAATATTTGGGCGGTCTATTGTCGACTCTATTTTATTTATTTCACCAAGCCCAAGGGAAGTTACAATGTCCTTACGTACCTTTTTTGTAGCAGTTGCTGTTAGGGCAAGGGTTAAGGGGTTGCCTAACTTTTTACGGACCTCACCTAACTTTGAATAGTCTGGACGAAAATCAAATCCCCATTGTGATATACAATGTGCTTCATCAACCACGAATAATGAAATAAACAGTTTTTGCAGCAGTTTCATGATCAAAGGAAGCCGTAACATTTCAGGAGAAATAAAGATAAACTTATATTCCTTTAGATGTTTTAAGACACTATTTCTCTCTGATGGAGGAAGAAAAGAATTTAAAGCAACTACCCTTTTTTCACCGAACCGCTTCATTTGCTCAACCTGATCCTGCATTAAGGAAAGAAGCGGTGAAATAATTAAAATCTGCCCCTTAAGAATATAGCCAGGAAGTTGATAGCACAAGGATTTCCCCGTTCCTGTCGGGAGCATGGCCAGTGTGTGCTGCCCGGCTAGGATTGATGTAATGACTTCCTTTTGCCCCTTTTTAAAGGATGAGTAACCAAAGTGCTTTTCTAAAAGAGCTTCTAATTCCATGTTAATCACCATACTTTGCTAACACTAACCTAATTTGAAAATAGGTTGCTTCCTTCAAGTTGTCCTTTATTAACCTTAGTTGTCTCGTACCTATGTGTTGTGAGATATCTGCTATCTTTAATTGTAAATCTTTTTCGACATAAGGATCGATTGAAAAACTGTCAACATGTAAGGAAAATTCAACTAGATGATCTTCAATTGTACTAATTTTCAAACGCCTAATATCTGCTATTTGCATGAGGGTATACCCTTGCTCTAATAGGTTCCAAGTTTTCCTTGCAGATATGGTCAATTCATCACCCTCCTGCATATCCTTTAATAGGAGCGGTAAAATGTTGTAACGGTTTATATTTCGTTTAATCGTTTGTAATAAATAATGAAGGGTATGAATAAATTCAATATGGTATTCGTGAACATCCATGTCTAACTTTTTGGCAGTTTGCTGTGGTGTTAATCCAATTTGCTGAAATCCGGTTAACCGAAATACTAAAATAGCAGGATTAATGTCCTTCTCGGCATTGAAACATTCTACCAACTCGGAGTATGCAGAATTGCCCAATTCTTTTCTTGGTATTTGGATTTCCTTTAAAGCCGATTTCAACCATAAATGAACCTCATGATTTTTTTGAATGGGTATATACCTTGCTTCCCCAAAAACAAGATTAGAAGTAACCTGAATAAATAATGACAGCCTTTCCCAAAATAAAGATGTAAAAGGATGATAATCCCAACCATTCATGTAGGTTGGCAAGGGGATAATTTCTAATCTGTGCTTTCCAGACTGCGTTAAATGATACCGCTGTTCACCACAATCATCAATCAACTCTTTTTTATGCATGGAAGCAATGATGTCATCAAAGGATTCTCTTGTTAAAGTTTCATAAATTCCAAAAAATCTCTTCATAGAAAATAAATGAGCATCCTGGATGGTCTGTGATGACTTCTTTCCATTTAAAAGATGATAGATGGAATAAATCGTCCGTTCACAATTTAATTGTTTTAAACAATAAAGAATGATGGCTTCTAATTGCAACATGTGTAATCCACCACTTTTTCGCATTTTATCGACAAATTTCCCATTTTTTCTAATTTTATTTTATCATGAAATGTCCTAACTTGTTGCGCAAAAATGGAGAAGTTTATTATTTTGAAATCAACTAATCAATGTTTTAATTCCACTTTTCTATTGAAAAGTTGCTCATACAGTCTTACAATAGATATAAGTTATGCGTTTCCATTTTTATAACAGGAAACATGTAAGAATAATTTTTGTTATTTTACTGGGAGGTTTTTTTCATGGCAAAGTACACAATTGTTGATAAGGAAACATGCATCGCATGTGGCGCATGTGGCGCAGCAGCACCAGATATTTATGATTATGATGATGAAGGTATTGCATTTGTAACGCTTGACGATAATGCAGGGATCGTTGAAATTCCAGATGTATTACTTGATGATATGATGGATGCATTTGAAGGCTGTCCAACGGATTCAATCAAAGTTGCTGAAGAACCATTTGATGGTAATCCAACTAAATTCGAATAATAATTTGTCAATAAAATATTTTTAAGCTACTACTACCCCCGTCAATTTACTGGCGGGGGTTTTTATATAGAAAACAAAAAAGCAACAGGGCCCCTACGTAGAGGCCGATGTTGCTTTTTAAGCATTTTTTATAGTTGAAAATTTATTGATCCAACCCTGCATTCGTAAAAACAACAGCATAAAGATGACTGACATCATTACACCTTTAAGTATGTTAAATGGTAAGATAGCAGGTATGACCAAATTGCGCATATCTGGAAAACCCATAAGAACTGTATAGGCAGGTAAGATGAAGAGATAATTTAAAGTACTCATCAATACTGCCATAATGAGAGTTCCCGAAATCAATCCTAGTGTCATACTTTTTCTAGTTTTGAGTCTGTTGTATACAAAATAGGTTGGTAGAATAAACACAATTCCTGCTATAAAATTGGCAATATGTCCTACGGGAATTCCTGTTGGACTCCCAGTCGCAATATAATTAAGAACATTTTTAAAGAACTCTACTAAAATTCCAGCAATTGGACCAAAAATTAATGTAGCAAGTAAAGCCGGAATATCACTGAAATCAACAAATAAAAAATTAGGGAATGGCGGCAGCGGAAAATTTAATAGCATTAATACATAGGCAATACTACTTAGCATTCCAATTGAAACATATGCCTTTACATTCAATTTCTTGGTTTTCTTCATTTTCTTCATCTTCCTCTCTCCTTTTTTGATCCATCAAGTTAGGAAGAGAGGTTCAGCAAACAAACTACCCAAGTAAATAAAAATCCCTCAAGACAATTTTCTTGAGGGAGTTCACAAAGGCACGCTTAATAAACGTTCAATCAATTATATTTTTTGAACGTCTGCAGAACCTCCATCTTCTCCCATCCAGACTATACTGTCGGCTTTGGAATCGCACCAAATCCTGCCAAAAAAGGCTCGCGGGCTTAAGAGCTCTGCTCTAATACCGCCGATCGGGAATTTCACCCTGCCCCGAAGATAGATCGATATTAAATTACTAATTTATTATACTAAAGAAAGGATCATTTGTTAAGTAATTAAATTACGTTTTAGTTTTTTGCAACATATTTTTTTGCTTAATACTGAAAAAACCCGCTAGCACGAGGGCTTGCGGGTTTACATGTTATTTTTGTACAAATAAAATTTGGTTTGGTTTAATCAGATCAGAAGTAAGCTGGTTGGTTTCTTTAATGACTGCAACAGAAACATTTTGGCCCTTTGCAATCGATGTCAATGTATCCCCGGGTTTAACAATATATTTGACTATACTTGAAGTATTATTCGATTGTAATCCACTTTCATCAAGGTATGTGTGAAGATGGGAGGCTGCCTCTAAGACGTTATCCCCAATACTGGCAATTCCACCCTGAACGTTTTCACCGACATCTGCCTTACCTAACAGTTTTTCTGGATCTAATGCATATTTCTTATCATATCTCCATTCCACTTGATGTGTTTCAAAATGAAGATGTGTCCCAGTGGCTTGACCCGTTCTCCCCATATTTCCAATTATTTCACCTTGTTTAATCATTTGACCTTGGGTAACGATTCGCTTGTTTAAATGGGCATATACGGTTACAAAATTACTAGGGTGTTTAATAAATACCACATTTCCATATGTATTAGAATAATAGGACTTTACTACCAGCCCATCATCAACAGCAAGCACAGGAGTGTCGATTTTTCCAGCTATATCAATTCCTTTATGTTTTCCCTGCCTTGTACCATATGTATCGGAAATGACACCGTCTGCCGGCCAGATCCAGTGATCATTCCTTCCTAGGTGTTCCTCCATACCTGCAGCTTCTGAATGTTTTCCACCTAAAAATAATAAACTAACACAAAGCGCCATAATAATGGCAATTAAAAATCTCTTTATGTAGTCACGCATTCTTTCCTTTTCCTCCTTATAACTTGTCCTTTCCTCCATACGATATGTTCAACACTACACCTTTAGAACATATTGCTTTTCAGAGGGAACCTGAGCATACTTGTTATAATTTGGAGTTTCACTCTATTTTATACAAAAAAAATCAACCAAGACGGTTGATTTGATCGTTTATTGTATATTACGGAAATTTGGCGCTATTGGTACCTTAATTTCCTTAGATAAATCAAATTCACCAATGCTCGTTAATGGTGCATCCTTTACAACAACTTTTTCAAGTCCAAATTGCTTTGCTGTTAAAAGCAATGCTTCAAAAGAAGTTAAGACAAGTTGATTATCCTGCATACTAGTATTTCCTTTAAATGAAACATTTAATGTTTTTTCTGTAATCGATACATTATTAATCGGGAGTAAATGCCCGAGAGAACTTTGTAAACCAAATTCAGATGGGTCTGTTTTCATTGCCTCTAGTGCCGTAGAAATATCGTCATACGTCTCAATTGATGGTGTTAACAATGGAATTTCACTGCCCTTGGGATAATAAAGGAAGAAAGCATGGTTCTCCTGTGAAACAACATCAAGATTTTCTAATCTTCCATAATTACCAAAATCAATACCTGGTTCACCATTGGTTGTCAATTTTATTTTTTTACTACTTCTACTATTAGAAGCTATATCATTAGTTATCACATTCTTAAAATTTACTTCATTAGTTGAACCTTGTCCGTATGGATGATTTTCAGGGACATTAACCAATATCGTTTGATTATCCTCATCAATCTTCATCGTCACATTTAATGGGTAATAATCTGTTAACCCCCATTCTTCTTCCTTTAAATTCGCCATGGTTTCCTGAAATAGCGTTATCCAGGATTGACCCTTACTATCTGGAATTAAGGTAGAAATGGGAATCAAGATTCGAGCCTGCTGATCGGGAATCCAATAGGTTAAAACAGTACCATTTCCCACTTCATCATCATATATTGCCGTTTTGATCCTTTCAGTACTCATAAGTTCTGCCTGTGATTTTCCTGAATTTGTCCTATCCTCTTCAGATGCTTCTTCTTTTTTGAGTGCAATGGTTGAATTTTTTTGTGCAATGTTCATTTCTTTGTTTACTGTGGATTTCTGTTCATCTGCACTATCAACAGAAGAGTTTGTTCTATCCATTAATTTCGGTACTATTATGAAAAAAAGAAACAATGCAGCTGCAGCAGCTAAAGCTGGTAACAACCATGTTTTTGTTTTGTGCTTTTTTAAAGAAAGATTTTGATAAATGTCACGAGGATCGCGATGATCTTGTATTTTTGGCATTTGCCTTAATAATTCTTCGAGCTCTCTATCGCTCCACTCTGACTTTTCCACTAGTTAATCCCTCCTTTTCATAAAACAATTCCATTTGCTTCTTTAGTACTTTTAATGAACGATGTTGAGTGGTTTTAACTTTACTATCTGTCCACCCTAGTGCTAGAGCTGTTTCAGCGATGGATAAATCCTGCAAATACCGTAAGATAATGACGGATCTCTGATCCAATGTACAAAACTCAAGACATTTGTAAATCCATCTGATTTCTTCTTTTTGGACCGTAATTTCCTCTGGAATGGGATACTCGTCCTTTACTTGATTAATGGACCAATCGAATTTTTCAAGTAATTTATCCTTCCAGCCCTTTTGTTTACGGAAAGAATCAATAGCAACATTCCTTGCAATGGAAAACAACCATGTTTTTTCACTACTTTTTCCTTCAAAGCGATTATAGGACTTAAATACACGAATATAGACTTCTTGGACGAGATCCTCAGCTTGTTCTTTGTTTCTAACCATATAAAAAAGAAATTGAAAAACGTCATGATGATATTTTTGATATAGTTCATCGAAAACGGAGTCCATCAATTCCCCTCCCCGTTCATTATTATTAGTCGTTGTCTATGTATAAAAAGTTTCACTCTTATAAATATAGACGTTTTTTGGACAAAAAGGAAGGTGTTTTCTGGAAGTTATTTCAAGTCAAATCTATTTCTATCATGTGAAAAAGCTCATCCATATGGATGAGCTTGATCTTTGAAAACTAGCTAGTTCCAGTTAATGAGCTCCGCTTTAATTGTTTCCCGTGTATCAAGAACAATCGGCAAAATTTTTGTTTATCTTACCTTTTTCGAGGCAGTAAAAAGGAAAATGTTGTACCTAAACCCAATTTACTCTGAACAGAAATAGACCCGTGATGGGCATCAATAATATTTTTTGCAATTGCCAGCCCTAATCCTGTTCCCGCTCTCCCTCTTGTCCTTGCTTTATCCGCTTTATAAAAGCGCTCAAAAACAAATGGTAAATCTTCTTCAGGGATACCAGAGCCAGAGTCTTTTACTTCCATCCTTATCCCTTTGTCTTCAGAGGATACTGTTACCTTAACAGTACCACCTTTTGGTGTGTGCCTAATGGCATTATCAATTAAATTTGTCAAAACTTGTTCAATTCGATCGGGATCAAACAAAAACGATGATATGCTATCTTCTATTTTCGAATACAATTGAATTTCATTGTCCTTGGCTAATCCTTGAAATTTATGAATAATTCGATTGATAAAAGTAGAAAGATTAATGTCTTCCATGGATAAATGAATATGGCCTGCTTCCATACGAGCAAGATCGAGCAATTCATTGACAAGCCGCCCCATGCGTAATGATTCATCATAGATAACCCTTGCCATTTCTTTTTTCTCTTCCTGCGATTCGGCAATATCATCGACAATTGCTTCACTATAGCCTTGTAACATGGAAATGGGTGTTCTTAGTTCATGTGACACATTAGCAATAAAGTCTTTTCTCATTTTTTCTAATTGTCGTTCTTCAGTCATATCTCTTAGGACGGCTACAGCTCCACGAATAAATTGATTACTATAAAGCGGACTAACTAAAATGACCCAATGACGACCTTGAAGAGAAATTTCACCCACTTGTTCTTTTTCTGTATCCACTGCTAGCTGAAACAATTCCATAACCTGAGAAGGGATTGACTCCGATTCAGACCCTGCCCCTTCTTTTTCATAATACCAATATTGCAGAAAACGTTCTGCAGGGGGATTCGTGATTAAGATTGTCCCATCTCGATTAAACGTAATGACCCCATCTGCCATGCTGCTTAAGATACTAGAAAGCTGTTCTTTTTCCTGATTAAGGGCATTCATGTTGAACTTCAATTGTCGGCCCATCTGATTAAAGGCTGTTGCTAACTCCCCTATTTCATCATGAGTAAGGATTGGTACTTTTGTATCGAATTTCCCTCTCGTCACTTCAAAAGCAGCTTCCTTCATTTTTCTTAGCGGAGCTGTAATTCTTGTGGACAGAAAAAACGCAAAAATAGTTGTTAGAATAACGGCAACACCCGCAACAAGCAGGATAAATTTAGTTGTGGAATGTGTTGTTTCTTGCACAACTTTTAATGATTGATAAATAAATACGGCTCCATTTTTTCCATTTGAAAGATGAAACGGGACACCTATAATGGAATAATTGGCATCCTCAATTGCATTTTTCGTCGAAAGGTCAGAGGTTTTTTCAACTGTTTTGTTATTTTGTAACACTTGTGATAATTCAGAGTCATTTTTAATGTCAGCCACAGTTAATTTTTTTTCATTATCAGTATTTGGAGAATAATAGACTTCATCATCACTTTTTACAACCACCACTTTTGTAACATTATCGATAATTTCCCAAGAGATTTCTAAACCTAGTGGTAATTTATCATCTGGATGCTGTTCCAAAACGTGGGCAATTTTTTCAGCTGTATGTGTTAAATCATTCTTTGTTTGTTGAATGTTGTAGTTTTGGAAAAATTCTAGGAGCATAACTGTTAGTATAAACAGTACAAATGATACTAATAACAGGATGGTAAACCAAAGTTTACCTACAACACTTCGTAAAAAGGTCATTCATTTATTACCTCAAATTTGTAGCCGACACCCCAAACCGTTACAATCATTCTAGCAGCTTGTTCAGAAACCTTGTTTAATTTTTCGCGGAGACGTTTTACATGCGTATCCACTGTACGGAGGTCACCGAAAAATTCATAATGCCAAACTTCTTTTAGTAATTGTTCACGATCAAACACTTTATCTGGCGCTTTTGCTAGGAAATATAGCAATTCATATTCTTTAGGCGTTAAGCTCACTTCTTTGCCATCAGCCATAACCCTGTGAGCGTCATTATCTATCGTTAGATGTGGAAAAACAATAACATCTTTTGTTATCGTTTCTGTTTGCAGATAACTTGTTTGGGAGGATCTTCTTAAAAGTGCTTTAACACGTAAGACCACTTCACGTGGACTAAATGGTTTAACAATATAATCATCCGTACCGACTTCAAAACCTTGAACTCGATTTATTTCTTCGCCCTTGGCGGTTAACATAATAACGGGAGTAGCCTTTTTTTCTCTTAGTTCTCGACAAACTTCAATACCGTCTTTTCCTGGCATCATTAAATCAAGTAAAATGACGTCATAATCATTTGCGAACGCTTTAGCTAATGCTTCATTTCCGTCTTCTGCTTCATCAATGATATATTCTTCACGCTCTAAATACATTTTAAGTAAACGGCGAATTCTTTCTTCATCATCTACTACTAAAATTTTTACGTCTTTTTCCATTATTAATCACCCCATGAGGTTTATTTTACAAAAACGTATACAATTTTTCTATATATTCACGGTAAATACTACAATAAAAAGTGTCAATTATTTGACAAAGTGGTTTTTTTTTATGTATCAGTCATTTCTAAAAAGCCTCCACTCATCAAAAGTGAAGGCTTCTGAATGGTTATATCACCATTGATAACTTTTAGCCTGCATAAGAATGAAGACCGGCAATAACAAGATTGACTGCAACAAGATTAAACATAATAATGACAAAGCCTAGTACGGCAAGCCAAGCTGATTTTTCCCCATGCCAGCCTTTGGAAAGGCGGAGATGTAAAAATGCTGCATAGAATAACCATGTGATTAATGCCCAAACTTCTTTTGGGTCCCAACCCCAGAACCTGGACCATGCCATTTGCGCCCAAATCATCGCAAAAATAAGCGCACCCAGCGTAAATACCGGGAATCCAATTAATACGGACCGATAACTGATTTCATCGACGAAATCGAGTTTAATATTTTTAACGAGTGGTTTTAGTGCGGCCGCAATTCGTTTTCTTAAAATTAATCGAATTAAACCGTATAAAATAAGTCCCGCCATTAACGACCAAATAACTGTGTTTAGCTTTTTAGCATTGATAAAAGCAGGCACTTCTATCAACGGTTCAAATCCATCTTTTGTCAATAATTCTCCTTCATGAGGTCCAGTAATAGCAGGCATTGTATATTCAGCAACTACTTGATTATCATGTTTATCAGTCCAATTAAATTTTTCATGATAACCAATGCCAGAAAATAGCGATGACACTACTACAAAACCAAGAACTGTGACTAATGCAAACATCACCATTTCAAGCCAAAAGGTTCGTTTGCTCGATTTCGTTTGATCAATTGCTTTTACAAGGTAAATTAACCCGGCAGCAAAGCTAATAGCTAGGATGGCCTCTCCAATTGCGGCAGTGGTTACATGAATATGCAGCCAATAACTTTGTAATGCCGGAATTAATGGGGTAATTTCTCTTGGAAACATACTTGCATAAGCAATAACCAAGATTGCTACAGGCATTGTAAATAATCCGAGTAAGGTTGTTCGATAAATAAAATAAATAATGATAAATGCACCAACAAGAGCCATTCCGAAGAAAGTTGTAAACTCAAACATATTACTAACAGGAGCGTGTCCTGCTGCAATCCATCTGGTAATAAAATAGCCAACTTGTGATATAAAACCAACAATAGTTAAAAATACTGCGATTTTCCCCCATCTGTTGGTACCCTTCTTTTCATCCGTTACCTTCTTTGATTTAATAGAACCACCATAAAACAGGGTTGCAACTAAATAAAAAATAAAAGCAATAAATAATAAATTACTACTTAATGCTGCCAACTAGACTCCCTCCTTATCCGTATTTTCCCTTTGAAGCTGATCATCTGGGATGTCAAGCTTTGTATCTGTTAAAACTGTTTCAATTTCCTTTTTTAAGCCATACCAATTTTTATTGGTGTGGGCAGCAATCCAAACCTGTCCATTTTTATGTTGAATCCAAATTCGCCGATGGTTCCAATAAGCTCCTTGGATAACTCCAATCATGAAGATGATTCCGCCTAAAATAATTACCCATAAGGATGAGTCCTTTCGAACAGTGAACCCGGAAACATTTTTAGTTTCAATTCCTTTAAAAGCCATTTTATATTGATTATTACCAAACGGCTCAATGGTTTGCTTAATAGCCACAAAACTTGTTTCCCCTTTTGGCAATTCAGGGGTAATCATTCGAAAAATAAAGGCAGGATTATTAGGAACACGTGATTTTGTGGTTGGTTCCTTTTGATCGTTAAATTCAAAGTCTGGAAAATAATTTAGTATTTCTACTGAATAGCCATTTCCAAGATCATATTTTGCCTTTGGATCTTCAAGGTCAATTTTCATCTCTCCAAAGGACTGATTCGTTTGTTTATTCTTCAAGGAAAATGACATTGCTTTTAATTCACTTCTATAAGAGGATTGAAAAACAGAATACCCTTCAAAAGATAACGGATGATTAACCTGAACCTTAAATTCCTTAATCTCCTTCAATTCCGGCTTTTCTCCAGGAAGATTTTGACTAACGCGTTTATATAAGACAACGTTAGATTGATAATTTTTAACGACCTGACCGGCCTGTTCAATCGCTTTTTCAAAGGTTTTATCTTTATTTTTATCATAGTGTTGCAGAATAAATTGGTTATTCTTGAGATAGAACTGTTCACCTGTTTCTGGTATAACAACCGTTTCTCCTTCCTTTACCCAGAGGTTTTCATTTACATAAAATCCAGGGACAAACCTCAGCATTCCGCCCAATAAGAAGATAATTAAACCAACATGATTGACATATGGGCCCCAGCGAGAAAACCGGCCCTTTTCAGCTAAAAGATCCCCATTTTCTTCACGGACATGATAGCGTCTTGCCTTTAAATGCCTTTTTAGGGTGCTTAAATCATTTTCATCTGTCCGCTCGGTGACACCAAAAACACGTTGACGCTTTAAAAAGCCTTCATGTCTTGTTACTCTTTGTGCTTTTAATGCCTTGTATAAAGGAACCACCCTATCAAGGCTGCAAATAACAAGTGAAGTGCCAAGCATTGCTATTAAAATTAAGTACCACCATGAACCATATAAGTCGTGGAAACCTATTTGATAATATAATTTTCCGAACCAGCCATACTCTTGCTCGTAATACACTTCAGGTGGAAGGTTTATGTACATTTCCTGCGGAAGAATCGTACCAAGTGTGGAAGCAATTAAGATAGTGATGATAATCCATACACCCACCTTAACTGATGAGAAAAAATTCCAAATTTTATCAATAAAGGTTTTATTATAAGTTTGTGAACGGCGTGCACTTCCCTCATAACGCATATCAAGAAGTTCTTTATTATTCTTATCTTGCTCATCCAACACTTTTCCACAGGCTTCGCACAGCACGGTTCCATGCGGATTCACATGCCCGCATTCACATTTAACATCATTCATGGTAAAAACTCCCTACAATCCCTTAGGTTTTATTTGCTCCATAAATTCCTTAATCTTATTTTCAGTCAACTCTCCGGTATAATATTTTACTACCTTCCCACTTGGGTCAATGAGGAATGTTGCAGGAAGAAGATCAACACCATACACATTCATGACTTCTTTTTCCGTGTCAATCATAATTGGAAAGTCAAGTTTAAGGCGTTCTGCAAATTGATTAACAGCAAGTTCAGGCTCCTGAATATCAACAGTCAAAACCTGAACTCCTTTATCTTTATATTGGTGGTATTGATTATTAATATATGGCATTTCTTTCTTGCAAGGTGGACACCAGGTTCCCCAAAAGTTTAAAAATACCCCTTGTCCTCGATAATCGGAAAGACGATGTTTGTTTCCCTGCATATCGACTAGTGCAAAATCAGGTGCTGCCTCTCCAACCGCGACTTTTTGTTTATTATCTTTTGTAAGATTAGCATAAAGCGAATAGGCAACGGCTGCACCTAGTACAAGTAAAATAATTGATCTCATGACTAATCGCCGTTTCTTCATAAAAAGCCCTCCAGTAACTCACGTGACACAGTTTGACTAAATTATAGCACTTACTAATACAACCATATTGTTAATAAAAAAACATTTGTGACGATTTTATGAATTTTTCTTTGATTGATCCGTGGCAAGAGCCCGTAGCTGTTTTACTTCATGTGGAGTTAATTCCCTTGCCTCACCAGCTTTTAATCCGTTTAGTGTTAAAAATCCATAACGTTCACGCTTTAATTTCAACACTTCATTCCCAATCGCTTCAAACATCCTTCTTACTTGACGATTTCGTCCCTCATGTATGGCGATTTCGACGATTGCTGTTTGCTTCTTGTTATCTGCAGAAAGAAGTTTGACTTTAGCAGGTGCCGTTTTTCCATCCTCCAGGTGAATTCCTTTCTCTAATTTCCTTAAGTTTTCCCTCAATGGAATCCCTTTTGTTTTAGCGACATACACCTTGTCAATTTCATTCTTTGGATGCATGAGTAAATTGGCAAATTCTCCGTCATTTGTTAATAGCAACAATCCTGAAGTATCATAATCGAGGCGGCCTACAGGAAAAATTCTTTCTTTAAACTGTGAAAAAAAATCAGTAACAACCTTCCTGCCCTTATCATCGTTTACACTCGAAATCACGCCTCTAGGTTTATATAAAAGAAAATATACAGGTTCTTCTTTCTCAATCTGTATTTCATTTACCTCAACCTTATCGGAAGGAGACACCTTTACACCGAGCTCTTTCACAACTTTTCCATTTACCTTTACTCTGCCTTCTATAATCAGCTCCTCGGCTTTTCTCCTAGATGCTATTCCAGCACGAGCAATTACCTTTTGCAATCTTTCCATTATTTCACCTCAAAAAATTTTTCCGGCTATAAAGTAACCTGTTAATGAATAGGAATGTTTCCTATTTACTTATGAAAGCTATTCACAATTCTATTCTAATGAATTATGACACAAATTCTCCACTTTTCAAAGTAGCGGGTATTATATTAGAAAAAATAAAAGTATGCTCCCATGGAAACATACTTTTGAACATTTAACACCTATTTCGTTCCAAAAATAAAACCAACAATAATAATCGAAACTATTATTCCCACTACATCGGCAAGGAGACCTACTTTTAAGGCATCTCCCATTTTTTTAATCCCAACTGCACCAAAATAAACGGTTAATACATAAAAGGTTGTATCCGTACTTCCTTGCAAGACGGATGCAAGTCTCCCAATAAAAGAATCAGGACCATAAACTGCAATTAAATCACTTGTCATTCCAAGTGCAGCTGTCCCGGAAATAGGTCTGATAATGAGTAAGGGAACTATTTCCGCAGGTACTCCCATTATCTTCATAAATGGCCGAATCCAATCCATTAAGGCGTCCAATGCCCCAGATGCACGAAATATGGAGATGGAGACAAGCATTCCGACAAGAAAAGGAATGATGGATACAGCTATCTTAATTCCTTCTTTCCCGCCTTCAACAAAGCTTTCATAGGTTGGCACCCGTTTAAACGTACCATATAAAAGAATAAATCCAATTAACAAAGGTATAAACGTTAGCGAAATAGTTGAGATTAACTCCATTACTTCATCACTCTTTTCGGCTTCTGCGATAATAAAAATAACGGTCGATTAATACTGCCCCTACTGCCGAAAGAAACGTTGCAATAATGGTTGGTACAACGATTTCGGTTGGTGATGAAGAATGATAATTCATTCTTATTGCAATGACAGTAGTCGGGATTATTGTAATACTAGCAGTGTTAAGGGCCAAAAATGTGACCATGGATCTGCTTGCCTCTGTTTTGCCACCATTTAATTTTTTTAGTTCCTCCATGGCTTTGATTCCAAGTGGTGTCGCTGCATTTCCCAATCCAAACATGTTAGATATCATATTTGACAAAATATAGCCCATCGCAGGGTGATTCGTTGGGACTTCTGGAAACAAGATTCTCACCAGCGGACGAAACAGGTTTGACAGCTTTTTTAGGAGTCCGGATTCCTCGGCAATCCGCATCATGCCAAGCCAGAAAACTAGAACACTAATGAGGCCGATACAGAGGGTAACGGCTTCTTTTGCTCCATCAAAAACCGCCTTATTTACCGCCTCCATGTTACCATTAATCAGTGCAAACACAATTCCAATGATTGTCATACCCACCCATACATAGTTAACCATTGGCTTTCACACCTATAACAGAAAGAAAAATTTCCTTTATGAAATGAAACAATCCTTGCTTCTTTTCTTTCAGTACCTTTTCATAGTAGATTGGGGTTTCCTGTATAACTCTCTCATCTAGGTATATGGCAGCCTTTCCGACAATTTCTTCACCCTTAGTTTCCTTCAGATTTTTCAAAGGCTTGTTTAATTTGTATTTAATAGAGAACCTGTCCATTTCTTCACTCGTAGCTGGGTAAACAATTGATTTTTTTATATACAAATGACCCTTATAATATTTGCTTTTTACACTATCTAAATTACCCTTTGCTAACACTTCCGCCATATCAAAGCCTTTAAACCCATTTTCGTACATGGAAATATGATCGTTCCAATCATCTGGTGCGTCTAAGGTTACCGCAATCAGGCTCATATCGCCTTTTGTTGCGGTTGTGACAAGGGTTCGTTTCGCTCGTTTTGTGTATCCCGTTTTTCCACCAGTAGTATACTTGTATTTTGTTAGCAAGCGGTTTTTGTTTTTCCAAACACGATCCCAATCTTCAGTAGGGTTCTGGGCACGATATACTTTTGTGCCAGAAATTTTTTGAAATGTTTTATCTCGCATCGCATAGCGCATCAAGATGGCCATGTCATAGGCTGTAGAGTAATGATTCTCATGATCATCAAGTCCGTGTGGATTTGCAAAATGGGTATTATACATTCCTATTTCCCTTGCCTTTTGATTCATTAAATAGGCAAAGCCATCTACACTTCCTCCCACACTCTCGGCAATTGCCACGGCCGTATCATTTCCAGATCTCAGCATCAAACCATATACAAGGTCCTTAAGCTTCAGTTTTTCACCCGGTTTTAAATATACGGAAGACCCTTCAGCTCGTGTTGCTTGTTCACTCACCTTTACAAATTGATTCATTTTCCCCGATTCAATGGCCAGAACCGCTGTCATGATTTTTGTTATACTTGCGATTCTTCTCTTTGTATGTGCATCCTTTTCAAACAAGACTCTTCCTGATTTCTGTTCAATCAACACAGCACTTGAGGCACTTACTCCAAGGGAAGCATCAACCTTTTGAGGAATATTTGCAATCATTAGTGAGACCAGGAGGGAAATAATTATTAGCTTTGAAATCACTTTCATAAGATTAACCTCGTCTCCTTCTTATCTATCTACTTATCATTTTAAGATTGTCTAACTCCAGCACCTAAACGCTTCCGCTTTTCTATATTTGTACAAGTTTATGCGGGACGAGTCTTCTTATGACATAAAATAACGAAAACTCATCTATATAGACGAGTTCTCAGTTTGAAACTTATCCTAAAATGCTGGCCATTTAATGTCTGCTGCTTTTTCAAATCTCATTTCAACATCATGCCAGTTCACTAGATTCCACCAATGATCGACGTACTCTGCCCGATTGTTTTTGTATTGGAGATAATAGGCATGCTCCCAAACATCTAGAACAAGTAGTGGAATGGTATCCCATTGAGTCAATAGCATATGCCGCTCAGATTGTAATACTTCCAAATGCCGAGCTCTTGGTGCCCAGACTAATAGTGCCCAGCCTACCCCCTCTACCTGCTTGGCAGCTTCAGAAAACTGTTTTTTAAAGGCTTCAAAGCTTCCAAAGTACTGTTTAATCTCATCTTTTAATAATCCTTGAGGATCCCCCCCTCCATTCGGACTCATATTTTTCCAAAAAATAGTATGAAGATAATGTCCAGACCCATGAAAAGCCAGCTCTCTTGACCAATGTTTAATCAATGAAAAATCATTAGATTCCCTGGCTTTTTTTAGATTAAGTTCCGCCCGATTTAATCCATCAACATATGAACGGTGATGCTTATCATGGTGGAGGTGCATAATTTCTTCAGATATATATGGCTCCAAGGCATTATAGGGATAAGGAAGATCTGGTAAGGTATGACCACCCGGGGGGAGCGATTTTTCTACCACCCAGATCGTTCCAGCTTCTTGTTTATTTCTAAAATAGTGATCCAATTGCTCATGGATGTTCTCAGCTCTAGCTTGAAGACTAAGCAATTCCTCATTTGATAACTCTTGATTAGTGCTTTCTATTAGTTCGGTAAATTCATCAAGTTTTCCCCATAGTTCTGATTCCTGACTAACCTTTTCCGATTGAAGAAATTGTTTCATTTGCTTATTCCAGATAAACAACTCATTGACATATTGGCTAAATCGATCCATTCTATTCCCTCATTCCATCTAGCTATTTTTTTCATGTAATCCTCCTAAATGGTATGAGGAATTGTATTTGTTAAGAACGAAAAAAGACTGCCCTTTTAGAGGACAGTCTTAGGAAATCCATTTATTTTGATTGAATCATTTTTGTTCTATAATCGGTTTCATAATACTCAAGCTCTTCTCGAATTCTCTGGAAATCACTTTCTAAACTCTTGATAAGCTGAACTACACTTTCTGATACATTTCGATAAAATTTAATGGAGTTCCGACCTGTATAGGCAGATCGGCTATTTTCGTACCAAGCATCATTCTT
Source organism: uncultured Bacillus sp. (assembly GCA_963530265.1). Classification (GTDB taxonomy): domain Bacteria; phylum Bacillota; class Bacilli; order Bacillales; family Cytobacillaceae; genus Neobacillus. Next base: position 217,655 of record CAUSCO010000003.1, read on the forward strand.
AGGTGAGAAAAACTCTTCAATACATTGATGATAAATTTTATAAAGAGTTTTCTCAGCTGCTGCTTTTTGAAAAGGCTGGCTTTGTAAAATAACCGAGCATGTTTCTAAACATTCTTCGCTATAGACAACTAACTTTCGTAAATTTGAAAAAATTAATTTGTTGTAGGTGTGGTCTTCATCATTTTCTACATTTAATTGTGAGATAGTTGTTTCGTTTAAAAAATCCTCAATTGTTAAATTTGACTTCGATAAAAACTCTTTTACATCATTAAGTTGTGTTTTTACTAACGAATTCCCCATAATGACCCCCCTAAAATTTCCCCATTATCGTTTGGTAATGATTGTGGTTGAAGAATGAACTCAAGTGGTGAAGGAAGTTCAAACTCTTTCTTTTGTTGTAGAGCAAGAAATATTTCAGGCAATTTATTAAAATTAATTTCTTGAAAAAAAGAAGCAAATTCATACTTAGAATTAATATATAATCGTTTACGGCTGCGAAGACCTGGATTTTTCAATAGACAAATAAGCGCGACGATATCCTTAAAATTCACTTCATTTTCCCCTTGCACAAAAATAGGATTTTGCATGTACGGAGTAAACTCATGAAAAATTTCATCAAAGTACCTAACATATAGTACATGAAGCGTTTTTTCTTGCCCCTCTTCAACGAAAGTAACTTCACTTCTGTTAAAAAAATCCTCTGAAGTATTAGATTTTTCTTTTTCTAATTCAAATCCTTTACACTCTTTAATTAGCAATGTAATCCCGCTCCTTATCGAACTGCTGCTTCTGCTTGAATGATTTCTATTCATTGTGAAGCGTGTCTATATATTAATATTAGCATTAATTCTATCACAAAATTGTCGTTTATGAGTTAATCGTTTCCTGAAATTTCTCAAAAAACAGATCTGCTTCTTCCTGAATAAATTCTTCCTCCACTTTTTCCGGTAATTGTGGAAGTTCTTTTAAACTTTTTAAACCAAAATAGTCAAGAAATTCCTTCGTTGTTCCATATAAAAAAGCCCTTCCTGTTCCTTCTACGCGGCCAACCTCTTTGATTAACACTTTTGAAACTAACGTATGAAGGGGCCTTTCCGTTTTCACTCCACGAATTTCTTCAATCTCGGCACGGGTAATTGGCTGTTTATAGGCAATGATAGCCAAAGTCTCTAAAGCTGCCTGAGATAATGTAGAGGTATGCGGAGAATCAACCAACTTTTTTAAAAATACTGCATTTTCTTTTTTCGTGGCAAGCTGATAAGTACCAGCAAGTTGCACAATCATAATCCCTCTTTTGTTGTTCTGTTCATATTCTTGTTTTAAATCCTCAATGATTTCACTTGCCTTTAATTCGTCTACCTCTAATACCTCTGCAATTTGTTTTAGTGAAAGTCCCTCATCGCCCGCGGCAAACAATAGGCTTTCCAGTATGCTGTTCCAATTAATTATTTCCAACAACCTCAGCCCCTTCTGCTACAGCTTCAAGAAAGATATCTCCAAAATTTTCTTTTTGCTCCACATCAATTACGTTTCTTTTAATAAGTTCTAAGATGGCTAAAAAAGTCACCACGATATGATCCTTTGCTGGATATGGAAATAATTCATTAAAGTTTTTCCGTCCTTTTAACTGATGTAATTCATCCATGATTTCTGTCATTCTTTTCTCGATTGATATTTCTTGGCGCGTAATTTTAGTTGCCATTGGCCGCTGTAATTTTTTTCTTCGTAATAATTTTTGAAAGGCCGCCAACATATCATACAGGGAAACATTTAACTCTGTTTTTTCAGGTTGTTTTTCCTGTGCAAAATCTGATAAATCACTTGGCGGTTTCGTATACATGAGACCACGTTCTTCTTCCATCGTTTTTAGGTCATGTGCAGCCTCTTTATATTTGCGATACTCGACTAATCGCTCTACAAGCTCATCACGTGGGTCTTCTTCGTAGGACATTTCTGAATCCACTTCATCTAAAGCCTCTTCATGCTTGGGTAAAAGCATTTTACTTTTAATAACTAACAGTGTAGCTGCCATTACCAAAAACTCGCTGGCAACATCTAATTCTAGCTCGTTCATTGTTTTAATATAGATCAAGTATTGGTCAGTAATTTCATGAACCGGGATATCATATATATCAATTTCGAGCCGATTAATTAAATGAAGAAGCAAATCCAACGGGCCTTCAAACGCAGCAATCTTCACCTGATACGGCATTTTATTCACCAAAATTCTTAAAAAATTAAATGTAATCATTATTCTTCATGATATTAATAGTATAGAGGATTCGAGTGGGGTTATCCAATAGAAAAATCAATCTTTCAGTGGTTTATTATGAAATTGGGATGTTTGCCCATAACAATGGACAAATTTCCTACATATGATGACAAGGAAAAGAACAATAAATTTTTAGGAGGTTTTTCATATGGATGGCGGATTAGGAGCCGGATTTGCTTTAATTGTCGTACTATTCATTTTGTTAATTATCGTTGGTGCTTCCTGGGTTTACTAATATAAAAGCGGAAACACCATGACCAGGGGCGACAGGTATAAGACGAGCCGGCGAGAAGGTTGTCCTTTAACCTTGTTCCTGTTGAGATAGACATTTGAATTAGATCAAGTAACCCGTCAATCCTGACGGGTTTTTATTTTAAAATGCTTTTTTTCTCATTAGCGTTTTACTCAAATATGATAAAATAAACACACAACAATCTGTTAGGGGGGATTTTTTGTACCCAAAAGAGTATATTCAATTTTTAGCCCATTTTCATGGTGATCGGGATTACTTTGAATGCCATGAAATTCTTGAAGAATATTGGAAAAAGACGGATTCTAAAAACAAAATGTCCGTTTGGGTCGGTCTTATTTTATTAGCTGTTTCCACCTATCATCACCGCAGAAGAAATTTTAACGGTGCAAAAAGAACATTGAAAAAAGCGTTAATGATTTTTGAAAAACAAACAGGCTGGTTAACCAAACTGGGCTTGGATTCACAGCTGTTTAGAGATATTTTAAAAAAACGTTTATTCATAATTGATAAAGAAGAAAACTATAAAAGCTTTGACCTTCCAATCTGTGATCCGAATCTTTTAGAGATGTGTGTAAAACATTGTGAACAAGCGGGATTTCATTGGGGGAAGCACAGTGATATCTCTAATCTTCACCTTATACATCGTCATAAATTGCGGGATAGAACAAGCGTGATTGAAGAAAGACAGCAATCTTTAGAATCGAGAAAAGGCAACGGATAATCCGTTGCCTTCTTATCATCACACTAGCAAACATCACATTTCTCGATAAATGCAGCAGTGTTATCATTTGAGATAATTTCTTTATCTGGATACATTTCTTTTAAAGCCTTCACCATTTTCTTCCCTAACCCCTGAGAACGATGGGAAGGGTTAACTGAAATATGCTGAATCATTAAAGAATTGGCATCATTATTATAAAGGACACCCAATAGCCCAATAATATCTTCTTCCTTCCATAAAAAAAGCTGCCAGTTCTCTTCTGTCTCATACTCTTTCATGGTTAACTGAAGCTTTTTTAAGTCCTTTTCACTAGGCATAAAGGACAATAAACCCATAGCAATCTTTTCGAATGTCTTCTTATAACGAATTAACATTTTGATCCCTCATTATATGAAATAAACCGATTTAATCATTAATTTATCAATAGTATATTTTTTCCAAAAAAATCAATAATAAACACAATTCATTATATGTAATTGAAACTATTTTGTTTCACTAAACACCATCATACATAAATAATGGTCATTCATCAAATATAATTATTTTATTATCTAGGTCCAATAAATATCCAGTAAATAATTCCCCAAATTACTGAAAGGCCAATCAAGATGCAAAATAATAACCAATTTCTTTTCATGCAAAACTTTCCTCCAAAAGAGTTCTTTCCTGCCATCATTCTACACCAATTAACAAAAATAATCTATTTACTCTTTAAAATGTGGTCTCTTCTCCACTTAAGATTTAATAACTATGAAACTTCTAGGTTAAATATTTCGTTTATATTATAGGTTTCGGTTATATTATTAACAGGGCTTTATATCTTTTGACCAGCTTTAGAACGCCAAGGAGGAAAATAATGAAAAAAACATTAATACTTATACTATTAACACTAATGTTTATCCATCCTGTCCAAAGCCTTGCAGACATGGCTGAAGGGGATATGATCGTCACATTAGGTGAAAATTTAACTGCAGAGCAAAAAACTGCCCTGCTAGAAGAAATGGGAGCACCTAAGGATGTTCAAATTGTCAATGTAACAAACCCAGAGGAACATCAATATTTAGGAAAATATGTTGCGAAATCTCTTATTGGGACCAAAGCCATCTCATCCTCTGCTATCACCATTGCCCCAACCGGTTCAGGGATTACAGTGAAAACGAAAAATATCAACTGGGTTACAGATGAAATGTATGTAAATGCCTTGATTACGGCAGGGGTTAAAGACGCCAATATCTATATTACTGCCCCAATTTCTGTTTCCGGAACCGCCGCCTTAACAGGGATTATTAAGGCATATGAAATTACGTCCGATAAAGCCATTCCAGAAGAAGTAAAACAGGCAGCAAACCAAGAAATGGTGGAAACAGCCAAATTGGGTGACTCTATTGGTGCTAAGAATGCCGCAGCCTTAATTGCAAAGGTAAAAGAAGAAATTGCGAAAAATAAGCCACAAAATGATGTGGAGTTACAAAAAATTATTGAAAAAGCTGCTAAAGATTTAAATGTAACTCTCACAGATGAAGAAATGAAGCGATTATTGGACTTTTTTAATAAACTCAAGAATTTGAACATTGATTGGAATCAAGTGAGCGATCAGCTTAACAAGGCAAAAGACCAAATATCTAACTTTCTGAAATCGGAAGAAGGACAGGGCTTCTTAGAAAAAATTAAGCAATTTTTCATCTGGCTGATCGATGCCATTAAATCAATTTTTTCATAATGGAAAAGCTGCCGCTTGATCTGTGAACTGCCCCGTAAATGTTAGTTTAGTGGCTGACATTTACGGGGCAGTTCATGATTTGAGCGGCAGCTTTTTTATTTTAGCGGTAAATCGTGCGATAGTAGATCCTCGTACGTTTCTCTTTTTACTACAAGTGCAGCTGTTCCATTTTCGACAAACACAACAGCCGGACGCGGTATACGGTTATAATTATTAGACATCGAGTAGCCGTATGCACCAGTGCAAAAAACAGCAAGAATTTCCTCTTCCCCTGCTTTTGGTAGTGGTAAATCCCAAATTAACATATCACCAGATTCACAGCATTTTCCAGCAATTGAAACCGTTTCATCCGCTTTCGCTAATGGCTTATTAGCAAGAACTGCTTCATATTTTGCCTGATAAAGGGCTGGCCGAATATTATCACTCATACCCCCATCAACAGCTAAATACTTTCTGACTCCAGGGACATCCTTAGTAGAACCCACTTTATACAGTGTTATTCCAGCATCTCCAACAAGTGACCGACCCGGCTCTATCCAAATTTCCGGCATTTTTAGTGAATGCTGCTCTGTTAAATTTTTTACTTCTGTTATAATTTCTCTCACAAATTGTGATGGAGGAATGGGTTCATCCTCTTTTGTGTAGCGAATCCCAAAACCCCCGCCTAAGTTTAATACTTTCGCTTCAAATGAAAGGTCATTTTTCCAGTGTTCCATCTTTTCAACTATTTTCTTTGCCGCAAGTAAAAAGCCTGTCGTTTCAAAGATTTGCGAACCAATATGGCAATGAAGTCCGAGTACATCAAAAGATTCATATTGAATTGCTGTTTTTAAGGCCATTTCTGCCTGTCCGTTTTGAATGTCAAAACCAAATTTAGAATCTTCTTGTCCTGTTAAAATGTAGTCATGGGTATGTGCTTCGATTCCAGGCGTTACTCGTAACAGAATGTTCACTCTAGCATTTTTCTCAATCGTAATAGCTTTCAAAAGGTCCAGTTCGGAAAAATTATCAACAACAATGCAGCCGATTCCATGATCTAAAGCCATTTCTAATTCTTCTCTGCTTTTATTGTTTCCATGAAAATGAATCCTCTCTACTGGAAAGCCTGCAACGATAGCAGTATATAATTCGCCGCCAGAAACAACATCGAGTGATAAGCCTTCTTCCTCTGCTAACTGAATCATAGCAACTGTTGAAAAGGCTTTGCTAGCATAGGCTACCTGTGCTTTTATTTTTAGGTTATCAAATGTTTGCTTAAAGCCCCGTGCCCTTTCTCTAATTAACGCCACATCATATACATATAGCGGGGTTCCAAACTGCTGTGCCAACTCAACGGCATCAACTCCGCCTATTTCCAAGTTTCCATTTTTATTAACGCCTGTTGTCCCGTAAAAATACATATTTATCCCTCTTTCCCTCTCTCCGCCTGTGACTACTATAGTCTATGTTGTCAATCTTAAAGTTAAATAGACAGAATCCGCAATAGATACTGCCTATTTTTCCCTTTAACCCATAATTTAATTAAAATAACTTTAGCATAGCCGCAAAAAAACCGCAATTATTTCTCATTTGCCTTAGGTGGCTGCCGATAACGATTTCGTGGATGAACAATACTCGGTCTTAGTATGGAACCAGGAATAGCCCTTCGCACAACAATCTGCATAAATCCTTTTGGTTCAAAGGGGAGAAATGGCCAAAAGTAAGGTGTATTTAGTGCACGCATGTTAACAACCCAGATGAACAATAATGTGCTACCAATAACGAAACCGGGTGTATGGAATATGGCTACCAAAATAACAAGTATCATTCTTGCTATCTTATTCGCCACACCCAGCTCATAGCTAGGAGTGGTAAAGGTTCCAATCCCCGAGATTGCTACGTAAAGGATAACCTCTGGAACAAACAGACCAACGTCAATTGCAATTTGTCCAATCAAAACAGCCGCAATTAAACCCATCGCAGTGGATAATGGAGTTGGAGTATGTATGGCCGCAATTCTTAAGAATTCTATCCCAAAATCAGCTAAAATTAATTGAACAACAACCGGTATATTCGTTTGTTCATTCGGTCCAATAAAGGCAATTTTTTCAGGTAAAATGGATGGTTCCAACACAAATAATAACCAAAGTGGCAAAAGGCCAATAGATGCAAGGACACCTAAAAACCTGGTCCACCGCACAAAAGTTCCCATTGCTGGTGATTCGCGAAATTCTTCTGCATGCTGAACATGATGAAAATAGGTTGTTGGGGCAATTATGACACTTGGAGAAGTATCACAGTAAATAATCACATGACCTTCTAAAATATGTGCGGCAGCCACATCTGCTCTTTCCGTATATCGAACTAATGGAAAGGGGTTCCATCCCTGTTTTACAATAAATTCTTCAATTGTTTTATCAGCCATTGGGATGCCGTCTACTTTAATGGCCTTTATTTCTTTTCTAAGGACATTTAATAAGTCTGCATCTGCTACATCTTCCAGATAACCTAATGCCACATCTGTTTTCGACCTTTCGCCTACTTTAAACATTTCAAAGCGGAGGCGTTCGTCACGGATTCTTCTCCTCGTTAATGCTGTATTTAGAATTATATTCTCAACAAACCCATCTCGCGACCCTCGAACAACCTTTTCTGTATCCGGCTCTTGAGGCATCCGTCCGGGATAGCTCCTTACATCAACTGCCAGAGCTGTGTTTTCACCTTCAATGACAACGACAATTAGACCAGATAGAACTAAGTCGACAATTTCATCAAGTCTATGAATGGGTTGAACTGATTGATTAAGAATTCGATTATAAACGAGTTTATATATGTCAGTTGATAGTTTTTCATGGTCGTTGATTTGGACAAGTTCTTCTATTAATTCAATAATATACCGTGTATCACAAAGTCCATTAACGTAATAAATTTGGACATCCTTTTTGAGAACTTTCAGCTTTCTAACACCTAAGTCAAAGCTTACTCCCAGCCCCACTCTTTGTTTCATATAATTTTCTATTTCTTGCACTGATTCAGGGATTGGCCATTTTTGTTCATTACTTCTTGACATGAAAGCCACTCCTTTCAAGTATAAGTTCTACAGCTTTTTTCGTAATTGGCGAACCAAATTTGTAGGAATCACGTCTAGCCATTTTACCAATATCACCAACACCAACTACAATAGGAACATCTAATTCATCAAGACAATAAACGGTATCTCCATTTATTCTCCCTATTTCAAGTTCGGGTATACCAAATTTATCTACTCCATAGGGCGTGAGCAGCCCATCACGATCGATGCTGACATCTACCCTTGTCCATTCCTCATGTCTTGACTTTGCTGCCACAGCAATGACGCCCAAAACTTCTATGTCTTGATGTGTGGCAACATATCTCAATGCCGACTCGCCTGCACCCTCCCCGACAATTCCGCTGTCATCAAACATCACTAATACTGGGTCGTGTGCCGCTTTTTTAATTAATTTGACAATTTCCGGCCCTGTTAGCTTGGAGGGATTTCCATGAGAGTTGGAAATACATCTTCCGCCAATCTCTTGAGCGACATGCTCAACAGCCCTTCTCGCATAATCATCTCCGTCAGTAATTAATATTACACGCCTCCGAACACTCATACTTTGATGTCCCTTCATTAGAAAAGAGTTTATCTCTGAACAAAATATAGCCATTGAAAAATAGACCCAAAAATCTTTCCTAAAACAATCGCCATAACTAAAATAATAATTTGTCCATCAACCCGTATTCTTTTGGCAAGAATAGGAAAAACGTTCACAACCTCTGTCAGACCTGCAGCCAACATTCCAACAAACACCCCTCCAGTAAGTCCAAGGGGGATTAAAAAATAGGATGAAATATGTAAGCTCGGGTCCCTTAAGCTGGCTTGTACGCCAATGAGAACACCAAAAATAATTGCCCATTCATAGTATTTAATCATCCGCATTGATTTGGATAGCTGTGTCAGTCTTGGGATAACCCCAAGGACTGTTAGAAAAGCAACAAAACCAGCTCCAACAGACAATCCACTTGCTAAACCTATAAAAACAACTAATAAGATTTTAATCGTCATTTACTTGCTTCATACTTTCTTTGTTTTCATGAATCACAACATAGTTGTCTAAATCGAGCTGATAATTAAATATTTCTACTTCAAGTGGACTGGGTTCTTCATTTAACCGTTTCTTGAAAACGTGATTAAAAAATAGAATCATTCCTAAGCCTAATCCTATTGAATAAGGGATTTGGAACAGTAATGGTTTTGATGCTTTTTTTTCTGTAATAATGGTGTATATCTTTTCCTGAACACTCTTCATACTTACATCATCATGGAAATTCATAATCGTCATAGCGGATCCGAAAAATAATAAAAACCAAATAAGAATAAAAATAGGAATCGAAACCTTTTTTTTCTTAAAAATTACTTCAACAATAGTCTGAGCCGGTCCAATTGATTGAACCTCCACATCTCCAAATGTGGTGGTAATCTTTTTAATTACTTCCATGACATCTAAAACGATTATATTCCGATCCATTTCTGTTACTTGATGAATCATTAATGATTGTAAATCCGAGAGGACCGCTTCTGGGGCAATAATCTGGGCAACATCCTTTAAAATGATACTCGCTTCTGGCAGGACATGAACACGGTGCCGCATGCGGATGTAGATTGTTTTTTCCAAAACATTCACTTCCCACACAATGATTTCCTCGTATAAATAGTATGGATAATTTCTTCTACTTTCATGTAAACAAATGAAAAACCGCATGGATTAGAGATCCATACGGTCTTTCATTTGCTGTAATATTTTCTTTTCTAGTCTTGAAACCTGTACCTGGGAAATACCAAGTCTTAATGCGACTTCCGATTGAGTTTGGTCTTTATAATACCTTAAGTAGACAATTAACCTCTCACGTTCATCTAATTCCCGAATGGCTTCTTTTAAAGCAATTTTATCAAACCATTTCCCTTCATTACCGTCATCAATTTGGTCTAATAATGTTATCGGATCGCCATCGTTTTCATAAACGGTCTCATGAATCGACGAAGGAGTCCTGCTAGCTTCCTGAGCAAGAATCACATCTTCAGGTGAAAGTTGCAAATGCTCTGAAATTTCGTTAACCGTCGGCGTTCTTCCAAACATTTTCGATAATTCATCTTTCGCTTTTCGAATTTTGTTGCCCATTTCTTTCAGTGACCGGCTCACCTTTACCGTTCCATCATCACGAATAAATCGTTGGATTTCACCAATGATCATGGGTACAGCGTAGGTAGAAAACTTAACATCGTAGGAAAGATCAAACTTATCAACGGATTTTAATAATCCGATGCAGCCGATTTGAAATAAATCGTCTGGATCGTAGCCCCTATTAAGAAACCGTTGGACTACAGACCAAACGAGACGCATATTTTTTTCAACTATTAAATCTCTAGCTTCTTGGTCGCCTGTTTGACTCCTTTTAATAAGCTCTTTCACTTCATGATCTTTTAAATACGTTTGACTTTTATCGTTCGTGACCTCCACATCCATCGGCAAGTCTCCTTAATTGCAAAGCATTTTGTTAGTTTGTAAATGCTTCCGTAATTTAACCTCGGTTCCTCGACCTGGCTGTGAATGAACCTCTACCTCATCCATGAAGTTTTCCATGATGGTGAAACCCATACCGGATCGTTCTAAATCCGGTTTCGTTGTAAACAATGGCTGACGAGCTTCCTCCACATCTACAATTCCTAAACCAACATCTTTAATGGTCATATCAATCAGACCGTCCTCAATCGAAACGTGAATGTACACAAGACCGGTTGGATCATTTTCATAGCCATGAATAATGGCATTGGTCACGGCTTCAGAAACGACTGTTTTAATTTCTGTCAGCTCATCCATTGTCGGATCAAGCTGGGCAATAAAAGCTGCAACGGTTACTCGGGCAAACGATTCATTTTGACTTAAAGCACTGAATTGAAGATTCATTTCATTCTTCACTCAGGCCACCCCCAATCTATGCAATGCAAATTCCTCAGTCGGTTCCATTTTAATAATTTTAAATAAACCAGACATATCGAATAATCTTTGTATTGCAGGGGAAATCGCACAAACGACCATTTCTCCGTGCACCTGTTTTATTTGTTTGTATCTTCCTAAAATAACCCCTAATCCAGAGCTATCCATAAAGGAAAGGTGTTCCAAATTTAAAATAATATGACGAATATTATTTTTTTCAATTACAGCTGTTGCCTGTTCGCGAAGTTCATCCGCTGTATGGTGATCTAATTCACCGCTTAAGCGAATACATAAAACATCTTGTTTTGTTTCCATATTAATGTTTAGACTCACTATGCCCGGCCTCCTTAATCTGGTATAGTGAGTCAATTCGCTTCTAGAATGGTAATATCCTTCTCCAACTACAAAACTAGTCGTATTTCGCTAAAATAAGTACTCTGTCTTGAAGTTTCGACAAAAAGAATGTATACCACTCCTGGTCAAGGTGCTTCCGCCTTTCTATTTACCGGCTTTTGTAAACATTCCGAATGAACGTTTATAAAGTGTCCACCATCCTGCTTCCTTTACGTCTTTATTAGCGACTAGAGGGCTTTCAAGAATAACCTTTTCACCCTTAATTAGCTTTATCGTTCCTACTTGATCACCCTTCTTAATGGGGGCATTCAGATTTTTCTCAAGAATAACTTTTTGTTTTACATCCTTGGTCTTTTCACCTTTTTTTGTCAATAAAGAGAGTGGTTCGCTTGTGACGGCGTCAACGGATTTTTCCTTCCCTTTACTTATTTTTGCTTCACCTATAGTTTGATTACGCTTAAACATTGGATGGGTTTGGTACTGTGCAAAGGCGTAATTAAGCATTTTGGTCACTTGAGCATTTCTTTCCTTTGAGGTTGGAGCACCAAAAACGACAGCAATCACCCGCATGCCATCTTTTTGGGCTGTAGCTGTTAAGCAGTACTTTGCTTCCGCAGTAAAGCCAGTTTTCAATCCGTCTACACCTGGGTAAAAACGGACTAATTTATTGGTATTGACTAGCCAGAATTTTTTATCTGTATTTTCACGAAGGTATGCTTCATACATGCCAGTAAATTTAGTAATGTCTTCATATTTCAACAGTTCTTTTGCCATAACAGCCATATCAGCTGCTGTGCTGAAATGTCCGCTTACTGGCAATCCTGTTGTATTTTTAAAGAATGTATGCTTTAAGCCTAACTCCTTTGCCTTGGCATTCATCCTATCAACAAACGCTTCTTCTGACCCTGCGATTCTCTCAGCCATCGCAACAGATGCATCATTTCCAGAACCAATTGCAATTCCCCTAAGCATTTCCTTTGTTGTCATTTCTTCACCAGGTTCAAGAAAAATTTGTGAACCTCCCATTGAGGCCGCATATTCGCTCGCCCGGATTTTTTCATTCCAAGTCAACTTTCCTTGATCTAGAGCTTCCATAATTAACAGCATCGTCATAATTTTTGTCATACTAGCAGGCGGAAGCTCCTCGTTACTATTTTTCTCATAGAGGACTGTTCCTGTATCACGTTCAATTAAAATAGCGGATTTTACATTGCTGACAATATCAGCATTCTTTTTTTCTTCAGCTGCAAAAGCAGCAGATGGACTCCATAAGCTTGTCAGTAAAAAAGATGTCACTATAAAAGAGACAAATCGTTTCATTCGCATAACCCTCCATTCTTTATAAGTTTCATTTTTTCCAAAATAAATATCTTTATACAAATTTTTCCTTATACATCAAATAAAAAAGGTGTCAGGCACCATGTGAAAAATTCACATGGTGCCTGACACCAAAACATCTATCTACTATTCCATAATTTCTTCATGAATTAGAATTGGGGCCTCTACTTTGGAAGCTGAAATTTTGATATTTTCATAAAGCTTCTCTGTTACTTCTTCGACGTTTTCAAAATTGCTGTATATGGTTACTAATGATTCGCCTTTTTTCACTTGATCGCCGATTTTCTTTCTTAAAACAAGTCCTACTGCTAGGTCAATAACAGATTCTTTCGTGGCTCTTCCGGCTCCAAGCAGCATCGCTGCCGTACCAACCTCATCCGCCACTATTTCTGCTATATAGCCATCTTCTTTTGCTTCTAGCTCAAAAGTATAGGCAGCTTGCGGCATTTTCGACGGATCATCAACAATGGAGGCATCTCCACCTTGAGAACTTAGGAATACTTTTAATTTTTCCAGTGCAGAACCATCTTTTATCACATTTTTAAGCAGTGTACGAGCTTCTTCTAAAGAATTAGCTTTTTCTGCTACATACACCATGTGGCTGCCTAGTGTTAAACATAGTTCTGTTAAATCTTCAGGACCTTCTCCTTTTAGAGTATCAATTGCCTCTTTTACTTCAAGAGCATTTCCAATCGCATATCCTAGTGGCTGACTCATATCTGAAATGACTGCCATCGTTCTTCTGCCAACATTATTTCCGATTCGTACCATTGCTTTTGCTAATTCTCTTGAATCATCAAGTGTCTTCATGAAGGCACCAGCACCAGTTTTGACATCTAATACAATAGCGTCAGCACCAGCTGCAATCTTTTTACTCATGATGGAACTTGCGATAAGTGGAATACTGTCAACCGTCGCGGTAACATCTCTCAATGCATAGAGCTTCTTATCAGCAGGGGTTAAGTTTCCACTTTGCCCAATGACAGCAATTTTATTTTTATTAACAAGTTCAATAAATTCATCGTTTTCAATTTCAACATGGAACCCTTTGACTGCTTCTAACTTATCAATGGTTCCGCCTGTATGGCCCAGTCCACGTCCTGACATTTTAGCAATTGGAACACCTAGTGCCGCTACAAGAGGTCCAAGCACTAGTGTGGTAGTGTCACCCACACCGCCCGTTGAATGTTTGTCGACTTTGATTCCTTCGATTTGCGATAAGTCAATTTGATCACCTGATTCAACCATTGCCATCGTTAAATCTGCTCTTTCTTTTTCCGTCATTCCTTTAAAATAGATGGCCATTGTTAAAGCACTAACCTGGTAATCCGGAATGGAACCATTTGTATAACCGTTTATGATAAATTTAATTTCATCTGTTGATAATTCTTGTCCATCTCTCTTTTTCTCTATTAAGTCAACCATTCTCATCGATTCTCACCACTTATCATTTTTTTTAATTTTTTACGCGATGCTTTTTACAATTTCTTTAATATAGCGAAGGAAGTCAGCTTTCACTTTTTCAGTCGTTTCAATCACTTCATCATGGGTTAAGGGCTGATCAAGAATACCGGCGGCCATATTCGAAATACATGAAATACCCAGAACTTTCATACCACTGTGGCGGGCAACTATGACTTCAGGTACAGTGGACATGCCAACTGCATCACCGCCTAAAACTCGAGCCATTCGTATTTCTGCTGGAGTCTCATAGACAGGTCCAGGATTTCCGAAATAGACGCCTTCTTTAACATTAATATGCAGGCGGTCTGCAACTTCTCTTGCCATCGCACGTAATTCTTTAGAGTATGCTTCTGACATATCAGGAAAGCGGACACCCAGGTTAGAATCATTGGGTCCAATTAACGGATTTGTGCCCATGTTATTAATGTGATCGGTTATTATCATTAGATCTCCTGCGGAGAAGCTTTCATTTACGCCTCCTGCAGCATTAGTTACAATCAGCATTTCCACTCCTAATTCTTTCATCACACGAACGGGGAATGTCACTTTTTCCATACTGTATCCTTCATAGAAATGAAAACGGCCTTGCATGGCGACAACCTCTACACCATTTAGTGAACCAAAAACGAGTTGACCAGCGTGACCTTCTACTGTTGATACAGGAAAATCAGGAATTTGATTGTAAGGAATTTTTACAGGATTTTCAATTTCATCCGCTAGAACACCTAGTCCAGAGCCTAAAATAAGACCAACTCTTGGTATTTTTGTATATTTTTGTTTTAAAAAATCAGCTGCGTTTTGAATCTTTTCCACGTTCATCCTAGTTCCCCTTTCTTATTTCAGTTCACTTAAAAAACTTTTTCCGAAGTTTGGCATTTTCACTTTAAAGTTTTCTGCAACAGTAGCTCCAAGGTCTGCAAATGTTTCTCTTAATGGAAGTTCCCTTCCTTCTTTCATACCCTTTGAGTAAACCAGTAACGGCACATATTCACGTGTATGGTCTGTCCCCGGTGCGATAGGATCATTTCCGTGGTCTGCTGTAATCATTAACAGATCGTCTTCTTTCATCTTTGCAAACACCTCTGGCAGACGGGCATCATATTCCTCAAGTGCCTTTCCATAACCTTCAGGGTCACGGCGATGACCGTATAACGCATCAAAATCAACCAAATTTACAAAGCTAATTCCTGTAAAATCGATATCAAAGGTTTCCACAAGTTTATCCATACCATCCATATTTGAAACGGTTCTAAGTGATTTCGTTACGCCTTCTCCATCGTAAATATCTGATATTTTCCCAATCGCAATGACATCAAAACCACTATCTTTTAATTCACTCATCACCGTGCGGTCAAATGGCTTTAAAGCATAATCATGGCGGTTTGGCGTACGCTTAAAGTTACCCGGTTCACCCAAGAAAGGCCGGGCAATGACGCGTCCCACCATGTATTTTTCATCAAGTGTCAATTCACGGGCAATTTTACAAATGTTATAGAGCTCATCAAGTGAAACAATTTCTTCATGTGCTGCTATTTGAAGTACCGAATCTGCAGAAGTATAGACAATTAATGCCCCTGTTTTCATATGCTCTTCGCCAAGCTCAACAAGGATTTCTGTTCCACTTGCAGGTTTATTGCCAATAATCTTTCTACCAGTCCGTTTTTCTAATTCAGAAACAAGCTCATCTGGAAAACCTTCAGGAAAAACACGGAAAGGTGTTTGAATATTTAAGCCCATAATTTCCCAATGTCCTGTCATTGTATCTTTTCCGTTAGAGGCTTCCATCATTTTTGTATAAAACGCTAGCGGCTTTTCTGCTTTTTTAACTCCTTTAATTTCACGGATATTGCTGAGCCCTAGCTTCGCCATATTCGGCATGTTAAGTCCGTTCATTCGTTCAGCAATATGGCCATAAGTATCGGCACCTTTGTCACCGAATTTCTCCGCATCAGGTGCTTCCCCAATCCCAACTGAATCCATAACGATGATAAAAATACGTTTATATGTATTAGCTATCATTCAATTCTTCCTCCTTTTAAGTTAGAAAACGTTTGCAAATAAAAACCAGACATTTATATGTTGTCCGCTTAAAATAAGATTATGAAAACAACCTATCAATATAATCGTCAGAAGTCTGACATCTTTATTTTACTAAATGATTAAGAAATTACAAGAAAAAAGCCACCAAAAATTCAGGCGACTTTTTATCGTTCTTGTAAATGGTTCTATACTTGCTTATTAAATCCTATTATTCTATCAAGCTCGGGGATGAAATTTACTATAAACATCCTTTATTCTTGTTTTCGTAACATTTGTATATATTTGTGTTGTGGATATATCTGCATGACCTAACATTTCTTGAACAGCCTTTAAGTCCGCACCATTTTCAAGCAAATGTGTAGCAAAAGAATGGCGAAGAATATGGGGAGTAAGCTGTTTATCAATTCCAGCTTCTTTTGCTAGTTTTTTTAAAATTTTCCAGCAGCCCTGTCTTGTTAGACGATGTCCTTGATGATTTAAAAACAAGGCATCATCCTTATGTTTTGTTGTGACAAAATGGGCTCTCCCATGCTCTAAATAATTCTGGATGGCTTCTATCGCAGTTCTTCCAATCGGTATAATTCGCTCTTTATTCCCGGTTCCCATACAACGGACAAAGCCCATTGTTAATTGAATATGATCAAGATCGAGTCCTATCAATTCACTTACACGGATACCCGTTGCGTATAGAAGCTCTAACATAGCCTTATCCCTTATACCATAGTGGTCTTGTAGATTTGGTGAATCTAAAAGAACCTCTACTTCTTGTAAACTTAGCACCTTTGGCAGTAATCTTTGCTGCTTCGGTGTATCGATTAGTACGGATGGATCCTGTTCTGTTGCCTTATCTCGTAATAAAAATTGATGAAAAGCGCGAACGGACGCTATATGTCTTGCCAATGTTTTCGAGGATTTCCCTTGTTCTTTTAAAAAACTTAAAAAATGAACAATATGAACACGTTGCACATCATTTAAAGATTGAAGCGATTCCATCGTTTTTATATAATGAAGATAGCTTTTTAAGTCCCGTTCATACGACACAATGGTGTTTTTAGCCAACCCTTTTTCAACTATTAAGTATTGCATAAAATCTTTTAATTGCTCATCCATCACGATTACTCCCCATTTAAATAAAACAACTTCAGCCGATCTACCAAGGAAGAATTCTCTTCATTCACGTTCTTCGAAACCTTTAGCGCTGCACCTTCTGGTCCATCATAGCGGTGATAATTTTGGTATTCTTCCGATACCCACATGATACCATAATAAAAGAGAATCGTGCACCCGGTGAATATGATAAAAACCTTTAAGGTTTGCAGGACCATTTTTATAAAAGAAATCATCTTTCATCCTCCATTTACGATTATCTAGTAAATGGTATGCCAAAATGTACAGGTTTTATACCTAATCCCTTCTGCTTCTACAAAAGAAAAAAGCCCTTTCGTAGAAAAAGGAGCTTTCGACTCTGTTATTCTGTTTTTTCTTCTTCTTTTCCTTTATCTAAGCAGCGATGACAGATACCATGAAATGTCAGACGATGGTCCTTAATTTTAAAATTCCATCTTCGTTCCACAACCGCTTCTACATCTTCAAGTAAGTCTTCCTGAATTTCATCCACTGCTCCACATTCAATACAAACCAGATGATGATGAAAATGAGCGGCACCTTCTTGGCGAAGGTCATATCGAGAAACGCCATCACCAAAATTTATTTTGTCGACGACTTTTAATTCTGTTAGCAATTCCAACGTTCGATAAACAGTTGCTAAACCAATCTCAGGCGATGTTTCTTTTACGAGGAGGTACACATCTTCTGCACTTAAATGATCCTCTTCATTTTCTAGCAAAACTCGAACGGTTGCTTCACGCTGTGGTGTTAATTTATAACTCGCTGAATGCAACTGTTTCTTTATTCTTTCAAGTCTAGTTTCCATCATGAAGGCCCTCCCTCGCCACTGTTAATTCTCATTATAACAGATGACAAAAGAAGTTCAAAATAAAATTATTATAAACAAAAATTTATAATTAATATCATTAAATAATTATTTTAAAGTAGTTGAACTTATGATTGTTTTCATTAACCATGGTGATAAATAGGCTTCTACACCTGATGCAGCCGAAATAAAAATGACAGCAGCAATTAAGGCAAAAATATACCTTTTAAAAAATGGCATAATCGGCTGAGCATACTTTTTCATAAACTGCCTTTTTATCATTCTTATTGAGAAGATTACTGAGAACGCGGCCATAAGAATAAACACAGGGATGATAATTAAATTTTGCGGTAGGATGGAAACAACGGCTAACATAAATCCCGTCCAGCCCATTTGACTAACCAGAAAGCCCACGGTAAACCCCACAACCATCCCTTTAATAAATAAGAGAATAAGAATGACAGGCAGGCCGATAATAGATATACCGAGTACCCACATAAGTCCAATAAACTTGCTGTTATGAAAAAAACTCTGCAAAAATAAATCGTTATCTTCTGTTACTTTCCCGTCAGAGACTTGACCAAAAAATTGCGATAAATAATAGAACAAATCTTCCTTTTGTGTAATGCTCATGCTATTGACAACAATAGCCCCAAAGATTACTCCCATTAAAAATAAAACAACTATAAATAAAAAAATTGAGGAATGCTCACGAAAATAACTAGCGGCATCTGACTGGTACAATCGTTTTTTCATCTCAAGTTCCTCCTAATACTCTCATTCGGTTAATACAGTTTATGCCAATCTAGTTAATCTATGACCATATTTTAATAGAGTTTATTAGAAAAGCGGAAGCGTCCTGTTCAGCGGCGTATGGCCTGGAGCGCTCCAACTGAGATAAGGTGAAACTTCAATCAGCGAACGTTCTTCTCGCTGATTGTTAGTTGAACCGATCGGGTTCTTACGGGCAGTTGAGAATCTACTGCCCGTTAAACGCGATAAAGGAAACACGAAGAGCCGGAGGCGCATTCGTGCTTGACTTATCGTAGGGCGGAGAGCGAAGGCGTCTCGCCGCTAGGGCGCTGGAGCTGGACAATTCTCAAAGTAAAAACTTATAAATTCTTATATTATAAAAAAAGCCGATAGCCCATGACTATCGGATAATACTAATTATTGTTCTGCGATTTTCCCATATTTTCCACCGCCGCCAGCCGAAAGGTTTATTGTTCCTTCTCTTGCCTTCATGATGAGATCAGCAATTTTAGCTGGTACTACTTCAGCTAATGCCTCATTCGGAACTTCATGCAAGATTGCCATCTCACTGCCAAAATGATTGACAAGTTTCTCAAGTAAACGGGGACCTAAGCCAGGGATAAACTCAAGCGGTACTTGATGTACATAGGGCGGGCGGCCCGCTGGACTTGTATTTGCCGTCTTCAATTCAAGAATTCGGTCAGCTACCCCTTTTGTAATCTTTTTATTGCCGCAAACTTGACATATTTGATCGTCATTGCTTGCGGGATTCAGACATTTCGCACAAACGGTTTTATGATATTTACCCAACAGGGGATCAAGACCATAATTGGCGATAATCTTGCGCCCTTCTACCCCTTTTAATGCTTTTTGCAATTCTACAAACGTTGGCTCCTCCATAGCAATTACCTGGTATTCACGAGCAATTTTTGCAAGCGAGTGCGCGTCTGAGTTCGTAACAAACGTATAGTTATGTAATTCCCCTAATTGATCTGCCATACTCGTATCAGAGCTTAAGCCTAGTTCAATTCCATCAATTAAATCAGGATCTAGCACCTCTGTTAATGACTGATTCACACCTTTGCCATATAAACTTTTAAATGGCGTGAATACATGGGCAGGAATAAATATACCGCCTAAGTCTTTTACCTTTTTTTGCAAAACAAGCCCCGTCACGTAAATTCTTTGCGAGCTCAATTGAATATTTTTCAAATGCCCTGACAGCCACGCAGAGAACGCCCTCATGATGTTGAGATTTGGAAAATAACAAAGCAGGTGAATGGGGCCGTTAGTTTGTTCATCATATATTTCCAATTCCGAACCAGGGATAACGGTTAAATCACCAAAGACTAATCCACCATCAGGATGTTCGATAATTTCTCCACTTTCAATAAGACTCTCCATTTCCAAGATCACTTCCGGTGAGTGGCTGTCGATGATTCCAACCATATTGAGTCCCTTTACATGCCTGGCGTGTTCAATAATATTCGTAAACGTCAGTGATTTAGCACCTGTGATTTTGACGGGCTTGCCTGTCCAAGTCCTGCCAATATGAATGTGCAAATCTACATAATATCGATTCATTTATTTTTCAGCGCCTCTTGAAATTGTAAGTATTGAACAGCATAAATAGTTTTTGCATCATAAATCTTTTGTTTGATTACATATTCTTGAGCTTCAGCAAGTGTTAATTCCTCGAGATTGACAAATTCATCTTCATCAAGGCTAGCCGCATTTTCCTTTTTAGTTAGCCCTGTTGCTAAAAATACATGCACTATTTCGTCAGCAAATCCAGGCGATGTGTAGAAGGAAGTTAATAACTCCAAGCTCTGGCATTCATAGCCTGTTTCTTCTTCTAACTCCCTGCGGGCACAAAATGCAGGTTCTTCACCTTTTTCTAGTTTCCCCGCAGGTATTTCCACGATGGTTCTTTCAAGTGCTTTCCGATATTGTTCGACCATTACTACTTTGTTATCATCAGTAATCGCTATAATGGCGACAGCCCCAGGATGTTTAA
The DNA here is from genome assembly GCA_963530265.1 of uncultured Bacillus sp. Taxonomy (GTDB): domain Bacteria; phylum Bacillota; class Bacilli; order Bacillales; family Cytobacillaceae; genus Neobacillus. Next base: position 238,513 of record CAUSCO010000003.1, read on the forward strand.
TAATTTCTCGCTTCGCCTGTTTTCCATTCGGCAGCTCCACATCCTGTAAATGCAGACTGATTACTTTTCCTGAAAATAATTCTTCACTATGAATCGTTTTTTCTTCAAGGTTAGTCATTATTGTCAACTCCTGTTCTATTCCGTACAGACATACATATCATTTTACCATACTTTAATTGGAGGGGTATGGAATGAAGCTGTGTGTACATGAGAAGGGAATCATCCTTGTCGGCAAGGGGTGGGAAATAGTACAGAAATTAAAGGAATATAACAAGGAAAACAAGTTAGTATCCGAATGGGTCCAAAATGTGACCAAAAATAAATCCTGTCATTTGTAGTCTCCCCCGTTCTTGATTAAAATTATAAAAGAACGGGGGGATTTTTTGAAAAAGAGAAAACTTGGTCATTCAGATTTGTACGTGACAGAATTGGGCCTGGGCTGTATGTCCATAGGTACAGAGGAAAAGGCTGCGAGAAACATAATCGAAACAGCCCTTGAAGAAGGGATTAACTATTTTGATACAGCCGATTTATATGATTTTGGTAAAAATGAAACAATCGTCGGGAAAGCGTTAAAGGCTGTTCGGGAAAAAGTCATCATTGCAACAAAGGTTGGCAATCGATGGAAGAGGGATCAAACTGGCTGGACATGGGATGCTTCCAAGGCATATATAAAGGAAGAAGTGAAAACAAGTTTAAAGCGTCTTGGGACTGATTATATTGATCTGTATCAATTACATGGCGGGACGTTGGAAGACCCCATTGATGAAACCATTGAAGCGTTTGAAGAATTGAAGGCCGAGGGATTTATTCGCTATTATGGCATTTCGTCTATCCGACCCAATGTAATAAGAGAATATGTGAAAAAATCTAGTCTTGTGTCCGTGATGATGCAATACAGCATGTTAGACCGCAGACCTGAAGAAGAGGCATTATCACTCTTACCTGAGAATGGTATTAGCGTTGTCACCCGCGGTCCACTTGCCAAGGGTATACTGAGTGATATGCTGATTCACAAGGCTTCTGAAAAGGGGTACCTTGATTATAATTACGAACAGTTAAACGAAATTTTGCCCGTGTTAAAAGAGAAAGTGGCTGCTTCTCGTTCATTTACAGAGGTTGCCCTCCAGTATAATCTAGCAAACCCAGCAGTGGCCTCCGTTGTTGCGGGTGCCAGCAGTCCGGCACAGATTAGAAGTAATGCCAAGGCGATAAGGAGCCAACCACTATCAAATGAGGAAGTCGCTGTGATTAAAGGGTTAACAAAGGCAAGCATTTATACAGAACATCGTTAGAAAAGCGCAAGCGCCCTGTTCAGCGGCGTATGGCCTGGAGCGCTCCAACTGAGATAAGGTGAAACTTCAATCAGCGAACGTTCTTCTCGCTGATTGTTAGTTGAACCGATCGGGTTCTTACGGGCAGTTGAGAATCTACTGCCCGTTAAACGCGATAAAGGAAACACGAAGAGCCGAAGGCGATTCGATGTTGACTTATCGTAGGGCGGAGCGCGAAGGACACTAGCCGCTAGGGCGCTGGAGCTAGACAATTCTCCAAGTTAAAACTTATAAATTCTTA
>CAUSCO010000004.1:0-229923 GCA_963530265.1 uncultured Bacillus sp.
TAAAACTCTAACTTTTGGGGGTCACCTCAAAATTTCACATGGTGCCTGACACCTTAACACGTCTTAACAATGTCAATATGTGGTGAATGGTTGAAAATTTAATAGATTTTATCGCCATTAAAGATGGAATTTTTAACGACCACATAATCAACATTACGGATGGCGGATAGCTTGTTTCCACCAGCATAAGAGATTGAGGATTGAAGGTCTTGTTCCATTTCGATCAAGGTGTCTTTTAAAGACCCTTTATATTCTACATACATTTTTTTGCCTTCAACATTTCTCTTTTCACCTTTTTGGAATTCCGAAGCGGAGCCAAAGTATTCTTTATAGCATTTACCATCTTTTTCATATGTTTCACCTGGTGATTCGTCATGTCCGGCAAACAAAGAACCAATCATTACCATCGATGCACCAAATCTAACCGATTTAGCAATATCACCATGTGTACGAATACCGCCGTCGGCAATAATCGGCTTACTTGCTGCCTTTGCACACCAACGAAGCGCAGCTAATTGCCAGCCGCCCGTTCCAAATCCTGTTTTAATTTTGGTAATACACACTTTTCCTGGTCCAATCCCAACTTTTGTGGCATCGGCACCAGCGTGCTCCAATTCTCTTACTGCTTCTGGCGTTCCGACATTTCCCGCAATCACAAAACTTTCAGGAATATAGTGCTTAATATGTTGAATCATGTCAATCACGGCATTGGAATGGCCATGTGCGATATCAATTGTAATATATTCTGGTGTAAGCTGTTCTTCTGCTAATTGCTTGATAAATTCATATTCGCCCTCTTTAACACCAACACTTATGGATGCGTATAAATCCCGTGCTTGCATATCCTTCACGAAGTCCAATCGCTTGTTTGGCTCAAAACGATGCATAATATAGAAGTAACCATTCTCAGCTAAGGAAACGGCAATTTTTTCGTCAATAATGGTCTGCATATTGGCAGGCACTACTGGTAATTTAAAGGTACGTCCCCCAAAGGAAACCGATGTATCACATTCAGACCTGCTTTTTACTACAGATTTTGCTGGAATCAGTTGAATATCTTCGTAATCAAACACATTATCCATGAACTACACTCCTAAACACGAATGTTATAGATTTTTTTAAATGTAATGTTCGTACATATGTTAATTTACATTGTTTATATCAGTATGTCAAAGGTTTTATATTGTTATGTATGAATACTTTTTTTGAAAAAAGGGAAGCAGAGTGTATTATTTACTAAAAAATGACCACGGTCAAAACCGGGTCATTTTAATTACACTTTCATTTAATTGTTGCAGAAGAGGAATTTTTTAAGCTTCGCATCACTTTTTTATACTGTTTTAATGAACTTACATTGCCAATATAGCTTTTCTTGCTTTTGAGATCAGGGGAGACAAATTGGATGGCAAGGATAGGGAAAAATTTTTTTGTTCGAAAACGAAGATCCTTCCAATAGATATAGTATCCATTTTTTCTAACTTCAACAAATGGATGGGCGAATGTTGTACTAGCAAGAAAGTCGGAAACAGACTGGTCAAGTGTACTATCAGAAACCAAGACCGGAAAGTCTATTTTTTTGGAAAGAGTATGTTCAATGTTGAGACTATCCTCTGAATAGACACCAAATAAGAAATCCTCCTCCGTCTCAATAATAATATCCCATTTAAATGGAGCGAGGCGCGGGATTAGTTTGATACGATCTGCATGAATAAAGTGTTGTTGAAGGTGCTTTTTTGTTAGTAATGCTGAAACAGTTCGAATTATAAGGTATAAAAATATGAATGCATAAATGATTAAAAAGGTAATCCCTGCATGGTAAAAATAGAGTAAGCCAAACCCCAGAAAATGGAGCAGCAAAATGGAAGGGTCCAGTAAGGGTATTGCATCAAAGGCAATCCATTTTCGAGAAAATGGCAGAAAAATTTGTGTGCCATGAACATTGAAAAGATCAAAAAAGACATGGAGAATCACTGCTAAAAACGTCCATAAAAACAGATGAAAAAATCCAGAACCGAAGAAGAATGGATAGAGGCATCCTGATACGAGCAAGCCCCAAAAAGGAAGAACAGGAAGTGAATGGGACAGGGCTCTGTGATTTCGGAAATAGCTTCCCTTTCCTCTTAATCGATAGAGAAAGTCAAAATCGGGTGCATTGGAACCAATGACAGCGCCAACCATGACCGCTTGTGATAGGGTTTCATTCGTTGAAACAGCAGGATCCATTTGTGCTAGTGCACCGATGCCTATGCCTATGACAATATGTGAAAAAGTATCCACTCAATCACTCCTTAATCTCGTTGATGGGATAATACAAAACTCTCATAAACACTCAAGCGTATTTTTGTATTTTTGGTTCATCAATAACGGCTCGATAGTGCCAAAGTAAATGGTCAAAGATTTTATCCCAGCTTTGTGTAAGAGCATAATTTCTTCCCTCATTCCCAAATTGCTCTCGCAGGCTGTCGTTGTTTAACAGCTTTAGAATCGCATTTGAAAACTCCGTTACATTGCCTGTTTCGCATAAATAACCTGTAATCCCAGCTTTAATAATATTTTTTACGCCGCCAGAATTGGCTGTTATTGCAGGTGTACCGCTAGCAAGTGCTTCAATCACAACATTGCCAAATGTTTCGGTAGGAGAGGGGAAAACAAATAAGTCTGATGCAGAGTAAAGCTCTGCTAATTGTTCTCCTGTTAAATATCCAGGTAAAGTCATGTTCGCAGGGGCTTCACTTTGAAGTTCCTCCCTTAGTGGGCCGTCTCCAATCACCAGCCATTGAACTTGGTCATTCATGTTAGCTGGTATTGACTTTGCCACAGCTAGTAATGTCTTTACATCCTTTTCAGGAGCCAGACGTCCTACAAAGGTGAGGAGGTATTTTTTTGAAATTCCCCATTGCTCACGAATAGCTTGATGATCGTAATATGGGTGAAATAATTCGCAGTCAACTCCGCCAGGCCAAGTTTCTAAATTAGCAAATCTGTGGCGATGAAGCTGGGTAAACGTTTCGTGTGAAGGGACAAACAATTTTTTAAAGGGTTTATGGAACCAATTCAAGTATTTCCATAGGATTTTTGATAGAAATTGAAGGTCATAAAATTTTAAGTAATAATCAAAATCTGTATGATAGGAACCAACAAGTGGAACCGATAATTTTTTGGCAAGATAGACCCCACAAAGACCCATGTTAAAGGGTGTAGCAACATGGATAATATCTGGAGAAAATTCTTCTAATTCCGCTTTAATACGGAAAAAGTTAGGAAAGGCCAAACGACATTCTGGATATAAGAAAAAAGAGAAACTTTTAAAGCGGTGAATGTGGGAAGAAACATATTCATTTGAACGAGAATCAGGTGCAAAGACTTTGTAAGAGATGTTTTGGTGATCCAAGTATTGGGTAAATTGTTGCAGCGTTCGTGCAACCCCATTGATATCTGGATGGAAAGTATCTGTGAAAATAGCAATCTTCATAAGGTTCTCCCCTTATTCAATTTAAAATTTCCAAAATGCCTAATTATTGGATTCTCAAATGTCATGCCTATCTACTCTCCCTCCAAAAAATAAAATCCCTTTTCATTGTATTAGATATACGGGGTAATTCTTCTTAAGGTACTGTTAATAAAATGTAAAGATTTTGTATATTGAAAAAAGCAGCAAATTATTATTAAGAATCTTTTGATTTTTTGTAAAACTATTGTATTCCATGATTTGTTTTCCTCTATTTATGTTATAAAGGAGGTGAATAAGTTGTTTCATCATCATGAATTGGTTATAGGCTTGATTAGTTGTAAAAAAGAAAGGTGTTGTTAACCTTGTTAAATTCCACCGCCCAGCAACAGGATTATAGACTGAATTCATTTCATCCTAGTATGAATTACAATGAAACGAGGAAAGTAAAAAATGTAATCTTACTAATCGGAGATGGAATGGGTTTTTCTTATACCACTGGTCTTCGTTATTTCAATCATGATCTCGAAAAAGGATTCATGAAACCCACCATATTTGATCAATACTTTGTTGGCACACAATCTACCTATTCCTTAGATCATATAAGTAATATTACAGATTCTGCAGCAGCAGGGACTGCGTTATCAACAGGTTATAAAACATTTAACGGTGTACTTGGCTTAAACATCGATAAACAACCTGTTCCGACCATTTTGGAATTTGCTAAATTTCGTGGTAAATCTACCGGGTTAGTTGGAACAAGTCAAATCAATCACGCAACACTAGCTGCGTTTGCCGCCCATAATGAGTCACGAAATCAATATGATCAAATTGCCGATGATTATCTTGACGAACGGATCGAGGGCAAGCATAAAATAGACGTGATGCTTGGGGGCGGGACTTTCTATTTCTCTCGAAATGACCGAAATTTAATAGAAGAGTTCGTTCACCAGCATTTTGGATATGTGACCAATTTACGGGAGCTTGTTACGAATAAAAATGAGCAGCTGCTTGGTTTATTCGCACCCATTGAACTGCCAAAAATGATCGATCGTGATCCGACTGTTCCGTCCCTTTCTCAAATGACGAAAGCAGCACTTCAACGTTTGAAGCAAAACTCGAAGGGGTTTTTCCTTTTAGTAGAGGGAAGCCAAATTGATTGGGCAGGGCATGACAATGATATCGTTGGGGCAATGAGTGAAGTGAAGGACTTTGAGGCAGCGTTTAAAGAGGCAATCCAGTTCGCCTTAAACCGTGAGGATACAATTGTCATTGCGACAGCTGATCACTCAACTGGTGGGATGAGCATCGACCGGAATGATAACTATAAATGGAACCCAAGTGTGATTAAATCGATTACCGCGACACCGTTTGTCATTGCCAGAAGATTGCATGAAACAAAAGAAATGACAACCTTACAGCAGCACATGCCCTTTCCATTAGATGCAGAGGATTTGAAAGCCATCGAAGCAACGTTAGAAATGGAAGTGGAAGATACACGGCAAACGCTAATTAATATCATCAATCACTATTCCAGTACGGGCTGGACTACAAAAGGTCATACGGGCGAGGATGTTCCCATTTATGCCTATGGGCAAAATAGTCATTTGTTTAGCGGTAGAATGGAAAACAGTGATATCGCAAAGATTCTGTTTCAGATCATGGATTAATTACAAAAAAAAATATTGATACATGTGGGGCACCATCAAGATTTGGATGGTGTTTTTTTTGCCTTGGAGAAGAGAACGGATGGTGAAAGGGGGAATTAATATAGAAATTCGGTGATAATCTGATGGGTGATTTAAATACAGAATTGGCTCATGGATGTTAAGGAGCAAGAAATGTGCAGATGGGAATCAAAATAACCAGACGAATCATGAATTCCATTATAGATCATCTCCTTAGGGTTATTGCTTAATAGCCTAAGTATATAAGGGATTTGTTAATTCTTCATATAGTAATTGTAAATTAAATGTCAATTTTTAGCCGAAATTGTTTTGTCCTTTTATGCACTGTTTACCCTGTCAAATGGGATTCAAGCTGTTTTATAGACCTGTAAAAAGGGTATTGAAAGGTTGAGATTTCTTATTCAATTAATTCGACGAAACCGAGTTGATTTAAAATTTTTTGTATTCTTCCTATTAAATAGGAAAATCTATAAATATTAAAATTGGAAAAGGGGCCATAAAATGACTTCATATAACGAGTTGAATCTACAATTTATTTCTGGTGTATGGCGTGAAGGGAGCAGCAATACAATTTACGAAGATAAAAACCCCTATAATGATGAGATAGTGGCTAAAATTAAGCTTGCAAGCAAGGAAGATATTGATGAAGCCTATCATGCGGCTCAAATGGCACAGTCAGCATGGGAAGAGGTTAATGCTTTTGAGAAGGCGGAAATTATGGAAAATGCGGTTGCCATAATGAAAGCACGTCGAGAGGAAATTTGTGATTTAATTGTTCGTGAAACAGGTTCTTCTTATATTAAGGCAAATGTCGAATTGGATTTTTGCATTTCAATTACAAGAGAGGCAGCAAGCTTTCCAATGAGAATGGCTGGGGAGATGGTTCCATCACTTGTTCCTGGAAAAGAAAATCGTGTGTACCGCCGTCCTATTGGGGTTGTTGGTGTAATCAGTCCATTCAACTTTCCAATGTATTTATCAATGCGTTCAGTTGCAACAGCGTTAGCGGCAGGAAATGGTGTTGTTCTAAAGCCGGATGAACAAACGGCAATGAGCGGTGGGGTACTCCTTGCTAAAATTTTTGAAGAAGCAGGCCTCCCGAAAGGCTTATTAAATGTGGTAGTGGCTTCGATAAGCGAGATAGGGGACAGTTTTACTGAGAACCCGATTCCACGAGTCATTTCCTTTACTGGATCAACCCCGGTTGGAATTCATATTGGAGAATTATGCGCAAAATTAATGAAAAAATCAATATTGGAATTAGGCGGTAATAATCCACTACTCGTCCTTGAAGATGCTGATGTTGAAAAGGCTGTTCATTCTGCTGTCTTCGGGAAGTTCTTCCATAATGGTCAAATCTGTATGGCAATCAATCGGATCATTGTCCATGAGAGTATTTATGAGACGTTTTTGGACAAGTATGTTGAAGCAGTGCAAAAAATTAAAGTCGGTGACCCACAGGATCACTCAAATATCATTGGGCCACTGATTAATAGAAAAGCAGTAGAACGAATAACGGCAACAATTGAAAAAGCAAAAGCCGAGGGTGCTAGAGTGGTACTGGAAGGGAAAGTGGAGGGGAATATAATTCATCCCTACATCTTGGCATCGAATACAAATGATGTAGCTACTGCAAAAAATGAGATGTTTGGTCCGGTTGCCACGGTCATTCCTTTTAAAACAGAAGAGGAAGGTATCAAAATAGCTAATGATACTCCATATGGCTTAAGTGCTGCAGTTCACGCAGGTTCTGTAGAAAAGGGAGTCATGGTTGCGAAACAAATCAGATCAGGTATGGTCCATGTAAATGATCAGAGTGTAAATGATGAACCATTAGTGGCATTCGGCGGTGAAAAAAATTCGGGATTGGGCCGCTTTGGCGGCAAATGGTCGCTTGAAGAATTCACAACATTCCAGTGGATTTCTACCCAAAACCTGCCACGTGAATATCCATTTTAAAAGTAATATGAACCTATCGTAAAATAATGCCTTGGAACAGTATGTTGTGTTTCTTTGAAAGGAATAGAGCATAAATTGAAACAATAATAACAAGCGTTGGAATCTCTTCATGAAGGGATTTCTTTTTTCTTGCGTTTTCACCTTGATAAATAATATGGTAAGGGTAAGCAAAATTAAGAATGTTTTGGAGCAAGGGGAGAATTTATTTATGGAAAAAGAACGGGCAAGCATAAAGGCTATATTACTAGCAGATCAGCCAGAAACATTTGTGACTAGAAGGATTTCAGAAGTAAATCTTGAATTTGGGGGAATTATGGGGGACCGCCACTTCGGGGTAACCAGTAAGGCGGATTCTAGACAGCCGATGTATCCAAGAGGAACCGAAATCCTGAACCGCCGCCAAATTACCATTGTGTCAGAGGAAGAATTGGACATGATTGCGGAAAAATTAGGGGTGGAATCTGTTATACCTGAGTGGTTAGGGGCTAATCTCCTGTTAAAGGGATTTCCTAACTTAACCAAACTCACCATGGGTTCACGAATTCTCTTTCCAAGTGGTGCAGGTTTAATTTGTATGGGCGAAAATCAGCCATGTACCTTTCCTGGGGAGGAAATCCAAAAACACTATCAAGATGACGAGAAGCTGGCCCTTCGTTTTGTCAAAGCTGCTTATAAGCTGCGGGGAATCGTATGTGCCGTTGAAAGCCCTGGAACAATTCATGAAAACGATGAAGTCCGGATTCTGGTTAATAATTTTACCAATCCAATGCAATAAAAGATCAGGCAAATTGCTAATTAAAAGGGAATCTTTAAACTATAATTAATTCAAATTGGTATAGACAACTGTATTCATTCGGTGCTACTATTTTCTTTTATAAAGCTAATACTATTTTAAAAGGAGTGGAAAGTATATGTTTGGTTTTTTAAAGGGAAAAGATAAAAATAAATCAAATAAAGCGGTAGAGTCTAAAGAGGATGTAAAATCCGCAGAAAAGGAACAGTTAACATTAAACGATCAAGATTTTGTTATGCCAATTGAGGGAGAAATCATTCCCATCACTGAGGTTGAAGATCAAGTATTCTCGCAGAAAATGATGGGCGATGGATTTGCCGTTATTCCTGCAAATGGTTCAGTTGTATCTCCAGTCGATGGTGAAATTTTGAATGTCTTTCCAACTAAACATGCGATAGGAATTAAATCAACACAAGGTTTGGAAATTCTCATCCATATTGGCATGGATACGGTCAATTTAAAAGGTGAAGGTTTTACGGTTCTCGTTGAAGAAGGCGAGAAAGTGACAAAAGGAAAAGAAGTCTTAAAGTTTGATCTTGATTTTATTAAAAAATCTGCCCCTTCAGCTGTTACGCCGGTTATATTCACCAATGTAGCGAATATCAACTTGTTAAAACAAGGTGAAACAAAACAAGGTGAGAGCGGGATTATATCTGTACAATTCTAGGAAGTAGAGGATAACTATTAGTTATGAATAAAAGTAATATGCATATGGGATAGAATATACCTCCATCCCTGCCACTCTTATTACTCTTCGATTTGTTTTATACAGAACTCATTGCAAAAGATTATATTAATAGAATACTAATTCGTGATAAAACTTTACAGGCCTTATACGACTCCTATTAAAAACAAGGAGCCTGCCCCCTAATGCGTTGCACGTTGAAGGTCAGGCTACTTGTCATTGTTATGTGAAAACTCTAAAGCCGATTAATGAAATATGTAAATTACTTATATAAAAAAACCTTGAGTTGATCTTTCGTATCAAGGGTAGCAAGCAAAACGTCTTTTACCTCCGTCTGATAGTAACGCTCCAAATTGGAAATTACCCAGCCATCATCCTTATGAGTTTGTTGTAACTCCTTGGATATAATTTTACCTTCCTTAATAATGGTTCTTGGCAATTCGAACGGTTCTGTTTGCATCTGGCAGGCTGCAGGTGTAATAGGTTCGTATTTTGGATCCAAGAAAACTGAAATTTTTCCATCTGCTTCCCAAATAGCTAAGGCAACTTTCTTTACATCTTCTACTTTTTCTTCCCGCAATTCTTCTAATAAAACATCAATGGATATTCTTGCTTTTTGTAATCCTTTATAGAGAATTTCCCCATTTTGAACAATGGTAATGGGTGCATGATTAACCAGCTTTCGAAACCAAGGCCATTTAAGAATCATAAAAATACCGCCAAGATAGAAGACCACCAACACGATGGTTGTCACAATGGACCCTTTTAAATCAAGACGCTGGTCTGACAATGGATGGGCAATAATATTTCCAATGACTAAAGCTATGGCAAAATCAAGGAGTCTTAATTGGGAGATGGCACGCTGTCCAATAACTTTAGCAATAATCAATAAAAAGAAAAAAACAACGATAGCACGAAGAACCCACTCAATGATGGTAAGTGTTTCTTGGCCTTGGTGAAAATCCATGTAAGCACATCCTTTATCGCGATAAGGCTACTATTATGTTGCACACTGGCGTACTTTTCATAAATATTTTTCTTATGAATTCAGGATATTTAATTATTTTTTAATAAATGGCTATGTTTCCTATGGAGGCGTGTTCTACTCGGCTATCTGGGTAGAAATTTGTCTAAATCCCTAAGTAGACGTGTTCTACGTAGGGTTTCTGGTAAGAAATCCGTAAAAAAGAAAGATCTATCATCTATTCGTTTTATCAAAAAATTTTAACCACAGCTTAATAAATAGTGGCTAAAAGCGCGCAAGGCTGACCATTTCTTACATTAAGTCAGCCTCGAGTTTTACTGCTTCATTTCCAATTAATGGGCTAATCAGTATGGTTCAGCGTTATGTCCGGTATCAATAGCAGTTTCTGCTGCTTGATCTCCGTTACGGTTACCAAGTGGTTTTTGGCTTGATCTAGCTTTAGGAGCATTTGAAAGTCCTTCTCTGAGAAGACGGCCGTACTCTTCATCAGCCTCTTCTGCTAAAGCAATCATTTTATCCTGGATTCGTTGATCGCAAGGGAATAGACTCCTCACTAGGTTTGAAAATAGTTCATCCTTTTCCCATTGTTCAAATTGACGATAGGTTTCTCCAGCTTGTTTTGTATTGTTAGTCCTGTCAATCGATTGACGAACGAGATTCCCTTCCACGTGAGGTGTATACTCTTTTCCGGTTTGTTTAAATAATGGTTTATTTTTGTTTATTGTAACCGCTATATAGATTTCCCTGGTTAGTAAAAAACATACCTATTTCTTATAGGAGGGGGAAGTTCTTGAAGAACTGTTTAATAGCAAGAGTGAAAATGGGAAAACCTATTATAATATTTAGTTACGTGTAGGGATGAGTAGTCAGAAGGTCAAAAAAAAATCCAGCCCTAGGCTGGATTAAAAAATAATATATTATAAGGGGGGTTGAAAGGTTATGAAAAGATCATGTCCGTTTCATATATACATATTAATCTTTAAAAATGAACATAGTATGAATAAAACATTAAGAATGTATAAAGTTTGTTAAACTTATTATTCCTCTTCCGTATAAGCTTCGACTGTCGTATCTCGGCACTCCCAGCATTCCGTTCTATTTCTCTCCATAATTGATAATTCCTTTCCACAAGAAATGCACTTATCCATAATTCCAGATTCCCCTTTCTAGTGAAAATGTCTTATAAATATATGAGTATATATATTCAATTATGCTAAATTTTTTTTGCCCTTTAAAAATCCGGCCATGATGGAATCGAAAACACGATTAGAGAAATATAAAAAGTTTTATTTGCCAATAAAAAGGGTAAGGGAGGAGTAGGTTATGAATTTTACTGCTCTTTCAATGTTTAAGAGATACATACTTTCGTTAGGAGGTTCACTTATGGAAAATAAGAAGGCTGTACAATTGCAGAAATATACCATTAATAACGAAGAAAAAGCTGGTTTGACTACGAACCAAGGGTTAAAAGTAGCAGAAGATGAATTTTCATTAAAAGCAGGATTAAGAGGTCCTACATTGATGGAGGATTTTCACTTTAGAGAAAAAATGACCCACTTTGACCATGAACGTATTCCAGAACGTATTGTGCATGCAAGAGGAGTGGGAGCACATGGCATCTTTCAACTCTATGAATCTCTGTCAGAATATACGAAAGCAGATTTTCTTAATGACACCACTAAAACCACGCCGGTTTTTGTTCGCATCTCAACAGTGCAAGGTTCTAGAGGCTCAAGCGATACGGTCCGGGATGTCCGTGGATTTGCAACTAAATTTTATACAGATGAAGGCAACTTTGATTTAGTCGGCAATAATATGCCTGTCTTCTTTATTCAAGATGCGATTAAGTTTCCTGACTTTGTCCATGCTCTTAAACCAGAACCTCACAATGAGATTCCGCAAGGTGCCAGTGCTCACGATACATTCTGGGATTTCATTGGACAAAATCCTGAATCCGCCCATATGGTCATGTGGTTAATGAGTGATCGTGCCATCCCCCGCAGCTTACGGATGATGGAAGGCTTTGGTGTGCATACGTTCCGGCTTATCAATGCTGACGGTGAAGCACATTTTGTAAAATTCCACTGGAAACCTGCACTTGGCATTCACTCTCAAGTCTGGGATGAGGCACAAAGGGCTGCAGGTAAAAATCCTGACTTTCACCGTCAAGACTTATATGAAGCGATTGAAAAAGGAGATTTTCCTGAATGGGAACTGGGTTTACAGATAATACCTGAAGAGGATGAATTCAAATTTGATTTTGATATTTTAGATCCGACAAAATTATGGCCAGAAGAAGAAGTTCCCGTAAAAATCGTTGGAAAAATGACCTTGAACCGTAACGTCAACAACTTCTTTGCAGAAACTGAACAAGTGGCATTCCATCCGGGCCATGTCGTGCCAGGCATCGATTTTTCCAATGATCCACTTTTACAAGGACGGTTATTTTCCTACACAGATACCCAGCTATCCCGTCTCGGCGGACCTAATTTTCATCAAATCCCAATTAACCAACCGGTGTGCCCTTTCCATAACAATCAACGGGATGGGATGCACCAAATGGCGATTCATCAGGGACAGACAAGCTACCATAGAAATGGCTTAAATGCCAATCAACCTGAACCTGTGCCTGTGGAACTGGGCGGTTATGAATCGTATCAGGAGAAGATTGAGGGACGTAAGATTAGAGGCCGGAGTGAGAGTTTCCTAGACTTTTATTCTCAAGCTAAGTTATTCTATAACAGCCTTGCTCCATTTGAACAGCAGCACCTAAAAGACGCCTTCAGCTTTGAACTTGGCAAATGTAAATCTGACATGGTAAAAAATAATGCGGTGGCCCTTTTAAATCATATCGATCGACAAATGGCGCAAGAGGTTGCAGACAATATCGGTGCAGAACTTCCTGAAGAAAACCTCGAAGTCAAATCTGATAAAAAATCTCCTGCTCTTAGTATGGCAAAAACCATTAGGAAACCAGATACAAAATGTGTTGCTATTTTATTAAATGGTGTCGTGGAGGACGAAAAATTAACAGAATGGATCAAAACGTTAGCACAATATAATGTGAATTATAGTATTATTGCTAAAAAAATCCAATCGATTAATGCGGTACTAAAAGTGACAGATACCTTTGATACGGTGGATTCCAGTCTTTTTGATGCGGCACTATTGATTAGTAATGAATCCAAAGTGGGGCAGCCTGTTTTGGAATTCATTGAAACTACTTTTAAACATTTCAAACCATTGGCAGTTTCCCTAAGTGATAACAATGCATTAGATCGAAGTCGTGTCCGTATAGACACAGCAGGTGTTTACGACTTATCACAGGCTGACATCCTTCAATTTATAGAAGGCATTACGAAGGGCCGTTTTTGGGAACGTGAGCTATAAGTAAGCATTATTTTATTAATTAAAAGCCCGAACCTTTATTTGGTGATATTACCGTCTGAATTGCCCGAAATTGGGAATGACCTATGCGGTAACACCTTGTGGGTCAAGTGATATAAACAATATTAAGCTTGCTGGCATTAAATACGCATAACTTTACAGTTAATTTTCTTATCTAAGTCCACTTACCCTTCTAGGGAAAGTGGACTTTTTATTCATGACAATTTAAAGTGTCTACTTCTGAAAATTGTTATGGGTGAATATTCTAATAGTAGAAGTTAATCCAAAAACAAGGAGGAATGCAATCCTTCGATAACGCTGATGCAGTATTCACACACATCTATACTGGTCAAGGTTTTGAAAATGCCATGATGCCCTTCATTTTTCTTATTCTAGCTGTCTTTGCGTTTTCCGTCAGAAAATAATTACAACAAAACAGTGAGGAGAGGTCCATTATGAATATTGCGTTATGGGTGGTTCAAATTATCTTAGGATTAGCTTTTATTATGTTCGGATCGATGAAGGCATTTCAGTATGAGAAAGCCAAAGCTAGCATGCCTTGGGTAAAAGAATCTTCAAAAGGCTTGGTTATGTTTATCGGGGTAGCGGAACTGCTTGGAGGACTTGGGTTGATTTTACCTTATGCCCTAGGAATCGCATCTATATTAACTCCGATAGCTGCTATTGGGATTGGGGTCATCATGATTCTGGCGGCTGGATTTCATATTAAACGGAAAGAAAACCAGGCAATCGGGATGAATATCCTCTTTTTAGCATTAGCCATTTTTGTGGCAATCGGACGTTGGTAGGAGACGTAAAGCGGCATAATTGAACTTAAACTTAAACCGACCTTCTATTATTCAGAAGGTCGGTTTTTTAATCCTCAGTAATTAAAATTGAAAAATATCAAGTATTACTATTTTCTTGCCTGAACAGTATAATCAGGTATAGGAGATGAGACAAATGAATAAAAAAGACATCGCTAATATTCGAAAGCAATTTAAATTGAACAATCATCTTATGAAAATTCGAGAAATCTTCAATATTTATGTAAAAAAGGAATCAGGTGAGATTTACCATCAAGCCAGTCAACCGTTTCAAATGTTAGAACAGGAAGCACAAGAATTGTTTTTAGCAAACTTTAAAAAGGTTTTGACAGGTCATTTGGACAACAAACTGTTTGAACTTAAGTTCCAACGTGATGTAGAAGACAGCACACAAACGATTCTCTTCGAAGGATTACGAGCACAATCAACGGAAGATTGGAAAGAAAACATGCTCAGAATCGTCGAGAAAATGTTTGCACATGCTGTTTATGAATTTGACACAGTGGTAACATTTATCCGGGGAGAATATCAAATAGCAACCAGGAAACGGGATGCGGAATCCGAAGAAGGAGGGGATGACGAGGTTTATTCCAGCGAGTTTATCCTCTGTAGTCTCAATAAAACCGATCAGCCGAAAAAAGCCCTCCTGTTTGATTATATCGAAAAAGAATTTAAATCTAATAACGCCGTTGATCCTATTATTAATTTGACTGCACCGTTAACAGGTTTTCTATTTCCTGCCTTTAATGATAATGCGGCAGATGTGAATCATATTCTCTATTTTGGAGCGAAAGTGAATCAACCCGATGGTTCATTTATAGAAGAAGTTCTTAACTGTGAAGAAATTATTACTGCTGTGGAAGATAAGGACAATTTTGAACAAATTTTAAAAATGGTGATGGGGGATGAAGTGGATTCCACTGTCATTTCTAATGTCTATGAGGAAATCGATAAGATGGTCCAGGAGAATGAAGAAAATGAAGAAAGTGAAACTCCAAAGTTGGATTATCGAGATATCGAACGCATCTTAGAAGTAAGCGGCGTCGAAAATGTGGAATCCGCCAAAGTAGAACATGCCTTCAAAAGTGTCGTAGACGATGAAAAACATGAAATCAAAGCAAGCAGTTTAATACCTAAATCCATTAAAATCAATACAAAGGTGGCAAATCTATCTGTCCACCCGAAGGAACTGAAAAATATACAATATATTACGTATAATGGAAAACGGTGCCTGTTAATAGAGATTGATGAAGATGTGGTCGTCGAAGGATTTAAACTGGAAACGAAGAAACTCTAATAGTTTTGAGGGAAAGGTTCCTTGATCGATTACAAGAAATATGAATGATAGTTGGTTCACTACAAATGGTAGGGATCAACTTTTTTATTTCAAACCGTTATGGAAGATTGAGACGGTGAAGTTAAAAGTGGTAATTGACAAATGGTAAATGTTATAAGTTAATGGTGATATACTTGATGGGCAAAATATTAGGGGAAACCTCCAAAAGGAAGGAAGTGCTATACGATGAATTTAGAAATGGTTATGCAGGAGCTTGAAGCCCTTGGCAAGGAACGAACTAAAAAAATGTACATATCCAATGGTGCGCATGAGCCGCTTTTTGGCGTGGCTACAGGTGCTATGAAACCAATCGCAAAGAAAATAAAAATAAATCAACATTTAGCTGAAGAGCTTTATGCCACAGGGAACTACGATGCCATGTACTTTGCAGGCATCATTGCAGACCCAAAAGCCATGACTGAGTCGGATTATGATCGTTGGATGGATGCGGCGTATTTTTATATGCTGTCCGATTTTGTAGTGGCCGTAACTTTATCAGAGTCAGATATTGCACAAGAAGTAGCTGATAAATGGATCGCAAGCGGCGAAGAGCTGAGAATGTCAGCGGGCTGGAGTTGCTACTGCTGGCTTTTAGGGAATCGACTGGACGTTGAATTTTCAGAAAGCAAGATTTCCAATATGCTTGATATTGTGAAAAATACGATTCACGAATCGCCAGAACGAACAAAATCCGCTATGAATAATTTTCTATACACCGTGGGGACTTCTTATTTGCCGCTCCATGAAAAGGCAGTCGAGACCGCAAAGGACATAGGGTCAGTAGAAATCAAACGGGATAAGAAAAAAAGCAGTTTCCTCAATGCTTACGATAGTATTCAAAAACAAGTTGATAAAGGAAAGCTGGGTTTTAAACGCAAGTATGTAAGGTGCTAAAATTAGCCTCGCATTGCGAAACGAACTTCAATGATCCAGGGCGTTGATCCAGCAAGGATTTAACGCTATTTTTGTTGGAATTCTTAAACTATCCTGAAAATACCTCTCGTTTAAAGTTAATAGGTAATAAGCATTTCTCAATATGACATGGACTACTACAATACCAGCACGTTTTTAGAAATATATTAGAGGTGGAATAGAATTGAAAAAAAAATTAGGATGCCTACACGCCCATTATTCAAATATTGAGTATATCGAAAACGCTCTTTCCACATATGACATTGAATTAATACATTTTGTTGACCCCGCATTAATGTATCGAGTTACATCAGATGAGAATTTTAAAGTATTAGATGCTCAAAACAAAGTTAAAGAGCAATTAGAGTGGATTGCCCAATGTAATGTTGATGCTATTCTCATTACTTGCACAAACTATATTGCAATTTTACAGGAAGAACAACTCTCAATATCAGTGCCAATTATAAAAATTGATGAACCCTATTTTGAATACATTTGTACTATACAGCAACCTCAGACAATCCTATTTACAAATCCCACAACTGTTAATGGGACTATGGAGCGTCTCAATCAATATGCTAATAATCATCAAAAATCTGTAGATATAGAAGTAATCGTCATTAACAATACTTTTGAATTGATAATGCAAGGTCTAAAACACGAATATAATCAAGAAATTTCCAAGTTCCTGAATAAAATTATTAAAGAAGATAAAATTATCTCAGTTGCTCAATTATCTATGGTTGATGCATCCAAGGAAGCTGAATATTTGACATCTAAGCCTATAATTAATCCTTTGGATACTTTAATTTCTTCTATTGTTAATCAGTTAAAATTGACAAGAACTCAGAGGTAATTTGATTTTCCTTCTTTAGCTAATTATGAGATTTATCAAAAAATAATTTTTATTAACTTCATTGTTTCACAATAAAGTGGTATTTTAATCTTGAATTGCTCCTGCCTCGCGGGAGGTCATTGCACCTTGTCCTTCACTTACATCTTTTTGAATTTCTTGTTTTACTTTTTGTGCATTTGTTCCGGAAAATTCTTGCTTCAAAATAGAACCCAAATTCTCTTTAGCCTGTTGATCCTGTTTCATACAAGTCCTCCTCAATTTATTGTAGGTTTGCATCTATATAAACGCTACCTTCCTTATGGAAACAGGAGTATCCTTGTATGCCTGTAAGATGCCATTCTCCTCAATTTGGTCTTTCATTACTTCCCTATAAGGCAATTTTACTTCCAATTCGCTCTTTAGAGGCGAGAAGGAAAGCGAGACTGTTTCATGGTTTTTCCAATGAGCAACAATGGGTTTGTCCGTAACAAAAGGAAATAACTGTGGAAATCCATTTTGAAAAAAGGGGTGCTTCCTTTCATTATCCCCAGGTTCATTTAAACAAATATATAGGGAAAGATAATCACAAAATTTTAACAGATCTAAGTGGTACATTAAGGCTTCGTTCTTATCCTCGTCACCCACAATTTGTAATTCCTTTAAAAGCTGATTCTGCCTTTGCTCTTCTTCATTCCAAAACTCCCTGACTACGGGCTCACTATCATCCTGAATGAAGGAGGAATAGTGTAAACTGCATAACAGGCCTGCATACTTGTTCATTTTTTCAACCTCATCCAACCCTTTTTTATAAAAGGAAATTTTAAGCACTATCGGATAATCGATAAAAGAGTACGGCTTCTCCGTTTGATCATTCCAAACGGGAGACGTATCCAGTTCTATCCAGCCACGGTCATGTTCATGGATCGCCAGCAGCACTTCTTTAGTCTGTTTACGATCTAAAAAATAATCCTCTTTACAATTTTGGGCGATTACTCCTGCAATTTTGGCATGATCATTCTGAGTCACCATAAAATAGCTTTGTTCCCGTTCCATTATAATCATTTTCATAAATCCTTTCTTAGCAAAACTGTCTCCTGTTTGTTCTTTTATATGTACCACATATCCAGCAGATATAACCCCATTTAACGAAGTTTAACCAGACCTCTTTATTATTTCCTCGAGCTTCCACTTTAATAAAAAACGTTTTTTAAAAGTGAAAGGCAGGAAAGAAGCCAAAAATAGAATAAACTATAAAGAAATGTGGACACTAACCATAATGCACAACATAAAAAGGTGGGAAATAAAAATTGCTGCAACACAATCGGTTATCGTCACCGGAGATTTCAAACTTGTGGACTCATTATATCCGTGAAACAATGGCTGTGTGTATTTCTAAATATATGTTAAAGAACGTGAAAGATAGTGACATACATAACATTTTTACTACTGCTTTAGATATGTCGCAACAGCATATAACCAATCTAAGAGCTTTATTTCACCAAGAAAATTTCCCTGTTCCTAAAGGCTTTTCTGAAAAAGATGTTAACTTAAACGCACCTTCTTTATTTACAGATAAATACTGTTTATTTTACATACTATCTATGACTATGCATGGTGCACAAGGATATACCCTTGCTTTTAGTTTATCTATACGCAAAGATATCCGAGATTTTTATTACCAATGTAATCTCGATACGATGAACTTATATAATAAGGCAATCGAAGTATCACTTTCGAAGAACCTTTTTGAAATGCCCCCATTTTATTCCACGCCTGAAAAAGTGGAATTTGTTAATAGTCTTGATTATGTGACAGATGTGTTTGGAAAACGAAGAACAATGAATTCAATCGAAAGCGGAAATATTTTTTTAATCTTCAAAAAAGTCTTGTGGCAAAGGCTTTTCTTCTTGCAGGTATACAGGTATGTAAAGACAAAGATGTTGTCAGTTTTATGGATAAGGGCATCAAATTGAAGAATGAACACATTGGAATTTTTACAAACCTATTAATTAAAGAAAACCTTAACACAGGACATACATTAGATACGGAAATTACAAATTCACCCACATCACCGTTTTCTGATAAGTTATTTTTGTTTCACGCGGGTTTTCTAATTGCGTCTGCAATATCTTATTATGGTGCTGCATCTGTATCAAGTATGAGGGCAGATATTTCATTACATTGCGAAAAAGCAATTATGAAGG
Source organism: uncultured Bacillus sp. (assembly GCA_963530265.1). Lineage (GTDB taxonomy): Bacteria > Bacillota > Bacilli > Bacillales > Cytobacillaceae > Neobacillus. The sequence goes on from CAUSCO010000004.1 coordinate 19,060, forward strand.
ATTTATTGGTATATGCCAGTTTCGGTAAATTAATCATAAAGAAAGGCTGGATTGAACAACCCCCGTATGCAAATGACAGAAATACCTCTCAATAAATTCTATTTCCATATAATAAATAAACAAACGTGTTCAAGAGTTAAAAATTAAGCTGCCCAATCCAGGTGGCTTCTTTTCTTGTTCCTATAATTGTAATTTATTTGAAAAGGAAATAATTAGCTCCGCTAGTGTGGCAAGTAATTAAACATTATTCAAATCGACTTAGTTAGCTCATACAACTAAACCACTATCAATAAATTCTTGAGAAGAGGGCACAACTATCTCTTAAAGATCTATTGAGAATCCCAATCCATTTGTCCTACATCTTTTAATTGGTTACAATGTAGAGAGTGTATAGGAATGAATCATTCCAATGAGTCGTTTGCAGATTACATTGAATAACGGGTGGGAGAGAGCAATATATGAAAAAAAGAGTAGTGATTACAGGTATTGGAGCAGTCACTCCTTTGGGGAATGATGTGCATGCAACATGGGAAAACATTAAAAATGGTGTTTCTGGTATTGGTCCTGCCACTATATTTGATGTAGACAAAGTGGATATCAAAATTGCGGCGGAAGTAAAAAACTTTGTACCAGAAGAATACATTGACAAAAAAGAAGCAAGAAGAATGGGTCGGTATAGTCAGTTCGCTGTTGCTGCAAGTAAAATGGCAGTAAAGGATGCGGGTGTTGAAATCGGCACAGATATTCAACCTGAACGCGTCGGCGTTTGGATTGGATCAGGAATTGGCGGTTTAGGTGAGTTCGAGGAACAACATAAGAAATTTATTGAAAAAGGTCAAAGAAGGGTCAATCCATTTACGATTCCGATGTTTATTCCGGACATGGCAGCAGGACAAGTTTCTATTGCACTTGGAGCAAAAGGAATCAACAATTGTTCGGTAACGGCATGTGCGTCTGGCGCCAATTCCATCGGTGATGCATTTCGTGTTATTCAAAAGGGAGACGTGGACATGATGATTGCTGGCGGCACAGAAGCAACCATCACAGAGATGACCGTTGCTGGATTTTCTAATATGACCGCTCTATCGAAAAATCCAGATCCGAACACAGCTAGCCGGCCATTTGATAAAAATCGTGATGGGTTTGTTATCGGGGAAGGCGCTGGAATTGTGATACTTGAAGAATTAGAACATGCTTTAGCCCGCGGTGCTCATATTTATGGAGAGTTAATTGGGTATGGTGCTACAGGTGATGCCCATCATATTACCACACCAGCACCAGATGGGGAAGGCGCCCAGCGAGCGATGAAATTAGCATTAGGTGATGCTGAGATTTCCCCTGAACAAGTCGATTATATCAATGCCCATGGTACGTCCACCTATTATAATGATTTGTATGAAACGTTAGCCATCAAAGAAGTTTTTAAAGAGCATGCCTATAAACTCTCTGTAAGTTCCACAAAATCAATGACAGGCCACATGCTGGGAGCAACAGGTGCTGTTGAGGCCATTTTTTCTCTCTTAGCCATCAATGAAGGAATTATCCCTCCAACCATTAATTATGAAACACCTGATGAGGAGCTTGATTTAGACTATGTCCCTAACGTGGCAAAGAAGAAGAATGTTCAAGTGGTACTATCGAACTCATTAGGTTTTGGCGGTCATAATGCCACATTGATTTTTAAAAAGTTTACTTTATAACAATAACTGGTGCCTGACCCCCGTTGCGTTTATGTATAAACGGAACGGGGGTTAGGCACACTTGTCTTGTACAAAAGTAATTGAGAGAAGGTATTTAAATGCTGAAAAAACTAGTAAATAGAGTGTATTATATGCCGCATTATTCAGAAACTGATCGTCCTGCATTAGGTTTGATTTGTGGGGATACCTTTAGTGTCATCGTTGATTCAGGGAATTCGCCCGCACATGCAAGGGATTTTCTTGAGCTAGTGGATAAATTGGATATACCGCCTGTGAAGTTTGTGATTATTACCCATTGGCATTGGGATCATATTTTTGGTATGGAAACGATGGGGTTATTAACCATTAGTCATAATGAGACGAAGAAGAAGCTAGAGTATTTAAAAACGCTAAAATGGGATGATGCCTCATTAGATGCACGAGTGGAGACTGGTGAGGAAATTGAGTTTTGCCGAGACATGATAAAACGTGAAATGCCTACACGGGATCATTTGAAATTGAAAGTGCCGGATCTTGCCTTTACGAATAAGATTGATATTGATTTGGGCGGCGTAACCTGTGTAGTTGAGCATGTTGGTGGTGTTCATGCCCAAGATTCTTCTATTATTTATATTCCAGATGAAAAAGTAATGTTTTTGGGAGATTGCATCTATCAGGACTTTTATAGCGGTGAATGGAGCTATGACCAGAATGAACTTATAATCCTATTAGACAAAATAAAAAAATACGATGTTAATATTTATGTGACTGGGCATCAAGTTCCAAAAACGCACGAAGAAATGTGGAGTTTCTTTGAAGATCTAACCAGTATCGGAGAAATTGTGGATAAAGAGGTTTCTTTTGATAAGGCTGTTATTAAATTTACCGAGGTACGAAAGGCAATCCCAAATGAAGAACAACTTGAGTATATCCAAAACTTTGTTAGTGGTAATCAGAAAGCTCGTAATCTGTTACATTAAGTTTATGACAAAAACGGCGGTTAAGTGTTGCGATGGTGTTGTTTGATCAAGATGTATTTTTGCATGATGAACCAACATTGGTCAAGATGAAAAAACAGCTAGAGAACATATTAACCGTCTTAGGGAGAGAAAGGAACAAGGAACAACCATTGTCATGGTAACCCATGATATGGATTTAAATATTTGTGGTAGTCAAAGCTATTGGTAAAAGATCTTCTACATAGCCTCCGTATTGTTTCTTAGACATTTCGACTATATTTTTTCAACAGCGTTTACGAGTTGACGTGCAAATTCTTCCTCTTCTTCAGTAAAAATAGGAGCACCTTCCAGTTACAGATTTTCATAGCTCAATTAAATTAAGTAGGTAAATCGATTAAATCATAGGCACCTCTTAAGTGTAAATTTATGTTATTTTTTTACATTGTTTCAAATTAATCTTTTACATAATTTCAGTATTTTTTTAATATGAGGCATTTTATCGTGAAATTATGTAATTTGGACAAAAATGGAGGAATTAGAAAAAAATTTTACAATTTGTTCATTTGCAACTTAACATTTGTTCAAAACATATGTTATAGTTATTGAGAAATATTAAGCATAAAGATGAAAGCGTTCACGTTGAGAAAACGAATAGTTTGGTTTTTGGAAAATATTAGATTCAATTTGAATTAGAAAACGTTAGCGGGTCTTTGAAAAGCCTGCTGCTGTTGGGTCACTACAAACAAAAGCTGGATTATACCCGCGGTGCAGTTTGCGAATTCAAAAAGACTTTAACCTAAATTAGGAGGATAATTATATGAGAATGGTTGACATTATAGAGAAAAAACGTAATGGTCTTGAGTTAACAAAAGAAGAAATTCAGTTTTTAATAAATGGATTTACGAAGGGAAGTATTCCTGACTATCAAATGTCTGCATTCTCAATGGCTGTATATTTTCAAGGGATGACAAAAGAAGAACGTGTCTATTTGACTAAAGCAATGGTTCAATCCGGCGATCAAATCAATTTATCTGAAATTGAAGGAATTAAAGTAGATAAGCATAGTACTGGCGGTGTTGGTGACACAACAACACTTGTGTTAGCACCATTAGTCGCCTCGGTTGGGGTACCCATTGCCAAAATGTCTGGTAGAGGACTTGGTCATACAGGTGGTACCATTGACAAGTTAGAATCAGTCAAGGGTTTTCATGTTGAAATTACCAATGAAGAGTTCATTCATTTAGTGAACACAAATAAAATTGCTGTTATCGGCCAAAGTGCAAATTTAACACCTGCAGATAAAAAGCTTTATGCCTTAAGAGATGTAACAGCAACAGTCGATTCGATTCCACTTATTGCAAGCTCAATTATGAGTAAAAAAATTGCAGCAGGAGCGGATGCGATTGTTCTCGATGTGAAAACAGGCAGTGGAGCTTTCATGAAAAACTTGGACGATGCGAAAGAATTGGCACAGACAATGGTTGACATTGGAAACGGTGTGGGACGAAAGACGAAAGCGATTATTTCTGATATGAGCCAACCGCTTGGTTTTGCAGTTGGGAATGCTTTAGAAGTGAAAGAAGCGATTGATACACTTAATGGTCAAGGACCAGAGGATTTACATGAGTTATGTTTAACACTTGGCAGCCATATGGTGGTTCTAGCAGAGAAAGCAGCAGATTTGCAGCAAGCCCGTAAAATGTTAGAAGAGTCTATTGGAAGCGGAAAAGCATTGCAATCGTTTAAAACATTCCTTGCTGCCCAAGGTGGAGATGCTTCTGTTGTTGATGATCCTACAAAACTTCCTACAGCTAAATACACAAAGGTGGTACCTGCTTCAAAACCAGGATATGTTGCTGAAATCACTGCAGAGATGATTGGGATTGCCGCAATGATGTTAGGAGCTGGACGCATCACAAAAGAATCAGTCATTGATTTGGCCGTGGGAGTTGTTCTGCACAAGAAAGTAGGCGATTTTGTCCAAGAAGGTGACGCACTTGTCACAATTCATAGTAATCAGGAAGATGTCCAAGAAGTTGTCGGGAAAATTTACGAAGCATATCAACTGGTTGATGAAAAAGTACCACAACCAACACTTATTTATACAGAAATCCATTAATCAAATGCTTCATTTAAATTAACGAATTGTGCGGAATGAATACCTAAATAATTTACCTATCAAAATAGCATCGTTGTGGAGGAAATCATGAAATACATCATCGCTATCATCGGTTTACTTGTTGTTTTTGGACTTGCATATGTAGCAAGTAATAATCGAAAAAAAATTAAAATCAAACCGATTATCCTTATGATCATCATTCAGATCGTATTATCCATGGTATTGTTAAATACAAAGTTTGGTTTAGTTTTAATAAAAGGAATTGCCGAGGTTTTTGAAAAAATATTAGGATATGCTGGCAGCGGGGTATCCTTTGTGTTTGGAGGACTTGCGAATAAAGGTGAAATGCCTTTCTTCCTCAATGTCTTACTTCCCATTGTGTTTATTTCAGTTTTAATTGGTATTTTTCAATATTTTAAAATACTTCCTTTCATTATGAAAGCCATTGGTTTGTTGTTAAGTAAAGTCAATGGTATGGGCAAATTAGAGTCGTACAACGCAGTTGCTTCAGCAATGGTTGGACAATCCGAGGTATTTATCACGGTTAAAAAGCAACTGGGCAAATTACCAGCCCATCGCTTATATACATTATGTGCTTCAGCCATGTCGACTGTTTCAATGTCAATTGTGGGTTCATATATGACCATGATTGAACCAAAATATGTCGTAACTGCACTTGTAATTAACTTATTTGGAGGATTTATTATTTCTTCTATTATTAATCCCTATACTGTTGAGGAGAGCGAAGATATTCTCGTTATCCAAGAGGAAGAGAAACAAAGCTTCTTTGAAATGTTAGGGGAATATATTCTTGATGGATTTAAAGTAGCCGTCATTGTCGGTGCGATGTTAATTGGATTTGTGGCGTTAATGGCAGGGATTAATAATGTCTTTGATTTAATTTTCGGCATTTCCTTCCAGGAGATATTAGGGTATATCTTTTCGCCAATTGCCTTTATCATGGGGGTTCCATTTTCTGAAGCTGTACAAGCTGGAGGTATTATGGCAACAAAGCTTGTGACAAATGAGTTTGTGGCTATGATTGATTTAACAAAAATTCAAGCAGAATTTAGCCAACGGACATTAGGAATTATATCTGTCTTTCTTGTCTCATTTGCCAATTTCTCCTCAATTGGAATTATTGCAGGGGCTGTAAAGGGATTAAATGAAAAACAAGGAAACACAGTGGCAAAATTCGGTTTAAAACTATTGTATGGAGCAACATTAGTAAGTATTTTAACAGCTATAATTGTAAGTATAGTTTTGTAAACAATCTTTGAAAAAGCAATTTCTCTTCTTAGTAGGGAGGAGAAATTGCTTTTCTCATTTAAAAGGAGGGGAATGTTGTGAAAAGGGTTTTTCACAACAATTGATATGAGTTTTGTTGGCTTATTTCTTTCAGGGGCAGTCTTATTTCTAAACAGCATGATGTCGTTTGGGAAGGCAGATGCAAAGAGTGTTGGGATCTTTAATATTTTCGTTGGAAGCATTCAAATCATTCTTCCATTTTATTTACTCATTGTTTCGGGTGGGGATCATTGGGAACATTATAATGTGGCCTCCATTTTTTTATTTGGATTGACCTATTTATATGTGGGAATTACCGTAGTGAAGGGACTTGAAGGCAATGGTCTCGGTTGGTTTAGTTTATGGGTTGTGATTGTGGCAATTGTTTATACAGTTACTTCCACCATTCACTTTCATGATGTTGTCAATGCCTTAACATGGGGAACGTGGGCATTTTTATGGTTCCTGTTCTTTTTATCTAACGCGCTTAAAAAGAAAATTGACCATTATGTAGGGATTGTTTCATTCATACTGTCATGGGTAACGCTAACGATCCCATCATTGCTGTATTTCCTAGGTGTCTGGAATACACCAATTATCGCTAAAATCTGGACTTACGTGTTAATTTTATCTATTTTCTATTTTGTTGCTAGTCTATTTAAATTGACATTCACATTTAAAAAAGAGAATAGGGGTAAAGAAATGAAATTAACTATCTCATAACATACTAAATAAAGGTGCCTGACCCCTGATGTGCATTAATGTACCGGGGGTCAAACACCTTTTTGTTTGTTTTCGACAAAATACGGGTGGTGACAGGCACCGAAGGTATGATAAAATAATATTTGAAATATTCGGTTACTTTTTATTTCTAACTGGGCCAAAATTTAGTTTAGGAGGAGACGAGGAGAGTATGGAGAGAGTGAGTGTAGAGAGCAAAGGTTATTTTGGAGAGTTTGGAGGAAGTTTTGTTCCGGATGATTTACAGGAAGTGATGAACGAACTGGAAGAACAATTTTTAAAGTATAAGGATGATCCAGAGTTTATTGAAGAATATAAAACAATTTTAAAGGAATATGTGGGTAGAGAGAATCCCTTAACCCTTGCTGAAAATTTAACGAAAAAAATAGGCGGAGCAAAAATTTACTTAAAACGGGAAGATTTAAATCATACAGGTGCCCATAAAATTAATAATGCCATCGGGCAGATTTTATTAGCCAAGCGAATGGGAATCAAGCGAATAATTGCCGAAACAGGAGCGGGTCAGCACGGAGTGGCTACTGCTACAGCCTGTGCACTGTTTGGAATGGAATGTATTATCTATATGGGCAAGTTAGACACGGAACGCCAAGCATTAAATGTTTTTCGCATGGAATTACTAGGAGCAAAGGTTGTTCCTGTTACCAAGGGCCAAGGGCGTCTAAAAGATGCTGTTGATGTAGCTTTAGAAGATTTAGTCCAAAACTATAAAAATACGTTTTATTTGTTAGGATCAGCAGTCGGTCCTCATCCCTATCCAACGATGGTCAAACATTTTCAAGCGATTATTAGTGAAGAATCCAAACGCCAGGTACTTGAGAAAGAAGGAAAGCTGCCAACAGCAGTGATTGCGGCTACAGGCGGTGGAAGTAATGCAATTGGTGCATTTGCCCATTATATTGAAGAAAATGATGTGCGCCTGATTGGGGTAGAACCGGCAGAGGCTCCGACCATGAGTGAAGGAGTTCCGGCAGTCATTCATGGCTTTAAATGTTTAACACTTTTGGACGAGAATGGCGAACCTAAACCAACCTACTCGATTGCCGCAGGACTTGATTATCCTGGTGTTGGGCCAGAGCATAGCTACTTAAAAACAAGTGGGAGAGGCGAGTATGTAACAGTTACTGGACAAGAAGCATTAGATGCCTTTCTAATGCTTAGTAAAACAGAAGGTATCATACCAGCGCTCGAAAGCTCTCATGCCGTTGCCTATGCGGTTAAACTAGCAAAAGAATTAACACACGAGGATGTGTTAATTGTGAACCTATCAGGACGTGGCGATAAAGATGTGGAGCAGGTTTATAAAATGCTAAAAAATGAATAGAAAATAAGAAAAGACGATTCGTTTTTTACGAATCGTCTTTTTCATTCACTTATGCATGTTGGGTGGCAGTCTTCTTCTTTGTCCAAGCAAAAGTTAGGAAGAAGCAGCCAATTAAGATAATCGAGCCAAACGTAAATGGAAGACTCATATGCCAGTCAAATAATGTCCCGGCTAATGCGGGTCCAATCATATAGCCTAAACTCATATAGGAATTATTCATCCCGGCAGCATATCCTTGTTCATCGCCGGCTGTTTTCGAAATTAACGTATTGACGGCTGGGCGAATTAAAGTCGTTGCAGCTGAGAATAGGGTCGCCACTAATAGGATGATGTAGAAGCCACTAACATATAACATGCCATACATACTAATCGCTGCAACCAGTAAGCCGAATAAAATGATCTTCATTTCACCGAACAGACCAAATAACTTATTTAATGCGAATCCTTGAACAATAACACCGACAAAGCCGCCAAACGTCATGACAATCGCAAGTTCATTTGGGGTGAAATTAAATTTATACGTTAAAAACATTGTTAAGGTTGATTGGAAATTGGCAATCCCAAAAGAGAATACAAACACAACGATTAATAAAACAAAGTACCTTGTTTTAAAGGAGCGGGCCATTTGATGGAATAAATTTTCTCCCTTAACCTGCTGTGTAATCACTGGTTTGATGGATGGCAGAATGATGAAGGATAAAAATCCAGCAATGATGGTAGCGGAGCCTCCAAAATAGAAAGGAAAGTGCAGGCTTACATTTGAGAGAAATCCACCAATCCCAGGACCAACCATTAATCCTAATGAAATAGCTGCGCCAATCATACCCATTGCTTTGCCTCGTTCTGCATTTGTTGTAAGATCAGCCACGTAAGCCATAACTGGAGGTACGATGAAGGCTGAACCGACGCCAGTAAAGAATCTACAAACAAAAAGCATCCACAACTCTGTAGAGAGCCCAAAGAAGATTTGTGACAGGCCATTCACGAAAAGACCGAAAATGATTAAATTTTTACGGCCGTGGCGATCAGATAAATTCCCTGCGACTGGAGAGAAGATAAATTGAGCAAAGGCAATAGCGGCAATAATAAAGCCCAATGCCTGCCCTGCTGCTCCAAACGTTTTCAAGTAGGCTGGCATAACAGGGATGATGAGTCCAACTGCACTAAACGTGATAAACATATCAAACATTAATAAATATAACGACCATTTTTTCGAGGATTTCATGTATGTCTCTCTTTCTCATTTATTTCGTATTTCTAACAAAGTAGGATATGGATAAAAATTATACAACTGTCTAGATGGTTAAGCAATAAAAAGAGACTCATAAGAGAATTTTATATCTCGATTCTATCAATTATATGGAATAGGACGAAATATCGACAAAATTCGGGTGGTGACAGGCACCCAAAAAACCAGACTCGTGTTTCGGAGTCTGGTCTTTTTAAAAGAAACCTATTATGATAGTCTCATCTTAAAATCTTGATAGCCAAATTGGCGTACGATTTTACAATCTCCATCTTTAGATTGAACAGCAATGGCTGGAAGTGGCATTCCGTTAAACGTAGTGTTTTTTACCATTGTATAGATGGCCATATCACCAAAAACTAATCGATCGCCGCTCTTTAAGGGCTGATCAAAAGTATAATCTCCAATTACATCGCCTGTAAGACAAGTCTGTCCTCCAAGACGATACATAAATGGTTTTTCTCCTACTTCCCCTGATCCAAGAAGGGGAGGACGGTATGGCATTTCCAACACATCAGGCATATGACAAGATGCAGACGTGTCAAGTATTGCAATCTCCATTCCGTTTTGATGCGTATCAAGTATAGTGGTAATGAGATAACCTGCATTGAGAGCAACAGCTTCCCCCGGCTCAAGATAGACTTCTAAACCGTATTTATCCTGCATTCTCTTAATACAATCTTCCAGCAACGGGATATCATAATCTTCCCGCGTAATGTGGTGGCCGCCGCCAAAATTGATCCATTCCATTTGCGGGAGCCATTGGCCAAACTTTTCTTCGACTGCATTCAGAGTTGTCTCTAAATCGTCAGAGTTTTGCTGGCAAAGTGTATGGAAGTGCAGCCCTGAAACGCCTTCAAGCAAATCGGGACGAAAGTTTTCTTTTGTAACACCGAACCTAGAACCTGGTGAACATGGATCATAGATGGCATGCCCAATTTGTGTAGAGCATTCAGGATTGATGCGCAAGCCCACTTTTTTACCAGCCTGAAGTGCCTTATCTTTAAATTTTTCTAACTGTGAGAAGGAATTAAAGATAATATGATCACATATTGAGATGATTTCATCGATTTCATCCTCACGATAGGCAGGGGAAAAGACATGATTTTCTTTTCCCATTTCCTCGTAACCAAGGCGAGCCTCCAATAAGCCGCTTGCGGTTGTACCACTTAAATACTCTCCAATGAGAGGATACATCGTATACATTGAAAATGCTTTTTGTGCCAAAACAATCTTACATCCTGTTCGTTCCATGACCCCATTCAGGATTTTTAGATTTTTTTCGAGAAGCCCTTCATCTACGACATAACACGGTGTTGGTAATTCTTCAAACCGCATCTTAACGAGTGAACTCCGGTTCTAAATCTTTAGAAGGTTTAGGGTCAACAAGCTCTGGGTCAAAGCTTTCTTTCCATGGAAGTCCCCATTTATTCAAGGCATCCATGAATGGATCTGGATCGAATTCTTCAATATTGTATACGCCTGGTTTATTCCATTTTCCAGTCATTAACATCATCGCACCAATCATTGCAGGAACGCCAGTTGTATAGGCTACTGCCTGTGAGCCGACTTCTTTATAGCATTCTTGGTGGTCACAAACATTGTAAACATAATACGTTTTATCTTTTCCGTCTTTTTTACCTTGGAAGATACAGCCGATGTTTGTTTTTCCAACTGTACGCGGTCCAAGGGAAGAAGGGTCTGGTAATACGGCTTTCAAAAACTGAAGTGGAATGATTTGTTTTCCTTCGAATTCAATTGGCTCAATCGAAGTCATCCCTACATTTTCCAGTGCTTTTAAGTGTGTAAGGTAGCTTTGGCCAAATGTCATGAAGAAACGGATCCGTTTAATACCAGGAATGTTTAAGGCAAGTGATTCAATTTCTTCGTGGTGCAGCAAATACATATCTTTTTCGCCAATTTCAGGGAAGTTATACGTGCGTTTGATTTCCATTGGCTCAGTCTCAATCCATTCACCGTTTTCCCAGTAACTCCCTTTGGCAGAAACTTCACGGATATTGATTTCAGGGTTGAAATTTGTTGCAAAAGGATAGCCATGATCGCCGGCATTACAGTCAAGAATATCGATATATTCAATTTCATCAAAATGATGTTTAAGGGCATGGGCAGAAAATACACTTGTTACACCAGGGTCAAAACCGCTGCCTAAAAGAGCAGTAATTCCAGCTTTTTCAAAGCGCTCGCGATAATCCCATTGCCATTTATATTCAAATTTTGCCGTATCTTCCGGCTCATAGTTTGCTGTATCCATATAGTTTGTTTTTGTTGCAAGACATGCATCCATAATCGTTAAATCTTGATATGGTAAGGCTAAATTCATTACGATATCCGGTTTTACCTCTTCAATTAAAGCAATTAGCTCATCTACATTATTTGCATCCACTTGTGCAGTGGTGATTTTTGTTTTACCGCCATCTAGTTTTGCTTTTATGTCATCACATTTTGATTTTGTACGACTTGCGATACAAATTTCTTCAAATACTTCGCTATTTTGAACACATTTATGGATGGCAACGGATGCCACGCCGCCAGCCCCGATAATAAGTGCTTTTCCCATTCTCCTATCTCCTAACTAAATAAATTTTGTAAAGCAAAGAGGAATCCATCACAACCTAATTATTGTCATACCCCTCAATAAATTTTTGAACAACAAAAAAAGCAAGTGCAAAACGCATAATTGCGCACAACACTTGCTTTAGATATAATCAGCAATATTAAGAAATCAGCATATCCATGACAAAAGGTCACATCTATACGTCTTCCATAAAAGTTCTAAGACACATGGAAGAAAGCTCTCTTAAATATTCAAGATATATCAACATAGGTTCAGAGTCTATATAGCAAATAATCACTTTTACTACTCTTATTGACCGTTTCACAAGTTGTGTGCATATGCACTGGTTGTAAAGTAACCAACTTATAAAATTTGAGCTTTTAACTCAATCAATAAGGCAACTAAAGTTGCCAATCGGCATTTGACCCGGCTGTCCGTATGGCCTTAACTTCTTTAAGGAAGTGGTCAAAAATTATCTGCTGGAAAGACTCAGATATATTGAATATTTAGCTTTCCAATTAACGCTACTTAATATTAGCAGTATATATAAATAATCGCAATAGGCAAAATGAAAAAAACATGACAAATTTCGACTAAAAAACAGGTTATTTTCATAAATGATGGGCCATTTTGGTATTTTTTTCTAATTTATCTTAAGTTTTTCCTAAATGAGGATTTGTCCTTTTCTAAAAAATAAGAAAGTATAAAATTTTCGACTTTGAGAATTGTCCAGCTCCAGCACCCAGCGGCTAGTGTACTTCGCTCTTTTCCCTACGATAAGTCAACATCGGATCGCTGTCGCTCTCCGTGTTTCCTTTATCTCAGTCAAAGTGCTCCAGTCCATACGCCGCTAAACGGGCGCTTGCGCTTTTCTTATTGCCAAACTTCCTGTGCGATACGAATCACATGACGGATTTTGTCCCATTGCTGTTCTTCTGTTAGACGGTTTCCTTCTTCAGTAGAAGAAAAGCCACATTGTGGGCTGAGGCAAAGTTGATCTAAAGAAACATATTGATTGGCTTCTTTTATTCTTGCTTTTATTTTTTCTGGATCTTCTAGGTCACCGAATTTCGATGTGATTAATCCTAAAACGATTTGAAGGTCCTGTCGCTTGACATGGCGAAGTGGTTCAAAGCCACCTGAACGCTCATCATCAAACTCAAGGAATAAGCCATCCACATTTAAACCGCCAAAAATAATTTCCGATGCAAAATCATACCCGCCCGAAGAGGTATAAGTGGATTGGAAGTTTCCTCTACAAATGTGCATCGTAATAATCATATCTTCAGGTTTGTTCACAATGGACTCATTGATGGTTCTAGCATATGTTTGAGCAAGACTTTCAGGCTCATAACCATCTTTCTTCAGTTTGTCTCTGCCTTCTTCTGAGAATAGTGATGCCCAGGAAGTATCATCTAATTGTAAGTACCGGCAGCCAGCATCATAAAAAGCTTGAATGGCTTTTTGGTAAGCCTGGATTAAATCATCTACAAATTCTTCATAACGATCATAGACATCATTTATTCCTTGTCCGCGTGCAATTAACATATTGGGACTTGGAATGGTGAATTTCGCTACATGATCACCGGCAATGCTGTGTAAGAATTTAAAATCCTCAATCATTGGATGGTTGCCGAAATCAATTTTTCCTGTTACTTTAACGCCATGTGGTCTTGTTTCAATCCCATTAAATTGCAGTCCTTTTTCGGTTTCAACAAATTCAACCCCTTCAAGTCCTCCAAGAAAATCGAAATGCCACCAAGCTCGTCTTAATTCTCCATCTGTTACAGCTTGTAAACCCACTTCTTTTTGTTTTTCAACAAGGCGAGTAATTTCTTCATCTTCAATCTGACGTAATTGTTCTGCTGTGATTTCCCCGTTTTGTTTTTGTAAACGTGCTTTTTTCAATCGCTCAGGTCTTAAAAAACTTCCCACGTGATCTGCTTTAAATGGTGCTTTCACTAATAATGAATTTGTCAATTTAATCAGCTCCTATTTTAGTAATATCCATCGGATTCATATTGAAAAATAAAAACCCCTTCTTACTATATAAGAAGAGGTTTGGGCACAAGCAAAGACTGCTTACTCTTCTTATCTTCAAGCTTAATCGCTTCTGGAATTAGCACAGTCCACGTCATATAGGCTGCTGCTGAGGTATCAAAGGGCCAGTCCCTCCACCTCTCTGGATAAGATAGATAATCTATTAAATTATCATAATCCTATAGCGAATTGAATTGAAAGTCAATGGAAAAATAGTTTATTAAAACTATTTTGTCTTTTTTAAAAATTACTAATTGATAAAAAACAGAAAATTTGGTAAAGTATAATAAATGAAAAAAGGCTATGTGTAACTGGCGAAACGCGGATAACCGCGGGGGAGCACATAGTGTCAGAGCCGTTCGCCTGGGCAGAGGTAAGGGAAGTGTACCCCCTTACCTCTTTCTGTTTATTAGGAGGGGATAATCCGAATACTGCTTTTAAATTGTAGTAGATATAGACTTTCATAACATTTGTATGATGTAAGATTCCCTAGATTAAAATCTATTTTATTAGTGATAAGTTTGATAAAAAACTACCTTAAAAAAGAGGAGTATACAGGATGAGCACACTAATTTCAGATAAAGTGAAAACCATTAAACCATTAAATAATATTGCAGAAAGCGGGCTACGGGTATTCAATAAAGAGCATTTTACGATTGATAATAACAGCGAGAATCCTGATGCCATTGTTGTTCGCAGTTTTAATATGCATTCATTAGAGTTCGGTCCAAATTTAAAAGCAATCGCACGGGCAGGGGCGGGTGTCAATAATATTCCGGTGGAAAAATATACAGAGCAGGGAGTCGTTGTTTTTAATACACCTGGTGCTAATGCCAACGCTGTAAAAGAGATGGTTTTAACTTCATTAATTGCTTCATCCCGTAACCTTTTTGCCGGTGTAGCCTGGACAAAGACGTTAGCAGATAAAGGAGAACAAGTACCAAAGCTTGTTGAAGCAGGGAAGAAACAATTTGTAGGGAAAGAAATTAAAGGAAAAACGCTTGGTGTCATTGGTTTAGGTGCGATTGGTGCGCTTGTAGCAAATGATGCACTCGATTTAGATATGGATGTCATTGGCTTTGACCCATTCATTTCTGTTGATACAGCATGGAACTTATCCCGTAATGTACAGCGTGCGATGACGATCGAGCAGCTGTTTGCTGAGGTTGATTACATTACAGTCCACGTTCCATTAACCAATGATACAAAAGGAATGTTTAACCAAAAGGCATTTAGCATCATGAAACCGGGCGTTCATATCTTGAACTTCTCACGTGGCGAGTTAGTGAATGAAGTGGATATGGCAGTGGCACTGGAAGATGGAATCGTTGGTAAGTATATAACAGACTTCCCAAATGAAAATGTATTAAAAATGAAAAACACGGTACCCATTCCACATCTTGGTGCCTCAACATCAGAATCAGAGGAAAATTGTGCCATTATGGCGGCTCGTCAGGTCAAGGAATTTTTGGAAACAGGAAATATCAAAAACTCGGTGAATTTTCCAAACGCTTCCCTTCCTTATTCAGGAAAGCGCCGTGTGACAGCTTTTCACAAAAATGTTCCAAACATGGTGGGACAGATTACTTCGGCCATTTCAAACTATCATTTGAACATCGCTGACATGGTGAACAGGAGCCGTGGGGAATATGCGTATACGATGATAGATATTGATGAAAAAATAAACGGCGATATCATTCCTGGTTTGCAAGAAAAAATTAAGAAAATCGAAGGAATCGTTATGGCACGGATCATTTAAAACTCTTTACTAAGAAAAGCGCAAGCGCCCATTTAGCGGCGTATGGACCTGGAGCTGGACAATTCTTAAAGTCAAAACTTATAAATTCTTATATGATAAACAAAAAAACTCCTATTGTAGAAGGTGATGACCTTGTTTTGTTCCCTAAACAAACAAGTCTTCTACAAAGGAGTTTTAATTTTGAATAATAAAAGTATAGCTTAATGTACATCCATTATAGCCTACCAACAATTTGTAGAATCGTCAGGCTAATCTCTGCAACAATTAGAATCACAATGATCCATTCTACGAATAGTCCCCGGATTGAATGGCTGATGGTGGAAAAACCATCCATGATGTTATATAAAATCTCCGTTTTGCTTTTCAAAATTTTGTACCGATCATTCAACTCAAAAAACTCTAGCATTCTGTCGTAAAATTCGCTGGCAGTGCTGCTGGACCACGTAATATCAGGCTTATCCAAAATCATGATATAGGCAAGAGTATTATACTCGTGACGGACAATTTTCGCAGTGGTCCGTGCCAGTTCCTTGTTGCCGATTCTCAATTTTCCTTTCTCCAGTCTGTCGATCATGCTTTCAAGCTTGTCGTGAATTTCCCCGAGTTGTTCCTCTGTTTTCTCAAGGGCCACAGATTTTGCAATTACTGTAGAAATCAATTCAGGATAAAACTCCTCAAATTCTGGCACAACCACATATTCGTCGGTCAATTCGAAATTCTCCGTTTCGCTAATATGAAGGCAGTAATCATCCGTATATCGGTTGGCATGTTCAATATCAAAGTCTGGCTCGAAGGAATGGATGTAGTGCAATAAGGTCCTTATCTCATCAACGTGGGAGTGATTAATGAAGACAATACTGCCAAACGAAAAAACCAGCACCATTTGCGATTCGTCCAATTTCTTAAAAAGAATTGATTCAAGAATATCGCCCTTTAAGATCAAAGGCTGTTCCCAGGTGAATTTCTTAGGAATACCGCAATGAATAGCGATTTTGTTCAAATCAATTTCATGCGTTATGGCAAATGCTTTAAAGGTCATTTCTTTCACATGTATCACTCTTTCCAGAGAATTGTCCTTTTTAAAATATATCCCCTTTGTAATAAGTTCTTTCTAAAATGTAAAAATCCTTTTAGTCTATCCAATAACATCCCCTAATCATTGCATTCTTTTCCTCATAAACGGCTTTTTTTTATTTTAATTGCATGGGAGTAAGATTCCAAAGCATTCAAGGACTTGTTGTATGTAATGATATTGCTTGACCTCGTTTGAATTAACAATTTATTTACTTTAAGAATATATTTACTTAATATTTGCCTGTTAAATTAAAAGTGTAAACAAAAATGAAACAAAATAATTTTTAATTAAAACAAAAGAAAAACGGAAAATTAATGACTTATGCGGGAGGTAACATGGCTAAATTAACGATTCGAAATTTATCTAAAGAGTATAGCGGCGGGGTTAAGGCAGTCAAGGATTTTAATTTATCCATAAATGATGAAGAATTTATTGTGTTTGTCGGACCATCTGGGTGCGGGAAATCTACCACATTGAGAATGATTGCTGGACTTGAAAGTATCAGTGGTGGGGAAATTCTCATCGATGATAAGGTAGTAAATCGCCTCCAACCAAAAGACCGAGACATTGCGATGGTTTTTCAAAACTATGCACTATATCCACATATGACGGTATTTGGAAATATGGCCTTTTCTTTAAAACTAAGAAAAATACCAAAAAAGGAAATTGAAGAACGGGTTCACAAGGCAGCCAAAATATTAGATATTGAATCATTGTTAGATCGAAAACCCAAGGCGTTATCAGGTGGGCAAAGACAGCGTGTTGCCTTAGGAAGAGCCATCGTTAGAGATGCAAAAGTATTTTTAATGGACGAGCCCCTTTCGAATCTTGATGCGAAATTAAGAACACAAACCCGTACGGAAATTATGAAACTACATAAAGAGTTAAAGACAACGACCATTTATGTTACCCATGACCAAACGGAAGCAATGACAATGGCAACGAGAATTGTCGTTTTAAAAGATGGTGTCATTCAACAAGTAGGAACACCAAGAGAAATCTATGCGAAACCCAATAATATATTTGTCGGCAGTTTTATCGGTGCTCCAGCGATGAATTTTATTGAAGGCAGATTAGTAGACAATGGGCTTGATGCAGCAGGCACGATAATTTCGCTCCCAAGCGAACAAATGAATCTATTAAAAGCAAGAGGCTATATGAATAAATCGATCGTGGTCGGAATTCGGCCTGAACATATTAAAATTTCTAATGAGAAAAAATCCTACAATAATTATCATTTTCATACAAATGTGGAATTAGCGGAACTGACAGGATCTGAGACGATCTTACATGTGAAATTGAATAAACAGGATATCATTGCAAAAGTGGATGCGATTGAACCGTTTGAATCAGGTCAATCCATTGAGATGATCTTTGATATGGACCATATTCACTTTTTTGAAAAAGACTCAACAGAACGAATCGAATTACCCTCGATAGGTACGATCCAAGATGAAGAAGTTGTTGCTAATTAAAACTTTTTTATCTGAAAGGAGGATGACTTGATGGAGATCACAACTAGTAAGACGATAGAAACAGCAACTGCGGTGAAAAAGGGCAGAAGGAAGAAAAAGAACCAGGTTCAGCCAATGAAGGTAACCTTTGAAAATATATGGCAGCATCGTGCTCAGTATCTCATGCTTTTGCCTTGCATTGTTTTCTTTATTATCTTTTCTTACTTACCTATGGCAGGTATGGTATTAGCATTTAAAGAGTTCCGCTTTGATACAGGATTATTTGGCGGTGAATGGGTTGGGCTTAAATATTTTGAACGTTTTTTCCAGGATCCCCAAAGTTGGACGTTTATTAAAAATACACTCATTATCAGTTCCATGAAATTGATATTAGCGTTGCCGTTTCCAATTATTTTGGCACTGATGCTTAATGAAATTAAAAACAATAAAATCCGTAGTTTTATCCAAAGCATTACCTATCTGCCGCACTTTATTTCGTGGGTGGTTGTTGTAGGAATATTGCAAAGTATTTTAGCACCCAATACCGGGCTGCTGAATCAATTTATATCCTTTATGGGAGGTGACGGGAGCACATTTTTCTTAATGGAAGAAAAGAATTTTCATCCGATTATGTTTTGGAGCTATGTTTGGAAGGATATTGGCTGGAATTCCATCATTTATTTTGCCGCCATTGCGGGGATTAACCCTTCCCTTTATGAAGCAGCGGCCATTGATGGAGCAAATAGATGGCGACAAATTTGGCATATTACCTTAACAGGGATAAGACCAACGATCTTAATACTGTTTATACTATCGTTAGGGAATATCCTTTCTGCAGGATTTGACCAAATTTATTTGTTGAAAACACCAGGAAATGCTGAAGTTTCTGAAATTATTGATACCTATGTGATTCGAACCGGGCTGCAAAGCGGTCAATTTGGATATGCAACAGCGGTTGGGATGATGCAAGGGATTGTAGGGTTGATTTTGGTGCTAGTAGTTAACCGTTTATCGAGCAAGAAATTTAACACATCATTATGGTAAACAAATTTCGGGAGGAACCCATTACTATGAAAAAGCTGTCATCTAAATTTTTCTTATTGCTTATTGTCGGCATTTTGTTGCTCACTGCTTGTTCGAAAAAGTCTGAAGTAAGTTCAAGTCGTGAAAAGCCTAAAGATGCACCGGATACCTGGATTGCTGATCGAACCATAAAAGGGCTTGTGTTTGAGAGTGATGGTGACGTTTCGCCTGAAATGAATCCAGAAATCGCAGCAGAATTAAAGAAAAAAACAGGGATTACCTTGGAGTTGCAAGGGATTACCGTTGAAGATTCAACAGAGGCCTTAACCTCAGGGCTGGCAGCTGGGGATCTACCAGATTTTATCGCTTATTATTTGAACAATAGCGGACGACCAGAAATGCAAATTTTATTAAAAGGTGCACGTGAAGGAATGTTCACCGATTTAACACCAATGCTCAAAGATACAAAGATTTATAGCAAGTATTTTAAGGATGGTTACTTACCGAAAGACACGAAAGACAATATTATGTTTCGAGATGAATTTAAAGGTGCAAGCTACTTTGTACATATGTCCATTCCACGTGAGCCTGGTACCGTAACTCGTAAATATGTGGGTGGACCGTATATCTTAAAAGATATAGTCGATCAATTAGGCATTAATCCCGCTGAAATTGATACAACGGACAAATTACGTGAACTTGCCGAGAAGATTAAAGCTGGCAATTTTAAAGATGTGAATGGCAAGCCTATTACACCAATTGGTCCAACTGCATGGGGCGGGGCAGATAGAGACTTTATTTTCAATGATCTTGTCTGGTCAGGAGATTCAGGTGAGAAATTCTTAAAAGATAAAGATGGAAAAATCAAGCATGAATCACAAACAGATTATGGTTTAAAACGTGTTAATTTTGTTCGTGGATTATTAAATGATGGCCTTCTACACCCTGAGTTTTTCACTATGGAGGAAAATAAAGCCAAGGAAGGTATTGTGAACAAATCATTTGGAATTGTGGCTGATATGCATAATTATGTTGTGCAAAATAATGATATGAAATATGTTCCACTAGGACCAGTCAATACAGCTGAAGGGAAGTATCAAATGCAATTAAACTACAAATCTGGATATGCAGGATGGTCGATTCCTTCTACCACTGAGCATCCAGAGGATATTGTGAAACTAGCAGACTTTCTAGCAAGCCGTGAAGGGAAATTACTTAGTCAGTATGGAATCGAAGGCAGAGACTATACACTAGATGAAAAAGGGAATCCAATTGTTAAAAAAGAGATTTTAGACTTAAAAGAAAATGATCCAGCGGCAGCTGCGAAGCTAGGTTTCAGAGGTGCAGGTTCTTATTGGGCTGAGCATCTTGGATATACAGATATGGATAATTTCGCAGACTTTGGTGAACATGAATACGGTGAAAGAGTACGTGGCGAAGATACACAAGCCGCAGAAAAAATCCTTAAGCTCTGGAATTATGACGAGAAGTTCAAGAATGCTAAGGTAATAGATGGCTCCACTCCTCAAACCTTTATTTATGAATCTAAAAATGGGGAAAATCTCAATATTGCCTTAGAAACGTATAATGAAAATTTATTACGTGCTTATTACAGTAAATCAGAGGATGAAGCAAAAAAAATACTTGAAGATTCTAAGAAACTACTAGAAAAGTCCGGTTTAAATGATTATATCAAAATCCTAGAAGATAAAGAAAAAGAAGGTACTACGATTAAATATTAAAATTTATAAGCTTCCTTGCTCGATGAAGGAAGGAAGCTTCTTTTTAAAGGAGGAGATTAGATGTTTGACGATCATGATAAATCATTGCGGTTCTTTAAAACGTTCAATATCATCATATTGATTCTTCTTTGCTTAACGATTATTCTTCCATTTTTAAATATCCTAGCACTATCGTTTAATGAAGGTACGGATGCACAAAGAGGCGGTATTAATTTTTTTCCTCGAGAGTTTAGCTTCGAGAATTATTTAGAAGTATTTAAGCAATCATCCATAATCAACGCATTTGGCATCAGTTTGTTCAGAACGGTAGTCGGAACCATCATCAGCGTATTTTTAACAGCTATGGCTGCGTATGCTCTGAAAACAAAGACGCTGCCAGGCAGGAAGATCATCACATTTATCATCTTCTTCACGATGCTATTTAGCGGTGGAATTGTACCCTACTACTTGGTTTTAACAGATTTGAAATTAACAAACACCATTTGGGTTTATATTATTCCAAGTCTTTATAGCGTGTGGAATATTTTAATCATGAGGACATTTTTTCAACAAATACCAGATAGCATTGAAGAAGCAGCAAGGATTGATGGATGCAGTGAATTTCAAATCTTCTTACGAATTATTCTGCCGATGAGTAAACCGGTGATTGCAACGATTGGACTATTTAATGCCGTTGGTCACTGGAACGATTGGTTCTCGGGATCCTTTTATGTAAGAAATCCTGAACTAAAACCACTTGCAACGCTATTACAAGAGATGCTGACGAAACAACAGGCAATGGCGGATGCGCTGCTGAGAAATTCGGGGGCTTATGCCATGTTAGAGAAAATAACCGTAACAGGTGACTCATTGAAAATGGCCACAATTATTTTAGTTGTGGCGCCAATTATTATGATTTATCCATTTATCCAAAAATACTTTGTTAAAGGGGTAAATATTGGTTCAGTAAAAGAATAGGAGTGAAAATGTTGGAGCTTTTAATGAGAGAAGACGGGAAATTTACGATTCTACAATTGACGGATTTGCATATTGGCTCGATGCCATTTCATGAACATGATGATCTTACATTTCATCACATAAAAAATATGACTGAAAAAGCAGATCCAGATTTAGTTGTCATTACGGGAGATTTAATTTGGTCTGAAGGTGTCCCAGGTCCTGAAAAAAGCTTTGATGAATTGATCAAGGTATTAAATGAATTAAATAAACCCATTGCGATTACGTATGGAAACCATGATTCAGAAGAAGGGATTACGCGCAAGGATTTGAGGGAAATGGAAGAAAAAATTGAGCAGCTAGTAGAAAAGCAGCATGTGCATATTGTGGAGGACCGGGAATCTTATTGTATTGAAATCAAAGATATGGATGGCCATGTTATAAATGTCCTCTATTTCATTGATAGTGGTTCAATCGACCCGCTAGGAATTGGCACATATGAGTTTGTCCATCCTGATCAGGTTACGTGGTTTAATGAGGTTTCTAAGCAATATTATCATAAAGGGAAAGGTTTTAAACAAGATCTCTTATTCTTGCATATTCCGCTTCCTGAATATAAAGATGCCTTAATGGATGGGAATGTAACAGGGAGTAAAAATGAGACCATTTCTTCACCAATGATGAATACAGGTTTATTTACTTCTTTATTACTAGATGGAAAGGTTGCTGGTGTGTTTTGTGGGCATGATCATGATAATGATTTTGTTGCAGACTATCAAGGAATTAAATTGTGCTATGGCAGAATCAGTGGATTCCAATGTTACGGGGAACTGACACGTGGTGCACGAGTGATTGAACTCCGAGACAATCAATCGTTTGATACACATCTCATTGAGACTGACCACTACGCAAATTACAAATAGATGAAAAACGTTCAAGCAGTTCCAACGTTTAAATTCCTTTTTATCCCTTTATTAATAGAGCAATTTTTCCAGCTATTATTAGGCAACATGGATGTGTTAATGCTTAGTCAGTACTCTGATAAAAGTGTAGCGGCAGTGGGATTAGCGAATCAAATCATCGTTGTGACCACCATGATCTATGGATTCATCAATATCGGGACAACGATACAGCTCACCCAGCTTTCAGGTATGAGCCAAAAAGAAAAAAGCGCAAAAGTAGTAGTGCATGCCTTTTATTTAAATATCATTTTCACCATCATTATGACGACTGTATTAGTGGTTTTTAATGAGGCCTTCCTTCGATGGCTGCAAACACCAGAAAATTTAATGGAGGAAGCGGCAATCTATTTAAAAGTGATTGCCTATGGATTTATTTTTCATTCGATTATGGGCTTGACAGGGAGTATTTTTAGAAGTTACTCATTAGTTAAGGTAGTTATGTTTGTCACAGTATTTACGAATATTTTGAATATTATTTTTAACTCGATCGTTCTATTTACACCAATAACCCTTTTGGGCACTGGTGTTTCCGGTGTGGCCACTGCGACAAATATGAGCCGAATGATTGGGATGATGATTTTATGTATTTATTTTATCAGGCAAAAAGAGCTCCTATTTGGAATCATAAATTGGCTAAACATAGAAGTAAAGGCGATGAAAAAAATACTAGTTCTCGGTATTCCCTCAGCTGGAGAACATGTTTCTTATAATTTATCACAAGTGATAATCACCGGTTTTATTGCAAGCTTAGGTACTGCCACGATTACAGCCAAGATTTATGCACAAACCATCACTTCCATTGTGTTTGCCTGTTCGATGGCGATCTCACAGGCTGCTCAAATTATTACTGGCAAGTTAATTGGGAACAAATTAAAGGATGCAGCGTATTCCTTTTCAGTAAAATTACTCATGAAGAGTATTATTGTAACAACTTTATTTACAGCGATTATCGCATGCTTAGCATCATCGATTGTCCCTATTTTTACATCAAATGAGGAAATTATTAAGCTTTCGATTCTACTTGTTTTTTTAAGTATTTTACTTGAACCTGCCAGGACGGCAAATGTGCTTCTTGTTTCGACATTGAATGTAGCAGGGGATGTGAAATACCCGGTATTCATCAGTATCATTGTAGTCTGGGGATTTGTCATACCGATGAGTTTTATTGTCGGTATTTGGTTAGACTATGGAATTATCGGAATATGGATTGTATTTATACTAGATGAGTGGATTCGAGCTTGTTTCTTATTTTTACGATGGAAGAAAGGTTATTGGAAATCTTTGAATATTTTGGTAGATTAATAGTGATGAAGAATTAGATATAAGTTTGGTTTCGAGGTGGAAACAAAGATGAATAAAGATGAGCGGCATCAATTTATTTTAACCCAATTAGAATTACATAAAAAAATTATGGTTACGGATTTAGCCAGGATGCAAAAGGTAACCCCTGAAACGATCAGAAAAGATCTTGCAGAGCTAGAGATGAATGAGCAGTTGTCGCGTATACATGGTGGTGCAGTCCCGTATACTCCCACTCAAAAAGAAATGGTATATGAGAAGAAATTGTCTCTCCATTATGAAGAAAAGTTAAAAATTGCCAAAAAAGCTGCAGAGCTTATCCAAAATGGTGATACGATTGCGGTCGATGTAGGAACGACCACGGTCCATATTGCTGATATGATTGAAGATAGACATGGATTAACGATTGTAACGAACTCATTAAGTGCTGCATACCGATTTAATTTAGCGATTGAAGAGAAACGGATTTCAGGTCAGGTTATTATGCTGCCCGGGATCACCAATCCAGAACAATCCTCAGTCAAGGGTACTTATACAGTTGAATTTTTAAAAAGATTTAATTTTAACCGAGCCTTTATTTCCTGTGGTGGTGTTACTAGAGACGCTGTCTACGATTATGATATGGATGAATCGCTTGTATCCGAAGTCATGATTCAACATAGCCAAGAATCGATTTTACTAACGGATTCCTCAAAGTTAAATAAAACATCGGTGTTTGAAATAAGTGCGATTTCGAATGTAACGAAGATCATTTGTGATAAAGAAAAACCGTTCGACTGGCCTGAAAGCAAAAATGAATGGATTTCCATTTACTAATGCAATTTCGATAGGGAAGGATGAAACAAATGAAAGTAGATTATCATATACATCTTGAAGAGGGTCCATATTCGCTTTCTTTTGTTGAAAAGAGTTTGAAAGCAATTGAGCATTTTGGCTCAATTAAAGAAGATCGCCATACGAAAGAATGGCTGGTCCAATCAATTGAAATGATGAACAAGCGATTACAAGAAAGTGAATACTCGACATGGTGGTTAGACTTTTATTTACAAGAGGCACTAAACAAAGGAATCAAAGAAGTGGGCATCGTTGATCATTTATATCGTTTCAAGGAAACGAGAGAATATTTCACTAGATATATTGATGTTCAGTCAAAGGAAATAGGGAAAAAACAAGCGGAGTGGTTAGATAAGGTAATGGTAAGAAGGTTAGAGGATTTTGTTTCATTTATCACTTCTGCGAAAAAAGAATGGGCAGCAAAGGGGATTGACCTAAAGCTGGGAATCGAAGCAGATTACTTTGTCGGCGGCGAAGAGGAATTACACACCATTTTAAGTGAGTATGACTTTGATTATGTGATCGGATCTGTCCATTTTTATAATGGGTGGGGTTTTGATAATCCTGATCTTCAGTATAAATTTCAGCAATGTGACTTGAATGAGCTGTATAAAAATCATTTTGAAACAGTAAAAAAAGCAGCAGGGAGCGGGATGTTTGATATCATTGCCCATTTAGATAACATGAAAGTATTTAATTATCGGCCGAATGAAGCTAGTTTAGTCCATATGTATAAAGAGGTAGCAAAAACATTAGTGGAGTATGACGTCGCAACAGAGATCAATCCAGGATTGTATTACCGCTATCCTGTTAAAGAATTTTGTCCAAGTCCGACATTTTTGGATATTTTAATCAATGAAGGTGTAAAGTTTACAACATCCTCTGATTCGCATTTTCCTAATGATCTCGGAATCTACTCAGATAAAATTAAAAAGATGTTACTGGATAAAGGTGTTACAGAAGTAGCTACTTTTGATAAGAGAACAAGAGCTATGAAGCCTTTTGTGGCTAATCAGAACTTGATGATAACCAATCAGTTGAGTTAAGTATGTACTCCATCAATTATTTGGTGGAAGAGGGCTGCTTCCATGTGGAAGCAGCCTTTGTGAATTTTATAGAGAATATACGGTTCATACCAGTAATAACAAAGAGTTTTCTACCTTTAACAAAATTTTCTAGACATAATTGTTCGCTTGAACTGGTGCCTTACTCTTGGTGCGTTAATACTTTACCAAACTGGGGAAAGTAAAAATCCTAATACAATTTAAATAAAAATCCGTTTTTTAGGTAATTTATACATGTAGGTGTTATTTTGGGATGATCTAAACCAAAACCCTTAAGCATGTTAGTAATCTAGGAAGGAGGAGGACAATGGAAAAAAACAATGAGGATCAAAATTTTGTAAACAGGAAAAAAGAAGAGAGCTTGGAAATTAGTTCTACCGGTTATGGATTGGAATCTGTCACAAAAAATACAGGTGAGGGACAGATAAATCAACAAACAAAAGAGACAAACCAATCTTGTGGAGGTTTGTAACAATCGGATATTTCATTAGAAGAAAAAAATATGAGAACATGAAAATGGTGCTCTTGGGTTAAAACAAGAGCACCGTCTCTTTAGTTTTAATAAATGACTACCGGCTCATAAGTACTTAGATTATCATACACGGCCTTCATAACATTTGGTGGTGTGTTAACGCAGCCTCCTGATCCTCCCGTAAGATAGGCATTGCTCGACCAGTTTTTCCGCCAGCTGGCATCGTGAAAGCCTTGTCCGTCATTCGTAAATGGTGCCCAATAATTGACTTTAACTTCATAAGCCCCGTTGCCTACAGAGGTGCCCCTGAGTGTGGATGGTGTTCGTTTGAAGAGGATATACCACACACCTTTGGATGTATCTTCACCGGTGCTGTGTTTGCCGGTAACGACATTCGTTGTGAGGACTAATTGCCCCTTTTTATAAATCCAAATACGCTGTTCGGCAATGGATACTTCAGCATACGTATCGCCTATGCCATTGTTTGCTGTCGTTTCAAAACCGTAGCCTTCACCCTTCCAGCCATGTCCGTGTATATTTGAAGCAGTAATTGATTTGTCTCCTTTTTCAAAAGCGGCTTGAATCTGTGCTGTTTCTTTATTCACATCTAATGCCCAGCCATAGCCTTGTCCTTTAACCGATATGACCGAGCCTGAATGGGTCGTAAAGGTGAAATTTTTATCTAATGTGGATTGCCCATCATTAATTTCCGCAATCTTATTCTTAATATCACCCGTGTCAATCGTAATCTTCAAATCTTTTGACACAGAGGCATTTTTAATTAAATCGCTGGCATTTAACGTATAAACTTTATCTTGTACCTTATACTCAACGGTCTGCCCGAGGAGTTCTTGCAGCTTTTTCTCTTGATTTTTTACAATCGGACTGTCTTCTTTGATTGGCTGGATGTATACAGGATTCAGATGGATTTCACTTGTATATGCCTGCTCCTCGAAGTCCTTTAATAGATTAGTGACATCATACTGCTGACCATCAATACTTTTTGTGACGATAATGTTTCCTTGTTCCAAATGTACCTCCGCATCTTTAGGTACTTTTAAACTCTTATTCATAGATATTAGTTTTTCTTCCACTTGTCTTTTCATCGTCTGGCTGCGATATTGATCCGTTTTGCTTGGCTGTAGTGAGTAATTTTTTGACTTTGAAGAAGGAAAAAACGTCCGCTGGTTGCTTAATAGTTTTTTAATACCTGGCAGATCTTTTTCCGTAAATACCATCTTCGTATCTTTTCCATCGAAGATTTGTTGTTTTTCGACATAGACTATATTTTTTAAATCAGCTGTTGTTAACTTTTTAAGTGCCTCATCAGCAGTTAGTCCATTTACTTCTATACCATTAATCGTGATATGTGTATTGAAGTGGGTGGCCTGATAATAGCTGATTGCCCCAAATATAAGTGCAATAATAATGATGATACTTGTTGTAATGAACTTCCATTTTGAAAACCGTTTTAATGGTTTTTTCCGTTTTATATTATTTTCTTCTAAATTTAATGTACTTTCCAAGTAGATTCCCCCCGTAACCTGGTGGCCCAGCTATCAACGTTTACCAATCTTAAACTAATGGATTTGCATCTGAAGATTACAATTATATTACCTTACTGTTACATTATAACTATTATTTTACTAAATACTAGCGTCATACTTTGTCGGAATTTGTATATAGAAGAAATTAAATATTTTTTAAGTAAAACACAAGAACGGTTCACATTGTTTTAATGCCATTAGTGCAGAACACAAGAACCATCCCCACAGGTTTTGGAAAAAAATCATTACATAGGTTCGGGATTATTTAGTAAAATTATTAATAGTCTTATAGGGTTTAAAAGCAGGTAAAAGAAGAAAGATAAGGTGGAATAGACAATGATTAAAGGGATTAATCACAAAGGTATTCATGTAGTAGATATGGAACGCTCATTGGATTTTTATTGCAATAAGCTTGGTTTTAAGAAAGCGTTTGAATTGAAACTACCAAGTGGTGAACCGTGGATTGAATATGTGAAAGTGGCTGACGGGTGTTTCCTTGAATTATTTTATGGAGGTGCCGAGGGTGTTAAAGACAGAGCGGAGCATATCTGTTTTGAGGTGGATGATATCTATGAAACGGCAGATCAATTGAAGAAAAAGGGTGTTCCTTTAGAAGTAGAAATTTCTCAAGGAACGGCTTTGAACTACCAATTCTGGGTATTAGATCCCGATGGAAATTGGATCGAGTTTATGGAAATGAATCCAGACTCCCCACATATGAGATGCTAATAAAATTGCCAGACCCCCGATGCTAATACTTTAGCAAACTGGGGTGGCACCTTCATTAATAGAAAAACTAGAGCCTTTGCAAGCTCTAGTTTTTTTATACCTATTAATTATTTAGTGAACGGTTACGATGTTTCCTTCTTGCAAAAAAGGTAGTGATCCCAGCTGCTAAAATAAGGAATCCAGTTAATATCCAATTACCGCTGTTCGTTGCAGTGTCTGGAAGAGGATTACCGTTTTTATCAACAGCGACGGGTTTAGCTGCATTTACAGCTTGATTACTTTCGCTTTCAAAAACACCAAATGTACTGAAGTGCTTTGTGGCAGCCATAGCAAGCTTTTTGTCCTTATCATAGCTGCTGTTTACTTCTTCCCATTTTTTAGAATCCTCATTATAATAATAAACTTTCACATGATCAGGATTTTTTACATTACTTGAGTTTACATCAAATGTTAATGTAATTTGTTCACCATTAAAGGTTGTAATTGCTTTTCCGTTTGCCAGAATAGTGTATTCATATACAGGACCAATGGCCGCCTCGACATATTTTTTAGTGAAAATGAATTCTACTGGTTTATTTCCAGCTGCTTTAATTAATTGTTCAAGAATTGCTTTAGGGATGCTCATAGAGCTATCGCCTTTGTCAATGAATAATGAACCATTCTCTTTTACAAGTGCTGCAAGTGTTTCTACAGGAACTGAAACAGTTAATTTATTCTGATCTACAGCATGATCAGGGGCAATGGTTAAAATACCGTTTTTGGAAAGCTTTGCTGCATTCTGATCAAGCGTCACAGTCATTTCCTTTTTGTTAGAATCCAATTTAACCTCTATGTGGTTAGCCTGATCATTACCAACTTGTGGACCATCACCAGGAGTGCCATCAGGATTAGTAGGAGCTCCACTTGTCACCTCAACTAACGGAAGACCAGAAATATATCCAATCGCCCCACTTTGTGCAATGCCATAAGGAGATTCAGCGATTGCTTTTAGTAAATCAGATTGGTTTACTTTTGTAACCTTTGAAAAATCATAATCACCTGAATGTTGGAAGTTACTCATTAGGTAGCGGTAACCGTTACGGTCGTCTACCGCTTGCAGCCCTGTTGCTTCTGCTCCAGCCGGAACGGATAACACACGTTGTAAATCACCAGTTTTTACATTATAGGCCCAAACGAAATTGTTTGTATGGTACCCGGAATCTTCACCAATGAATAATGTTTGTAATGCTTCTGAGTAACTAAGGTTATCAGGACTTGCAATTTTTGCAGGATTGGCAGTATTACCAAGCTCATCAGCTTTGCCTGTATATTCA
Source organism: uncultured Bacillus sp. (assembly GCA_963530265.1). Classification (GTDB taxonomy): domain Bacteria; phylum Bacillota; class Bacilli; order Bacillales; family Cytobacillaceae; genus Neobacillus. Next base: position 49,257 of record CAUSCO010000004.1, read on the forward strand.
CCCACTACTAATCCTTTCATTGAGCCGGCAACATACTCACTGTTGATTGCTTTACCGTTAAAATCCATTACATTTCCTTTAAGCGGAAGTTCAAATACAGTTCCAGCTTTTTGTTCATTTAATTGGATGTCACCTTTTCCGTCGGACATCCCTTTACCTACTTCAGAAATGGCGATATAAACTTTTTTATCTGCTGCATTGACGTCTACACCTTCCATTTTACGGAATTCAGTCGATGCTCCAAGATAGGCTGCATAACGACGGGATTCCATGAAGGCAGCCGCCTTTTCCATACCTGGTTTTACCTTTAAGTACTCAACTTTACTGCTTGCATCTGTTTTGACAGCAGTAAAACCTTCTTTCGCTTCGGCAGAAGTTTCAAAAATGTCATTGAACGTTGTACCCTGGTCAATAATTGCTTTTACTTCAGCATCTGTCGCATGTCCAAGCTCGATCCATGTTAAATCGCCTGAACCACCATTGTCAGTACCTGTTTGCTTAAATTTAGCAGCATATAGGGTACCAGCAGATAAATCAGCTTTTTTATCAGCTACGTACATAAATAATCCAACATCAGAACCATCGTCACCGAAGTAGGCTGTTTTTTGGTCAGGCATAATTCGCATGATTTCATGTGAGAAGCGACCAGCACTATAGTGCTTTTGAACAGAAGCATTTCCATCTGTTCCTACTGTTACTTCCGGAATCCAACCATAGTTGTATGGGTTTGCTTTTGAAATGTCCCCATTGTAATAAAGCTTAGCAAAACTCAATAATTCAGGATATGTCGTAGAATCTACATTGCCCTCCACCCAATCACGTGCATTAGGTTCATATTCTTCAGATCCTAGATGTGTATTCCATGGTGATAAAGAGCCGTTACATGGAATCCAAAGTCCATCTACAGAAGAAAAATCAATTTTCTTCACATTCACGACTTCCAGCTTACCTTCTTCATTTTGTTTTACTTCTGCTAGTGACATCGACGCTGGAACAAGACCATAGGCACTGTTACCGGCACTATCAAATGTGTCATATTCATAATGTGAAATTAAATAAAGCTTGTCACCAATTGGTTTAAGAAGTGTATTCGCATCTGGTGCGTCAGATACAAAATATGTGTCTGGAGATGCAGCAGCAGATGGGTCCACAATCGGCTCGCCATCTACATTCAATGGTGTACCGGCAGAGAATTTAGCACCGTTCTTTTCAACAATTTTATCACCAGAAGCAAAAAGCTCTTTATAGTCTAAATCAAATTGTTTAGTAGAGCCGTCTTTATACTTTACTTCAACCTTTGCATCAGAATATGGTTTCGCCATTTGTTCAATGGTGCTTGGTGAATCCATGCTTATAAATCGGTAGGAAACAATTTCTGAATCAACTTTAGGTAATCCGTTGATATAACCGACAGCACCACTTTGATGTATGCCATAAGGTGATTTAGCAATCTTATCTAGTAAGTCTGCTCCATTTACAGCCGTTACTTTTGAAGGTTCAAATTCTCCAGCATGTTGGAAATTTCCCGTAATATAGGAGAAGTTGTTACGATTATCAACTGCAGATAATCCAGTTGCTTCAGCTCCAGCAGGAACAGATAAAATACGAGAAAGCTCTTTTGTTTCAAGATTATATGACCAAACATAGTTGTTTGTATGATATCCAGAATCTTCCCCAATGAATAGTGTTTTCATTGTTTCAGAATAATCAAGATTATCCGGGCTAGCGATTTTATTGGGATCTGCTGTATTTCCGAAAGCATCAGCAGTACCTTTGTAGTCTCCAAGAATAAGAGAATTCATAGATTTAGCAACATAACTACTAGTAATGTCAGCATTCTCGCTATCTTTTTGATTTGGTTGTAAATCTAGTTCAAACACACCGCCAGCTTTCTGCTCTTTAAATTGAACATCACCTTCTCTATCTGTCATCCCTTTAGAAATTTCAGACATAGCGATATATGCTTTTTTATCTGCTGCATTAACGGCTACACCTTCCATTTTACGGAATTCCGTCGATGCTCCAAGGTAGGCTGCATAACGGCGAGATTCTAAGTATGCTGCAGCTTTTTCTTTTCCAGGTTTAAGTTTTAAATATTCAACTTTACTGTTTGCATCTGTTTTGACAGCTTTAAAACCTTCAGCAGGGGCATCGGCAGTTTCAAAAATATCATTGAAGGTAGTCCCACTATTGATTATTTGTTTCACTTCGTCATCAGTGGCATGTCCAAGTTTAATCCATTCTAGATCACCGGAACCCGCTGCTTCACCAGTTGGGGATGTTTGGTGGAATTTGGCAGCGTATAACGTACCGGCAGATAAGTCAGCCTCTTTATCCGCTACATACATAAATAAACCAACATCTGTACCATCATCACCAAAATACGCTGTTTTTTGATCAGGCATCATACGCATAATTTCATGAGAAAAACGGCCCACATTATAATGCTTTACTACTGTAGTGGAACCATCATTATTAATAGTTACCTCAGGAATAAAACCGTAGTTATAAGGGTTTGCTTTTGAAACGTCACCTTTGTAGAAAAGTTTAGCAAAGCTAGTTAGTTGTAGATAGGCGTTAGAATTTACATTACCATCTGCCCAGTCGCGAGCATTGGGCTCATATTCTTCTGAACCAAGATGAGTGCCCCAGGGAGAAAGTGATCCATTACATGGGATCCATAGTCCGTCAACAGTGGAAAAATCAATTTTATCTACATTTACTACTTTTAATTCTCCTGTGGAAGGATCTTGCTCTACTTCTGATAGAGACATAGAGGCAGGAACTAGGCCGTAAGCATTATTTCCGGCACTATCAACTGAATCATACTCATAATGTGAAATCATATATAGCTTGCCATTATTTGCTTTAATAAGTGTGTTTGCATCTGGAGAATCGGATACAAAATATGTATCATTTTTGGCACTAGGATCTTTTATTGGATTTCCTTTTACATCAAGAGGTGTACCAGCTGAAAATGTCATGCCATTCTTATCAACAATTTTGTCTCCTGAAGCAAATAACTGATTGTAACTTAAAGGAAAATCTTTTGTCGTTCCATCAGAATACCTTACAGTGACGCTTGCTTCTGAGTAGGGCTTAACCATGTTCTCGATTGTATTTGGAGCTGTCATACCATTGAATTTAATAGCATCTACCGTAGGCGTTTTAGCTGCAGCTAATACGTTAACTGGAGCAACGTTGGGTGCAACCACTGGTGCAACCAATCCAAAGGCAAGTGCTAATGGTAAAATTTTATTTCGTTTTCCCACCATTTTTCCCCCTAAAATAATAATTTGTTCGAATAAACAAATTAATCTTATAGGAAATTTGTAGGATATAGGAGGAAAATTGGTGAAAATTGTAGAAAATTAACAATCTCATTATATTGTTAATGTAAAATTTACATACTTTACATTTACTTTTATAAAAAAAATACACCCTTGATTAGAGTGTATTACTAGAACTTCCTGTCAATTATTTTGGTAGTTTAGGAGGCTCAATCTTGAGCACCTCTGGACTATTCATTGAATTTAAAAAGGCGATAATGGCTTTTTCTTCCTCATCGTTTAATCGTAGTGGCATAAAATCAGCTGACACATTGATATTATCACGCGGTGCTTCATTATAATGATCCATCACATCTTCCAAAGTTTCTAAGCTGCCATCATGCATATATGGAGCGGTGTACTTTAGATTACGAAGCTGCGGAGTACGAAATGCCCCAATATCTGCTTTCATGCCCGTAACGAGGTATCGTCCTAAATCGTTATTTTCATAATCAACATTCAGGTTATCATAGCCATTATCTGAGCTAGTAGGGCCTGCATGACAGGATAGACAGTTCCCTTTAGTAGCAAATAATTGCATTCCCCATTTTTCCTCGGCATTTAAGGCTTTATCGTCTCCAGCCATATATTGATCAAATGGTGTATCTACTTGAATGAGAGTTCGTTCAAAAGACGCTAAGGCATTGCCAATATTTTTAGCTGTAAGACCATCTTTAAATGCTTTATTAAACAAGTCAACATAACCTGGTACATCTTGTAACTCTTTGACTAACTCATCTATATTTTGATCCATCTCATTCGATTTTGTAATAGGGATTAAAGATTGTTCTTCCAATGAAGATTTGCTTCCATCTAAGTTAAATTCACGATAAAAGGCTGCGTTAATAAGAGAGGGAGTATTTCTTTCCAGTTCTTGGCCATCCTTACCAGTGGCAACTTTTTTACCATCCATGAACCCTTTATCTGTGGCATGACAGCTAATACATGACATTTCATTGTTCCCAGATAGTCTCGTATCAAAGAATAATTTTTCTCCTAACGCCACCTTTTCTTTTGTCATTGGATTTATGGCAGGAACAGGAACAGGAACACCGCCTTCAAACTCCCAAAACTCTGCACGTAACCACTCATCAGGAGAAGGGAAGTCACCTTCTTTGACCGAAGTAGATAATGTTTGAGAACAAGCTGAAATAAGTAAAATTACGATAAATAAAAAAGAAGCTAGATAAAAATTATTTGTTTTTAGCTTATCTATTAACCTCATATGTATAACCCCCATGTGTGTTTCTAACATCATTACTTAGTTAAATATTAAATAAGCTAGTAGGCAATAAAGTTTACGGACTCTTAAATAAAACGACACAATATTTACAATTTATGCGAGTTTATTCTGTTTAAATGGACAACGACATATCGTATAAGAGGATGTGAACGACAGAAGATGATTTGGCATAATGGAGGTGTGCAATGGATCACAGTTAATAAGGGGATTGCTCATAAAAGAGTTCTTTGAGAAAAGACACTTACATATCTTGTGAAATGATAAGGAGGGAATACTGTGAATGATCGTTACGCAAGGAGGATGAACAATTATTGACAATGTAAATGAAAAAGGTGATGTGTGGGCAATCATTTTAGCTGCTGGAATTTCGACACGAATGGGTGAGCCTAAATTGCTTTTGCCCTATAAAGGAAAGTCACTATTACGTCATACGATAGATGAATGTCTAAAATCAGGATTAGCAGGGATTATTGTTGTATTGAATCCGTTGGTAAAAAATCTAGTCAATGAGGCAAAAGTAAAAGGAGTCAGTAAAATAATATATAATAATCGTTCAGAGCAAGGGTTATCAACCTCTGTCAAAGCTGGATTGCAATCCTTGCCAGAAACTGCACAAGCGGTTACTTTTTTACTTGGGGATCAGCCCTTAATGTCATCGACAGAAATAAATACAATTATCAAAGATTACGAGAATCACCAAGGTTTTTCAATAATCCAAGCTAAATATCGAGGTAGTAAAGGGCATCCTGTCTTATTTAAAAAAGACATGTTTCCGTATTTATTAAAAATTAGTGGGGATGAGGGAGGAAGATCGGTTCTAAAAAAGTTCTCGAGGCATGTTTATTTTTCTGAGATGAATAGAAATGCCATACCAGATGTTGATACCCCTAATGACTATCGGTTATTAATCGAAGGAAAATTTGAAGAATGAGATTAGCGGACTATATGTTACTTATTAAATGAAACAGCAAGGAAGGATTCGATTCGTAGGCAATATTGAAAGTTTGGCGATGACCTATTTATATATGTTGTATGGTGAATTTGACCATACATTGTTTTATACGTGGTCGTTTTAGTAATCTTTATCTTCTTCCCGAGTTTATTAACATTTTTAATAAAATAAAAGAGGAGGCTGACCCAAAAGAGTCGTTATTCAACGACCTTTTGGGTCAGCCTCGTTTTTCGTCTTACATTATATATTCTCGATGATGGTTGCTACACCTTGTCCTCCACCGACGCATAACGTGGCAAGACCATAGCGATTTTCTCTTTTCTTCATTTCATGAATTAAAGTTACCAAAATTCTTGCTCCACTAGCGCCAATTGGGTGACCAAGTGCGATGGCACCACCATTTACATTTAACTTTTCTTTGTCAAAGTGAAGCTCGCGATCTACTGCAATTGATTGGGCAGCAAATGCTTCGTTTGCTTCAATTAATTCAATTTCTTCTAAGGATAATGACGCTGTTTTTAGAGCTTTTTTCACAGCTGGGACAGGACCGATTCCCATAATACTCGGATCTACACCTGCAACAGCATTTGCTTTTATAGTTACTAAAGGAGTAACACCTAATTCCTCTGCCTTTTTACGGCTCATCACAACAAATGCTGCAGCACCGTCGTTAATTCCAGAAGCATTAGCTGCAGTAACTGTACCATCCTTTTTAAATGCAGGACGAAGCTTACCTAATCCTTCTGCTGTCGTTCCAAAACGTGGAAATTCATCTTGGCTGAATAAAGTAACTTGTCCTTTGCGGCCAGGTATCTCTACAGGGACAATTTCATCAGCAAATCGATTGGATTCAATCGCTGCTTGGGACTTTTGTTGACTCCATGCTGCAAATTCATCTTGCTCACCACGCGTGATTTCATATTTTTCAGCAAGATTTTCAGCTGTATTGCCCATATGATAGTCATTTTCAGCACACCATAATCCGTCCTGAATCATGCTGTCTAAAAATTTCTGATCACCCATCTTAAACCCATTTCGCCCGCCTTTTAATAAGTATGGAGCTTGACTCATATTCTCCATACCACCTGCAACAACTACTTCTGCCTCTCCAGCAAGAATAGCATTTGTTGCTAAGTGAACAGCTTTTAAGCCTGAGCCACAGACCATATTAATCGTCATAGCTGGTGACTCTTGAGGAACACCTGCCGCAAGGGAAGCTTGTCTCGCCGGATTTTGGCCCGCTCCTGCTTGTAAAACATTCCCCATAATGACTTGCTCTACATCATTTGGAGTTATTCCTGCTCTTTGAATGGCCTCTTTTATTACGGTGGACCCAAGTTGAGTTACTGGAATATTTTGTAAACTTCCCAAGAAGCTCCCGATTGGTGTTCGGACAGCACTTACAATTACTACTTCATTTACGGTCATTTGGATTTCCCCCAATAAGTAATTTATGTATTCGAATCATAATTCATCACAAATTTTACTACAGTTTGACTCATTTTTTTGCTTAACTTTTTCGACAAATTCGGCTTCATTTCTTCATTTCTAAAAAGTTTACGTATTCTAAACCCGAAATTTTTAACATTTTATCTCCTTTAACAAAATGCAGGAAATCCACTAATGGCAATAAATAAGGTGCGTAACAATAAATAAAAAGATTATTAAAAATAGACAAAAAATTTGTTGAATTTTAGTATAAATTGAAATGTTTTGTAGAAAAGTTTTTGAAAAATAAAAAAGAGAGAAAATTTATATTTTCTCCCTCAACTTGTAGATAGAATGTTTTAGATAACTAAGCCGCCATCCACACTTAAAATCGCACCGTTTATATAATTGGCCTTATCTGAAGCCAAAAACAGATAGGCTGAGGCAATATCCTCTGGTTTTCCAAGCTTCTTAAGCGGGGTCTTTTCCTTCATGATTTGAAGGACTTTATCTGGTACAGCTGCAGTCATGCCTGTTTCAATGAAACCTGGGGCGACTGCATTTACTCGGATCCCCTTAGGTCCAAATTCTTTTGCCCAGCTTTTGGTCAGCCCAATTACCCCAGCTTTAGTCGCAGCATAATTTGTTTGGCCAATATTTCCGTATAAACCAACCACGGAAGATGCGTTAAGAATGACGCCCGACCCCTGTTTTAACATAATAGGAGCTACAGCCTTCGTGCATTTAAAAACACCTGACAGGTTAACAGAAATGACCTTTTCCCAAGCCGATTCATCCATCTTTGTTAGAAATCCATCAAGTGTAATTCCAGCATTGTTAATTAATACATCAATTCTGTTATGGCTATTTACTGTTGATTGAACCATCTCTCCTATCTGAGTGCTGTCGGTTACATCCACTTTAAAAAACTCAACATTTTCGTTATTCAATTCTTCTAGTGTAGTTTTACCAGCGGATTCATCATAATCACATATTATGACTTTTGCGCCCTCTTGAAGAAACTTCTTAGCTGTTTCTTTCCCAATTCCCTGTGCTCCACCTGTAATTAACACAATCTTTTCATTAAATTCCAATAGGATCACCTCATTTTTTTGCTTTTAAGAATGGAACTACTAAACGTGATCAACACCCTTGGGCAAATAGTAAAGAAATCACAAACTAAACAGGCAATGATACGAGGAACAACAAAAAAATTACCATTTTTACCCATACTATGATTGGTTATCTATTTTTATCACTCCTGTTCTATTCATCATGTAATTTGCAAAAAAGCGAGGAATTTGTCAAAAAATGATGAAATATATTTTGAAAATTTTCAATTTTTAACCTTTTAATATTCTTATGAAGTTAGTATGATGAATACGTCAACAAAAGTAATGAAGGAGGAAAAAAACATGAACCAAGACTTTAACATTTATGACATCTGGAAGGATTTTTATTCCCAAACTAGTAAAGTATTTGATCAAAAAGTAAGCGAGGATTTCCCTTCTCAAGGTATGGGACAAATTTTGGAAATGAATCTTCAATTTAAAAAAATGATGGATGAATCAACGTTACGGTACTTAGAATTTATGAATGTACCAACTCGAAATGATATTGCTAACATTTCCTCGCAGATTGTTAATGTGGATGCAAAAGTTGATGATTTAGAAGAAACATTGGAAGAAAAGCTGCTGGATAATCATGGAGATCAAGGGTTATTTAAGACAGAATTGTCAAATGTAAAAAAGGATATGAAGAGTTTGGATAATAAATTAAATCAAATCCTTACTTTGTTAAAAACATCAGAAAGTACGAAATAGAACAGTATTACATAATAGCCTTTAAACCAAGTAATTTAGAAAACTAGCAGAATAATAATTAACAACTATCATAAATGGGGTGACTGCAATGGCACAATTAAGAGACAAAGTAGCAATTGTAACAGGTGGCAGCAGAGGAATCGGTGCATCGATTGCATTGGAACTGGCTAAAAATGGCGCTAAGGTTGTCATTAACTATAATACCCGCAAAGAACTAGCAGACAGAGTAGTTGCAGAAATAAATGAATTTGGCGGAGATGCATACGCCATTCAAGCAGATGTTTCAGTCTGTAATGAAGCAGCATACCTTGTACAAGAAACAATCAACCATTATGGCAGATTAGATATCCTGGTTAATAATGCAGGAATTACAAGAGACAGCACGTTTAAGAAACTGAACGAAGAAGATTGGAGAAAAGTAATAGATGTTAATTTAAACAGTGTTTACAACAATACATCTGCTGCTTTACCTTATCTTCTTGAATCAGATGCTGGCCGCATCATCAACATTTCGTCTATTATTGGACAAGCTGGAGGGTTTGGACAAACCAACTATGCTGCAGCAAAAGCAGGATTAATTGGATACACTAAATCTCTCGCTCTTGAACTTGCTAAAAGTAAGGTTACAGTTAATGCGATTTGCCCAGGATTTATTGGAACCGAGATGGTCCAAGCAATTCCTGAAAAAGTTCTTGCAGGAATCGTTGAAAAAGTACCGCAAAAACGTTTGGGCAAACCTGAAGAAATAGCTCGTGGTGTGGTTTTCCTATGTAAAGATGGTGACTATATTACTGGCCAGCAATTAAATATTAACGGTGGACTTTACATGTAAGTGTCATGAAGATACAGATTTCCTTATATATTTGAAAGAGTAAATAAATTTTGTAAGGAGTGAACTGTCATTAGCGTTCTAATACCAACAGAATGGAATGAGTTGCTCGAATTTACACCTGAAAAGTATCGAGAGATGTATCAACGTGTAACAAGGGCAACTGAAGTGTTAACCACCGAGCCTGAACCGGAAGTGGCACCTACACCGAAAGAAGTTATTTGGACTAGAAATAAAGCGAAGCTCTATCGGTATATATCCGATCAACCTAAAAAACATAAAATTCCACTTCTTTTAGTTTATGCTCTCATTAATAAACCCTATATATTGGATCTGACTAAGGGTGGAAGTTTAGTAGAATATTTGGTTGAACGTGGGTTTGATGTCTATCTCCTTGACTGGGGTACACCAGGTTACGAAGATAGAAATATGAAACTAGATGATTACATTATGGACTATATTCCACGTGCTGTTCGTAAGGTAATGCGAAAATCTAATGTTGAGGAAGTATCGATCCTTGGTTATTGTATGGGCGGAACGATCACGTCTGCATTTGCGGCTCTCCACCCTGAAATGCCAATCCGCAACCTTATCTTTATGACAAGTCCTTTTAATTTTGAAAATAGCGGCACATATGGTTTGATGCTAGATGAACGTTATTTTGATATTGATAAAGTCGTAGATACCTATGGTGTTATTCCACCAGAAATGATTGACTTTGGAAACAAAATGATCAATCCCATGGGAACCAATTTTGGACCCTATATAAGTCTCGTTGATCGTGCTGGCAATGAAGAGTTCATAAAGAGCTTTAAACTACTGCAAAAATGGTTAAACGACGGAATTTTATTCCCTGGTGAAGCCTACCGTCAGTGGATTCGAGACTTTTATCAAAAAAACAAACTGATAAAAGGTGAACTTGTTATTCGTGGTCATAAGGTCAAACTTGAGAATATCAGGGCTAATGTGCTCAATTTAGCTGGGAAAAACGACCTCATTGCTCAGCCGCATCAAGTAGAAGCATTGATGAATGCGATATCAAGTGAAGATAAACAATATAAAGTTTTACCAGTTGGCCATACTTCTATTACTTATAGCAGTAAAGCTACAAAAATAACGTACCCAACCATCGCCGACTGGTTGGAAGAACGCTCTAACTAATCATCCTATTAAAAGCCTAATCAGCGATTTTCGCAATAGGAGAGTGTCCCACAATAATCAATGTGGGCACTCTTTTTTTGTTAAGTATTTTAACAAATATTTAACAAATATTTAACAATATACCGGTAAAATCAATTATATTAAATATTCAGGTAATATACAAGCGTAAATAGAGGGAGATTTTTTAAGAAAAGTGAGCAATAAGAAACATTGGGTGGTAAGGAACAATCTAATATTCTGATCAATGTTAAGATAGGGAATTTTTCTGTACCAGGGCACCTTCCTCCCATGAGGATGGTGCCTGATTTTTTATCATAAGGATTTGGATGTGAATCTGGAAACTAAGTGGAGGTTTGTCGTAGATTTTTAATATAAAGATTAATTTAAATAAAATTAATCCATGCTATACTTGGAGAACAGATTTTTGTTCTGAAAGGAGTTAGACATTTTGAAGTATATAAAATCGCAAATGCAACAGCTAATCAAGGATAATAAAGAATTGCATACACGCTTAAAAGAGTTGAAGGCAGAACACGGCCTTGAAAAAAACACTGCCCTCAAGGCTTTGTACCATTCAGAAGTGGCAGACGGTGGAAAGTACCAGTTAGCCTACCAAGCACTTGACCAGCCCAAAAAGTAGACTCAAGCAAGGATTGATGTAATAGAAAGGGAAGGTTGTCTTGTTAACCTTTAAACCAGATAACCTTCCCTATTCTAACCAGTAACACCCCCTAATATTTGCATTCATTTCCTCATATCGAGCCTTTTTATATATTTTTATTGCATTAGAATTTTGAGCAATTAAATAACTAATTGTTTTAAGTGAATGATCATTAAAATTTGTGATAAAATTTATTAATTGACTGCCATAACCATTTCCTCTTTTATCTTTTTAGTAAATACATCATTTATCCTAGAAATATCATTCCGCTTGTACAATGAAGCAATACACACTAAATTAGTATCTTCATATCCACCAAATAAGAATTATTGTCGAAATATAAAGATAATTGATTGACAAATTTAACAATTCTATTAAACTAAAAATAGTTCTATATTTAAATTTTTTTATATTAGCTACTCCGAAAGTCTTTATTTGCCTTTTACTTTCTCCAATTTAAGCCAGATTAAACCTCTTTTTTTCACTCGCATTTAAAGAACGGTTTCCAAATTAGTTAAGTCATTTAGGCTAACTGTATAATTTTTGCAGTTTTTCCATTATATTTATTTAAATAATATATATTCAATGGTTTATAAAGGTTGCTGAAAAAGACATGACTATTGGATAGGAGGAGGGAAGCTATGGGATTTGAAGAAGAATACCAGGCCTTTATGAATGCGCACTTGCAGGCGAGGACCGGTGAACGGTTGCGGCGCTTAAAAGAAGGTCACAAACAAGCTGAAATGTTGTTTTTGAAGCAAGTGTGGTGGCCCTTATTTCATCATTTTCGGTTTCTTCATCCAGAATATGAAGTTGATGATTTCAAGGATGGCAAAAGGTATTTGGATTTTGCTTATATTCGTCCCGCCATCCGGATTTGCCTTGAGATCGACGGGTATGGCCCTCACTTAAAGAACATAAGCAGATGGCAATTTTCAGACAGTCTGGAACGTCAAAACCAGTTGGTGATTGACGAATGGACCGTGATCCGCTTTTCTTATGACCAAGTTAATGAGAAGCCTCGTCGATGCCAACAGATTGTTCAGCAAGTGATTGGCCGATGGCTGGGTGATGAACTGGACCAGACCTCCCTGTCCTTTGTTGAAAAGGAAGTTCTTCGGCTAGCGATTCGAAAAGGAGAAGCCATATTCCCTATAGAAGTCGAGAAGTATTTAAAGCTAAGTGACAAGACGGTAAAAAAAGTACTTTCTCAACTAGTCGATAAAAAAATGCTGATTCCCGCATCTGGGATCGTGAGGGTCCGCTCTTATCAGTTGGGGGATCAGGTTAAGCATCCGATCTGATAAATAGACGGAGAAATTTCTCTTAATTTGTAAAAAGAATTGAAAATAGCTTAAATAGACGGAGAGATTCCGCCTATTGACTCGAAAACCGGGAAATTGGGTAATTTTTCTTTGCATAAACGGAAAACCTCCCCTTATATACCCCGAAAACGAGCTCTATTCTGCATCTAACCGAAAAATCTCCGCTTATTTTACTATCGCTGGTTACTCAATTAAGGACAATAGTTTAGCACCGTCATTTATTGTTTAAAAATTTCGAAATATATATAAAATTTTAAATTATGTTTGCTAATTTTAAAGGTTGAATGAACATGAAGAAAATATTTGTGTTTCCCACCTCGGAAACCACACAGTCGCGAAAAATAAATGAGAATCTTATTCCTTAACATAAAAGACTTTAGTAGCCGTGGTCATTGGATTGGGGTTAGACCCCCACTCAGCTTGGAACCTGGTATTCATTGACTAATGTACTAATTCCAACATCACCTTGGGATAACTTTTGTACGATTGAATATTTTTCCAAGGAGAGAACTTTCCCCTCGACATAAAAACACTCCCCCTAGATTCTACCCTAAGGGGAGCATATTGGCGGCTTCAGAAAACATAGAATTTGCCTACAATTTTGCTGTCCATAAGATGCATCACGGTGAACCGTATCATAAGTAGATAATAGGTGCAGCCCTGGAAAGAAGCAAAAGATTGCAAAGTATAATATAATCTTAAGGCTAAAATGAATAAGGCAGGAACCTTAAATGAAGAAAAATCGGGAAGAGGATACTCTAAATTTAGATATCAATCAAAATGGGCTTACGCCTGAATTCATTGAATCTCTCCATAAGCTAAGGGAAAAATTACTCTATGGCATTCAATATGCAGATCATAATTTGATAGCTGAATATCAAAGAGACGCCTCTCTCAATTTTAGAGATGATCAATTAAAGATTCTTAATAGAATCCCAAATGATAAAGTCCGATCCTATAAAAATATTTTATTATCACACAATACCCTTTATAGCTATGCGGCTGAAAAGGGCGGATTAAGTTCATGGCAAAGCCACTTTATATCGGAAAAATATGCAATTATGATCGAGCATGCCGCAACCATTTCTGAACTAGATAAGATTCATTCAAATATGGTAATAGAGTATTCCGACCCAACCATCCGAAAATCTAGAAGTGACAACTTAACAATTGTAGAGAAAGCGGAAAACTATATCGAGATGAACTTTGCAGAGGACATTTCAATGGAGGAGATGGCACGGAAATTACATGTTCATCCTTCACATTTAATGCGTGCGTTTAAGAAAGAAAAAGGAACAACCATAAGTCATTATCGAAATATGAGAAGAGTAAAAGAAGCAAAAGAGCTTATCCAATTCTCCAATCTGCCCATGACAGAAATTGCTATTATGGTAGGGTTTAGCAACCCCCAGTATTTTTCTAAATTTTTTAAAGAGGTAGAAAGAGTAACTCCTGTAGAGTTTAAAAAGAATAGTAAGAAATGACAATCAGATATCTTGAAGAGACGTATGTGAGTGTACAAATCTTCTTGTGGTGCACGAGAAATCATGCACCTATTTTTTTTGCTCAGCTTTTTAGCTCCAGCTAGAGTGAAAATTCATGCAATTATAGTATAAAAACGTGCAATTGTAGTGCAAAAGTGTTTTTGGAATTCGATGTATACTAGTAATCAAGTACTAGATAAAGCGCTTACAGGTAGAAGGAAAGACATATTTAAAATCTTAATAAACTGCTTTATATAGTACAGGTGAAGATGTTTTAACTAAAAATGAAAGCGGTTAAAAATGGGGGAGGTAACCATCTAGCTTCAAAGGGGATGGCAGGATGTTATTAACTTTATTAAAAATACAGAGGAGGGCACCACATGAGGAAGTTTGGAGTAAGAGACCAAGTTGGATATGCGCTTGGAGATATTGGAGGAAGTTTCGTTAATTTATTTATAGGCGGATTTTTCTTAATGTTTTGTACCTATGTATTGGGTGTAAGCCCTTACTTTATGGGTACTATGTTTTTATTAGGAAAATTCTTTGATGCAATTTGTAATGTGATTATGGGGACGATTCCAGACCGTTGGAAATTGGGGAAATCCGGCGATAAATTCTTACCATATATTAGTATTTCTAAATGGATATTAGCAGCTTCCTGTTTATTAGCTTTTGCAGATGTTTCTAGTTGGGGATCTACAGCCACTCATGTTTGGGTAGTATTCGTTTATTTATTCTTCTGTGTTGCTTATACAGCCGATTCCATCCCTTATGGTTCTCTTGCATCTGTTATTACAAATGATCCTGTTGAACGCACAAAATTATCTCGTGCTCGTGCTATTGGCGGTATGGTTGTTGGTCTTGGATTCTTATCCTTTGTTCCAATGTTTATCTATGATAAATCTGGATCTGTCGTTCCAGAAGCATTCTTCCAAATTGCCATAGTGTTTAGTATTTTATCGGTATTATCTTATACAGGACTTGTAAAATTATCAACAGAACGTATTCATGATGACAAGGGCACAGGGACAAAATCTGATTATAGTTTTAAGGATGCATTTACGGTAGCAATAAAAAATAGACCTTTAATCGGTATGATGGTTGCATCCATTGGCTCACTTCTTATGATAAATGGTGCAAGCCAATTAGCTCCAATTGTCTTTGCCGAACGTTATCATATGCCAAGTGCTTTCGCTGCTAACTCTTTCGTTAGCATTGGTGTTACGCTCGTGTTATTCGTGCTCGTTCCTAAACTTGTTGTAAAGTTTAATAAAAGGAATCTAGTTATTGCCACATCCATCTTCAGTTTAGTTGCAACAGCTTTAATAACATTGGTTACTTTTGAAAATGTATACGTATTCATGGCTTTATATAACCTTGCTACAATCGGTTCCGTAGTTTTCGTTATGGTTGTTTGGGCTCTTGTAACAGATTGTATCGATTATGCAGAACTTCAAACTGGAAAACATTACGAAGGAACACTTTATTCCTTATATTCCTTTGCTCGTAAAGTAGGCATGGGATTAGGTTCAGCTATTGGAAGTTTCGCTTTAGGTTGGGTTGGTTTCGTGTCTGGAGCAAAATCGCAATCACCCGCAGTAGCAGAAGGGGTATTAAAAATGTACACTGGCATGCCTATCATTGCTTTCATGCTCATGCTAATCGGCGTAGGCTTAATCTATAATCTAAATACAAAGAGAACAAATGAAATGTATGCGGCATTAAAAGAAAGAAGAGCATCTTAATAAGGAGTTCCATTAATAGTGGATCCTTATAAAATGAAATTGTAGGAGAGATTCAAATGCGTACTAGATTCCTTTCAAAAATGACAAATGGGGAAGTCGAAGATTATTTAGCTCAAAATGATATTATCTATGTTCCAGTTGGAGTAACGGAAACTCATGGAGCTTTACCAATGGATTCTGAAACAGTTTTAGCGGAAGCTATAGCATTAAAAATGGCTGAAGAATCAAATGGGCTTGTATTGCACAACCTACCTTATTTCTTTCCGGGCGGAACGATAGTTGGCCGGGGAACCATTCAAATGAGTGTAAAAGACGGTATGGCTTATTTAGATAAAATTGCAAAGTCTTTACTAAATCAAGGCTTTAGACGACAAATCTATATCACCAGTCATGGTCCAGCTTATTTGACAGTAAGTGGCATGGTTCGTGATTTCTTCGATGAAACAAAAGTGCCTGTCCTGTATATGGATATATTAAAAGCAGCAGAGGCAGCCAATTTCAATCCGATCGATGCATTTCATGATATGACTATTGGTGCTTATAAAGTTTTAGGCAGGTTAGAAGATGTTCCATTGAATGTACCTGAATCACATTCTGTTACGTATGATGTTCAACATATGTTAGCGGGGATGAGTAAGAATCCTGGTAATACATTAGGAAAATACGCTTATCAATCTGGCGCAGTGGGTTCTTACTTTAATGAACCTTCTGATCATATGGCTACACCACTTTTAAAAACACCCGAAGAAAGAGAAGCACATGCAGATGCCGGTGTTCAAGCGATTAATGAACTTGTAAAGGCATTGGATATGCCAGCTATTGTTGAAACACTTCGTCAAGTCGATATTTATACTAAGGAGACGATTCTTCCTAAATACGGGGCATATTTACCAGGCGGAAAAGTATAAAAAACAAATAACAAGTCGTGCGAATCTATGGGAATCGCACGACTTATTTCATTTTATTGTTAAATCTGAAGACAATAAGCCTACTTTTAATTTGGTGCAGGGAATCGTCCCTTTTGTTTTATAAAACTCTCATAGGTACTAAGATTATCATATAAAGTTTCATAATATTTAAGGCGAACAGTAACAGGCCTGTTCGCCTTAAATTCTTTTAATTGGTACTCAAAATATTTTATAATGAAATATGTTTAACATCTATAGAAACGAGTGTGGAACGAGATGGCTATTTTAAAAAATGACTGGGCACCTTTGCTTGAAGCGGAATTCAAGAAACCATATTATCAACATTTGAGGGGAATATTAAAGGAAGAATATCAAACGAGAGTAATTTATCCGGACCAATCTGATGTTTTTAATGCGCTGCATCTTACCCCGTTTAACGAAACAAAAGTAGTCATTATTGGACAAGATCCCTATCATGGCTCAGGGCAAGCCCATGGATTAAGTTTTTCTGTTAAACCCGGAGTACCGGTTCCGCCATCATTGAAAAATATTTACAAAGAGCTTAAGGCTGATGTAGGATGCGACATTCCCAATAATGGCTATCTGGTAAAGTGGGCGAAGCAGGGGGTATTGCTGCTTAACACAGTCTTAACCGTTCGGGCGGGAACTCCAAACTCACATAAGGGCCTGGGCTGGGAGATCTTCACTGACAAAGTAATAGAAACATTGAATCAAAGGGAGACACCAGTTGTGTTTATCCTTTGGGGGAATTTTGCCCAACAAAAGCAAGAACTGATTACCTCATCCCGGCATTTCATCATAAAGTCCCCTCACCCAAGTCCATTTTCCGCCAATAAGGGCTTTTTTGGCAGCAGGCCATTTTCCCGCACGAATGCGATTTTACGGGATATCGGAATGAAGGAGATTGATTGGCAAATACCTGATTTATAGATTGTGTCATATGAATCTAACAAAAAAAGGGAAGACCCTTTTACTTTTAAACATTATGATGGGAAAATCATGTTCCTACGGTGAACCATATCATAAGTAAGATTTAATAAAATTACTAAAGACTCGCTTATCCATTTCTATGAGCGAATCCCTTTATATTTTTTAATTAAGAAAATAGAAAGAGCTGCAGGCAAAACTGTAGAAATATATCGAGCTTCCTCAATTGAAGTTGATTGGTTGTGAATTATGAATTTGCAATTGAGGGAGCTGATGTTGTTTCAGATATGCTTAGGGTAAAATAGTTTTGTCTGAAGAATATCTATTGCATGTTCAATATCCTCTAAATCTTCTTTCGAAGCATTTTGTATTCGCTTTAGAAAACGAAATTCTATGGTTGCAAAAGCTTCCTTCATAATGATTTCCCCTTCATGCGAGAGACGGATATATTGTTTTCGTCGATCTTTGCTGTCATTTACCTTCTCAATTAAATTTTTTTCACTTAACTTGCTAAGCTCACGACTTGTGTTCGGCATAGACATATTCTGACAATCGTTAATTTCACTTGGAGTCACAGGTTGACTAACTGCAATATATTCAAGAATGTTATATTGCACTTGCGAGATTGAATCTGACTTCGCATTTTTTGTTAATTCATGTGTTACACGATGAACAGAAGTCGTAAATGACACTAGTTTATAAAAAAGAGCATTTTTGTCCATTTCTCTCACCTCTTATAGCCAAGATAACAAAAATATTATCAAAATACAATTATCATTTGATAACTAAAAAGAAGGGTGCTATTATTTAGTTATCAAATGATAATTAAGAGGTGTGCTATGAAAATGCTAATCATTTTTACATATCCTAATCATAATGGTTTAAATTATGCATTTTTACAAAAAGTGATGAAAGGAAGTACTGAAAATCCCAATATAAAGGAGATACAGGTCTTAGATTTATATGAAGAGGGTTTTAATCCACTTCTTGTGTTTAATGAGCAAAAACGAAGACGTGATATGCATACTGATCCTAGTATTGAAAAATATAGGAAACAACTTTCATGGGCTGACAAGATTGTTTTTATCTATCCCATTTGGTGGGGAAGACCCCCCGCCATGCTTATGGGATATATCGATCAATTATTTGCCTCCAATTTTGCCTATAAAGATAAGCAGGGACTTTTCCCAGAAGGGCTTCTGAAAGGAAAGTCCGTTGTATGTGTGTCCACCATGAAGGGACCTGCTCACTATCCATTTCTCTGGTTGAATAATGCACATAAAATTCTAATGAAAAGAGCCTTATTTAATTTTGTAGGAATCAAGAAAGTAAAGTTCTTTGAATTTGGAAATATGGAGAGTCCAAAAGGGAACCAGATGAAAAAGTTAGAAAAGATTTACAATTACTTCAAAAAAATAGCCCATTAACGGATTCGAAAGTTGAATAAACGAGATATGATGGCAGTTTATCAATGACTTGAGCAAAATAATTAAATTAGAATTATTAAAACAAGTCATATTTTAATACAAAGCTAGATGTCAGTCAGTGATAGAAAACTCATTTGCAAGAGGAGTTTCCTTAATTGAAGATAAATTAGAAGTTTTATTATCATATTCATAGTATCGTTCTTAAACAATCGGGTGATCTCATTTAAAAAGGAGTAGCACCCTTTTTTTATTGAACTAAAATTAGCTTATAGATGATAGAAACTGCTACATAAAGAAATACTTTGTTGTGCTAACACAAGCAGGTTACTTTAAGAAGGAAACCTTTAGTAATTAAATTTTGGGTTGACTATTCATTAAACAAATTATAAAATTATAAAAATCAGATAATTCAAAACACGTTGATTGGGATTATTAAGGAATATTCGTCGCTTAGAGAGCTGTCGGTTGGTGAAAGACAGTCGATGAACTCCCCAACTCGCTCAGGAGTGGTAAGACTGATAGGTAGGTCTTAACGGTTGACTGCCGTAATAAAGTCTTTAAGTGGGTTCGTTTAGTTTTTTTAAAAATGAATCAAAAAGAGTGGTACCACGTAGGCAAAGCCTGTCGTCTCTTATGAGATGATAGGCTTTTTTTATTTTAATTTAAACTAAGTATTAAGGAAAAGGAGGAAGGCAGAATGAAAAATATTGAAAAGTATTCTAGAGGTTACTTTATGCCCCCAGTAAAAAGGTTGAAATGGGCTGAGAAGGAGTACATAGAGGAAGCTCCTTTATGGTGCAGCGTGGATCTGCGAGATGGAAATCAGGCTTTGGTTGTGCCTATGAGTCTGGAGGAGAAGCTAGAATATTTTCAATTGCTTTTGGAAGTAGGATTCAAGGAAATAGAAGTTGGTTTTCCTGCTTCGTCTGAAACAGAGTATACATTTATTCGTACATTGATTGAACAAGATTTGATTCCGGATGATGTGACGATTCAAGTGTTAACCCAGTCAAGAGAACATATTATTAAAAAAACGTTTGAATCTCTTCAAGGAGTAAATAAAGCAGTGGTGCACCTTTACAATTCGACATCTGTGGCCCAGCGTGATCAGGTTTTCAAAAAAACGGAGGATGAAATTATTGACATTGCTGTAACCGGAGCAAAACTTCTTAAGAAATACGCTGCACAAACCGAGGGGAATTTCCAGTTTCAGTATTCACCGGAAAGCTTTACTGGAACAGAGATGGAGTTCGCATTGGAAATATGCAACCGCGTGCTTAATATATGGCAGCCTACTCCTGAAAATAAAGTGATTATCAACCTTCCAGCTACAGTGTCAATGTCAATGCCTCACGTTTACGCAAGTCAAATTGAATATATGAGTGATCATCTGAACTATCGGGACAATGTGATCCTGTCACTCCATCCGCACAATGATAGGGGAACAGGGGTTGCAGATGCGGAACTGGGTATGCTTGCCGGAGCACAGAGAGTTGAAGGAACATTGTTTGGAAATGGAGAAAGAACAGGAAACGTAGACATCGTAACGCTTGCATTAAATATGTTTTCGCACGGAGTAAATCCAATGCTTAATTTTGAAAATATCCCTGACATACTTTCTAAGTATGAAGAATTGACAAGAATGAAAGTTCATGAAAGACATCCATATGGCGGTGAACTCGTCTTTACTGCGTTTTCAGGCTCCCATCAGGATGCAATTGCTAAAGGAATGAAATGGCGCGAAGAAAAAGAATGCCAGCATTGGACCGTACCTTATCTATTGATGGATCCGATGGATATTGGCAGAGAATATGAAGGAGATATTATCCGAATTAACAGCCAATCAGGTAAAGGCGGAATCGGTTATGTACTTCAGCAAAAATATGGACTTGACTTACCTACCGAAATGCGTGAAAGCTTTGGATATAGTGTTAAAAATGTTTCGGATCGTAAGCACAAGGAGATTATGCCGAATGAAATCTATGACATTTTCATTAATGAATATGTAAATATTAATACACCTGTCGAGTTTATCAATTACAATTTTACTCCAAATGAACATTACGAAACGATTGTATTGATCCGGATGAATAATGAAGAACATGAGTTTATAGGTTTTGGAAATGGTAGACTAGATGCTATCAGCAACGTTCTTCAAAACCAATTGGGTATCCATTATACGGATTTAGTCTATAAGGAGCATGCACTAGAAATAGGCTCAGGATCAAAAGCTGTATCTTATGTAGGGATTACCACTTTAGATGGTACTGTATATTGGGGCTGTGGGATTGACGTAGATATTATGACCTCATCTGTAAAAGCGCTGTTTAGTGCCATTAACAACATGGTATCCAACTTACTTCCTGTTGAAAAAGAGTTTATCCCTTCAAAAAAATAACGAGAAATTGTTATTACAAGTGAATCATATTGAGAAAAAATACACTTGGTTCACTAATTTGGCTGCGTATTGCTCGTTTTACACATCAAAGTAATTTACTATCGATTGAATTCTTAAAACAGTTTGGTATTACGGCTGCACAGTTTGATGCGACAAGGTTTTGGTACAGTACACCATGCGGCATTCGGAGTAGAGGATCGCTCGGTATTAAATGAATGGATTGAGCGAATGAGTAGTTTTGGATTCCATACATCCGGTTATGTAAATCGTTACTTTTTTGAGTCTTTATACGCAAGAGTTGCACCACAAATTTTATTTTCCGGTATTTAATTATCAAAAACAGCTTATGGGTGCTGTCGTAGTGATCGGATTCAATGAACAAATCCCGTTAAGTGAAGATGAGGAGATCAGTCAATATATCCTATAAATGAGCAGGGGGATTTCTAATAATTTGGGGTATCAGCAAAACTGAAAGGAAATTTTATAGATGATGGCCGATGATCAATCGGCCTTTTTTGTATTGTTAATTTATATCACATAGATGATCGTATAAGAAAAACAACTACATTCACCAATCGGGGTAATAGTTCGTGTTTTTCTAATCAAATAAAATTTGCTTAATTTTACAAGGTTTTTTCATCATTTCGCCTTTTTAAAATTTTCTAAAAATAGTTGCTTTTAAATTTTTAAGAGATTATAATCTCATTATTCAGAGTAATTATATTATTAGTGAAACAAACTCACTAATAGTGGAAAAATAAGATGAGGATAGGTGAAATTTATTTACACTATAGACACTGTGTATTTAGTGATGAAAACGCCTTTATTATATTTTCCACTGTCAAAGAGTTTATTTTTAAAAGGGGAGATGGAACACAATGAATAAGATCAATGTAACGAATTTCTTCGATAACCAAAAATTTAACCGCTTTCATCTAGGTTTATTATTATCATGTATTTTTATTATTGTTGTCGATGGTTACGACATGTTTATGCTTGGTGCAATTATGCCGGCATTGATGGAAGATTGGGGAATCGATCCCGTCACTGGAGGAAAGCTAGGAAGCTATGCTTTATTCGGAATGATGATTGGAGCCTTGGTATTTGGCCCTCTTGCAGATCGAATTGGTAGAAAAAAAGTCATCTTAATTTGTACAGTCATGTTTTCTGTATTTACTTTTACATCAGGTTTTTCTAATGGCCCAGATTCGTTTGGAATCCAACGTTTTATAGCCGGAATTGGCTTGGGCGGCGTTATGCCAAATCTAATTGCTTTAGTGACTGAATATGCACCTAAAAAATTAAAAAGCACGCTAGTGGCCGTTATGTTTAGCGGACATGCTTTCGGTGGGATTGTTGCAGCATTAGGTGCCCTTACTTTACTTCCTAACTTTGGGTGGAAAGCAGTTGTTTTCCTTGCTGCTCTTCCCTTATTAACCCTCCCGATTCTTATCAGGGTATTGCCTGAATCCTATAGTTACTTAATTAAAGTAAACAAGAAGAATGAATTAGTTAAAACGTTGAATAAAGTAAAAAATGATGTAAAATTCACTACGAATGACGAATATGTCATCCATGTTGCAGACGATAATGATACTTCATTGAAAAAGTTATTTACCGATAATCGTGGACGTAGTACTATCATGTTCTGGATTGCGGCCTTTATGAGTTTAATTGTTATGTATGGTTTAAGTACTTGGTTACCAAAAATCATGCAAAATGCTGGATATCCGATAGGATCAAGTCTATTATTCTTAGTCACTCTTAATTTAGGCGGAGTTACAGGAGCTATTTTTGGAGGAAAACTTGCTGATAAATTTGGGTCACGCAAAGTTCTATTGTTCTTCTTTCTTTTTGGATTTTTATCATTATCAGCCTTAAGCTTAAGACCAAATATGATTCTATTATATGTATTGCTCTTTGTTGCAGGAGCCACCACAACCGGAACTCAAATCAACACAAATGCCTATGTTTCACAATTTTATCCATCCGGAATTCGTTCAACTGGTGTTGGCTGGGAATTAGGAATTGGAAGAATTGGCGGTATACTTGGACCTACACTTGGGGGGTTCCTATTAAGCTCACAACTTCCGTTCCATATTAACTTCCTATCTTTTGCGATTCCAAGTATTTTTGGAGCGATCGCTATTTTAATAGTACAAGAAAAATATGGCCAAATTAAAAAAGCTCAAATTAAGAGCAGTCAGGCTATTTTAAATGGAAAAGGGGCTTAAGAAATCAAGTTTCGAAGGTTTCGGAGGAAACAGGGGATAGTTCTCCTGCTTCCTTTTTTTATGGCTTGTAAATCTTGTCCCTTTAGTTATCGGGATTTAGGTAAATATGCTGCCTTAATATATTGCGATTACCACTGTAGTCAGGTCGAGTGTTGCCCGTTGATAAAATTAATATAAAAAAAGATAAGCTTGTTTAAACGATCCTTATTTAGAATACATGTAAAACACCCCATGGATGTCGTCCAAAAAAATGTGTTTGCAGGGATAATCGAGAAGCCAATGTACGCTTCTAGTCAAGCTGCTTCTTTTTTACGACGTAAATCTTCTAATTTCAATAACTAAAGATTAAATTTTGAAGTTCTGTAAAATTAAATTAACTCCTGGAATTCCAACTGCAAGTTTATTCTCTCATATTAAGGGAGAATAATAGTTCAGTATGATATTCAGAGATGCGAAAAAATATTCTTAATTCGAGATATTTTTATTGCATTTCCATCACTTGAGAGGTAAAGTGATAGTAACGAAAGGAAGTGAGTCATATTGAGAAAAAATACACTTGGTTCACTAATTTGGCTGCGAATTGCTCGTTTTACCCATCAAAGTAATTTTCTATCGAATGAATTCTTAAAACAGTTTGGTATAACGGCTGCACAGTTTGATGTATTAAATCAGGTTTCGACCTATCAGCCGATCACGCAAAGTCAGCTGGCTGTAAAAGTAACGGTGTCGGAGGGTGGAATTTCACGTATGCTCACTCGCCTTGAGCAAGAGGGATATATACAGCGTAAGCAGGACTGGAAAACCAAATGGATTACCCTTACTTCAAAAGGGGAAGATAAAATGCATGAAGTTTTTGAACATCAACTTACTTTCCAAACATCCATTGTCAATGAGTGCTTGACAGAAGAGGAGCAGAAAACACTATATATGCTCATGTCTAAGTTACAAAAAAATACCGAAAATAAAATGGAAAATTAAGAGTCCTATTCTTGTGATAAATGCTATTTTTTTAAATTATAACTTGACTAGTAAATTGGAAATGGAGGAATTATCTATGCATAAAATTCCAGGACATCATCATATTTCAATGATTACAAAAGACGCAAGTCAAAATAATCACTTTTACCGATATGTGCTTGGTTTACGTCGTGTGAAAGTAACGGTGAACCAAGATGATCCGTCGATGTATCACTTATTTTACGGAGATAAGACAGGTAGCCCAGGTACTGAACTTTCATTTTTTGAAATTCCACCAGTAGGAAAAACGTATCGTGGTACAAATGCCATCACAAAAATTGGTTTACTTGTACCATCAGAAGCAAGTTTATTCTATTGGAAACAACGATTTGAGGAACACGGTGTAACCACAAGTGACATCACAACGTATGCCAATCATCCAGCTTTACACTTTGAGGATCCTGAAGGTTTACGTATGGTACTTCTTGTCTCGAACGGTGCGAAAGTAGTGCACTGGCAAACTTGGGAAAAATCTGAGGTTCCTGCCGAGCATCAAATTCAAGGAATGGGCTCTGTGGAAATGACAGTACGAAGACTTGATAAACTGGCAAGCACACTTACAGACATGTTTGGCTATACAGAGATGAGCCGTACAGAGACGTCCGCGATTTTTCAATCAATTAAAGGCGAGGTTTTTGGAGAAATCGTCGTGAAATATTTAGACGGTCCGTCTGAAAAACCAGGCCGTGGCAGTATTCACCATTTAGCCATTCGTGTAAAAAACGAAGAAGAACTTATCTTTTGGGAAGAGCAGGTACGAGCACGTGGCTTCCATTCATCTGGCATAGTGGATCGCTTCTACTTTAAGAGCCTATATTTCCGTGAATCAAATGGGATTCTATTTGAAATCGCAACCGATGGACCAGGTTTCACCGTCGATGGAGATGATATCGAAACACTGGGTGAAAAATTAGTTTTACCTCCATTTTTAAAAGACCGAAGAGTTGAAATTGAAAAAAATCTAAAACCCATTGAGGAATATTAATTAACAAACGAACAGTATCACATCAATCAAACCAAGCTTACCATTAAATTTGAATTTCCTAGGAGGAAAATAAAATGAACCATCTAAAAGGAATGCACCATGTAACAGCTATTACAAGTAGTGCAGAAAAGAACTATGAATTTTTCACATATGTTTTAGGTATGCGTTTAGTTAAAAAAACAGTCAATCAAGATGATATTCAAACCTATCATTTATTCTTTGCCGATGATAAAGGCAGTGCAGGCACAGACATGACTTTCTTTGATTTTCCCGGCATTCCGAAAGGCGTACATGGTACAAACGAGATTTCAAAGACATCGTTCCGTGTGCCGAGTGATGAGTCATTAGACTATTGGGTAAAACGTTTTGATCGTTTAGAAGTGAAACATACCGGAATCAAAGAGCAATTTGGCAAGAAAACTCTCTCTTTCGTTGATTTTGATGATCAACAATATCAATTGATTTCAGATGAATTCAACAAAGGGGTGGAATCTGGAACACCATGGCAAAAAGGTCCAATTCCACTGGAATATGCCATTACTGGTTTGGGACCCATTTTTGTCCGTATTGCAAACTTTGATTACTTTAAAGAAATGATGGAAAAAGTCCTATTATTTAAAGAGACGGATAAAGAAGGGTCATTCCATTTATTTGAAGTGGGGGAAGGCGGAAATGGTGCCTCGGTCATTGTAGAATATAATGCCATTCTTCCTGAAGCCCGGCAAGGCTTTGGGACGGTTCACCATGCGGCATTCCGTGTAGAGAATCGCTCTGTATTAGACGAGTGGATTGAACGAATGAATAGTTTTGGGTTCCATACATCCGGTTATGTAAATCGTCACTTTTTTGAGTCATTGTACGTAAGAGTTGCACCGCAAATTTTATTTGAATTCGCAACAGATGGTCCTGGTTTTATGGGGGATGAACCTTATGAAACGCTTGGGGAAAAATTATCTTTACCTCCATTCTTAGAGCCTAAACGTGCACAAATAGAAGAATTAGTTCGCCCAATTGATACAGTGAGAAGCACTAAGGAATTCATCAAAGAATAAAGTGAAACTTCCATCAGTGGGGGTTTTCTTCAACTCCCATTGATGGTTAGTCGCGCAAAGCCCCATTGATTTTTCTAAGGGCTGAAGCCCAAAGAAAAATCTTATCTCACCAGTCGGACCTTTACGGGCAGTTGATTCCCCACCTAATCTTTTGAAGAAAGACGTTTTCTTAGATTTTTTTAATTAGGCCCGGCTAAATAGGCTGTTGTTTATCACGTTACTTCAGATTTAAAGATCAAAATAAATCCACAACAGGGTGGCTTTTAAAGGAGAGAAATAGAAGTGAATAGCAAAATCATGAAAATACAAAAATTAGGATTTCCATGGGAGACAGAAGATCCGTTCCTTATGACAGTACATCATAAAGATGCGTATCCTCCAGGAAATGACCAGCAGGGTCCTAACGTTTCATTGGAAGGCAGAAATCTTGGCGAGGATTTTACGTTGCGTGATGGTTTCAGAATGTATCATGGCAAAACGGTTCCGGGATTTCCTGTACATCCCCACAGAGGTTTTGAAACGGTAACAGTCGTTCTTGAAGGTCTTATTGATCATTTTGATTCATATGGGTCCGCAGGACGTTTTGGAAATGGGGATGTTCAATGGATGACAGCAGGAAAGGGCTGCCAGCATACTGAAATGTTTCCTCTCGTCCATCAGGACAAAGGCAATCCACTTGAATTCTTTCAGATATGGCTGAACCTGCCTGCAAAAGATAAATTCGCTGATCCTGAATATAAAATGTTATGGGCAGAGGATATATCGGAAGTTCAATCAGCCTCTGCTAATGGACAGAAAACGACCGTAAGACTGATTGCCGGAAGTGCGATGGGCAAATCTAGTTTAGAACCAAACTCTGCTTCTTGGGCAAACGATAAAAATCATCATGTGGGGATCTACCTTATTCATATGGAGCCGGAAGCAGTTTTCACCCTGCCGTCAGTTTCAGCAACATTGACGAGAAATATATACTATTATCAGGGAGATAAACTAAATATAGACGAAACAGCGATTGAAACGTATCACCGTGTAAAGCTTGCTGGTGATCAGGAAATCACGATTACAAATGGATCATCTGAGAGTTATATGCTTCTCCTAGAGGGTGAACCGATACAAGAACCTGTCGTTTCCTATGGACCGTTTGTAATGAATACTGAGCAGGAAATTCGCGATGCATTCAGGGAGTATCAAACTACACAATTTGGAGGCTGGCCGTGGGATCGTCCAGATCCTGTAAATAAGCGTGAGTCAGGAAGATTCGCACGCCATGCGGATGGAAGAGTTGAAAAAAGGTAACCACTATTCATTAAATGTAAGGTTAGTAGGAAAATTAGCTATTTTGCCTTTTTAATATTGAAATTTCCTTAACGTTGTAAATAATCGGTTATCTTAACTTCCATGTGAGAACTATTGGAATATCAATAGTTCTCACATCATTTACATTTACATGTATTCAATGTAAATATTGGTTTAAATAAAGTTTAATCATTTGCGATTCTTGTTAAATTAACGTAGATAGTTAAAGAGGGTCAAAATATATTACATTTCGAAAAAGTTATTTCTTTCTACCCTGCAAACTCTAAGTGCAAAGTTTTTGTACCATTCATTTTTTCCTCTATCCTGTGCAACTTGATGTGCTGAATGATCCTTCCAATTCTTTATCGCATCTAAAGATTCCCAGTATGAAACAGTAATTCCCAGTCCCTTATCACGTGCACCTTCTACACCTAAGAAACCTTTCTGTTGAGACGCAAACTCTACCATTTTTTCAGCCATTTTCCCATAACCTCTATCACCATCAGTTCTTTGTGAAGCAAATATCACCGCATAGTATGGTGGTTGAGGAGTTTTAGCAATTCCACTCAATTTTAGTTCCCCCAATATGTTTAATTTTAAGGCATTCCTAATTTAGAAATTTTAACATAATTAATACTTTATCGTTTGTTTGGATAAAATAATTTCGGGAAAACAAAAAATGCAATTGAAGCGTATTACTTGAAAATATCTTTTTAGTATTAAACCTTTTATCTTTGTGTACATGTATCTATAGATAGGCGTCTGTAGATAAGGGCCATATTGTGGAACAATACCTTTAAGAAAAATTGGATTTATAGATTGAAATTTAGAAGAGGTTGTGAAATTTTACGTATATGCTGTTGACCACTAGGAGTCAATACAACATAAACACTACGTTTATCCTCAACATAACTAGCTCGTTCCATTGGTTGAAGGTGGTGTCGTTCAAGTCTTGAAACCAAACGGGATAAAGCACTTTGGCTAAGACCAATCATATTCTGAAACTGCGATAGCCGGAGTTTCTTTTCACTGTTTTCATTCAGTAACATCAATAAATAAAACTCATTCAAACCGAGATGGTATTTTTGTTGAAGTAAATAATCTAATGATTGTGTAATTCTGTTATGGAATTTTGAAAAATTCACCCAAGTATGGATTAATTGGTCAGGTTGATTCATAGCCATCGCTTTTCAAAAATACTATCCCAATTATATCATTCCCTGTTATCGAATTCCTCTACTATATTGAAATGGCGGGTTTACATTCCGTGTTACTTCTTTAATTGCATGTAAACTCCAATATGGATCATTTAACATTCCTCTGGCAACAGCAATTAAATCGGCATCATTATTTGATA
Organism: uncultured Bacillus sp.; assembly: GCA_963530265.1. Classification (GTDB taxonomy): domain Bacteria; phylum Bacillota; class Bacilli; order Bacillales; family Cytobacillaceae; genus Neobacillus. Next base: position 78,859 of record CAUSCO010000004.1, read on the forward strand.
AGGTTGCCTCAGCTACTTGCGGATTATCTAACAATTATTTAGTCTGGAGGTGATGTTTTATGAAAGTTCAAGAAGTTCTAATTGATGGCAAAAGCCGTTATGTGCTTATTGATGAAAATAACAAACCAGTAGTACCTGTATTCAAATACCTTAAATATTTTGATAACACAGGGAGAGCTGAAAACACATTAAGATCGTATTGTCGTCATTTGAAATTATACTTTCAGTATTTAAAAGAAAAAGAAAGAGGACATGAAGAAGTTGATCTGGATTTATTGGCGGAATTTATATCTTTGTTAAGGAGTCGATATCAATCTATTAAGGTTATTCAGCTTAAACAAACTAAAGCAAAGAGATCAGAGCGAACTGTAAATACAATATAAACTTGTGTTCAAGGGTTCTATGATTAACGGGAAGGATATATCAGTCAAGGGACACGGAGAGTGCACGTAGCAGCCACGAACAACCTTTAGCAAAACAGAAGACCATTATTATACCAAACAGCAGCGAGCGAAATTTAAAGAGAAGCTGCTCACGCACCAAGAGGAAGAAAACTTATTAGTTTCTATGGAGGAACTATTAAGAGAAATGAAGGCTGGCGGGATTAAATTTAACCAGAGTGATACTCATGTGAGGCACCCGGTTAAGGACTTTTTGGTGTTTTATCAAGTTGGGTTGAAGAGGGAGATGAAGAGGAGGGTAAATGTTATTTTTGTTGACTGAATTGATAAAAAAAGTCTTATGTGTGGTGAAATCCTTGCAATATAAACGGTACTATTTTTGATAGGGTGAACCTTATCACAAGTGATGGTAAACAAAAAAATACAGGTTACAGTAGGGAAATGAACATCAAATTATATTAGTAGAATATGATTTTCCAGAGGATTTAGAAATTGATTATGATCAGTATGTGGTAAAAAGATTTAGAGTTGAAGAAAAAGAAGGGTATGAAATAGGATTTATTAATAATGCAAAATCAATCAATATATAGGCGAATGAGCTGTTAAATATAATAAGCGTTTAGAAGCATTAAAGGAAGAACAGCTATAAAATAGCTTGTTCTTTTTTTGGTGTGCCAGGCATGTTCATTAACTAGGCGGTGAAAGTCCGCTATGGGCGTTGGGATATGCGAACCATTAGCTAAAGGCAAGGGTATCTGCGGTGACGCGGAATCTGAAAGAAGCCCAAGGCAAATCCTCGGTCTGAGGTACACGAAGCGCATTTGAGGTTTTTGTTTCTGGACGAGTTTTGCAGTGAACTGCAAGCAATTTTTACCTGCGCAGGCGGGAATCGCAGTTTGAAAAGCAAATGTATTTAGGGCATGATTCTGGAAAAACCCGGAATTATGCCCTTTTTTTTATGTTTTAGGTCAACAACTAACAGTGATATCTGTAAAAACGAATTAAACGGTTTTTTTTTACAAATACTATCAGAATGAAATCAATCATAAAGGTGTGAAAGAGCTATGGTAAAGCAAAAAAAGGTCATCAGCACCTTAAAAGAAAAATTTAATGATAGCAGAGATTTGATTGTCCACCAGTTTGAATATTACGAAAAGGACATCTATCTAGTATATCTCGAAAGTCTGAGTGATGAAAAAAAGATAAGGAAGGATGTAATAGAACCTTTGCTTTTATGTGAGAAAGAAAGCAAATATTTATTACATCTTTTATCTCTTCCAACATGTAAAAAGGTCAGTACCGGTGACAAACTTTCATCATTATTAATAGATGGGTATCTGCTCATTTTTTTAGCGGATGCCGTTTACTCGCATCACATTATGAAGGCCACCAATGACCAGCCGCAGGATGCAAACGTGGAAATGTCTGTTCTGGGTCCGCAAAAGGCGTTAAGTGAAGACTTAAGCACAAATGTTAATTTAGTAAGAACCCGCTATCCCGCTTTAAGCCTTATGGTGGAGCAGCAATCAGTCGGAACTGTGTCTAAAACACCCATTGCCATTATGTATGATCGGGACCTGGTCGATCATGATGTGCTAAGGGATCTAAAGAAGAGGATCCCAGAACTTAAAATGGATATGATTCAAGCCATCGGCGAGCTTCAGAATGCTTTAACTAAGAATAGACACCATCTCTTTCCGATCATGATGGACACACAAAGACCAGATCGGATTGCTTTAAACCTTGCACAAGGAAAAATAGTAATTCTCCTGCATGGGACGCCTTTTGGTTTGATTGTTCCGGTAGTATTTTTTGATTTTATGTCTGCTATGGATGACACATCTCATACTTTTTGGGCGAGCGGGTTAATGATTTTGATCCGATATACGGGGCTGATCATTACTCTCATTCTTCCAGCTTTGTATGTGGCACTGACCTCCTTTAACCCTGAGATCCTAAGGTCCCAGCTGGCGGCTACGATTGCTGGCAGCCGTGCAGGCGTGCCTTACCCATCTTTTTTTGAAGTCATATTTATGCTTTTGGCGGTAGAAATGCTTATTGAATCCAGCCTGAGGCTTCCGAAAACAATTGGACCGACTGCGACAACAGTTGGCGGATTAATACTTGGCCAGGCTGCTCAGCAGGCACAGCTTGTCAGCTCGATCATGATTATCATTACCGCCTTCGTAGCCATTGCCAATTTTACAATTCCCGTTAATTCAATGGGTTTTGCAGTGCGGGTCGCACGCTATCCTTTGATCTTACTGGCCAGTTTTTTCGGAATAATGGGTTTATTAGCGGGGATTATCCTTATAGTTTGTTACCTCACTGACACACGAAGCTTTGGTACACCTTTTTTAAGAATGTATTGGGGATCCTCTAAGAGAATAGAGAAAATAAGCGAGGAACCGAAGGGAGAAAGGGGTTAGTTGGCATGTTATTTCTATTACATTATCTTATTGAATATGTCATTAAATATCATTCTCAACGTTCCCATGGTTTTGATACAAAACCGTTTCAATGGCTCGATTACATCCATTCTCATAAGTATCCCGCTTGGCACCCTGCTGGCCTATCTTTTTACAAAGGGTATGGGCAGATTTCCATATCAGGGCCTTCCGGAAATATTTAAAGAGGTAATGCCGGGATATATCAGAGTTCCTTTTTTATTTTTTTTAGCGTTAATGTGGCTGGCAGCCGGCACCCTTGCTGTAACTTCGTTTAGCTATGTTATTAAGCTCTTTCTGAATCCGGAAATGGATCTAAGAATCATTTCGGGCTTTCTTATTCTCTTGCTTATATTTGGAGCAACCCGAAATACTCAATCTATTTTGTATAAAACTGAAATTACCATGCTGGCCGCTTTTCCATTCGTAGGCTTTATTATCTTCAAATCACTATCAAGTGATTATTTTTACCCTGTACATATTAAGAGAATTCTACAATTCACCTGGCAAATGCCTAACTACAGCTCTATTGCAGCAGCCAGTTATATATTTACTGGATATATCAATTTGGTAATTATTAACAGAAATATTCAAGCAAAGGAGATCCTTAAATATTTTTGGGTAATTCCCGTACTCGGTTCTTTAATACTTGCCTTTACGTATCTTATACCTTTTGGGTTTTTAGGGATTCAATCCGTGGGTGATTTTGTCTTTCCATGGATGGTTACGGCTGATTCATTAAGAATGCAATACGGGTTTATTGAACGAACCAGTTTTGTATTAGTTTTTGTATTCATGCTGTTAACGATGCTTTTTGGAATAGTCACCTGGAATGTTGGCCTTGAGCTAATGAAAGGTGTCTTTGGTATACAAGATAGAAAGACTGGCATGCGCTTATTTACATTAACCTTTCTTTCTATTATTGGATTCCTGAGTGTCTATTTTCAAGAATCCGTGAACCAAAGGGAGTTTTTCGGGTACGCAAAATACTGGTTTAACTTTCGGCTACCTGTTGAAGTGGTATTAGTTATGGTTGTTTTTCTACTTTCCTTGAGGAGGAAAAAAACATGAAGAAGAAGGATTCCTTATTAATCTTATGTGCTGTCCTTGCTCTTGTGGGAATGTTAGCAGGTTGTGTGTTTAAGGATATAGATAAGCGCTTCTTTGTGGTGTCTATGGGTGTAGATAAGTCAAATAATCCTAAGAAACCCTTCCATGTTTCCCTGAAATTAGCGATTCCCTCTGCACAGGTTCAGCCGGGAAAAGCTAAATTCCAGATTATTTCAGAAAATGCAGATTCCATCGCTGAAGCAGTACGGGTCATGAAATCCAAGGTAGACAAGGATTTTGATTTTGGTCATTGCCGGGTACTTATTTTTGATAGATATATATTAAAAAGACACCAACCTGAAGTTCTTAACTGGTTCATGCGAAGGAGGGACATCCAGGGGATTGCCTACATGGCGCTTGGTAAACCATCTGCCGAGATGGTCCTTAGAGTAAGAGTGAAATCAGAAAGGGTAGCAGGAAACGCTCTCATTATATCCTTTGATCAAACCACCAATACCTCTCCTTACATAGTATCTGAAATTCTTAATGATTATTATATGAGGTTAAGAGAGGACGGAATCGATCCATACCTCCCTGTTATTGAACCATTGGAAGATACTTACGTTATTAATAAGGTAGCTTTAATAAAAGGGGAAAAATTAATTGGTGAACTGAATACAGATGAAACCAGAGTCCTTAATGAACTCTTAAATACGAGACGCAAAGGCCAAATTAATGTCAGGCATGGGGATAATGAATTTTTTGTCAATGTAGACCGATTTAAAACAAAGATTAATCTGGTGATTCCTAAGCGTAAAAAACCCTATGTCAAGGTGAATTTGAAAATTGAAGGACTTATTGAAGCCTCCGAAAAAAAGCTAGAAAATAATTATGAACTGCTAGAAGATCAAAAGCTGGCTGCCGAGGTTATCAATAAGAGAGTAGAAGGAACGTTGAAAAACATTCAAAAAATGGGAGCTGATCCGTTGGGTCTGGGATTGATGTATCAAGCTAAACAAGGGGTATCAGAAAAAGAAGTGAAAAAGTGGGAAAACCTATATCCAACTATAGAATTTAAGGTCAAAACAGACCTAACACTTAGAGGGACTGGAACGATGTACTAATGGTGCGTGAAATACCGCTGGCGCTTTACGGATTTATACAAGAGTTTTCTACAAATGGACGGCATGCCACGGTTATGCCGTTTTTGGTGTGCCAGGCATGTTCATTAACTAGGCGGTGAAAGTCCGCTATGGGCGTTGGGATATGCGAACCATTAGCTAAAGGCAAGGGTGTCTGCGGTGACGCGGAATCTGAAGGAAGCCCAAGGCAAATCCTCGGTCTGAGGTACACGGATCGCATTTGAGGTTGTCGTTTCTGGACGAGTTTGCCAAACAAAACAAAGACCAAAATATCCCCGGATGAAACAGGAATAAATGCGACAGATATATGAGGAGAAAGTGAATGAACTTACCCTGGGAGATCTCTTAAATATCCCGTCAGGGAACCTGCTTAGTGATGAGCAGCTGAATTAAGAGAAGTCAGCAGAAGTCATAGTATCAGCTTTCCGGCTGAGAAGGACTGAACGAAAGGAGCGACCATGTTAGAGCTATTTACGAAATAACTTTGACACAGCCAATTAACTATGAAGGGGAAGAATTGTTCGGAAAACAAGAGCCTCTCCATAGAGTGGAGTTACTTTCGTGCAACCTCCATAACATGGGGTGAATAGGCTACACTTAGTTGGACAGAATTTTTAAGGTCAAATAGACTACAGATAACACAGTTGAGGAGAATCTACATGGCTAAAAGAGAACGCCGAGTATTTACTGAAGAATTCAAACAACAGATCGTGCAGCTATACCAAAATGGGAAACCAAGACAAGAGATTATTCGTGAGTATGCTGATATCGAGTATTTGTGTTGGTTATTCTTGATTACATTTACTTTCGTCCTAGTATCAGCGCGGCTTGCTTTAAAATGTCATTTTCTATTTCAAGTTGCTTTTTCTTTTCTCTTGAAGACTGTTGGAACGATTGAACATACTTTTCTAACAATTGCTTAATCACGTTTGGTAGGATAGGGAATGCTTCAGTGTGGTTCAATGAGAACACAGACTGGTGAATTTAAGGGATATGGAGCCCTTTTTAAGAAAAATACAGTTTTAAAATACTCTCCTGTCGATGCTTGTTTTTGTGTTAGCTGTGGTAATGTATTATTGCTAAAAGTAAGAAACCCAGAAAAGTTCATTTGAATTTTATACAATGATTACGGTGTGAAAGGATAACAGTGACAGGCGGCTTTTCTCCTTCAACTGACGGGCTGGTTAAAGATCTACCTGTGTAATATATTGAAGGAAAAAATCAGCTGTTTAATAGCAGCTGATTTTTTATTGCATCATTAATCTTTAAGGTTTAAAGCGGTATGTGCATCCTGCAGTCTCACATTTAATTGGTCACCTAAATGATGAGGGTGATAATATCCATTGACAGTCATAAAATCTGTTATCTTGGCATGTGTATCCACTGCATTTCTTAATTGCTCGCGAAGAGCTGATTTCAGTTCAGGTGTAGCTGTTTCCGTAATAGCAAATGCGAGATTTCTGACGGCAGATTTAGATGAAATCAGAAAATCCGAGGCGATTGCCCGTTCTGTTAATCCTCCCATTCCAGCCATATTTTTCAGGACATTAGTCATTGTGAGTCTCCTCCCGGTTTGTAATAAAGGTCTGAAGTTGCTTCAGACCTTGACTTCCTGATTCTAAATCACCAGAAAGAATTGTTTTAAGATCTCCTTCAGGAAGCAATTTGCTCATAGTTACAGCTTTTGTTAAACATACAGTTTTAAATGCAATTAACTCGAGTGTCTCCAGTGTTTCATGAAGTCCTAAATATTTTGTCAAGAGTATCTCTCCAATCTTTAAAAGCTTCTCTTATCTTGCTTCAGACAGGAGATTCACATTCCACCAAAAATTTTCTATAACCAGTAATATTTCATTGAATAATATTCACATATTAAAGCATTCTAATTTCAGGAGGTGAAGTCATGGAGAAGAAAAGCTTGGCTTATCATGAAACAATGGAAACACATGAGGTATTAAACCTGAAAACTGTATGCTTATTGAAATCAAAGCTTATCCAGGGCCTTTGTTTCGATAATGATTTAAAAGCACTGATGGAAAAAGATGTTCAACAGTCTATTGCAGCGATAAATGAACTTAAAGAATTTTATAAAGGGGCAAAAACCAATTATATAGAATGAGGTGAAAAAAATGGAAATGGATTATTTGGATCCCCAAGGGGCAGAACATATGCCTGAAATGGCAGATTCGGGCATTGCATTGGAGTTTCTTCTTTCAGTTAAAACGGGCATTCATACATATGCCATTGCGTTAACTGAAACATCGAGCCTTAAGTTAAGAGAGGCATTATACAGGCAAATGGAACTATCTATTGATTTACACACCGAGATATCTGAATTGATGATAAGCAAGGGCTGGTTATATCCGCACGATGTTGGCAAGCAAGTTGAGTTGGATCTTAAATCTGCCGACAATGCTTTAATAATTGCCGGGATGAACTTATTCCCGAATGATACCGATAGACTTGGAATGTTCGCAACGCCTAATAAATAAGGGAGGTTAGAGAAAAATGAAAGCTGTCACGTACCAGGGGAGTAAAAATGTCCAGGTTAAAGAAGTAAAAGACCCAAAAATTAAAAATGGCGATGATATCATTGTAAAAATAACATCTTCTGCAATATGCGGATCCGATTTGCATTTGATTCATCAAATGATTCCCAATATGCCTACTGATTACGTAATAGGCCATGAACCGATGGGGGTAGTCGAAGAAGTAGGACCGGAAGTCACAAAATTGAAAAAAGGCGATCGGGTAATTATTCCCTTTAATGTAAGCTGCGGGCATTGCTGGTACTGTAACCATGACTTAACCAGCCAATGTGATAATTCAAACCCTCATGGTGAAATGGGCGGTTTCTTTGGATATTCAGAAACAACCGGTGGATTTGCTGGCGGACAAGCTGAATATATGCGCGTTCCATATGGAAACTTTACTCCATTCAAATTACCGGAGAACTGCGAAGTAGAAGATGAAAAGTTAGTGTTACTTGCAGATGCAGCCTCAACAGCTTATTGGAGTGTAGATCACTCTGGTGTCAAAGCTGGTGATACTGTCATCGTTATAGGATGTGGGCCAGTAGGTCTCCTTGCTCAAAAATTTGCCTGGTTTAAAGGTGCTAAACGTGTTATTGCGGTCGATTACATCAAATACCGGCTTGAGCATGCGAAACGGACCAATAAAGTGGAGACTGTAAATTTTGAAGAACATGAAAACGTTGGCGAATATTTAAGAGAGATAACACAAGGTGGAGCAGATATAGTTATTGATTGTTCAGGTATGAGCGGCAAGATGACGCCTCTTGAATATCTTGCATCCGGAATGAAGCTTCATGGGGGTGCAATGGGCGGGCTTGTCATTGCGTCACAGGCTGTACGCAAAGCTGGGACCATCCAAATTACCGGTGTTTATGGGGGACGTTATAATGGTTTCCCGTTAGGAGACATTTTCCAAAGAAATGTTGATATTAAAACGGGTCAGGCCCCAGTTATTCCGTATATGCCTTTTCTTTACAATCTTATATCTGAAGGAAAAGTTGATATTGGTGATGTAATTACACATGTTCTTCCATTAGACCAGGCAAAGCATGGATACGAAGTTTTTGACACAAGGACCGATAATTGTATAAAAGTCATTCTAAAACCTTAAATTGAATAAATCTAAGATAATTCCTATATATTCTTTTAAATAGAGGTTATTGTTGAATAACAAGGACTCATTATTTGGGATAGCAATTTGTGGCATACTATTAACAACTATCTACACCGCAATACTTGCATCACAACTAATGGCCACAAAACAAAAGGTTGATTACCTTTATTTCATTTACAGAAAGATAAAACAATCATTTAAGGCGGTGATCATCCATCGTCTTTTGTTGAATCAATGATTTCTTAATTACCGATAATCATTATGGTTTAAGGTTGTTGAATATCCTTGATTTCTTGAAGGACAGCAGAGCAAAGCATTCTTTACTATCTCGGGTTGATAAAGCTTTATACATATCTAAAGAAAACGGGCGGAATCAGGTAAGTGTAATCTAAACAAAAAAGCGGCTATCGATAAAAGATAGCCTTAATTGTTTAGTTTTTTTTCTTAAGAATTAGCTTAATTTATATACTCGCAACCGAACCGCCATCTACCCGAATGTTTACACCATTAATAAAGGAAGCCTGTTCAGAAGCAAGATAAACAACAGCAGACGCTGCTTCATCAACTGTTCCAGGCCGTTTTACTTCGACATGTGGACGGTTTTCCTTTAAAAATTGTTGAGTAGCTTCTTCATAGGTTATATTCAGCTGCTTCGCATTATCTTTTAATAGATTTTCCAGCATTGGTGTCATGATAAATGCTGGTGACACAGTATTCACAAGAATTCCCTTTTCTCAGGATGATATTGTAAAACGGATTAACAAGTGTAGAAGTGCACAGGGATTTATAGAGGAAAGTGATGAGATTCAACATAAATTATGTGCTGGAACAGGGCAGGAAGACATGCAATGTTCAAAAAGTATTCTTTTTTTTGGATTGTGATGCCTTGAAAGATATTAGAACAGAAAGGCTAATTGACATATTACCAGTGCAAAATAAAACTGTGGGTCCTCCTCGTCGCATTCAAATAGTTGACCATACTAGGGCACTTTGGATGCAACATATCTTGGATCAACTGAGGTTAATAAGAAGTCAGCTCGGAGGAGTAGTTGAAAAATATAGAATATATTATTGGAAAAGAGGTTTTCAAGAAAATGCATCTTTTGACCACATATATTCTGAAACCAACCTATTTGAAGTGAGTTACTATGGCGAGGAAAAACATGATATTTTATTATTTACCTTTTGAAAGGGTAACGGCTGAGGTCACCAGATATTATGCAGATCATTTAGCTGAATTATTAGACGGGGGAGCACATGGTTTCAACAGGGTTATGATTTATAAGGTTTTTAGTTGGATCAAATTGCAGTGGAGACAGAGAATATTTTTCTTGAGAAATTTAAAACTGTAGGAGCAAATGTACAGTTTAAAATAAAAATACGCCCCCTTCCAACAGGTCTTAATAGATAGGAGTTAATAATGGCTAAAATTAACAAAGTAGATTGGCAATATGCATATCTTGAAAAATTGAAATGACCTAAAGTACGTAGATTAATGGGTAAAAAAGGTGTTGTTATTGATGGTTCCCTTGAACCTCAAATAGAGCAAATTACATCTGCGGGTTTTCCTTCTTGGTCACTTTACAATAATACAAGAAAATATTTATTAGGGGCTGTATCTACGAGCTTAAACTTTGGTTATCTATCTTATAAAGGTGAGGTTAGTGAGTTAGTAGATAATCCAAAATACTGAAAATTACAACAACATTTATGCAACACTAGTGAGTTATGATAGATAATTTTTTTGTTTACCGTAATTGGTTATTCTCTAATATACTCAAAAGAGTAAATATGCGTTTTCGTTAGATCAATCACTTCTTGGATAAATTCATCTTGGGTTTCTTTAAAATCATTTGTAATCCAATTCAGTAGTAGTCCGTAAAAGCCATAGGCTGTATAACGTTTAAAATAATCCATGTTGACTGGAATGTTGTTGATCGTTTCAAATATAAATTGTTCTTGATAAATTTTTAAGATGGTTTGAGGGAATCTAGTATGTAATTCTGGTAATGTGTCTTCGTATTTAATCAGCTCAAAAAAATTTCGGTGTCCATAAATGTAGGAAACAATATTAAATGAAGGTGCATTTAGCTTTACTGTATATACTTTATGTCCAGGTACATAGGGTATTCCTACTGAATTTTCTAACCCTTGAAGCGTGGAGTCAAGTAAATCTTTAGCAAGTTCAAGTTTATCTTGGTAATGAACATAAAAGGTACTACGATTATAAGCCGCATAGCTTACAATGTCTTTTATTGAAACAGAATGGTAACCTTTCTCCTTTATGAGTTCAATTAGCGCTAACTTTAAATGTTCTTTTGTACGATTTTTCCGTTGAGATGTCACAGTTTGTTGATCATTCATCAAAAAAACCTCCCTAAAATGGACAATTTAGTTCCAAGTGTCTACTAATTAGACACTTAATGATATCTTACTGATTGTTATATGTGAACAAAATAGTACAATTGAATTGTGAACAAAACAGCACAAATATGATATTTATATATCTTTTTTGGCTAAACTGTGATTGTTCATATGTCAATATTATACTGGAGGAATCTATTATGGGAAAATTACAAGATAAAGTAGCCGTAATTACTGGTGGAGCATCCGGTATCGGTGCTGCAACAGCACGTTTATTCGTATCAGAAGGAGCCAAAGTGGTTCTTGTTGATTTAAATGAAGAAAAAGGGAAAGCATTTGAAGAAGAATTGAAATCTCTAAATGCCGAAGCTCTATTTGTAAAAGCAAATATCACTAGTGAAGAAGATGTAGCCGGTGTCTTTAAACAAGCAGTTGAAGCTTTCGGTAAAGTCGATGTTGTATTCAACAATGCAGGTATCGGCCGTGTTCATCCTTCACATGATTTAGAATACTCTGAGTGGCGGAACACCGTAAATGTTGATTTAGATGGTGTATTCTTAGTAGCACGGGAAGCCATCCGTGAAATGTTAAAAACGGGCGGCGGTACAATAGTGAATACAGCATCTATGTACGGCTGGGTGGGTTCACCTGGTTCAGCAGCCTATAACGCAGCAAAAGGCGGCGTGATTAACTTAACACGTTCACTTGCACTTGAATATGCAGAACAAAATATTCGTATTAATTCATTATGCCCTGGTTTCATTGATACACCAATTATTCCAGAAGAAAGTAAACAAGCATTAGCTGCGATGACTCCAATGAAACGTCTTGGCCAAGCAGAAGAAATGGCAAAAGCTGTACTATTCATGGCAAGTGACGATTCCTCATTCATGACTGGGAATAGCTTAACTGTTGATGGTGGCTATACAGCGCAATAATTGTATATGTATAAAAAGAATCTTATTTCATCTTGCTCATCACCTTAAGCGGTGGTGGGCTTTTCTAATAAATGAGGTTTAAAAGGCTATCCTAGCCTTTTTTTAATTTTTTTAAATGATTTTTCATAATAGAAATATCTAGAAATATCCCGTTAATAAATTACTTACTACATGTATCCATTGTCTAATAGCTCTTAAAATGGTACTTCTAAACGGGAATATTGAATGGGAATCAAACGATGAATTGCTAAGTACAGGCAGCAAATTTATATGATAGGATGGAGGAAAGAGACAATTATTTGGAGGGACTCCAAAAAGTATATCTAATTTACGAATATTTTTTTAATGATGTTGTGAAGAGCCCTAACTATCATAGCATCCATAATATTAAGCATTTATCATTATAATGAAGGTACTAGGGGAATTTTATTTTATTCGAAAGATCATTCAGAAGCTTCACCATTATTATTTCCAAATGGTACATTTAAAATGGATGTAGGCCCTATTGAATTCAAGAATGATGAAAATTATAATAATTACTTTAAATAAAGACTCTTTTCTAAAAGACAGCCTAAATAAAAGAGCTGATAAGGAGGGCGTCCCAATCTACTTGGACACCCTTTTAATCCCATTGTTTTCCAATTTTATTAGAAGAAATAAACAAAAGTGGCATCTCTGCCACTTCATGTAACGAATAATTTTTGGATAGTGTTTCACCCAGTTATTTGTTTGATGCAAATGTATGAGGCTTGGATGAATGACAGGATTTATTTTTTCTCCGAAACATTTACAAAGATCGGATTGGAATAAAACCACATGCTGGTGTAGTTACGATCATTGATTCTATTGAAGCGTTCTTCATTCTGCTCTGGTGTAGGAGTTCCTTCATAGTCAAAGGATTGATCCTTCAAAGGCTCACCGTTACTTGTATAGCCCTCCACATCAGTACCAAGATTGGTGCCGCGCAGGCGATAATATCGGTCAGTATCAGCCTTCACTTTGTAAGTTATCGTATAATAGCCATCTTGATCCGGCTTTCCCCAGTCTTTCTTAGTAAAGCGCTTGATGACTTTAGTCGTATCATTCGTTTTATTATTGGCATATTGGCTTTCGTCGAGCTTGCCTGTTATCTCACCAGAAATTAAATCAATATGATCGACATTGACCTTGTTCGTAACAGAAGTTTCGTGTTCGCTAATGGGTGCGTAGTTGTTGTACTCTGGACTTTTAAAGCGAATGGTCATGGTCGTTTTATCACCCTTTAACACTTGTAAATCTTCGCCCATCTCCGCTTGCTTTTTATTTCCGTTTGCCTTGAATTCCAGCGCATTAATGAGATCGCCATATACGGCGAAGGATTTACCTGAACGCATGCCATCCACGACATCCTTGAAATTTTTGCCCTCGACCCAAGTATAGTTTCTTGAGTACTCGCTTGGCCAATAGCCGCTGGAGTAATTGCGGTTGCTGCTTACTTTGAAATGGAAGTCTGAATTGGAAAAATTCCAGAAATGTCGACCTTCGCCAAGTAACGCATCCCATACGCCACCTACCTGCGCGACCATCCCATCCACACCGCCGTAAATATCTGACATCTCAGATCGGTTATAACTGGCTGCCATCTGATTTCCTGGCATCCCCTCCATGCCAAAGACAATTTCTGGAGCAATGTCATTCATCTTACGGAGATCTTCTATGGTAACTTCTCCGCTGCTCCCATTGTGTCTGGATGGATGGTTCGGCAATACAAAGCTTTCAGGATAGTTGCCCTTTAGCCAATTAATCGCTTCAAAGGTTTTGTCTTTGTTTGGCTTCAGCTCATCTTTAGTTGGTCTATTTCCCCATAGTTCGGCTTCGTTCAATTTAAACATATCTGCACTTGTATCGTAGCTGTACAACCATTCAAACTGATGGATCGCCTCAATTGGTACAGCATTGCTTTTGGAATTAATAATGCCAACCGAAGCATGATCCAATCCCATCATGTCCCACTCAAAACCAGGATAGATCAACTTTCCAGCGTATTTTCCAGCTGTCTGCAGCGTATTGATTTTGGCCAGCTGATCTTGAATGGCATCCCAACGTGCGGTAGGTTTGTCGTTACCATCTGGATCTCTCGGCGAATTGCGGAAATGATCGGACAGCATGATAAAGTCAAAAGGCTTGCCGTAAGGTAATTTTGCTACCGCTTCAGTGGGCATTTGGTCAATATTCTCACGGAAAGCAGCATTCAACACATTTTCCAACTTCATATAAGGCTCTGACGCATCACTTGACTGTACGGTATGGACATGAAACTCACCAGACATCCATTTACCGGATTCCCTGTTATGATTATTTGGCGCTGCTGATACTGTCATCATACTCTGTGACAGAGTGAACAAAGCAATCGAGCCACAAATCAAGGACTTAAGTTTACTTTTCATGATTTTAATCTCCTCTTTTTTCAAAATCCACAATTTAATGCATAACTCACCAAAACACAATAAATATATTATATTGGAGATTTGTAAAACCATGCCTAGTATTATGTAAAATTAGAGTAAATGAGGTATCAACTGGTGGTAAAACCATACCGTTATTTCTCCTAAATGTAAGCTATGGGATTCCTTTTGCTGACGCTTAAGTTGAGTATTTTTAATAGTAAAATCAAATGGGTTTATTTTGAAATGGATTAACACGACCAAGAGGAAGAAAACTTAGTAGTTTCTATGGAGAAACTATTAAGAAATATGAAGGCTGGTGGGATTATCTTCAACCAGAGCGATATTCATGTACAGCACCCAGTGAGGGAGTTTTTGATGTTTTATCAAGTTGGATTGAAAAAGGAGATAAAGAGGAGTAGTAATGTTATTTTTGTTGACTGAATTGATAACAAAAGTCTTATATGGTGAAATCTTAGCAATAATAACGGTGCTATTTATGATAGGGTGAACCTTACTACAAATAGGTCATTATTCCAACATTGAACTTTAACAGAGCCTAATAAATAGAAGCTTTTTCATCCTGTTTCAGTATATTTAGAATAATGAAATATAATGCTCGTTTAAATTTATTTATTTTGATTGTTTATTTGGCAAATCATTGCTTGCTACAGCGTTTGAATACCACTTACAGGACTTTAAGGGTATTACTAATTTCATGGTTTTTTGTTCCATTTCTGTAATTAATGGTCCATTAGACTAATATACATGTGGATTGTAAAGGAAATATACTAGTATACAAGAAGACAGAAAGGAGGATTAAAACGACTTATTTTAATACATAGACAACATAGATAGTAAGGGAGAGATGAAGATGAAGATGAAGATGAAGAAACGAATTAGTACAATCTTGTTGACAGCAACAATCTCCATGTCTACGTTAGTACTTCCTGCTAATGCGATGACCGGTGGAACAGAAGGGACCAAACCCTGGATGAACACCCAGATCTCTGCTGAGGAGCGCACAGAGCTGCTTCTTAAGGAGATGACGATGGAACAGAAAATCCAGCAAATTGCCATCTCGCGCTTCAATGAGAACGACACCGGTGAGCCGGTCGTCATCAACAGGGGCGGTAGTAGCAAGTATATGAACGGAGAATTCGCCCCTCAGGGTACCCTGCCTGGGTGTGAGTGGCAGGACACCGGCCGGCAGATCCGTGGGATTGAGGAACTGGGTATCCCAACAGTCCGCATGACCAACGGTGGTACGGGCGTTAAGGGTGGATCGTGTCACAACGACCCAGTGGCGACTGGCCTTCCGTCTACCCCAGCTTTGGCCGCGACATTCGACCCCGAGCTAAACTATGAGGCTGGCCGAATCCTTGGTGAGGAGACACGAGCTTTCGCGCATCACGTGTTTCTCGGACCAGGTATGGACCTCATTCGCCACCCGTACGGTGGCCGGAACTATGAGTACTTCAGTGAGGACCCGTATCTGACAGGTATCCTTGCGATCGAGCAGACAAAGGGTATCCAGGACCAAGGAGTACAGGTACAACTCAAGCACATGGCTGGCAACGAACAGGAAACCGAGCGTTGGACGATGGGTGTCCAGGTTCCCTCAAAGGCAATGAACGAGTTGTACATGTTGCCATTCGAGATGACCGTCAGGGATGCTGATCCAGCCTCCGTGATGTGCTCGTTCCCGGATGTTAATGGAACTTATGCATGTGACAGTTCTGAACTGCTTCAAGATGCCCTGCGGGACAACTGGGGCTTTGACGGTTACGTCATGAGTGACCGACGCGCGATTCACGACACAGTAGCTGCTATCAAAGCTGGTACGAATGTCGAGCTTGACTGGACACCACAGTACTACACTCAAGAGAAGATCCAAAAGGCTCTCGACTCAGGTCAGGTGACTGAGGACGACATCGACAATCTACTTCGTCCGCGTTACATCAAGATGATCGAGTTTGGCCACATGGACAAACCTTTCGACAAATTTATGCCGGAAATCGTTGATCCGATGGCTAACGGCGCTAGCGCACTGAAGATGGCCGAGGAAGGCTCCGTGCTGTTGAAGAACGACAACGGCTTCCTGCCACTGGACGGCGAGCCAAAATCGATCGCGTTGATCGGCATTGAGACGTTCGCTGGCGAGGCAAAGATGTCCCCTCGCTCTGTTCGTGACGACAATGATTATGTAGTGACTCCATATACGGTCACACCACAGGAAGGCTTAGAGAATGTTATCAAAGAGCTGGGCTACAACACTGAAGTGAAGTACAACGATGGCAGTGATCCGAAAGCTGCTGCCAAGTTAGCCGCTGAGTCCGACGTCGTGCTTCTCATGGTCGGTGACAACCCACACGAGACCGTGGACCGTGATACCCTCGGATTCCCAGCCTTGAACCTCAAAACGGGCTTGGCTGAGCAGGAGCCGGTGGTCGACGCAGTTATGGAAGCCAACCCGGAGAACACTGTTGTGGTATTGAAGACTTCCGGTACGTCGATAATGCCGTGGTTGGATAAGGTCCCTGCAGTTCTTCAGGCGTGGTACCCAGGTATGGAGGATGGCAATGCCGTCGCTAACCTGCTTTACGGTAAGGTAAATCCGTCCGGTAAGCTTCCAATGACGTTCGGTGCAACTGAGCGTGAAGCAGCTTTCGCGACCGAAGAGCAGTACCCTGGAACGCGTCAAGACACTGGTAAAATAGGCGGACCTGGCGCTTATGGTGATGGTTCCGATCAGCTAATCGCTCAGTACACAGAAGGTCTGGAAATGGGCTACCGCTGGTACGAGGCAAACAACGTGAAGCCGATCTTCCCATTCGGGTACGGCTTGTCGTACACGACATTCGAGTATAATGATTTGAAGGTGAAGAAGGTCCGCGGTGAAGGTAAAGGCAATAACGGCTCGTTGTCCGGTATTGACGTGTCCTTCACTATCAAGAACACTGGTGACGTTGCTGGTAAAGAAGCGGCACAGGTCTACCTGACACTGCCGAATGAGGCGGGGCAGCCGACTAAGCGACTTGTCAACTTCGAGAAGGTTGACCTTAAGCCAGGTGAAAGCCAACAGGTGACAGTAAGGATTAACCAGGCTGACTCCAACCACCCGTTCTCTTATTTCATTCCGGAAGAACCGGATAACCTAGCGAACTGGGCTGATGGCGAGTGGGCTACAGTTGATGGAAAATACCGTGTGCATGTCGGTGGTTCCTCGGCAAACACTCCGCTGGAAAAGGACGTCCCGTTGAACTTCAAACTCAGCAAGGACGACAGCAAGGGGAACGGAAATAACGGAAACAATGGAAATAACGGAAACAATGGAAATAACGGAAACAACGGAAATAACGGAAACAATGGAAACAACGGAAATAAAGGAAATAACGGAAACAACAATTCTCAAAAGTAGGCCTCTGGTCATGGGATGACGCCGGAGACCTGATAGGGGTCGTCAGGCATCTTGAAGGTAGTGAGCCCGCGGGCTCGGCGAATCAAGCCGAGGTCAGCGGGCTCACTGCTTTTTTCAGCGTCTCCATGGGCGACGAGAGGGACGAAATGAGTCAAGGAAGGACGTGAGAAGTATGATGAAGGGATTCATTCGGAACAGCCGGCGAGGTCCGGCGCATTCGTGGTGGGTGGCCCTTGGCCTGGTGGTCCTTTTGACCGCATGCACGGTCGAGGAATCCGACGGGCCGGTCGGGAGCGATGACGCCGTGGGACCCGCCCCGTCCGGGCACGGCGACTGGCAGGTCCCCGGCTTGGTGGACCGGTCCGGCGCGCAGATCGAGGTGCCGACGCCAGGTCCGGCCACGGGCAGGACCCTGGACGTCACACACTTCGGGGCAGATCCGGCTCCGGATTCACATGACGACGCAGCAGCCATCCGGGCGGCCCTGGAAGCGGCCGTACCGGGTGATAAGGTCGTGCTGCCGGCTGGCACGTATGACCTGCGCTCCACTGACCCGGCCGACGAGTCGGCGAACATCGTGCTGCGCAGCGGCGTGGACCTGCGCGGCGAGGGCCGGGAGAGCACTGTGCTGGTGACTTCCTTCGACGGCGAGGATGACAGCCGGGTGATCCGTGGCTCCGGCGTTCATGACGTCATCGTCGCCGACTTCACCATCACCTCCCGTCATAAGGGTCCACTCGGCGACGACCCCGACGACGGCGACGCGGGTAGCGGCCCGATGTACGGGATCCACATCGGAGCCCACAAAGGGCAGGCCAGCTCCCGGGTCTTGGTGGAGAACCTGGGCATCCGCAGGTTCGAGCGCCACGGCATCTCCGTCAAGGCCAGCCGTGAAGTGACCCTCTCTGGAAACTACGTCAGTGAGGCAACTGCCGTTGGCCCCGGCGGACAGGGCTACGGCATCGCTATTGAGGGCTCAGTGGACCAGCACGACCCAGATGCCGCCAACGATTCCCGACACAATGTCGTCATCGGCAATACCTTCGATGGCAGGCATCTGCGGCACGCCATTCTGCTGCAGTTCCCCACGCACAATAATCTCGTGGCGGAGAACACCGTCGTCGGCAGCCATCTCGACGCCATCGACCTGCACGGCGAGGGTGAATACCTGAACGAGGTCCGGGACAACACGGTCATCGGCGGGCAGCGGGCGGGCATCGCGCTGGGCAATTCCGGCGGGGCCAAGAACAAGCACGACGCCTCAGGACCTGGAAACTGGGTGCACTCCAACGACCTGATTGGAAACCGTCAGGGAATCCTCGTCATCCTGGGAACTCCTGACACCCTCATCGAGGACAACAGGATCACCGCCGGGGAGGATTCAAAGGCCGGCATCGAGATCGGCAATGCACCGGGCACAGAGTTGCACGGTAACCACATCACTGGAGGGACTGACGGGTTCTGGGCCATCCGGCTCAGTGAGGACCGCGGTACTGACGGACGGGGCACAGGAATCCCCTCAGGCATCAGGATTAAGTCCAACGTCATTCGACAGGCCGCTAATGGCATCAGGATTGATGACGGGGAGGACCTCAGCATGTTCGAAAACGTCGTCGAAGACATCGACGGAGCCGAGCTGAGGGTGGCCGACGGGATCGAGGTGAGCCGGTCGGCCCAGCGGTCCAACTCCACCAGGGCACCGGGGGCATCGAGGTAGCGGGAAGCGCCCGGTGCATGGCAGCCAACACCGCGGCGCCGTTTGCAAAGGCTAGACACGAATTTTATGTTGCGTTTTGGATATTCCATAAATCTGGCTTTTCTTTGAACTAAGTAAAGAAAATTCAATAGGGATAAATGTGGCACCATCTGTCCAACCAAGTGTAAGCATGCGAAATCCCTTATAGAAACACAACGGTGCGAAAGTTGAGTAACTAGTAATTCTTATTTTAACTTCTATAATTAACCCAGCCTTCATCAAAAAGAGGGCTGGGTTCCATCTAATAAGTTCACTCATTTTTCACATAAACCATATTTAATATATTCACTTACTACTTATTCAATATTTGTTTCAACCTAAAATAGGCACATTAGCTAGATAGACGTACATAAAGATTGTAATAATTATGCTACTTAAAATTTATTTGCTACCCTTAAATCGTTACGGTGAACCTTACCATAAGTAAATGAGAGGTTTTTAAATAAAAATATATGTAATAAGTGAAGTAACGTTGCAATAAGAAAAAGCTACCAGGATGGCAGCTGGACATTCAATTCTTACAACGTTAGTGAAATTCCGAAAAAGATTCAAACACTTCATCCTTTTGTTCGATTTCTTTTATTTTTTGACGTGTATATATATTGGAATATAGCAACAATAAAAGAAATAAAACTAAACATCCGCTAATAATCAACAAGAAATATTGGAACCATGCACCGAAATCTAAATAATCCAATTTAAATTCCCCTTTCATATTAACTATTCCTTGGCTAAAGGCACTAATTAACTAAAATTTATATACCCCAAAACTAGTAAATGAATCAAATAAATTCCCTGCATTGAATATAAAAAGAATCGTTTAAAAGATAGTTCGTTGGCCATTGTCTATTTGATGAGGTGGGAAGGGAGGAGTTTTTAGGAGATTTGTCCGGCCGGTTAGACCAGCAGAATATCAACAACAAAAAGAGATGTACATGGAGTTCGGTTAAAAAAAGTCCGCTTACTGCGTGAAACATAGGTGTAAATCAAGACAGGACTAGGCACGAATTAATTTGCTTTCTACTTGTGATAATAACATTTGAATATTTTAGTATTTCCTTAGGTAGTATACTTTCTCATTTCACCAAATTGAGTTCTTGTGGTGGTTCGTCATTTAGATTTAGAAGGCGGAAAGTTTCTGGTTTTATTTCTAAAAACACGTAGTTTGGATCTTCAGGACCCGTAAACCATTTTTCAAATGATTCTTCCCTTTTAAATCAGGGTTTCCCATATTATCTACTCCCTTTTTTAAGTTATTTTTACTTTTCCTTTTGATAATGGTAAATAAACTGTAAAAAATTAACTATCCTAACTATAATAATAAAATGAGGATTAAAAAGGGTGTTCTAGCCTTTTTTTATTTTTTTTTGAATGATTTTTCATAATAAAAAATATCTGATAATAAATTACTTACTAAATGCATCCATGTCTATAAGCTCTTTAAATGGTACTTCTAAAAGGAAAGATGGTGGTGAAGATGAGCAGGGGTCCTGAAAGTTTTGAGGATAAAACAGATCTTAATGTCATCTATATTGTTCTGGATGATGTGGGTTACTCTGCATTAGGGTGCTATGGTTCAGAGATTGAAACGCCGAATATTGATTCATTAGCGGAAAACGGCCTTCGCTACAATAATTTTACGGTTACCCCGTTATGCTCACCCACTCGGGCATGTCTTTTAACTGGCCGAAACTGTCACTCGGTGGGGGTTGGGGTAGTAACAGAAATAGATTGGGGACCCCAATATCCTAATAAAAGGGGGAAAATTTCAAACACAGCAGCCACGCTGGCGGAGATCTTAAAGCGGAATGGTATGGCAACCTATATGGTTGGAAAGTGGCATCTCGTTCCAGGTCATGAAGCGGCCTCAAGCGGGCCGTTTGAAAACTGGCCGCTATCTAAAGGCTTTGACAGGTATTATGGCTTTTTATTAGGAATGACAGATCAGTATGCACCCGATTTAGTATACGATAATCATCGTGTCCAAAAGCATCATCAAGCAAACTACCATTTATCAGAAGATCTCGTTGATAAAACGGTGGAATTTTTGACTGACCATATCTCTGTGACACCTGACCGTCCATTCTTCCTTTACCTTGCCTTTGGAGCACAGCATGAACCCCATCAAGTCCCAAGTGAATTTATTGAAAAATATCAAGGAGTTTATGACAAGGGATGGGATCAAATAAGGGAAGAGAGATTCAAGCGGCAAAAGGAAATGGGCATCGTCCCGCCGCACACAGAACTAGTTAAACGGAATCCGGGAATTAAACCGTGGGACGAATTAACACTGAAGGAAAAAGAATTGTTTAGTAAATTCCAACAGACCTATGCCGGGTTTCTCACCCACACAGATGAGCAGATTGGCAGACTTCTCGCCTTCTTACAATCGAAAAACAAGCTTGATCAGACGATTATTGTTTTACTTTCTGACAATGGAGGCAGTCAGGAAGGGGGCTGGAATGGTTCTATTAATGATACCGCCTACTTTAATGGCATTGAGGAAAATGTTAATGAAATGTTTCAGCACATTGAAGAAATAGGAGGGCCTTATACAAGCTCTAATTATCCTAAAGGATGGGCACAGGTTGCAAATACACCATTTAAATATTATAAGCAAGATACGTTTTATGGAGGGACACATGTCCCCCTCATCATCCAATGTCCTCAAGGTATTTCCGACCATGGTTCGATTCGTTCTCAATTTTATCATGCCATTGACATTACTCCGACGATTCTGGACCTCCTCAACATTGAGCCCCCAAACACAGTCAATGGTGTTCTGCAGATGCCATTTCATGGGGTAAGTATGCTGGATACATTTACAGAAGCGTATGCTCCATCAAAAAGAAAAACACAGTATTTTGAAATGCTGGGGCACCGGGCTATATGGCAGGATGGATGGGTTGCCGTTACCTACCATGAACCAGGTGTTCCTTTTTATCGAGATCAATGGGAGCTTTACTATGTAAACGAAGATTTTTCGCAAAAGTATAATCTTGCAGATCAGTATCCGGAGAAATTAGAGGAACTTAAAGAAATATGGTGGCAGGAGGCAAAGAAGTATGATGTATTGCCTCTTAATGACCGACCATTTCGAAAGGGGTATGAAGGATTACAGGAAGGGAGAACGACGTTTACTTTCTATCCTGGAATGGCTCATTTGCCCTCAAGTGCTTCTCCAAAAATAAATCTGACCTCCTACTCGATTACCGTGCCAATCTTTCGTTCAAATCAGACAGCAGAAGGTGTATTAATAGCACATGGCAATCATTCCAGCGGTTATACGTTATATATTAAGGATAACAACCTGTTTTATGAATATAATTATGTTGGCACAATCTATAAAATAAAATCCTATCTGGAAGTACCTGCAGGCTATTCAATGATTCGTTTTGAATTTAGGCTGGAACTGTTCATTCAAGGGACTGGCAAGCTATTCATCAATGGCCGGCAGGTTGGAGCTGTTTTTATGCCCCGGACGCTGCCATTTGTTCTTTCTGTTGAGGGATTGGATATTGGCAGGGATCGATTATCCCCCGTCAGTTCGAACTACGCGGTGAAGGAATTTCCGTTTAGCGGGCACATAGAAAAGGTGGTAATTGAAATCTATGAAGAGCTGTCTTTTAATAAAGATTCAATTCGCATAACTGTTAATGGGACGACACTTTACCTTTAGGAGGCAATCATTTGGGTTCTTTCAATAGTTTCCACATTCTTGCTAAGCCGGCTGGTCCAATTTGTAATCTCGATTGCAAGTACTGCTATTACACAGAAAAGGAAGTCTTTTTTAATCAAGGTGATTCATTTCGAATATCCGATGATGTGTTAGAGTCTTATATCAAACAGTACATTGCCTCCCAGAACACACAAGAGATTGTCTTTGCCTGGCAGGGTGGGGAACCAACCTTAATGGGGCAGGATTTCTTTAAAAAAGTGGTCTCGCTGCAAAAAAAAATATGCTGAAGGGAAAAAATCAATAATACGATCCAAACGAATGGAACCCTCCTAAATGATGAATGGTGTGAATTCTTATCGGCCAATCGTTTTTTTGTAGGTCTAAGCTTGGGGCTGTATGTAAAACAAAATCTCTCCTTTGGCGGGAGATTTTTAGCGAGAAGGAGGCATTATTAAAAATAAATTAAAATGGCGGATCAGTTAGTAGTTAAATGTAGCTAATGGTAAAATCAATAAAATTATTGTAAAATTTGTAAATAAATTAATATTCTTAACACTCTTGTTAAAAAAGCTAGATATGTAGATGTGTTTCTGAAAAATACATTTGTGTTTTTTACATAGTAGTATTATAATTCAATAATAATTCAGATAAATAAATAAACAGCAATTAGTAGGAAGGAGGGCGCCAAAGTGGAAACGAAAGAATTAAAGAGAGGCTTAAAATCGCGTCATATTCAGATGATTGCGTTAGGCGGTACAATTGGTGTCGGATTATTTATGGGTTCAGCAAGTACAATTCAATGGACGGGTCCGTCTGTGTTGCTTGCCTATATGATTGCAGGAATTTTTATCTTTTTTATTATGCGGGCAATGGGAGAAATGTTATATGTGGAGCCAAGCACGGGCTCTTTCGCAACATTCGGCTATAAGTATATTCATCCAATTGCAGGGTATTTAACCGCATGGAGCAACTGGTTTCAATGGGTGATTGTCGGGATGTCAGAAATTATTGCCGTTGGTGCATACATGAAGTATTGGTTCCCAGATCTCCCCGCTTGGATTCCGGGTTTAGTTGCCTTAGTGATTCTGGGGGCAGCCAACTTAATTTCGGTTAAATCATTTGGTGAATTTGAATTTTGGTTTTCGTTGATAAAAGTTGTCACTATTTTAATGATGATAGTTGCCGGATTTGGTCTTATTTTCTTCGGAATTGGCAATGGAGGAACCGCAATCGGACTGGCAAACCTTTGGGAACATGGCGGCTTCTTTACGGGTGGCTGGTCAGGATTCTTTTTTGCTCTGTCACTTGTTATTGGGGCATATCAAGGTGTCGAATTAATTGGGATTACCGCTGGAGAAGCACAAGATCCCCAAAAAACGTTAACAAAAGCGACCCAAAGCATTATTTGGCGAATTTTAATTTTCTACATTGGGGCAATCTTTGTAATTGTGACAGTTTATCCATGGGACCAGCTGCAATCAATTGGCAGTCCGTTTGTTGCAACCTTTGCAAAACTTGGAGTTACAGCGGCAGCCGGAATTATTAACTTTGTTGTCATCACTTCGGCAATGTCCGGGTGTAACAGCGGGATTTACAGTGCAGGCCGAATGCTTTACACATTGGGCGTAAATGGACAAGCACCAAAAATCTTTACGAAACTATCTTCTAATGGGGTGCCCCTTTTAAGTACGATTGGTGTACTGATTGGTTTGGCAGTAGGCATTATTTTAAGTTATATTGCACCAAAAAATTTATTTGTCTATGTATATAGTGCTAGTGTACTTCCGGGGATGATTCCGTGGTTTGTTATTCTAATCAGCCAAATTCAATTCAGAAAAGTGAAGGGGGACAAAATGGACAATCATCCATTCAAAATGCCTTTTGCCCCTGTATCAAACTACCTGACAATCGCTTTTCTGGTTCTAATATTAATAGGAATGTGGTTTAATCAAGATACCCGTGTATCGCTTGTTGTAGGGATTGTTTTTCTGGCCCTTGTTTCTATCAGCTATTACGCGTTTGGCATCGGAAAGCAACCAGCAGGAGCTCAAACCAAACATGTTTCATAGACTTCTTGAAAATATCAATCTATTTATCAACAGGGGTAGTTTCAACAATGCCTCTGTTTTTTTGTGAAACGAAATTTGCAGCTTGGACAAAACTTAGGAAAATGCTCTACTTTAATTTACTAATATTATAATAATGGTAATATATAGGTTTTTTAGGTTAGAAAAAGTTTGTTTAATATAAAATAGCTTTATTTAAAGAGGAAAAATACCTTTTGCTAATTTGGAATTGTTAAGATTAATCCTTACATTATTATGTGCGGCAGGAACGTTTTTGTGATGGAACATGGGCAATAGTTGCAAATGAAAGGGTATTTTTAGGGCTTCTTTATAGATTGAGGGAAATAGAAGAATAGCGTCTTGCAAATTTGAACTCCACAGGGAGGGTTCTCATAGTTTTAAGTGAGGTTAATGCTGAATAAAAGAACCATCCCCGTGGCTTTTTTTCTATAATTTGAGTTCTTGTGGTGGTTCGTCCTTTAGATTGAGAAGGCGGACCATTTCTGGTTTTATTTCAAGATACACGTAATTAGGATCTTCAGGACCATTAAACCATTTTTCAAAGGATTCATCCCAGTATTTATTTTTTACTTCTGGTGAATCATTCATGACAGCCGTACCTGTCATTTCAATATAGGAGTCGTTATGTCCTTTTTCTTCAAAACCTAACAAAACAGAAACAAACGGATTTTTTTCTAGTTCATCAATTTTCTCTGTATCCTTTTTCGTGGGTGTATACAATGTTAAATCATCATTATAAAACGTCATATACCGGGAATGAGGCTTATTGTTTTCAACCGTCGAAAGAATACCTGTTTTGTGATCTGAAATAACTTTAAGAATCTGTCCTTTTAAATCTGAATTTCCCATGGAATCCACTCCCTTTTATAAGTTACTCTTTAATTTTCCTCTTCATAATGGTAAATAAACTTAAAAAACCATTTTTTTTAAAATTTTCAGGAGTTTTCTTATAGAATAGGATGTATTTGATAGGGATAGTACAATTTATTTGGCACCAGAACCGCCCACACGGTTCATCCTCACCCTTGTTGATTAAGTTTCCGACGAATGAAGCTTTCCTTTCCGGCATCTGCGGAAATATATAGAAAATCTCCTGCCTGAATGACGGTATCTCCATGTGGTACGATTTCATGATCCCCTTTGCGGATGAGAATTAAAAGGGTATCATCTGGCCACGGATAATCTTTGACCTTTTTGCCTACTAACGCTTGGTTGCACACATCAACAGGATAAACAAATGTAGTATAGTGCCCTTTCTTGTGACCTTGCTTTTTGCCTAATAATTGACCTAATAAGCCCTCGTAAACAGGGATTGCACCTAACAGGTCAGCAAAAATGTATGCAACGAGGGAAACAATGGCAATCGGCATAAAAGCTTCCAAGCTTCCCACCATTTCCGAAACTAATATGATGCCCGTCAAAGGTGCCTTACAAATAGCAGTAAAATAACCAGCCATTGCATAAACTATAAAACAGCGGATGAGACTCTCATCAACACCAAAATAGGTACAGATAAATTGGCCGAATATTGCACCTAAAGTGGCTCCAAGGGTTAATAACGGTAAAAAGATTCCTCCAGGCAAACCGCTCCCATAGGAAATCATTGAAAAAATAAAACGAAGGATAAATATAAAAATTAACAATTCCAAAGAAAAATGTGTACTATTTAAAGCTGAAACAACGTCTGCTCCCCCTCCTAAAATAGAAGGCATAAAATAGCCAATCGGAATAATTAAGAAGAGGGGAATGAATCCGTACATATAATCTGGCAGGAAAGGAATATGTCTATACCAATCTGATAAGTGAAAGAGAATTTTCTGATAAAATAAACCCAAAACAGCTAAAACGATTCCTAATAAAATAAGCCATAAATAGCTTTCGAGAGGGAAATTAGGAATATCCCCCATATATAAAACAGGTGTCATACCAAAAATATTCAATGAAATAAAATTTGCTGTAATCGAAGCAACAAAACAAGTAACAAGCAGAGTAGAGCTGAAATGATGATGAATTTCCTCTAATCCAAATAGCAGCCCAGCAACAGGTGCATTAAAGGCAGCCGCTAATCCCGCACTTGCACCACTGGTAATTAATATCTTTTGATCAGTAGAATTTCCTCCACTAAATTGATTTACGCCTTGGCCTACGGCAGCACCCAATTGGATGGAAGGGCCTTCCCGCCCAAGAAATGCTCCAGAACCGATTGAAAGAATTCCTCCCGTAAATTTTCGCCAAAGTACAGACCACCAATGAAGTTCAATGTCTCCTTGTATCTGTCCCTCAACCTGCGGAATTCCGCTCCCTTTAATATTCCGGTTTCCTTTAATAATCCAGCTGATAACAAGCCCTGCAATAAATGTAACTATAATGGCATAAAGCAATAAAAAGGGCTTTCCCTGAGAATAAGCATAGAAGGACTTGACAAAATTTAATATTTCTTCAATGGTCAGCCGAAATAAACTGACAATTAAACCTGCAACAATACCGACGATCGCGCCACGAATCACAAATCCAATCCGTCTCATCGGCACATTTCTCTTATAAATCTTCCGCTCCATTTGCTGTCCGCTCCTATGATGGTTTTTCTTTAATACATTATAGTATTATTTTTTTAAAATATAAAATAGAGGGGAAGACCAGAGGTGGTTCTTTTGGTTATAAGCAAGAGAACCACCCCTTATTTTTATGGAAAAATAGACCAATTACAAGTTTGATATATTATAATAAAAGTATTATATTGGGATTTTTTTGAAAAGGTTGTGGGACTGTTGGAAGAGGCGATTTTACACGGAGACATCATAAATATTGAAGTAAAGAGGGGGGAGTTAGAGGAGAAAAAGTAGAGCAGGAAATGGCTCAAAGAGCTGAAGAAGCAAAAGAGCGGCCTGTCCATATGTCACAAGAACAATGGGAATGGTATAAAAAAACGAGAAGGATGTATCCGTCAATAGACACAGATGGTGCACGTCAGCAGTCACGTACAACATTTAGGAAAACAGAAGATCATTATACCAAAAAGCAGCGAGCGAAATTTAAAGAGATGTTGCTCACGCACCCAATCAAGGGAGACCAATACATTGATGGTCCACCATCCAAATGGCGCGAGTTTATTTTAAAATGGATTAACACGCACCAAGAGGAAGAAAACTTTGTAGTTTCTTTGGAGGAACTATTAAAAGATATGAAGGCTGGTGGGATTACATTTAACCAGAGTGATACTCATGTAAAGCACCCGGTTAAGGACTTTTTGGTGTTTTATCAAGTTGGGTTGAAATAGGAGATGAAGGGTAGGGTATATGTTATTTTTGTTGACTGAATTGATAAAAAAGTCTTATGTGGTGAAATCCTTGCAATTCCTGTTGATAGGGCAATCTTATAAAACTGCGATTTCCTGAAAATCGGGGCAGCGTATTCGAGTTAGAAAGTTCAAATTTCTTACTCATTGAGATCCCTCATTTCTAATTTAGATATCCTTCAAGTGTGATCCAAATTCCAATAATAAATAGTTTTTTTGACAGAAAAAGGGGTGGAAAAGGAAACTACAATCCCAATTCCTATCCCCTGAATAAAAATTTCAAACTATATTTGAGAAGTTTTACTATCTTCAAAAGCAATGGATGACTGTGATTCGCCCTGCATTTTTCTTTTCATCATTACATAATAGAGTACGGATGGAACGACCAATCCCAAAATCCAAGCTATATCAGCTCCCCCCATCGCTTTGGCAGCGGGTCCTACATAGAGAGAGGAGTTCATAAATGGAATTTCGGCGATAATAGAAACGAAGAATGATATAGCAGTAATTTTGTTTACTTTTCCGTATTTTCCATTTAAATCAAAAATATCTTTAATACTATACTCCCCGTGGCGAAGGACGTAAAAATCAATGAGGTTAATGGCTGTCCATGGGATTAAAAAGTAACTTATGAATAAGATAAAGTTGATAAAATTTGACAAGAAATTTCCCTGACCCCAAATAGACAGCAAGGTTCCAACTGTTCCAATTCCAAAAATAAAGTACGTCCTTACTCTAGGGGTTACATTTATTTTTAAAAAAGGCTCAACAGTCGATATTGTTGACATAAAGGCACCATATAAATTAAAAACATTGATCGAGAATTGACCTAGGATTATCACGGCAATTAAAATGAACGAGAAACTACCAAACTGGTTAGCTAGATTTGTGCCGGAATTACTTAGGAAATTCGGAATAGCAGTAGTCAACAAGACTCCTAAAACCATCATCCAAACAGTTCCTAAAACAGCCCCTGCATACGTATACCAAAAGGTTTTTGAATAATTGGTATCAATCGGCAAATACCGTGAGTAGTCAGCTACATATGGTGCAAAAGAAATCTGCCAGGTTGCTACCACACTAACACTTAACATAAAGATTGGAAGATTAAACTGTCCTGGAGACCAGCTTCCTGCCGGTACGGGTAATTGAAAGACAATAACGGTAGCAGCTATGAAAACGAGAAAGAACACCCATGTCAAATACTTTTGCATTTTATGAATAAGATCATGACCAATCATTGTCACGATAAAGGTGATGACATTAAGAATAATGATGCTCCATGTTAAATTAAGGTTTAATGCACTGCTCAAAACTTGAGCACCTAACAAACCACTGCTGGCAAAGAAGCCTAAGTACATGAAAATAACAAGGATTAATGGAATCACAGCACCTATAACACCAAATTGTGCACGACTCTGGATCATTTGCGGGATACCTAGTTTTGGTCCTTGAGCAGAATGGGAAGCCATAAAAATGGCTCCTAATAAATTTCCAAGGATAATAGCAACAACACTCCAAAAAAGATTTAATCCAAAAGTTACACACAGTGCTCCTGTCACAAGTGTGGTAATATGCATATTGGCTGCAAACCAAACTGAAAACAATCCTCTTGGTTTTCCATGACGTTCATTTGCAGGAATATACTCAATGCTCCTTGTCTCAATTTTCATAAACAACCTCCTTATATTTGTTATTTTGGAGACTTAACTTAGGAGTGAACTTGTTCCTAATTCACACTGCTTTTTTCCTTGTTTTCTTTTTCCTTTAAAACAAAACTGAGTAAATCCAATGCAAGCCGTGCACCTACTTGACCGGTCATGCCTGCAGGGTCATATGGCGGCGCTACTTCGACCAAATCAAAGCCAATCACATTTCCTCTTTTCGCTATTCCTTCAAGCAATTCATTTACTTCATCGTAAATAAATCCTCCTGGTGAAGGTGTACCTGTTCCAGGTGCTACTGAAGGGTCTAATCCATCAATATCTAGTGTAATATAGTATTTTTCACCTTCAGGAAGCAGTTCGATCACATTCTCTATTCCCATTTTTCTAATTTGTCGTGGTGATAAAATTACACTTCCGTATTCTCGTGCTGCATCCACATCTTCCTTCAAACTACTGCTAATGCCTCGAATTCCAAATTGGAAGATTTTCTTAACATGGTCCATTTCAGATAAACGCCGGATACAGCTTCCATGCCCATAGCGCTGCCCGGAACGATGGTCCGCCCAGTCTAAATGTGCGTCGATTTGAATGACATGAAAAGGTCCTAACTCCTCTAAACCCTTTCCGACAGGAATCGTAATGGAGTGATCTCCGCCTAAAACAACTGGCATGGCTCCTTTTGAAACAATCTTTCGAATGGCTTCTTCTGTGTTTTCATGGGACTGCATCATATCACCATGAACCATATCTACATCGCCGCAATCTACCACTTTCCATTTTGGACCTAGATACGTAATGTCCTTTTCAATATCATAGGCACCATTTAATCCGAAGCTGTAAAGTGTAGATCCTTCACGAATCCCCCTTGGTCCCATTCTTGCTCCTGATTTCCATTGTGTACCCATATCATTTGGTACTCCAATGACGGCTACATCCGCATGTAGTTGGTCTAAATCCGGACAAACTGGGTATTTTCCAAAAGTACAGATACCAGTGAAAGGTAAATTTAAAAATTGCTTTTCATCTTGATTAGACATAAAATTGCCTCCTTTTAGATTTCTCATTATATTAAGAATGCAACTTTCATGCCAACCTATAGAGAAAGCGCTTACGATAGTTTGATAGTCAAAAATGACTACCTTTGCTCCACATATTTTTGTATTTTCCGATTTGCAGTAGATTGACTGATTCCCAATTTTTCTGCAAGTTTAATGCTGCTTGGATATTTTTGATACATGCGTACAATATATTCCTTTTCTATTGTTTCTATATAATCGTTTAACGGAATTTCATTGGTTAACCCGGGTAAGGATTCCTTTTTTGTTTCCTCATCACCCGTTTCAAAGTCTATTTCATTTCCACTCGTTGTGATAATCTTCTTTTCAATATAGTTACGTAATTCTCTGACATTCCCTGGCCATTTTTGCTGACTTAACCAAGCAGCCTTTGAGGGGGTAAAATATTTATTCATTCGATATTTTCGATTTATTTGTTCTGTAATCTCGTAAATTAATGGAATGATTTCTTCCCTTCGTTCCCTCAGCGGTGGTATTTCAATTTTCACAACATTGATTCGGTAATAAAGATCCTCCCTAAATTTCCTTTCTTTGATCATCTTTTCTAAGCTTTGATTGGTGGCACAAATAATTCTGCAGTTCACCTCTATTTTTTTTGTTCCTCCAATTCTCATTAAGGTTTGATTTTGCAAAACAGACAATAGTTTCACTTGAAGATTCATTGGGAGCTCACCAATTTCGTCCAGAAAAAGGGTTCCTTTACCTGCTGTTTCAAAGTACCCCTTTTTCCCGCCTTTTTTAGAGCCAGTAAAGGCTCCTTCCTCGTACCCAAAAAGCTCGGACTCAAATAAAGATTCGGGTATAGCACCACAGTTCACTTCAATGAAGGGATCATTTTTTCGTGCTGACATTTGATGTAACGCATTAGCAATATGGTTTTTACCTACTCCTGACTCACCCTCGAGTAATACAGTAACGTTTATATTTGCTACCTTTGACACAACATCAAATACTTCTTCCATTTTTCCATTACTTATATAGAATGGACGGGTCACCTGTTTTCGTAATTTTTCAATTTCTTCTTGATAGATTTGTAATGCTTTTGCTACCTGTTCATTTTCTTTTTTTAAGTATTCAAATTCTGTTATATCCCTAGAAAAACTCGATGCTCCTATTAATATTCCTGTTTGATCAAAAATCGGATATCCGGATATGATTAGTTTTCTATTATGTTTCGTTTCTTGAATGAGAGTTACTTTTTTGCTGGTTCTTAACACGCTTGCAATGACTGAAGGAGAAAAAAGTCCTTGTTCTTCAAGTTCAAAAATATTATGATTAACGATCTGTTCACACGGAATACCATACACTGTTTCCGTAGATTGACTTGTAAATAAAACCATTCCCGCAACATCCGCAATAAAGATTTCATCAAAAGAATGCTCTAAAATATGCTTTAAAAGTATCGAATCATCCTTGCTTATATTCATTTTAATCACCTAGTCATTTTTGATTTAATCATATTCAAAAATGACTAAAAATTCAATATATTATAATTTTTAAAAAAATATGATTTTAGTTCGAGTACGATTAGAAAAAGAAAAAGGGGCGAATGTAGAAGGAAATAACTGACGTTACAATATTGAAGCTATACAAACATGTTTTACCAATACTTTTTCTGTCTTTGGTTGTGTCTTATATCGATAGAACAAACGTGGGATATGCGGGACTTACAATGATTGCATACACGCTTAAAAGAACTGAAGGCTGAACAAGGCCTTGAAAAAACAATGCCTCAAGGCTTTGTATCAGTCAGAAGTTGCTGACGGGGGAAAGTACTAGTTAGCATACCAAGCACTTGACTAGCCTAAAAGGTAGACTCACGTACGACAAAGGAGGTTTACTTGTTTGCATTTATAAGCCGAACTGGAACACTATTGGACTTGATTTAACGAATATGAGTACAAAACAGCAACTGTTGGATTCAGTGGTGCGGGTTTCTTTATTTCCTATACAAGAAGCCCCCAGTAAATTTTTACTGGGGGCTTCTTCCCGTAATACTAAAGAAAGTCTAAGTATGCTAACTTACATGGGTTTTATTAGATTTTAAATTAGTTTCGCTTTCATTAATATAAGCACCTTTCACAGGCACCATTGCTAGGGCAACTGCTGCTATTAAACCAGGTATTGCAAATGCAATGAAATTTAAGTGAATGGGTAGAGATATTGATAAGAGGAATCCTCCTAAAAGTGGGCCAAGCATACCACCAATTCGCCCGATGCCTGATGCCATTCCTAATGCTGTTGATCTGACATATGGGGGATAGTACTGGGATACATAGGCCTGTACAATATTTTGGGCACCAATGGTAGCAGCGCCTGCGATCGCAACTAAGAGATAAATTAATGCAGAATTACCCCCAAATCCAAGCAGAGTCAAAGCAACTGCACCTGAGGCGTACATCGGAACAAGCATCTTTTTGGATCCGTATTTATCACAAAGTCGACCAATTATAAGTGTCCCAATAATAGCACCGCCTTGTAGGGTTATTAAGAAGGCTAAGCTGGAATTTAGTCCATATCCTGCTTCAATCATCAGCTTAGGAAGCCATGTATTTAAGCCATAAACCATTAACAAGCAGCTAAAAAAGGCAACCCAAAACATCACCGTACTTAAAGCTCGTTTTTCTTTAAATAATCCAATAATAGGAACCTTTGTATCTGGTACTTTTAATTCTACAATTTTATCATTTTGATTGAATTTAAAACCAGGGCTTACCTTGGTAAGTGTCGCAATCAATTTGTCCTTTTTGCCAGTTCGAATAAGATAGCTGGACGTTTCAGGTAATTGTTTATGGATAAAGGGCAAAAGTAATAGAGGCAGACCTGCAATCCAAAAGATGGCCTCCCAGCCAAACCTAGGCATTAAAAAGATTCCTAATAAAGGAGCAAGGATACCGCCGACTGAATATCCGCACAATACAATGGAAACAATCATACTTCTCATTTTTTGGGGTGCATAATCTGTCAATAATGCAATAACATTTGGCATGATTCCACCCAGTCCTAATCCTGCTAAAAAGCGAAAGGTTGAGAAAACAGTGGGTGAGTCTGCAAAGCCGCATAAGAAGGTAAAAAAACTAAATAATAGTAAGGTGATAGCAATAACGTTTTTCCTTCCAATCCGGTCTGCTAGTGTTCCGAAAAGGATTGCACCGAACATCATTCCAAATAATCCATAGGTTCCGATCGCCCCGGCTTCGACGGGGGTAAGGCCCCATTTTTCAATCAATGTCGGCAGAACGGTTCCATACACCACCAAATCATATCCGTCAAACGAAATAATGATAAAACTCCATATAAGCAGACTTAGATGAAAACGGTTAAATTTACTTTTAGCGATAACTTCTGCAGTATTAATCGTTGCCAAAATTTCTCCTCCTTATGACGATCAAAATACATGATAGCGTTTTCTAAAAAGTGCAAGTGAATTTGTACTTTCCTTCCTTAACACCACTTTTCATTATAATAATAGTGAATACTAGTATCTATTTAGAGATTATAAACAGAGAATTATAGAAGGTCAATACAAAATTTACAATATTGATAGTTTTCAGCAAATTTTGTTATTAGTCTATTATTGAAAAAACAATGCTTTCAAGACTTTGTATCACTCAGAAGTTGCTGATGGGGAAAATACCAGTTAGCTTACCAAACACTTAATCAGCCTAAAAAGTAGAATCACGTACAATTATGTGTTTACCTAAAAGAAAGGAATTCAAAAAGACCTCAACAAGAGGTCTTTTACGATGTAAATTTCTTCAGCTTTTCTTATTGGAAAATCCGGTCATAACAAAACAGGTAATAAAGGCAACGGTTGTTACGATTATTGCGTAAAGTAACCCTATTGTCGCCATAAAGGTATCATCACCTGGAAAGGCTGGTTTTAAAGTCACGAACCAGTAAACAAATATAAAAGTCATGATCAGATAAAAACTGCCGCCGAAGGCACCAATCTTCAAACGGTTTCTTTTCGTACCTTGCCATGCTTTATTTATTACTAACCATGAAAAAATACTTCCAATTACTGCTAAAAACATCACAGGTAAATGGAGATAGGGGATGAAGAAATGCATTAACATATAAAGCAAAAGACACGTTGAAAAAAATAAAACGGCATTCAGGACGAATAAGAATGTTCCGGTTATCCAATGATTTTGAAACCATTTAGCATTTCTTAGCTTCTGCACCAGTTTATTGTTATCTCCGAGTATTTTCATCGTTGGATTCTTGAGGAAAATAACTAGTAAAACGCCAATAAGACCGATTAATAAAATCGATGACATACCATTCCCCCTAAACTTAATGATTTACATAGAAAATATATGTATATAGAAATTCTATGTATAGAATAAACTAAATCTGCCTTTAATTAAACCTATTTTATTGTTCTTTATAAGCTGGTCGATAAAAAACTGCTGATTCCCGCAGCTAGGATCAAGGGGGGCCGCGCTTATCGATTGGGGAATTAGGTTAAGCACCCGATCTTATAAATAGACGGAAAAATTTCGCTTAATTAGTAATTATTATTAAAAAAAGCTTAAATAGACGAAGATTTTCCGCTTATTGTCTCGAATAATTCGAAAATCGGAAAACCTCCCCTTATATCCTACAAAACGAGCTCCATTCTGTATCTAACCGAAAAATCTCCGCTTATTTTACTTTTGCTCGTTACTCGATTAAGGGCAAGACATCTTATTTAAAAGGGAGTGAGTTTTATCTCAAAAATCCAAGAGAACCTCATTTTGATGCATTACGTTGAACCGTATCATAAGTAACGGCGAAATTTAGGATTAATT
Source organism: uncultured Bacillus sp. (assembly GCA_963530265.1). Classification (GTDB taxonomy): domain Bacteria; phylum Bacillota; class Bacilli; order Bacillales; family Cytobacillaceae; genus Neobacillus. The sequence continues at coordinate 115,049 of CAUSCO010000004.1, forward strand.
GAGGAGAACCGTATCACAAGTAAGCACATAGTTATTATTTTTTGATGAGTTAACTTTCTCCTCATCTATCGCCCTCTAAATCGGTTCCCATTCTTATTTCAGCATGGCGAAGTCGTCGGTAAAGTGAGCAAGGAGTGGTTTACCTGAGGCGATAGCAATAAGGTTCAAAAAATTGAATGAAGAGATGGAAGCCATAATTATTGCGCTCGTTGTCGCAATTGATTGTGTGAAGGCTGATCAAGCAGCTGTTTCCTCAGTAGCGACAACTTAACGTAGGGACGTACAATATAATATGTTGAAGGGCCTTCTTTAGAAATATAAAATTAAAGATTTGGACCGTGCATGAAATAAGAGCCTGTCACCGCCCGCATTTTGTCGAATACCTCATGGGGAGTGACAGGCATTGTTATTTTTTAAAATTACTCATTAGATAAATCTGAGTGAGGTGTAAGAATTCGAATATGATGTTCACTATATTCCTTTTCTATAATTGAAGGAAGGGAACTGTCTGTTACGATTAAATCAATATTTTCTAATGGACAAATATTAATATAAGCATTAGTTTCGAATTTTGACGAATCAGCCACGACAACTTTATGTTTTGAACGTGACAGAATGGACTGAATCACCCCAACTTCATGGATTCTAAAATCTGTTAAACCATGTTCAAATGATAAGGCATTCACCGTAATAAAGGCCATATCAATATTAAAATTAGATAGAATGTCCTCACACTGTTTTCCATATAACGTGCATTCTGCTGGATTATAAAAACCACCTGATAAGATAATGTTAAAATGTTCATTCTTTCCAAGAATACTTACAATTCGCAGATCATTAGTGATAATGGTTAATCTTTCGAATTTGTCTGCCAAGACTTTTGCGAGTTCAATGGTAGTGGTACCACCGTTTAAAGCGATGGCTTGCCCCTCTTCAATTAATTCAACAGCTACTAAGGCAAGTTGTTTTTTTTTCTCTAAATTTTTGACTTCTCTTTCGTTAAAAAGTTTATTAAGTACATTATCCTCTTTTTGTTTTAAGATCGCTCCTCCGTGAACGCGTTTTACAGTACCCTTTTTCTCCAAAACCTCTAAATCTCTCCTAATTGTATCGATGGAGACGTCTAATAATGAAGCTAGTTCTGCAGCTTTTACAGCTTTTTGCTTCTTTAAGAAGGTTTCAATTTCATGATGTCTTTGTTCTTGTAACAAAATACCGCCCTCCAATAACATAATAAAAATCCAACAGTAAATTATATACTAATGATTATACCCTTATCATAAAGGAAAATGCGGCAAAATACCGCAGAAATTACACGAAAATTATATGAAGATATGTAAATGTCACGTAAATTATGTTGATATTGTGTAATGAAACTGTAAAACCCATTGTAAAACAGCATAAAACGGATTAATCTTGCATTGTAAGGCAAACGAAACAATCTAGACTACAGAATAAAGAGCTCGATAGAAAGGACATGAATAATGAGTAGTTACTATAATCCGGTAAAAATCAAAATAGATTCTCTAGAGGTCATTGAGAATGTATTGAATAATTTAAGTTTTAAACCTAACAAGATTTTGCTTTTAACTCGAGGAGGTGATTTTTCAAAATCACAAGCTGGGCAAACTTTGGAAAAATATCTTGCAAAATTTGAAATAAGACAGCTTGATGTACAAATATCCAATCCTGATATCGAGGACTTATTTCGATTTGCACAACTGATTAAAGAATTTGATTACGAATGTATAGTAGGCATTGGGGGGGGAAGTGTTCTCGATCTTGCAAAATCCTTAGCTGCTTTAAAGAAGATGGAAGTAGGTTCCGTTTCTATTTTACGAACTGTGATTAAAGAAAAACTTTATGCAGAAAATTCAAACAGAGTTCCATGGGTTGCCATACCGACTACATCTGGAACTGGTTCTGAGGTGACTTGCTGGGCAACGATTTGGGACAACGCGAACGGAGTTAAATTGTCCGTTGACTCTGAAAACTTATATGCCCATACAGCAATCATCGATCCGGCACTAACGGCCTCATTACCAATGAGTCTAACCGCTTCAACGGCATTGGATGCCTTGTGTCATGCCACGGAAGCTTACTGGTCAAAAAACTCAAATGAAATTTCAAGGGTTTATTCATTAGAAGCAATCAGTCGTATTGTTCAAAACCTTGAAGAGGTATTAACACATCCACTGGAAGTGTCTTTAAGAAAAGAAATGGCTTTGGGCAGCTTGTATGCTGGATTGGCATTCAGCAATACAAGAACGACCGCATGTCATTCCATTTCATATCCTCTCACGTTGGAACTTGGAATGGTGCACGGCATTGCAGCTAGTATCACTTTGGCTAAAGTAATGGAATTAAACTTTGCCTCTATTTTTGAGAGCGATAAATTACTAAAAGCATTTGGAGTAAGCAGCTGTCAGGAAATACAAGAGCGAATCGAATACTTCTTTAAATTATCCGGTTTTTCAAGCAAGTTAAAAGATTATCATGCAAATGAGGAAATAATTGAAAGAATCGCAGGAAATGCTTTTACTAAAGGACGAATGGATAACAACCCAGTTGAAATGACCAAAGAAGATGTCAAACAAATTTTAATGTCAATTTATTAATAAGGGGATAAGAACATGAAAACGAAATTATTGCTAACTGTATTTTTACTAGTCTCTGTTTTCTTAGCGGCATGCAGCGGAGGTAATAACAATAATGCCAGCGGTAATCAAGGCGGTAAGGCAAAGACAGACGATGTGATTAAAATGGTTTGGTATCCGAATGAATCCGGGGAAAATTTAAAAGCATCTCGTGAAGAAATTGGACGCATGATTTCAGAAGCAACTGGTAAAAAAGTAGAGCATCAATTAACAACTGATTATGCAATTGCTATTGAAACTATGGTAAACGGTAAAGCTGATCTTGCCTTCATGGGTTCGCAAAGTTATGTGGAAGCGAATAACCGTAATAAAGCAGTTAAACCAATTGCGGTAAAAACAGGAGAATCAGGTACTTTAGCTGATGCAATGTATCACAGCTGGTTAGCAGTTAATCTAGACGAGCAGGATAAGTTTAAAGAAAACGGAAAATTTTCACTGGATAAATTAGCGAATACAAGATTCTCTTTTGTGTCAAACAGCTCAACTTCTGGATTTAAAGTACCATCTCAAAATATTATTGCTCATTTTTCAAAGCAGCAAAAGTATGCAAAATTAACACAAGAAGATTTAATGCAAGGCGGTCCATTATTCTCACAAGTATTATTTGGAAACTCTCACCAAGGATCTGCCGTTAATTTGTTATCAGGTAAAGCAGATGTAGCAGCATTCTGTGATACATGTGTAAAAGATTATGTAGAGGTTGCAAAAGGTGAGGCAAATAAAGTAGGTTCTGTATATCATGTGAAAGCTGGAGCGGCTGAACCATTTAACACGGTTGTAGGCAAAGAATTTACTTTGATGAGCGTAACACCGGTATTAAATGAACCATTTGTTGCGAACATGGATGCACTTGGCCAGGAGGACTTTGATAAAATCCAAGCTGTCTTCACTTCTGATGAATTTGCAAACAATGAAAAAATCTTTGCCCCTGAAGGTTCAGGACAGGCTGCTCTTTACGCTAAAAAAGGGAAAGAAAGACTTGTTGCTGTAGAAGACAAATGGTATGATCCCATCCGCGAACTTTCAAAATAATTTTCTTTTTAAAGAAGAAAGTAAATTGTAAGAGAGTGCTGAACAAGCACTCTCTTACAATGAAGCTTATAAAAAGGAGTCAATTCAAATGGCATTATTAAAGGTTGAAGGGCTTGGAAAATCATATACACCTGACAAGAAAATATTGAAGAATATCAACCTTGAAATAAATTCTGGTGAATTTGTTTCTATCATTGGTCCGTCGGGGGCAGGTAAGTCAACTTTTTTACGCTGTATCAATCGAATGGTTGAATATAATGAAGGTAAGATCATGTTTAATCAACAAGATGTCGGCCGTTTAAATAAAAGAGAGCTGCGGAAAATGCGAACCAACATTGGAATGGTGTTTCAACATTATAATCTGGTTCCCCGTTTGACAGTGATTGAGAATGTCCTACATGGCAGGTTTGGCTATAAAACAACAATGCAGGGGATTTTAGGCAGATACTCAGAGGAAGAGAAAAAACGCGCCTTTGAACTGCTTGAGAAATTAGGCATTCAAGAGCATGCCTATAAACGCTGTGACCAGTTAAGTGGCGGCCAGCAGCAACGTGTCGGGATTTGTCGAGCGCTTATTCAAGAACCGAAATTAGTTCTTTGTGATGAGCCGATTGCTTCACTTGATCCGAATTCTTCCAAGATTATTATGGACCATCTAAAAGCCATTACAACTGAGCTCGGAATTACTTGTTTAGTTAATTTACATCAAGTAGATGTGGCGCAAAATTATTCGGATCGTATCATTGGTTTGAATCATGGTGAAATTGTCTTTGAGGGTGCAAGTCATCAACTTTCCGAAGAAAATATTCACAAGATTTATGGAACGAAAACGAATGAATTAATTATAGCCTAAGGAGAAATGACAGTGAATGAAAAAGCGATGCGTAAAAACAGATGGCAGTCAGTTATTTTTCTGCTCATCATCATCGTTCTAACCTACTGGTCTTCATTTATCACACAATTTAATTTTTTAAATGGATTAGTGACCATTCCTGAAGCAGCAGGCTGGATGTTATCAAACCTTTTGATTACTCAGGAGTCATTGGAAAGATTGCCTAAGATTTTGGAAAAGTTAGTAGAAACGATTTTTATGTCCATTGCCGCAACAACGTTAGCAGCAGCTGTTTCTCTCTTTTTAGGGTTATTCGGATCTAATACCACTAAGGTAAACAGCTTATTAAGTGTGTTTGCCCGTTTCGTTGCTTCCATATCAAGAAATATTCCAGTGGTTGCATGGTCATTGATCTTACTCATATCTTTTGGACAAAATTCAGTGACTGGTTTTTTAGCGCTGTTTGTAGGGACGGTAGGATTTTTAACGAGGGCGTTTATTGAGAGCATTGATGAAGTCGGCCAAGGTTCTGTTGAAGCACTAACTGCAACAGGAGCGACCTATTTCCAAATTGTAAGCAAGGCCGTTATTCCTCAATGCTTGCCGCAGATGCTGAGCTGGATCTTGTTTATGATCGAAACGAATATTCGAAGTGCTACATTGGTTGGCATGTTAACGGGGACAGGAATCGGTTATATATTTGATATGTACTACAAAACCTTGAATTATAATGTTGTCGGACTCGTTACCTTATGTATTGTCATTGCCGTTATTCTGGTTGACCTGATTTCAAATTATATTCGGAAGGTGATTCTATAATGGAAGCGGCGCAGATCAGGAGAAAAAAAGACGGTCGAATTAATATTAAGGTGGGGAACAAAGTCGATCAGGTCGTAACCTGGACTTTGAGCATCCTGACTATTTTGACCATCGTTGCTTTTGTATTTTTTAACTATACAGGGCTCGATATCAAAACAGCCGTAACGGAAACAGCTTATAACTTGAAGGTGATGTTCCTGCATCCGGGAATCAGCCATTTCAGTATGGAGGAAGCCATCTATCAAATGGGTATTACTCTTGGTTTAGCCTTCCTTGCAACGTTGATTGGTGCTGTCATTGCTTTCTTCCTTTCATTGATGGCGGCCACAAACTTATCAAATATATGGACAGTAAGAATTGTCCGTGTAGTTGTCGCCATTATCCGGGCTATTCCAACGGTCTTATGGGTTTTGATTTTTGCGATTGCAGCCGGTTTAGGGAGTGAAGCAGCTATTTTGGGAATGTTATTTCATTCCGTTGCCTATTTGGTTAAAGCCTTCTCTGAGGCATTTGAAGAAGTTGATAAAGGAATCATTGAGGCATTGCAAGCAACGGGTGCTAATTGGTGGCATATCGTGACAAGAGGCGTATTGCCTTCAACTTTTACCTACTTATTGTCATGGGTTTTCTTACGATTTGAAATCAACTTCGGTATAGCTGTCGCAATGGGCGCTGCAGCCGGAGCAGGTGGTATCGGGTTTGAGCTTTTTATGGCCTCCGGTTTCTATTTCGATCTGAAGGAAGTTGGATTTATTACCTATGGAATTTTAATTATTGCTATTTGTTTAGAAGTGATTTCAACGCGTTTGAAAAAGCGTTATTTTCCTGCAAAGTCTAAATAAAATAGGAAACTCTGGACGATGGATTGTTCCTCACTAAACATAGAAAAGGAAGTTCTATGTTTAGCATGAATTCCTCAGGATTTTTTCCTCTAAAAAATTACGGTTCTTAAGGAGGCATGTGAACATGGTTCACTATAAATTGTTAACACCCGGACCTTTGACGACGTCAGCCTCAGTAAAAGAAGAGATGCTTTTTGACCGCTGTACATGGGACAATGAATATAAAGAGATGACGCAAAAGATAAGAACAAAGCTGCTTGAATTAGCTGGGACTTCTAAAGATGACTATACAACTGTTCTGATGCAGGGAAGCGGCTCGTTTGCGGTTGAATCCGTGATGACGTCTGCCATTTCGAATCAAGATAAACTACTCATTATTTCGAACGGCGCATATGGGGAGCGAATGGTCAAAACGGCTCAATATATTGGGCTAAACTATCGGGTATACGATGCTGCTTACAGCGAACATCCAAAAGTGGAAGAAATCAGAGAAATTTTAAAGGTTGATCAGGATATTACCCATATCATGATGGTTCATTGTGAAACAACAACAGGAATTTTAAATCCTATTGAAAGGATGGCAAAACTTTCGAGCGAATTTGGGAAAACGTTTATTGTTGATGCGATGAGTAGTTTTGGTGGAATGGAAATCAATGTCTCAGAACTCGGCATCGATTATTTAATCAGCAGCGCGAATAAATGTATCCAAGGAGTTCCCGGATTTGCTTTTGTCATTGCCAAAAAAGAGAAACTAGTAACTTGTAAAGGAAATTCACGCAGTTTATCTTTAGATTTATATGATCAATGGAAAGAAATGGACAAAGATGGGAAATGGCGTTTTACTTCGCCGACACATGTTGTAGCTGCATTTGCCCGAGCGATTGATGAACTCGAAGAAGAGGGAGGAATACCCGCAAGATTTGCCCGCTATCAGCAGAATAATAGGATTTTAAGAGAGAGAATGGAAATACTGGGGTTTAAAGCTTATATTTCAGTAGAAAAGCAATCTCCTATTATTACAGCTTTTCTTTTTCCGAATGAGCACTTTAACTTTGCGGAATTTTATTCATTTGTGAAAGAAAGAGGGTATGTGCTCTATCCTGGTAAATTAACAGACGAGAATACTTTCCGAATTGGAAACATTGGTGAAATCTATCAAGAAGATATCGAAGATTTATGCCAAATTATTGAAGAATATATGGGAGTGGTGAGAAAATGAATAGAGTAGAAGGAGTAATTCTTGATTGGGCTGGGACAACAGTTGATTTTGGCTGCTTTGCACCAGTAAATGTATTTATTGATATTTTTAAAAATGCGGGCATTGAAGTGACGATGGAAGAAGCACGAGAGCCAATGGGGATGTTGAAAATTGACCATATTCGCGCGATGCTGTCGATGCCTAGAATAGCTGCATTATGGGAAGAAAAGTTTGGAAGAGTGTTTAATGAACAAGATGTCGAGACCTTGTATGCTGAATTTGAACCTGCACTGCTTGTCTCATTATCAGAGTATACAGATCCAATTCCTGAAGTGATTGAGACTGTCCAAGAAATAAGAAGCCAAGGGTTGAAAATTGGTTCGACAACAGGATATACCCAAACGATGATGGATGTTGTTGTTCCTAATGCAAGGAAAAAAGGCTATTGTCCGGATTTTTATATCACGCCTGATGGAACGAATTCGCTTGGAAGACCGTATCCTTATATGATTTATCGAAACATGGAAGCATTAAAATTATCAGCTTCATGGAAGGTAGTAAAAGTAGGTGATACGACCTCAGATATCAAAGAGGCAATTAATGCTGGTGTTTGGTCAGTAGGGGTCATCGTTGGCAGTTCGGAAATGGGACTAAGCTTAGCTGAATTTAATGCCCTTTCTGAAGCGGATCAAGAGAAAGCCATTGCTAAAACGGAACAGTCCTATTTACGAAATGGAGCCGATTTTACGATTCATACGATGAGTGAACTGCCTAAATTAATTGAAAGAATCAATCAGCATATTTCAGAAGGTAAGAGACCTTCTGTAAGATAAGTTTTCGCTGGTATATCTGTTACGGTGAGCCGAATCATAAGTAAATGAGGTTTTTTCCGGAAAACAGATACAGCACCGTTCCATAATGTGTGGAAGGTGCTGTTTTTACTTTAGGTACCTGTATCCGCATTTTGTCGAATTCATCAACATTGTAATATTGTTAATAAACGGATAGTTTGCAGGTAATAGCTTTTTCCCTAAAATACGTATTGAATAATAAAATTCCCAATAAAAAGAATGGCAATCAAATAAAGCACAGGGTGAACTTCTTTTCCTTTCCCCAATAAAAGCTTCATCAATGGGTATAGAATAAAGCCAAAAGACATGCCATCTGCAATGCTATAGGTTAATGGAATCAATACAATAATTAGAAGTGCCGGAAAGCTCTCTGTTAAGTCATCCATTGAAATATGGACAATGTTTTGCAACATAAGAACGCCTATTAATATCAGAATGGGGGATACTGCACTTGCGGGAACCATTTTAATGACAGGTATAAATAAGAGCGAAACGAGAAACAATATTCCAGTCACAATGCTGGTCAACCCCGTTCTTCCGCCGGCCGCAATTCCTGCTGCTCCTTCCACTGATGCAACAGTAGGACTTGTTCCAAAGATCCCGGAAGATAAAACGGAAACAGCTGTAGCCTGGAGTGATTTCTTACTGCTCCCATGGTTATTTAACATATTGCTATGTCCATGAATCAAGCCAATATTTTCAAACACAACTACCATTGCAAAAGAGATGGAAGTCAGCCAGAATACAATATTACCTACTTGTGACCACGAAGCCTGACCAAAAACGCCAAGGTATCCATGAAAGGATGGCATTGAAAGGGAAAGCCCCTCAGAAGTGCCCCCCCCAAGCCAAATTGATAACAACGAGGTAATTATAATACTTAATAAAAGGTTTCCCGGTACATTTTTAATAAATAATAAAACCGTAATAACCAAACCAATTAATGTAGTGATTGCTGAGGGACTGCTTAAATCTCCAATTGCAAGCAGGCTATGCTCAGAATTTGTAATAATACCAGCATTGTCAAATCCAATTAAGATCAATAAGATTCCAATCCCAACGGTAATGGCTTCTTTTAAGGAATTAGGGATAGAGGTCATTATCATTTTCGCCATTGGTGTAAAGGCAATCATCACAAAAAACATTCCTGCCACGAAAACCATCGCCAACGCTTCCTGCCAAGTAAATCCCCCAGTTTGAACAATAGTATAAGTAAACATCGCATTAATACCCATACCTGGGATGAGGGTAAGAGGGGTATTACTCCATAAGCCAACTATTACGCATCCAAAAGAACTGGTTAATATGGTCGCGATGATTCCTGCTTCCATCGGAATTCCTGCTACTCCCAGAATCGTTGCATTGACAATAATGATGTAGAACGCTGTTAAATATGAAATAAAACCTGCGGAAAATTCTTTAGTAATTGTCGTACCATGTTGATTTAATTTAAAAAAACGTTCCATGTAATCACCTTTCTATTTACATTGAATGCGATAGTTATCATATCATGGACATATACTATATGAAAAATATATAATTTATATAAAAACGATACATTTTTTAAATATAAGGTGAATTTAATGGACATAAAACAATTACGGTATTTTATAGCGATAGCTGAGGAAAAGAATATAACAGCTGCTGCCAATCGGCTGCATTTGTCACAACCACCACTTAGCATAATGGTGAAACAATTAGAGGATGAGCTAGGCGTTAAATTAATCGAGAGAAATGGGAGGAGTATGGAATTAACGGATAAAGGCTATGTACTCTACAAAAGAGCGCTGCATCTCGTAAACAGTTTAGAAGAAGTAAAAAATGAATTACAGGATACAGAGGAGGGGAAAAAGGGGTTTCTTAATGTAGGAATCAATACATTATCGGTTTCGGGATTTTCGGAAATGCTTCAATCTTTTCACAAAAACAATCCCCTTGTTTCCCTAAAAATTGTTCAAAATGACTCCTTTTATTTAGCGGAATTGATAAAAAACAGGGTGATTGAAATTGCATTTGTACGTCTTCCACTTGAACATCGCGGTTTGACATATCATCATCTAATTAATGAGCCTTTTGTTTTCGTAAGCAATAATGAAGTACCTATTATATCTCTAGAAGAGATTTCGCATATGCCCCTTATTATTCCTAGTACAGAGGGCTTGGGTATCTATAATACGATTATTGAAGCATTTACTAGACAAAATCTGCAAATAACAAGTATTGCGGAGTGCTCTGATATGCATGTCTTAATGGAACTAGTTAAGGGGGGAATGGGGGCAACGATTGTTCCAAAATCTGTTTTTGATGTCTATGGGGCTAAAGGTCTCTTCTCTACGCCGATAAGCAATCCCAACATGACCTCTTCTTTAGGAGTGATTTGGCTTGAACATCATTTTGTCTCTACCCCAACTAAAAATTTTATGGAGTTAGCAAAGGAATACTATAATTGAAAAAAGAAGCCGAATAAAGTGTCTAGTATAGTAAATAGATTCAAACAATGAAAAAGACCACCATTTTCATAGTAAAATGAAAGTACCTATCACAGGATTTAGAGCCTGACCCCCGGTGCGTTAACTCAATAACGCACCGGGGTCAGGCTCTTTTTTTCACCAGAAACTAAGTTCTAAAGAGATTTTAAACTATGGAAAATTCATCCTTGACTTCTATTTACAAAAAGGAGATTCTTGTAAAAAAAGGGAATGTTCGAGGTGACTTAATTTTGAGAGAAGCACTCCATGTGATTGAAAATGAATTGACCACCCTCCCAGATTCCGCAACCAGTGAAGAAGTACATAACCTGAAAAAATTGGCAGAAAAAGACCTTTTTCAATGTCCATACTGTAAAGCAAAATTAATAATCAAGAGTGGTGATGAAAGAGGTTTATATTTTTCCCATCAGCACTCGGAGGCATGTGAACTGTCTAAGAAGATTGACCAGGCTGAAAAAAGATATCGAAAACAGAATGAGAGAGAGAAAAAGGTTCATCATGCCATGCTAGCTATACTTCATGATGAACTGGCAAACCAGGCTAAAACGAATCCAAAGATTAAGCTTGATTACGGATATAAGGCAAAACCAGAACTAAAAGAGTATCCCGATATTTGGTTGAAGCTTGGTGAACAAGAATATGGTCTATCCATTGTCACGAATGTTAAATCTTCTGTAGATAGCAAATTAGCAAATCAAATCACCAAAAGACACCAATATTTCCTTGAACAAGGGATGAAACCGATTTGGTTTATCGAAAAAGATGAACAATCTATTGAAAAGAATAAAAATGCTTTAGTGCTATGGGATGCCGAATTATCGATTTCTTCTAAAACCAATGAAGATAAAAAGTGGGATTCAATGCTTACGGAACTGGTCAAAGATAAACAGTTTTTTTCTTATTTTAATTACCCTGTATCAATGGATCCTGCAACGGTAGATGTAAGAAGTATGTATTATATTTATTCAAACGGGGACAGGATTGTCGTTAAAGTCATGCGTTTCTTAAAGGATCGGGTGGTAAAACCATACCGTGCGTTTCTCCTAAATGAAGGCTATGAGATTCCTTTTGCTGATGCTTTAATGGTAAAAAATGAATTCTTGCTGAGCCAGCCAAAAACGGAAGAAGAAAACCGAAAAGAATTTATGAAGGAATTTAAGCTACGGCAGTTCCAATTTCAAGAGCAGCAAAGAATAAAAGAAGAACAAAGGCAATTAGAGGCAGAGCAAAGAGAAAAATTAAGATTGGAAATGATAGAACAAGAGCAAGAACGGAAAAAGCATTTATTGCAGCAAATGCTAGAACAAAAGCAACAAACCAGTAATCAGGACACTATAAATCTGACCTACGGTGAACTCAAAACCCTTTTACGGGAGAGAATCCATTTAACCCAGAAGGAGCAGATGGAATTGTGGACACGGTTTATGCCACAGCTTGGTTTGGGTAATTCAAGCCGGGTATGGGAATTAGTTGTTGAAAATAATTGTCAGTCCTTTAATGATTTAAGGAATATTTTACAAAGCGAAATTCGAAAACAGGGTTAAAGTGTTGAAACTTTACAGAACTTTGTAGGAACGTATTAGTACATAGAATATATAACGCTATTACTATAAAAAGTAGATTAATTAGTTAAAAGATTTTTTGAAATGGAGAGGTGAGTATAATAGCCTCGTCCTAAAAGCCGTTATTTATTGTTTAAATTCCAAATAAAATTTTAGATTAGGATATACAAATTAAAGGTTCCTAGATATTTTAATGTAGCGTTCAAATAAACCATAAAATATAAAAATGAAACAAACTATATAAATACTATATTTTCCATATAAGAAGGTATGAGTATATAATAAAGAGAGTTATTAATGTTTTAAAACTAGGAGAGTATTGAATGATCGAGGAAAATATAATTGAGAATATCCCTAAACTATTAGCGGAGAAAAATTTAAACTTTTTGATTGGATCAGGTGCTTCAGTTCCTTACTTCCCGACATTAGGGAACATTGAGGATTTATTAACCACCTCTACTATATCGGAGCCTACCAAACAACTGATATATGCGATTTATTTTAATTCAATTATTCGGAAAAACATAAATCTGCTTAATCAGGCGAAAGAGAATGAGAGGGAAGAGGTATTACAACACTATAAAGATTTTATAGATTTTCTGCTACTAAAAATGCAGTTAAGAAATAGTAGAATTTCCCCAAATAGGGTTAATATCTTTACAACAAATTATGATTTGTTTTTTGAAATTTCTATAGATTGGAAACTTCAAGAAAATCAACATTTGTTTTTTAATGATGGTTCAAGTGGCTATTTTACTAGAATCCTTAGTTCAGAAAATTATCATAAAACAGTTTCTATGAACGGAGTGTTTGATAATTATCAAAATGAAATCCCAATGATTAATTTAATAAAATGTCATGGATCAGTTACCTGGGTAAAACATTCTGACAACATTATTAAAGTAAGTCACGATTTAAGCAACTTAGTAAAGTGTGCTGAAAAATTTGATGAATTAAAAATAAATTTAGATGAGCAGGTAATATTGGAGGGATTTTTAAAAAATTGGGATCTCCAATCACTAGAAAAAGTAGCAGTTGATAGAAGTGAAATACTTAAAGAATTTTATGATGAGTATAAAAACCTCCTCATTATTAACCCGGAAAAAACTAAATTTCATCACACAGTTTTAAATGAATATTATTATAGTATGTTGCGTTTATTGAGTTACGAGTTGGAAAGAGACCAAACTATATTGTTGGTATTTGGTTTCTCCTTTGCCGATGAACATATCAGTAGGCTTATACTAAGATCTTTAAACAACCCTTTTTTACAAGTATATATCTTCTGTTTTAGTGTTGGGGCGGAACAAGTGATAAAAAAGAACCTTGGGATTGGTGATAAGGTTTCAAATATCCATTTTATTAGTCCAGGGGAATCTGATTTCAAAATAGATTTCAAGTACTTTAATAGTCTTATATTTGGAGGAGGAAAATGTTAAGCTCCTTTAAAATTGGCGAAGTTATCGAGGTTAAGGGTACTCGTGCAAAAGTCTTAGTGGAGAAGAATATGAATCACGCAACTTTTATTTATCACGGAGAAGTTATCAATAATATCACTGTTAATGCCTTCATTATAATAAAGCAAGGTATAATCGACATCGTAGGTAAAATAGATGGGGAATACATTACAGATTTATTAAATCCTCAAAAAGAGAAGGATAAAGATAATAGATTTTCTAAAGGGACTATTCATAGAATTATTGAAGTTCAGATAGTTGGTTATATAGATTCTAAGTTTAACAATGGGGTCAAAAATTTGCCAATGATTGGAAATGTGGCTTTTATACCAACTAAAAAAGAAATCTTTTCGATTTATTCAGGAAACAAACAAGATTTTAACGCCAAAAGTCAATCAACTATTACTATAGGAACAACACTTCTTGAAAATGCTCCTGTAGAGCTACCGATAAACTCCTTTTTTGGATCTCATATTGGTGTTTTTGGCAACACAGGAAGTGGAAAATCTAATACCCTAACGAATTTATACTATGAACTGTTTAAATTTTTTGACCCTGAAAAAATAATTGGGAAGAGTAAATTTATTTTAATTGATTTTAATGGAGAATACACTAAAGAGGCTATGTTTGGATTATCCAGTAATCATAAGCAAATAATCGAGCTTAGTACTAATAGAACATCTGGTGACAAATTAAAAATTAAAGAAGAAGTATTTTTAAATTCTGAAATACTGTCTATTTTATTTAGTGCAGCGGAACAAACTCAAAAGCCTTTTATTAACAGAGTGGTTAAAGGGATAGAATGGGCAACACAAAAGGGATTAGATATTGGGTCTTGGGCACCAAGTCTTTTAAAAAATATATTAACATCCGTTTCACCATCTAAAGATGCGTTAGACTTATTTAAAGAATCAATTAGTGAACTGTTTACCCCTCAGGAATCAAAAGAATTATTAGATAAAATCAATCAAATATCTTGGTTTGGTGGGCAAAATAAATTCTATATTGATGGTACAACTTATTTTAATGGGGGAAACCTGGATCCTGATCAAGAAAGGCTATCTGGAATAACAGAGTGTTACCAATTGATGGGTCTGTTAGGTGAGAAAAGTCCCTTTGAAAAGTTAATTTTTAGATTTCGTTTACAACTGATTTCCGATTTATTAAAAAGGCATGCACAATTCGAGCATATTAATCCTTTAATAAATAGAGGGAAATCAAAAATAAGAGATTTAGAAAAGGTAATAGAGTTAGCTAGTGAACGGGGAGAAGCAGAAGAAGCTCTATCCTTACTTAATATAATTTCATTAAGAGATTGTAGTATAGAAGCAAAAAAGATTGTTCCCTTATTATTAGCTAAAATGACTTTTGATGAACATAAAAGGACTACCAATCAAACTGAAATAAATAAAACAGTACACCTTATTATTGATGAGGCGCATAATATTTTATCTGCTCAATCAAACAGAGAAGCAGGGGAATGGAAGGATTATAGACTTGACTTATTTGAAGAAATTATAAAGGAAGGTCGTAAATTTGGCTTCTTCTTAACTATATCCAGTCAAAGACCTGCTGATATTTCACCGACAGTTATTTCTCAAATACACAATTTTTTTATCCATCGGTTAGTTAATAACAAGGATTTGGAGCTATTGGATAACACCATAACAACTTTAGATAGAGTCTCAAAAAATGCCATTCCTACGCTAGCTGCGGGGAGTTGTATTATTACTGGAACTGCCTTTGTGATGCCTGTTTTTGCAAATATAACGTATATAAAAGAAAAAGAATTAAGACCAAGCAGTGATAATGTTAATCTGTTAGAACTATGGGCTATAAATGAATCTCAGCAAGTACTAAATGAAACTCTCATAGACAAATGGAGTTCCCCATTAATAACAAAAAAACAACCTATTTCATAAGTTTTTCACTTAAAATCCATAATAGGAAGCAGGACAATGCCTTACATTAAATGACCTCCATGAATGTGTGGGTGTGAGTAAACTTGGTTAAAGTAATACAATAGTAACCATAGTTACTTGGGACTTTCTTGTGTCTAAAGTTATTATTCCACACACTAAAAGATTGTTAATTAATGCGTAAAACTCACCACTAGCACCCCTTGTGTTTACAAATTCACACTGGACATGTAGAGTGTGTTAACTTAATTTGGTTCAAACAACGGTAGAAGTTAGTATCTACCGTTTTATTATTGGGATATTATTTTTTACTAATGGAGGTTTTTTTATAGATAAAGGAGAAGATGTAAGTATTATTATGAAATCATAAGGAGTACTAAAATGGATAACAAGGAATCGACGAAGAAATCATTAGCCAAAAATTAAAAGACGAACATTCTATTTTTGACATTGATAACTTTTACATTGGCAAAGAACAAATCGATGTGGAAGAAGCTGATATTAGTGCATGACCCCCGATGCTCAGTTACAAGCTGATTATGCAGATAAACTACATAATGAAAGGATGAAAGAGTATAAAGATGAGCTTTAAGGAGTGGACCTTTACAGAGAGTTAAAACATCTTGATGAGAAATCATAAGATGGTTTAAAAGAGTCACTACGACTTTTGTTAGAAATTCAAAAGAAAATTAATATGAATCAAAATGAAAGTGATAATATAAATGGGATTTTTCAAATTGCTTCGATTGAGGCATCCCTAAATTTTATTGAGGATTATATTAGAGTGGACTTAAATAACAAGGTCAGTACTATAAAAATTACATATTAAGACAATAGACGGTGATTTTTTACGGTTATGTAATAACAATGTAGCAACGGAATTCCTATATTGTGGTTTCTGAGAGGCGGGGCATTTTTACTCCCAAAGGATTATCGAGTCCATGAATTCTTTTTAAATGATGTGGTGAAAAAGGCGGATTTTCATCATTTCTATGACCATGAAGTACAACAAAGTATGAATAAGTTAAGTGTAGAAGGTATTGATAAGCTGATTAAAGAAACGACTGAATCGTATATACATAACATTCCTCAAATTAATGTGGCGGACAAATTAATAAGTGTGACCGATACAATGGCCTCAAAAATATTACTTGGGGTATATGGAAATGTACCGGCATATGATCGATATTTAAAAGACGCCTTAAAGCTACATGGGATAAACTAGCAATTTAATGAAGCATCATTACTAGAATTAGTAGACTTTTACAATCATAACCGAGATGAATTTGAAAAATGTCAGCAATTATTTAGTGAAAATGGAACTTACTATACTCCAATGAAGCTAATTGATATGTATTTTTGGCAAGTTGGTTTTTTAATGGATACGGGGGATGAAACCAATAGTGAACTAGTAAAAATTAAGGAATTTGCTTCTACATTATCTATTAATAGAAGTAGGAAATATAATGATAGAGGATTCATTACGCCAAAAACTATTCAAAATCCTGGATTAACAAATAGAATACGAGAGTATATCATTGATCGATTAAAACAAGCCAAAGAAGAGGGGATTACTTCAATGGACCTAAAATCGTGAGATATTCACAAAAGCCTTAAATTAGAAAACCGAATGCCACCTGTCTGCAATGCAATGGTTTCACTGGGAGTTTACCGCTATGAAATTATTCATGATACACCGAGTGGGGCGAGTTCCACGAAGGTAGTGAGGTATTATTTATAGGTGTTAGAATGCATTACTTAATATTGGGAATGGAGCACAATATGCTGAGGGTTTCATTGCAGTTAGTTTTTAAATAGGGAAAAGCGAAAGATTAGAAGGGACTGAACCCTTGGCTCTAGAATTACGATTTTTATTTAAAGTGACACAATATTCATCATGTAAATTAACAAGATTCTGCTTGTTCATTAATATCAATTGATAATCTCGGAGAGTTAAATAGTAAATCAAAAGTGAACAGTGACTGTCACTATCGCCTCTAGAGGAAGTCACCAAGATCTTTAAGGGTGCAAGAATTGGCTTTGCATGGTATTCAGATTGAGGATTTATCGTTGGCTACCCAAACTAACTTACAGCAGTAGAAACACTTGATACTTAAACATGTTATTGTACGGTAGGGCTTTTAATAGGGTCTTTCAAGCGACCTGTATAGATCTTAAAATAATTGCATTTTTTGTTGATGGTAATAAACCTTGTCTTTTTATAGGAAGTTATGGTCATTTAATAAAATGGGTGAATGGTAAAATATTTATAAGAAAAATGTCAAACATATTATGTGGAAGGAACCAGTGGAGTGCAAAAGATGCAAGTAACAAAGGAATGAATGTTGATATTTTGGAGATGAAATAGTGATACCTTTAAATAAATGGAAATATAGGAACCTTACAAATAATTTCGTTTATCTGGAAAACTGGATGAAATTTAGTATAGGATTAGCCAACTATGTCAAACAAGCAAATCAACCTGTAAAATTATATATATCCGTACCATCTAATCTACTGTTCTCTTATCTTTTTGTATTTGGAGCTATTGATTTTGATTTCAGGAACGTATCCGAAGAATCATTATTAGGGAAGTATCTTAGTTTAAAAAAAGGTCAACGGATCCTCTACAAAAGGGGAAATGAATGGGTCGCTCATTCCGTTATAGAAGTAAGCAAAATTCCAAATTCAGAGAAGAAAGCCATAGTGGTAAAAGATCGATTAAACGGTACAACCTATATACCAGAGACAAGATGGTTTAATTATGTAAGAATCTATGACAATGAAGTAACCGAAGTTAGAAACACTAGAAGAGTAAACCATATAGAAAATATAACTGATAATATCAAATTAACAAATTTATATTCAGACTATAATCTTAATTTGTTAATGATGCAAAATATCCCAAAAACCTA
The DNA here is from genome assembly GCA_963530265.1 of uncultured Bacillus sp. Classification (GTDB taxonomy): domain Bacteria; phylum Bacillota; class Bacilli; order Bacillales; family Cytobacillaceae; genus Neobacillus. Next base: position 133,622 of record CAUSCO010000004.1, read on the forward strand.
TTTATACGCTAATAAAAAAGAATGGACAGATAATATATCTGTAATTGACCTAAAAATTAATGAAGAACACATTCAATTAGAAGAACTATTGTTTGATGGATCAGAAGGCACATTTAAAAATTTTTCATTTATCCAGCAAAATCACTTACCACTTCTTCCGAATGAATCAACGATAATATTTGTCGGTAGTAGCAGGTCACTAAGGAAGATGGATCAATTTAAGCAACAAAAGTGTATTTTTATTATAGATCAACATGAGTCAAATGAAAAAATTGAAGAAATTCAACTGAAAATTGAACAGGAGTTTTTGATGGAGGAAGGTCAATCTTTGAATAAAGATATTTTGGAATTCATGAATAACAATCAAATTGAAGTCCCAAAAGGAGTCGAGATCTTTGCATGGTTATCGAAGAGCAAATTTGGATCTAGCAAATAAATTATATTCCTCGCCAGTAAAGATAGAATTTGTAAGGATTGAAGAGGATCATATAGGGCAATTAATGTACGCATCGAAAGAGCTGAAGGATGAAGTCATGAAGTATTATGAACATGATCAACTTCTGTTAGATGAAACCGAGGCATTCATCAAAGTATGTCGCAAAGTAGTTGGCACTGTACACAGTTATAGGACTTACTTTAAAGAGAATAATGACTTAATCGTGAAGTACTTTACTTTAACAAAGAAACGAATTTATACCGAATTATTCAAAAAAAATATACAACCTATTGTCGATTTGATAATGGTATTACGAAAACAGCAAAATAATGCCTATATTGACGCATTATTAAAGTTAATTAAAGAGAAGCACCTTTCTCCAAAAAACACCTATATTTTAACTAAGAAAAAATTGTCAAGTGAATATATTGAAGTTAATGGCACCATGTATAAAGCAATTACAGATAAAGAATTTGTTGATTTAGGAGTTTTTGCAGATGTAGTTATATTTCTAGGTACTCCAAGTTATTTTGATAGCAAGTTTTCTACCATATTTTATGCAAATCAAACTATATTTGTAGGATATTCTTGCTTCGAAAATCGACTTGCAAAAAAGAGAAGTTTTTTGGACTTAATTAATCATAACCATCTAATAAATACGATCTATAAAAATGTTACCTTTGATAAAGGATTTTCCGGCTTAGATTTTAAAGAAACCTTTGCGAAAGGAATAATAAAAAAATCAGAAAAAGCATTAATTAGCCAGTTTGAAAACATTCAAAATATCCCTCTAGAAGAAAAAGTAGAAGTGAAATTAGCAACTATATCTCATAACAATTATATTTTCTTGCCTATTAGACAAAAAGTAAATGTCATTGATAGAGATTCTCTAAAGGTTACTCAAGAGGAAGTTAAAGATTTATGCACAGGGGATTTATTAATATTCCGAGAGCAAAATGCTTCAAATTTAGTTCGAGAAGAAGCAGACAATATTATGGGCATTGCCGCAGATAAATATCGAGAGAGCCTAGAAAAATGGAAGAAAAGGTTACGTCTTAATGTGGAAAGGAAAGGGATTGAGAAGGTTTCTAAGATTTTAATGCAACGTTATGGAATTTCGGGTGCTAAAGAAAATAATATTAAAAACTGGATGAGTAATCATTCTATTAAGCCCTCTTGTTTTTATGAGTTATTACTAGCTTTTAAGTTTGATACGGAGGAGGTAAAAGAAATATTAAATGCAGCTACTGAAATTCTTAGCGCACATATTTCAGCCGGTCATCATATATCCCGCTCCTTGATGGATGAATTGGATAAGGATCTGGAAAATGTAATCAATGAGAACGGATTTTATAAATTTGAATCGAAAGAGTTTAAAGGAGCATTTTTTAATATTGTAGAATTAAAAAGAATTTCGAACGAAACATATTTTACTCCAGAAAATGAAACGTTGAAGATTATTAAAGGTTGAGGTGTAGAACGTGGATAAAAAGTTAGAAAGATCTTTATATAATCGTGAACAGATTGTTGATGCCATTGAACAAGAAATTGTAGGTCCTAGTGACATTCAAAATGCTACAAAACCTTTAAATGTTATTGGTAATACGACATTTAATAATTTTGATGACTTAAATACTAATTATTATTGGAATAAGGCAACTTTAAAGGAGGAAGTCATCCAAAGAGATACACCTTCTCGAAGGTATGCTGCAGGAATGCTATATCCTATGAACCTTCAAAACAACGAGCCTGAAGAAGACGAGATAGTAATTGACGTTATTAACGATGAGCAACAAGCAGAGTTTTATGATCAATTAGATAACTTAAATTCAGAAGAAATAGACGAGGAGTCAGGTCTAGAAGATGCTGTACCTAAAATCCAACAGAAAGATTCAATGCCTTCAAGTATGGGACTGACATTTTGCTTATCTAGGGATACAAAAGCATTTACAGTTAAGTTTAAAGGTGGAATATATGAAAAACATAAAATCTATGCAGACATTGTTCACAAAGATGAAGACAATGGCAAAGAAAAACATTACAAATTTGATGAATACTGGTGGTTGCGTACATCTGTTTTCGCCGAAAAAGAGATTAAACTATCGGACTTTGAGCTTAGCAAAGGTATTAGTGTAAAGCAATTTCCCTTCCATATTTATGATAACACAAAGAATAGAATCGAAAGAATCAGCTTGAAATTACACATTCAATATCGTGAAAAAGACGAATATTCGTTATTAACTGTGACTGTTTTAAATGTGACAGAGCCTCCCGCAAGACATAATATAAACGAGTTTACAGTGTTTCAATCTCATTTAGCTATTGCAGCTCCTACAGGAAGCTTTCTAAATTACCCTAAGGTTTTTCAGCGTAATTTAGATTTAACTGAAGATGAGTGGGATAACGAGCTATTATTCAGAAATAAATCTAATTACGCAATTGGTCACGGCTGTTCAGTTACTTGGAACCAATACACTAAAAACATATCGGAAATTAATTCTACATTTATCCCAAGGTATGAAACAGAGAGCATGACTCCAGATGTCACTTTGAATATTGGGGGCAAAGAAGTAAATTTGAGAATCGAAATGCAAGCCTTAATGAATGTGAAAAACTATGATGAGTTATTTCATATTTTGCAGCCTTTAGTGACAGGCTATAAAGATTGGATTGCAAAACACGAGGAAGAAGCCCAAAGCCTACAGAAAGAACTAAAAGAAGCTGCTGAAACTAATTTGAAATTTTGTAAAGAAAGCTTAGCCAGGATAAAAAATGGACTAGAATTATTGAAAAAGCCTAAGGTACTTCAAGCATTCAAAATGGCTAACCAAGCGATTTTGTTGCAGCAAATTAATGGTAAAACACCACGTAAAGCTTACTTTGAAAAACGAGATACTGGATTAGAACTAGTATTTGAAAAAACATTTGCTGAATCAACAAAAAGAATGAGTGATTTAGGCTCATGTGATAATAGCTGGCGCGCTTTCCAGATCGCTTTCTTCTTATTATCAATCCAATCTTTAGTAGAAAAGGATTCCTTAGACCGTGAAATAGTTGATTTAATCTGGTTCCCGACTGGCGGCGGAAAAACGGAGGCATATTTAGGCGTTGCAGCATTTCAAATGTTTTATCGACGCTTGATAGATCCTACTGATGCCGGTGTAGATATTATAATGCGCTATACTTTACGTTTGTTAACAGCTGATCAGTTCCAGCGTGCTTCTAGACTAATATGCGCAATGGAATATGTACGTCGAGAAAATGAAAAGGACCTCGGTCATGTACCTTATTCGATTGGAATTTGGGTAGGATCAAAAACTTCACCTAATACCAATAAGGAAGCGTTAAGCCAAGTAAAAGCCATGAGTAAGTCAAAAGGTCCTGAGAATCTTGTAGTAACAAGATGCCCTTGGTGTGGTTGTCAAATAGGTAAGGTAGAAGTGAAGGGAAAAGACGCTAAACGCAACGAGATCAAGGTAATTGGATTTAAAAATAAAAATAACAGCTTAATAGTGGCATGCCCAGATGAACAATGTAATTTCCATGATGAAATTCCCGTCTATTTCGTAGATGATTCAATTTATGAAAAACAACCGACTTTTTTAATTGGGACTATCGATAAGTTTGTTCAATTAACATGGCAACCTGAAGCTAGAAAGTTATTTGGTTTAAATGAGATGGGGGAGCGGATTGTATCGCCACCACAAATTATTGTTCAGGACGAACTACATTTAATTTCGGGACCATTGGGAACACTTGCAGGTCTATACGAAGTATTAATCGAGGAATTATGCATTGACGACCGTGGGGAGGTTCCAATCAAGCCTAAAATTATTTCAGCAACAGCAACTATTAAAGAATTTGAGGAACAAGCTAAATGCCTATTTGGACGAACAATTGCAAGATTATTCCCGAGCCCAGGTGTCGACATTGATGATTCGTTCTTTTCCAAAGTGGCTGTTGATAAGAATGGTAAACCAAAGCCAGGTCGAAAGTATTTAGGCGTTTTTACATCAAGAGTACGTATTTTGATGGCGCAAGTAATGACGTATTCAGCTATTTTACAGAAATTGGAGAGTTTGAGTGAAGATGAGCGGGATCCATTTTGGACACTGCTTTCATACTATAATAGCTTAAGAGATTTAGGTGCAGGATTAAATTTATTTAATAGCGATATTCCTACGTATATTGATGCATTAGTTAAGAGAGAAGGATTTAGTAACAGGAGATTTTTAGGAGCACCATTAGAATTAACGTCCCGTAAACAAAGTAATGAAATCTCTAAAACTATAGATGACCTGAATGTTCCTTATACTACGAAAGATAGTAAAGGGCGTACAAAGGCTCTTACGTCATGTTTAGCTTCAAATATTATTGAAGTAGGCGTCGATATTGACCGTTTATCGATAATGGGTATCGTCAGCCAGCCTAAAATGACAGCCCAATATATTCAAGTAAGCGGTCGGGTAGGGCGAAGACCTAACGAGAGACCAGGTTTAATTGTAACAGTATATTCTAATCAAAACTCGCGTGATAAATCACATTTTGAGCACTTTAATGAATATCATCAAAGACTCTATGCACAAGTTGAAACAACAAGTTTAACTCCTTTCTCTACAGCCTCCTTGGAACGCGGATTAACAAGCGTGCTAATCGGGTTCTTGCGTCAACGGATGGATACGCAAATAGCGAACTACCCTACAAGTAAAGAGTTAAAACGGGTTATAAAAGATGACCGTTTCAATGCTTTTCGCAATCGTTTTAAAGAGCGGGTAGAATTAATCGATCCTGATCAATTGAATATATGGAAAGATATCTTTAAAGCCTTCATGGATGGAATTTTACAAGGTCGATATGAAACTTGGCGAGTTTCTGATACAGAACGTGGTTTGATGTATCAAGCTGGAAATTTAAGTGACGGTGAAAAATATGCTGGCAGTATTCCAGTAATTAATACGTTAAGAAGTGTAGATGTTGAAAGTAGAGGCTCTATTGTATTGATAGATAAAGAGGAAGACGAATTTGTATGGGAGGACGATGATTAAATGCGATATTTACCGCTGAGACGCTCTAAACTGGTCGGAACAGAAGGACCAGGATCATTAGTGATTAGCCCTGAAGGTGAAACAGCTGTTGTAGGCGCTCTAGATCTCTGGTTTAGAGATTCTAAAGGAAATAAAGCAAAAAATATTGAAGAATTTGCAGTAAATGAGCCGCGATTAAAATCAATCTTAAAAGTAGATAAATTTTATACTCCGCCTGAATTTAGAAAGAATTCAACAAATGCTATGGAAGTTATTCCAAATAGTGGGCTAGTCATGCCTTTAATGCGCTTTCCTAGATGGCATTATTGTAGTTCATGTAAGTCCTTAAGAGAATTGGAGCTTGATCAAACCTCAGTATACTTAGATTGTCCAAAATGTAAAACAAAAAGATACTACAAACAGGTTCCTTTTGTTGTAGTTTGTGAGCATGGTCATTTGTCTGATTTTCCTTGGCGTAAGTGGGTTCATGGCGATGAAAATACTACTTGTGAAGGCAATTTAAGAATTCGTATGAGTGGGGGTACAACGCTTGATTCCTGGAGAATTGAATGTGAGGGATGCGATAAAAACCGTGGGTTACAAGGGGTCACATCTTCATATGATGGTGAAAAGAAAACAAGTGTTTTAGGAGATACCTTAAATAAAATAGGGTCTCAAAAATACACCTGCGAAGGCGAGCGTCCATGGTGTGGGGAAGAAAAAGAAGAGTGTTCCGCAGCGCCAGTAGCGATTTTAAGAAACTCTATTAGTGTATATATGGCAAAAAAAATTAGCGCTCTGGCGATACCAGGAGATTATAGTGAGAATGTAGATTTGATTGTATCAAAAATTCAATCTCCAGCTAAGTATTTATTGCAAACAAATCTGGCTCTTTTAGAAAATATAGAGAAAAAAACTCAGTTTATAAGAACAAATCTTAGATTTGAGTTGAAGGAACAGATAACTGATGAGGATATTCAAGAAGCTCTGATGTATATAGAAGCTGGGGAAGAATTTGAATACACGGACGAGGAGTTAGAAAAACCGGGTCTATTAATTAAACAAAAAGAATTTGAAAAGCTTACGTCTGCAGTAAATTCAAAAGAACTAAAAGTTGAACCTGAATGGATTTATGAAGATAGTGCAGAAAACCACAAGAATTATTACAAACCATATTTAGAACGTGTATCTAGAGTGCTAAAATTAAAAGAAACTACGGCTTTATATGGCTTCGATCGAAAAGAATACAAAAACAATAATGATTACAGTTGTTACTATCCTTCTCTTTATAAGGATTATAATAGTGCTTATGAAAAGTGGCTTCCTGTAAATGAAGTATATGGCGAGGGTATTTTTTTACAATTGAATTCTAAAAAAGTTGAAGAATGGGAATCATCTCAGGAAGTACAGAATTATTTCCAACATTATCTTCAACGAGTAGGTCATATAGAACATCGAGATGATACGATTCTCAGACCAAGGAATATTATGTTGCACACACTATCCCACTTTTTAATTGATGAACTTGCAAATGTCTGTGGTTATAATCGTGCAGCGATTAGGGAAAGGCTTTATTTAGATGAAGGACAGACAGGTGTTTTAATCTATATTTCTGCGGGCGATTCGGAGGGTACCTTAGGCGGGCTTGTACGATTGGGATTACAAGAGAAATTTTTCCATGTTTTAGACAAGGCAAAAAATAATGCTGAATGGTGCAGTTCTGACCCAGTTTGTACAGAGCTTGGAATGACACAAGGACAAGGGGTAAATAATTTAAACGGTGCAGCTTGTTATAACTGTTCGCATATTCCAGAAACGTCTTGTGAGTTTTGGAATTTATATTTAGATAGAAGCTTACTTAATGATGAGAAGATAGGCTACTTCAAAGACTAGAAAATAATATAACAAAATTAACTGTTACTAAAGAAATCCTCGCGACTGCTATATGGGTTTCTTAGTAACTAAAGAGGAATGAAGACGAAAGATATCAAACGATAATGAACATTAAAAAATATTAGTATTTTTTTATAAAAGAATAACTCCATTAAATTTCAAAATGAGACATTGCAAGTTAAATTATCTGGCAAACCAGTTGGAAGCGTACGAAGAAAAATGGTGTATACAAGGCGTATAACCCCAAAATTATGTATTAATAGGAGGAGAGAATGGCAAGGGGAAAGAAATAAAACTAGAAATTTCTATAAGACAATTAAACGCTCAGCTTAATGGGTTAATATTTGCCGTATCGCGCTCGAGCTATTTAAAAATTTAGTTTAGGAAAGAATTTTTGATAAAGGTCTATTTGATTATTAAGAAATAGCAGCTGAAGATGCTGAGTTAACCCAAAAATTGGAGTCAAGATGATAGAAAGTACTCCTAAAATAAGTGCCTGACCCCCAATGCGTTCGAACTTACGATGAACTTACATTTCACTCAGAATTGAGGTACCTATATTTACAAGAAGAGGATGTCCCAAAAGTATAATTTTTGGAGGCACCCTCTTTAATAAAATCACTTCATAAGAACAGTATCTTTACTTTTTATTAAATTAATATGATCTTTTGCCCATTGTGCAAGAGGCATTGCCATTGCCTTAGCCAATAAAACAGGTACAGCATTCCCAATTTGTTTATATTGTTTATCTAATCTATTATTCTTCTGTACATTCATATTTCCACCATTAGAAAACTCAAACCAATCTGGAAAGGTCTGGATCCGTGCTATTTCTTTTACTGATAAACGGCGATGTTGGGATTCGTCACCAGGAAGTTCCCATTTATCAGTTCCTAATTTTTCCATAGGGGGACCACTAGGATGTAAAGGTGCTTGTCTACCTGAAGCTTGAATAGTGAAGCTTTGCTCACTCCATTTTTTCTTGCGATTTCGTGATAAATATATTGGTGAGAAACCACCCTCAAAATAATCTCCTGGATTAGCTTCAAGGTCTTCTATAGCATTTTTTAAGGTTACATATGATAATTTGTCTTCACCATGTGTGGGGTCGGGATGATTATATTCAAAATCTATATCTTCACGTATTCCAACAATAAAGACTCTTTCCCTTAGTTGAGGTACACCATAGTCACGAGCATTAACTAGCTTGACTTTTACATTATATCCTGCAGATTCAAAATCCTGTTTAATTTGTTTTAAAACTTCTCCTTTGCCTAATGTCATCAACCCCTTCACATTTTCAGCGATAAATGCAAATGGCTGGGCCTGGAGAAGACAGCGGATATAGTGAATATATAGAAAGTTTCTTTCATCATCAATTAAGCGTGGACCCGCTTCACTAAAGCCAGGACAAGGGAACCCACCTAGTACTAAATCTGCTTTAGGAAAAGTCTTTATTTTTCGTATATCTAGTTCTTGTTGGACTACTTTAGGGAAATTTAACCTATAAGATTCATTTGCTTCCTTAAAAAGGTCATTTGAATAAACGGTATGAAAAATACTATCCTCTCTAACAGCATTGAAATAATCTCGGTCTTTAAAAGCTTCTAATGCTTTTTCTTCGCCAATAACTGCCTCTAAACCAGCAAGTTCAACTCCTAGGTCTAGACCTCCACAACCAGAAAATAGGCTTACTACATTTACCTTATTATTACGATAATCCAAGTATGGTATTTCATAGTTTGATTCAATACTTTGAATTAACGTCTCTTCTTCTGCTATCTTATCGAGAAGTACTTGCTTTACTTGTTCAATGCCATAGTCTTTTATAGGGCGGTATTTGGCTCGACCTCTTTCTTCAAGTTTCATTTTTATATACCTCCCAAAAAATCATATATGGTTATTTTATCATTTTTAATGGGACAAGGCCAGCATTTTCTCTTATAAACCAGTAATTAACAGTAATTGTTAATTAGGGTATAATAATGAAGAGGTGAAATAAATGAGAAAATCTCCTAGAATAATAGGCGATGAACATGCTAAATCTGTATATCATGCTTTTTTATTATACTTAAGTAATAACTCCATTGAACATTATCCCAAAACAGTAAAACAAACAGTGTATTTTATTTCCAATCACTATCCAAACATTAAATATGTAACTTCTAAATTTGAAACAAACTACCCAGATAAAGCAAAAGATCTTACCCTGTACTTGAACAATGATATAACTATACCCGTTAATCTTTTTGTAATTCGAAGTGGAGGTAGAATTCAACCAAAGAATCCTGGTGCGAAAAGCTTTCTGAAAAAATACTTTTTATCAGAAAGTTTACAAGAAATCTTTAATAAGACCTTTGAAAGATACTATTTAATCTTTTTGGAAAAATTGGTTGAAATAAAGGAAGGAACACATTACATATCAAATATAAGAGAACTAAAGAAAATAGTTTCGATGTATTTTCCGAAATTTTCAGATGAAATAAATATATATAGAAATGATTTTTTATATAGTCTTCGAGAAATTTGTTTCCACCTACTTAAGGATTCTTTTAATTCAAAAAGTGAAGGATTCTTTCATGCATTTAATGAATTTTTTATGACCGAGGATTTTAATGTTATTACAAGTTATGGTAACGATAACGAAGTTAAAGTGCAGGAATTTAATCAGGGAATACCAAGTTTTAGAGATATACAAATTTACAAGATTGGTAAAAGTACGGTAGGAATTAAATATGGTAAGGTAGCATTAACATTACGATTTAAGTTTGAAAGTAGTCCAATTTCATCAATTAAGCTTGCGGCGAGTTATGAAAGTTTTCGAGATGAACCGGAAAATGAGCTTATAAATATTAAGACGATAAAAAAAATGGAAGATTTATTATCCACTCACCAGTATACTCAGACATCAAATAGTAGCAATGCAATAGGTAAATGTCATGAAGCATTAACATACTATTATTTTTTAAAGGAATTGCCTGATATTTCTCAGGTTGATGCTGACGAATGTATTTCACTAATGAACAAATATTATTTTAACGTTAAACCCATTGTATTAGAGAATCTTTATCAATCTACTTCTACAGTTGTCCCAGTAATCAGAGAAAAATTAAATGAGAAATATACCAACTATAAAATTGAAAGTGTAGAGTTAGTCCCAGATAGCTATATTGTCGATCCTCTTAACACAGGAGATATTCAGTTAATTTTAAATGTTAAGAGCCTAAAGATAATCGAAAATATTTCCCTTAAGGCACTTGCAAAAAAGGGTGGAAAAATTACTACTAAAAACCCAGGTATAGGAACTATTCTTGGCCCGATTTATTTCAATATAGGGAGTATGAATCCCATAGTTAAAGAGGTAAGGTCCAAATTTCTAGTTGGTAAATTAAATCATAAGGAAAGCTTAGAAGTTCTTGCCAACGAATTAGGATCTCAATTAAAAAATGCAACCCAAGTGCAACTAAAACAGGGAATTGAAAATCTTCTTGGTAAGGCGATGATGGCAGTTACCTTTTATGAGGAAAGTGTTAGCATGTGTAAGGAACATTCGAAAATTCAAAGTGATGTAAAGGTTTATGTGAAAACTACCCCTAATCAGAATAGGTTAGCATGGGATAACGATAAGGATACAATTGACCTTCGGGTAAAGTTTAGTCGTGGACAGGAACATGGTTGGTCAACAATCAAACTTACTTCGGAATACCAGATAAAATAGGATTCGACTTAAAATAATGATTGCTTAATTTTCAATAATTATTATACATAGGATATTCAAATCTTCAGTAGGAATTTATATGGGCAATTTAAAGGTAAACCAAGGTGATATATTTTTTTTAGCAGGCAAAAGATGTAACTTAGGGTTAAATATTGATTTGGAGTGTTCCTACCACCTTTTTAAAATCTAAGAATGAGGAATTTAACATGAAAAAGGATATTTTTATTAAGTGGCTTGAAAATAATACTGAAGTATCCTCTTATACAATAAATAGATATGCAAATGCCATTGATACTTTATCGAAAGAAATAAGAAATTTTGGTATTGATGAAGAAAATTTATATGATGTTACTAAAAAAGATATAATTCTTAGAATTCTCAATAACCCAAAGTTTCAAGAGAAAAATAAAAAGGGTAATAATATGTATAGTGCTGCTTTAAATCACTTTATTCGTTTCATAGAACAGGAAAATAAAAATTATTTCCAAATTAGTGAAGCTGAAACGGATAGTACAATAAGGGAGAAATCATTTCCTTTAATAACAAATAAAGATCTCATTAACCATATTTATTCTTACATAAAATCAAAGGGTTTTTATTATACTGAAGACGAAATAATTAACCTATTTCTATCAATTAAGACAAAACCATTCGTAATCCTTTCTGGTATTTCCGGCACTGGAAAGACAAAGATTGTGCAGTGGTTTGCAGAAAGTGTTGGGGCAACTGAAGAAAATGGTCAATTTACCTTAATTCCAGTTCGACCAGATTGGAATGATAGTTCGGATTTACTCGGGTATGTTGATATTAAAGGGGATTTTAAACCTGGTCCACTTACTAAGGTGATTGAGAGAGCTGAGAAAAACGCTGACCTTCCTTATTTTGTATTGCTGGATGAGATGAATCTTGCAAGAGTAGAGCATTATTTCAGCGACATATTAAGTGTCATGGAAAGTCGTAGATGGCAGGGGGAGATGGTTGTTACGTCTACTCTACTAACTGCAGAAGTGGCAAAGCGTGATATCAAGCTTCCGACAAATCTATATATTATCGGAACAGTCAATATGGATGAAACCACGCATCCTTTCAGTAAAAAAGTGCTGGACCGTGCGAATACCATTGAGTTTAACCGGGTGGAATTATCCAATTTAGAATTTCTTGAAGATAGAGAAGTAGTTGAAGCTATTGCTGTATCGGATAGTAAATTCTCTGCGAAGTACCTTCATTTAAAAGATTTATATATATCAAATAAAGTGCTTGTTGAAAGAGTTACGGCTGAATTAGAAATCATTAATAAATCGCTTCAATTAACTAATGCCCATGTTGGTTATCGGGTACGGGATGAAATATGTTTTTATTTAGATTACAACGAAAATAGCAATCTTTTACGCCCTGAGACAGCCATTGACCATTGCATTCTCCAAAAAATCTTACCGCGAATCTCTGGTAGCGACAAACGTGTAGAGCAATTATTAACAGAACTTTATCACTTTTTCACGGGCGGAGTATATGTAGAAGACCAGGATAGTTATGAAGAAGAACTTAAGCAGGCTAAATATCAAAAAAGTGCAGCCAAGGTATTAGAGATGCTTAGGAGGTTAAGAGACGATGGTTTCACTTCCTTCTGGATCTCGTGATGATGTTGAGTTAGTCAAAATAGAGGCAACAGATTTTTCTTTGGTCATAAAAGGAAGACCCTATCATTATCGCTACGAAGGGCTAAAGCAGTATCGGAAGATGGATTACCATGATGTGATGGAATTTTCAGCTTATGGTTCAACGGTGGTGTCTATTCAGGTTTACAATGTTGAACAAGGTGAATTAACATTAGAACAAAAAGTTCGACCTATCTTTTTTGAAAATGGCATCTATCAGGTAATAGCTGTACCAAAACAGAAACAACAGCTGGAGTTTTATCATGAGTATCCATTGTTTAGAGAAGCTATATCAATAATGGACTTAGCTGGAATACCGGTATTATCCGGTAATCTCCAATTTCAAAATGAAGTAGGGTATTCGACTTTTGAGATTCGGTGTGAGGGGAAAACTATTTTAGAAGTGACGCTTGAGATTTACCCTGCCAAGCTAGACTACCGAAACGATTACAATAAATTACTTGAAGAAGTGAATGATGAAATCTATAATTTGGCTTTCCATTTCATAAGGAAAACGTATTTGGGAGCAAAAATAAAACTCGATGGCAACCCGAGTCAGGCAGAGTTTTACCGATTAATTAGCAAACATTTTCAACAGTTTATTCAGGCGATAAATCGGATTGAGAGGCAACCGCATCATAAACTTGACACGACATATATAAAGGTACGGGGAGATCAGCTTAGTAAAAATGATTCCTATACCCGAAAATACCTTCAGAAACGAAGTAGTCAGTTTGTAGATGTAGAACGTGGGATATTCATGCATGGAAGAACGGTCATGCCGCGTGAAGGGGTAAAGGCAAAGAAGGAACTTTTGTATGATACCTTAGAGAATCGGTATGTAAAATGGATGTTGCAACGATTAGAGGATAAGCTGGGGGATTTAATCCGTACACTAGAAAAGCCCAATAAACGATGGAAGGTAGAACCTGATCAAGAGTTAATGGAGAGACTAAAAGAGATGATGAAGGCACTAGAGTCAAGAAAAAAGAACCACTTCTGGCAAAAGATTGGTCGGCTGGATCGCTCAGTGATGAGTCTAGTGCTGCAAATGGCGCCGGGCTATCGTGATGCCTTTCAAATTTTTCTAACTGTTTCTAAAGGGTTAATGCTTCAATCTGGATTATATCAAATGTCGGTGAAGGATGTTGCAACTTTATATGAATATTGGACGTTCTTGAAGCTTGGCCAAATTTTAAGCCGCAAATATACGATGCTCAGTCAGGACATTATCCAGGTAAATCCAGAAGGATTGTTTGTTAATTTAGACACGAACAAAAGGGCTGAGCGAAAATTTGAACATCCCATAACAAAGGAAAGGATTACCCTTACCTATCAGAAATTAGAGGGAGGTCTCCCCACTATTTCTCAAAAGCCTGATACGATGCTGACAATTTCTAAAAAGGGAAGGGAGTACAGTTTTAACTATGTTTTTGATGCAAAGTATCGCGTGGATTACGCCCAAGATGAAAGTTTTTACAAGAAACGCTATGAATCTCCGGGTCCATTAGAAGAGGATATTAATACAATGCATCGGTATCGTGACTCGTTAGTTGTTGACATAAACGGACCATATGAGAGAACAGCTTTTGGTGCATATGTTTTATTTCCATGGGGTGATGAAGATGGTTATCAGAAACATCTACTATATAAAAGTATTGATCAGGTAAATATAGGAGGTCTTCCCTTCTTACCACAAGCAACTGATTTAGTGGAGAAATTTGTGGAACGATTAATTGAAAAAAGCCCGGAAGAGATACAGCAAGAGGGGATTTTACCACGTGGATCCAAAGAAGAATGGCAATCTAGCTTAATGGAAAAAGTATTAGTTGGGACAGTATCAAACCTAGAAAGCTATACAAATTTTATTAAGAATCGTATTTTTAGGATACAGGCCAAACATTTAAATAATGGCTGGCATAAAGCAAAATATATTGCCTTATACACAACTGCTGACGTAAAAGAACAAAATGGTATTAATGAATATGGAAAGATTGAGCAAATTACTACTGAAAATGAGGAAATCATCTTTCATATTGGTGGTTGGCAGCTAACAAAACAACTCATTAAGCCTTTAAAATATGGGATAGCAACGTATATGATGACAACTTTAAACCAGTTAAATAAAGCAACTGAGTTACCTGAACTTTATATGAAAAATTCAAAAGAAACAATACTTTGGAAGATGTTACGTAGAATTTCAGACAGAATAAACATACATCTTAGTGAAAGAGTTTTAGAAAGGGCAAATTCAATTGAAAAATTTTCATTGAAAGACATCGAGATTTATTTAAATGTAGAGGAAGAAACCCTATTGTTTAAGAAAAATGAAAAGGAACATATTTTAAGTTCTAAATTATTGATTCAACAACCTTCTGTCGTTTTTAAAGAGGTCTTGTCTTTATTATAAATCGTATAATTGCTTACCGGCAATATCGGAAATTTTTTAAAAGAACCTCAACAGTTGAGGTTTCTTTTTTATATTGGAAAAATAACCCTTATGCTCTATCATGAAAATTAGAGTGATTAATATTTGTAAAACATACTTCATCTATTAAAGAAAATAGGAATGGATGGTGGTCATGGAGAAAAATATTTTTAAAGCTAGAATGTTAGATTTACTACAACAAGATGTAGTTGGATTGTCATCTGGGGAAAAGATTGAGTATATGAAAAGACTGCTTAGAGCATATGAATCTAACCAGCAAAAACCACCTGAAACTGGTGAAAGAAACAAATCAATGAAAGTGGGGATTTTAGTACAACGAGTGATTAGACAATTGGCTAGGTCAAAAGCCTTTTCTGAAGAGAAGGTCCGATTATTACAAGATACAAGGTACTGTAAAGAGACATTTGATATAAACTATCCCCTTTTGAAAAAGGTAGTGTGGGATATACCTATATCAGAACAAAAAAAGATTAACGGATATAATCGGTATTGGGCAGAGGCTGAATTAATTAATGGTGAACGTTACTTGGTTTGTAGTCAATGGTATGACAGAAACAAAAGAAAATTTATAAATTGGTTAAATTTACTAGAGAAATCTCTACTAAGAGGGAGGGATAACACATATGGATGCTACTATTCTTTGGGATAATCTTCGAACAAAAGCAAGAATGTCAGAATTTGAAATACATACTGTTCCACAAAATAAGAGCATACCTTTATGGTTTGTTGTGGATGTCTCGGATAAACATCGAAAATAGGTGCCTGACCCCCGATGCGTTAAAACTTTAACACGCTGGGGTCAGGCACCATGGTTAGTCCCTTTACCTTGGGTCCATAGGGGTTGAAATGTTTGCATGTGCTTCAATTTTTTCTGCTGCATCAAATAAGGTATCTTCTCGGAATTTCCTACCGATCATCTGAACACCGACTGGAAGCCCACCGGTCACTGACGTGGGAACGGAGATTGCAGGAACACCAAACACTGCTACTGCCATCATTGGCCACTGTGCTGCTACAACGCGGCGCATATTCTCTACACTAGCAATATCAGCATCTTGTTCAAATGCCTGCTCAGCAGAGTTTGGCAGTAATAATAATGGATATTCCTCCAAGAACTGCTGAAGTTGAACAATAAGTGCGCCGCGCTTTGCATAACCGCTGAATAAATCTGAAAGCTGTGGTGCTGTCCCCCACCATTGCTCACCCGCAGCGAAGAAGTACTTTGCCGACTTTTTAATATCCTCGTCTCCGAACTCTTCAACCAACGGCATGATTTGCCTAAAATCCTCCATACAGAGCAGATGCCAAAGCTTATAAGCATCTGCGAATATTGGCAGCTGAACCTCTTCCACAATGTAACCAGCATCTGATAACCGATCAGCAGCTTCATCTAATGCTTGGTTAACTGCAGGACTTGGATTTGCAACGTCAATATCTCGTAATAATCCTACACGAATAGGATGGGCGAGTGGCTTGCCTGATAAGGGAGCTGGTACAAAAGTCGGATCCCCTGGATCAAACTTACTCATACTCGCAAGGGCCAAGCGAAGGTCTCCCACTGTACGAGCAATAGGTCCCTGAACCCCCATATTCTGGATAGAAAGATTGTAACCGATACTGGACCAACTTGGTACCCGCCCTACAGTAGGCCGAATCGTTGCCACTCCACAAGCGTAAGCGGGATAACGGAGAGAACCTGCTAAATCATTCCCGTGGGCAATGGGGATCATGCCAGTAGCGACGGAAGCGGCAGCACCGCCGCTAGAACCTCCAGGTGTTTGGGAAGCATTCCAAGGATTGAGGGTCCTACCGTGCAGCTCATTATTTGTAAACCACCTAAACGAGAAAGAGGGGGTATTGCTCCGGGCAACAAAAACAGCTCCAGCCTCTCGTAGATTTGCAACCTGCGGACTATCTATCTTAACAATATTATCATGAAAAGCTGGAAGCCCTTCTGTTGTAGCATGACCAGCTTGGTCAGTATTCACTTTGATTGAAACAGGTACTCCATGCAAAGGACCGAGCTGTTCACCAGAGGCTATTGCTCGATCTGCTGCATCCGCACACGCAAGTGCTTCGTCTGGGGAGACTTCCACAAGTGCGTTTATTTTGGGGTTCACTTCTTCAATACGATTTAAGCAACTTAATACAGCCTCACGCGAGGATACCTTCTTCGTTTTAATGGCCTCGGCAAGTTCTACGGCTGTCCACTTCCACAGTTCCTCTTTTTTCAATGAAATCTCCTCCATTTTAATAGATTATCGGCAATTAGGTATTTTACATTATATGGTTTATTATAAATCTCATAGATTATGAAAACTATTACCCTAAAGGATAAATATCGAAATTTTTTTTATTTTCTATTTTCAAAATATTGACCCCATATTTTGTTTTTTATTATACTTTTCCGTAAGAATAGTTAGATAGGGGAATTCTATGAATAAAAGCGTTTTAACAAGATCTGAATATGAAAAAATAATTCATTTTGCTGTGCAAACTGCTGGACCTGTTAAGGATGTTCGATTAAATATACTCCAAGAGCTTTCGAAGATTTTTGGGTATGATGAAACCATTTTTTGGTGTGTAGACGATAATAGAAATATTATAGATCCAGTAATTTATCGTCTTAGAGAAAAAATTTTATTTGATTATCTTGATACGCATCAAAATGACGAGATTATGCACTTACAGAAATACTGTGAAATTTTTGTAGAAAAAAAGGTACTTAGAGTAACGGACATTATTACGATAGACCAATACAAAAACTCGGTATATTATCAATCGTTTATGAAACCACACGGATTTGATGATGTTATGAGTGTTGCCCTTATTTATAAGGGAAGGATCATAGGGATAATTGGAATCGCTCGAAAAAAGGAACAATTAAAATTTACAAAATTTGACTATGAATGTTTAAGATACTTATCAAATGTAATCGCTTCTGTTCTAGCACATCAGTTTAATAATGAATTGGATTATTCAATGTTATCAAAGAGAGAAGAAGATGTTGTAAAGCTACTTAAAGAAGGTAAGACAAATCAATCTATAGCTAGTGAACTACATGTCTCTATTAATACGGTTAAGAAACATTTACAACATATTTATCAAAAAAATTCCGTCCAAAACCGAACTCAATTATTACATAAACTAAAATTCACAAGAAAATAATGCAAGACTCAAAAGAAAATATTCTCAGGACATTAAAGATGGGATTCGATAAAAGGGTATTAATTTAACACTTGTTGTCCTCTTTTTGCAATTAACAGTAATATTGCTTATTTTTTATAATCAAGATTGTGAGCATTATACGTAAATAATTGAAGGCTTTTATTCAATATGTATTTATATTAAACAAGGCTATATATACAAGATTTTATGCCTAACTTGTATATAAAGCCTTATTTTCTAAACAAAGAGCATACTGCCATAAACAAGATTATTTGATTGCCAAATACATTCATTCTGGTTCATTTTTTATATTGGAAAAATAACCCTTATGTTCTATTTTAAGTATAAAAGTAAACAATTGAAATGACTTATAACAAGAATGGATGGTCACAATGGAGAAGAACGCTTTTAAAGCGAATTTCAAACATTTACTAGAACAAGATGTTAATGGATTAACATCTGAAAAGAAAATCAAGTATATGAAAAAATGGATAAGAGATTATGAACTTGAACAACATACTGAACCTAAGAATACAAATCCCCAAGATTCTATTAAAGTAGGTGTCTTAGTACAAACAACAATAAGAAGAATAGGGAGAGATCAGCTACTATCAGAAGAAAGAATTAGACTTTTACAGGATCCAAGATATTGTAAATCAACATTTGATATAAATTATCCTTTTTTAAAAAGAGTTGAATGGAATAGTCCACTTTCTGAACAAAGAAAGATTAATGGTTATGACAGGTATTGGAAAGAAGATGTAACCCTTCACAACGAGAGATATCTGATTTGTAATGACTGGTATGAAAGAAATAAGCCCAAATTTATTAAATGGGTAATGAAAATTGAAAACGAATATACAAGGGGGAGTAAATAAAAATGGAAGCAGAATTACAATGGAAAAAACTTGTAGATAAAGCTAGAATCTCAGAGTTTGAAATACACACTGTTCCGCAAAATAAGAGTATACCTTTATGGTTTCAAGTGGACGTTACTGATAAACATCTTGTCATAAAGAAAGCTAAACTCCACACACCTAGTGTAAGAATATCAATGGATAGAATCATAACGTACAAGGATTTTGAATTTGTTTATCGACACTATGACCGCTGGCTTAAAGGTGATACCAGTAGCAAGCAAGAGGCAGCCAAAAAATCACAAAATACAGCCTATATATTCGCATTAATACAAGAAGCGTCTAAACAGGGAGTTTAAGGTTGTTCGTTAAAGTAATGGGCTTTAAAGATTATTAGGAGCATTTGTATGCTACAGGTTATTGAAAAAGAAATACCTCAGGATTTACTTGATAAAATTTTAGATAAGATGGGACCTGTTCCATTCTATTATCGGAAGGTTAAGATTTCAAAGAAATTAATTAAAGTAACTTTAGAAATCTTGAATGATGCTCCATCAAAAACTTTACCTCAGAATTGTAAAAATGACGTTAGAAGAAAAACACCAGATGGTTTGGATTTAAGAATAAAAAATAGTATGGATTTTGATACGAGAACTGCGAATATTATTTCAGATGTCTTAGCTGACGCAGGTATCGTAAAGGTAATACAAATTATTAATTCAAGAACAGGGCGGAGTATTAAAGCTACTCATTTATTAAATGATTGGACTTGGTAATAGTGAAATTTCATTTGAATTGTAATTTTTCCAGACGAGTAGAAATTATGGATTCCTTTAATCAAACCATCAGAACAATAATGAAAGGGCGGAAAGGACTCTTCATACTGTATAAATTTACCGAAACGGCGCAACATATTTTGGTAACGATTCTGAGGAGGTTTTCAGTTTGGCAGAGAATAAAGATATGAATGCTTCAAACGGAGATGACGTGAAACGTGAGACACTGATTATTCGTGATTTTCAACAAACGGGACATTTAATGGAGTAAGGCATATTTAATATAGTGTAGTACTTTAGCAAAAAACGCGATCCGTTAAACATAAATAAAATCTCTACTTTCGGTTAAAATGTAGAGATTTTTGGTGCTTTAATATACTTAGTGAAATGGGTAAACAAACGGATGCCTTATTCAAGAACGAGATTGCTTCGGCAGTCTCCTATTTGTACTAAAAATGGTAGGCCTGTACAAATAAGACTCTTAGATAAGTTCTGTATGACAATCCTCGAATGAAAAATAAGTCACCTAATGTCATACAAACCGGTTTAAGTCGAAGGCCATTGGTGACTTGAATATGCTTATTTCATTACTTTAATATCTTCAATAAACTATCAACATCATAATCTAGGGTAATCCTATCTACGTCATGAGGAAGTAACATCAAACCGGAAATGACAGAGAAATAGAGCATCAAAAGCTTACCGGGGTCGTCCTTACTAAATTCTCCTTTCTCCTGCCCCTCTTTAAAAATAGGAACCATTTGCTCAATAAAAAAAGTGGTTGGATATTGCTGGACAATTTCTTTTGCCTTGTCAGGGACTTCATCAGATGTTTGTACTTGCTGAATGAGCATAAATGAATGTCTATTGCTTGCATCCAGCATTCTTATAGTAAATTCTTTAATTTTTTCTGTCGAGGAACCTTGCATAAGTCTTAATGAAGCAAATGCCTCGGCTGTTTCCGCCATCGCCTCCTTGACAAGTGCGATAAAAAGCTCATCTTTTGAACTATAATATCGATAGGATAGGCCTTGGCTAATGCCGGCCTCCTTAGCAATCATGCTCATTTTAGTTCCAATGAGTCCTCTGCGAGCAAATACTTTTAGGGCTGCTTTGTTTATTTGTTCTCTCCGTTCATCACGGAGCTGGTTCAATTGGTGATCATTTAATGGAGTCACCTTAGTTCACTCTCTTCTATAATCATTTTCACACGATAAATTATAACAATCATTTCACAGATAACCCAACTTGTTCCTCACTTATTATCCAAAGTCTCTTTGCCAATTCCCTGTCAGATGCCACTTTCGTCGGTTCCTTCAACTGTCTGTCAGCACAGTATTGGCCGTTAATATTGGAGGCATCCTTCATTTCCGCTAGCCATATCAATGTATCCGCTCCCTCCTCCGATGTACGGGAAAAAAGCTTCATGACAGCCATTGTCGCTTTGGCCATCCTTCCATTGTTTTGATTAAAATTCGAGGCAACGAGTCCCGGATCGAAACAATGAACGGTAATATTTGTTCCCTCTAGACGACGTGCCAATTCAGATGTAAATAAAATATTAGCAAGCTTAGTCTGTGCATAGCGCAGTGTTGGACCGCCCATTAACTTTTTAACCCCCGTATAGAGATGCTCTGCGTTAACATTATCAAAATTAAAACCTTTTTTCACCATCTTGTGACCATGTGAAGTGGTATTAATTACCCGTGCTGAATCACTTTCCTTTAGACGGTCTAAAAGCAGCGAAGTGAGAAGAAAAGGTGCCAAGTGGTTCAATGCCCATGTCATTTCCACACCGTCTTCCGTCTTCTGAAGGGTATCGAATAATGCCCCGGCATTATTCACTAAAATATCTATCTGTGGGCATTTTTCAAGTATTTGTTGAGCTACTCGGCGGATGGACAGTTGGGAGGAAAGATCAGCAATGAAGATATCCACCTTAATTGGTTTGCTGGATTGCTTCTTTAACTGTATGGAAATTTCTTCTGCCTTTTTCTGATTCCTAGCAATGACTCCGATATTTGCCCCACGTGCTGCGATTGTCTTCGCTGCAGCAAGCCCGATTCCACTTGTTGCACCCGTAATTAATACATATTTGTCCTGAAGATTCCATTCTCTTTCTTTCATAATTATTTTCAACACTCCTTTTGTTCGAATGAACCATTCATTCATTTTTAAATAGTGTATTCTAGTAAGCATTGAAAATGCAACAAAAAATTTATTTTTAGGCTTTAAATAATTTGGAGATTTGTTTGGGACTCTTCCAAGGACTTATGAAAGAAAGATAACCTCAACTAGCTTGGTGTGGGATAGGCTAATAAGCGGCAAATTAATAATAAATAAAACCTCATTTAGAAATAGTGTGGGGAACCGTATCATAAGTAAATATGTTTTTTATATTGATAGAAATGTAACTTCCGAGCTGAAAAAACATTGGGTTCATGTTTTTAGGGAAATGGATACAGTGATGGTAGCAAACGCAGCTTCATAATGGATCTATTACTACAACATGGATGCAAATTTTATTGAGGTCATTGATACGAAAAAAATTAAAGGAACGGAAGAACGAGTGTTTTCGGTCAAGAAAGAGAACTTACAAATACCTGAAACAGAAATCGAAACGACTTCAAAGGAAGACTATATCCGGCATTTTTCAGTATTTCATGGTAATTTGCTTCAGTTAGCAACAACTTATCTGGCAGAGGCTTCCCCCAAAAAATATAAAGAAGTTTCGCCGGGCGCTTTCCTGTAATAAGGAAAGTGCTTTTTTCAATTTAAGGGCCAGATTCTTGAACAACCCCTTTAAAGAAGGTTGGATA
Organism: uncultured Bacillus sp.; assembly: GCA_963530265.1. Taxonomy (GTDB): domain Bacteria; phylum Bacillota; class Bacilli; order Bacillales; family Cytobacillaceae; genus Neobacillus. The sequence goes on from CAUSCO010000004.1 coordinate 156,417, forward strand.
GTTATGTTAAAGATACTCTTTTGGAAGTGATCGTAGAATTTTAAAGTATTTTTTAAATTGTAAGACTTATTTAATACTTTATTTATTTTGAAGAAAGATTTACTTAGTACAATAAATAGCGAATCGAAATTATAGAATAGAGGAGAGAGTGTAAATGAAAAATTGGAAGTTATTATTAATGTCAATGACAATGGTAGGAGTATTATTCTTGGCTGCTTGCGGAAATGCAGAAAACAATCCAAAGAACGGTAATATGGACGAAAACAAAATGAGCGATAAAATGGAAAAAAAAGAAAGTGGAGATATGAACAGCGAAGTAAAAATGGAAGATAAAGAGATGATGGAAAAAGACATGAAGTCTGAAGAAGAAAGGGATAGCAAAGAAGCGGCCGATGACATGTAATTTGTAGGCAGTTAAGTGATAAAATAAAGGAAAAATGCAAAGGAATGACACCTTCGTGAATAAACGAATTCTGCTTGTAGATGATGAACCTGCAATTCGAGATGTGTGCAGTCGCTATTTGGAACGGGAAGGCTATTTGGTCGTAACGGGTTCCAATGGAGAAGAGGCGCTGCAATTATGGCGCATGAACGATTTTCACTTGATTATCTTAGATTTAATGATGCCTTATGTAGATGGCTGGAAGGTATGTGAGGAAATTCGCCAAAGTGATGATATTCCTATCGTGTTTCTCACAGCTAAAGGAGAGGAATATGATCGGCTCATTGGGTTAACCATTGGAGCAAATGATTATATAACAAAACCATTTAATCCGCGAGAACTAGTGTTACGAGTAAATGCCATTTGCCGGTTACTGGATTACAGGAAAAAACCTAATCACGAAAAGGATGAAGAACAAATCCTTAGAGCAAATTCATTAACGATTCATGCTGCAAATAGAGAAGTTTTTCTTCATGAGAAAAAAATCGAACTAACAATGAAGGAATTTGATTTGCTCCATCTGCTTGCTTCCCATCCGAAGCAAGTATTCTCTCGTTCTCAGCTTTTGAATAAAGTGTGGCAAACAGAATTTGATGATGATACGACAACTGTTACGGTTCATATACGCAGATTGCGTGAAAAAATTGAGGAAAATCCTTCTAAACCAGCTTATATTCAAACGGTATGGGGGATCGGTTATAAATTCCTGCCGCGTGAGAATGTATGAAAATAAAATGGATTTTTTTTATTGCAAATAGTGTGAGTATATCCATCATGTTTACCTTCTTATTTGTTAGCTATGTATATATGGTATTACCAAATCAGATGATCATCTGGTTATCTAGTATCACGATTATTTCATCGCTTTTGTCTAGTTTCGTTCATTATTTACTGACAAAACCTGTTGAACGATCAATTCAGTTACTCGTTAAACAATCTCACCAAGTGGAAAAAGGAAAATTTAATCATACTCTTCCAGTCGAAGGTCCTGCTGAAATTAAAGAACTGACAAACCGATTTAATCATATGAATATGAGGTTAAATGAGGCTTTTACACAGATCAAAAAGTCAGAGGCCTCTCGAAGAGAACTGGTAGCCAATATCTCACATGATTTACGAACACCAATGTCATCTATTAAAGCATTTGTTGCTGCCATCCAAGATGGGGTCGTAGAAGATGACGCTACTTTTCAGAGATATTTACGTACAATTGATCTTGAAACGGAACGACTTGATCAGCTTATTCAGCAACTGTTCCAGCTATCATTACTTGATTCAGGCGGGATTCAGCTTTCGTATGAGCCGATACTAGTAGATGAACTGCTGCTGGCAGTCCTTGAGCACGAGCAAATCCACTTAGAGCAAAAGGCGATTAAAATTGACGTAAATCTCCCAAAGCAAATCCCAATTATTCAAGTAGACCGCCTCTATTTTCAAAAAGTCTTATTTAATGTATTGGACAATGCCATTCGTTTTTCAGAAGATGGCGGTTCCATTATCCTAGCCGTTGTTCCTTTACCAAATCAAAAAATTCAAATCTCTATTAAAGATGAGGGAGAGGGAATCAGTATAGAAGAGCTCCCTCATATTTTTGAGAGAACATACCGAATTGAGAAATCAAGGAATCAGAAATTTGGCGGAGCTGGACTAGGGCTTGCCATTGCAAAAACGATTGTAGAAAGGCACAACGGTACCATTACAGCTAAAAGTGAAGTTGGTAAAGGGAGTGAATTCTTAATTGTATTACCAATGAATAGAGGAGAGGTGGACGACAAGAGTGAATTTGAAGATTTTATTTCAACGTAATTTAAACTTTTGGAAGAAGCTTATTCAATTACATCATTACAATGCGATTTTGTTTTTCGTACTAAGCTTAACCGGATTGCTTTTATTTTCTTTAACTTTTCGTTCAACTTTTCCATCTATACGTGTTTTAGTGAAAGATCTCCACATTTGGATCGGTGTGATTAGCTGTTTGCCTTTACTGTTTTATTTTCCAAAGATGAAAAAGCATGTAAAGACATTGAGCAGAAAGGAGAATAATCGGATTAATCTCAAATTAGTCATGACGATATTAATTGTACTCATTATCTCTGGTTTTCTATTGACTTTTCACAGACAAACGCTGCCAATTGTTAGTTCGTGGGCATTAATCATTCATGATATTGCAACCTGGGTTGGCCTGCCGTATGTGATCTATCACAGTATTACGAGGAGTAAATGGTTTAAAAACGCAGAAAAGCGTTTTATTCATAAAGCTGAGATTAAAGAGAAGCCCTTGCTGATTGAAGATGGTAATCCCATCTTAAAGCGAAGATCGTTTTTGCGTCTATTAAGCGGAAGTATGATTGCCATCTTATTCTTACCTAATATTTTAAAATGGATTCAGCTTAACTTTGCGTCTGTTAGCGGAAAGACTCCTGTTTCAAATGGGAACCAATTTTCACCCATTCCAAAACCAGCTGCAAAGTCAGTCCCACCAATAGGAGGTGGAAGGAAGGGGGAGTTTCGCTACTATACGGTAACTGGAATTCCAAATTTAAACGATAAGAATTGGAGCATTACCATTGATGGCCTTGTTGATAACCCGAGTACCTACAAATGGGACCAGTTTATTCAGCTTAAAAGAGATGTTCAAGTAAGCGACTTCCATTGTGTGACTGGGTGGAGTGTTTATTCAGTAACGTGGGAAGGCATACCATTAAGAACCCTTTTACAGCAATCAGGTATCAAAAAAGAAGCAAAATACGTTAAGTTGTATTCGTCAGATGGTGTTTATACAGATACACTATCATTGGATCAAGCTATGCTTGATGATGTCATGGTGGCCGTATTAATAGATGGGGACCTCATTACTGAAAAAAATGGAGGACCAGTTCGGCTGATTGTGCCAAAAATGTATGCTTACAAGTCTGTTAAGTGGTTGAACCGAATTGAGCTAATTGATCATGAACATATTGGATATTGGGAAAAACGCGGCTACTCCAAAGATGCGTGGGTTAACTAAATGAAAAGATTATACATGTAGGGATATTGGTCAGTGACCGGTATCCTTTTTATTTTTTACGATAAAAAAGGCAAGATTTTAATCGCCTTGGTACATTTCAGATTTTGGTACCGGAACTCGCCTCAAAATAAGAAAGTCAATAGAAATACAGCAATAAGACTGAACACATCGCTATTTGAATTTCCGGTTATCTGAATTTAATTGGGCAGGAATGGCAAGGGTTTGAGAGAAGCGGGGAGAATACACTTATTTTTGACAATACAGGCATGCGTTAAAATTAATCCGCTAGAGAACTAGAAGATGGCTGAAGTTGCTTATTATGTAAAATTGGTGAAACACCATATTGATTGGAAGATGAAAAACCTTGCCCTATCCGTAGGGCTCATTTTCAATTCAATTAAATAGTAATTTTGTATAATTAATTAAATTCTCTTCGAGAATTTCAATCATGTCCAACCGACTATGTTGTTTTATAATAGAAAAAGGATTATTTGAGTTTTTTGGGAAATGCTCGTGTTAAATTTTCTAAATAAAGGAGATTTACAAAATGAGGCTAAGAAAAACAGTGGAACAAGATATTGCTCATGTCATGAAAATTATTAAGCAGGCACAGGAGTATTTCAAAAAAAGTAATATTGATCAGTGGCAGGATAACTATCCTACTTCTCAAACGATCAAAGATGATATTGCCAACGGCGAAAGCTATGTACTTTTGGACGATGAAGCAATTGTGGCAACTACTGTTATCTCCTTTAAGGGAGAAGAAACCTATAAGGATATTTATAATGGCAAGTGGCTTAGTAATGGTGAATATGCTGTCATCCATCGACTTGCTGTTGATAACAACTACAAGGGTTCTGGGATTTCAGCAGAAATTATCAGACATGTAGAAGGAATATGTATAGAAAAAGGTGTTCATAGTATTAAAGTGGATACACATGAACAGAACGTATCGATGCAGAGACTGCTTCAGAAAAATGATTTCACCTATTGCGGCGTCATTTATTTAAAGGACAAGAGTACAAGAGTCGCTTTTGAGAAGTTGATCTAATAGATTTTGGGCCCTAATTAATGGGCTTCTTCTTAAGCTTAAAATATGTATGTAAGCATTTCCATCTGATAGTAATAACAAAAGGAGTACTGGCATGAAGGGGGAGATTTCCATGTTAAATGAGGAGAAGATCATTTCGCTTATTACAAACGATCAGTGGATGATGCAATTATTAAAAGCAGCAAAATCTCTGAATCTACCTGATTGGTGGATTTGCGCCGGATTTGTTCGCTCAAAAATATGGGATACCCTTCATGGGTTTACAAACAGAACCCCAATCCCCGATATTGACGTTATCTATTTTGATCCTGCAAATCTCGATGAATCTGTTGAAAAGAGATTGGAAGAAAAATTGATCTCCCGTATGCCAAACATTCCCTGGTCCGTTAAGAACGAAGCTAGAATGCATATTAGAAACAAGATGTCTCCCTATCAATCTTCCGTTGATGCCATTTCAAAATTCCCAGAAACGGCAACCGCTTTAGGTGTGAAGTTATCTGAAAAAGATGAGGTCATTCTAACTGCTCCTTGTGGTATTAGTGATGTGGTTCATTTAATCGTAAGACCAACACCATTTTTTAGGGAAAATGGGGAGAGAATGAACATATATGAAGAACGGATAGCCAAGAAGAATTGGAACGCTACATGGACGAAGATAAAAGTTGTGCATAATTAATTGGGGGAATTAGCTAGAAAGTAGAATTAAAGGAACGAAATTTTAGAATTTGAGCTGGAGAAGTTTTCTTTAATTCCTGAACTTAGCATTTTTCACACACCTGCATTAGGGGACACGTCATATGATATATTAGTTTTTGAATTCAAAGTGATTCGATCACTGCTACCTATATAGAACAGTATTATTAGGGGAGATGCTTAATTTTCAAAAAGGGAAATTAGGAGGGACATTTTGAAGACATTATTATTGGAGAACATTTTAACTGCAATGAACATTCAGCCTAATAAAAAGCAAAAAGGTATACGGATCCAGGCCGTCACGGATGACAGATCTGAAATTGGGAGTCATACGTTATTTTTTCGTCGGAACAACAGAGAAGTGCCTGTTGAAAAGATAACGAGGTACAAGAATGTATTCATCGTTACAGAAACAACATTTTCTGATATGGAAAGTTTAAATCCTGAGCAAATCATTATGGTAAAGGATATCAAAGACAGTTTCTTTAAATTTACTTCGTATTACAGGCATCTGTTTAACATTCCTGTAGTTGCCATTACAGGTACATGCGGAAAGTCTACTACGAAGGAAATGCTAAAACACATATTAGAAGAAACACACAATGTTCAGGCAACAATATCCAGCAAGAATGCTGATTATTACAACCTTTCTTATTTACTGGGAATTGATGAAGATACAGATGTAGCAGTGTTTGAAACAGCCGTATCTAAAAAAGGGGATATGACGGAGTCCTGTAAGTATTTTTACCCGACTATTGGGATTATGACAATGATTGATGTGGATCATACGGATCAAATTCGATCATTCGATGATTATTTAGCAGAAAAGGCAAAAATAATTAAAGGTATGAACAATGAGGGAACTCTCATTCTAAATACGGACGACCCATATCTCTCCTCCATCGATACTTCTAAATTTAAGGGAGAGATTATAACGTTCGGAAAAAACAAGGATGCAATTTTTAGGATTAAGAAGTATCAATATAATTCATCCGGCATGACTTTTTGGATTAAATATAAGCAAAGTGAATTTAAAGGATATATACCGGGTCTTGGTGAGCATAATGTATTTAATGCAGTCGCTTCATTAATAGCCGCTGCAATCTTAGGAGTGGATCTTCACTATGCCTTAAAGAGATTATCCTCTTATCATCACATGGGATCCCATTTTCAAATAATAGAAGGACGAAATCAAATTACCTTGGTGGACGATACTTGGAAGTCAAATCCTGCTTCCTTAAGAAAAGGCTTAGAAACATTAAGCCGTATAGCATTGCCTTCCCAAAGAAAAATTGCGGTTCTGGGAAGAATGGCAGCACTAGGAAAATATGCAGATGAAGAATACGAAAAGGCAGGACATTTAATCGCTGCTTCGGGGGTCAATATTCTCATTACCAAAGGGTTTATTGCAAAAGATTTTCAGAAGCCAGCTATCGAGGCAGGAGTAAATTTAAATCATGTTTATCATTTTTCAGAAGCAGATGAAATGAAGAGGTTTTTTGATACATTTTTACTCCCAAATGACATTGTTTATTTCAAAACGGGCGGGAATGACTCAGACTTCGATGATGTCATCGAATATTTAAGAAGTTAAATTGGATGAAGAGCGTTTTGCATATATTGCATGCGCTCTTTTCATTTTTGTAAATTTTTAGTTTACGTCTTAAGAATTGTTACGATTGTCCAAACCATTCTTGTCTTAAGCCAATATATTAAAAAGGTAAGCTTTGTGTTTGTTTTTTACACTTCAACAATGTAGTTGAAGCTGAATCTTAAATAAAACTATAAAGGATAGGATGACAAGCTTATGCGAACCATTGTATTTATTGAAACGAACAAATCCGGATCAAGTAGAGAAGCAATAAAAGCTGCAGAACGACTCGGCTATTTTACGGTGTTATTTACCAATAAAAAAACATTCATTCATCAAAGAACAGAATTTCCAGATGTCCATCAAATGATTTTAGTGGAATTATCGAATTATGGTGAATTGAGGAAAAACGTCAGCAACCTACAACAACAAGGTAAACGAATAAACGGGATATTGAGTTTTGTAGATCCTTTTGTTCATGTAGCAGCAGCCTTATCAGAAGAATTTTGTTCAAGTGTGGTCTCTACTGAAGCCATTTTAAAAATGGAAAATAAAGTTTTAACTCGTGAACTTCTTAAAGACCTCCCAATATCCTCCCTTTATGAAATTTATACACCAGATTATTCCTTAGAGAATTTTATTGAACTAGCCAATAACCATTTACCTCTTATTGTAAAGTCTCCCACATCTGCCGGCTCAAAAGATGTTCTGTTGGCAAATAACGAGAACGAGTTGAAGTTGGCTATACAAAAATTACTTAAAAAAAATGAACAGATTTTACTGGAGGAGTATCTAGAAGGACCCCAATATTTAATTGAAGTTTTAGTGCACAATGGAAAAGCTCATATTGTCGCGATAATCGAACAACGGATTACTTTTTCACAACGATTTATCGTAACCGGATATTGTTTACTGCCATATATGGATCGACGTTTATACAATAGTATCCTTGAGACCGTAGGATCCGTCTTAGGGGCTTTTCAAATGAAAAATGGTGCCTGTCACTTAGAAATGCGCTTAGTAAATGGGCTATGGAAATTAATTGAAATTAACCCGCGAATCTCAGGTGGAGCCATGAATCGAATCATTGAAGTCGGATATGGAATTAATTTAGTAGAGGAAACCATTCAATTAATGGTAGGAAATGAGCCTAACCTTACTAGAAAACACAGTAAGTTTGTATACGCACATTATTTAACAGTTGATTCTAGAGGAAAATTAATTAAAGTAACGGGGAAAGATCGCAGCTCTCAATATCCCGGTGTGGAAGAGGTGTATATAAAGCCCCGACAAGGACAGATATTACGTCCGCCTTTATCAATGGGAGATCGCTGCGGATACATTTTAGCATCCTCCGATAATAAAGAAGAGGCGAAAAGAATTGCTTGGAATGCGGCCAGTCAGATACGTTTCTACCTTGAACCAATTTAAAGATTTGGAGTGATATATCATGACGCTAATTGGCATGCTTCATCATCGTGCAGATCCAAATAAAGTAAAGAAAGCATATGCTTATGCAGCTGTAGCAAAAGCTGAAGGTGTAAACTTTTTTTACTTTACCCCAGGGAAGGTAAACATAAAACAACAAAAAATTTTAGGGAAAGTCTATGAAAATGGACAGTGGATTGAAAAAGAATTTCCATTTCCGGATGTCATTTATAATGCGAGTTATTCTGTAAGTGATAAAGCTGAGAAAATCTTTGATTATTTGTTCGATAGAATTCCGTTTACAAGCCATTCTATTGGGAACAAATTATCTGTATATAACAGAATTAATAAGGCAGAAAAATTTAAACAATATCTTATCCCTTTTTATAAATTAACTGACATTCAGATTTTTTCTGATATGATCAAACGTTATCAAAAAGTTATCATCAAACCGTTATCTGGGCATCAAGGAGGAGGCGTTGTTTTTATTGAAAAATATGGATCAAATCATTACAAAATGAATGATGGAGGATTAGAATCATCCATTAATGAAAAACAATTGTTAGACTTGTTATCCCATAAAATACAAGAACAAGATTACGTAATTCAACAGTTTATAACAAGTCAAACAAAATCTGGTCATGTTTTTGATTTCCGGTTGCATGTACAAAAAAATGGAGAAGGAAAATGGGTGATTACTTCTATATATCCAAGGATCGGGCGTTTAGGGACCATAACTTCTAATATGGGGAGTGGTGGTTATAGTACTTACCTGGATATATTTTTAAAAACGGAGTTTGGTGACTCCTGGTATGACATTCAAAAGTATCTTGAACAGTTTGCGATAAGGTTTTCGAATCATTTTGATTCTTTATATGACAATGAATTGGATGAATTAGGAATTGACGTCGGAATTGATGAAAACCAAAAACTCTGGCTTTTTGAAGTAAATTGGAGACCCGGTCCACCTAATATATATAATGTTGAATTAGATGTAGCTAAAAATACGATTCTGTATGCTAAATATTTAGCAGATAAAAATAAACATTAAATCGAAAACTTTCCATCGTTTATTACTGTCTGCGGTCACCTTCGATGGCGGTTATATGGCAAGTGGTGGTGACGGGGCAGCTAAAAAAGGGCTAAGATCTATCCTAGCCCTTATCGATATTGTCCGTATGTTGTTCTTTGAAGTTGTTGCTGGTGCCTGTAGTGGATTACAATTTTCTAACATTCACAAACGTGTCATAGAATGGGATATTTCGCGAAGCGGATTCATTTTCCCCGATATTTGTTTGCAAGCAAGGTACTAAATCGTTACTGTTGACTTGGGATTTGGGATACCAGCCTTGATAAATCATGATAATATCTTTGGGAACCTGAGTGCTATATACGGCTTTAATCTCGATGCAAGCCTGCTGGTTGAATACTTTAACGATTTCTCCGTTCACAATTCCTAACTCTTTCGCCGCTTTAGGATGAATGCTTGCAACAGCTTCCTCTTCATCGGATAGATGAATGAAATGAAATTGGGAATTAAGGGCATATGGATGGTGAGGGGTAATAAGCCAAAAAGGAAAATTACGCGTTGGCCTTTTTTCCCCGGCAACTGTCCCTATCGTATGAGGAACAGTTTGAATGGGTCCTTCTGAACAAAACTGGAATTTCCCCGTTTCCGTTGCAAATTGGTGGTCCTCCCATGCACTCTTAGGCTGCTTCGCAGTCACTGACCCTTCTTTTAAATCTGAAATTGACTTTATTGAAAAGCGGTTATCCACTTGATCGTTAAATTGGGCATTTAAATATTCCTCTTCCGACGAGTGAATGGGAAAAGGACAAAGGTGAGAAGAATGCTGATTAAGCCTTTCAGCTAGCTCGCTCATAATCCTCCATTCGCTTTTGCTTTCGTAATAAGGAGAAATAGCCTTTTCATTCAACGCAATTTCCTTATGCCAAAAACTTGTAACAATATCCATCTCTTCAAAATGAGTGGTGGTCGGTAAGACGAGATTGGACATGAGCGCTGTTGGTGTTAAAAATTGATCAACGGTGACAACAAAAGGAATCTCCTTCATTAACTGCTCCAACAATATTGAATTAGGCTCCTGTGTTAATGGATTCGCACATGAAATCCACATCATTTCAACAGGTGGACTAACTTGTTTAGCAAGCTCGTTTACTATCATCATCCGATTTTGGCGATTAAACTTGAAATGGCTTTGATTATTAAAAATCATGGTGTCGTTACCTCTGAAGAAAATACCTCCACCAACTTTTCCGATATCTCCCCTGACCGCAGCTAATGCTTCAATAAAACGAATAGCTTGTCCGCCACTGGCACCATGTTTTTGCAGGCCTGATCCGATCACGTAAGAAACCGCTTTAGCAGGCGTTAACCAATCCAATAATATGTCGATTGCCTCTTTCTCAACATCACATGTAAGTAAACATTCTGTAACGTTTATCCCTTGAATCATCTGTAAAAATTCATTAAATCCAAATGTATGTTTTTCTAAAAACTCTTTATCTATTGCATTCCTCTCCAACAGACCCTTCATTAAAACGTTGGCTAACGCACCATCTGTACTTGGGCACAGTTGAATATATAAGTCTGCAAGTTCAGCAGTTTGGGTATAAATAGGGTCGATGACGACAATCTTTGCCCCTTTTATTTTTGCATCCATAATAAAAGGAATTAGATGAATATTGGTTGCTGCGGGATTGGCACCCCATATCATGATGAGAGAAGCTTCATTTATCGTAGAAGGATCAGACATCCTCACAGCACCGAAATCAGATTGAATAGCTTGAAATCCAATTGAATTGGATGAAGAACCGATAATCCTCGTTGTTTCACCAATACTTGAAAAAAACTCATCCGTTACATAATGGTGCACACCGATATTCCCAGAACCTTTAAATAAGGCAAAAGGTAGAAAGCTTCCAAATCGTTCATGAATGTTCAACGTTTCACTAATGATAAGCTCAAAAGCCTTATCCCAAGAAATTTGCATAAATTTCCCCGAGCCTTTTACCTTTTGAAAGTAAGGGAATTTTAGACGGTCACGATGACTATTTTTTTCTGTATAAGAAAATCCTTTCGCACACAGCTTTCCTCTCGTATAAGGATGAGAAGAATCACCCGAAATATGGGCAACGCTATCATTTTCAACATAGGAAATCATCGTGCAGGAGCTAGGACAGCTTCTAGGACAAACATGCTTTACTTTTCTTGTCACGTGTTGGTTATTCATATTAGCTCACATCCAATTACTCTATTGAATAAAAGTGTTCACAAAATTGTCGGTGAAAATTCATGAGACTGTAGTTTTGGCATCAAATAATTCTATAAATATATTATAAACTATTAATAGATTATAAATAGATTTTTTTAAGGATACTTTGTGCAGAAGGAAGGAATGACCTAATGGCACAGCATTTAGTATTTTCCGTTGATCTTAATAGATGCATCAATTGCAAAACATGTGAGATGTCATGTAATGACTATTACGGTTTAATGGGTGTTCATCGTAGACATGTGCTTAATTATGAAACAGAGAAGGATGCACAGCCATTCCACATTTCAATGTCCTGTAACCATTGTTTGAATCCTGTTTGTGTGTATACTTGTCCAGAAAATAATTTTCAAAAACGCGGAGACGGCATTGTTGTCCACGATCCAAGTCATTGTAAAGCTTGCAAGAGATGTATTGAAGCCTGCCCTTTTCATGCTCTAAAGCTAAATCCAAAAACAAATAGAGTAGATAAATGTAATTTTTGTGTAGATAGAATTGATCAAGGCCTGCGGCCAATTTGTGTTGAAAATTGCACGACAGGTGCTCTTGGCATGATGCTTGTCAATACAAATGAAATTAAATCCAGCCATTTTAATCATGCAGATGTTCCAATTGTTGGTTATACGAATCCCGCTATCAAAATCATAAAAAAACAAAAGGGACACATCTTTTTAAGAGAAGGATGATAGACCACTATGAAAGTTTCATTTCAGGATTTATTACTATCGATTCCAATGTATCAATTAACGTTTTTAACCCCTTTGCCAAAAGAGCAACTCTATTATGAAACCATTGCTTCAGCCATTTCAAATCAGTGGTTTGAAAGTCCGACATTGCTCGTAATCGAAAATGATGCAGAATGTATGAAGCTGAACGAAAAGGAACGAGTGAATCAATTGATACAAGATTCGAATTTACGTGCAATTGTCATCTGCCTTCGAAATCTTGTACCGATTCACGAAGACATTCTTTCCCTTTTACAGCAATGTCAAGTACCGATTATTCAAGCCGATGGTTCTTCTGCATTAGCAGTGTTTCACGACAGGAACAAACCATTGTTTTACTATAGCCAAATGAGCATGGAGCTAAATGGATTTATGCATAAGGGTTTTATGCAGATTGCTTCTGGTTTATCAATGGCTCTAGAAACCCCATTTTTATACTTTGACGAAAATGACCAGCTTCTATGGCAAACCGGACCAGATATAGGCATACATCATATAGCGGCAGGGAAATCCTTTGAAAAATATTCTATTAACATCGCTGGACATATTCATTTAACGCTTGCAGCCTCAGCACATTTAGTCGATTGGCAAAAGAGGCTGGTCGATAAATTAATCGGATTAACGGCTCTTCATTTTCAAACAGAGGAAATGTTCAGGGAGCAGCAAGAAAAATTTAAAGAGCATTTTGTTTACGATCTTCTTTATCATAAATTTGAATCGAAGAAGGTCATGATTTCACAAGGAAAAGCTTGGGGATGGAACTTAGAAAAAGCACACCATTTATTTGTCATAAATGTCGATCAGTTTGACGAAGAATCAATGAATTTAGAGTGGATGGACGAGATGATCACTCATTTAGAGGCTCAAAAAGCGCACGTAAAGGAAACCATCATTTTCTTTCCATTTCAAGATCAAATTGTAGTGATGTTGGAGGATGGAGAAAACCGCACCTTCAATGATAGAAAAAGGTTTGCCCTTGAAATCGCCAATCAGCTAGAGCAAGAGCTAATGCGGAATTGGCAGCGCTGTCAATTTAGTATTGGGATCGGGAAGTGGTATCAGGATACGGTTCATCTAAATAAAAGCTACCAGGAAGCAAAAATGGCTTTGCAATTTGGTCACGTATGGTTTGAAAATAAACAAGTTTTCCATATGAATGATCTTGGAGTCCTTCATCTTCTTACACATATCCACAGGGAGATTCTATACGACTTTAGCCAGGGTTATTTATCATCATTAATTGATAGTGATCGTGAGCAGGGGACGGAATATGTTAAAACACTAAAGGCTTATATTCAGCATCAAGGAATGATTAGTGAAGTATCCGAGGCACTATATGTTCATCCCAATACATTAAGGAACCGGATTAAAAAAATTGAAGATATTACCGGTGTTATTTTACAAAATCCCGTAGACTTTACAAACCTCATGGTTGCAGTGAACATCCATTTCTCGATGTTACGATAATATTCTTTAAAACTCTGCTGGTTATTTGTTCAAAAATTGTTCACTTTATTCGAAAAAAATCAAAACAGACTGTTAAATACGCACAATTAGGATGACGAAAGTATGGAAGAACCCACACTCCTCAACATAGGTTTCAAGTTTTAAAATAAAACTATAAAACAAACTAATTCATCCTTCAAAAGGATTAATGAAAATGATTTTATTGCTTAAAAAAGAAGAAGCTGAAACGGAAGGAGAGTCAAAATGGGTATATCTAGACGGAATTTTATTAAGGCAGGTGCAGTTAGTACTGCAACCATCGGATTGTCCGGATCTCTATTTTCAAGTAACAAATGGTTCCAGACTGCTGCTGCAAAAAGCAGCTCCTTGGAAAAAACAGCCTTCACCTATCATACAACAAACTGCGGCGGCCGCTGTGCTTTTAAATGTACCGTGCGCGACGGCAAGCTCGCTAAGATTGAACCAAATACGTGGACGGATAAGCGGTTTTCAACGGTTTGTTTAAAAGGACTGAGTGAAATCGAACGGATCTATAGTCCAGATCGTCTGCAAACACCTTTGAAGCGGGTAGGGGAAAGAGGCGAGGGTAAATTTGTTCCTATTTCTTGGGATGAAGCAATCACAACGATCGCCAATAAAATAAAAGAATTAAAAAGAAACTATGGTGGCGAGTCAATTTTATTTAGCTGTTCGTCAGGGATTGAATATACGTATCCATTTTTACCATCATTATTGGGAGCCCAATTTGCGATTGAAAGTGGCATCGATATTGGATTAGCCAATGGGTTGGAAGAGTGTATCGGTACTACAGCATATGGTTATGTACAAAACGAGACGTCAGATTGGGTTAATTCCAGAACGATCATTTTTATAGGCTGTAATATTCTTGAAACGACACTGACCGATTCTAAATTCTTTTTTAAAGCGAAGGATGCTGGAGCGAAAATTATTTCAATAGATCCTAATTGTTCCACTACGGCGTCAAAATCTGATCAGTGGATTAGAATAAAACCGGGTACAGATGGAGCCTTACTTCTCGGAATGATTAGTGTCATCCTTGATAACAATTGGTATCAGCAAGAGTACTTAGTTACGAATACATCGGCACCATTTTTAATCAGAGCGGACAATCAAAAATTGCTCAGGCAAAATGATTCAGACGCTGGAGTCGATACAAATCCTTACTTGGTTTGGGATGAGAACAGCAATTCTCTTAAACCCTTCAATGCAACAGGCGTGAGAGCAACATTAGAAGGTGAGTTTTCTGTTAATGGAATCAAAGTCAGGACTGTATTTACGGCACTGAAAGAAAATCAGAAGCAATATACCCTTAAATGGGCTGCGAAGAAAACAGAAATTGAAGAAGACGTCATCTTTGAATTAACAAGAGATTATGCTACACGTGGTCCAGCAATTCTCGGCTGGGGATTTGGCGGTATGGATAAATGGGCGAATGCTGATGTTACTGGGCATGCAGGAGGAATCCTCGGTTCCTTAACCGGCAATATTGGACGAGTTGGCGGCGGTGTTGGAAATGCCTTATATCATGGTACTTCATGGAGTGCACAGCTTAGCTCATGGGAGCTGCCGTCTCAGTATAAGGCCGCCCCATTAGAAATGACCACTCCAGATTTTCGTGAAAAGCCGAACTCTGTCAAGGCGGTTATTAACCTAGGCAACACTTTACAACAGCATTTTGCCAATTTGCATAAAACGGAAAAATGGATTAACCAATTAGATTTCGTTGTGACGATTGATCCGTTTCATAATCCGAGTGTGGATTACTCTGATATTGTCCTTCCAGCGTGTACGGCTTTTGAGAGTGAATATGATATTGTCAACATGCAAATAAACAGATCCCATGTTCTTCTTTCACAAAAAGTCATTGAGCCGCTACATGAAAGTAAATCAGATTTTCAGATTGAAAAAGAACTGGCAGCAAAATTGGGGCTTGATCAATACTTACCGAAAACACCGGAGGAGTACCAGAGTAAACGTTTGAATTCACCAGATCCTGCCCTAACGGGAATTAATGTGAAGACTCTTAAGGAAAATAATTATATTAAACGCTTAAATGTATCGGATGAGCCTTACCGTGGTTTTATGGACCAGGTTTACCCTACACCATCCACAAAGCTGGAACTTTATCATGAAAAATTGGTTGAGGATCATCAAGCACTTCCTACGTTTGAAGAGCCGGGGGAGGCAACTACTAAGAGCCCATTATTTAAAAAGTATCCGCTCCAATTCAGCACAGCACATACAAGATATCGGGTCCATTCTCAATTTACCAATGCGAAATGGATTAACCAGTATCAACCTGAGCCAAGGCTGGAAATGAATCCAGTCGATGCGAGCAGCCGCGGCTTACAAAATGGCGATATCGTCGAGGTATTTAACGACCGCGGGAAATTTAAGGCACGGTGCCTGCTGACAGAAGCGTATCGCCCTGGACAAATCAGGCTCCATGAAGGCTGGTGGTCCAAGCATATGGCTGGGGGGAACCTTCAAAATGTAACAAATGATGTCCTGAATCCTCGTCAGTATAAGCTTAGATACGGTCCTGTTATTCCTTATAATGATACGTTAGTTGAAGTGAAGAAAGTTTAGGAGGTGTGGGTGAATGACAAAGTTAGGAATGGTTATTGATTTGAATCGCTGCGTAGGCTGCCAAACCTGTGCGAATGCCTGTAAAATGCAAAATAATGTCCCAATGGGAATGTTGTGGAATCGGGTATTGACGATGGATTCAGAAGAGATGGACGGTGTCAGCGGGATTTATCCGCATGTAAAAAAACGTTATATTCCGGTTTCTTGTCAGCATTGTGAGAATGCCCCATGTGTAA
Organism: uncultured Bacillus sp.; assembly: GCA_963530265.1. Classification (GTDB taxonomy): domain Bacteria; phylum Bacillota; class Bacilli; order Bacillales; family Cytobacillaceae; genus Neobacillus. The sequence continues at coordinate 172,963 of CAUSCO010000004.1, forward strand.
AGGTCTGCCCAGTCGGTGCTACCTATAAAGCTGAGGATGGAAGGGTCTTAATTGACTATGATCGCTGTATCGGGTGCCGCTATTGTATGGCAGCTTGCCCTTATAATGTCCGCGTTTTTAATTGGACGGAAGCGGTCCGCCATCCAGACTTTAACTATGGGGATAGCAAGGTGCCTGTCCGTAAGGTAGGGGTCGTTGAAAAATGCTCCATGTGTAAAGAGAGAACGGATGAAGGATTAGATCCTATGTGTGTTGTGTGTTGTCCGGCTGAGGCAAGAACATTTGGTGATTTGGATGATCCAGATAGTAAAGTATCTCAGTTAATTCGGGAGAAAAATGGCGAACAATTATTGAAAGAAAAAGGAACGAAGCCACAAGTCTATTATTTGGGCTTGAATGGAGGGAACTGATCGATGAATAGGAAGGCAAACCTCTATAGTTGGATGACAGCCTTAGGAATACTCGCTCTAATAGGATTTGGAGCTTTAGGCTATCAGCTTGTCAATGGTCTCGGTGTGACAGGGATGAATAACGCCGTCTCATGGGGATTATATATTACGATGTTTATGTTTTTCGTGGGTCTATCAGCAGGCGGCCTCATCGTTTCTTCATCAGCGACGGTGTTTAATATTCCGGCATTTAAGGTGGTAGCGAAGCCAGCTACGATTCTTTCTACGGTATGTATCATGGTGGCTGGAATTTTCATCATGGTTGATATCGGGAGTCCTGAACGACTTCTGAATCTCCTTCTGCATTCGCAATTTAAGTCACCATTAATGTGGGATGTATGTGTCATTACTCTATATTTAACTATTAATATTGTTTATCTTTATTTAATGACTCGTCCAATGCCAGATCCCAAGAAGATGAAATTCATGTCGTGTGTAGCACTGCCTGTTGCCATTCTCGTTCACTCGGTAACAGCTTGGATCTTTGGTTTACAAATAGCCCGTGATGGGTGGCATAGTGCGTTAATGGCTCCTTTGTTCGTAGCGTCTGCTTTGGACTCGGGTCTTGCACTTCTCATCATTGTGCTTGTCCTTTTGATTAAATTTAAACTCTTTACAGTGGAGAAAAAACTAATTACGAGTTTGGCAGGTCTTTTAGTCACTTGTGTAGCTGTAGATGCGTACTTTGTTTTCTCAGAAATATTAACGATGTATTATCCACAAGAAGAATCAGAAATGCTTATCTTAAATGAGATGTTGAAGGGTTCAACAGCACCATTTTTCTGGGGTGAAATCATTTTAGGCTTTGTAATCCCGCTCGCGATTTTACTATTTAGTAAAAATAGACAGAAAACAGGACTCGTTATCTTTTCATCTGTGTTAGTTGTCATCGGTGTTTTCTTTAAACGGGTGTGGTTATTATTCACTTCCTTTATTCACCAACATGTTGAGGGAGCTCCCGGCATTACACTCGGGAAATATATTCCTAGTGAAAACCCAGCAGTTAATCCTAATTTTTGGTTGAGACACGGTCATTACGCGCCAACTCTTATTGAATTGATGATTGTATTAGGAATGATCTCTTTTGGTACATTGCTATTTATTGTCTTGTCCCGCAAGATTCTGTTAGCTCAGCCGAAAGATGCAGCAGCATCCTATCAAAACCAAGCGGTAAAAAACTCGACAGCAGTGTGATGGGGGGAATGAGTTATGGCCAATTCATGGAATGAGGTATGGAATCTACGCGCATCATTGTATGGTTTTTTGGCTTCCAGCTTGCTAGAGCCGATACAGGGCCAACATACAATTGTTTTTTCTCAAAAGTTTTGGAGGGACTTCCCTTTGGAAGCTGCTAATTCGCAGATGCAGGCAGGTTTAGAGCAATTGGTAAACTGTTCGTCTTACTTAGAAGGGTTTTCCGATCAAGAGGCAATAGAGAATGTTATGGTCGAATATACAAGCCTTTTTCTAGGACCAGGACTGCCTAAAGCACCTCCTTGCGAATCCTTCTACCGGACAAGCGAACGAATTTTCTTTGGAAGTACGGCTTTTGAAATAAAAGCAACGCTGTACGCAAATGGTTTAGAGAAGATGAAGAAAAATAAGAAACCCGAAGATCATATCGGCTTAGAGCTCATGTTCCTATCTACATTAAGTAATAAGCTGCCCGGTATTGAGTTATCCGAACAAGTTTGGACTTTGAAAGAGCAGGCTTCTTTTATCGATCATCACTTGCTATCCTGGATTCATGAGCTTTGCCGGGATGCTAAACTCCATGGAAGTATTGGTTTTTATGGAGGAATTATTGAGCTTATTTGGGGGATTCTCCAATGGGACCGAGAACTGATCGAGGAATTTGTAGCAACCAACGAGCAGGAAGTTGTCGTTCCAAGTAAATAGAGTAACTGCTTTTTTAAATGGAGGTGGCTTTGGTGGGCTTATTGAGTAAGTGGGTAGAAAGCTTGGATTATGAATACGAAATAGTATCTTCTTGTACTCGACATCGAAGTCCTCATTCAACTTGTCAGAAATGCTTAGCTGCTTGTGAGTATCTAGCCATTTCCATCGTAAATGGAAAGCCCGTCTTGGACCATGACAAATGTGTGCAGTGTGGAAGGTGCATGGCTGCTTGCCCTGTTCAAGCAATTGCCGGGATTCTTCCACAGAGAAACATCATTCAAAATCAACTTGTAGTGGCAGATCAACGTATTCCAACCTCGAAAGAATTGCTTATCCTCTATAAAAAGGGGATCAAGTCGATTATTTATGACGGGGAAGCTTCTCTTCAATTGTGGAAAGAGCCGATTGAGGAAGCAAATACTAAGCTGAGCAAACTTGGAGAATCTCCTTTTTCTATTTCAGCAGCTAAGTCTGTTAGGGAAGAAGTACACTATTCAAGAAGAGAAATCTTTTCCCTATGGAAAAAAGAAAGCAAGTCATTATTGCAGCAGTTTACGCCTGCCGAGTGGCGTTTTAATCATAATAGTTTTAATCTAACAAAGTATTATCCAGACTATCAATTTACCACAATAACGCTGAATATTGAAAAATGTACGTTATGTCCTGTTTGTCAAAGGCTATGTGAGAAAAAGTGCTTTGAAATTCAGCAAGGACATTTTTCCATTAGCTTGAAAGGTTGTACATCCTGTCAGCTTTGTGTCGATACTTGCCCTGAAAAGGCGATTATGATAGAGGATAAGATTGTAAAAAGAGAAGAAACCGTATTTCCTATTTATGAAAAAGTTTGTCAGGAATGCAATCAACCATTTACTACGCTGCGTCAAGAGGATGAAAATTGTGCAGCTTGTATGAAACCTAGTAGTTTTCTCTAAAAAAGGCGAGGTGTGAAGATGTTATCAAATATTGGGATTCCCGGATTAATATTAATCATAGTGCTTGCACTAATCGTTTTTGGACCTAAGAAACTACCGGAACTTGGTCGTGCTGTCGGCCAATCATTGAGGGAATTTAAAAATTCAACTAAAGGTTTAATAGAAGATGAAAAAGAACTGATTGAAGAAATAGTAAATTCCACGGATATTAAGTAGTCACAAAGAGTATGGAGCCATATGCAGTTCCATACTCTAAGAAAGATCCAATCACTATCAGAGAGTTAAACACGAAAAGAGATTGAGGGTTTTCTTTTTTATATTTAAATATGCCATTTTTGAAATTGATTTATTATCACAATTGGTTTCTATTTTTTTATAATAAGCCAACCTCTCTAGCGGCTTCAAAACTGTTTATAGCAAACTCAAATGGATCCCCAACATTCTCCCAGTGCATATACATTATTCTTGGTCCCGTCTTCTTCTTCTTCGTTCTTGTTCTTGTTCTTGCTCTTGATCCTGTTCCTGATCAGAATCAGCCTCAGATCTTGAACGTACTCTCGCACGAGCTTCACTATCAACGTTAATGTCAACTTCAACTTTAGAGTTTCCACTATTATTAAGAGTTGCTCTTGCAGTGTTTTTGTTTTGGTCTTTTAGTCTAACATCTGTGTCATTATCTGCTTCGTTTTCTAATCTATTTTCAAAGTCATTATCTAGATCAACGTCAACACGTACGTCTTCGTTATTTCTGGAACGCCTATTATTATCGCTCATTATTGATTTCCCTCCTTTAACTTGTAATACTTTAATTTATTCTTTAGATACTTTTATGTTTGGACAAGTGTTTGCCGTAATGTAAATTAGTGGTAAATTTTTTAAATGGACACTTTCGACTTATTGTATATTCTTATGCTTACCAATATTATTAGATCCCCTGTTGAGGTTAATAATATAGGAAAAGATATCAATCACCTGTTAAATGTGAACCACTTGAATTATATATGAGAATTAAATTTTTTTTGGAGACATTCTCCTTTTTCGATAGTATTTAGCTGCAATAGCAGTTAGGATGAAAATTGCAATTAGGATATAGGCAATCCCGCCAATTAAACCTAAAGAACGTGGTGCAAGATAATTTAGTGCAAACCCAGATAAAAACATCGATAGACCCAATATCGTATTTCCGATGGTCGCTAACAGTCCAAACATCTTTCCTTGATGCTTCTCCGGGATTTCTTTCATCAAAATTGTATCGAAGCTGGCATTACCAATTCCCGACATAAACGCTGCAAGACAAAATAGAAGGAAAGCAAAGACTACCAAATGAGTTTTACTTAATAATAATAGACAGGTTCCTTCTAGCAGTAAACAGACTAGACCAGTGACCAAGAAATTCTTGCTGAGTCGATTGGCAACTGTATAACTTAACGTCAACCCAATCCCTAATGCTCCATAAAAAAGGCCAACCCCGATATCCCCCAGATGGTACTCTTTCACGGCGTATACACTAATGAGGACATTATCAATGCCATTCATGAAAGCAATTAAAACCTCGCAGATTAATAGAATTAGAACGGGGGCAGACATCATAATGATTTTTTTGAATACGGAGAACAGGGATTCCTTTTCAGATTCATTACTTTCCATTACCCGTTCATTTTGGGGGAACCGAATTGTTGAGAGAATCGCTGCTGCACCTAAGAATGATGCGGCATTGAACCAAAATGTTACATTGGGGCCAAAAATAAAAGCCACAATTCCACCTGAAAAGGCTCCTCCGATTAAAACGATCCCGACTAATACTTGTTCCAAACTATTCACTTTTATGAGCTGCTCCTTGTTCACGAGAAGAGGGATGGCTGACTTTCTTGCTGGGCTATAAATGGCTTCTCCAGCAGCTAAAAGGAAAGAACTGAGATAAACAATCCAAAGATCCTCTTTACTTTGAACCAATAAGAAGGACAAGGCAAATACGATTCGAATCAGATCAGTTGTTACCAGGATGGTCTTTCTAGAGAATCGGTCTGCCAACCAACCACCTAAGGGTCCAAAAAAGACAAAGGGGATTAACCGGATGGCTAAAGTCATTCCGACTGCAAGGCCTGATCCTGTGATTTGTAAAAGCATCGCTAATACCGCAACGGAACTAAAGCGATCCCCAATTCCATTCACAACTCCTGCTAAAAATAACTTTCGATACTGTTTTTCTTCTGGTAAAACGGAATTATCCATAATAATCACCTTCTTTTATAAGAATCTAATTAAATTAATATCTAATTAAATAAATATCTAATTAAATTAATATCTAATTAAATAAATATCTAATTAGATATTAATCGAATCTTTTTTAATAATCAATGGGTAATATCTTTTAACACTAAATTTTAAGCAGCGAATTGATGATAGGATCAAGCTCATTTCGATGGCTTTTTTTTTTCAACATGTATTCATAAAAAAACAACAGTAAAAGAACTGGTATGTTAAAATTTAGAAAAAAAGTAAAAACACACGAAGCCGGTTGGTGCGGCCCGTACTTTTCTCGAGAAAGTGGGGAGGTCCAGGTCCTTTTAAACAAGAATTAAAAGACCTTTGCGAAGGAGTTTAAAAACATATTTTCACGATTAGAAACTAGGGGTGAGAACAATTGATAGAAACAATTATTAAAACGTTGAAAAAAATTGAAATTGATCATAACGTTAAAATCCTTTATGTGTGTGAATCCGGCAGCAGAGCTTGGGAGTTTCCATCTAAAGATAGTGATTATGATGTCAGGTTTATTTATATACATCGCCAAGATGATTACCTAACGATTGACCAAATAGGGGTAGGAAAAAAACGGGATGTCATTGAACTTCCCATCAATGAGGTACTTGATGTTACCGGGTGGGAATTGACTAAAGCCCTAAAGCTATTTCGGAAATCCAATCCGCCTCTAATGGAATGGCTTCATTCAGGAATTGTCTACTATAAAGCGTATTCCACCATTGATCAAATGAAGGAGCTTAGTAAAACTATTTTTGCACCACATTCCTGTCTTCATCACTATTTGAATATGGCTAGTAAAAACTTCCGAGAGTTTTTACAAGGTGATGACGTGAAGATAAAAAAATATTTTTATGTCCTACGACCGGTATTGGCTGCAAAGTGGATAGAACAGTTCAATGAATTTCCTCCATTAGAATTTTCTACATTGTTGGAGAGTTTAGTACCAGATGGGGAAATAAAGCACGAAATTCACATCCTTTTAAAAAGAAAAATGGATGGGGAAGAACTGGATCTGGAGCCTCGAATCGAGGTCATCAACCAGTTTTTAAATGAGGAAATCACTCGTCTTCGTGAATTCACAAACACCTTAAATATTTCCATACCAGACTTTACACAGATTCTGGATAAATTATTCAGAGATACGCTTGAAGAGGTTTGGAACTAATTTCATCTTTGGAAAAGAGCGGCCCGTCTAGACAGCTTTTTGCAAAAGTTAAGCCCATAGAGTAGTTTTTATGAAAAATCCACAAAAGTTTTTATAGGCGATGAATGTAACATGCAACTATTTTTTTACGATGAAAGATATAAAATTTACATCGAACAGTATCAAATAACGGAGGAACAACTTCGTTTTACAGGGCCGCCGTCAGAAAGCATCAAACTTTCTAACGAAGATCCAGATCGCTATTCCATCTTGGCAATGGATCAAAATCAATTGGTCACCTTTTTCGATCTACATAAAAATGAAGGAGTAAAACCCTATTCAGATAATAATCGTTCTATATTAGTAAGGGCCTTTTCGACAGATTTTCGTCATCAAGGTAAGGGGTATGCGAAACAAGCACTTAAGCTTTTACCTTCCTTTGTAATGGAACACTTTAGTGATAAGAATGAAATTGTACTGGCTGTTAACCTTCAAAATAGTGTTGCTCAAGAATTATATAAAAAATGCGGATTCATAGATGAAGGTGAACGGAGGATGGGGAAAAAAGGGGAACTAATCATTATGAGTTATCATTTGGAGGTTTTACACTCTTTTTAAAATGTATTTGTTAAAAAAGTAGATGTCTCAATACAAACGGTTAGACCCCAATTCTCACCATGTCGCTGATCTTTCCTAATAGGCGATTAATATGGAGTGTGAAACATGAGGCCAAACCCTTTTGAGACATCCTCTTTCCTTATTCTTTTAATCCAATCACACGAATCCTTTTATAATCGATAATCCAGCTGCCATCTTTATATAGAATGTCTTTTAGCTTGTTCTCCACTTTTGATATGATCCGTTCTTTTGTGTCATCAGGAATCCCTTCAAACATACTGCTGCCAAACATATCAATCCAGTTTTTAATTCCCCGGTCTCCGTTCAATGGAGTTGGCCGATCAAAGTGGTGAGCAAAGGTCACTCTAAAGCCTGCTTGTTCCATTAAAGACGAATATTCAGCAATACTGGGATAAAACCAAGGGAATTGTTCCATTTTGAAAGGGAAACCTTCTGCCTCAATTTGATTCATGATTTCCTTGTATAATGCCTCCACATTTCCCTTGCCGCCAAATTCAGCAACCAATCTTCCTCCTTGTTTTAAGCTTTTATACATACATTCTAACGCTTGCACGGGCTGCTTGATCCAATGGAGTGCAGCATTAGAAAATACCGCATCAAATTCACGATGGAATTCTAATTCTGTTGCATCTTGAACGATGAACTTAATCGCAGGGTATTTCCCTCTTGCCTGTTCAATCATTTGTTCAGATTGATCGACCCCTGTAACTTCTGCCCCATAATCAGTTAACTGCTTCGCTAAATCACCTGTTCCGCAGCCGAGGTCAAGAATCTTTTCTCCTTTTTGGGGAGCTAATAATTCAAATAAACTCTCACCATACTTGGATACAAATGAATGGTTAGAATCATATAGATTGGCATTCCAAGTGTCCCTTGTTTTTTCCATATTCCGACTCGCTCCCTTTTGTAAGAAATTTACTAATAATTAGATTATAATAGAGTGATTAAATAATAGATATTAACAAAAAATGAGAAATTTAATAACCAACCGTTATTGAATAGAGGGGTCCTTTATGGAGATTAAGTGGTTAAGAACGTTTATTATCTCTGCAAAATATGAAAACTTCAGGGAAGCATCTGAGGAACTTTTTCTGACTCAACCTGCTGTAACAAAGCATATTAAACGGCTGGAGGAGAGCCTTAACATTCTATTATTTGAACGAATTGGAAATAAAGTGGTTCTTACACCAGCTGGCCATAAGTTTTTATCCTATGCGAGGGAGTTAATTACTAATTATGAACAAGGGATGATCGATTTTGAATCATGGAAACAGGGATATAATCGAAAGTTGATTATTGCTGCTGCACCACAAATTGCTTCATCCTTTCTACCAGCTTTACTGCGCACATTTATTGATGAAAATCCGAATATAGAAGTGATCATCAATGTTCTAAATTCTTATGATATTGGGAATGAAATCAGTGCAGGAAAGGCAGACTTAGGTTTAACCAGAATCCTGCCTGTGCAAACAAATATAAAGACCGAGACGGTACATATAGAATCAGTCATCTTAGTTGGACCTAATGAACCATCTTTAGATGAACAGACCACACTCCAAACATACAGACTTATCACTCATAACCATCCAGTTTACTGGGACCAACTTTTGCACGATATTAAGAGACATTATCCTATGGTACAAACGATGAAGGTAAATCAAGTAGAGGTGACAAAACGTTTCATCGAAGAAGGACTTGGCGTTTCCTATTTACCCATTACGGTTGTGAAAGAAGAAATTAAAATGAGTAAGCTGGTTGAAATAAAACCAGATAAAATTATTCCACCTACATCCTCTACTTATTTATTAACCAAAGTAGAAACCGATGAAGCGTTGATTTTTATTGAGTTTTTAAAGAGTACCATTTCAACGTTTTAGTTCCTTTTAAAAATTAATTATTGTAGAAATACCAGTTAGATAGTAGTTTTAAAAATGCCCTACCTGTTTATCCTTGCTGCCTATTATGCTGCTTGGTTTGCTAGGTGGTTTTAATAAATCCAGGGCAGCGGATTGAATATTAAAGTTCAGTGAGCATACTGTTAGAATAATTTTTCCATAATAATATAATGAGATGTGGAAGGAGTTGTTGATAGTGGTACAATCATTAAAAGGAAAAGTAGCGTTTGTCACTGGTGCTGGAAGAGGTATTGGCAAGGCAGTTGCACTTGCATTAGCAAGTGAAGGTGTAAACATTGGTTTACTTGCTAGAACAGAGGCAGATTTAAAGGAAGTTGTAAGTGAAGTTGAAGGGTTAGGGGTCAAAGCGGCTTATGTGGCTGTTGATGTTTCCTCTCAGGAAGAAGTAGAAGAAGCGGTTAAAAAAATAACTGGTGAGTTGGGTAAAGCTGATATTCTAATCAATAATGCTGGAATTGGGAAGTTTGCAACACTTTTAGACATGGATCCGAAAGAATGGAAGAGAATCATTGACGTCAACTTGATGGGACCATATTATGTTACACGCGCGGTTCTTCCTCAATTAATTGAGAAAAATCGTGGGGATATCATCAACATTTCGTCTACAAATGGGTTAAGCGGTGCTGCCACATCTAGTGCTTATAGTGCGTCCAAATTTGGATTAATTGGCTTAACGGAATCCTTGGCACAAGAAGTCCGAAGAAATAATATCCGTGTTACAGCATTAACTCCAAGCACTGTCGCTACTGAACTTGCGATTAACACGAATTTAATCGCTGAAAACAAAGATGAAAAATATATGCAGCCGGAAGACATTGCTGAATTTATCGTTTCTCAATTAAAATTACATCCACGTATTTATGTGAAAACAGCAAGTATGCTGGCAACTAACCCATTCTAATTTAGACCGGATGTGCGCAAACCTTATCAATCGGCGGAAAACGTGAGCCAATCGGCGGAAAACGTGAGCCAATCGGCGAATAACATGCGTCATTCGGCGAAACGTGCACCAATCGGCGGAAAACGTGCGCCAATCGGCGGAAAACGAGCACCAATCAGCGGATAACGCCTCTCTATCGGCGAAACGAGTTCCAAAGGCTCGCCTCATTCGTAAAAATGAGGCGAGCCCTTTTAAATTTAGCTGTTTTCGCAAGGATGGCACTTTTATTTATGTATATACCTTTTACTCTTTTTTCCTTTTTTAAAGCCGATTTTAGGTTTTCTCCATCCTTTTTGTATAAAATAGAATAGAAAATAAAATAGAAAAGGTGATAACATGAGTCAATTAGCCGAGTTTTTATCCGAACATCATAATCAAAATGTCGAGGAATTAACAGAATTACTCCGGATTCCTAGCATTAGTTCCCTATCTGAGCATAAAGAGGACATACAAAAAGCAGCTTCGTGGATTTCCAATAAATTAGAAAGGATTGGAATGGAACACGTTGAAATAGTGCAGACAAAAGGTCATCCGATTATTTATGCTGACTGGCTCCATCAGGAGAATGCCCCGACTGTCTTAGTATACGGCCATTATGATGTACAGCCTGTTGACCCTGTCCATTTATGGGAAACGCCTCCGTTTGAACCTGCCATCCGAGATGAAAAGATTTTTGCAAGAGGGGCAACCGATGACAAAGGACAGATGTTCTTACATATCAAAGCAATGGAAACACTATTGAAATCAGAAGGTAAATTACCGGTAAACGTAAAATTTTGTATCGAAGGAGAAGAAGAAATCGGAAGTCCTCATCTTCCGCAGTTTTTATCCGAAAATGAAGAAAAATTAGCCTGTGATGTGGTTGTTATTTCCGATTCTGATATGTGGGATAGAGGAGTCCCTGCCATCACCTATTCTTTAAGAGGTCTGTGTGCACTCGAATTTTCTCTTAAAACCGCTAATTCTGATTTGCACTCGGGCATGTTCGGCGGGGGAGTCCAGAACGCCAACCATTTATTAATACAGTTGCTTTCTACCCTTCATGATGGAAACGGAAAAGTAAATGTGGACCATTTTTATGATGATGTAGTGGAACTGACAGATTTCGAAAAGGAACAAATTAAAGCATTGGGTTTCGATGAAGAAAAACTAAAACAATCGTTAGGATTAACGGAATTTACGGGAGGAGAAAACAATTATCCTTACCCAGAGAGAATCAGTTCTCGGCCAACATTAGAAATAAACGGCTTATGGGGAGGATTTCAGGGAGAAGGGACAAAAACGGTCATTCCGAACGAGGCTCATGCCAAAATCACCTGCCGTCTGGTGCACAATCAAAACCCTGAAAAGATTCAGGGATTGATTAAAAAGCATCTGGAAGAACATGCACCAAAAGGATGCACGGTAAAAGTGTCTCTACAAGATACAGGTAATCCATTTTTAACACCAATCGACAGCCCGATGATTCAAAAAGCTGCCGAAGCCTATCAAACCGTTTATGGGAAATCGCCTGTTTACAAGAGAGAAGGGGGCTCGATTCCAATTGTATCGGATTTCAGCCAATCACTAAATGCTCCGGTAGTCTTAATGGGATTCGGTTTGCCAGATGAAAATCTTCATGCTCCGAACGAGCATTTTAACTTGGAAAACTTTGATAAAGGCATCTTAACGATTTGTTCCTTTTTAGATCTGATTCAAAAATAAAATAGTGCCTGTCACTACCCGCAAATTGTCGAAAACTCTTCGACACAATTCGGGTGGTGCCAGGCACTTTAATAAAAACAATGGTATATTATGCCAGTAGGAAGTACAATGATCATATAGACAATCCATTTATAAAAGGAGGGAATTGTAAGATGATCGTTGTCACGACGGAAAATATTGCGAATTATAAAATTACGGAAGTAAAGGGTCCAGTATTCGGGTTAACCGTGAGAGCACGTGGAATTGGAAAAGATATTGTTGCTTCCCTGAAGGGGCTTGTGGGCGGAGAAATCAGTCAATATACAGAAATGCTGGAAGATGCGCGAAAACAAGCATTGGATCGGATGGTTCAAAACGGTCAAGCGATGGGGGCAAACGCCATTATTATGATGCGCTTTGACTCTGGTGAAATCGGTCAAAATATGAGTGAAATTGTTGCTTATGGCACGGCCGTTACCGTAGAAAAGGAATAGCGATGAAGTGGATTCTTGGCTATTTCGGCATACAAATCGTTATCCTCCTTATTTTAATCATTGGCTCTTGGTTTATCTGGGACCGCCGCTTCAAAAAAAAGCATGGGCAGCAAGTGCCAGAAGGCTTTGTCCGTACAAATGAAGTGTCAATCGATCCGACAACAAAGAAAAAATTAGTTGTTTATTTTAATCAGGATACGGGAGAACGATTTTATAAGGAAGAATAAGAAAAGCTGGAAGCTAACTCCCCATGTTCATGCATTGCCCGAACATGGGGAGTTAGCTTGTTTTTTAACCACGCAAATTTTTTGAGACAGCCCCTTATGGTTTTCTCGACAAAATTCGTCAATTATCGGGTGGTGCCAGGCACCTTTAATAAGGCTCTAACGTGATTTCATGGATCAGTTCAGGAGCCAGAATGACCGCGCCTAAAAGGATGCCTTCTGCTTCAAACACGTTTTCTTGCTGCATATTCATCGAGCCAGTTTGGTAGTGGACTGCGTTTGGCGTGGTGATGATCGCGTTCATTTCTCTCCCTTCCTTTCCTTATCCATTCCTGCAACGTTTCCGGAAACTCATTTACTTCAAAAGGGAATACGGCAATATCGGCAATGGCCGGTGGAAATGGACTTTTCCTAATATGGTTTTTTAGCTTGGCCATCACCTTTTCATATTCCATTTGACCGCAAAATTCGAACCATTGCTGAATGGTTTCATCCCTGAATATGAACTTGGAATAAACCTTTTCAATGAGCACTAATAGTTGGATGACATCATTCTTTGTCATGGATGTTCCTCCTGTAATGCAATTTTTCCTTCCTGAATCAGTCGTTCCACCCGTTCAGACATGGATTCTTTCTGTACTTTTTGGGGCAGTCTGCTTTTTTCCTCTGTTCTAGTTTTGACCTTATGGCCTTTTCACAATACAATGCACTGCTAATTTTCCCTTTCGGTTTCTTTAAGAGATACTCGCGGAAGATTTCCTCTAACATTGTTTCGAGCCGTTCGGGCTTCACTGGAAGCTCACAGATCCTTTCAATCGCTACTTGATCTTTTGGACCCAAACAGGTTCCTTGGTTCCGTAAAGCGATAAATCGGCTGGCTATCTGATTGATCCGGTTTTCTTTATCAGCGGCATGAACAGCTGCCGGGACTGGGCATTTTTGATTTTGGGGATTTTTATTGCCAGGATGTTCATCATTATTTTTTAAATTTTTAAAATCTTGATTTCTTATATATGGTTCCGGCTCTGATTTGTGATCGTTCTGCGAGTGTTCCACGATCGTTTCGCGAAACGGAGGGCAAAAAAAATCGCCAGTTCCGTCCAAACACTTAAAGTCATCGGAATTAACCACAGTAAAAAGAGTTCCCAAAGACGTTTCTTCTGCCATCAGCAGCCCTTTCTTCACCAGCTTGTCCACAGCTCTTTTTACCGTACTCTTCGCAAGAGCTTTCTTACTTCTGCCTTCTATGTACATCAGATCCTCACTTAACTGGGAATATGCTCTTACATACTGTCCTTTATTTACTTTCATCCCATTCAGAACGATTCCATCTGCATAAGCTGCCTTCAGTAAAATCCACACATAAAGCCGGAAAGCTGTCACGTTAAACCATAATTCATCATTCGTAAATTGCTTCGTCAGTTTTACCCAGCCAGACATCTAACCATCTCCATAAAAATATTCTCACCTGTTATATATAGAAAGGGAGCACAAAAGGACAGGGTCTTGAAAAATATTTTTGTGATCATCAAATCAAGCTATGCCCAATTTTTTGTACATTTCAAGGATCAGTAGATAATGCTTCTACAAAGAAAGAAGACTGGTATTTTTGCTAATTGAATACGGCGGAAACTCATACTGTATATAAGGGGAAGGTTATTGAAAAAAAGCCCTCTCAGCGAAATTAGCTAATTCTGAGGGGCTTTTCATTTTTAGGAAGTTGGTCAGTTTTTGAAGAAGAATCTTTATTCAAAGCCAATAATAAAACTATTACCATGATACAAGTTGTACCAGCCCATTGGAAAATTCCAAAGGATTCTCCTAACCAAAAGACCGTTGTTAAAACAGCCGCTAGTGGCTCTATGCTTCCTAGAAGGCTTGATTCTTTAGGTGACAGACTTTGTAAACTTTCTATATATAACCAAAATGCAAACATTGTACCAAAAATGATAACGAAGACTAAATATAAATAAGCTTCTAGGGTTAAACTTTTAAAGTCCATTTGCCAAGGCGGATGAATAAAACTTAAAGCAAAACCACCGATGATCATTGCCCAGCCAACAATGACAAGGGAATCGTATTGCTTCAGTAAAGAAACAGCATATAAAGTATAAAATGCTACCGCAAGCCCTGAGAAAATTCCCCAAACGATTGCAAGTGGCGGCACAGATAGTTGAGAGAATGAGCCATTAGTTAATAAGAAAAAGCAACCAACTAAAGCAAGCGAAACAGTTAGCAAATCTTTTCTTGTTAGAACAGATTGTTTACTTAAAATTAAGTAAATCATAATTATTACTGGTGCTAAATATTGTAATAGTGTTGCTACAGCAGCATTTCCATATTTAATGGATGCCATATACGTGTATTGAACTCCAAGCATACCGATTAATCCAAAGATAATCAGTTGAAAAGCTGTCCTTTTATTTTTCCAGACCCCAAGTATTTGAGAACGGTCTTTTCTAAAAAATTGAACTGCTAAGAGTAATAAACCTGCTACGAGTAATCGTGTCGTTACAAGCCAATTTACATCGATTGTGTATTGTTGAAATAACTTTTTTGCAACGGTTCCACCAATCCCCCAAAATATTGCTCCGGTTATAACAAGAAATAATCCTTTTCTTCTATTCATGATTGATTCTCCACCTTTAAATATAAAAATAGTATTATAATATTGTATATAATAAGTGGAAAATCCCTGAAATAATACCTAAATTAAATAAAAAAATATAAATATATTGAGGTGGTAATATGCAAATAAAAGATTTTATGGTTGACCAAAGTTTAAAAGAATTAACAGAACATCGGACAGTTGTGATACCGATTGCATGTTACGAAACAACGATAAACCAAAATATAAACGGATATATACCACTTCACTGGCATGATGAAATTCAAATTGTTCTGATTGTAAAAGGAGAAGCAATCTTTCAAATAAATGAAGAAAAACGTACAGTTCGAGAAGGTGAGGGGCTATTTATAAATAGTGGCTGCCTGCACATGGCGAAAGAAAGATAAGAATGATTCGGGCTGTGTCTATATTTGTTTAAATGTTTCTCCACATTTCGTTTTATCACAAGAACTCTATACAACCTATGTAAATCCATATATTCAAGCGACCAATTTACCTTACTTACACTTGGATGCAAAGGAGCTTTGGGCGAAAAATATTTTAGATGCTATTGTAAACATCAATCAATTGCTACAACAAAAGCCAATATACTATGAAATTGACATCACTGTACAGCTATCGTTAATGTGGAAAAATTTAATGATCAATGGTTTTCAATTAGAGTACGAACAGACGGAAATGGTAAAGAGCCAACGAATGAAGCAAATGTTAAATTGGATACATTTACATTATGCTGAGAAAATCTTGTTAGGCGATATTTCACGAGCTGGTCAATTGAGCCGATCTGAATGCTGTAGATATTTCAAACGAATTTTAAAGAAAACACCCTTGAATTATGTGACTGATTATCGAATTCAAAAAAGTTTAGTTTTACTACAACAACCAGAATCCAATGTCACAGATGTAGCCTATCAAGTAGGATTTAATAGCACAAGCTATTTCATCGATAAATTCCGAACGTCGATGAACATGACACCATTAGCATACAAAAAATATAAAAATAGCTGATTCCCTTTGTGAAGTCTTGGCATGTGAAGCTGTTGCCAAGGTTGTATTATGGAGTTGCTCCTTTTGTTTCGTTAGTTTCAAATTTATTTTTGTGAACTGGTCTATGAAACAAGATCTTATGCGTCCTAGACACCACATCTGTTAATTTTTACGAAAATTTCGAATCGTAAATAATACATCTTATTATAGACACAGGAGACGATTTTATGTATCTTTAGGAAGGCATTATTACTAAGGAGGAATTAGGCATCATATGAATAATCAACATCATACTTCAGTAAAAATCATGACAGCTGATCCATCTGCACTTGGGCTGTTTGGTTTAGCAATGGTTACGCTAGTAGCCTCGTCACAAAAATTAGGACTGACGGAAGGCACTGCATTAATCCTGCCATGGGCTTTCTTTTTAGGTGGTCTTGCACAATTAATTGCAAGTTTCCTAGATTCAAAAAATAATAATGTATTTGGAACGACGGCATTTGGAGCATTTGGATTATTTTGGTTCGGTGTCGGCGCATCATGGTTGATTCAACTAGGTGCTTTAGGTGAAACGGTCCTTGCCAATGCGGATGCTAAACAGCTAGGTATTGCATTTGTAGGATACTTAATCTTTAGCATATTTATGACGGTCGGTGCAATGGAAACCCATAAAGTACTGTTTTTAATTTTCGTGCTAATTGATTTCTTATTTATTGGATTGTCCCTAAGCACATTTGATATTATGTATGAATTTTCTCATAAGCTCGCAGCAATCTCGGAATTGCTCGTTGCTTTACTATCATTTTATGGTTCTGCTGCAGCTGTTTTAAACACACATTTTGGGCAAGTTGTTTTACCAGTAGGTAAACCATTTGGCATATTTAAAAATCAAAATCAAAAAGAAAAAAGAAAAGCAATTGCTTAAAGGATAAAAATGTGAGGTAGCAAAAGAATCGTCCCTGATCACAGAAAAACGTCTCAAAATTGGGTAAGCACCTCTACATCTTTATCTTTATTTAAAAAGTGTCTGCAGCCAACTATCAAGACCTTGAGAAGCCGTTTTGAAACTATTCTTAAGGTTGTAACCTATGCAAAATGGCGTACATTTTGAACATAATGTACGCCATTTTTTATGGTCTAGTTAAGCCCATTCGAAAGCATCCGAATGCTGCGTGATAGAAGTGAACTACATAAGGTGTATGATGAATTAACCTATTAGGAAATTTAGTGATAACGGAATGTTCACATAATTGTAGAAATCCTTTAGTCGAGACAAAATTGTTATGAAATGCAATGTGATATAATTTTACCGGAAAGGAGGTAGAAAAATGTCAAAACGACAATAAAAATGATAATTATTTTTGAAATTTGAATTTCTTTCTATTAAATCTGCAATCTTCCCCTTTAATTTTCATCATTTTAAACCCACTATCATGCCGTCTTATAATAACTTCCTGTTAAAATGCTGAAGCAAATAAATTCCTTTACTAACTAGAATAAATGGGTATGTTGCCGGTTCCATCAAAGTTATGAAAAAGGAGCGGTATTATGAATGCAGTGCTGAGTAAGATTGTTGAAGGCATCACTGTTTGTTATTCAGAGGTTTTCCCCAATCAAAGCAACGATTATTTCCACTTTGTTTATATTGGGAAGATATTTTTGGTCGCTGACTCATATTGTATGAATCCAGATTGTACATGCCAAGATGCAGTTCTTCATTTTGTTCAAGCTTATCCAAGAGATGATAGGAAAGCTGACAGTTTTATGATAAGGTTTAAACTTAACGGCAGGGGATATAAAATTCATGACCGTGGCAAATTCACCAGACGTGAAATACAGGCCATCGTTATGCATTTTACCGCTGACGACACAATCCTAAAATCTTTAAATGAACGATTCAAGGAAATGAAGGAAAAAGCAAAAGAAATTCTAAGTTAAATACCAAGTGCCTGTCACTACCCGCAAATTGTCGAAAACTCTTCGACATTATTCGGGTGGTGCCAGGCACTGTTTGTGTAACAAAATTTCATTCCAATGGGAGGAATCAGCATGCTTCCTAACGAAGTAAAAGAAGAGCTCATTTCGATTGTTTCAAAAGAAAACTTTGAAGATGCAAAACTTCAATACTTAAAAAATTTAAGGAGGACAAAGTATGTATCCCAATATATTAAGACATCCTGGACCTACTCCCATTCCTAAAAAAGTGCAGCTTGCTATGAACCAGGATATGATTAGTCATCGCACGGAAGAGTTTGTCCGATTATACCAAGAAACCACGAATCGCGTGAAGCCAATATTCGGGACGAAACAGGATGTTTTGCTGCTGCCATCAGGTGGTACGGCTGCATTAGAAGCAGCAGCGGTAAACACCGTTTCTCCAGGAGAAGAAGTGGTTGTCATTACCGTGGGTGCCTTTGGCGATTATTTCGTCTCAATTTGTGAGAAATATGGCTTTCATGTACATAAGCTTGAAAAAGCATGGGGCGAAGCATGTACTGAAGAGGATCTGACTGAGTTTCTTACTCCCTTATCGAACATAAAGGCTGTTTTTGCCACCTACAACGAAACGTCGACAGGAATCTTAAACCCAATTGAAAAATTAGCAAATGTAGTTCATACGCATACAAATGCACTCTTTATTGTCGATGGGGTGAGCTGCATTGGCGGAGCTCCTGCTGAGATGGATCAATGGGGAATTGATATTTTAGTAACAGGGTCACAAAAGGCAATGATGCTGCCTCCAGGACTAGCATTTCTAAGCTTAAGTGATCGAGCATGGAAAGTGATCGAGGAAAATAAACCATCTTCTTATTATTTAAATCTACTAAGCTATCGTACTTGGGCAGAGAAGGGAATGACCCCAAACACCCCATCTATCTCACTGATTATGGGACTCTCCGCTGTCTGTGATTTGATTGATGAGGAAGGCGGATTTACGCAAACAGTAGCCAGACACGAATTAATGAAAAATATGGTTCGTGAAGCGATGAAGGCACTTTCAATTGGGCTGTTGACAAGCGACGAGTATGCTTCCCCGACCATAACGGCTATTTATACTCCAGAGGGGTTGGAGGCCGCTTCCTTTATCGGGCATTTGAAGGAAAGATACCATCTTGATTTTGCCGGCGGGCTAGGGTCTTTGCAAGGGAAAATTTTCAGATTCGGGCATATGGGCTATTGCTTCCCTAGCGATATTCTCCAAGCCGTATCGCTAATCGAAGCGGGATTACAAGATTTCTCCTACTCCTTCGAACCAGGATCAGGAGTATTAGCGGCACAAAAGGTATTCTTAGCTGCTCAGCACTGATGCAACTCGGTGCCTGTCATTGTGAGCACCTTCAAAAGTAATTTCCTGCACTGTTATATAAAAAAGGTTTAAGATCGAGCTGCTTCGGCGGCTTTTTTTGCTTGTTCCATTAACTGGTGCTATTCTAAAAGCCGTGTGTATTGTAACAAAAAAATTTAAAAAAACAGGTGAGGAAATGGAACACTATAAAGAAATAAAAGAAGATAATTACAAATTATTTGCTTTATTAAGTAATTATTTGAATAATTCACCTGACTTTATTAACTTAGAAGAAATTAGTGAGATTGCTAAAAGCGGCGTATCTTATGAATATGCATTTGCTGCCATATTAGCGGCTGCTTTTGGACTTGATATTGTTGATCATGAGGATGATAAGGACCTGTTCAACCATTATTTTAACAAAATGATTCATAAACTTGATGCGAATAAATATTACAACAATTCCTATTATAAGAATATCAAGATACCAACTATAAAAATTGGCAATAGTGAACTAAAATATGAAAAATATAAACCGTTTGAAGGTTTTGTTTGTAACGATATTATCCAAACAAAAGAGGGAAGGCAAATTCCACAAATTGGATTTTTTGCAACTGAATTCATGTTTCCAGCTGTTTTGGAAAATGATAGAATCTGGATGACTATAACCCCGAATGAAATAGAAACGATGAAAGAAGCTGTTGATCAGGCATTTGGTAGTGTCCTTACTTTTGGACTTGGGCTTGGCTATTATACCTATATGATTTCTGAAAAAGTTAATGTTGAATGCATCACGGTTGTTGAAATCAATGAAGATGTTATAAATTTATTTAATAAATATGTATTACCACAATTCAAAAATCCTCAAAAGATTAAGATTATCAAAGCAGAGGCTTTTGAATATGCACAAAAACATATTACTCCGGGTAAATTTGGTTTTTTGTTTACGGATTTATGGCATGATGTTTCTGATGGAATAGACATGTATATAAAAATGAAAAAGTATGAAAAACAAAGTCCCACTACTGTATTTACCTATTGGATAGAAAAGTCTATTTTGTGCTATTTAACGTGAAACACATTATTTACAGCAAAGTATGAATGGTAACGGAACATTTAATTTTCCACGATGGCTGATATTATATTAGGTAAATACTGTGTTATATATGAAAAACATGAAAAAATGGAAATGAGTGAAAAGAGTGAACGATGCACTATCAGATTTTCAAATTTCATTACAAAATATCGAGTTTCTAGCCCCGAGAGTGAATAAAGGAATTCGATTCTTTTTAGTGATAGACGGTGAATTAAAAATTGAAACCAATAGTCGTTTTTACCATTTGAAAGAGAAAGATCTGCTTGTCATTAATCGTAATCAGCTTTATCAAGTACAGGGAAGCGACAAGAATAGCGTGTTGATCTTAACCATTTCGGATGCATTCATGGATCATCATTACGGTGAGTATCGAAATAGCCGATTTGAATGCTTCTCGCGAGAAGTCGATATGGGAAGAGAAGAAATGATTCTTTCCATCCGAAAGCTGCTAGCAAATGTGATGATCAGCTATTATAGACAAGAAGAAAGCTATGGAATCGAGATTCATGGGTATATCAGTCAAATCCTTCTTATCCTTATCCGCCGCTTTAAAGAAGAGGGGAGTGTCTATCAGAGAATCGACACAGAAGACCTGAGATTATCCCAAATCATTGATTATATGGAAAAGAATTATGAACAGGGGATCACATTAGAAGAGATAGCAAAGAAGTTTTATCTTTCCACTGGCTACTTATCCCGTTATTTTAAACAAAAGATGGGGATGGGATTTAGCAGGTTCTTAATGAATATCAGACTCAAACATAGTATGAAGGATTTGCTATACACATCCGAATCTATTTCACAAATTGCTATGTATAATGGCTTTCCGAATACAAAGTCTTACTCTACTTTATTTAAAGAAGTATACGGAATGCCCCCGCATGCTTATCGAGAGAATCATCCAGTGCAAAAGGCAGATTCAGTTCAAAAATATAACATAGAAGATGCGGCCATGCTGATTCGTTCTCCAGAAACGGTTACGGAATTAAGTAGACTGCTATTGGATGATGATAAGGTGTATGGCCATGCAGAAACACGTTATGAAAAATTGACAGTAAACCTATTCAATTCAGTCCCATCGAAATTAAACTGTCCCGATCATATTCTCAATATTGGAGAAATTATCGAACTCTTAAAGGAAGATGTTCGATCTCAAGTACTAAGCGTGAAAAAAGATTTACAGCTCAGATATATCGGAGTTCGTCATCTGCTCAGCAGTTCCGTCATTCCTCCTGAAGTGGAAACAGATGAGGCAATCGCGACCACATCTCCTTATTTTAATATTGATAGTGCACTGGAATTCATGAAAAACCATGATTTGTCGTTGTTTGTGCGGATTGATTATAACGATATTTCGAGAAATGAAGAATATTATTTCAGCAAACTTACTCAATTTATCAGACATTGTTTGCATCTATACGGAGAAACGTATGTTAAACACTGGCATGTCATGTTTTACGAGCCTTATTATACAGGTGCCGAATCAACAGAACTTCAGAGGGTTTATCTTAAGCTGTATGAAGTCCTAAAAACGTATATACCATCCATACGGGTTGGTGTCTATATGCCTTTTTCCTATCGTAAAGAAAAAACAAGTGACAACCACGCCTGGCAGATACAATTTGCCGATTATATTGATTTTATCGGCTTCAATGCCAACCAAAATGAGATGATTGATTTTAAAGAAATGGAAGATGAGCGTTTAGATATTGCAAAGGAATATATCATAGTGAAAACAAAGAAAATAAAACACTATTTACTAAAGAATCACCTCGAAAAACCGCTCCATCTTGTATCTTGGAACACCTTGACTGGTAATACCAGGTATACGAACGGCACCTTTTTTCGAGGAGCTTTAGTCTTGAAAAATGTCTTGGATATAGCGAATGATGTGGAATCTGTTTGTTTCTGGATGAACACGGAAGTTCATGAAGAAAGGGGTAATGTTCACAGTATACAAATGGATGGCATAGAATTATTCCATTATTTTAAGGGTAAACGACCTGCTTATTTTGCCATGATGTTTTTAAAACGACTTAATGGAGAGGTTATGGGAAAAGGCGAGGATTTTTTGATCACACAAAATGAACGGGGATATCAATTGGTTCTGATGAATAGCAATATCGTCAATCCGTATTTCTCAGTTGAAGATACCTTTCTTCAAAAGCTAAATAAGGATATTCGTGTTTCAATATCAGGAATGCAGGCAGGTGAATATCAAATACGGAAGCAGGTGTTTGACAAAAATCATGGTGCTTTGTATACAAAATGGGGCAGCTTGAACAGCAAACATGGAATGGATGCTGAAATTATCGATTTTATCATCCAATCCACTCGTCCGTCCCTGGAAATATTCGATGAATCAATCGAAGGAGACTGGTCCTTTTATTCCTACATGACGAGTAATGCCATTCATTTTTTTGACATTCGAAAGGTTATCATTTAAAGAGGTTCTGTGAAGGGAAACCAAAAAGGGACTGAAATTGCTCTTTGTACACCGGTACTAAGGTTGCATACTTCAGGCCCATTTTTATTTTCGTGAAAAAACAACCGTCTTTTTTTTACCCAATCCTCCTGAATGTTTAAAATTTCACTTTTTAAGGCATCAAATTACATCATTAATGACTCATATTATATGGGTCTTTTTTTTATAATAGGGGTATAGAAAGAAGAAGGGCTGCCTGTCCTGCCTTTCAAACTGATTTCTTCAAAAGGATACGATCACTTATTGCGGAGTTTTTGGACTATATTACCATATTAAAAAGTTATTTTATGTAAAAAATAGCAGTAAGAATTCATTGATGGAATCATTAGGCCTATTAGGCAGGGTACCTTTTTTAAAAACAACATCAGGAGGGAAAATTATGGAGACAGGTTATAAAGGTACAAATAAGATGATTACAGGAATTGTGTTTGGTGTTCTTACATTCTGGCTATTTGCACAAGCAATGCTAAATGTGGTTCCTGCTGTTCAAAAGGATTTGGGCGTTTCACTTGGAACAGTGAACATTGCCATCAGTTTAACGTCCTTGTTCTCAGGATTGTTTATCGTTGCTGCTGGTGGACTTGCAGATATAGTTGGTCGTAAAAAGATGGCAAATATTGGTTTTGTTTTAAGTATCATTGGTTCACTTTGTCTAGTTTTCGCTAACGGAGCTGTATTGCTTATTATTGGACGTATCTTAACAGGATTTTCAGGTGCAGCTATTATGCCATCAACCATTGCATTAATAAAAGAATATTTCGAAGGAGCAGATCGCCAGCGTGCTCTAAGTTTCTGGTCCATCGGTTCTTGGGGAGGAACAGGGATTGCCTCATTTTTAGGTGGTGCCATTGCCTCATCTTTGGGATGGAGATGGATTTTCATCATTTCTATCATCGTTGCCATTCTTGGTATGCTTTTATTGAAAGCTACACCAGAAAGTAAACAAGAATCTGAAGGTGGTTTTAAATTCGATTACGCTGGCTTAGTCATTTTTATCATCACCATGCTTGCTTTGAATGTATTTATTAATTTCGGAAAGACTCTTGGATGGACAAGTCCAATTTCCATTGTTCTTATCGTTGTCACAATCATAGGCTTGATTGTTTTCATAAAAGTTGAAAGTGGTAAAAAGATCGCACTGATTGACTTTGCTGTATTTAAAAATAAGGCATATACTGGTGCGACGATTTCTAATTTTTTGTTAAATGCAACTGCTGGTGCGATCGTTGTAGCTAATACGTATGTACAAGTAGGTCGTGGAATGAGTTCATTCCAAGCAGGTTTGTTATCACTAGGTTATCTAGTAGCTGTGCTTGTGATGATTCGTGTCGGAGAGAAAATATTACAAAAAGTAGGCGCAAAATCACCAATGATCTGGGGTACCGTCATTACGACAATTGGTGTGGCATTGATGGGCTTAACTTTCTTACCAGGTGTTGGTTATATAATTTCTGAATTCATTGGATTTACACTATTTGGTCTCGGACTTGGATTTTATGCGACTCCATCAACGGATACATCTGTATCGAATGCTCCTGCTGGCAAAGTAGGGCAAGCAGCGGGAGTTTATAAAATGGCAAGCTCACTTGGTGGGGCATTCGGCGTTGCAATTTCCGCAGCTACTTATGGTGCAATCGCAGCAAGTGGAAATCTTGCATCAGCCGGTGCAATTGGTATGGCCGTAAATGTTATATTTGGCATAATTGCAATACTATCTGTTATCTTTATGGTTCCAAATGATGCGGGTAAAACATCTACTGCTCCTGAAAAATCAAAGGTAAGCAACCGTCCTATTACAGAGTAATTAGCAGTAGATAATGGAAAACGCCACATTTAGTGGCGTTTTTAAAAAGTAAGGAAAGGATGACAAGATGATGAAAAGCAAATTAATGGAAATGTTAGAATCTCGTAAGGATGAAATGATTAAAATTCGCAGACATCTACACGAAAATCCTGAGCTTTCTTTTAAAGAAGAAAAAACAGCTCAATATATTATTGATTTTTATAAAGGTAAAGATGTTGAAGTTCAATCGAATGTAGGTAATGGCCACGGAGTTATTGTAACCATTAAAGGTGGCAAGCCTGGGAAAAATATTGGTCTGCGCGCTGATTTTGATGCACTCCCAATTGTCGAAGAAACAGATTTACCATTTACATCAAAAAATGAAGGCGTTTTTCATGGGTGTGGGCATGATGGACATACAGCCTATTTGTTAATCTTAGCGGATTGCCTCATTCAATTAAAAGATGAAATTCCAGGTACCATTAAAATCATTCACCAACATGCAGAAGAAGTTCCGCCAGGCGGGGCAAAAAGTATTGTCGAATCTGGGGTGCTTGATGATTTAGATAATGTATTTGGCATTCATTTATTGCCAATGGGACCAGCTGGGGTTGTTGGTTACCACGCTGGATATTCATTTAACGGTAGAGCATACATGAAATTAAAAATTCAAGGTAGAGGTGGACATGGTTCTTCACCACATCTAGCAAATGATGCCATTGTAGCTGGTGCTCATTTTGTTACTGCAGTTCAAACCATTATTAGCCGTCGTTTAAGTCCATTTGATATTGGTGTTATTACAATTGGGTCTTTTGATGGTAAAGGCACTTTCAATGTTATCAAAGATAGTGTAGAACTTGAAGGTGATATCCGTTATATGACTGTTGAAACAAAACAAAAAATTGAAACAGAAATGAGACGTATTGTAAAAGGAATCGAAGAAGAATTTGGTGTAACATGTGATCTAACTTACGAAAATGATTATCCACCACTTTATAACAACCCAGAATTAACAGAGAAAGTATCTCAATTCCTAAAGAGTGCAAATGATAAAGATATTACAAAAGTAGAAGAGTGGCCAGCTATGCCACCATCCGAAGACTTTGCTTATTATGCTGAAAAATTCCCTTCATGCTTCTTCTATATCGGTTGTACACCTAAGGGCGTGGAAAAACCTTATTTCAATCATAATCCTAAATTTGATATTGATGAAGATTCATTAATAGTTGCAGCAAAAGCAGTAGGATATGTTGTTTGCGGTTATTATGAGTTAGATTAGGAAAAAATAGAGTAATTTGTAAGTTGTGGTAAAGATGACCACATGCTTAGGTGTATCACGATAATGGATTAGGAATCCTTACTGCTCCTTTACCATTTGTATTTGCTGTCATACTTGGTTTGATCGGAGCAGTTGAAGTTTGTAGTTACTTTGAAGTAGAATAAAGAAAAAAACCTTTCCTGCATTTAATTTGGTGGGGAAAGGTTTTTTTTTGTTGTATTAATTTGATAAAATGAAGGAAGATTTTAGGTGTAGAGGAGAGATGGCTTTGACATGGGAAATACTTAATATTATTGGTACCATAGCCTTTGCTATCAGTGGTGCCATTATTGCAATAGAAGAGGATTATGATATTTTAGGTGTTTGTGTTTTAGGATTAACAACAGCATTTGGCGGCGGTGCGGTTCGTAACTTATTAATTGGCATCCCCATCAATACGATTTGGGCTCAAAACCATTTATTTGAAATTGCCTTTTTTGTTATTCTTATTGTTTTTTTATTGCCGTCTATCGTTCTAAAATACTGGAACAAATGGGGAACACTTTTTGATGCGTTAGGTTTATCTGCTTTCGCCATTCAAGGTGCGAACTATGCTGTTCAAAATGATGCCCCATTAGGTGCAGTCATACTCGCATCGACCTTAACTGGAGCGGGAGGAGGTATAATACGGGATATTTTAGCCGGGAGAAAACCAATGGTTTTTCAGTCTGAAGTTTATGCCGTATGGGGAGCACTAGGGGGGCTTATTATAGGTCGTGATTGGGTACATGGACCTCTTGGAATAACTATTCTTTTTATTCTTATTGTTTTATTAAGAATGTTATCAGTGATCTTTAAATGGAGATTACCTAGGCAAACTGCAAATTTATATAATCTTAACAGTCACCATTAGCACAGTAAGAAACAATAGTAATAAAGTCCTAAAAGATAACAAATATTATTATTATCAGTTGCAAGATTAAGGAACCAGCTGCCATTTGGTGGCTGGTTCCCTTTTTGTTACAAATTACTTCTTTTAGCATATTGTGATGGGGTTACAGACGTTAACTTTTTAAATACTTTACTAAAGTAATTTAAATCATTAAACCCCACCAAAAAGGCAATATCTGTAATGGATCTATTCCCTCTTTGCAAATATAATTTTGCTTCATCCACCCTCTTTTGATTAATAAATTCAGTGATGGTCATTCCTGTATCCTCCTTAAATTTCCGTGAAAGATGGGAAGGATTGACGTGTATTTGTTCGGCAATTTGCCTTAGTGCTATGGAACTCCCTAAATGTAACATGATATAATCGACTGTTTTTTTCACAATCGGGCTATAATGCCCTGTTGAAAAAGTGCTCACGAGGTCACAATATTCATTCACCATCAGGACAAATAACTTTTTCAAATAGGGAATCGTCGTCGTCCGTTCAATCATAATCGCAAATCGTTCCGAGATGTTGTGAAGATAAACGGGATGGACGCCGCTTCGTTCAGCGGCAACTCTAAACAAGGTATTTGACACAAAGGCCATATTTTTGGAGGAGCGAATCGGACTTCCAGGGACTCGGTTCGAAAACTCTAGGATGTCAGTCGTAAAATTGATGATGTGATTGACTTCTGTTTTATCTCCTCTTGTGATGGCATCCATCATTCTATTTTGGTGTTCGTATCTACTTTCGATAATATGTTTGTTTTCTTCAATATTCATTTTAAGGAGAGGCTGGTCTAGTGTTTGTGTCAAAGTAGGAGAGGAAATCTGCTGAGAATGGATATAATCATGAACACACAAATTCACCAGCAATTCTCCGATATGCTTGTATTCCGTCTCACTTAAAACAGGCAAGGATTGATAGAATTCTTCCAATTGTTTTCGTTCACCAATCGGGAGATTGTTTTTTGAAATAATATCTTTGATCAAATCGATCACCGAAAGTTTAGAGATCAAGGGACCGAGTAAAATGCTGCCATGAAAGGATTGGTTTTTCCTAATACCGACAGCCAAATATTCAAGCCCATACATATTGATATAGTGGTAATAGTGATTGGCTGGGTTCTGATGTAGGATGTCATTTATATGGGCATACTCATCATCAGGATGATCTAACA
Organism: uncultured Bacillus sp.; assembly: GCA_963530265.1. Lineage (GTDB taxonomy): Bacteria > Bacillota > Bacilli > Bacillales > Cytobacillaceae > Neobacillus. The sequence continues at coordinate 201,186 of CAUSCO010000004.1, forward strand.
CAACGGGGATGAAATGGTTGATCAATTGAAAAAGGGTGTGCCCATCCTGATCATTTAAACGGACATCTAGCTTTGTAATCGAATGTAAAATTCGGCTAATGTTAATAAAATCTTTTTTATCCAACAGAATTCACCTTCCTTTTTTTAATTTACCTAAAAAAATAAAAAATAGCAATATAATTACTAATCTAGTAAAAATAGTACGATTAATATTGAAAAGGATTCACTATAATAAAATTAAAGCCCTTACATTTTTGGTGAGGGAAGAAATTTTTCAGGTTAGATGAATGGAGGAGAGAGCGTATGTTATATCCAATTGCTACGGATAGCCGTGTTGTAATGGATTTAAGTGGAGTTTGGAAATTTATGATTGATGATGAAGTGAAGGAAGTTAATGTGGACCAACCGTTACCAACGGAAGAATTAATGGCCGTTCCTGCATCTTTTAATGATCAAGCGGTTTCACAGGAAATTCGCAAACATAGCGGATATGTATGGTATGAGAAGGACTTTACCATTGCAAAAGCGTTACGTAATGAAAGACTCGTAGTACGTTTTGGTTCTGCTACACATGAATCATGGGTTTACTTAAATGGTAAGGAAATCGCCCATCATAAAGGAGGATTTACTCCATTTGAAGCGGAGATTAATGATTTCATCGTACCAGGTGCCAATCGTTTAACGGTTCGCTTAAGTAATCTTTTGGATTATACAACACTTCCAGTCGGAAATTATAGTGAAACGAAAGACGAAAATGGAAAAATCATCCGTAAAGTAGATGAAAACTTCGACTTCTTTAACTATGCCGGCTTGCATCGTCCTGTTAAAATTTATTCCACTCCTTTTAACTATATAGAAGATGTTGCCATTGTGCCTAATGTAGATTTGGACAAACAACAAGCCGAGGTTCAACTTTCTGTCAAAACGGTTGGAGCATTTGATGAAGTACGAGTGACGATTCTCGATGAACAAGGAAGAACGGTTGCAGAGGGCACGGGAACCACTATCACCCCTACAATTGAAGATGTTCATTTATGGCAGCCATTGAATGCGTATTTATATACGGCAAGAATTGAAGGATTAAAAAATGGCGAAGTAGAAGATGTGTATGAAGAGCAGTTTGGGGTCCGTAAGATTGAAGTGAAGAATGGAAAATTCCTAATCAATGGTGAATCATTCTACTTCAAAGGCTTCGGTAAGCATGAAGACACGTTCGTACGTGGCCGCGGCCTGGATGAAGCTTATAATGTGCTCGATATCAATTTAATGAAGCAAATGGGTGCCAACTCCTTCCGTACCTCTCATTATCCATATTCAGAGGAAATGATGCGTTTATGCGATCGCGAAGGAATTGTGGTGATTGATGAAACACCAGCGGTCGGCTTGTTCGCAACATTCAGCTTTGATGTGTCCATCTTAGAAAAGGGTGGAGAAATTGAAGATGATACGTGGACAATAATGCAAACGACTGAAGCCCACGAGCAGGTTATCCGTGAATTAATTGATCGTGATAAAAACCATGCCTGTGTGGTCATGTGGTCCATTGCCAACGAACCAGCTACTTATTCAAAAGGATCGCATGAGTACTTTGAACCTTTATTCAATCTTGCTCGCGAGTTGGATCCGCAAAAACGTCCTTGCACCTTTGTAAATATCATGTTGGCACCTCCTAAGGCTGACAAATGTACGGATCTTGTTGATGTCATTGCATTAAACCGCTACTATGGCTGGTATGTGCAAACCGGTGATTTAAAAACGGCAGAAGAAAAGACCCGTCAGGAGCTCTTGGAATGGCAGGAGAAATTCCCGGATAAACCGATTATGTATACCGAATATGGTGCTGATACGGTGGCAGGATTCCATAGCGCGTATGGCGAACCATTTAGTGAAGAATATCAAGAAGATTATTATCGCATGAACAGTAAGGTATTCGATGAAATTCCTAACTTTGTTGGTGAACAATTATGGAATTTTGCCGATTTCCAAACGAAGTTTGGTATCATGCGCGTTCAAGGTAATAAGAAAGGTATCTTTACAAGAGCAAGAGAACCAAAAATGGTCGTACGATACTTAAGCAAGCGTTGGAATGAGATTCCAAACCTAGGATATAAGAAATAATTTTTGTCTAATATGGAATTCCAATTTGCTTGTGAGTATAGCCAAGTATAAAGAAAGGCTTACTGTCTGGAACAGTAAGCCTTTTTAACGTTTGAGCACTAAACCTATGATTTCACCTTTATTCCTGCAAATATAAATCCCGCCCCTGTAAATATTGCCCCAATAACCTCAATGATTAACTGGTAATCACCCGCCACACTGGCTGCTGCAAACACGATTGTGCCAATAAGGAGAAGGTACCCTGTATAGGCCGGCAGCACTTTTCCTCGAATAATTGCAATTCCTAAAAGAATCATCCCTATCACAAACAAAAGAGGTCCAAACGTATAGAGTGGTTCAGTAACAGATGTTGTGAAGACAGTGCTTGATTTTTCTAGGGAAGCCTCCGCCATTTCTACATAGACAATCGCGGTTACGATGACATTCCCAATGTTTCCGAGAAGCATGGCCAAGAACCCAACCACTCCATTTGTTTCCCCTAGAAAAACGTACAGACAAAAAAACACAAAGATGAGAAGTAAATGAGCAAGGAAAGTAAATAGACTTCCTGAAATTGAGCCATATTCCCCCGCTCCTACATTTAAACTGTGGGCAACAATCAGAAGAATTCCTGCCAATATGGAGGTGTATTTTCCCAGACGTGCGGTAGCTTGATTCATATTAGTTCTACTCCTTTATATAAGATTACGAAAATACTAAATCCATCGCGAAATCGCTTATGCGAGGAAGGCGAGTAACGTACGAGAAAATAAACTATGAAAAAGTATGAAATTCGTGGCCGATTTAACAAAGTTTACATTTCCTTCACAATTCCTTTACTAACGGTTAAAATTGTTTTACTATTTAAAATATAAAATGAATCATCTGAAATGTAAAGAAAATTTTTCCAGATAGGAGTGCTCGCTTTGAGGAGGGAGAAGAACAGGGAATATACAAGAAATCTGCTATTGGAAGCGGCCATGGGCCTTTTTAAAAAACAGGAGTACCAGAAGACAACAATTGAAGAGATTGTTAATGCGGCTGGCGTGAGTAAACCAACCTTTTTTGCTTATTTTAAATCGAAAGAGCAAATCTTATATGAATTTGATCAACAACAGCTGCGGACGTTTGAAGAGGAGCTGAGGATGTGTCCAAATCATCCTGATGCGCTGCTCCAGACGCTTAGAGAAGCAATAGTCCGAATGGCAGTAAAGTTACATTCTACCCCGATGCTCACCCAAAATATTATCCATTTACTGACCATCAATGAGGATAATAAAGAATTACTGAGAAAAATATTTACGATTTTTCATTCTGTTACAAAAAAAGTGATCGTGTTCGGCCAACAGAATCAACTTATTACAACAGGCCTGCTATCAGACGAGATAGTTAAGGACATCCTAAATATATATACTGGTTCGCTTGTCAATTGGGTGATCTCTAATGGGACAGAATCACTTGAAGCGTTAATGGGCAATTCCTTAGAACATTATTTAAATGGAATCTCCCTACCTAAAGTAAGTGATGATTGCTGATAAGAGGTTTTGGTACATAATTAGAATCTTACACTTGAAAATTCATAGATATCTATGTAATTGAAATGATTAATTAACAAAGAAAGTTGAAAAGGAGGATCAGATATGAAGGATAGTTATCAGACACGCATAGAAAAGACAAAAAAGTCAATGGAAGAAGCTGAATATATTCTACTAGGCGGCGGTGCAGGCTTATCGGCTGCTGCCGGCATTGATTATAGCGGAAAAAGATTTACAGAGAATTTTGGACCTTTTATCGAAAAGTATGGATTAACGGACATGTACTCTTCAGGTTTTTATCCGTTTAGGACAGAAGAGGAGAGATGGGGATACTGGGCAAAGCATATCAGCCTGAACCGGTATGAAACTGTTGCCACCCAGCTTTACAAGGATTTATATCAGTTGATTAAGGGAAAAAACTATTTTGTCATCACCACCAATGTCGAAAGTCAGTTTAAGAAGGCAAATTTTACGGCTGATAAAGTATTTGAAATACAGGGCAATTACGGCTACCTACAATGTGCCAAAGGCTGCCATAATAAGCTATATGGTAATGAGTCACTGGTAAAGGAAATGGTGGAAAAGACGGTTGATTGTAAAATACCAACTGTGCTTGTTCCAAAATGCCCTGTTTGTGGCGGCGAAATGGATCCAAACCTAAGAATTAACCAATATTTTGTGCAGGATGAGAAGTGGTATGAATTAAATAAATCGTACAACCAATTCCTGCAGGAGTCTGAAGGAAAGAAGATTATTTATTTGGAGTTAGGTGTTGGATTTAATACACCTGGCATTATTCGTTATCCATTTGAAAGAATGACCTATCACAATGAGAATGCAACATTAATTCGTTTGAACAAAGACCATCCAGAGGGCGTTGCGGAAAATGAAGATAAAACCATTGCATTTACTGAACCTATGGAAGATGTTATATCTGCACTAATGAAGTAGAAAAGATACCATTAACTGAAAGAAAGGAGAGTTCAAATGCCACAATTGCCACTAAAAAAATATGCTTCTCACATACATTTGGAAGATAAATACACACCATCATCCCTTTATATAAACCAAAATGAGAAGATCGTCAACGAGTTAGTAGAAACACTTTTGAAAGAAAATGATGAGGTAAGCAATGTTGAAATTCCTCATGATTATAGAGGCAAACGGAACTTATTACGAGGACTTTTAAATGTCCGAGAACCAAAACCACTAGAGAGTGAGTTTCTAAAAAAATTAGATTCTCTTTTACAAACAGAATTAAAAGAGAAAGGTGTTGTGAAAGTCGAACAACTTGGAATGGTTTCAACTTTAATTCCCTATACCCGCTTTAATCAATCAGATAAATTTAGTTTGTGGCAGGGTGACATAACCCAATTAAATGCAGATGCAATTGTCAATGCTGCCAATAAATATATGTTAGGCTGTTTTCAACCTTTACATGCATGTATTGATAATGCCATCCATTCCGCAGCCGGCCCACAGCTAAGGGAAGACTGCGAAACAATCATGTCCATCCAAGAGGAGTTAGAGATTACTGGTGGGGCAAAAATTACAAGAGGCTAAAATCTGCCTTCAAAATTTGTTCTGCATACAGTTGGCCCAATTGTTCCAAAAGGAACGGAACTAACGAAAAAACAAAAAGCAGAATTAGCTTCCTGTTATAGCTCCTGTTTGAAACTTGCGAATGAAATACCTGAAATAAAAACAGTTGCTTTTTGTGCCATTTCAACCGGCGTGTTCGGATTTCCGAAACCTGAGGCAGCTGGCATTGCAGTCATAACTGTTAATGAATGGCTAAGCAGCCATTCTCATCACTTTGAAAGAATTATTTTTAATGTATTTAGCGACGGAGATTACGAGGATTACCTTAGAGTCTTCCACCAAGCTCTAACTTAACTCAACCACCATAACTCAACAGGGTGTAACTCATATTGATTGTTTTCACGATACATATACTGACACATGATAAGCTCGCGTCGCAGTGTGGCATAGTCTTCATGGAATTGCTTTAAATATTCATTGATTTCTTTTTCTTGATACACTTTCCCAAATTTTAATCCCTTAACTATATGCGCCAGTACCACAAGCTTTTTCTTTCGTTGGGCAGGATAATTTTTCAGTTTTCCATCCTTTGTGAAGAAGTTGTGGATAATAGCTGCTCGCTCCTCTTCTGTAACTGACATCTCTATACGGGATTCTCCCCCCGTTCCAACCGCTAGAATGGCTTTGGCGCTGTTTTCTAATATTTTTGTGTTAAGCGTGAAATAAATGGTGTTTTTATCACGTTGTTCCTTGATCAGCCCAACTTCTCGCAGCTTCGTCATATGGTGGGTAATGGTTGGAGGTTTAAGTCCAAGCTTTTCAGCAATCGCTTGGCCGTGCAAAGGACCCTGTTGGAGCAGGCCAATAATACGAATTCGTGTAAGATCGCCTAATGCTTTATGGAATTCAACAATTTTGTTTAGTTGCATTCTAAATACACCTACTTTAATAATTATCTAATTAGATAATATTTGAATTAGATGCAATAATCAAGGGGTAAATATATTTGAAAATAACTTTTTCTTTGGGAGCGATAAATTCTGTATCCTATTTGTCCAATTTTTTTTTAATAGTTTGCTATTTGTTCCCTAAATGGCAGCACCCCCTTTGGTTCTTCACAGCCAAAAGAAATTTCTCTAATAGTCAATTCCTTGAAAACTTTTTCATTAAAGTGACTATATTACTTAGTTGGTTAAGATTCCATCCTATTGGATGGAGACATAGATGTAATTTTCAACTAAAATAAAACCAGTTTTATAATTTGCAGCGAAAGGGAGAACACTGGATGGTAGAACCATTTATTCATGGATTTATTCTTGCGCTAGGACTAATACTGCCTCTTGGTGTTCAAAATGTTTTTATTTTTAATCAAGGGGTCCTACAACCAAGTTTTATGAAAGTATTACCAGTCATCATAACAGCTGCCTTATGTGATACCGTTTTAATCTTAGTATCTGTTTTAGGTGTTTCGGTCCTTATTATAGATTCGTTTTGGATTAAAATGATTTTAATTGGGGGAGGGTTTATCTTTTTACTCTATATGGGATGGACCACATGGAATAGTAAACTAAGTAATGAAAAGGAAGAAATGGCGAACAAATTTTCTTTAAAGAACCAAGTATTGTTTGCAGCATCTGTTTCCTTACTCAACCCTCATGCAATAATGGACACTGTGGGGGTAATTGGAACAAGTTCGTTAAGATACCAAGGGGAAGAAAAAGTAATATTTGCTTTTGCGTGTATTTTGGTTTCGTGGATTTGGTTTTTTGGACTTTCGTTATTTGGGCGAATTAGTGGCAAACTTGATAAATCTGGACGCTTCATGTTGGTATTGAATAAAATATCAGCTTTAGTTATGTGGGGGGCAGCAGTTTATCTTGTGTTATCCTTATTTATTAATTAGCTCTGTTAGTTAACTCTGAGTGATGGTTGTTGATGAGAGTGAAAGGCATTGATTTATCCGGACTGAGTATCTCAGAGTCTTTCAAACTTAAAATTAAAGAAGTGGTATAATAATAGGACGTTTTTTCTAATTTACGATAAATGGGGGTGCTGTATTTGGGGATTGAGATAAAAGAAATTCTTGCTAAAAAAATCCTTACTGAAGCAAAAGGTTATTTAGATGTTGGGTTTACTCATTCTTTAAATCCCTATAGTGGTTGTGCGTTTTCTTGCAAGTACTGTTATGTAAGAGAAATGCCCATTCAAAGATTTAAAGAAATATCTTGGGGAGAATGGTTGGATATCAAAACAAATGCAGCTGAAAATTACCGAAATGAAATGATAAAGCTTCGTAAGAAAAACAGTCCTGTGATTATTTTTATGTCATCTGCAACCGACCCCTACCAACCAATTGAACGTAAAGCAAACATTACACGGTCGATATTAGAGGAAATGATTCAAAATCCACCAGATTTTCTTCAAATCCAAACACGAGGCCCACTTATCACAAGAGATATAGATTTGTTAGTACAATTGAAAGAAAAATGTGAAGTCCTTGTATCCATAACGATTGAAACAGATCGAGAAGATATTAAGCAACTATTTGCACCATATGCACCTGGAATAAACATGCGGTTAAAAGCTTTAAAAGAAGTTCATGATGCGGGGATATCTACCCAGGCTTCGATTTCACCTGTCTTGCCATTTACCCCAGACTTCCCAAAAGTATTGGAAGGAATCGTCAATCATATTTGGATAGATACCCTAAGTATTGGCGATGGTTCGATGGGTAAACGTTCAGAGAGATTAGGAATGCCAAAATTATTTGAAGAACACGGATTATCAAAGTGGTATCGAAAAAACTTACATGTCATGGTGGAAAAGTATTTTACTAAATATTTTCCTAGTGAAATGATACGCGTTTCTAAACAAGAAGCCTTCCCAAAATTATAAGCTTGATTCTTCAAATTGCGAATAGACTTCTTAGAGAAAATAATAAAATGCTTAAGCCTTTACAGGTAAAAGAGACTGAAAAACCTTAATTATTATAAAATAGGAGTTTTATCCCTTAACCAATTAAATAATCTACTCGTGGTCAGATTCTAGTGGGACATGCTCCTCTTCCGATCAGCTTTCGTTGATATTGCACCTAGTATGCAAAGAGCAATCAGTATATAGGGCAACCCCGCCAATCAAGCAAGGAGCGCAGAGCAAGATAAGTTAGTGCGAACCCAGATAAAAACATCGATAAACCCAATATCGTGTTTCCAATGGTGGCTAACAGTCCAAACATCGTTCCTTGATGCTCCTCAGGATTAAATAATAATATTTACATATTTTAAACATTAACTTTACACCTATGTTGTACACTAAAATGGAATAAAAAATAAAGGAGAATGCTAATGAATCGCTTTTTTATTGTTCTGCTAAGCCTGGTTTTCTCTATTAGTTCTCTGCTCTTTAGTGATTTACGAGCGGAAGCAAAAGAAAACCCTCGAAAAGCCACGATTTTGTATTTTAATGATGCTCATGAAATTAGCCCTGTCATTGATAAATATGGAAACCGAGGCGGGGTTGCAAGACTAAAAACAGTCATTGATCGTGTTCGGGAAGAAAACAAAAATACGATTGTTGCTTTTGGCGGAGATTTAGGTGGCGGGACATTATTTGGAGGAGTCTATCAAGGCTTTCCAATGGTAGAAGCATTTAATAAAATGAAAATTGATATTGCAAATTTTGGACAGCATGATTTTGACTTTGGTTCCGATGTTACAAAACAATTGATAGAAAAATCAACATTTGAATGGATTTCTTCCAACCTTACAGATTCAGATAATCAGCCATTTGCTAATGTTCCAACTTACGAGATTATGAATAAACAGGGGATTAAAATTGGGATTATAAGTCTAACAGACGACATGGTTACTACATCTCAAGATAATCAAGTTGTACAGCAAGATCTGATCCAGTCGGCAAAAAACGCAGTTGAAAAGATAAATGAAACACAAAAGGTAGACACTATAATCGCATTAACTCAGGAAGCAATTGAAAAGGATGAGCAATTATTATCGGCGGTTCCTGAAATTGATGCTGTGTTTACAGAAGAAAAAGCAGAGGATCATTCCTTTATTTACGAAAAAAACAATCGATTTATCCTAGCACCTGAAGGAAATATGGGTTCTGTGATTCAATTAGATATAACGAAAAAAGGAAAGGAAACGGTTTTAAATCCTAAAATATTAGAAGTAGATGAAGCGGTTTCGGATGATCCGGAATTAAATGAACTTGCCGATTATTATCAAAATAAGCTGGAAGATGAACTGGGAAAACCAGTTGCTCAATTAGAGGCGCCTCTAATTTATGGAGATCATCACGAATCGAGATATCAGGAAACCAATATAGGTGATTTTGTAGCGGATAGCTATCGTTCCTATTATAACGCCGATATCGGGTTTATGAACGGCGGCGGGATTCGAACGAGTATTCCTGCAGGGGATTTTACCCTTCGTGATGCCTATTCGATTCTTCCATTTCGAAATAAAGTTATCCTTGCGAATGTAAAAGGAGAGACTATTCGTGCTGCTCTTGAGAACGGTGTATCAAAAGTAGATATTTTAGGTGGAGGATTTTTACAAGTTTCAGGTTTACAATATTCATATAACCCCAATAATCCAGTAGGGTCAAGAGTAGAAAATATTCTAGTAAACCATGAACCAATTGACTTGCAAAAAAATTACAAAGTGGCCATGTTAAATTATATCTTTAACGGTGGAGATGGGTATAATATGTTTAGCCAAAGTGAATTACTCGTTGATGATACCAATGCTCGAACAGATGCAGAAGTATTAATAGAATATGCCAAACAATTAGGTGTTATTAATGTTAATACTGAAGGTAGAATTAATATAATAAAATAGAATTTGGGAAATTGGATCAGAATCTATTATGGAGCTTGGTTTGCTAAGTGGATTTAATAAGTTCTTGTTGAATGACAGAAGGTAAAGTTGGGATCGCTGCGGCGGTCCTTTTATCATAAGGGTGACCTACATTTTAAACTGGTACCCAAGTCAAGGCCATATTAAAAAAGAGAGCAAATCAGACAATTGAATATAACGATAATCGAATAAGTAAGTTCATTGCTCAGTACGGCAAATGTGCCATTTCAGAGGTAGAGCTATGTATGAGTGATTGGCACTGTCATCACAAAAATCCTTATTACCTTTCAAAGGATGATACATTCTCAAATCTAGTTATACTTCATGAAACAGTTCATTGACTGATACATCTTAAGGACATTGTAGATGTACAAAAAGCACTTGATGATCATAAAAGGGAAGAACGAAACAAAAGAGATTCATCTGGGATTAAGTCGAATTTTATAGTTATGAATCATGGAACAATTTCAAAAACAGTACCTTGGTTAAAATCAGTCACTTTCATCGAGCCATAAACCCCTAAATATAGTCTGGTTTGATCCAGATTCGTTCCCAAAGTAACATAATAAGCTGATTGCGACCCAAAATCATAATCGGTTTCAATAACACTAAAATCATTTAGTTTACCATCTGTTCTTACCCTGGTATATGCTAAAACCCCTCTAACCGGAGGTCGTGATTCTTCAATACGGGCAAGATCGGTAAACACAACGCTTCCCGTTAAATCGGGGATTCCATTCCCCATATAGGCTTGCACTCCTGTAAGTGCAGTTCCTCCAAACTTATCGGGTCGGGGGTCTTTATGATAATAACTAGTTAGAGGCTGAAGACGTCTTACTGAAGTTTTTACTGCTTCATTGTAATAAGCAATTGTTTTCTCATTCAAATTCGGATTTTCAGAGCAGCCCCTTATAATCGAAGTAGGAAAGACACCTTCCCACCCTCGCCAGCCAAAGTTAATAAATCCTTCTTGGTCAGGTTCGGTGTTTCTTAAAGAAGCTTGAATAAGCTGAGTAACAGGTATTGGTTTATAATGAACGAATGAAAAAATGGACTCTGCTAAATCCTGACCAACATTCCCTACATATTTGATATATTGATTATAAAACCTTTGATATGAAATGCCTGGTACATTCCGGACCCCTTTGGCAATTACCGTTAGCGTTTCCTGAATAGGTGCGGGAAGTTCGTTAAAACGTGTGACTACGGGTGGATTATAGATAGATGTATTCTTAACTACGTCAATTTCAATTATTTTACCGGCTATTTCCATATTATCCTGGCTTAAATTAAATGGATCATAGCCTGCTCCACCATCTCCGGTTGTTAAAACAAGTTTTCCGGTTTCAGGTGAAAAGTTTAAGCTATTGACACCGTTATGATTAAAAAATGGTCTTCTTAGGTTAAGTAATGTCCGTCGTTTTTGAGGTAAACCATTCGATTGTAAAATCCATTCTTCCACTGTATCAATATGATTATATTGAGTTTCTCTACTTGTCCACCTTAAGTTTAAGGTGCTTGGATCACACGGGTCAGGCTTAAAATGTTCAGAAAGAGCACCTGGACCTTGTGTTCCAGCTACTGAATAATGAAGATAAAACAATCCGTTATAAGTAAATTCGGGGTGAAACGCCAGCCCCAGCAATCCCCGTTCATCATATCCACCACCAGAAACACCTTGTTCAGAAGTACCTAGTTTTATGATTCGCTGGCGAATATCTAAAAAAGTCCGTATAACTCCATTTCCTATGTAAAAGATCTCTCCTACCTGGGTTGCAATAAATAATCTTTCAATTGAGTCACCCGGAAGTATAGCTGTTTTCAAAACAGTGGGTAAATTTATCTTACTAACAATGGGCTGTAAACAAACCTTAACTTTTTTCAACTAACTTTACACCCCTTCTTATTGTTTTCTTTTATAAGAATATGATTAGAACTGTTCTATTAGTACCATGAGACCTTTTTATGGGAAAAATCAATTCGTGAATAAGTTACAACATTTCTTATCAACTTAAGAAGTATACAAATTAGAGGAAGGTGTATTATGGCGAAAAATGGTTATCGGTCATTCACCATCATTTCTTTAAGCATGGCATTATTACTAATGTCATCCTGTAGTCAGCTACAAAGAAAAGAGGAATACAATAAGCCTAAAACTCCTCGTGAAGTTTTAGGTTTCTACACTGAACAGGAAGGAACGTATCCAGGATCTCAACCTACAGTTAACTCGCACTTCACCAGTTTAAGCATTATTGCACCCTTTTGGTATAAGCTTGATGATAAACGTCCAGGCAGTCTTATAGATTCCGTTACAGCAGATCATAAGAAAAAGGTTATTCAGAGTGCTCATAAAAAACACCTGAAGGTATATATGGTGGTACATAATCTCTTATATGAAACCGTGGAGAAGGGTAAGCAGGCAGCGAGTAATGTACTCGATAACGATAAAAACCGCAATGTTTTCATTCAGAACTTACGCAATGAAATGAATCAGTTTAAATATGACGGTATTAATATTGACATGGAAAATTTGTATTTGACTGACCGAGATTCCTTTAGTCTGCTGATAAAAAAATTGTCTGATGCTCTGCATCGTGATGGAAAAGTAGTGACGGTTTCAGTCCCGGCAAACACAGGTGATTCCCGAGCTAATCCCTGGTCACCGTGGTTTGATTACGAAAAGCTTGGTCTATACTCAGATCGGTTAATCATTATGACATACGATGAACACAACCCAAGAACAACACCTGGGTCAACAGCATCAGTCAATTGGACAGAAGCAACGATTCGTTATGCTTTGAAACATGGAGTACCACCATCAAAAATTTTACTCGGTATCGCTGGTTATGGATGGGACTGGGATACAACAGCAGACAAAGCCTCATATAGCTCCTATGCACAATTAATGGATCAGAAAACAAAAAATAAAGCGAAAGTTATATGGGACTCCCGCTCGCAAACACCGCATTTCAGTTACGTAGATGAAAAACATCATAGCCACCAGGCTTGGTTTGAAAATAGCTATAGTCTACAGTTTAAGCTAAAACTTGTAGAAAAATATAACTTACAGGGAATCGGAATTTGGCGGCTCGGCTTAGAAGACCCAATGTACTGGACGACTATACCCGAGAAAATAAAAGTAAAAAAGTGATGGAATGATCCTCCAACAGGTTTTGATTAACAATAATTAGTTGGGAAGGATAAGTAGTAAATGTAAATTGAGGTGAGTATTAATGGAAATAATAGAATACAAACATTTGTCCAAATAAGAGTTATTAAATACTATGCCAGTTTGAATGTTAAAAGGGCAGCTAATTAGCTGCCCTTTTTGTTTACCATTACTTTTTATGCACCCTTTTATGTTATATCCCCAATTTTGCGAAAAAAACATTTAAAACATCAAATCAATGTGAGAATTTTTGTTTCTCTTTGCAGGATAAATTTCAAAAGTATCAGGAATAATTTGTGTCGAACGGTAAAGCAATTCAGATACAGTTACACATTTATATCCATTCTTGTCTAAAAAGTCCAAAATGGTATCTAATGCATTAATAGTTTGACAAGTCTGAGTAAATTCACTCCCATGCCAATCATGGAATAGAATGATATTACCTGGCTTTACTCCTTTTGTTATATAGTTGCAAATTTGACTAGCGGGAGGATTAGCCCAATCGCGAGAATCTTGATACCATGACCATAATACGACTTTTTTACCATTTTTTATGGCTGTATTAATAATTAAATCATTGTAAAAACCTCCTACAGGACGATAGAGCGACGGTTTAAAACCAATTAACTTCTGTATAATTTTATCTGTTTCTTCTAATTCTGATGTTAGTTTTGCAGCCGTAATATTTTTACCATAAATATGGCGAAAAGTATGATTGGCAATTTCATGCCCTTCTTTTACTTCCTGTTTTAAAATATCAGGAAATCTTATTATTTTATTTCCAGCTACAAAAAAAGTGGCTTTAGCATCATGTTTAGCCAATATATCAAGTATTTGAGGAGTAAAAATAGGATGAGGTCCATCATCAAAAGTAAGGGCAACTAATTTTTCTTTCGTATTTACTTCCCAAATAACATGGCCTGTTTTTTCATATTCCTCGCGGCTGCTAGTAGAGGCAAATGTATTTGTTTGATAAGAAAATATAGCAATTAATAAAAGAACTGTATAGAACAATATATTTTTCATTCATTGCACTCCATAATATTATTGAATATAGTTTAAGCAGTCTTTATACAAAATATTTAAGGAAAACCAAGAACCTCAATGATTAACTGGTAATCACCCCAAATGCCGTTGGAGTTTCTGGAAAATTTCTTTAGGAAGTGAGATTCCAAGTTAGGTGAAAACTAAACATTAGCGTTGTTGCCATTGTTGTTACAACTATAAAAAGCAGGCTTTTAACAACAATGAGCCTGCTTTTTATAATTGATTAACTTTATTTTTTTCTAAACCGTCAGGGACAAATCGTATTAGAAAGGGGATGAGTTATTTATTCTATCTTTTATCCCTTACCAGAAAAATGGAATAAAGGCTAACGTGGCAATGGCGCCTATTGCAACGCCTGCCCCAAAGCCCCAGCCCCAGCCCCAGTATCCATAGCCACCATACCCTCTTGGGCTCCTGAATGGACGTAGGAATACTCTATTTGGAGTTACTCTTTCGATTATGCCTCGATGAATTTGTCCATGATGCGTACGAATTTCAACTGCTCTCCCAACGCCACGAGAACACATATGATAATAGTTTGCTGACATTATTGTTACACCTCCTTGATTGTACCAGTAAAGCTACAGGTCTATATTAGGGTATGTCCATAGCTGGTTTTTGGACTAGTCATGAGCACAAGACCTTAGTAAAAAGTGAAAAGAAATATTTATTCTGTTTGCTTGAAAAATGTATCCATCATTCGATTTTAATCATATGATGGAACATCCTATTTATTGGTTAGAGGAGTGGCAATGTGAAAATTTCCTATCAAGATGCTTTAGCCTATTACGGTATAGATGGGGCCCATCCAGGTGGAATGACCCTAACGAAAGAGATTTTAAAAGATGAGGAAATCGACTTCAAGATGACCATTCTTGATGCAGGTTGTGGTACGGGGGAAACATCATCGTATTTGGCTAAAACGTTTCGTTGTATAGTTTATTCAATTGATAATCATGAAGAAATGGTAAAGAAAGCCTCGGAAAAATTTTCAAATCAGGGAATTTCTGCTAAGGCAATGAAGGGAAGTATTGAGAATATTCCATTTCCAGACAACAGCTTCGACTACATCATTGCAGAATCATCAACTGTTTTTGGGAATGTTTCTAAAGTGCTAGGTGAGTATTTTCGGGTGCTGAAGCCTGGAGGAGTATTGTTGAATATTGATATGACGGCAGAAGAAAGATTGTCCGGAAAAGAAAAGGCAGAATTGATGAAATTTTATCAAATAAATGATGTGTTAACTGAAGAAGAATGGCTAATGTCCATTCAAAAGTCCGGATTCAATAAATGCCAAATCATAGAGTCTGCTTCTATTTTTGAGGCATTAGAACAGTATGATTTTGATGACAATGAAATAATCGAAGGAAATGTAAAATTCGAAAATGTAAATCCAGAGGTAGATAAAGTCATTGAAACCCATCAAAGGTTATTAATCACTTATGGGGAGAAATTAGGGTTTCGGGTAATTCGAGCGGTAAAGATTTAATTTAACAACTTCATTTATAGACACTACGGTGAACCATAACACAAATAGTGGAACTGTCATTAGACAGTGAGGCATAAAAAAGGCTTGTTAAAAAAAGGAGACCGTTCGTATAAACACGGTCTCTCTTAATCAGGAGTCAAAAACATCTGGACCACAATAATCACTGTCTCTTCAAAAGGCAAATAATGAAAAAATATATTTAAACCAGTAATTTATAGTTGACTTTGTGAACTGTAAAGTTTAAATTTACAGTATAGCTGGTAGAAAATGACCTACAGAGTTTAATTTTATTAGCCAACTTATCAGCTCATATGGCAACAATCAATTTTATTGATGCGGAACTGTAACTTATTATTTTTAATAAAATAACGAATAGTGCCACTAAGATAATATAAACAGTCTCGAATAGAAAACAATACGTTTTTTTGTGGCTAAACTGTAAGTTTTTTTATTACATTTTAAATGTAAGGAGTGTGTAAAAGTATGGTGACTCTATATACGACACCAAGTTGTGGTTCTTGCCGAAAAGCAAAGGCTTGGCTTGAGGAATATCATATTGACTATATTGAAAGAAACTTATTATCTAATCCGCTTACGGTCGATGAGATTAAATCTATTCTTCGATTGACAGAAGAAGGAACTAGCGAAATTATTTCAACGAATTCAAGAACCTTTCAGGAATTAAATGTGAATATTGAATCTCTTCCGCTTAATGAATTCTATAAGTTAATAATTGACCATCCTAAAATGTTGCGTCGTCCAATTATTATGGACGAAAAAAGATTACAGGTTGGATATAACGACGAAGAGATTCGTAGTTTTCTGCCCCGTAAACTTCGCACATTTTTGAACACCGAACTGCAAAAAGCGGCGAATTAGAGATGAAATAACTTAGGCAATATTAAAAGTCTTTACGGTTAATTGCTTCCTGGAACTGATAATGAAATTACTATATTTTGGATAAAAACATGAAGGAATTTGCTTATATATGGTTGTGAGTTGTTATTGTATTTTTATTTAGGATGCTTGACAAGCTATTCTGTAACATTTAGTATTACAGTACGTTAATAAATATTAAAAAAGATGCTAAAATACATGGAATTGTAAAAAGGTATTAGCAGTTTTTATTTTTTAGGAGGGCGGGCCATGAATAGTGATTTTACACTTGCCATTCATAGTTTAACTTTTCTTGCGCTACAGCCAGGCCGGATGTCCACCAGTGATGCTATTTCAGAGAGTGCTTGTGTCCACCCTGTACGGATTCGTAAAGTGCTAAGTTTGTTAAAAAAACATGGATTTATAAAATCCAAAGAGGGAACTGGCGGCGGATTTATTTTTGCTCTAGATCTAAGTGAAGTTAGTCTCTGGGATATATATAAGATAACCTCTCAAGGTGCTCTAAAGCCTAAGTGTCCTGAATCAAATGAACAGTGTATTGTGGGCGCAAATATGCAAAGAGTCTTATTTTCAATTTTCTTAGGTGCTGAAGAGCATCTGGGTGAATACTTAAAGGACTATACAATTAAAGAAGTTATCAATCTTGTCAATCAAGAACCATAAGAGGTTGAAACGGATAATTGGTCGTAGACGTCTTTTTAATTAAATTGTAACAAAAAAAATTACAGATTCATTTAGCAGTATTTCCTGATGATTGTGACTTAAAAAGTAAAGGTTTTTATTGTGACATTATCGATAAATGTCCTGTCTTTTTAAGACTATAATATTTAAGAAGGTGAAAGGTATGTTGTCCAGTAATAATTTTATTTTAAAAACAGGTGATTGGGTTAAGGGAAAATCACGGGATGAGGAATTAATAATTGGTTATATTGAATCATTGGAAATTCCAGAAGTAGTTAAGGTAACTGTCGTTACAAGTGACAATATTGAAATAATTGGAAAGACAGTTCCAATTTTGAGTGAACGGGTTAAGATACTGCCTGCTTCTAAAGTGACAAACAAGGCGCAAATTCTATCTCTAATAGACTTGGCTTTATCAACAGGGGATGAAGACTGGTTTATTGAGCTTTCTTCCGAGTTAAACTCAATGAATCAACTTGTAAATCAATTATAAATAATCTCTTAAAATTATAGGTGGAAAGGGGCTGTCCCAAAGTCAGTGAAAACTGGACTTTTACGGACAGCCCTTTTTATAATGGTTGTAAGTCTTTCATCCAAGTCATGAGGTTTTCGATGGCCAGGGATGTACGGAGGAATAGCAAATCCAATTGGCAGTTCAAATAAACGAAATTTAGATAGAGATCTCGAAAAAATGCAAATCATCTAAACTGTTAACACGATAACTTTGAACAATCTAATTCTTTAGATTAAAATATAGATAAAGCGCTTACTCTTTTAAAACAAAACTGATTAAACAGGATGTGTTAGCATGAGCGTCAAAGTTTCGGAAGAGAGTTATAGTAATGAGGTAGTTGCAGGTGACCGTAAGATTATAACATCTGCATCCGTATTCGGGATTCTCAGGCAGCAACTGGCAAAGAATATTGGCATCAAGAGGATAAAGGGATTTTTATTTCATTATGGCTGGGAAATGGGTGTCAAAATTGCCAAAGAAGCGGTGCAAACGGAATCCTCGCTAGAAAATCTTATCAAGCATGGACCGATTCTCCACATTCAAAATGGTCATATAAAAGGGATTAAACATGAATGCTCCTATGAATTAGATGAACACAGCCGAATTCAATATTTTTTTTCATTCGGAACATGGATTGATTCTTATGAGGCTGGAGAGCATATAAACCGCTTCGGATTATCCAATGGTCCGGTTTGTCATACGTTGATTGGCTTTGCGAGCGGTTTTATGACAACGATATTTGGGGAACCAGTTTTGGCGAGAGAAGTCACTTGTGTCGGGAAAGGCGATCCGGAGTGCCGATGGGTGATGAAGCCAAAAAAGGAATGGGATAAGGAACCTCAAGATGAGAATGAACTCGATTTTTATAATGAAACACCGATTGTAAAAGAGCTAGAGTTAACCTATGACCAATTGCTGGACCAAAAAAATGTTGTCACTCGCTTGGCCAATTTTCAAAACAAATTAACTGAAGAGATTATCAATGGCAGTAATTTGCAAACCATAGCTGATATGGTTTATAAATTGCTGCAAATCCCCATTATCGTTGAAGATACAGTACATCGTACAATTACCTATTCAGGACTATCGAAAGAAAAATATTTAGATTTAAAAGCCGATATGGAACATTATCTTCAAGAAAATCGATTTAATACGAAGTCGCTTTTACCTTTTAGAAAAAAAGTTATCAAAACTTCGATTCAGGAACGTCTCATCACACCAATCCTTTTACAAAAAGAAGTAATCGGTTATTGTACCTTACTTTATGATGATATGAATAATCATCATCATGAAGAGGATTATTTGTTTTTAGACCGTTTTTCCAATGCGGCTTCTCTCATTCTCTTAAATGAGAAAACAAAGTTTGAAACGTTTGAAAGAATGAAAGGAAATTTCCTTGAACAAATATTGGAGGGCAGATTGCCTGCAGATGAGATGATTAAACGAGGGAAATATACAGGTTTAAATCTAGAGCAGAACTATTATATATCGGTTATGGAATATAAGAACGCGCACAGTTCTATTGAAGACGAGTTTCTTTTGCAAGAACAAATTTTTGAAACGACCTTCCATTATTTTAATGAGAAAAAGCAGAATATCTTAGTTGGACACAGGGATGGCAACTTGGTTTTATTCATGACAGATGAAACCATTCAAAATAAGGCAATCTATGATGTCATGAAAGAATATCTCGATTATATGATGAGATTATGTTTTCAAGTTCAATTCAAGCTTGGCATCAGCCTTTTAGGGGACAATATTCAGCTGGCTTCGAAATGCTACGAGGAAGCCGTGATTGCCTTACGATTAGAGGGCAAGAAAAAGATTGTTCCATTTCAATCATTAGGTATCGTCGGGGTGCTGATTAACACAAAAAATATCAGCGGGATTAAAATGATTGCCGAGCAGGAGCTTGGTCCTTTATATAACTTGAAGGATCCGAAAATGCTTGAACTTTTGAAAACGCTTTACAGTTTTTTGCTTAATGGAGGAAAACTTGAACAGACGATGTGTGAGTTATCTTTATCGATGAGCGGTCTTCGGCATAGGATTAACAGAATTGAATGTTTACTAGAAAAAGATCTTCGTGATTCAAATGAAACCCATCAATTATTACTAATTTTAAAATCGTTGATTGCTATAGGGGAACTCCCATTAGAATAGAAACCATCCCGATCATCTGGATGGTTTTTCTTATGCCTTTTTTGAGCAATGAACAAATATTGTCTATTAAATTTAGAAACATGAACAAATTCTGTTCTAGAATGAAAATTGCAAATTATATAAACTTTATTTACAAGGTTCAAATAGTAAAAACTTAATTGAATCGCAAATGTAAGCGGTCCCACACAAATTTACCTAAGGACGTCAGTCCATAACCTAATTATTTTCTCAACAATCAGTTTCTAATAAAACAAAAGGAGTGAAGAAAAATGGCAAGCTTTGCATTAAAAGGGGAAGTTGTCACAGTTGAAGATTTACTAGCCGGAGCGGAACGAATCGGAAAATTAGCAGAGAAAGAAGCACAAGAGACGGAGAAAAATGCGACTATTTCACAAAATGTAGTAGACCTCATCAAAGAAACGCAAATCTCACGAATGATGCTGCCAAAAAAATACGATGGTCCACAGGCAGATTTGAAAACGTTTGCTAAGGTTGTTCGTAAGGTGGCTAATTACAATATTTCAGCAGCATGGTTGACCTATCTGTACCCGCTTCACAATATGCTTCCAGCCTTTCTTCCTGAAAAAGGTGCAGACGAAATCATTAATCATGGCGGACTAATTGCCGATATCTTTGCAGCCTTAGGCACAGCAGAACGGGATGGTGATGGTTACCGCATCAGCGGAAAGTGGAGTTTTGTCAGCGGGATCAACTATAGTGATTGGGTTGGTGTTGGGGTTATGATTCAGTTCCCTGACAGCGAAAAACCTGTATATTGTTTGCCGATGCTAAAAACATCCGAAGTGGAAATTGTCCACAATTGGGATACATTTGGCTTAAGAGGATCGGGAAGTAACCAAATTATTGCCGATCATGTATATGTCCCAATGGATCGGATTTTACGTATAGATCAAGCAGAGCTTACAAGAAGGCCACCGCTAGAAGAATATGATCTGGACTATCCTTTTTATCATGTCCCATTCTTCCCTTCCTTCTATCTTGGATTCGGTTATATGGCACTTGGCGGGGCAGAGCGGATTCTAAAGGAATTTAAAGTCCTTACTGAAAAACGTGTGCGTTTAATGGACGGTGTAAGGGAAAGTGAGTCACCAAGAAGCCAGCGGGTATTAGCAGAAATGACAACTGATTTTCATATAGCAGAAGCCCTGCTGGACAAATACATTGACCTTCTAGAAAACTATGAAAAAGATGGCTGTAAAACATCGCCTTCCGAATTCTTTGCGATTCGGACAAAAGCAATTAAGATTTGCACAGATATTGCTGTAAGGGCTCTGTTAACTCTAGGCGGAGGCGCACTTTATAAAGGCGGCCCAATGGAACTATTCTTACGAGATATCATCTCCGTTGCCACACATAAAACTTCTTTATACGAAGATGCAGTTGCCGCATACGGTAAAGAATTGTTTGGTTTTGACAGCGGCGTTAGGGGATAAAACTACTAGTTTTTATTAAAAAAAGATTTTTTAAGACAGGAGGATTTATATAATGGATGATCGTCAGTTTCGCAGTGCAATGGGTAAGTTTGCCACAGGGGTAACCGTCATTGCCACAGAAGTAGAGGGTGAGGTACACGGAATGACAGCCAATGCGTTCATGTCCGTATCGCTTGATCCAAAGCTTGTGGTCATTTCTATCGGTGAAAAAGCAAAAATCCTACACAAAATAAAAGAAAGCAAGATTTTCACTGTTAATATCTTAGCTGCTGACCAGCAAGAGCTTTCGATGATTTTTGCTGGACAATTGAAAGAACACAGGGAAGTAACCTTTGACCGCCTTGATGGAAAGCCAGTTCTGCATGGTGCCGTGGCACAAGTTGCATGTGAAGTATCAGCTGAACATGTTGAAGGGGATCACACCTTGTTTATTGGCAAGGTAACGGATATCCACCTTGAAGATGCAGAGCCACTGATTTTTTATAATGGTAAGTACCGTGCATTAGTAGAAGTAGAGACTGTGACCAGCTAAGGAACATGAGAGGAGACTGTTATGGAAACAATTCGTGTAAACCGGAGTAATTTGGCAGAATGGCAGGAAAAGGCGAGGCCAAATGTGATGGCACTTGGTTGTTTCGACGGTCTCCATCATGGACATTGTGCAGTTATTAACACCGCTTATCAAAAGGCAAGCGAAAAACAAGTACCATTAGCTGTCATGAGTTTCTTCCCTCACCCGAAAACGATTATCTCTAATGGGGAAATTCACGTCCATTATTTAATGCCGCTTGCTGAAAAAGAGGCAAAGCTTCGGAATATGGGAGTCAATACCTTTTATATTGTGGAATTTGATAAAGAGTTTGCTGGATTATCGCCGGAACAGTTTGCTGTGCAATATCTGAACGGTCTTGGTGTTGTTCATGCAGTGGCAGGTTTTGATTTTTCATACGGTGCTCGCGGGTCCGGAAATATGGATCGGTTAAAGCACGACTCTGGTGGCCTAATTGATGTCACAAAGGTAGCAAAGGTAGAGCTTAGGGGTGAGAAGATTAGTTCCACCTGTATTCGCGAACGGCTGTTAAACGGGAGGGTGGCAGAACTGCCTGATTTACTGGGGCAATTCTATGAGACACAGTGCGAATGGAATGGAGAGGGATTCACTCTTTATCCGTATTATACTCTTCCGGGTCCCGGCCGCTATCGAGTTACGTTGGAAAATCTAAGTGGTTCTGTCCAAACAGAAGTCACTGTCATGAACGATGGTACAACTCTCAAATGTACAAATGAAATTCCTGAATTTTTTAAAGGAAAACTATCGATTGTCTGGAAGAAACAAATTGTTGAATCTAGGAAACTACGGATATCTTAAAATCTGAAAAGGAGATGATCGAATGGCTAAAATTATTGCAGGCGTCGCGATGTCACATAGTCCAATGATCATGACAAATGAAGCGGGAGGTGGAGAAAAGGGACAGCGTTTCCTTAATACTGCCGCCCAAATGAAGAAGTTTCTCGAAGATTCAGGAGCCGATGTGATGGTTTTAGTATCTGATGATCATTTTAATAGTTATTTCTATGATCATATGCCTTCCTTTACGATTGGAATCGGCGAGTGTGAAGGCTGGGGAGACTGGCAGCTTCCCAAATACCAAATCCCAGTTCAGCAGGACCTTGCAAAGCATATCCTACACACTGGTTTAGAAAACAATGTTGATTTTGCGTTTACGTTAAAAATGAAGGTCGATCACGGTCATACACAAGGAATTTACTTTTTAAATCCAGATCTAAACATTCCAGTTGTGCCAATCGCTGTCAATACTTCAGCACCGCCGCTGCCAACCATGGAGCGATGCTTCCAGATGGGAGAAGTCATCCGTAAAGCGATTGAATCATGGGATACAGATCTTAAGGTTGCGATTGTTGCGTCGGGGGGATTATCCCACTGGGTGCCTATTCCGAAGATTGAGAGTGAAAAACCAGAGGACCAATCCTTAATTCAAGTATTGAAAAATGGCCGCCAGGAAATAGAGCAGCTTGATGAATATTTAAAATTACGGGAAACCAATGTAACACGAATTAAATCTGGTCCTGTTAACGAGCAAATCGACCGAGAATTTTTACGCTTGATTACTGAAAAGGATTATGCAGTATTAAGAAACTGGAGTGCCGATTATATTGAGGAACATCTAGGAAACGGCGGTCAGGAAATTCACAACTGGCTTGTCTTGCTTGGTGCATTGCAAAACTTTGATACTAGTGTCGCTTGCTATGAGCCAATTCCAGAATGGGTAACAGGTATGGCGATTGTTCAGTTCAGCCAGCCGGTTAACCAAACTCATCCTGAAGAATCATCTGAGTACGAAATCAGTATTTAATATATTCGAGGCTATATTTGGCAATGAAAGGTTATTCATTGCCCGAAAAGCCCAAAGGAAAAGCGTTTCAATAAAAAATCAACAATTCTAACATAGACATTTTTTTAAAAGGAGAGATTTAAATGACAATCTGGACAGACTTAGCTGATTTGGAATATAAACTCTATTATGTAAATGCAAATGATATTAAAACGAGAGTGCTTGAAGCAGGAACAGGCGAGCCCTTGATTTTGCTTCATGGTACTGGGGGCCATATTGAGGCCTATGCACGAAATATCAGAGGGTTAAGTGAACATTTCCGCGTGATTTGCATTGATATGGTAGGTCACGGCTACACAGCCAAACCAGATCGCCAATATGGGATTGATTACTATAGTGAGCATTTATTGGGAGTGATCCAAGCATTAGGATTATCAAAAGTATTCCTTTCAGGTGAATCGTTAGGAGGCTGGGTCGCAGCATGGTTTGCGGCTGAACATCCAGAATATGTGAAAGCCATGGTGTTAAACACACCAGGAAACGTTAATAACAAACCTGAAGTGATGCAAAGGCTGAAGGATTCAACCTTAAAAGCCGTTCTTGAAGCAAACTATGAAAATGTCAAAACAAGACTTGAGTGGTTAATGTACGATAAAAGTCAAGTTACTGAGGAATTAATTGAATCTCGTTATAAAATTTATACACAGCCCTCTTATCAAGAAGCAGTTCATCATATTGTCTGCCTGCAGGATATCGAAATCAGAAAGCTGTATAGCTGGGATCCATCATGGTGCGGTAAAATCAATGTTCCGACATTATTAGCTTGGACAGACCATGATCCAACCTCTACTGTTGAAGAAGCGAAACCGATTCAGGATATGATTCCAAATAGTGAGTTGGTTGTCATTAAAGATGCCGGACACTGGCCGCAATGGGAGAAACCAGAAGAATTTAACACTATTTTAACAGACTTCTTATTGAAATATGGGAAAGAAGACGCGAAGCAACATGAAACAGCATCTGTAACAAAATAATAAGACTAACCTTTGAGAGCGCTATTCCCTGATTCATAGTTATCAAGATTTTGTATCTAGGTAGTAGCGCTTTATTTTTATAAAATGAGGAAATTGGGAGAAATTTAAGGAGGTCCTTTATGGGAAAGAAGAAAAGTGCAGTATCAAAACGAGCATGGGTGATTATCTTTCTATTATTTTTATTAACAGTCATTAGTAACGCGGATAAAGCGATTATTGGGTTTGCCTCGGTTCCGATTATGAAGGAATTAGAATTAACGCCAGAACAATGGGGTGTTGTTGGCAGTGTATTCTTCTTACTATATTCACTCGCAGCTGTTTTAGGCGGCAGCCTTGCCGATAAAATCGGTGCGAAAAAAGTAATTGCTGGGATGGTATTGGTTTGGTCGATTGTTCAATTTTCGACGATCTTTGTTAGCAGTTTTACTTATTTATTGGTAACGAGAATCATTTTAGGGGCAGGAGAAGGGCCTTCTTACGCTTTAGCGATGACAGCTGCCTCAAAATATCTTCCAAAGGAAAAATTGGGTATTGGTTTAACCTTGGTTTCAGTTGGCGGACCGCTTGGTGTCGCCATCTCAGCCCCTGCCTTAATGCATCTCATCATGAGTTATGGCTGGCGTTCTGCATTTATCTCAACCGGAGTAGTGGGCTTTATTTGGATTATCGTATGGTTATGGATCGCAAAAGAGAAAACGGTTACAGATACTGAACTTTCTACCGCAAAGAGCGGTTCGCCATTATCCAACGTTCAGAACGAGTCAAAATTCACCTCAGTCTTATTCTCGAAAAACTTCATCTTTGTGGCATTATGTGGTTTTGCTACTTATTGGTCCTTTACAATCGGGCTGAACTGGCTCCCAAATTATTTAGAAAATGTTCGCCACCTAAGCGAAGGCACATTAAAAATTGTCGTAGCCTTGCCTTGGATTATGATTACGCTTTCGCAAATTATCTTTTCAACTATTTCTGACCGGATTTACCACAAGACGAAAAGTGTGGTGAAGGGAAGAATCTTTGTCCTTGGACCAGTAATGTTAGCAGGAGCGGTCAGTTACTTTTTTGGAGCCATGGTCAGCTCAAATTTACTAGCAATTGTATTATTATCACTAGGGTTAACGTTTGGCTGTATTACCTTGGTCATGGGCCCAGCCATTTTAGTAGATTTGGTTTCATCTAAACATCAAGGGAAAATACAAGGTTGGTTTATGGCACTTACTTCATTAGGGGGCATTGCAGGACCATATGTAACCGGTTATTTCATTGAACACTCAGCAAGTCCGGCTATTGGCTTCCAATACGCGTTCCAGTTATGCGGATTGATCCTTCTTGTGTGTGGTGGATTGGTTTGGATGGCAGTTCGTCCTAAAAAAACTGAAAATTCAGCCCCATTGGATGCAAATACCTCAAATGTCATGTAAAATAAAGTAAATAGCGCTAAAAAGCGAGCAGTGTTTGTAACTGTTCGCTTTTGGACTAAATTTTTATTAAAGAGAGGGAGTAGGTTATGGGCTTGCAAGTGGTACGTTTTAAAAAGGATAACCAGGAGCAGTGGGGCATTGTTTCAGAGGGATCGATCAATGTATTACCAACT
This sequence comes from uncultured Bacillus sp., assembly GCA_963530265.1. Lineage (GTDB taxonomy): Bacteria > Bacillota > Bacilli > Bacillales > Cytobacillaceae > Neobacillus. Next base: position 227,633 of record CAUSCO010000004.1, read on the forward strand.
AATTATCGGAGTTTAGCGGAATTTTTAGAAGCGGGAATTGAAGAGGCAAAGAAAGTTAATGAAGAAGGGGCTGCTACGGTGGTTCCATTCGCTGAAGTGGAACTTTTAAGCCCTGTCACAAAGCCTGCACGGATTATTTGCCAAGGGGCTAATTACGCCACCCATCGTACGGAAGCAGGATTTGAGGCTCAGAAGCCTCCATTTAACATGTTTTTCAGTAAAGCCGATAGTAGTTTATGTGGAGCAAACAGTGAAATTGTCCGTCCTGAACATGTTAAATTATTGGATTACGAGATCGAACTGGGGTTAGTCATTGGGACCGATCTTACAGGACCTGTTGAAGTAACAGATGAAAACCTCGATCAATATATCGCAGGACTTGTGATAGTCGATGATGTTTCATCCCGTGATGTTCAGTTTACGGAAGGCCAATGGTTAAAAGGAAAAAGCTATCGGACGTTTGCTCCAACGGGTCCATTTTTCTATTTATTGGATCAAGATGAAGTATCACAGATTCATAACTTAGAACTGAACCTTTGGGTAAATGATGAGCTGCGCCAATCTGCTAATTCAAGTCAACTGCTGTTTAAACCTGCAGAAACATTGACCGAGCTTTCTGAAATAATGGATTTATCCAAAGGGGATTTAATCCTCACTGGAACAACCGGCGGGGTAGCCTTAAATCTTACACCAGAAGTTAATGGTCAGCTTGCAAATTCATCTTTGCCTGCCCAGCAAAAGTTGGAAATTTTATTAGAGAGTCAAGCCGATAATGGTCGATACCTGAAGGATGGCGATATTATTCGCTGCGAAATCAAAAGCCCTGACGGAACCATTGATTTAGGTGAGCAGAAAAACCTTGTGGTGAATGGGAATAAAAAACCGGTCAGCGTATAATATTCCGAATGGAACTAGGGACTAAATTATTGTATAGTAGTAGAGATAAATAAAGCATTTACATTTAAATCTTTAAAAGCCTTCTCTTGTGAAACACCCGGCAAATGACTTTGTTCGGATGTTTATTGGTGAAGAGAGGATACGCCGTTCTGCTGGGTTGAAGTGCGCAGTGTGGATGTCATTGTCCCATAGTCCAGAAGAGTGGAAAGATATAGACTATATCGCCCAAGGAGCAGAAGCACTTGTCAGGGCACTGATGGCATTGGACAAAGAAATATTGTAATAATTCGAGTTTTGGACAGAAAAATGATACAATCTAATTTAAATTGGATGTATGAATAAAATAAAAGATACAGCTGCCATTTGGCGGCTTTTTTCTTATTGACATAACTGTGGGTGGTGGAAGAAGGAATCGTTAAATTACTTACAGAATAAATGGGTATCAGGGAGATTTCGAAGGAAGCAGGTATTATAATTCTGCAACAGATTAGAATAGGAAAATGGCTCACAATCAATTCGAACATATTTACAGGAGAGATAAGATGAAAATTTATGTTGACGCAGATGCTTGTCCGGTAAAAGATATTATTATATCTGAAGGTACAAAAGCGGAAATTCCTGTTACCCTTGTAACGAGCTTTTCTCATTTTTCTAATGCGGAGCAACCATCAGGAGTGAAAATCATTTATGTGGATTCCGGAGCAGATGCTGCCGATTATCGGATTATGAAGTTAGCAGATTCAGGAGATATCATTGTTACGCAAGATTATGGTCTTGCTTCGCTAGGGTTAGCAAAAGGATGTATAGTCCTTCACCATAAAGGGTTTAGCTATACAAATGAAAACATTGACCAATTATTACAAACACGTTATTTAAGTGCAATGGCTCGAAAAAGCGGAAAGCGAACAAAGGGACCAAAGCCTTTTACAGCAGAAGATCGGGAGCAATTTAAACAGCTTTTTAAACAAGCTATTTCTCGTTATGCATAACCAAAGGTTTAATCACACAACATTAGTAGAGCCGGGCGATATTTACCTGAACTTTGCCCCAGGTAAATAGGAGATACCATGATAAGCGACCGTGATTTCATTTTTCCCATCTTAACGGTCGTTTAGAACGACTATAAGCGACCGTGATTTCTCTATTCCAGTCTACTTGGTCGTTTAGAACGACTATAAGCGACCGTGATTTCTCTATTCCAGTCTACTTGGTCGTTTAGAACGACTATGAGCGACCGTGATTTCATTTTTCCCAGTTTCGCGGTCGATTAGAACCGCTATAAGCGACCATGATTTCTCTATTCCAGTCTTCGTGGTCGTTTAGAACGACTATAAGCGACCGTAACTTGATTTTTCCCAGTTTCGCGGTCGATTAGAACCGCAATAAGCGACCGT